>JAGOAU010000037.1 GCA_017983755.1 Azonexus sp. | reverse complement strand
GCCTTGAGATTTTCGAAGACACGAACGATTTGCGCGTCGATACCGTCTACCATCTGCATGGAAGCCGGATCGAGGCCGATCTGCCCTGACATGTACACGGTGTCGCCGACGCGTACCGCTTGCGAGTAGGTGCCAATGGCAGCCGGGGCATTGGGGGTGGAGATGATGGTCTTGGCCATGAGAAGCTTCCTGTCCTGATTTGCAAAACGTTATTCTAGACCCGACCCCACATGAACCCACGCATCGAATCCCTGGAAAAAATGCTCGGCGGCCCGCGCGACGGCGCCCTGCTCCGCTTCTCGCTCGGCAACGAATACCTGAAGGCCGGCGATCCGGCCCGGGCCGGAAAATGCTTCCAGGAAGCGGTCGACCGCGACAGCCAGTATTCAGCAGCGTGGAAGGCACTGGGCAAGGCGCTGGCGGAGGCCGGCGACGCAGCCGGCGCGCTGACTGCCTACGAACGCGGCATCGCCGTCGCCGAAGCGAAGGGCGACATCCAGGCGGCGAAGGAAATGAAGGTTTTCGCCAGGCGCCTGCAGAAGGCAGCCGGCACCTGACAGGAAAACCTAGAAGCCCTTGGAGTACTGCACACCGACAATGTGCGCGCTGTCGCTGTAGGTGCCGCGCAGGTTGCTGACGCCGACGATCGTGCCGGCCGGCGTCGCGAACGTCCTGGTCTGGCCGATGTTGGCGTCGCGCAGGTAAAGGTAGGCGTAGCCCGCATCGATCCGGCCGTAGACGCCGCCATTCCACTGGCCGCCGAACGAGAACCAGATGCGATCGTTGTCCGGTACCCGCGCCGTGCGCGTGGTGTTCGAGGTCGGCGTGGTGTCGTAGGCGATACCGAACTTGATCTTCCAGGCATCGCTGGCCTTGTAGGCGGCACCCCAGGCAAAGCGCCAGGAGTTGTCGTAGTCGAAAGCCTCGGTATCGGTGCGTGCCACGCCCGCCGTCGTGTACTGGACATTGAGCTTGTCGAGCGTATTCCAGCGCGTGTAGGAGAGGTCGCCCATCGCCTCCCAGCGGTCCGAAACCTGCTGCCAGACTGACAGGATGAAGGTGTCGGGCATCTTGAGGTCTGCCCTCGCCGAGGTCGACGTGGCGCCGAGCGAGCGGTCGCCTTCCAGCGTGTAGCTGACCGCCGAGCGGTAGGAAACGCCGACGCGCATCGCCGGCGACAGGGTGAACAGGGCGCCGGCGTTCCAGCCCCAGGCGCCGTCGTCGCCCTTGAGCTTGTAAAGGCCGGCCGGCGTCATGTTGGTCATTTCGGCGTCGATGGTCTGGTAATTGACGCCGAGTCCGAGCGACACCTTGTCGTTGACCTTCCAGGCCAGCGACGGGTTGTAATTAACCGTCGTGATCTCGGACTTGATCGCCTGGTAGCGACCGACCCAGTTGCTGCTGTCGTATTCGGTCTTCAGCCCGAACGGCGACGAGATGCCGAGGCCGACGAACCAGTCTGGCACCACCTGCCAGGAAAAATAGGCATTGGGCACCGCCGCCCAGCCGCCGGCGTTGCCGCCGTTGCCGCCCGTTCCGAGCAGGCCGCTCGATCCGTCGTTGCTGAACTCGAAGCGCGGCCCGACCCCGGTGACACCAGCCGAAAGCTGAATGCCGGGCATCTGCGTCATGCCAGCCGGGTTGAAGAAGATGGTGCTGGCGTTGTCGGCCACCGCGGCAGAACCGGCATAGGCGGTGCCGAGGCCGCTGGCATTCTGTTCCCAGAGCTGGAAGGCGGCCGCCGAAGCGGTACCGGAGAAGGCGGCCAGAACGAGCGCCGGCAGGATACGCGGGGTCATTGTCTTCATTTCTTGTTTTACCTGAGCAGTAATTCGCACCTGACTGATTTTACGTATTTTCTGGCGGAACGAAACGTTTTTCGCCGTTTCCGTCGATGGCCACGTAAGTTAGTTGCGCTTCCGTCACTTTCACCGTCACCGGTGCCGAATAATTCCGCTCGGCATAGACTTCGACATTGACGGTGATCGAGGTGGTGCCGATGTGCACGATGTCAGCATAGAAACTGACGATGTCGCCGACCGAGATGGCCTGCTTGAACTGGAAGGAATTCACCGACACCGTAGCCACCCGGCCGCGCGCCCGGCGCATGGCGGGGATCGCCCCGGCAACGTCGACCTGAGCCATGACCCAGCCGCCGAAGACGTCGCCATTCTGGTTGAGATCGGCCGGCATCGGCACAACGCGCAAGGCAGGCTGTTTGGGGGGGAGAACGATGCGGTCGACAGCCATGATGTGCCCGATTTCGAATAAAGCCTGATTTTCCCGTAATCAGGGAAGTTTTCATATACTGGCGAAAACATAATCAAGGCCCCGCCATGCGCCACAGCACCGCCCTCCCCAAGCCCCCCACCGGCATACCGGTGCCGGAAAGTCACACATGGCTGACGTTGCGCACCCTGCTGCCCTATCTCTGGGCCTATCGCCTGCGCGTGCTGGCGGCGCTCGGCTGCCTGTTCGCCGCCAAGGTCGCCAACGTCACGGTGCCCATCGTCTTCAAGAACATGATCGACGGGCTCTCGGCCAGCGAGCAGGCACTGGCGTTGCCTGTCTTGCTGCTCGTGCTCTACGGCGCACTGCGCTTTTCGACCGCCCTGTTCACCGAACTGCGGGAATTTCTCTTCGCCCGCGTGACGCAGCGCGCTGTCCGCCAGGTGGCGCTCGAAGTCTTCCGCCACCTGCACGCGCTGAGCCTGCGCTTTCATCTCGAACGGCAGACAGGCGGCGTCTCGCGCGACATCGAGCGCGGGACCCGCTCGATCTCCAGCCTGATTTCCTACACGCTTTATTCCATCCTGCCGACGCTGGTCGAGATCGGCCTCGTGCTCGGCATCCTGTTCGTCAAGTACGACCTCGGCTTCGTCCTGATCACCGTCGTTTCGCTGGTCAGCTACATCGTCTATACGGTCAAGGTCAGCAACTGGCGCATCGACATCCGGCGCGCGGTCAACGAGAACGACTCCGCCGCCAACACGCGCGCCATCGACAGCCTGCTCAACTACGAGACGGTCAAGTATTTCAACAACGAGGCCTACGAAGCGCGCCGCTACGACGAGCAGATGCTCAAGTGGGAGGATGCCGCGACGCGCAGCCAGACCACGCTGTCGGCGCTCAACCTCGGCCAGCAGGCGATCATCGCCCTCGGCGTCACAGCCATGATGTGGCGCGCCGCCAACGGCGTCGTCGAAGGCCACATGACGATCGGCGACCTGGTGCTGGTCAATGCCTTCCTGATCCAGCTCTACATCCCGCTCAACTTTCTCGGCGTCGTCTATCGCGAGATCCGCCAGGCGCTGACCGACATCGAGCGCATGTTCAACCTGCTCAAGGAGCACCGCGAGATCGCCGATGCGCCGGATGCGCGCGATCTGCCGACCGGTCCGTTGCAAGTCAATTTCGCGGCGGTCGATTTCGCCTACGACCCGGACAGGGAGATTCTCAGGAACCTCGATTTCGCCATCGCCGCCGGCAAGACGGTCGCCGTAGTCGGCCATTCCGGGGCCGGCAAGTCCACCCTCGCCCGTCTGCTCTTCCGCTTCTACGACGTCACCGGCGGCGCCATCCGGATCAACGGCCACGATTTGCGCAAGCTCAGGCAGAACAGCCTGCGCGCGGCAATCGGCATCGTGCCGCAGGACACGGTGCTGTTCAACGACTCGATCTTCTACAACATCAATTACGGACGCCCGGACGCCAGCCGCGAGGAAGTCTTTGCCGCCGCCCGCGCCGCCCAGTTGCACGATTTCATCGAATCGCTGCCGCAGAAATACGAGACGCGCGTCGGCGAGCGCGGCCTCAAGCTGTCCGGCGGCGAAAAACAGCGGGTCGCCATCGCCCGCGCCCTGCTCAAGAATCCCCCGATCCTGATTTTCGACGAGGCAACGTCGGCGCTCGACTCGGCCACCGAGCGCGCCATCCAGGGACAACTCGAACTCGCCGCCATGGGGCGCACGACACTGATCATCGCCCATCGCCTGTCGACCGTCATGAATGCCGACGAGATTCTCGTCATGCAGGGCGGCCACATCATCGAGCGCGGGACGCACACGGCGCTTCTCGACGCCGCCGGCGCCTACGCCAGGATGTGGACCCTGCAGCAACAGGAACAGGCCGGCGAAAATGCATGACTTTCTTCTATACTGGCGGCAACGCTCACTTGCCCCCTGTCACCGCCGGTCGCGCCCGATGCCACTTCCAGTAATCGCCCACCAGCCCTTGCATCCGTCGCATGCACCCTGAGACCGACATGAGCGACGCGCACCTCCTCCTGGTCGACAGCGATCCACAGAGTCTGGATACGCTGACTGGCTATTTCCGGAGCGAAACGGGCATCACCTTTCACACCGCCGGCAATGCGACGGAAGCCTGGACCATCCTGCAAGACGAGGCCGAGCAGTTCGACCTGATGATTCTCGATTGCCTGATGCCGCAACGCGGCGGGCTCGATCTGCCACAGCGCATCCGGGCCGACCAGCGCCTGACGGGAATCCCGCTCATCCTGCAGACGCCGACACCACCAACCACCGAGCAGTTGCGTACCGGCGCGGCGGCAGGCGCCTATCACTACCTGACCATGCCTGCCCGGCACGATGCGGTGCTCGCCATCGTCCATGCGGCACTGGCCAAATCCTCTTTCCGCAACGCCCTGCGCCGGCAACTGCGGAGGCAGGAAGGCAGCCACCGGAAACTCGACGCCTGCGAATTCTCGATACGGACGCTTGAAGAAGCCGGCGAACTCGCCACGCTGATCGCCCAGGCCTGTCCGAATGCCGATGCTGCCCTGTTCGGGATATCGGAATTGCTGGTCAATGGGGTCGAGCACGGCAACCTCGGCCTGTCCTACGAGGAAAAATCGCAGCTTTCGCTGGATAATCGCTGGAAAAGCGAGGTCGACCGGCGCAGCGCCCTGCCCGACAATCTTGCCAAGCGCGTCCGCCTCAGTTTTCGCCGCGAACCGGAGTGCATTACCTTGCGCATCGCCGACGAAGGACAGGGGTTTGCCTGGCGCGACTACCTGGAACTCGACCCGCGCCGCGCCTGCGACCCGAATGGACGCGGCATTGCGCTGGCGAGGATGTTAAGCTTCAGCAGCATTCATTACGAAGGTTGTGGCAACGTCGCCGTCGCCACCATCGCCCCGGCCAGCAACTGAACTCGCCTGAAAGCCATTGTCAAAACCAGTGTTAGCGCAATAACTACCAAGGAGGACACCATGCAATTGAGCAAACTCGCTGTGGCAACCCTGATCGCTGCGGCTTTTGTCGCAACGCCCGCCGTGGCCCAGGAATCGCCCACCCTGAAGAAGATCAAGGACACCGGCAGCATCACCCTTGGCCACCGCGAATCGTCGATTCCGTTCTCCTACTACAACGACCAGCAGCAGGTCATCGGCTACTCGCAGGAACTGATGCTCAAGGCCGTCGACGGCGTCAAGG
>JAGOAU010000036.1 GCA_017983755.1 Azonexus sp. | reverse complement strand
TTGGCGATGCCCTGGCCGTAGATGTCGGGCGCCGAGCCGTGCACCGGCTCGAAGAGCGACGGGAAGGTGCGCTCGGGATTGAGGTTGGCCGATGGCGCGATGCCGATGGTGCCGGTGCAGGCCGGGCCGAGGTCGGACAGGATGTCGCCGAACAGGTTCGATGCCACCACGACGTCGAAGCGCTCGGGGCTGAGCACGAAGCGGGCGGTCAGGATGTCGATGTGGTACTTGTCCCAGCGCACGTCCGGGTAATTGCCGGCCATGGCTGCGAGACGCTCGTCCCAGTAGGGCATGCTGATCGCGATGCCGTTCGACTTGGTGGCCGAGGTCACGTGCTTTTTCGGCCTTTGCCGGGCGAGATCGAAGGCAAATTTCAGGATGCGGTCGGTTCCCTTGCGCGTGAAAATCGATTCCTGGATCACCGTTTCGCGCTCGCTGCCTTCGAAGATGCGGCCGCCAATCGAGGAATACTCGCCTTCGGTATTCTCGCGGATGACGTAGAAGTCGATGTCGCCCACCTTCTTGCCGGCCAGCGGGCAGGGGATGCCGGGCATCAGGCGTACCGGACGGACGTTGGCGTACTGGTCGAAGTCGCGGCGGAACTTGAGCAGCGAGCCCCACAGCGAAATGTGGTCGGGCACGGTGGCCGGCCAGCCGACGGCGCCGAAATAGATCGCGTCAAAACCCCTGAGCTGCGCGAACCAGTCGTCCGGCATCATCCTGCCGTGTTCGAGGTAGTAGTCGCAGTGGGCCCAGTCGAAGGTCGTGAATTCGAGTTCGAGTCCGAACCTGCGCATGGCCGCCTCGAGTACGCACAGGCCCTCGGGCATGACTTCCTTGCCGATGCCGTCGCCGGCGATTACCGCAATTTTGTGCTTCATGTTGGTCTCCTTCAATGTCGAGTCAGGCTAGCTTATAGGCCACGGAAATATTTACAATCAGCGTAAATGTGAACTCCGTGGACATGATTCGTGAACATTAAACCCCAGCTTGAAGACCTCCGCCTATTCTGCGTCGTTGTGCGCAACCGCAGCTTTGCCGAAACCGCCCGCGAACTCGGGATTTCGAAGGCCGTGGTCAGCAAGCGGATCGCCCTGCTCGAAGCCGCCATGCAGGAAAGGCTGTTTCACCGGACGACGCGCAACGTCTCGCTGACGGCGCAGGGCGAGATCGTCCATCAATGGGCGCAGCGCATCCTTGAGGATGTCGATCTGATGGGGGAGGCGATTTCCCGGGAAAAGGCGGCGCCGAGCGGGCTGCTGCGTATCTGCAGCAGCACCGGCTTCGGGCGCAGCCGGCTGGCGCCGGCTCTGTCGGCGCTGGCGCGGCAATATCCGCAGCTCGAGATCCAGGTCGAACTGTTCGACCGTCCGGTCGACCTCGTGGATGAAGGCTTCCAGCTCGACATCCGGGTCGGCCAGGTACGCGAAGGCAACGTCATCAAGCGGCGGATCGCCCGCAACCGGCGGGTGCTGTGCGCTGCGCCGGCCTATCTGGAACGCTTCGGGCAACCGCAATCCCTGGAGGACCTGAAGGCCCACCACTGTATCGCCATTCGCGAACGGGACCAGGATTTCGGGCGCTGGGAGCTGGACGGCCCCGAGGGCCGTGTCGCCATCAGGGTCAGCGGGCCGCTCTCGGCCAACAACGGCGAAATCGTCCGCCAGTGGGCCATCGACGGTCATGGCATCATCCTGCGCTCGACCTGGGACATCGGCCGCGAGATCGAAGCCGGCCTGCTGGTGCCGGTATTGCCCCGGTATTACCAGCAGGCGGATGTCTGGGCGGTGTATCCGTCGCGCCTGTCGGTCTCGGCCAAGGTCAAGGTCTGTGTCGAGTTTCTCGAGGAATGGTTCGCGCGGACCGGGATGAACGAAAGCCCCTGACGCTACCAGTTCGACTTGCCCGGGCTCGGGCCGTCGGCGTGCTGGCTGAGGTAGTTCCGCAGGTGATCGACGAAGCAGGCGACCTTGGCCGACAGGTTGAGGCGTTCCAGATAGACGGCGTAGATGTCGGCCGAAGGGGTTTCGTAATCCGCCAACACCTGCACCAGCCGACCGCTGCGCAGATATTTGGCGACGTCCCATTCGGCGCGCATCAGGATGCCGTGCCCTTCCAGTGCCCAGTTCAGGGCGACCTCGCCGTCGTTGGTGCTCAGCTTGCCGTGCACCTTGACGGTTTCGGTCTGCCTGCCGCGGCTCAGTCGCCAGTTGCCGTAGGCGGCCTCGTTCTGGCGCAGCACGATGCACTGGTGCTGCGCCAGATCATGCGGGTAGGCGGGTTCGCCGGCAGCGCGTAGGTAGGCCGGCGAGGCGCACAAAAGGCGGCGGTTGGCAGCGATCTTCTTGGCGATCAGGCGTGAGTCCGGCAGGTCGCCGAAGCGGATCGAAACGTCGATCGCCTCGTCCGGCAGGCTGACCGGGCGGTCGGTCAGGTGCAGCTGCACTTCGACGTCCGGATAGGTTTTGGTGAAGGCCGAAATCGACGGGCCGATGTAGGAGCGGCCGAAACCGAGCGGCGCGTTGACCCGCAGCAGTCCTTTCGGGGCGGCCCGGCTGCTCGACACCAGGCATTCCATGTCGTCGATGTCGCTCAGGATGCGCAGCGCATTCTGGAAATAGACCTCGCCTTCGCTGGTCAGGCTGATCCGGCGCGTCGTCCGGTTCAGCAGCCGCACGCCAAGACGCTCTTCCAGTTGCGACAGGCGGCGGGAGACCGCCGGCGGCGTCAGGTTCAGTTCCCGCGCCGTTGCAGCCAGGCTGCCCTGTTTGACGAGCAGGCAGAAAAAACCAAGTTCCGAGTCGCTGTTCATTATTAAGTTTTTTGCAATTATATTTTAACTTTATATCGATTCATATTTTTTTCATAGGTTTTAATCTCCACTCCACGCTATACCCGACAGAGAACGGTGGTCTTCGTGACACAGGGTCGAGGAAGGCGACAGAGCCGCGGAAGACGGCAATACCGAACCGTATTGGTCATCATCAACAAGAGAGGAGACAAACCATGGAAATGGATCTCGAGAAGCGCACCCTGCGCCGGATTACCTGGCGCATCGTACCCTTCATCATGCTGCTGTATTTCATCGCCTACATCGACCGGGTCAACATCGGCTTCGCCGCACTGACCATGAAGGAAGATCTGGGCTTCACCGCCTCGATTCTCGGCTTCGGTGCCGGCATTTTCTTCTGGGGCTACTTCATGTTCGAGGTGCCCTCCAACATCATCCTGCACAAGGTCGGGGCACGCCTGTGGATCGCCCGGGTGATGGTTACCTGGGGGATCATTTCAGCCGGCATGGCCTTCGTCGAAGGGCCGACCAGCTTCTATGTCATGCGCTTCCTGCTGGGCGCGGCCGAGGCGGGGTTCTTCCCCGGCATCATCCTGTACCTCAGCTACTGGTTCCCGGCCCGGCATCGGGCGGGCGTCACGGCCTTCTTCATGGCGGCGGCACCGATCTCCACCGCGCTGGGTTCGCCGCTCTCTGCCGCGCTGCTGGAGATGAACGGCATCATGGGCCTGGCCGGCTGGCAGTGGATGTTCATCATCGAGGCGATCCCCGCCCTGATTCTTGGCGTAGTGGTTTTCTTCTACATGACGGACCGCCCCGAAAAAGCGAAGTGGCTGAAGGATGACGAGCGCACCTGGCTGGTCAATGCCATGAACGCCGAAAACGCCGCCAAGGGTGACGGTGCCAAACACAACATCCTGAGCGGCCTGGCCAATCCCCGCGTGCTGGCGCTGGCAATGATCTACTTCGGCACCTCGGCCGGCTTGTACACCCTGGGTATCTGGGCGCCGCAGATCATCAAGCAGTTGGGCGTCTCGTCGATGACGGTCGGTTTTCTGAACGCGATCCCGCCAATTGTCTCGGTGGTTGCCATGGTCCTGTGGTCACGCCATTCCGACCGCACCGGCGAGCGCACCTGGCACGTCATCCTGGCTTGCCTGGCCGCCGCGATCGGTCTGGTGATCGCCGCCAGCGCCAACAGCATCGTCGGCCTGATTGCCGCCCTGACCATCGTCAATGTTGGTATCAGCTGCGCCAAGCCGCCGCTGTGGAGCATGCCGACCATGTTCCTGTCGGGTGCTGCGGCTGCCACGGGCATCGCCACCATCAACTCGATCGGCAACCTCGGCGGCTTTGCCGGCCCGGCGATGATCGGCTGGGTCAAGGACCAGACCGGTAGCTTCGCCGGCGGACTGTACTTCGTTGCCGGACTGCTGGTGATGTCCGCGGTGCTTACCCTGCTGCTGGCCCGTTCCCAGAAACCGCAGATGGTGACTGCCGAAGCGGCAGCGCACTGACCAAGCCTTACCTGCGCAATTCCCAACAATTTTTTAAGGAGCACAAAATGGACAAGGAAGCTGCAGTCCAGTCCCTGACGGACACCATGGCCAAATTCACGGCCTACATCGGCAAGCGTCTGCCCAGGGACGTCAAGGCCAAGCTGGCCGAACTGCGCACGATGGAAACCAACCCGCTGGCCAAGTCGATCTACGACTCGATGCACGGCAACCAGGAAGCGGCCGACAAGCTGAATCGTCCGAGCTGCCAGGACACCGGGGTGATCCAGTATTTCGTCGAGGCCGGCGCCAATTTCCCGCTGCTCGGCGAGTTGGAAGAAGTCCTCAGGGAAGCGACTGCCGAGGCTACCCGCATGGGCCCCCTGCGTCACAACGCGGTCGAAACCTTCGACGAGAAGAATACCGGCACCAATACCGGCACCAACATCCCCTGGCTGGACTGGCGCATCGTGCCGGAACTGGATAGCTGCACCATCGACATCTACATGGCCGGCGGCGGCTGCACGCTGCCGGGCGCTGCCAAGGTGCTGATGCCGGGGCAGGGTTACGAGGGCGTCGCCGAATTCGTCATGGACGTCATCACCGAGCGCGGCGTCAATGCCTGCCCGCCGCTGCTGGTCGGGGTCGGCGTCTCGACCTCGGTCGAAACCGCAGCCCGTCTGTCCAAGCTGGCGATCATGCGCCCGGTCGATTCCAAGAGCAGCAACCCGCGGGCGGCGCTGATGGAGGACCTGCTGGAGCAGGGGCTCAACGAAATCGGCATCGGCCCGCAGGGCCTGACCGGCAACAACAGCGTGATGGGCGTCAATATCGAGTCGTCCGCCCGCCATCCCTCCACCATCGGCGTTGCCGTCAATACCGGCTGCTGGGCGCATCGCCGCGGCAAGATCCGGATCAATGCCGACATGTCCTACGACATCATTTCCCACGAAGGAGTCGTCCTGTGAAAAAGATTCTGACTACGCCCATCAGGGACGAAGATCTTGAGAACCTCAACGTCGGCGACGTCGTCTATCTGACGGGCCGCCTGGTGACCTGCCGCGATGTGGCGCACCGCCGCCTGATCGAGCAGAAGCGGGAGCTGCCGGTCAACCTCGAAGGCGGGGCGATTTTCCACGCCGGCCCGATCGTCCGCAAAAAGGATGACGGCAACTTCGAGATGGTTTCCATCGGCCCGACGA
>JAGOAU010000035.1 GCA_017983755.1 Azonexus sp. | reverse complement strand
TTTACTCGAACGCCTTGTCGTTGGGTGCCTTGTAGAGGGCCTTCATCTCGTCCGAGAGCGGCATGGCAAGATTCAGCCCCTTGGGCGGGATCGGGTTCAGGAACCACTTGGCGTAGATCTTCTCGGCCTCGCCCGAGGTCATCGCCTTGGTCAGCGCGGCATCGATCAGCTTCTTGAATTCGGGGTCGTCCTTCCTGACCATGCAGCCGTAGGCTTCCTTGGATTGCGCGGTGCCGGTGACGATCCAGTCGCCCGGCTTCTTGGCCTTGGCCATTTCGCCGAAGAGCAGCGCGTCGTCCATCATGAAGGCGACGGCACGGCCGGTTTCCAGGGTCAGGAAGGCTTCGCCGTGGTCCTTGGCGGAGATGATGTTCATCTTCAGCTGCTTTTCTTCGTTCATCTTGCGCAGCAGGCGTTCGGAGGTGGTGCCGGCGGTGGTGACGACGTTCTTGCCGGCGAGGTCGGGGAAGTCCTTGATGCCGGAGTCCTTCTTGGTCATCAGCTTGGTGCCGATGACGAAGATGGTGGTGGAGAAGCCGACCTGTTTCTGGCGTTCCAGATTATTGGTGGTCGAGCCGCATTCGATGTCGATGGTGCCGTTCTGGACCAGGGTGATGCGGTTGGCCGAGGTGACGGGCATCAGCTTGGTGTCGAGCTTGGCCAGCTTGAGCTGTTCCTTGACGCCGTCGACGGCCTTGAGCATCAGTTCCTGCGAGTAGCCGATGACCTGCTGCTGGTCGTTGTAGTAGGAGAACGGAATCGACGATTCGCGGTGGCCAAGGGTGATGCTGCCGGTGTCCTTCAGTTTCTTGACGGTCAGGGATTCCTGGGCATGCGCCGGCACGACGGCGGAAGTACTCAGGACGGCAGCGAATGCAGCGGCAAAGGCAAGGCGGTTCATTTCATCTCCAGTCGGTAAGGAAGCCGGCGGTCGGCTTCGACGGGAAATACATTGCAGGGGCCGTGCCAGGAAAATCGGCCACGAAGAAAAACTCAGGCGATTGATTTTTAATAGATTTGTTTCAACCACCCGGTGCCGAACGCCGGAATTCCGACGGCCGGCCGGATGCCGGCCTCGGATTTCCGACACCGCGCCTGTTGCGGTCGACATAAAAAAACCGCCCATTTTCACGGGCGGTTCCTTGACGCACGGATTTCGGGCGGAATCAGTCGATCCGCGTATCCAGACCCTGTTCCGCGAGTTCGGCGGCGCGCAGGACGGCGCGGGCCTTGTTCTGGGTTTCGGTCCATTCCGAATTGGGATCGGAATCGGCAACGATGCCGGCGCCGGCCTGGACGTGCAACTGCTTGTCCTTGAGCACGGCGGTGCGGATGGCGATGGCGATATCCATGTCGCCGTGGAAGCCGATATAACCGACGGCGCCGGCGTAGATGCCGCGCTTGACCGGTTCCAGTTCGTCGATGATTTCCATCGCCCGCACTTTCGGGGCGCCGGAGACGGTGCCGGCCGGGAAGGTGGCCTTGAGCACGTCGAGCGCATCCAGCCCCGGTTGCAGCTTGCCTTCGACGTTGGAGACGATGTGCATCACGTGCGAGTAGCGCTCGACGATCATGTTCTCGGTCAGCTTGACAGTGCCAACGCGGGCGACGCGGCCGCAGTCGTTGCGGCCGAGGTCGAGCAGTTGGGTGTGTTCGGCGCGTTCCTTCTCGTCGGCCAGCAGTTCGGCGGCCAATGCGGCATCCTCTTCCGGCGAGGCGCCGCGCTTGCGCGTGCCGGCGATCGGACGCACGGTGACGCGATCGCCTTCGAGGCGGACGAGGATTTCCGGCGAGGCGCCGACCACATGAAAATCCTCGAAATCGAAGTAGAACATGTAGGGCGACGGGTTGAGGCTGCGCAGCGTGCGGTAGAGCGCCAGCGGGCTGGCGTGGAAGGGCTTGGTCATGCGCTGCGAGAGGACGACCTGCATGATGTCGCCCTCGGTGATGTATTCCTTGGCCTTGAGCACGGCCTTCTTGAACGCGGCTTCCCCGGACACCGACACCGCCGGTTCGGAATGCACCGGCTGCTCGCCGGGAATGGTCACCGGGGTGCGCAGCTTGCCCAGCAGTTCCTTGAGGCGCGCCCGCGCCTTCTGGTAGGCGCCTGGAAAACCAGGCTCGGCATAGACGATCAGGGTCAGCTTGCCGGAAAGGTTGTCGACGACGGCAATTTCCTCGGACAGCAGCAGGCCGATATCCGGCGTGCCGATGTCGTCCGGCTTGTGGGTGCGGGTCAGGCGGGTTTCGACGTAGCGCACGGTGTCGTAGCCGAAGCAGCCGACCAGGCCGCCGCAGAAACGCGGCAACCCGGCCTGCGGCGCGGCGCGGAAGCGCTGCATGAACTTGCCGATGAAGTCGAGCGGGTTGGTATCGTCCTCACGCTCGGCGATGCGGTTGCCGGTGAGCACCAGCACCTGATGGCCGTGAACGACGATGCGCGTCTGCGCGGCCAGGCCGATGATCGAGTAGCGCCCGAAGCGTTCGCCGCCCTGCACCGATTCGAGCAGGTAGGTGTAGGGGGCGTTGGCCAGCTTGAGGTAGATGGATAGCGGCGTGTCGAGGTCGGCGAACGTTTCCAGCGTGACGGGAATACGGTTGTAGCCTTGCGCGGCAAGCGCGTTGAATTCGGTTTCGGTCATGGGGAAGCCTCGAAAATGACAGGGGTGTTGCGGTCTGGTGCGTTGCGCCGTCGGGGCGCGCGAAGGGAGTTCAGGGGCGCCAGCGACGCCAACCTTGCCATTCGTTCCAGAGTCGCAGAGTCGTCATTTGTGCTTGAGGTCTTTGAAATTGAGGGCTTGCCGGTAGGCGACAAGCAGATCGGATACTAGCGCATCGCAATCGGCACTGTCCACCGGCTTGCCCTCGTTGTAGCCGTAGGGCACGCAGAAGGTCGGACAGCCGGCGGCGCGGGCCGCGAGGATGTCGTTTTCCGAATCGCCGATGTGCAGGTTGCGGTCGGGGCGCACGTTGAACAGGCGGCAGGCGTGCAGGATCGGCTCGGGATGCGGCTTCTTGTTCGGCGTGGTGTCGCCGGAGACGACGAGGTCGAAATAGTCGGCAATGCCCATCCGATCGAGCAGCGCCTCGGTGAACATGCCGGGCTTGTTGGTGACGACGCCCATCTTCACCCCGCTGGCCTGCCAGGCCTGCAGGCCTTCGATCACGCCGGGGTAAGCCAGGGTGAATTGGCCGTTGACCGCAGCATAGTGGCGCTTGAACGATTCGATGGCGGCGTGCAGCCTTTCGGCGCTCGGTGGCTGGTCGTGGGTCAGGCAGCGCTCGACCAGCACCGCCATGCCCTTGCCGACGAAGCTGTGTACCTCGGCCTGGGTGCGCGGCGGGGCGCCGATCTCGTCGAGCATCAGGCGACAGCCCTCGGCGAGGTCGGCGATGGTATCGAGCAGCGTGCCGTCGAGATCGAAGGTGACGGACTGGAAGTGCATGCTCACACCTTGTCCAGTTCGCCGCGCAGGGCGCCAATGATCGAGTCGTAGCGGTGCGGGTCGCTGTCCTTGCCCGCCCCGTAGACGGCCGAGCCGGCGACGAAGGCGTCGACGCCGGCGCGGGCGATCTCGGCGATGTTGGCGGGGTTCACCCCGCCGTCGATTTCGAGGCGGATGCGCCGGCCGCTTTCCCGTTCGTAGGCATCCAGTTTTGCCCGGGCCTGTTTCGCCTTGGCCAGCGTGCCGGGGATGAATTTCTGGCCGCCGAAGCCGGGGTTAACGCTCATCAGCAGGATGACGTCGATCTTGTCGAGGACGTAGTCCATGTAATCCAGGGGCGTGGCCGGGTTGAAGACGAGGCCACCCTGGCAGCCGGCGTCGCGGATCAGGGCGAGGCTGCGGTCGACGTGATCGGAGGCTTCCGGGTGGAAGGTGATGATGTTGGCGCCGGCTTTGGCGAAGTCGGGGATGATGCGGTCGACCGGCTTGACCATCAGGTGCACGTCGATCGGAGCCGTGGTACAGGGCCGGATGGCTTCGCAGACCAGCGGGCCGATGGTCAGGTTGGGAACATAATGGTTGTCCATCACGTCGAAGTGGATCCAGTCGGCCCCCGCAGCGATGACGTTGCTCACCTCTTCGCCCAGTTTGGCGAAGTTGGCGGAGAGGATGCTCGGGGCGATGATGTAATCTCTGGCTGACATGATGCTTCCCTAAACAAGAACAGACGAAATTATCCCATGCCCGACTCCAACAAATACCAGATCGAAGTCCAGCCGATGGCGCAGTTCATCCCCGATCAATCCGATCCGGACGAAAACCGCTACCTGTTCGCCTACACCATCACCATCAGGAACGTTGGCGAGGTGCCGGCACAACTGGTTTCGCGGCACTGGATCATCACCGACGCCCACAACGAGGTACAGGAAGTGCGTGGCCTTGGCGTCGTCGGCAAGCAACCGCTGCTGAAGCCGGGCGAGAGCTTCCAGTACACCAGCGGTTCGGCGCTGAGCACGCCGGTCGGCACCATGAAGGGCACCTACCAGATGGTGGCCGAGGACGGCACCCACTTCGATGCCGAAATCCCCGAATTCACGCTGGCCATGCCACGGGTGCTGCACTGAGCCTGAAGCACAGCTACACGCTGATCGCCCCGTTCTACGATGCGGCGATCGCCCGGGCAACGCAGGCGGCGCGCCAGCGCAGCCTGGCCGCCCTGCCACCCGAACCTGGCCGCGTGCTGCTGGCTGGCGTCGGGACCGGGCTGGATCTGCCGCACCTGCCGCCACAACATCATTATGTCGGCCTCGACCTCAACCGCGCCATGCTGCGCCGTGCCCTGCCGCGCGCCGGGCACGTCGATTTCGCGCCGGTGCAGGGCGATGCCCAGCGCCTGCCGTTCGCCGATGCCAGCTTCGACCTGGCGGTGCTGCACCTGATTCTCGCCGTCGTGCCGGAACCCGCCGATTGCTTCGCCGAGGTCGCGCGGATTTTGCGGCCGGGCGGGCAAGTACTGGTGTTCGACAAGTTCCTGCGCCACGGCCAGACCGCATTGCTGCGGCGCCTGGCGAACCCGCTGCTGCGCCGGGTCGCCACCCGGCTCGATGTCGTCTTCGAAGCCCTGCTGGCCGCTGCACCCGCCCTGCAAGTGGAGCACGACCAGCCGGCACTGGTCGGCGGCTGGTTCCGGATGATCCGGCTGCGTAAAAACGCCTAGTCGGCGTCGGCCTTGCCGAGCGCGTCCTCGATCCAGGCTTCGAGCAGCGTGTAGGTCACGGCCAGCACGACCGGGCCGACGAAGATGCCGATCAACCCGAAACCCAGCATGCCGCCGATGACACCGGCGAAGATCAACAGTAGCGGCAGGTCGGCGCCTTTCTTGATCAGGATCGGCCGCAGGAAATTGTCGAGGCTGCCGACGATCAGGCTCCACACCAGCAGGAAGGTCGCCCAGGCGTTGTCACCCATCCAGTACATCCAGCCGACCGCCGGGAACAGTACCAGCGCCGGTCCCAGTTGGGCGATACAGAGCATCAGCATGACTGCCGACAGCAGCGAGGCGAAGGGAAC
>JAGOAU010000022.1 GCA_017983755.1 Azonexus sp. | reverse complement strand
TCCAGTCGCTGATATAGGCGTCGGCATTGACGTAGCGCACCAGTTCGCGGGCAATGCGTGGCGCCTGGAAGAGATCGTCGACCTTGAGCCGCACGCCGCTGACGCGGTCCTCCATCTGGTAGAGCTTTTGCGCATCGGCCATGTGGATCAGCGCCAGTCCGCTGTCGTATTCGTACATGCCGACCTCGAAGATGCCCACCACCCTGAACGATTTCAGGCGCGGCACGACGCCGGCCGGCGTCACCGTGCCCTGCGGCGCGATCGCCGTCACCTTGTCGCCGACGAAGACGCGCAGCGCCCGCGCCAGGTCGGCGCCGAGCACCACGCCGAACTCGCCGGGGCGCAGGTCGTCGAGGCTGCCGCTCCTGATCGTCTTGGCGAAATCGGCGACCCGCTCTTCCTGATCGGGCAGGATGCCACGCACCAGCACGCCCTTGACGCCGTTGTCCACCGTGAACATCGCCTGCGACTGGACGAAGGGCGCCGTCGCCCGGACTTCCGGATGCCCGGCCACCTGTGCGGCGACGCTCTGCCAGTCGGCCAGTTCGCCATTGATGCCGGCAATCTGGATATGCGAGGCGACCCCGAGGATGCGCGTGCGCAGTTCCTTCTGGAAACCGTTCATCACCGACAGCACGACGATCAGCGCGGCGACGCCGAGGCCGATGCCGAGCATGGAAATCAGCGAAATGAAGGAGATGAAGTGGTTGCGGCGTTTGGCGCGGGTGTAGCGCAGACCGATCAGCAATTCGTAAGGCAGGGCCATGCGGCGGTGGGGAGGCGTGAAAAAACGCTATGGTACACTCTTCGCCCTACCCGACGTCGTCTTCAACTGGCCTGGATTCCCGTGCATCTCACCCTGCTTGTCCCCGAACTGATCTGGCCCGAGCCGGCCGACCAATTCACCCTCGGCAAGCTGAGCGCCCCCGGCCTCGAATGGCTGCTCGCCCGCGCCCAACTGGAACGCCAGCCGCGCCGCCCCTACGAAAATGTTCTCACAGACTGCTTCGAGCTCGCCGCCGGCCCGTTCGGCCCGTTGCGCCTGCTCGGCGAAGGCAGCGACGAAGCGCGCGCCGGCCACTGGCTGTGTGCCGACCCCGTGCACCTGCGCTTCCACCAGGAACGCATCATCCTCGCCGATGCCGGCGCCTTCGATCTGGCCGACGACGAGGCTCAGGCCATAGTCGAGTCGCTCAATGCCGAATTCGCCGACATCGGCCGCTTTCACGTCGCCAGCGCCCGGCACTGGTACCTGCAATTGAATGTTGCGGTCGACCATCCGGTGGAGCCGATTTCCGCCGTCGCCGGTCGCCGCGTCGACGGCGAGCTTTCCGGCAGCGCCCTGCCGCTGGCGCGCTGGCTCAACGAAGTGCAGATGTTCCTGCACGGCCACCCGGTCAATGAACGACGCCAGGCGACCGGCCAGCCGGCGATCAACAGCCTGTGGCTGTGGGGCGGCGGCACCCTGCCGGCAGTCGCGGCGCCGGCATTCTCCGCCGTCTTTGGCGCCAACCCGCTCGCCGTCGGCCTCGCCCGCGCGGCCGGCATTCCGCTGCACGACCGTCCCGCCACGCTGGCGGACATGCTGGCGTCGGGCGGCAACCGCCCGCTGGTCGTCCTCGACCAGCTGCTGGCGCGCGTCCTCTACGAAGACAGCGACGGCTGGCGCCGCGAATTCGAACAACTCGATCGCGACTGGTTCGTGCCGCTCAAAAATGCCCTCGGCGGCAAGGTCGACCGCATCAGCCTGCTCGCCCCCACCGTCTACGGCGAGTTGCGCTACACGCTGACAGCCGGCGACCGCTGGAAGGTCTGGAAACGCGGCAAGCCAATCGCCGAAACGGCAAAGGAACTCGCCCAGTGACCCGCATCGTCACCCGCAACATCCCGCCGCGCGTCGTCTGGCAACTCGAACAGCAGGGCCTCCATCCGCTGCTCGCCCGCCTCTACGCCTCGCGCGGCGTCACCGACAAGGCCGAACTCGACTACGAACTGAAGTCGCTGCTGCCGCCAGCCGCCCTCACCCACGCCAGCGACGCCGCGCAGATCCTGGCCGACGCCATCGAGGCCGAAGCCCGCCTGCTGATCATCGGCGACTACGACTGCGACGGCGCCACCGCCACCGCCGTCGGCATGCGCGCGCTGAAAATGCTCGGCGCCGACGTCGACTTCCTGCTGCCCGATCGCTTCAAGCTCGGCTACGGCCTGTCACCGGAAATCGTCGACGTCGCCGCGCAGCAGTCGCCGGATCTCATCATCACCGTCGACAACGGCATCGCCAGCATCGAAGGCGTCGACCGCGCCCGCCAGCTCGGCATCGCGACGCTGATCACCGACCACCACCTGCCAGCCGAAACGCTGCCCGCAGCCGACTGCATCGTGAACCCGAACCAGCCGGGCTGCGATTTTCCGTCCAAATGCATCGCCGGCGTCGGCGTCATGTTCTACGTCATGCTCGCCCTGCGCGCCGAACTGCGCGAGCGCGGCTTCTTCGCCGAGCGGCCGGAACCGAATTTCGCCAGCCTGCTCGACCTCGTCGCGCTCGGCACAGTCGCCGACGTGGTCAGGCTCGACCGCAACAACCGCATCCTGGTCAGCCAGGGCTTGAAGCGCATGCGCGCCGGCCAGTTGCAGCCCGGCCTCGCCGCCCTGTTCAAGGCCGCCGGCCGCGACCCGAAGAAGGCGACGGCGATGGATCTCGGCTTCATCCTCGGCCCGCGCCTCAACGCCGCCGGCCGTCTGGCCGACATGCGCCTCGGCGTCGAATGCCTGCTGACCGACGATGCCAGCAGTGCCTTGAGCATTGCCCAGCAGCTCGATGCGCTCAACCGCGAACGCCGCGAGATCGAATCCGGCATGCAGGAACAGGCGCTGCTCCTCCTCGAATCGCTGGCCGACGATGATGCCACGCCCGGCATCGCGCTGTTCGACGAAAGCTGGCACGAAGGCGTCGTCGGCATCCTCGCCTCGCGCATCAAGGATAAGCTGCACCGCCCGGTCTTTGCCTTCGCGCCCGGTGAAGGCGGCATCGTCAAGGGTTCCGGCCGCTCGATCCCCGGCCTGCATCTGCGCGACGCCCTCGACCTCGTCGCCAAGCGCGCCCCCGGCCTGCTGATCCGCTTCGGCGGCCACGCAATGGCGGCGGGGGTTACGGTCAACGCCGAAAACTTCGGGAAATTCCGCGAACTATTCGCCAAGGTCGCCGGCGAACTGCTCGACCCGGCCGACCTGACCCGCACGCTGGAAACCGACGGCGGGCTCGAAGGCGGCTACATCTCCCTGGAAACGGCGCGCCTGCTACAGAACGAAGTCTGGGGCCAGGGTTTCCCGGCGCCGCTGTTCATGGATGAATTCGAAGTCGAGCAACAGCGCGTGCTCAAGGAAAAGCACCTGAAGCTGCGGCTGAAAAAGGGCAACACCCGCATCGACGCCATCCAGTTCAACTTCAGCAGCCAGCCCGGCAACCGCACCCGCGCCGCCTACCGCCTCGCCATCAACGAATACATGGGCGTCGAATCGCCGCAGTTGATGGTCGAATACCTCGATCAATGAACCAGCAGACGACCAAAATACAATGACAGCTCCCTTTCAACTCCTAGGCCAGTGGATCAGCGCCGCGCACGCGGCCAACACGAATCGCCAGTTCGAAACCGCAGCCGGCCTGTGCAAGCAGGCGCTGAAGGTCGCCCCGAATCTTCCCGAGGCCTGGTACAACTTCGCCATCGCGCATCGGGGACTGGGCCGAAAATCCGAAGCCATGGATGCGCTGAAGAAGTCCGGCACTCTGACGCGAGACTCCGCCGATGCGCAGAACAGCATCGGCCTCGAATTCTTCGAACTGGGCGCCTACCCGGAAGCAAAGCGCTACTTCGAACGGGCCATCGCGCTAGCCCCGAGTTATCCATTTCCGCATTCGAATCTGGGCAAGCTGCAGGAGCGCCAGAAGCGCTACCGGGAGGCCGAGGCATCCTTCAGAACGGCGATCAGGCTTCAACCAGATCTTGCACCGGCCTACGCCAACCTTTGCGGCATATTGAATGCCCAGAAACAGTATGTGGCGGCGGAAGCGGCCGGGCGCAAGGCGATCGAGCTCGCCGCGAACGCGCCGCTGGCCTGGAACAACCTGAGTTCGTCACTGATCGGCCGCAATTGCTTCGGCGACGCCGTAGCTGCCTGCCGCAAGGCGATCGAACTCGACCCGAACATGCCACAGGCCTGGGGCAACCTTGGCCAGGCGCTGGCCGAGCAGTTTCGCCTGGAAGAAGCCGAAGCCGCCTATACCACGGCCCTGGCGCTCGATCCGGGCATGGCATCCCTGCACGGCGGGATGGCGAAGGTATTCCTCGAAAAAGGGGCGATTGCGCAAGCCGCAGAAGAATTCCGGAACGCCCTGGCCAAGGATCCCAGCGATCCAGAGATGCTTTCGAATCAACTCTTTTTCCTCAACTACCTGCCCAACGTGTCTCCGGCGGAGATCGCTCTGGTCGCCAAACAATACGGCGATGCGATACGGACGGATATCGCGCCCTTCACGGCATGGCAATGCCCTCCCGGCAGCCAGCGCAAACTCCGGATCGGCCTGGTGTCCGGCGATTTCCGGCGGCACCCGGTAGGCTATCTACTGCGCGGCCCGCTGCGGGAAATTCGCAAGGACGATTTCGAGATCTTCGCTTACAACAATTCCCCGCGGGAAGACGACCTGAGCGCCGAGCTGCGCCAGCACTGCACCGCCTGGACGGTGGTCAACGAACGCAGCGACGCCGAACTGGCGCGGCAGATCCACGACGACCGGATCGACATCCTGCTCGATCTTTCCGGTCACACCGCCTTTTCCCGCCTTGCCGTCTTCGCCCGCCGGCCGGCACCGGTCCAGGCCAGCTGGCTCGGCTATTTCGCCACCACCGGCGTCAGGGAAATCGATTGGAAGATCGGCGACCCCTGGGTCGCCCCCGAAGGCGAGGCCGGGCATTTCACCGAGAAGCCGTGGCGGCTTCCCGACAGTTGCTTTTGCTTCTCACCCCCCGAGGGCGCGCCCGACGTCGCCGCCTTGCCGAGCGAGCGGAACGGCTACGTCACCTATGGCTGCTTCAACAATCTCGCCAAGGTCAACGACACGGTAATCGAGACTTGGTCGCGCATCCTGGACGCCGACCCGACATCCCGGCTGCTTCTGAAAACGAGGCAGCTGGGCAGCGGCGAACTGCGCGCGACCTTGCTGGCCCGTTTTGCCGGCCATGGCATTGGCTCGGAACGGCTGGAACTGCAAGGTGTCGGCTCCTACGCTGAATACCTCGACACCTACGCCCGCATCGACCTCGCGCTCGATCCCTTCCCTTTTACCGGCGGTACGACGACGGCGGAAGGCCTGTGGATGGGCGTTCCCGTGGTGACAATCAGGGGCGACCGCTTTATAGCGCACCAGGGAGAAAGCCTCTTGCATGCCGCCGGCCTGAGCGAAATGATCGCCGCCGACAAGGAAGCCTACGTGCAGCTGGCCCTGAATTTCGCCGCCGACCGCCCTGCCTTGGCGGCCATGCGTGCCGGCCTGCGCGCACGCGTCGCCGCCTCGGCACTGTTCGATGCCCCGCGTTATGCGCGCAACCTCGAAGCCGCCTGGCGCGGCATGTGGGCAGAATGGTGCGCGCGGCAGCGCTGATCGCCGGGCCTATTTCATCGAAACCGTGAATTAATTACTTAGGAAAAATTGCGCCCTGACGTTTACTGGCATCGGGAAGTGAACTCCCGGAGGTATGCGATGAACGTCATCTACAGCAGCGACCATTTCTGGATTCTGGCTTATCCGGCACAACGCAGCTTCGAGTTGTTCGACAAGTTTTGCCTGCGCACCCTGTTTCTCGACGGCCCGCTCGCCTCGAACTTCTGCCACGCCATGCAGGACATTCCCGAAGGGGAACGCAGCCAGGAACGCATCGACGCCCTCCTCGACCAGTTTTGCGACGAATCCGCCCATCCCATCGTTTTCCACTGACCTGATTGCGCGGCGCGCTTCCGGAGCGGTGAAAGCTCTCCGGCAGCGCCCGCGCAATTCATCCGCCTACATCCCGAGGTAGGCCGCCCGCACCTGCTCGTTGCTGATCAGTTCCTGGCCGGTGCCGGTCAGCGTGATGCTGCCGGTTTCCAGCACGTAGCCGCGGTCGGCGATGGCCAGGGCGGCGAAGGCGTTCTGCTCGACCAGGAAGATGGTCATACCCTGGCTCTTCAGCGTCTTGACGACGTTGAAGACTTCCTCGACCAGCAGCGGCGCCAGACCCATCGACGGTTCGTCTAGCAGCAGCATCTTCGGGCGGCCCATCAGGGCGCGGCCGATCGCCAGCATCTGCTGCTGGCCGCCTGAGAGCGTGCCAGCCGGCAAGGCGCGCTTTTCCTTGAGAATGGGGAACATCGCGTAGATCTTTTCGAGATCGCCCTCGACCTGTGATTTCGGCTGCGTGTAGGCGCCGAGGCGCAGGTTGTCCTCGATCGACAGCGGGCCGAAGACCTGGCGGCCTTCCGGGCTCTGGCAGATGCCGCGGCGCATGCGCAGGTCGGAGCGCAGCTTCGAGATGTCCTCGCCGTCGAAGACGATCTTGCCGGCACTCATCGGCTGCACGCCGGACAGCGTGCGCAGGAAGGTCGTCTTGCCGGCACCGTTGGCGCCGACCAGGGCGACCGTCTCGCCGCGCCGGACTTCGAGATCGATGCCTTTCAGCGCCTTGATCCGGCCATAGCAGCTTTCCATGCCGGACACCGACAACAGCACGTCGCCGCCGCCGGCCAGCAGGCCCGGCTGCAACTCACCGGCACTGCGCGCGCCGAGGCCGACCGATTCCGGCGCCAGGCTGACGATGCGGTGGAACAGTTCGCGGAACTCGGCTCGCGCCCTGGCACCGAACAGCGGATCGTCGTTGTCGAGGAAGGCGCGGTCGATCTCGGCCCAGTCGTCGGCCGTCAGCACCTCGCGGGCGAGCGGCATGGCGTCCTTTTCCTCGCTGCGCACGTGGCTGCGCATGCCCTGGGTGTAGTTGCGCAGGGCGGCGGTGAAGGCGGCGTTTTGTTCGCCGCCGGCTGCGGTCGACGCCAGTTTTGCCCTCAAATCGCGCAGATTCTCCGGGCCGTTGCGGTGCTCGGCCTGCAGGCGGTCGAGGATCGCCCCGGCTTGCGGCGAGCGTTCGCGCAGCAGGCGGAAGAGGAATTCATCCTCCTTGGCGTGGTGGGCGCGGTCCATGAACTGGTCGATGTAGTCGAAGACCGAGGTGAAGAACGGCGCCTCGACCTTGCCGCCGCCGTCGATCTCGTCGGCGACCATATCGAGCGTGGTGGCGATGCGCCACAGGTTCTGGTGTTCTTCGGTGATGATGCGGAGTGCTTCCATGCGTTTCACCTCTTAGGCATGCGCGCCGAGATAAGCGGCGATCACATCGGGATTTTTTCTGATTTCCTCGCCCGTCCCCTCGGCCAGCTTCTTGCCGTAGTTGAGGACGAGGATGCGGTCGGACAGGTTCATGACCATCTTCATGTCGTGCTCGACCAGCACGACCGTCACGCCCGAATCGGCGATCTTGCGCACCAGATGGTCGACCTCGATGGTCTCCTTGGGATTGAGGCCGGCCGCCGGTTCGTCGAGGAAGATCAGGCGCGGCTTCATCGCCAGGGCACGGGCGATTTCCAAGCGTTTGAGGGCGCCGTAGGACATCGCGTCGGCGCGCGCCTCGACGTAGTTCTCCAGGCCGACGAAGCGCATCAACTCGGCCGCTTCGCCGCGCAATTCGCCGTCGCGTTTCTTGAGACCGGGAAAGCGCAGCGCCGCCTTGACCAGGTTGCGGTCGAGCCGCAGGTGTGCGCCGACCATGACGTTCTCGATGGCGCTCATGTTCATGCAGATCTGCAGGTTCTGGAAAGTGCGCGCCACACCGCGCGTCGCCAGTTCATTCGGCGACTTGCCGCCGATGGCTTCGCCGTCGAGGCGGATGTCGCCCGTCGTCGGCTTGTAGACCCCGGTAATCAGGTTGAACAGCGTCGTCTTGCCGGCGCCGTTGGGGCCGATCACCGAATAGACGATGCCGGCGTCGATGCTGAAATTGACGTTCTGCACGGCCTTGACGCCACCGAAGTGGATCGAGAGATCATTGACTTGGAGCAGGCTCATGATCATTCCCCTTTCCCGAACTTCGCGGCCAGCGTCGGCACCAGCCCCTTGGGCAGGAAGATCATCGACAGCATGAGAATGGCGCCGAAGACCACGGTTTCCCAGCCCTCGAAGGTGGCCAGCGCCTGCGGCAGGGCGGTCAGCAGCACGGCGCCGACCAGCGAGCCGTACACCGAGGCCATGCCGCCGATGACGACCATGGTGACCAGTTCGATGGAGTGGAAGAAGTCGGCGAAATTGGGACTGACGAAGCCGACGTAGTGCGCCGTGACGCTGCCCATCAGGCTGGCGAAGACGGCGGAGAGGACGAAGATCGCCACCTTGTAGCGCACGACGTCGACGCCGACCACCTGCGAGGCGACCTCCGAGCCGTGCAGCGCACGCAGGGCGCGACCGAACGGCGAGTCGATCAGGTTCAGCGAGGCCCAGACGGAAATCGAGAGCAGGATGGCGACGACCCAGTACCACTGCTTGTCGTTGCTCAGCTCGAAGCCGAACAGGCCCATCGCCGGCACCGGCATGCCGTCCGGCCCGCCGGTCCATTGCGCCTCGTTGCGCAGGGCAATGTTGATGATGATGCCGAGACCGAGGGTGGCCATCGCCAGGTAGTTGCCCTTGAGCTTGAAGATCGGCCGGGCGACCAGCGCGGCGAGCAGGCCGGTCGCAGCGGCGCCGGCCCCCATGGCGAGCAGCGGATGCCAGCCGAAGTGGGTCGGCAGCACGGCCGAGGCATAGGCGCCGATGCCGAGGAAACCGGCGTGGCCGAGACTGATCTGGCCGGCGAAGCCGATCAGCAGGTTGAGGCCGAGGACGATCACGGCGTTGATCGCCATGCGGATGGCGAGGTCGAGGTAGAAGCTGTTGGGCACGATGAAGGGCAGCACCAGCAGGATGGCGATGACCAGGAAGAGACCGTTGTAGACGCTTTTTTTCATGCTTACACCCGGTCCGTCGATTTGCCGCCGAACAGGCCGCGCGGCATGAAGAAGAGGATGAGCAGGATCAGCACGAAGGGAATCGCGTCCTTGTAGGCCGACGAGATGTAGCCGGCGCCCATCGCTTCGAGGATGCCGACCAGCAGGCCGCCGACCACGGCACCGAGGCCGTTGCCCAGCCCGCCCAATACTGCGGCGACGAAACCCTTGAGGCCGAGCATGATGCCGACATCGTAGGAAGTCAGCGTGATCGGCGTAATCAGGATGCCGCCCAGCGCGCCGAGCGCCGCCGACATGGCGAAGCTCATGAACAGCACCCAGCCGGTGTTGATGCCGACCAGCTCGGCTGCCAGCCGGTTGACCGAGGTGGCGAGCATGGCCTTGCCCTGCAGCGTGCGATTGAAGAAGTACCAGAGGGCGACCACCACGACGGCGGTGACGCCGAGCACCCACAGGCTTTGCGGCATCAGCGTGGCGCCAAGGATGTCGATCGGCGTTTCGCCGGAGAAGGCCGGCAGGCTGTGCGTGCCCTTGCCGAAGATGACGCTGGTGAGGCCGCGGATGACCAGCGAGGCGCCGATGGTGATGATGATCAGCGTCACCGTCTCGGCACCCTTGACCGGCTCGATCGCCAGCTTCTCGATCAGCACGCCGACGATGGCGGGGATCAGGATGGCGAGCAGCAGCGCCACCGGCAGCGGCAGCCCGGCTTGCACGAAGAACACGGCGAGCATGCCGCCGAGCATGATGAATTCGCCCTGGGCGAAGTTGATCACGTTGCTGGCGTTGTAGATCAGCGTAAAGCCGAGCGCGGCCAGCGCGTAGGTGGCGCCGACCGTGATCCCGGAAAAGAGGAATTGCAGGAACTGGGCAAGCATCACGCCCTCCTTCTCTGTGGGTGCAAGTGGGTCATCTCGTTTCCTTTTTCTTTATAGAGGCACTGCTGCGGTCGACCGTTCAAACCGGCAACAAATGGTCGGCATCGGCGACCACCGGTTGCTGCTGGGCGAAGAAGCCCTCGGTATGGATCAGTTCGTCCAGCGCGCCCTGCTTTTTGGCGGCAGCGACGCAGGTATCGACGAATTCCGGGCTGCCGGCGACGAAGATCGTATGCTTCGACAGATCCTTGAACAGTTGCGGCAGCACGACATCGATGCGGCCGGCGAGAAAGCCTTCGGCCTGTTCGCGGGTCAGCGTGATCTTGTAGTCGAAATTGCGGTGCTTGGTACGCCACCAGGCCATCATGCCCTGGCTGTAAACATCTTCCCGGGTGCGCGCCGAGAACAGCATCGTCACCGGCTTCTTGAAACCGCGGCGCAGCGCCGCTTCGGCCAGCGCCAGCACGGGCGCCAGGCCGGTACCGGCCGCCAGGCAGAGGACCGGCGTATCGACCGAGGGGTCGCCGATGAAGGTGCCGTAGGCGCCGGAAATCTTGACGTTCTCGCCGACCGCCAGCTGGTCGTGGATCCAGTTGCTGGTGACGCCGCCGTCGGCGCGGGCGACCTGCAACACCAGTTCGCCATCGGGACGCGGCGCGTTGGAAATCGAATAGGCGCGGGCCGGAATGTCGGCTCGCGGATTGCCGACCGTCACGTACTGGCCAGGCCAGTAGCGGATCGGCTGGCCGACCGGACGCAGGCGCAGCTCAACGACGCGGGCGGCGATGGTGCGCTTGTCGACGACGACAAACAGCGCGTCCTCGCGCGGCGGGAAGAGCTTGGGCTTGGCATCGAGGGTGCCCCACTCGATGACCAGTTCCTCGGAAATCGGCTTGGCCATGCACATCAGGCCATAGCCCTGCTTGCGCTCATCCTGCGACAGCGCCATGTCGAGCACCATGCCCTGGTCGAACTGACCGGAGGTGACCTTGACCTTGCACTCGCCGCAGGCGCCGGCGCGACAATTGTTCGGCAGGGCGTAACCCGCCTTTTCCAGCGCCATCAGCACGGTGTCGCCATAGGCGCAATCCACCGCCTTGCCCGAAGGCTGCATCACGATACGAGCCATTTTTGTCCCCAGACTGTATTGGTTTCTGTTGCGGCAAGGCCGGCGCCTCGGGAGAGGCGCCGGCCGCTTGCCTGCTGCGGTCGACCGGCTTAGAAGACCGGAATGATGTCCTGCATGTCGATCTCGGAGACTTCCTGGCCGGTGATGCCGACTTCGGGAATCGCCGGGAACGGGATGTTGTAGCGATCGAGCACGCCCTTCAGGTTGATCATCGCGTTCTTCCAGTTCTCCAGCTTGGCCTCGTAGCTGGGGATGCCGAAGCCGGCGCCACGTGCCACTTCCTCGCCTTCACGCTGGTTGGCGATGAAGTCTTCCGGCAGATCCCAGAATTCCATCGGCGGCTCGAACAGCACGGCCGAGAGGAACAGGTAGCCGGCGCGGATCTGCTTGGTGACGACGGACTTGGTCTCCTCCTTGAGGCCCGGGTAGTCGCGCTCCATCACCGCCATACAGATCGCCATGTGTCGGCCTTCGTCGCGGCCAATGTTCTTGAAACCCTCCTTGAACACCGCTTCGCGGGAATTGTCGAACATCTGCTTGAAGATGGTGGCGGCGGCGATTTCGCCCATCAGGAAGGAGCTGAACAGCACGGCGAGGTCGTACTTGGGCACCGCCTGCTTGTAGCCGGTCCAGTAGCGCGAACCGTTGAAGTACAGCCATTTGACGTTCTTCTGCAGGCGGCGGCCGAGGTCGGTCTTCGGTTCGTAGGTGATCGGGTCCGGATGGCCGAGCAACTTGGTGATGGCCAGGCCGCACATGATTTCGTGGTTCTGCTCGTCGCGGGTGACCGAGAAGAAGCACTTGCGGACGGGGTCTTCCTCGTGCACTTCGTAGGTCTTGATCAGCGCTTCGGCAAATACCGGGGGGGCAGATGCATCGAATACCGACAGCAGACTCCACCAGTAGGCGATCGACTCGCGCTCTTCCCACGTGTAGCTGTCTACATCCAGCGTATCCCAGGGCAGCTTCTCGGGATCCCAGTTCTCGCGCAGCGAGGCTTCCCAGACTTCCTGCAATTTCTTGGTCTTGCTGTTCCACGACAGCGGGTAGATGTTGGGCTGCTGGATCTCCGGCGGGAACTCCATCTTGTCTGCAAAACGCTCCTTGTTGCTTGCCATGTCTCACTCCTCGTTTGGGATTTCGTCATCAGGTTGGTAACACCATTCGGCATGCCGAGTGGCGATGGACGAATAATGATACTTTACAACACACACTGTCAAGTATTTTTGTATCTCTTTGTTAAATTTTTATTTCGGAATAAATTCTGCATTTCAGAAATACAGCATCATTCATCATAATTTTTACACTCAGCTTACTGTTTATAAATAATTTTATATTGTCTTAACAACTGATTTTGTAATTCAGAACATCAATCTTGAACAATTTTTACGATACTTTTGTTTGACTTTTTTCAATATCGTAAGTATCGTTCTTCCACATTGTCGCTTTCCTGAACCACCACCCGAGAAGAACACCGCAAGGAGATACCGATGTCCCACCCCCTGCTAGAGAAGCACCGCGCCACGCTCGAAGGCGCCCTCAATGCCATCCACACCCGTGGTTACTGGTCTGCCTATAATGAAATGCCGAGCCCCAAGGCCTACGGCGAAACGGCGGCCGAAGACGGCAAGAAGGCCTTCGCGGCCCATCTCGGCCAGCAGTTCACGCTGGATCAGCCGGGCCAGAGCGGCTGGGCGGGCGGCGAACAGTCGCCCTACGGCATCGACCTCAATGTTCAATATCCCGTCTGCGATCACGAAGCATTGATCGCCGCCGGCCAGGCCGCGATGGCCGGCTGGCAGAAGGCCGGCACCGAAGGCCGCACCGGCATCTGCCTGGAAATCCTCGACCGCCTCAACAAGCAGAGCTTCGAACTCGCCCATTCGGTCATGATGACCACCGGCCAGGGCTGGATGATGGCCTTCCAGGCCGGCGCGCCGCACGCCCAGGAGCGCGGCCTCGAAGCCGTCGCCTACGCCTACCGCGAAATGAAGTTCGTGCCGGCAGAAACAACCTGGGAAAAGCCGCAGGGCAAGAACCCGCCGCTGGTCATGAAGAAGCACTTCGAACTGGTCGGCCACGGCGTCGGCGTCGTCGTCGGCTGCGGCACCTTCCCGACCTGGAACACCTACCCCGGCCTGTTCGCCGCGCTGGCCACCGGCAATGCCGTGATCGTCAAGCCGCACGGCAACGCCATCCTGCCAGCCGCCATCACCGTGCGCACCATCCGCGCCGTGCTCGCCGAGAACGGCATCGACCCCAACCTGGTCACGCTGTGCGTCGCCGACAAGCGCGAAACGACACAAAAGCTGGTCACCCACAAGGCAGTCAAGTCGGTGGACTTCACCGGCGGCAACGTCTTCGGCCAGTGGCTGATCGACAACTGCCGCCAGGCTCGCGTCTATGCCGAGCTGGCCGGCGTCAACAACATCGTCATCGACTCGACCGACAGCTACAAGCGCATGCTCGGCAACCTCGCCTTCACGCTGGCGCTCTACTCCGGCCAGATGTGCACCACCTCGCAGGCGCTCTTCGTGCCGGCCGGCGGCATCGACACCGAAGACGGCCACAAGTCCTACGACGAGGTCTGCGCCGATCTCGCCAGGGCCGTCACCGGCTTCCTGAGCAAGCCGGAAGTCGCGCACGCCGTGCTCGGCGCCGTGCAGTCGGCCGATACGCTGAAGCGCATCGGCGAAGCCGACAGCGGCCGCCTCGGCAAGGTGATCCTGGCTTCCACCAAACTGGAAAACCCGGAGTTCCCGAAAGCCGAAGTGCGTACCCCGGTGCTGCTCGCCTGCGACGCCGCCGACGAGGCCGCCTACATGGAAGAACGTTTCGGGCCGATCAGCTTCATCGTCAAGGTCGCCGACACCGCCGACGCCATCGCGCTGTCCGAACGCATTATTGCCACCCACGGCGCGTTGACCGCAGGCATCTATTCGACCAAGCCGGAAGTCATCGACGCGATGACCGCCGCCACCATGCGTTCCAAGGTCGCGCTGTCGATCAACCTGACCGGTGGCGTCTTCGTCAACCAATCGGCCGCCTATTCCGACTACCACGGCACCGGCGGCAACCCGGCCGCCAATGCCTCGTATGCCGACGCTGCCTTCGTCGCCAACCGCTTCTGCGTGGTCCAGCGTCGCTACCACATCTGAGAGAGCCCGATGAATTTCGAAAACATCACTTTCACCGTCGAGGCCGGCATCTCCCGCCTGACGCTGAACCGTCCCGACAAGCTGAACAGCTTCAACGGCGAGATGCACGGCGAACTGCGCGCCGCGCTCGACCATATCCAGGGTGACAAGTCGATCCGCGTCCTGGTGCTCACCGGCGCCGGGCGCGCCTTCTGCGCCGGACAGGATCTCGCCGACCCGGCGATGGCCGCGGTCGATGGCAGGATGCCGGATATCGGCAACGTCGTCGAAGCCAGCTACAAGCCGCTGGTCATGCGCCTGCAAAACCTGCGCGTGCCGACCATCGCCGCGGTCAACGGCATCGCTGCCGGCGCCGGCGCCTCGGTGGCGTTGGCCTGCGACCTGGTAATCGCCACAAAGTCCGCCTCGTTCCTGCAGGCCTTCTCCAAGATCGGCCTGATTCCCGACACCGGTGGCACCTGGTTCCTGCCGCAGCGCGTCGGCATGGCGCGCGCCATGGGCCTCGCCCTGCTCGCCGACAAGCTGCCGGCCGAAAAGGCCGCCGACTGGGGCCTGATCTGGCAATGCGTCGAGGATGCCGACTTCGCGGCCGAGGTCGATGCGCTGGCGCAGCAGCTTGCCAGTGCCCCAACCAAGGCGCTGGTCCGTACCCGCCAGGCCATGCACGCCGCCCCCGGCCACACGCTCGAACAACAGCTGTCCTTCGAGGGCGGCTTCATGCGTGAGCTGGGCTGGAGCCCGGATTACGCCGAAGGCGTCGCCGCCTTCATGGAAAAACGCGCCCCGAAATTCACCGGAGAGTGATCGCGTGAGCCATAACCCCCTTCCCCAGCAGGCAGTCATCGCCGTCGTCGGCACCGGCGCCATGGGCGCCGGCATCGCCCAGGTGGCGGCCGTTGCCGGCCACCCGGTCAAGCTGCTCGACGCCCGCCCCGACGCCGCAGCGCGCGCCGTCGCCGGCATCCGTGCCCAGCTTTCGAAACTGGCCGAAAAAGGCAAGTTGACCGCAGCTGCCGCGCAGGCGGCCGGCGAGCGGCTGGTCGCCGTCGAACAACTGGCCGACCTGGCCGATGCGGCGCTGGTCGTCGAAGCCATAGTCGAGAACCTGGAAGCCAAGCAGAAGCTCTACGCCGACCTCGAAGCCATCGTCGCCAAGGACTGCATCTTCGGCACCAACACCTCGTCGATTTCCGTCACCGCCATCGGCGCCGCGCTGAAACATCCGGAACGCCTGGCCGGCCTGCACTTCTTCAACCCGGCACCGCTGATGGCGCTGGTCGAGATCGTTTCCGGCCTCGCCACCGACACGGCCGTCGCCGACACGCTGTTCGCCACGGCCAATGCCTGGGGCAAGACGGCGGTGCACGCCAAGTCGACCCCCGGCTTCATCGTCAATCGCGTCGCCCGCCCCTACTACGCCGAAGCCCTGCGCCTGGCTCAGGAAGGTGCCGCCGACTACGCGACCATCGATGCCGTCATGCGCGAGGCCGGCGGTTTCCGCATGGGGCCGTTCGAACTGATGGACATGATCGGCCACGACGTGAACTTCGCGGTGACCAACTCGGTCTGGCGCGCCTTCTACAACGACCAGCGCTTCCTGCCTTCGCTGATCCAGCAGGAACTGGTCGATGCCGGCTTCTACGGCAAGAAGACCGGCCGCGGTTTCTACGACTACCGCGAGGGCGCCGTGAAACCCGCGCCGCAGACCGAAGCCGCACAGCCCCCGGCCGGCAAAATCACGGTTTTTGGCGAGTCGACCGCAGCAGAAGCGCTGGCGGAACGGCTCGAACACAGCGGCCTGTCCTTCAGCCGTGCCCCCGACAGCGACGGCTGCGTCGCCGAAATCGGCCTTGCCACCATCTACGTCACCGACGGCCGCAGCGCCACGCAGCGCGCCGCAGAAACCGGTATCGCCAACCTCGTGCTGATCGATCTCGCCCTCGACTACGGCAAGGCCGGTCGCATCGCCGTGGCTGCTGCCGAGCAATGCGAACCCGCCGCCATCGCCTCGGCCATCGGCCTGCTGCAGGCCGCCGGTTTTGCCGTCTCGCGCTTCCTCGACGTACCGGGGCTGGCGGTCATGCGCACCGTCGCCATGCTGGCCAACGAGGCGGCCGACGCGGTCAACCAGGGCGTCTGCTCGGAAGCCGGCGCCGACCAGGCGATGCGCCTCGGCGTCAATTATCCGCAGGGGCCGCTGGCCTGGGCCGACCAGGTCGGCGTCGCCGCCATCCGCGACGTGCTGGCCAACCTCGGCACCAGCTACGGCGAGGACCGTTACCGCATTTCGCCGCTGCTCCAGCGCGCCGTCTTTGCCGCAAGGAAGATCCATGACTGAACCCAAGCTCACCCCGGCCGCGGCGCAAGCCCTGGCCGACGCCACCGCCGAGGCGATGTATTCGCGCGACCGCGCCGCCCAGGCGCTCGGCCTGAAAATCGTCCGCGTCCAGCCGGGCAAGTCGCTGCTCACCATGGCGGTGCGCGGCGACATGGTCAACGGCCATCACATCTGCCACGGCGGCATGATCTTCAGCCTGGCCGACACCGCCTTCGCCTACGCCTGCAACAGCTACAACAAGAATACGGTGGCCTCCGCCTGCCATATCGACTTCCTGGCCCCGGCCAAGGAAGGCGAGACGCTGGAAGCCGAAGCCATCGAACAATCCGCCTCGGGCCGCACCGGCGTCTATGACATCACCGTGCGCACCACCGGCGGCAAGACCATCGCCCTGTTCCGGGGCAAAAGTTATCGCATCAACGGCGAAGTGATCGCCGGCCTGCAACAGGCCGACTGAGCCGACAAGACTCAACAGAGGAGACAACCATGACCGCCAAAAAGCCCTTGCTCGGCGAACTCGATCCGATCGAGACAGCCAGCCGCGACGAGATTTCCGCCCTGCAACTCGACCGCCTGAAGTGGTCGGTGCGCCACACCTACGACAACGTCGAACCCTACCGCAAGAAATGCCTCGCCAAAGGCGTGCATCCCGACGACCTGAAGTGCCTGGCCGACCTCGGCAAGTTCCCCTTCATGACCAAGCTCGACCTGCGCGACCACTACCCGTTCGGCCTCTTTGCCGTGCCGCGCACCAGGCTGGCCCGCCTGCATGCCTCTTCCGGCACGACCGGCAAGTCGGTGGTCGTCGGCTACACGAAGAACGACATCGACAACTGGGCCGATGTCCTGGCCCGCTCGCTGCGTGCCGCCGGCGTTCGTGCTGGCGACATGGTGCACAACGCCTACGGCTACGGCATGTTCACCGGCGGCCTCGGCGCCCATTTCGGCATCGAGCGCGCCGGCTGTTGCGCCGTGCCGATGTCCGGCGGCCAGACCGAAAAGCAGGTCCAGCAGATCATGGACTTCAAGCCGGAGGCGATCATGGTCACGCCCTCCTACTCGCTGGTCATCGCCGAGGAGTTCGAGCGCCTGGGCATCAAGCCCGACGAAATTTCGCTCAAGGTCGGCATCTTCGGCGCCGAGCCGTGGGGCGAAGGCATGCGCCACGAGATCGAGAAGAAGCTGGGAATCGACGCTATCGACATCTACGGCCTGACCGAAGTCATGGGCCCCGGCGTCGCCTGCGAATGCATCGAGACCAAGGACGGCCCGGTGATCTGGGAAGACCATTTCTACCCCGAGATCATCGACCCGGAAACCGGCGAGGTGCTGCCCGACGGCGAGGAAGGCGAACTGGTGTTCACCTCGCTGACCAAGGAAGCTTTCCCGGTCATCCGCTACCGCACCCGCGACCTGACCCGCCTGCTGCCACCGACCGCCCGTTCTTTCCGCCGCATCGGCAAGATCACCGGTCGCTCCGACGACATGTTGATCATCCGCGGCGTCAATGTCTTCCCGACCCAGATCGAGGAACAAATCCTGCGCGACCAGCGCCTGGCCGGCAACTACCAGGTCGTCGTCACCCGCGACGGCCACATGGACAATCTTGAAGTGCGCTGCGAAGTTCAGCGTGAGCTTTCCGGAAAACTCGCTCCGGCCGAGATTCAGACAATTACCAAGGAACTGCAGCACCGCATCAAGACCATCATCGGCGTGTCGACCAAGATCACCATCATGGAATTCGACGCCATCCCGCGCACGCTGACCGGCAAGGCCAAGCGTGTGCTCGACGAACGCCCGAAGCAGAACTGAGAGAACCCAAATGACCCAAGCCTTTATCTGCGACGCCATCCGCACCCCGATCGGCCGTTACGGCGGCGCCCTCAGTGGCGTCCGTGCCGACGACCTCGGCGCCATCCCGCTCAAGGCGCTGATGGAGCGCAATCCGCAGGTCGACTGGACAACTGTCGACGACATCATCTACGGCTGCGCCAACCAGGCCGGCGAGGACAACCGCAACGTCGCCCGCATGTCCGGCCTGTTGGCCGGGCTGCCGATCGAGGTGCCGGGCACCACCGTGAACCGCCTGTGCGGTTCCGGCATGGATGCCGTCGGCCTCGCCGCGCGCTCGATCAAGTCCGGCGAAACCTCGCTGATGATCGCCGGCGGCGTCGAAAGCATGTCGCGCGCACCGTTCGTCATGGGCAAGGCGGAATCCGCCTTCTCGCGCAGCGCAACCATCTACGACACGACCATCGGCTGGCGCTTCGCCAATCCGCTGATGAAGAAGCTCTACGACACGCACTCGATGCCCCAGACGGCCGACAACGTCGCCGCCGACTTCAATATCAGCCGCGCCGACCAGGACGCTTTCGCCGTCCGTTCGCAACAACGCTGGGGCGCCGCCAACGCCGCTGCCCGTTTCGCCGACGAACTGGTGCCGGTCGTCATTGCGCAGAAGAAGGGCGACCCGAAGGTCGTCACCACCGACGAACATCCGCGCCCGGAAACGACACTGGAGATGCTGGCCAAGCTGAAGGGCGTCAACGGCCCCGACCTCACCGTCACCGCCGGCAACGCCTCGGGCGTCAACGACGGCGCCTGCGCCCTGCTGATCGCCTCGGAAGCCGCCGCCGGCCAGTACGGCCTCAAGCCGCTGGCCCGCGTCGTCGGTATGGCGACGGCCGGCGTCGCGCCGCGCATCATGGGCTTCGGCCCGGCGCCGGCAGTCAGGAAGGTGCTGGCACAGACCGGCCTGACGCTGGCGCAGATGGACGTCATCGAACTCAACGAAGCCTTCGCCGCGCAGGCGCTGGCGGTGCTGCGCGATCTTGGCCTGGCCGACGACGCGGCGCACGTGAACCCCAACGGCGGTGCGATCGCCCTCGGCCACCCGCTCGGCATGAGCGGCGCCCGGCTGGTGACCACCGCCGCCTACGAACTCAAGCGCCGTGGCGGCCGCTACGCCCTGTGCACCATGTGCATCGGTGTCGGGCAAGGCATCGCGATGGTGATCGAGCGTGTCTGAAAAAATTTCCAACGGAGGAGACAAACCCATGAAACAAAGCATGAAGAAGCTCGTTGCCGGTGCCGCTCTGGTCCTCGGTGCCTTCGGCGCCATCGCCGCCGAACCGATCAAGATCGGTTCCGTGCTGTCTGTCACCGGCCCCGCCGCCTTCCTCGGCGACCCGGAGCTGAAGACGCTGCAGCTGTACGTCGACGACATCAACAAGAAAGGCGGCGTCATCGGCCGGCCGCTGCAACTCGTGCATTACGACGACGGCAGCGACGCCAACAAGGCCAACAGCTTCGCCAAGCGCCTGATCGACGACGACAAGGTCGACATCCTGGTCGGTGGCACGACCACCGGTTCCACCATGTCGATGGTGCCGCTGGCCGAGAAGTCGGGCACGCCCTTCGTCTCGCTGGCCGGCGCCGTGGTCATCATCGAGCCGGTCAAGAAGCACGTCTTCAAGACCCCGCACACCGACCGCATGGCCGCCGAGAAGGTCTTCGAGGACATGAAGAAGCGCGGCATTACCAAGGTCGCCCTGCTCTCCGAGACTTCTGGCTTCGGCGCTTCCGGCAAGAAGGAAACCGAGGCGGTCGCCGGCAAGTACGGCATCACGCTGGTCGCCAACGAAACCTACGGCCCCAAGGATACCGACATGAGCCCGCAGCTGACCAAGATCAAGGGCACGCCGGGCGTCCAGGCGGTGTTCGTGTTCGGTCTCGGCCAGGGCCCGGCGATCGTCACCAAGAACTACAAGCAGTTGGGCATCACGCTGCCGCTCTACCAGTCGCACGGCGTCGCTTCCGACGAGTTCCTGAAGCTGGCCGGCCCGGCTGCCGAAGGCGTCCGTCTGCCTTCCCCGGCCCAGTTGATCCCGGCGAAGCTGCCGGCCAACGATCCGCAGAAACCGGTCGTCACGGCGTATGAAAACGCTTACAAGGCGGCCTACAAGCAGGACGTGTCGACCTTCGGCGGCTATGCCTACGACGGCCTGATGCTTGCGGTCGACGCCATCAAACGGGCCAATTCCACCGACAAGGCCAAGGTCCGCGACGCGCTCGAAGCAACCAAGGGCTTCGTCGCCACCAGCGGCACCTTCAACATGTCGCCGACCGACCACATGGGCCTCGACCTGTCGGCCTTCCGCATGCTCGAAGTCAAGGGTGGCGACTGGGTCATCGTCCAGTAAGCAGGCTTGTCCGGGATGGCCGCCAAGCGGCCGTCCCGCTCAGGCAAGTTGCCACCGACAAAACATATCCCCCGGAGAACCTCATGTACACACAGTCATTCAATGTTCCCGACGCCCCCGGCGGCAAGACCGTGCCGCTGGCGCCGTCCACCGAAGACCCGGCGCTGCAGGCAGCCTTCGACGCCCGCATCGACGCCGACGGGCGCATCGAGCCGCAGGACTGGATGCCGGACGCCTACCGCCGGACGCTGGTGCGCCAGATCAGCCAGCACGCGCACAGCGAGATCGTCGGCATGCTGCCGGAAGGCAACTGGATTTCCCGCGCCCCGAGCCTGAAGCGCAAGGCGATCCTGATCGCCAAGGTGCAGGACGAGGGCGGCCACGGCCTCTACCTCTATTCCGCCGCCGAAACGCTGGGCACCAGCCGCGACCAGATGCTCGAAGGCCTGCATAGCGGCCGCGCCAAGTACAGCTCGATCTTCAACTACCCGACCCTGACCTGGGCCGACGTCGGCGTCATCGGCTGGCTGGTGGACGGCGCCGCGATCATGAACCAGATCCCGCTCTGCCGCTGCTCCT
>JAGOAU010000014.1 GCA_017983755.1 Azonexus sp. | reverse complement strand
GCGATTTCTTGGGTTGTGACGGGGCGCTAGAGAGGCTTTAAGCGGATGAAAATCCTATTTTTTCTGGCACTGGCCTACATCGCCCCGGCGTTGCTCTTGCTGCTCTTCGCGCAAGGGTGGACGTGGCAGTATGGCTTGCCACTCGCCTTGATGGTCATCAATGCCGTTTTGGCTGGCAAGGCTGAGTTACATCGCCATCGGAGTTAACGGGCCAAGGGTTGGCAAGAAAATTATTTGCGGGATATTTGGCACAAATGCAGTGCCAGAATTTATTTGCGCAACTTGCCGAATCCTTACTGCGCCTTACAGGGGCTTTGTTTTTTCGGCCTTTTCGCCGGTATGACGAAGAGCTTTCTCCGTTGGCACAGGACACTGCATCTAGTCAACGGATTGCATCGACCTACTAGATATAGTAGATTATTGCTCATTCGAAAATCAATAAGCCCGATTAACATCGCCATGCCGAGGAGCAAAGAATGAGCCCTGTTTCCGAACAACTGTCGCTGACCGATATCCCGGCACCGCCCCAAATCGCCCCCCTTCCGGAACAGGAAATCTCCGGCGAAGTGCTGATCGAGAAGTACGCCAAGGGCAAGGAAACCAATGTTCACGATGTGCGCCGCCGCGTCGCCTACGCACTGGCCCAGGTCGAACAGGAAAAGGATCGCGCCCATTGGGAAGCGCGCTTCCAATGGGCTCAGGAAAACGGCTTCATTCCGGCCGGCCGCATCAACTCCGCCGCCGGCACCGACCTGCAGGCGACGCTGATCAACTGCTTCGTGCAGCCAGTCGGTGATTCCATCGTCGAAATCACCGACGGCAAGCCCGGCATCTACACCGCGCTGGCCCAGGCAGCCGAAACCATGCGCCGCGGCGGTGGTGTCGGCTATGACTTCTCCTCCATTCGTCCCCAGGGCGCCCACGTCAAGGGCACCCAGTCGCGTGCTTCCGGCCCGGTTTCCTACATGCGCGTCTTCGACCGCTCCTGCGAAACCGTCGAGTCCGCCGGCGCCCGTCGCGGTGCCCAGATGGGCGTGCTGCGCTGCGACCATCCGGACATCGAGGTCTTCATCCACGCCAAGGACAAGGGCGATCTGACCAACTTCAACATTTCCATCGGCGTCACCGATGCCTTCATGGAAGCGGTCGACAGCGACGGCGAGGTGGAACTGACGCACCGTGCCGAACCCAATGCCGAGATGCGCTCGGCCGGCGCCTACCAGCGCGAGGACGGCCTGTGGGTCTACCGCAAGGTGCGCGCCCGCGACCTGTGGGACCAGGTCATGAAATCGACCTACGACCACGCCGAGCCGGGTATCCTGTTCCTCGACCGGATGAACAAGGACAACAACCTCAATTACTGCGAAGTCATCGAAGCCACCAACCCGTGCGCCGAACAGCCGCTTCCCCCCTACGGCTGCTGCTGCCTGGGCTCGATCAACCTGACGCTGTTCATCAAGCATCCGTTCTCTGACAAGGCCGAGTTCGATTTCGACGCTTTCGCTGAAGTCGTTCGCGTGTCGACGCGCATGCTCGACAACGTGCTCGACGCCACCCACTGGCCGCTCGAACGTCAGCAGCAGGAAGCAGCCAACAAGCGCCGGGTCGGCCTCGGCTATACCGGCCTCGGCGATGCGCTGGCCATGCTGCGCCTGCGCTACGACAAGCCGGAAGCCCGCGCCATGGCCACCCGCATGACCGAATTCATGCGCGACACCGCCTATCTGTACTCGGTCGACCTGGCCAAGGAGCGCGGCGCCTTCCCGCTGTTCAACGCCGAGCTCTATCTCTCCGGCGGCAATTTCGCTTCCCGTCTGCCCAACGAGGTCAAGGCCGAAATCCGCAAGCACGGCCTGCGCAATTCGCACCTGCTGTCTATCGCGCCGACCGGCACCATCTCGCTGGCCTTCGCGGATAACGCCTCGAACGGTATCGAACCTCCCTTCTCGTGGACCTACAGCCGCAAGAAGCGCATGCCGGACGGCACGCTCAAGGAATACTCAGTCGAGGATTACGCCTGGCGCCTCTACAAGCACCTCGGCGGCGATGTCACCAAGTTGCCGGATTACTTCGTCACCGCCCTGGAAATCTCCGCCGCGGCGCACAAGGACATGGTCGCCGCGGTCGCCCCGCACATCGACACCTCGATCTCGAAAACGGTCAACGTTCCGGCCGACTACCCGTACGAGGATTTCCAGGATCTCTACATGAGCGCCTGGAAATCGGGTCTCAAGGGTCTCGCCACCTATCGTCCCAACAGCGTGCTCGGCTCCGTGCTCTCGGTCGAGCCGACAGAGGCTGTTGCGGTCGACGCCAAATCACCCCAGGATTTCGTTTCCGACGCCAACCGCCGCCTGTCGATCAAGGATCTGCCGGCCCCGGTGCTCGCCAGCCTGCGCTGGCCGGGCCGCCCCAGCCTGCCGGAAGGCAACCTGTGCTGGACCTACATGCTCGATTCGCCGATCGGCAAGTTCGCGCTGTTCGTCGGCCACGTCGAGCCGGAAGGCCGCGCCTGGCCGTTCGAAGTGTGGGCCAATGGTCCGGCCGAACCGCGTGGCCTCGGCGCCGTCGCCAAGACACTGTCGATGGACATGCGCGCCAACGATCACGGCTGGCTGGAAATGAAGCTCGACGCACTGGCCAAGACGCCGGGCGAATCCTTTGAAATGCCGATGCCGCCGCACGGCGAACGCAAGCGTGTGCCGTCCGTCGTCTCTGCCATGGCGCAGATCATCCGCTGGCGCGTCGAGCAACTCGGCGCCCTCCGCCACGAAGGCCCGACCCCGGTGAAGGATGCCCTGTTCAGCGCCAAGGAGCCGAAGACCGGCACCGACGGCACGCTGTCCTGGACGGTCGATGTCAACAACCCCTCCACCAGCGAAGACTTCGTCCTCGGCCTCAAGGAAATCACCCTCCCCGACGGCGTCACCCGTCCCTATTCCATGTGGCTCTCGGGCAACTATCCGCGTGCGCTGGACGGCCTGTGCAAGCTGCTGTCGCTCGACATGCGCGTCCTCGATCCGGCATGGATCGGCATGAAGCTGCGCAAGCTGCTCGACTACCCCGAACCGCTCGGCGATTTCATGGCCTTCGTTCCCGGCTCGCGGAAGCAGCAGACCTATCCGTCGACCGTCGCCTACATCGCCCACCTGATCATCCATCGCTATGCCATGCTGGGCATTCTCGACGAGAACGGCTTCCCGCTGCAGCAGATGGGCATCCTGAAGGCGCCGGAAGATGCCAGCAACACGGTGCACCCGACGCAGGGCAAGCTGTGCAGCGAATGCGGCAACCACACGATGATCCGGAAGGATGGTTGCGACTTCTGTACGGCCTGCGGTGCCGTGGGAACCTGTGGTTAGGCTCCAGAACGGTTAGATTGTCCAGTCCAGCTGGATTGAGCAGAAACCTTAAGACTGCGGCCCGCCTAGGCGGGCCGGTTTTATTGTTGACGCTCTTATCGAGTCACAGGCATTGCGGTCGACTGCCAAAAAGCTGCCAAATTCAAGAGAATCTGCGTTACGTCACGCTACGGACGATCTAGCCAGAAAAGCGCCGTCACGGTCTTGGCATCGGTGATCTGACCGTTCCAGACCGCCGCCTTGGCGGCGACAGGCGCGAGTTCGACGACTTCGAGGAACTCGTTGTGGTCTAGTTGCCTGGCGCCGGCCAGATGCAAGCCGCGGGCCGTGAAAATTTCAATTTTTTCATCCGAATAGCCGATGCAGGGGTGCATCACGCCGATGTATTCCCAGTCGCTCGCGACATAGCCAGTTTCTTCCAGCAGTTCTCGACGTGCGGTGTCGAGAATCGGCTCGCCAGGATCGATCTTGCCGGCGGGCAACTCGAGGAACACCCGACGCAGCGGATAGCGGAACTGGCGCTCGAACAGCAGGTTGCCATTGTCGAGAAAAGCCAGAATGACAACAGCCCCCGGATGAACGATGTACTCGCGCAGCGATTCCTTGCCATCCGGCAACAGGACCCGATCCTTGCGAACTTCTAGCAGTGCACCCTTGAAGACGGTTTCCGAGGCGATTTCCGATTCGACGAGATGGATATCGTGACTCATATCAGGCTCCGGAAATGAAAACGCCCCGAAATTCGGGGCGCCTGGTCGTCAATGCCTTGCCGCCGATCAGAGCGAGCGCAACAGCGCGTAGGCACAGAGCGACATGATGACTTGCGGGAAGATTCCGAGCAACGCAACCGCGAGGCCGTTCGCCGAAATCAGGATACGCATGTCGAGAGCAGCCGTCAGCGGCGACTCATCGAGCGGTGCATCGAAGTACATCAGCTTGACGACGCGCAGGTAGTAGAACGCGCCGATCAGCGAGAAGAGGACCGCGACGATGGCCAGCCACATGTAGCCGGCGGCGACGACCGCCTGCAACACTGCGAATTTTGCAAAGAAGCCGATGAAGAACGGCACCCCCGCCATCGAGAACATCAGCATCAGCATGATGCCGGCGAACCACGGGCTACGCTTGTTCAGGCCCTTGAAGTCGTCGAGATTGTCTGCCTCGAATCCGGCGCGCGCCATCAACAGGATCATGCCGAAGGTACCAGCCGACATCAGGACGTAGGCCACCACGTAGAACATCGCCGAACTGTAGGCATTCAACGCGAAGCGGGCATCGCCGCCGACGACCCCGGTGGTGATGCCAAGCAGCATGAAGCCCATGTGCGAGATCGCCGAGTAGGCCAGCATGCGCTTCAGATTGGTCTGGGCGATAGCGGCCAGGTTACCAATGGCCATCGACAGCACCGAAAGAATGACCAGCATGGCTTGCCAGTCCTGGGCCATGGTAATCAGTCCGTTTACCAGCAGGCGCATGACGATTGCGAAAGCAGCTAACTTCGGCGCCGAACCGATGAACAACGTTACCGAGGTCGGAGCGCCGTGATAGACGTCGGGAATCCACATGTGGAAAGGCACCACACCCAGCTTGAACGCAAGACCAGCAACCAGGAAGACCAGGCCGAATGTCAGCACCGACTTGTTGACGCCACCGCCGTAAAGGCGTTCGGCAATACCGGTGATTTCTAGCGTGCCGGTAGCTCCGTAGATCATCGACATGCCATAGAGCAGCAAGCCAGAAGCCAGCGCACCGAGAACGAAGTACTTCATCGCCGCTTCGGTCGATGTCACGCACTCGCGATTCATCGCGACCATCGCATACAAGGAAAGCGACAGCAATTCGAGACCAAGATAAATCGTCACGAAGTTGTTGGCCGAAATCATGACCATCATGCCAAGCGTGGCAAACAGCGCCAGCACGTAGTATTCGCCCTTGTTCATCGACTCGCGGTCGATGATGTAAGCGCGCGAATAAAAGAGCACCATGATCACGGTCATGTAGAGGAACAGCTTCAGCAAGTCGGCCATCAGGTCATCGACGAACATGTTGCTGAAGGTATAGATCACATCCCCCGTGCTAGTACCAAGCTGGATGACAGCACATCCGACCAAGGTCAGCTGGGTCAGCGCAAAGGTCAGGGTACGCCGGCTATCCTTGACAGTCAGGTCAATCATGAGAATGACCAGCGCCATGAACGCCAGAAAAAGTTCCGGTGCGGCGGGCAGGAGATCGGGGACAACGAAATTGTCGAACATGTCGGCTACCGTTTATTGGATCTTGCTGATGGCGACGTGACGCAGCAGGTCAGTGACCGAAGCGTGCATGACTTCCGTGAAAGGCTGCGGGTAGAGACCCATCCAGAGGGTGGCAATGGCCAGCACCCCGAGAATGGCGAACTCGCGCTTGTTTATGTCGTCCAGTTCGGCGACGTGGTGATTGCCCACGTCGCCGAAGATCACCCGCTTGTACATCCATAGCGAATAGGCGGCGCCGATGACCATCGAGCTGGCGGCGGCGAAGGCCACCCAGAAGTTGAACTTGACGGCGCCCAGGATGACCATGAATTCGCCGACGAAGCCGGAGGTGGCCGGCAGGCCGGCATTGGCCATGGTAAACAGCATGAACAGCGCGGCGAACTTCGGCATCTTGTTGACCACGCCGCCGTAATCGGCGATCTGGCGGCTATGCACGCGGTCATACATGACGCCGATACAGAAGAACATGGCGCCGGAGACAAAGCCGTGCGAAACCATCTGAACCAGTGCGCCTTCGACTCCCATCGGGCTGAACATGAAGAAGCCCAGGGTGACAAAGCCCATGTGGGCGATCGACGAGTAGGCGACCAGTTTCTTCATATCTTCCTGGACCAAGGCGACGAAACCGATATAGACGACGGCGATCAGCGACAGGGCGACGACCAGCCCCGACAGTTCATGCGACGCATCCGGGGCGATCGGCAGCGAAAAACGCAGGAAACCATAGGCACCAAGCTTCAGGGCAATAGCCGCCAGGACGATGGAACCGCCGGTCGGCGCTTCGACGTGGGCATCCGGCAGCCAGGTATGCACCGGCCACATCGGCACCTTGACCGCGAAGGCAATCAGGAAAGCCAGGAATAGCCAGATCTGAGCACCCAGCGCGATCGGCAATTTGTGCCATTCGAGGATCGAGAAGCTGCCGCCGGAATTGATGAACAAATACATCAGAGCGAGCAGGAACAGCAGGGAACCAAACAGCGTATAGAGGAAGAACTTGAACGCGGCATAGACCCGGTTCGGACCGCCCCAGACGCCAATGATCAGGTATAGCGGAATCAGGGAGGCTTCGAAGAAGACGTAGAACAGGATGCCATCGAGCGAGGTGAAGATCCCGTTCATCAGCCCCGACATGATCAGGAAAGCCGCGTTGTACTGGGCGACCTTCTCCTGGATCACTTCCCAGCCTGCCGCGACGACGATGATCGTGATGAAGGCATTGAGCACGACGAAAAGCATGGAGATGCCATCGACGCCAAGATGGTAGTTAATGTTGAAACGGGGAATCCAGTTTCTCAATTCAACGAACTGCATGCCTCCGTTGGCGACATCGAAACCGGTCCACAGCGGAATCGTGACCAGGAAGCCGGCGATCGCGCCAAACAGGGCAAGCATCCGTGCCAGTGGAGCGTTCCGGTCGGATCCGGTGGCGAGCACCACCAGACCGGAGACGATTGGAATCCAGATGGCTAGAGATAGCAGCGGGTAAGTCGACATGTTATTCCTTGCTTTTCTGCGAACTATTCACGCTAGGCGCGGTTGATCCACAGGGTCATCAGCACGAAGACGCCGATGATCATGGTGAAAGCGTAGTGATAGACGTAACCGGTCTGGAACAACCTGGTTACCGAGGCAATCATTCCGACAAGCTTGGCCGAGCCATTCACGATGACGCCATCGATCACGGCCACATCGCCCCCGCGCCAGAAAGCCTTGCCGAGTACGCGTGAACCGCCGGCCAGGACCAGCTCATTGATCTTGTCGAAGTAGTACTTGTTCTCAAGCAGCGTATTGATCGCCGAGAACCGGCGCTGGATCGTTGCCGGAATGTCAGGACGCTTCATGTAGAAGAACCAGGAAACCACGACCCCTGCCAGTGCGAGGAAGAACGGCAGTGTCGTCAGGGCGTGAATGCCCATGGCGGCCGCACCATGGAAATGCTCGGCAAGATGCGCCATCGCAGGATGCGCCTGGGAGTCGATGAAAATGACACCCTTGAAATAGTCGCCGAACACCATCGGGCCGATAGCGATGAAACCTATGGCGATGGACGGTATCGCTAGCAGGACCAGGGGCAAGGTGACAACCCAGGGCGTTTCGTGCGGCTTTTGCCCGGGTGCGAGACCGTGGTGATGGTCGTTCGAAACCTCTTCGTCGTCATGATCGCCATGATGATCATGATGTTCGTCGTGCGCCTCCTTGCCAAAACGCTCCTCGCCATGGAAGACGAGGAAGTACATCCGGAACGAATAGAACGCGGTCACGAACACGCCCGCCATAACGGCAAAATAGGCGAAGCCGGAGCCCGGGATGTGGGAAAGCGCCACAGCCTCGATGATCGAATCCTTGGAATAGAAGCCGGAAAGGAAGGGGGTACCTATCAGTGCGAGGGATCCGACCAAGGAAGTGATCCAAGTAATGGGCATGTACTTGCGCAAGCCACCCATATTGCGAATGTCCTGATCGTGATGCATGCCGATGATCACGGAACCGGCGGCGAGGAACAGCAGTGCCTTGAAGAAGGCGTGCGTCATCAGGTGGAAAATGGCCACCGAGTACGCCGATGCACCCAGTGCAACGGTCATGTAACCAAGCTGGGAAAGCGTTGAATAGGCGACGACACGCTTGATGTCGTTCTGGATGATCCCGAGGAAACCCATGAACAAGGCTGTGATCGCACCGATCACCAGCACGAAGGAAAGTGCGGTGGTAGACAGTTCGAACAACGGCGACATGCGCGCAACCATGAAGATGCCCGCCGTCACCATGGTGGCAGCGTGGATCAGCGCCGAAATCGGGGTCGGGCCTTCCATCGAGTCGGGCAGCCAGACATGCAGCGGAACCTGGGCCGATTTGCCCATTGCGCCGATGAACAGGCAGATGCAGGTAACGGTCATCAGCGACCATTCAGCCGATCCCCAGATGTTGATGGTAATGCTGGCGAATTCTGGAGCCTTCTTGAACACCTCAGCGTAATCGAGGGTGCCAAAATGCGCGAGGACAAGCCCGATACCGAGGATGAAACCAAAGTCACCAACCCGGTTGACCAGGAAGGCTTTCATGTTGGCGAAAATTGCCGTCGGGCGCGTATACCAGAAGCCGATCAGCAGATAGGAAACTAGCCCGACAGCTTCCCAACCGAAGAACAACTGCATGAAGTTGTTACTCATCACCAGCATCAGCATGGAGAAGGTGAACAACGAGATATAGCTGAAGAAACGGTTGTAGCCCGGGTCTTCCTGCATGTAGCCGATCGTGTAGATATGGACCATCAACGACACGAAGGTCACGACCAGCATCATCGTGGTCGTGAGCGTGTCGATCAGGAATCCGACTTCAAACCGGTAGTCGCCGCTGGTCAGCCAGGTGTAGACGGGGCCATTGAAGGTATGACCGGCCTGAACATCCTTGAAAATGATCACCGATGCGACAAACGCGGTCGCAACGCCCGCAATCGTTACGGTATGGGCAAGCCAGCGCGGAATGACACGGCAGAACAGACCCGCGATCATGGCCCCGAACAGGGGCGCCAAGGGAACCAGCAGATAGAGTTTTTGCATTTCCATGTTAACCCTTCAGGCTACCCAGGTCATCCACGTGGATGCTCTTCAGGTTGCGGAACAGCACGATCAGGATGGCCAGGCCAATCGCCGATTCGGCTGCAGCCACGGTCAGAATGAAGAAAACGAAGATCTGGCCGGAAAGATCCTGGAGATAGTGAGAAAAGGCCACGAAATTCATGTTGACCGCAAGCAGCATCAGTTCGATGGCCATCAGCAGTACAAGAAGGTTCTTCCGGTTAAGAAAGATGCCGACTACGCTGATCGCGAACATGATCGCGCCGAGAATCAGGAAATGCGAGAGTGAAAGAGTAAGCATTGGCGCCCCGGGTCAGTCTTTTTCTACCGGCATCTGCAGTACGCGGACACGATCCTTCGCCTTGACGAAGACCTGCTGGTTCGGATTGGTGTATTTCGACTTCTTCGGACCGCGATGGGTCAGCACGATCGCAGCGATCATACCGACCAGCAGAATGATGGAAGCCAGTTCAAAGGGATATACGAAGTCGGTGAACATCAGGGCACCGATGCTCTTGGTGTTGGAAACGCCGGCGGGGATGACCGCTTCAGCGGCGGGCACCTGGAAATACTTGCTGCCCAGCACCAGCCCCATTTCAACAACCATGAGGATGCCGAGCATCGCCCCGAGAGGAAGGTAGTTCCAGAACCCCTGACGAATTCGGTCGAGGTTGATGTCCAGCATCATAACCACGAAGAGGAAGAGCACCATGACGGCGCCGACATAGACCAGAATGATCGCAATTGCCAGAAACTCAGCCTGTAGCAATGCCCAGATACCACCGCAGGTGAAAAACGCGAGAATCAGATGCAACGCCGCATGCACCGGGTTGCGTGCGGTAATCACACGCAGACCGGCGACAATGAGAATCGCCGACAGGAAGAAGAAGACTAGAGTCTGAAAATCCATGGCTCGTATCCGTTATCGGTAAGGTGCATCTAGTTCGCGATCCTTGGCGATCTGCGCCTCGTACCGATCGCCATTGGCCAGCAACATCTGCTTCGTATAGTAGAGATCGCCGCGCCGTTCGCCGTGGTACTCGAAAACACGCGTTTCAACTACGGCATCCACGGGGCAGGCTTCTTCACAGAAACCGCAGAAAATGCATTTGGTCAGATCAATGTCGTAACGTGTGGTACGTCGCGACCCGTCATCACGCGGTTCAGCCTCAATCGTAATGGCCAGCGCCGGACATATTGCCTCGCAAAGCTTGCAGGCAATGCAGCGCTCTTCACCGTTCGGATAACGGCGCAAGGCATGCAGGCCACGGAAACGCGCACTCTGTGGTGTTTTTTCCTCGGGATACTGAACAGTGATCTTACGGGCAAAGAAATATTTGCCTGTAACCGACATACCCTTCAACAGCTCCTTGAGGAGCAGGCTGTTGAAGATTTCCTTCATCGAACCCATTAGTCTCTCCTCATTTCCAGATACTGAGCGGGGACATCATCCAGACGCCCACCACAACGAGCCAGACCAGACAAACCGGCAGGAACACCTTCCAGCCCAGACGCATCAACTGGTCAAAACGGTAACGCGGGAACGTTGCGCGGAACCAGAGAAACAGGAACAGGATGAATGCCATCTTGGCAAAGAGCCAAAGCACTCCATCCGGCAGGAAGCCAACCGGCGAAAGCCAGCCGCCGAGGAACATGATCGAGGTCAGCGCCGACACCAGAATCATGTTTGCGTATTCGGCCAGGAAGAACACGGCAAATGCCATCCCTGAGTATTCGACATGGAAGCCGGCAACGATTTCCGACTCCCCTTCGGCGACGTCGAACGGAGCGCGGTTGGTTTCCGCAACGCCCGAAATCAGGTAGACCAGGAACATCGGCAGCAACGGCAACCAGTTCCAGGACAGGAAGCCCAAGCCCCAACCGGCAAAACGCCCCTGGTTCTGAACATTCACGATCTCGACCAGATTGAGGCTATTCGACACCATCAGGACGCAGATCAGCGAAAAACCCATCGAGATTTCGTACGACACCATTTGCGCCGAAGCACGCATCGCGCCGAGAAAAGCGTACTTCGAGTTGGAAGCCCACCCCGAAAGGATGATGCCGTACACCCCCATCGAGGTAATGGCCATGATGTACAGCAAGCTCGCATCGATATTGGCAAGCACCAGATTGTCGTTAAATGGCACGACCGCCCAGGCAGCGAGTGCCGGTGCGATTGCCAGCATCGGTGCAATGATGAAAATGCCTTTGTTGGCGCCACTGGGAACGATGATTTCCTTCATCAACAGCTTCAGACCATCGGCAATCGGCTGGATCAGACCCCACGGTCCAACGCGGTTCGGACCGATACGCACCTGCATGTAGCCAATCACCTTGCGCTCAGCCCAAGTCAGGTAGGCAACGCTCAACATCAGCGGCGCAACGATCAGGACGATCTTGAGCAGAGCCCAGACTGCGGGCCAGGCACCACCGAACACTCCTTGCCCTAAATTCATCAGTGCGTCCATTTATGCACGCTCCACGGAAATGAGACCGAACATTTCACCAAGGCCGGTCGTGCTTTGATGGGCAGCCGCTACGCGAACGCAATCGTCGGGTACCGTATTGTCCATCCTGGCAATCAGGCTTGCCTCACCCACCCCTTGTTTGACACGGACTTGCACTCCCGCAATAACGCCAAGCTTGGCCATTGTCGTTTCATTCATCCTGGCCGTTGGTGCTACCGAATCAGCCGTCTGCTGCAGCGCCGGCGCACGGCGTGCCATCGGATCAGCAAAATTGACCGGCACATCGGCGATGCGTTGCAATCCCGCGGATGCCGAGTTCAGACTGATTGCTACACCGTTCAAGCCGTTATCGAGACCGGTCACGAACTCCGTGCCCTTGCCGATCACTTCGTCACGAACCGCTTCGCTGGATTCGTAAGCGAACCCATCCAGATTGAGCACATTGCCGAGAACGCGCAATACCTTCCAAGCGGGACGGCAATCGCCACGCGCCTTGACGACGCCGTTGAAGCTCTGCACCCGACCTTCGATATTCACGAAAGTGCCGGAGGTCTCGGTGTAAGGAGCAATCGGCAGCATTACGTCGGCGTATTCAAGCGCCGGTGCGTGCTTGAAGGCAGACATATAGACAACCAGACTGGCTTGCTTCAACGCCCCGACAACCAGTTGCGGGTTGGCGCAATCGAACTCGGGCTCCACCCCCATCAGCACGTAGGCCTTGCGCGGTTGTTCGAACATCTGGCGCGCGTTGGCACCGGATGGCAGGGCCCAGCCCACATGCCCGCCAACCGTATTGGCACCTTCGCCCAGGAAGCCTACTGTTGCACCAGTCAGTTTCCCAAGCTCGATCGCAAGGGCGTGAAGTTGTGTGGCCTGTGTGGATTGCGTCGCCACATTGCCGAGGAAAATGGCGCGCTTCTCACCATCAACGAGGCTTTGGGCAATTTGCTTGCTGGTTTCGCTGGTCGCAACGGCTTCCAGACCAGTTGGAATTGCAACGCCCTTGATTTCAGCGGCTGCCTTGACCACGGCGGCCAGCGCACTGGCCAAATTGGCCGGGGCAACCGCGATGCTTGCGTGCAGATCGATCAGTTGATCGTCCGCAGCGACCGAAATGAGGCTGACCTTGGTGTATTTCTTGGCCGCCTGACGCAGTCGTTGTGCAATCAGCGGATGGTCCTTGCGCAGGAAGGAACCGATGACGAGAGCGGCATCAAGGTCCTTGATTTCCGCCAAACGGAGGCCAAGCCATGGCGCACCTGCACGTTTGAAATCGCTGCCAAAATCGCTTTGGCGGGGACGAAAATCAATGTTTCCGCTACCCAGCCCCTTGGTGACCTTGGACAGAAGATGGAGTTCCTCGAGCGTCGAGCTTTGCGCAGCCAGCGCAGCCATGGCATCACCGCCATGCTCGCGGGCGACATCCTTCAAGCCGTGTGCTACATAATCGAGCGCCACATTCCAGTCAACTTCCCGCCATTGGCCGCCCTGTTTGACCATTGGCTTGGTGAGGCGCTCTTCGGAATTCAGCGCCTGATAGGAAAAGCGCTCCTTGTCGGAAATCCAGCATTCATTGACGGCCTCGTTTTCGCGCGGCAAGACGCGCATCACGTTGTCGTGCTTGACCTGAACGACCAGATTGGCCCCAACGGAATCATGCGGACTGACCGATTTGCGGCGCTGCAGTTCCCACGAACGGGCGGTGTAGCGGAACGGCTTGGAAGTCAGGGCACCGACCGGGCACAGGTCGATCATGTTGCCCGACAATTCGGAGTCTACCGTGCGACCAAGGAAGGTGGTGATCTCGGAATGCATGTTGCGGTTGGCCATGCCGAGTTCCATGATGCCGGCAATTTCCTGGCCAAAACGCACGCAACGAGTGCAATGAATGCAACGGCTCATCTCTTCCATCGACACCAGCGGGCCGACGTTCTTGTGAAAGACGACGTGTTTTTCCTCGGTGTAGCGGCTCTTCATCGGGCCGTAACCGACGGACATATCCTGCAATTGGCACTCGCCACCCTGATCGCAGATCGGGCAATCCAGCGGATGGTTGATCAGCAGGAACTCCATTACCCCCTTCTGTGCCTTGATGGCCAGATCGGAATGGGTGAACACCTTCATGCCATTGGTGACCGGCGTTGCGCACGCAGGCAAGGGCTTTGGCGCCTTTTCCACCTGCACCAGACACATGCGGCAGTTGGCGGCAATCGAAAGTTTTTTGTGGTAGCAAAAATGCGGGATGTAGACACCCACCTGCTGCGCGGCGTCCATCACCGTGCTGCCGTCAGGTACTTGCGCTTTCTTGCCGTCGATCTCGATTTCTAGCATGTCGCTGCCTTGTAGCCAGTTCTTTCGTATCTATCGCTTGGAAGGGTTTCCGCTCAGGCCTGAACCTTGTGGAAACCACTGCCCGCCCACTGCACATCCTTGGGGACCAGACAGTTCTTGTGTTCAATGTGGTACTCGAATTCACTGCCAAAATGCTTGAGGAAGCTTTGGACCGGCAGCGCCGCCGCATCGCCGAGCGCGCAGATGGTGCGCCCCATGATATTGCCCAGCACGCTGTTCAGCAGATCCAGATCTTCCGGCTTGCCCAAGCCGTTTTCGATGCGGTGTACGACCTTGTACATCCATGCCGTGCCTTCGCGGCAGGGCGTGCATTGGCCACAGGACTCTTCATAGTAAAAGAAGGACAGCCGTTCCAGCGCCTTGACCATGCACACCGTCTCGTCCATCACGATGACCGCGCCGGAACCGAGCATGGAACCCGCCTTGCTGATACCGTCATAATCCATCGTGGTGTCCATCATCACCGCACCGGGAATGACCGGAGCCGACGAACCGCCAGGAATGACCGCCTTGATCTTGCGTCCGCCACGCATACCGCCGCACATTTCCAGCAGGGTGGCAAACGGCGTACCGAGGGGAATCTCGTAATTACCAGGACGATTGACGTGGCCGGAAACGGAGAAGAGCTTGGTACCGCCGTTATTGGGCTTGCCCAAGTTTAGGAACTCTTCGCCCCCCATTTTCAGGATGAAGGGTATGGAGGCAAAGGTTTCCGTGTTGTTGATGGTGGTCGGCTTGCCGTAGAGACCAAACGAGGCCGGGAATGGCGGCTTGAAGCGGGGCTGCCCCTTCTTCCCTTCGATGGATTCGAGCAGCGCGGTTTCCTCACCGCAGATGTAGGCGCCATAACCATGGTGGGCGAAGAGTTCGAAATTGAAGCCGGAGCCCAGAATGTTCTGACCGATGAACCCGGCAGCACGCGCCTCGTCCAGCGCTTCTTCAAAGCGCTTGTAGATTTCCCAGACTTCACCGTGGACATAGTTGTAGCCACGGTTGGCGCCCATGGCATAGGCTGCGATAGCCATCCCCTCGATAACCGAGTGGGGGTTGTAGCGCATGATGTCCCGGTCCTTGAAGGTACCGGGCTCGCCCTCATCGGTATTACAGACGACATACTTGTCGCCGGGGAAGGAGCGCGGCATGAAGGACCATTTGAGTCCGGTCGGAAAGCCGGCGCCACCGCGACCACGGAGGACCGATTTCTTGACTTCGCTGATGACCTCTTCCTGGGACATCTTGCTTTCCAGGATGCGGCGCAACTGAACATAGCCGCCACGAGCGACATAATCCTTCAGATGCCAGGTATTGTCGCCATCAAGCCCTTCCATGAGGACGCCGTTGATCGAACCAAGCATCGCCATTATTTGCACTCCTCAAGCAGCTTGTCGATCTGCTCCGGGTGCATGTGACTACACATCGAGCGATTATTGACAATCATCACCGGTGCATCACCACAGGCCCCCATGCATTCCCCCTCTTTCAGGGTGAACTTGCCGTCAGCCGTCGTTTCACCATAGCCGATGCCGAGCTTCTTCTGCACATATTCGCCAGCGTGATAACCACCGGAAAGCGCACACGGCAAGTTGGTACAGACCGTAATCTTGTACTTGCCGATCGGCTTCAGGTCATACATGTTGTAGAAGGATGCCACCTCGTAAGCCGCGATTGGCGGCATACCGAGATAATTTGCAACCGCCTCGATGGCTTCGGGCGGCAACCAGCCCTTTTCTTCCTGGGCAAGCGCAAGACAAGCCATCGACGCCGATTGTTTCTGATCGGCGGGGTACTTGGCGACCTCGCGGTCGAACTTCTGGAGGGTTTCAGCGGAAAACATCAGCGGTCGATCTCGCCAAAAACAATATCTTGGGAACCGATAATCGTAACGACGTCGGCAATCATGTGGCCACGGGACATCTCATCCATCCCAGCCAGGTGCACATAGCCCGGCGCACGAATCTTCATGCGGTAAGGCTTGTTGGCCCCATCCGAGATGAAATAGATGCCAAATTCACCCTTCGGATGTTCCACCGCCGCATAGGCTTCGCCGGGCGGAACATGAATCCCCTCTGTAAAGAGCTTGAAATGGTGAATAAGCTCTTCCATATTGGATTTCATGCTCTCGCGTGGAGGCGGAGCGACCTTGTGGTTCTCCGTAATCACCGGCCCCGGATTTTTACGAAGCCAGTCGATGCATTGCTTGATGATACGGTTGGACTGGAGCATTTCCTCCATCCGCACCAGATAGCGATCATAACTATCCCCATTCACACCGACTGGAATATCGAAATCAACCTTGTCGTAGGCGGCATACGGCTGCTTCTTGCGCAAATCCCAGGCAATGCCGGAGCCGCGCAGCATCGCACCACTAAAGCCCATTTGCAGTGCCCGTTCCGGAGTCACCACGCCGACATTCACCAAGCGCTGCTTCCAGATCCGGTTATCGGTCAACAGCGTATGGTATTCGCTGTGGTAGACCGGGAAGCGATTCGTGAAATCTTCAAGAAAATCCAGTAGCGAGCCGCTACGGTTTTCGTTAAGCTCGCCGGCCTTTTTCGCACTGGTCCAGGTCGAAGCCTCATACTGCGGCATGCGATCCGGCAAATCGCGATAAACGCCACCCGGACGATAGTAAGCCGCATGCAGGCGGGCGCCGGAGACGGCCTCGTAGACATCCATGAGATCTTCACGCTCACGGAAGGTGTAGAGCGCCATGGTCATGGCCCCGACGTCCAGCGCGTGACAACCGATCCACAACAGATGGTTGAGGATCCGCGTCACCTCATCGAACATGGTACGAATGTACTTGCCACGCTCCGGAACTTCGATGCCGAGCAGCTTTTCAGTTGCCAAACAATAGGCGTGCTCGTTGCACATCATCGAGACGTAGTCCAGACGATCCATGTAAGGCACCGACTGAACCCAGGTTCTGGTTTCAGCAAGCTTTTCGGTGGCGCGATGCAGAAGTCCGATATGCGGGTCAGCACGCTGCACAACCTCACCATCCAGTTCCAGCACCAGACGCAATACCCCGTGGGCCGCAGGGTGTTGCGGGCCAAAGTTGAGCGTAAAGTTACGAATATCAGCCATGAGCAGGATCCCCGTAGGTATCTTCGCGCACGATGCGCGGTGTGTTCTCGCGGGGCTCGATGGTCACCGGCTGGTAGATGACACGCCCCTGATCGGGGTCGTAGCGCATCTCGACATGGCCGGAAATCGGAAAGTCCTTGCGGAAAGGGTGGCCGATGAAACCATAGTCGGTCAGAATGCGACGCAAGTCGTTGTGGCCAACAAACGCGATGCCGAAAAGATCGAAGGCTTCTCGCTCGAACCAGTTCACGCTCGTCCAGACGCCAGTAACCGAATCCACCGAAGGAAACTCATCATCCTCGGCGAAGACACGAACCCGCAGGCGCCAGTTGTGCGCAATCGACAACAGATGCGAAACCACCGCAAAACGACGGCCGGACCAAGCGCCATCGCCATAGGTCGAATAGTCGACCCCGCAAAGATCGATCATCTCCTCGAAGCGCAAATCGGGTTCATCGCGCAGCGTGGTCATGACCGCAAGATAGTCGGCAGCAGCAACTTCGATGGTCAACTCACCGAGAGCAAGCGTCAAGGATTTCAGCTTGTCTTCGAAGTGCTTTTGCAGGTTTTGGCTAAGCGTTTCCAGCTTGGCAGACATATCGAATCAGCCTTGGCAATTAACGAGCGATGGTATTGGTACGACGAATCTTGTTCTGTAGCTGAATGATGCCGTACAGCAAGGCTTCCGCCGTGGGCGGACAGCCGGGCACATAAATATCGACCGGCACGATCCGGTCACAGCCACGAACCACCGAGTACGAATAGTGGTAATAGCCACCCCCATTGGCACAGGAACCCATCGAAATGACCCAGCGCGGCTCGGCCATCTGATCGTAGACCTTGCGCAGGGCAGGCGCCATCTTGTTGGTCAGGGTTCCGGCGACGATCATCACGTCCGACTGACGTGGACTGGGACGGAAAACCACGCCAAACCGGTCGAGGTCATAACGCGCGCAACCGGCATGGATCATTTCCACCGCACAGCAGGCGAGACCAAAAGTCATCGGCCACATCGAGCCGGTCCGCATGTAATTGATCAGCTTGTCAGCCGTTGTGGTGACAAAACCTTCCTGGAGAACACCTTCAATAGCCATGCCTTATTCCCATTCCAGCGCACCCTTGGCCCAGGCATACACATAGCCGATGACCAGGATGGCAACGAAAACCAGCATTTCGATAAAGCCGAACAGCTTGATGGATTCGGCAGCCACGATATCCTTGAAAATCGTTGCCCACGGAAAGAGGAAGGCGATTTCCAGATCGAACAGGATGAAGAGGATGGCAATCAGGTAATAGCGCACATCGAACTTCATGCGCGCGTCCTCGAAAGCTTCGAAGCCGCACTCGTACGGTGAAAGCTTCTCGGGGTCCGGCCGGCTTGGAGCAAGCAGGAAACCCATCGCAACAGGCAGTACGCCGATCGCGACCCCCACCAGGACGAACATCAGGATTGGAAAGTAGTTTTCCATGATCCGCCGCCAATATTCAGTTTCTTGTACGAAACAGCGTGCTTTTCAGCCACTGCCCCCTTTTTGGTGCCGACGGCGAGACTCGAACTCGCACAGCTTGCGCCACTACCCCCTCAAGATAGCGTGTCTACCAATTTCACCACGTCGGCCCTGCTTTTTGACCACCCCGGCGAGGGACATGTGCCGGGAAAATCACCTTGCGTTACTTCGGTATTTCTTTTGCCTTGGAGCCAGCATCTGCCGGCGCCGCAGGCGACTCGCCACCAGCCGCAGCAGGCTGCGAAACCGGCTGCGATTGTACCGTTTCCTGCATGACACTGCCAGTCGTTTTTGGCTTGTGCGAGGCAACATAGGCAAGGCTCAGGCTGGTCGCAAAAAACACCGCCGCCAGAATCCCCGTCGTGCGACTGAGAAAATTGGCCGAACCCGTCGCCCCGAACAGGCTGCCGGAAGCACCGCTACCGAAGGCCGCCCCCATATCGGCCCCCTTGCCATGCTGCATCAGCACAAGACCGATTATCGCCAGCGCCACCAGAATATGAATGGTGAGAAGAAGAGAGAAAAGCCAGTTCATTATTTACGCCTATCAATTTGCCGCTTGGCAAATCGCAAGAAAATCATCAGCAATCAGCGCGGCCCCACCGATCAAACCACCATCGATGTCGGGCTGCGCAAACAATTCGACCGCATTCTGCGGTTTTACGCTACCACCATACAAAATCTTCAATCCGCCCGCCAAGCCGGAATCCAGCTCGGCCACCTGCGCGCGAATCGCGGCATGCACTTCCTGCGCCTGAGCGGGCAACGCCGTCACACCGGTACCAATAGCCCACACCGGCTCATACGCCACTACTGCAGAGGCCAAGGCTACAACCCCAGCCTGATCGATGACGGCAGACAACTGCCGCGCGACGACCGCCATCGTACAGCCGGATTCGCGCTCAGCAAGCGTCTCACCAAGACACAACACCGGGATCAGCCCTTCCTTTTGCGCAGCCACGAACTTTGCAGCGACCACGGCATCGGTTTCACCAAACAGGCTGCGCCGCTCGGAATGCCCGACCAGAACGTAGCGACACCCGAAATCACGAAGCATCGACGCCGAAACCTCGCCGGTAAAAGCACCGGACACATGCTCGCTGACCGACTGCGCCCCCAACAAGACCCGACTATCCGCCAGCAACGACTGAGCCTGCGCAAGATACGGATGCGGCACGCACACTGCGACGTCGCACTGAACGCCGGACATCCCGGCCTTCAGGCGCTCCAGCAGCAATGCATTTTGCTGAAGACTGCCATGCATCTTCCAGTTTCCAGCAACCAGTTTTTTCCGCATGCGTCAGGTAATTCCGTTGGCAAAAACCTGTGGATTATAGCGACCCGGATGTTTTTTGGTCAAGAATCAAAGGGATTAGTACGATCTCACTGCGCCGCTTCGCGCACTACCGCGGCAAGTTCCTCTGCGGCCGCAAGCACCTCCTTGGGGTCTTCGCCTTCCACCATCACCCGCAGTAGCGGTTCGGTACCCGAAGCACGGAGCAGCACCCGCCCGCGCCCGGCTATACGGGCCTCGACGCTGCTTAGCCCATTCTGGATAGCAGCATCGTCCTTCCACGGAAAGTTTCTGGCCAAAGGCACGTTGATCAATTTCTGCGGGTAGAGATGCAGGCCACCCAGCAGGCCCGCGAGATCGCCACCGGACTCCCTGAGCGCCGCCAGAACCTGGAGCGCGGCGACGATACCATCTCCCGTCGTGTGGCGATCAAGGGCAAGAATATGACCGGAGTTTTCCCCGCCGAACAGCCATCCTTTTTCGTGCAGCATTTCGACCACATAGCGGTCGCCGACCGCCGCCCTGGCGAAGGGAATTTCCATCTTGCCCAAGGCATGCTCCAGAGCCAGGTTGGTCATCAGGGTTCCAACCACACCCTTCACCTGGGCATGACGCGCCCTGCTCCGGACAATTGCATAAAGCAACTGGTCGCCGTCATAGAGTTTACCCAGAGCATCGACCATCTGGATTCGATCCGCGTCGCCATCGAGGGCAATGCCGAGGTCTGCCCGATTGGCGAGCACGGCATCGCACAAGGCCTTGGGTGCGGTTGCCCCGAACCCGTCATTGATGTTCAGGCCATTGGGCAGCGAACCGATCGTCACGACTTCAGCACCGAGTTCATGAAAGACAGCCGGCGCGGTGTGATAGGCCGCACCATGCGCGCAGTCCACCACGATCTTCAGGCCGCGCAGGTCGAGATCGTTAGGGAAGGTGCTCTTGCAGAATTCGATATAGCGACCGCGCGCATCTTCGATCCGCTTCGCCCGACCGAGATCGGCGGCCGGTACGCAAGTCATCGGCTGATCGATCCCCTCCTCGATGGCGAGTTCGACATCGTCAGGCAGTTTGGTGCCCTGTGCCGAGAAAAACTTGATGCCGTTATCGTAGTACGGGTTGTGCGAGGCGGAAATGACGATACCTGCCTGCAAGCGCAATGCCCGCGTCAGATAGGCCACTGCCGGCGTTGGCATCGGCCCGACCAGACAGACATCGACCCCGGCTGCCGAAAAACCGGCTTCCAGCGCCGATTCGAGCATGTACCCGGAAAGCCGGGTGTCCTTGCCGATCAGCACCGATGGGCGCTCGCCATCTGGCATGGCGGACTGGCCAAGCAACGCTTTTCCGGCCGCATAGCCGAGGCGCATCACGAAATCCGGGGTAATTGGCGCCAGGCCGACGCGACCACGCACGCCGTCGGTACCGAAATATTTTCTACTCATTGCAGACCCTCTCCCTGTTCGATAGCGGCCAGAACCGCCAGTGCATCCCTTGTTTGAGCAACATCGTGCACGCGCAGTATTTTCGCACCTTTCTGCGCCGCCAGCAGCGCGGCGGCAACGCTGGCTGCCGCACGCTGGTCGACCGGCCTGCCGGTTATGGCCCCGAGCATGGATTTCCGCGAGACGCCGACCAGCACAGGCAATCCATCATCGGCTGTTGCGGTCAACGCCCGAAAAAGTGCCAAATTGTGATCCAGCGATTTGCCAAAGCCAAACCCCGGATCGAGTACAAGGCGATCGTCGGCGATTCCCGCGGCACGACAATTTGCCACCCGCGCTGCCAGGAATTCCCGTACCTCGCGTACGACATCGACGTATTGCGGGGCATGCTGCATCGTTCCCGGTTCGCCCGACATGTGCATCAGGCAAACAGCGCAATCGCTGGCGGCAACCACGTCGAGCGCACCGGGGTGGGCGAGCGCGGTGATATCGTTGATCATCGCTGCACCTGCCTCCAGTGCGGCGCGCATGACCGCCGGCTTGTAGGTATCCACCGAAATCGGCACTCCCCAGCTGGCAATTTCCCGCAATACCGGGAGCAAACGGCGCAACTCTTCTTTTTCCGGGGTCGGCATCGCGCCGGGACGCGATGATTCGGCGCCGATATCGAGGATATCTGCACCGGCATCGAGTTGATGCCGGGCATGCCGGATGGCGCGGTCGATATCCGTCCCCGTACCATCGCCCGAAAAGGAATCCGGGGTGAGATTGACGATGCCCATGACGAGCGGGCGGTGGAGTGACAGCCTGAAGCGGCTGCAGTGCAGGATCGACATGTCAGAAAAGGAAAGGCCGGGAGGTGATTCCCGGCCCGTGATTTGAAAAGTCCCGATCAGGCCGTTGCCGGCGCGCTCGGTTCAGCCCCAGGCGAATCGCTCGGGGTCGACGCCCGCGGCGTGCTCTGGGTCGGCTTGGGCGGCCGCGGCGGCTTGCCGGCCATGATGTCGTCGATCTGCTCGGCATCGATGGTTTCCCATTCGAGCAGCGCATGTGTCATCGCCTCGACCTTGTCGCGGTTTTCCTCGAGCAACTTGCGGGCAAGTGCATATTGCTGGTCGATGATGCGGCCGATTTCGGCATCGACCTTCTGCATCGTCGCCTCGGAAACATTCTTGTGCTGGGTGACCGAACGGCCAAGGAAGACCTCGCCTTCGTTTTCGCCATACACCATGACGCCCAGATCGGACATGCCGTAGCGGGTCACCATATCACGTGCCATCGCGGTCGCACGCTCGAAGTCATTGGAGGCGCCGGTCGTCATCTGGTCCATGAACAGTTCCTCGGCGATGCGGCCGCCGAACAGCACGGCGATGCGGCTCATCAGGTAGGTCCGATCGTAGGCATAACGATCCTCCACCGGCAACTGCATGGTCAGCCCGAGAGCGCGGCCACGCGGGATGATCGTGACCTTGTGCACCGGATCGGACTTCGGCACCAGCTTGGCGACCACGGCGTGCCCCGACTCGTGATAAGCCGTGTTGCGCTTCTCTTCCTCGGACATCACCATGCTGCGGCGCTCGGCGCCCATCATGATCTTGTCCTTGGCCTTTTCGAAATCCTCCATGTCGACCAGGCGCTTGTTGCCACGCGCGGCGAACAGGGCAGCCTCATTGACCAGGTTGGCCAGGTCGGCACCGGAAAAACCCGGCGTGCCACGGGCGATGATATCGGCCTTGACGTCACCGGACATCGGCACCTTGCGCATGTGCACCTTGAGGATTTCCTCGCGGCCGCGGATGTCGGGCAAGGGCACGACAACCTGGCGGTCGAAGCGGCCCGGACGGAGCAGCGCCGGATCGAGGATGTCCGGACGGTTGGTCGCGGCGATCACGATGATGCCGGCGTGGCCCTCGAAGCCGTCCATCTCGACCAGCAACTGGTTCAGCGTCTGTTCGCGCTCATCGTTGCCACCGCCCAGGCCGGCACCGCGATGGCGGCCGACCGCATCGATTTCGTCGATGAAAATGATGCATGGCGCGTGCTTCTTGGCGTTCTCGAACATGTCACGGACGCGGGCAGCACCGACACCGACGAACATTTCGACGAAATCGGAGCCGGAAATGCTGAAGAACGGCACCTTGGCCTCGCCGGCAATGGCCTTGGCGAGCAGCGTTTTGCCGGTCCCCGGGTTGCCGACCATCAGCACACCCTTGGGAATGCGGCCGCCGAGCTTCTGGAACTTCGAGGGATCACGCAGGAAATCGACCAGTTCCTGAACTTCCTCCTTGGCCTCGTCGCAACCGGCGACATCGGCAAAGGTAATCGTATTCTGGGCCTCGTCGGTCATTCGTGCGCGCGACTTGCCGAACGAGAAGGCGCCGCCCTTGCCGCCGCCCTGCATCTGGCGCATGAAGAAGACCCAGACGCCGATAAGCAGCAGCATCGGGAACCAGCTGACAAAGATGTTCATCAGGAAGGACGGTTCCTCTTCCGGCTTGGCCTCGATCTTGACGCCGTTCTTGAGCAGGTCGGACACCATCCACAGGTCAGGCGGGGCATAGGAGGTGATGCGCTTGCCTTCGGTGGTCGTCGCCTTCAGCGTGCGACCCTCGATGACCACCTTGTTGATGTGCCCCTGTTTGACTTCGTCCAGGAACTGCGAATATTCGATCGACCCTTGCGCCACCTGACGGGTGTTGAACTGATTGAACACCGTCATCAGCACGAGACCGATGACAAGCCAGATTGCCAGATTTTTGAACATGTTGTTCAAGCTTGCTCTCCTTCTACAGCGTCGAGCGAAAAAAACGCCATTTTATACATAACCTTCAACGCAATATACGGCCGAGCAAATAAAGCTCGGCACTCCGGTCGCGCGACGCGTCGGGCTTGCGCACCGCAACCGATTTGAACGTATCACGCATGGAACGGAGAAAACTCTCGTAGTCCGTTCCCTGAAAAACTTTGACCAGAAAAGCACCATCCGGTTTCAAATGGGCCTTGCAAAACTCCAGCCCCAGCTCCGCGAGGTACATGATGCGGGCCTGATCGACGAGCGGCACACCAGACATATTGGGGGCCATATCGGACATTACAAGCCCCACGCTGCGCCCATTCAGCTTTTCTTCCAGTCTGGCAAGCACCTCGTCCTCACGAAAATCCCCCTGCAGGAAGTCGACGCCATGAATCGGCTCCATCTCGAGCAGATCGAGCGCCAGCACCATGCCGCCATCGCCGACCCGTTTCGCGGCGACCTGCGACCAGCCGCCCGGCGTCGCGCCAAGGTCGACCACCACCTCGCCGCGACGGAGCAGCTTGTCCTTGTCGTCCATCTCCATCAGCTTGAAGGCGGCCCGCGAACGCCAGCCCTCTTTCCTGGCGAGCTGCACATACGGGTCATTGAGATGCTCGCGCATCCAGGCTTTGCTGGTTCTGGTTCTTTTCATTCGGTAAAATGCCGTTTTTGAAAGGTTTACTAATGCTGCAATTATCGTCTGTCCAGCGCCGCGAGTTACGCGCCCGCGCCCACAATCTGGATCCTGTCGTCTCGATCGCCGAAAACGGCCTCACCGAGGCAGTCCTCAAGGAAATCGAAGTCAGCCTGAACGCTCACGAGCTGATCAAGATTCGCGTCTATGGCGACAGCCGCGAAAACCGCCTCGCTTACCTAGAACAAATCTGCGCCCAACTCGGCGCTGCCAACGTACAGCATATCGGCAAACTGCTGGTGGTCTACCGCCCGGCCCCGGCCAAGGCTGCTGCGGTCAACGCTCCAAAAAGCGCGAAAACCGGCCGGCCGTCCAACGCGCCGCGCAAGAGCAAGCGCAGCTTCCAGGGCTGATTACTTCAACCCCCGATTGGCCCAGACAACCAGCCAGAAGCCCAGCAGGCTTTGCACCATGTAAAGAATGCTGGACACCCCGTGCCAGGCAGCAAAGCGGTCGCGCAGCACGCTTTCCATCACCTCCCGCGGCAGGGCGTCGGCCTTCAGTTGCGCCATCAGTGGCTGGATGCCGAATTGACTGGCGGCGGCCGCCAAGGCCATCACCAGCACCAGCCAGAAAACTGCACGCCCGAATACCTGCCCGCCAGCGCGCGCAATCAGAAAAACCAGCAGGTAAGCAGCGCTTCCAAGGCCGACCCAGCCGATCAGGGCGAACAGCTTGCCGGCCACCATGCCGGCAAGTTGGCGATCACCGACACTGGCAAACAGCACCGGTGCGGCAAGGTAGCCGATCGCCCACATTCCGCCAACCCAGAGGGTGATGGCGGCAAAGTAAAGGCCTTCGGAGAGTTTTCTCACCGACGATCACTCGTAGCGAACGTCGATGATTTCATATTCGCGGATACCGCCCGGCGCCTGCACTTGGGCGATATCGCCGGCGTACTTGCCGATCAGCGCCCGCGCCATGGGCGACGCCACCGACAGTTTGCCATTCTTGATGTCGGCCTCATCCTCGCCGACAATCTGGTAGGTCACCGCATCGCCCGAATCCTGATCCTCGATGTCGACAGTGGCCCCGAAAACGCAGCGGCCATCGGCATCGAGCAGTTTGGGGTCGATGATCTGGGCATTGGAGAGCTTGCCCTCGACCTCCTGGATCCGCCCTTCGACAAATCCCTGGCGCTCCTTGGCGGCGTCGTATTCGGCATTTTCGGACAGATCGCCATGCGAACGCGCTTCGGCGATCGCGGCGATAACGCTCGGGCGTTCGATCGTCTTCAGGCGATGCAGTTCGGCGCGAAGTTTCTCGGCACCGGTCACGGTCAACGGAACTTTACTCATCTTTTATTCCAGCAAAAGCAAACCGCCGGCGCCCGAAGAGGGCAACCCGGCGGCTCGGGTTTTTCTTAGTGAAGCTGCTCGTGCAACGTCTGGATCGGATACACCACAAGTTCACCCAGATTGCGGATACCTTCCGCAGCGGCCTCGGCACCCCAGATTGTCGTGTACATCGTCACCCGGGCCTGAAGGCCTGAAGTGCGAATCGAACGGGAGTCGTTGATGGCGCCGCGCTTCTCTTCGACCGTGTTGATGATCAGGGAAATTTCGTTGTTCTTGATCATGTCGACGATGTGTGGCCGGCCTTCGGTCACCTTGTTGACCGACTGCACCGGCAGACCAGCGGCTGCGATGGCATGCGCCGTCCCACGCGTGGCAATCAGATGGAAGCCGGCTTCGTGCAGGTGTCTGGCAATTTCGATCGACTTGGCCTTGTCGCTGTCCTTGACCGACAGGAACACCTTACCGGAAACCGGCAGCTTGACGCCTGCCGCCAGCTGCGATTTGACGAAGGCCTCGGCGAAAGTGACGCCGACGCCCATGACTTCGCCGGTCGACTTCATTTCCGGACCAAGAATGGTGTCGACGCCCGGGAACTTTACGAAGGGGAAGACGGCTTCCTTGACCGAGAAATAAGGCGGGATGACTTCCCTGGTCACACCCTGGTCCTTCAGGCTGCGGCCTGCCATGCAACGCGCGGCGATCTTGGCCAACTGCAGGCCGGTGGCCTTGGAAACATAAGGTACGGTACGCGAGGCGCGCGGATTCACTTCCAGCACGTAGACATCGTTGTCCTTGATAGCGAACTGGACATTCATCAGGCCGCAGACATTGAGCGCCTTGGCCATCAGCTTGGTCTGGCGGCGCAACTCGTCCTGCACGACGGCGGACAGCGAGTACGGCGGCAGCGAGCAGGCCGAGTCACCGGAGTGCACGCCAGCCTGCTCGATGTGTTCCATGACACCGCCGATGATCACTTCCTCGCCGTCGGACAGCGCATCGACGTCGCACTCGACGGCATCGTTCAGGAAGCGGTCGAGCAGCACCGGCGAATCGTTGGAAACCTTTACGGCTTCGCGCATGTAGCGCTCGAGATCCTTCTGCTCATGGACGATTTCCATGGCTCGGCCGCCGAGCACGTAGGACGGACGGACGACCAGCGGGTAGCCGATTTCCTGCGCCAGGCGCAGCGCGTCTTCCTCGGTGCGCGCCGTCCTGTTGGGCGGCTGCTTCAGCCCGAGTTCGTGTAGCAGCTTCTGGAAGCGCTCGCGGTCTTCGGCGATGTCAATCGATTCCGGCGTCGTGCCGATGATCGGCACGCCGTTGGCTTCGAGCGCCAGCGCCAGCTTGAGCGGCGTCTGGCCGCCGTACTGGACGATGACGCCTTCCGGCTTCTCGATGGCGCAGATTTCCAGCACGTCTTCCAGCGTCAGCGGCTCGAAATACAGGCGATCCGAGGTGTCGTAGTCGGTGGACACGGTTTCCGGGTTGCAGTTGACCATGATGGTCTCGTAACCGTCTTCGCGCATCGCCATCGCGGCATGCACGCAGCAGTAATCGAACTCGATGCCCTGGCCGATGCGATTCGGACCGCCGCCGAGGACCATGATCTTCTTCTTGTCGGTCGGCATGGCCTCGCACTCGTCCTCATAGGTCGAGTACATGTAGGCGGTGCCGGTGGCGAATTCGGCCGCGCAGGTATCGACGCGCTTGTAGACCGGGCGCACACCCAGCGCATGACGACGCTGACGGAAGTCGGCTTCGGTCGTTTTCAGCAGGTAGGCCAAGCGGCGGTCGGCAAAGCCCTTGCGCTTCAGGAAACGCAACTCTGCTGCGGTCAACGTCGAAAAATCGCGCTTTTCCACAGCCAGTTCGAGATCGACGATTTCCTTGATCTGAACCAGGAACCACGGATCGATCCTGGTCAGTTCGAAGACACGCTCCACCGACATGCCGATACCGAAGGCGTCGGCGACATACCACAGGCGATCCGGCGTCGGCCGGGCCAGTTGCTCGTCGATGGTTTCCGGATCGACCGACTTCAGGTTGAAGCCATCGACGCCGACTTCGAGGCCACGCAGCGCTTTCTGCAGCGACTCCTGGAAGGTACGACCGATGGCCATCACTTCGCCGACCGACTTCATCTGCGTGGTCAGGGTCGAATCGGCCTGCGGGAATTTCTCGAAAGCGAAACGCGGCACCTTGGTGACAACGTAGTCGATCGACGGCTCGAACGAAGCTGGCGTCTTGCCGCCGGTGATGTCGTTGGACAGTTCGTCCAGCGTGTAACCCACCGACAGCTTGGCGGCGATCTTGGCGATCGGGAAGCCGGTCGCCTTGGAAGCCAGTGCCGACGAACGCGAAACGCGCGGGTTCATCTCGATGACGACCATCCGGCCATCCTTCGGATTGATCGAGAACTGCACGTTGGAACCGCCGGTATCGACGCCAATCTCGCGCAACACAGCGATTGAGGCGTTGCGCAGGATCTGGTATTCCTTGTCGGTCAGCGTCTGGGCCGGCGCGACGGTGATCGAGTCGCCGGTATGGACGCCCATCGGGTCAAGATTTTCAATCGAGCAGATGATGATGCAGTTGTCCGCCTTGTCGCGGACAACTTCCATCTCGTATTCCTTCCAGCCAAGCAACGACTCTTCGATCAGCAACTCGTTGGTCGGCGAAGCCTCGAGACCGCGCTTGCAGATGGTCTCGAACTCTTCCATGTTGTAGGCGATACCGCCGCCGGTGCCGCCCAGCGTAAAGGACGGACGGATGATGGTCGGGAAGCCGATGGCGGCCTGCACCTGGTAGGCCTCTTCCATGCTGTGCGCGGTGGCCGAGCGGGCGGAACCGAGACCGATCTTGGTCATCGCGTCCTTGAACTTCTGGCGGTCCTCGGCCTTGTCGATGGCCTCCTTGGAGGCGCCGATCAGCTCGACGTTGAACTTGGCCAGTACGCCTTCACGATCAAGGTCGAGCGCGCAGTTGAGCGCAGTCTGGCCGCCCATGGTGGGCAGCAACGCGTCCGGACGCTCCTTCTCGATGATCTTGGCGACGACCTGCCAGGTGATCGGCTCGATATAGGTGACGTCGGCCATTTCCGGGTCGGTCATGATCGTCGCCGGATTGGAGTTCACCAGGATGACCTTGTAACCCTCCTCGCGCAGGGCCTTGCAGGCTTGGGCGCCGGAGTAGTCGAATTCGCAGGCCTGGCCGATGATGATCGGGCCGGCGCCAATAATCAAAACACTTTTTATGTCTGTACGTTTCGGCATTTCTTTACTCTCGGCTTATTTCGCCGGCTGCAGCGCGGCGACGCCACGCGTCATGATGTCGAGGAAGCGGTCGAACAGGTAGGCCACGTCGTGCGGACCGGGACTGGCTTCCGGGTGCCCCTGGAATGAGAAGGCCGGGACGTCGGTGCGGGCGATGCCTTGCAGGGAACCGTCGAACAGCGACACATGGGTAACGCGCAGGTTGGCAGGCAGCGACTCGATGTCGGCGGCAAAACCGTGGTTCTGGCTGGTGATCAACACCTGGCCACTATCCAGATCCTTGACCGGATGATTGGCGCCGTGATGGCCGAACTTCATCTTCATCGTCCTGGCACCTGAAGCCAGCGCCAGCAACTGGTGGCCAAGGCAGATGCCGAAGGTCGGCACACCACGCTCGAGGAATTCACGGATGGCGGCGATGGCGTAATCGCAAGGCTCCGGGTCACCCGGGCCGTTGGACAGGAAAATGCCGTCCGGATTCATCGCAAGCACCTCGGCGGCCGGTGTCTGGGCCGGGACCACGGTAAGTCGGCAGCCGCGCTCGGCGAGCATGCGCAGGATGTTGCGCTTGACGCCAAAGTCATAGGCGACGACATGGAAACGCGGCTCGGTAGCCAGCTTGTAGCCCTTCAGCGTCCACTCGGCTTCGGTCCAGCCATAACTGTCCTTGGCGGAAACCACCTTGGCGAGGTCCATGCCGTTCAGACCCGGGAAAGCGCGCGCCATGGCCAGCGCCTTGGACTCGTCGACCTCGCCAGCCAGAATGCAACCGGCCTGAGCGCCTTTTTCACGCAGGATGCGGGTCAACTTGCGGGTGTCGATGCCGGCAATGGCGACGATGCCATGCTTCTTCAGGTAGGACGACAGATCCTCCTCGGTACGCCAGTTCGAAGCAACCAGCGGCAGGTCGCGAATGACCAGGCCGGCAGCATAGTTTGCATCGGACTCGAAGTCTTCGGCATTGCAACCGGTGTTGCCGATATGCGGGTAGGTCAGCGTGACGATCTGGCGGCAGTAGGACGGATCGGTGAGAATTTCCTGATAGCCCGACATGGCGGTGTTGAACACCACCTCGCCGCTGGTAACGCCATCGGCGCCGATGGATTGCCCCTTGAATACCGTTCCGTCGGCGAGGGCGAGAATGGCGGGAGTGAATGAGGGCAGCAACGACACGACCGGCTCTCCTAGAATTTTCTGCTTATTCATGTGCCAAGCGGGAAGGCTTGCGCCCTCCCGCTTGTGCTTTTTAACCTTGCTATTCTAGTCGAAAACAGCCATTTCAGGCAAATCCGGCGCCCCGAAACCGCATCAAACAGTCGTTGGCATCCTGCTTATCTGCCCTGCTCCGTCAACGCCGCCACAGCCGTTCAGCGCAGGCCAAGGACATCCTGCATGTCGAACAAGCCAGCCTTCCGGCCCGCCAGGAAGCGTGCCGCCCGCATGCTGCCCAGCGCATACGGCATGCGGCTTCCGGCCTTGTGGGTAATCTCGACGCGTTCGCCGATCCCGCAGAACATCACGGTATGATCGCCGACCACATCGCCGCCACGCACCGTGGCAAAACCGATGGTCGACGGATCGCGTTCGCCGGTGACCCCCTCGCGGCCGTAGACAGCGCACTCTTCCAGATTCCGCCCAAGGGCAGCGGCAACGACCTCGCCCATGCGCAATGCCGTGCCCGACGGCGCATCTACCTTCATGCGATGGTGCGCTTCGACGATTTCGATGTCGTAGCCCTGATTCAATATCCGAGCGGCAGTATCGAGCAGCTTGAACACCAGATTGACGCCAACCGCCATGTTCGGCGCGAAGACTACCGGAATATCGCGCGCCGCCGCCGCGATCTGTTCCTTGCCTTCCGTTTCGAAGCCCGTCGTCCCGATCACCATCGCCACGCCAGCCCGGCGACAAAGCTCAAGGTGCTCAAGGGTTCCCTGCGGCCGGGTGAAATCGATCAGGCAATCAACATCCTTGAGTCCGGCCGCAAGGTCATCGCTGACCCGGACCGTGCCGGGCAGCCCCGTCAACTGTTCGATGGTCTGGCCAATCGCCGGACTTCCGGAAACGTCGAAAGCCCCCGCCAGCATAACGCCATCGTCCTTCAGCGCCGCTTCGAGCAGCATGCGCCCCATGCGCCCGCCTGCCCCGACAATACCAATTCGCGTTCCAGCCATGATCAGAACCCAACAGAATCCATCAAACTCTTGAAGAAACCCGGCCCCTCGGGCGGCGGCATCGGTGGCGCCGAACCGTCGGTGGGCAGGGAACCGAAGTCGACCAGCCGAGTGCTCGCCGTCGGCACCGTCAGGTCTTCGACGCCAGCGGTCTCGACATCCCCGGACGCCCGCTCCAGGCGGTTTTCCTTGTCGAAAAACACGGAGAACTGACGGGTCTCGACGACGCCGGTCCGCCCGTTGCGGTAGCTATAGACATAATCCCAGCGCTCCTGGTGGAAAATGTCGGTCAGCAGCGGGGTGCCAAGAATGTAGCGAACCTGTTCGCGCGTCTGGCCGGGCTTCAACTGGGCAACCATTTCCTGCGTCAGCACGTTGCCCTGCTGAATGTCGATCTTGTAGGCGTTGATATAGCCGGTGGGGCTGCTGCACGCCGCCAGCAGCGAAACGACAGCGCAGAGATGAAGCAATGGGGAACGGAACATACGGAAATCCGAAGTTTCTCAAACATCTTTGAAGCGGTATATCATACCCGAAATCAACGCTTGCTCCGCCCCAACCACTAACGGATACGAAACAATGAGCGACCCGCAAAGCCTCAAGAACATGGGGCTCAAGGCCACCTTCCCGCGCCTCAAGATACTCGAACTGTTCGAAAAGAGTACCGTGCGCCACATGACGGCGGAAGACGTCTACCGGATGCTCATCTCGGAAAACATGGACATCGGCCTCGCCACCGTTTACCGGGTACTGACCCAGTTCGAACAGGCCGGCTTGCTCGAGCGCCATTTTTTCGAGTCTGGCAAGGCCGTCTTCGAAATCAATCGCGGCAATCACCACGACCATCTGGTCTGCGTCGATTGCGGTCGCGTCGAGGAATTCTACGACCCGGAAATCGAGCGCCACCAGAACATGGTTGCCAGTGAGCGCGGCTTCGCCATCCAGGATCACGCGCTCTACCTTTACGCCCACTGCACCAAGACCGACTGCCCCAATCGGGACAAGACGCCGAAGTCCTGAACGCAAGCGCGATGCCCGATTTACTGCCTGACCTGACCGGGCCATGGCTGACTTCGGCCGGCACGACCTTCCTGCTGGTCGGACTGGCCGAATTCGGCGACAAGAGCCAACTGGTCTGCATGACCCTGGCCGCCCGTCATCGCGGCCTGCCGATCGTTATCGGCGCGGTCGCGGCATTCGCCATCCTCAACCTGCTGGCCGTACTCTTCGGCGCGGCTGTCGCCGCGTGGCTTCCCGAATGGCTGGTCACGCTGGCCGTCGCCGTGCTGTTCGCGGTGTTTGGCGTCAGCGCCCTGCGCTATCAGGAGGAAGATGAGGATGACAACGTGGAAGAAGCACCTGGACACGGGATCGTCGCCACCACCTTCCTGCTCATCTTCCTCGCCGAATTCGGCGACAAGACGCAACTGGCGGTCGCCGGCCTCGGCAGCACCAGCGAGCCATCTGCCGTATGGACCGGGGCGACCGTTGCGCTAGCCACAACGTCGGCACTGGGTGTCTTCGCCGGCCGCAAACTGCTCAACCGCCTGCCGTTGCTGTGGATTCACCGGATCAGCGGCGTCTTCTTCCTGTTGCTGGCAATTTTTGCCGTCAGCCGCCTGCTCTGATCATTTCTGGCCCAAAACAGGGGTCGACCGCAACAGCTCCCGGGCGTGCGCCAGCGTGATGTCGGTGACCTCGACCCCCCCCAGCATGCGGGCGATTTCGCGCACGCGCTGATCGTCCCCGAGCGGCTGGATGGAGCTTAGGGTCGCCCCGTCGCGTGTTTCCTTGCTAACCTGCCACTGCCACTCCGCGCGCGCCGCGACCTGCGGCAGGTGGGTCACGCACAACACCTGGCGCTCGCCGCCCAGCTCGCGCAGCAGGCGGCCGACGATCTCGGCGACACCGCCGCCGATGCCGACGTCGACTTCGTCGAAAATGAGCGTCGGCACGCTGGCAGAACGTGAGGTCAGCACCTGGATGGCCAGACTGATGCGCGACAATTCGCCGCCCGACGCCACCTTGGCCAGCGGCTTCGCCTCCTGCCCGGCCAGCCCACCGACGCGGAACTCGACCTGCTCCAGGCCGTAGACGGCGCCCTCGGCGAGCGGTAACAGCGCGACCTCGAAACGCCCGGAAGCCAGTGCCAGTTGCTGCATCAGCGCACTGACCGCCGCCCCCATTTCGCCGGCGACGCGCTGCCGGCCGTTGGACAGCTGCCCCGCCAGCTTCAGGTAGGCGGCCTGCGCCGCCTCGACCCGCGCCGCCAGCGCGGCGAGATCGCTCGACGCGTTGAGTGTCGCCAGCCGCGCCTGCCAATCGGCCAGCAAAGCCGGCAGTTCTGCCGGTTGCACGCGATATTTGCGGGCGCAGGCGAGAACGGCCTCCATTCTTCGCTCAACCTCTGCCAGGCGCGCCGGATCGAGATCGACGCGATCAGCATAGCGGCGTAGCGTGGATACCGCCTCCGCCAGTTCGGCCTGCGCTGATTGCAGCAGGCCGGCAACCTCCTGCAGCGCCGGGTCGTAGCTCGCCAGCCCGTCCAGTCGCATTGCGACGCGGTCGACCTGGCCGACACAGGCCGCTTCGCCATCGGCCAGCGCGTCGAGCGCAAATTGCGCCCCCTCGATCAGGCTCGCCGCATGACCGAGACGGCGATGCTCTACTTCCAGCTCGGCCCATTCCTCGGCAGTAAAGGCCAGCGAGTCGAGTTCGCGCACCTGCCATTCGAGTTGTTCGCGCTCGCGCTCCAGGGCTTCGGCACCAGTCGACGCCGCTTGCAGTATCTGCAGGGCATCCCGCCAGCTGCGATAAGCGGTGGCGACCTGCTGCGCGCTGGCCGCCAGCCCGGCATGGCCATCGAGCAACGCCCGCTGGGCATCCGCCCGCAAAAGCGACTGGTGGGCGTGTTGACCGTGGATATCGACCAGAAAATCGCCGACTTCGCGCAATTGCTGGGCTGTTGCCGGCGAGCCGTTGATGTAGCCGCGCGAGCGGCCGCCGGCATCGAGCACTCGGCGCAGGATCAGTTCGTCTTCGGCGTCGAGGTCATTGGCTGCCAGCCAGGCGCCGACCTGCGGCAGCTTGCCGATATCGAAAGTCGCCGCCACGTCCGCCTTGTCGCAGCCGGCGCGAACGACGCCGGCATCGGCGCGCTCGCCCAAGGCCAGCGCCAGGGCATCGATAAGGATCGACTTGCCGGCCCCGGTTTCCCCGGTCAACGCGCCGAAACCAGCCGAAAACTCGAGTTCCAGCCGGTCGACAATGACAAAGTCGCGAATCGCAAGGTGGCGCAGCATCAGTTGCTCTTTGGGCGCTCGCTCCAATGCAGCTTCTGGCGCAGCATGGCGAAATAGCTGTAACCCGGCGGATGCAGGAAACAGATGGTATACGCCGAGCGCCGCAGCCGTACGCAGTCGCCCGGCTGCAGGTCGAGCGTAACCTGGCCGTCGAAGTGCACGCGTGGATCGTCGGCGTGGGTAATGCGGAATTCGATATCCGCCTGGTCATTGACGATGATCGGCCGGTTGGTCAAGGCGTGCGGGCATAGCGGCACCAGCGCGATGCCAGTCAGCGTAGGGTGCAGGATGGGGCCACCCGCGGACATGGCATAGGCGGTCGAACCGGTCGGCGTCGCCACGATCAAACCGTCCGAACGCAGGTTGTAGATGAATTCGCCGTCGATGAAGAGCTCGAACTCGATCATGCGGCCGATCGCCCCCTTGTCGACGACGACATCGTTGAGCGCCAGATTGGAGGCGATTTCCTTGCCTTCGCGAACCACGTCGGCGTCGAGCAGCAGACGGTTTTCAGGGGTGAAGCGGCCATCGAGGAGGTCGTCCATGCAGGTCAGCATGTCGTCGCGCCCGATGTCGGTCATGAAGCCCAGCCGCCCCTGGTTGACGCCGACCAGCGGCACACAGTAGCGAGACAGGCGGCGCGCGGCATTGAGCATGGTGCCGTCGCCGCCGATCACGATGGCAAGGTCGGCGTGCGCACCAATGTCGTTGAAACCACAGGTGACCCAGCGCGAGAGATCGACCTGACGGCCGATATGCTCGGCCGTTTCGCGCTCGATGAAAACCGACACGCCGCGCTCGTAGAGGTATTCCGCCAGTCGGCGAAGGGACTCGGCAATCTCGAGACTATGGTACTTGCCGACCAGCGCGATGGTCTTGGGCGAGCGATAGGAGCCGAAGCTGGAGTTCATGGCCCGAATTCTTGCATAAAAATGGCCGCTCGCGCCGCCCCCGCTTTTTTGTACAATGCCCTGCCATGCTCGATGATCGCTCCCGCACCCTCCTCAAGGCCCTGGTTGAACACTACATCGCCGACGGTCAGCCGGTCGGCTCGCGTGCGCTCTCCAAATTTTCCGGCCTCGACCTGTCGCCGGCGACGATCCGCAACGTCATGGCCGATCTCGAAGAAGCCGGCTTCGTCGCCAGCCCGCACACCTCGGCTGGGCGCGTGCCGACACCGCGCGGCTACCGGCTGTTCGTCGACACCCTGCTGACCATGCGCCCGCTAGAAGCGCGGCAACTCGGCGAAATGGAAGACGCCTTGCACGGTCGACCGGCAAACCAGGTCATTTCCAGCGCCTCGCAGCTGTTGTCCAGCCTCACGCATTTCGCCGGCGTCGTCATGGCGCCGCGCCGGACGGCCAGCCGCATCCGCCAGATCGAGTTCCTCAACCTGACCGAGAAACGCATCCTGCTGATCATCGTCACCACCGACGGCGACGTGCAGAACCGCGTGCTGGTCACCGAAAAAGCCTATTCGGCGGCGGAACTGGTCACGGCGGCCAACTACCTGAACCAGAATTTTGCCGGCATGGATTTCGAGCAGATCCGCCAGCGGCTGTCCGCCGAAATCCAGCAATTGCGCGACGACATCAAACCGCTGATGACGCTGGCGCTGGAGGCAGGTGACGAGGCCCTGTCGAGCAACGCCACCCCTTACGTGATCTCAGGCGAGCGCAACCTGATGGATGTCGAGGAGTTGTCGTCGAACATGAAGCGCCTGCGCGAATTGTTCGACCTTTTCGAACAGCGCTCCAGCCTGATGCGCCTGCTTGATGTCTCCAACCGCGCCGCCGGCGTCCAGATCTTCATCGGCGGCGAATCGGGCATCGCCACGCTCGACGAATGCAGCGTCATCGCCGCGCCCTACACCGTCGACGGCCAGATCGTCGGCTCGGTTGGCGTCATCGGGCCGACCCGCATGGCTTATGAGCGCGTCATCCCGATCGTCGACATCACCGCCAAGCTCTTGTCCAGCGCTCTCACCAACCAGCAGAACTACTAGATGCCACGTTTTCAGGCGGAACCGCCCTACCAGCACGGAACGCCTCCCGGCACCGCCGTCGTCCTCGTCAATCTCGGCACCCCGGAAGCACCGACGGCACCGGCCCTCAAGCACTACCTGCGGCAATTTCTGTCCGACCCGCGCGTCGTCGAAATCCCGCGCCCGATCTGGTGGCTGATCCTGAACGGCGTCATCCTCAACATCCGGCCAAAAAAATCCGCCGAGAAATACGCATCCGTGTGGATGCCGGAAGGTTCGCCGCTCCGTGTTCACACCGAGCGTCAGGCGAAGCTGCTAAGCGGCTATCTCGGCCAGCGGGGACATCGCGTGACGGTCGCCTGGGCGATGCGTTACGGCGCACCGTCGATTGCGGAAGTCCTGAACAAGCTGAAGGCCGGCGGTGCCACACGCATTCTGCTGGTGCCGATGTACCCGCAGTACGCGGCGAGCACCACCGCCACCGTCGTCGACGACGCCTGCCGCTGGCTGCTGGCCCAGCGCAACCAGCCCGAAATGCGCTTCGTCCGCAATTTCCACGACGACCCGGCGTACATCGAAGCCCTTGCCCAGACAATGCTTGCCCACTGGATGAAACACGGCCGTCTGGATTCCGGCGACCAGTTGCTGATCAGTTTTCATGGCCTGCCCCGGCGCAGCCTCGATCTCGGCGACCCCTACCATTGCGAGTGTCTGAAGACCGGCCGCCTGCTGGCCGAACGCCTGAATCTCGCACCCGAACAATATAAAATCTGCTTCCAGTCGCGTTTCGGCAAGGCCGAGTGGCTGCAGCCCTACACCGCCCCTACGCTGGAAGCCTTGGGCAAGGGCGGCACGCGCCGCGTCGACGTCATCTGCCCTGGTTTCGTTGCCGACTGCCTGGAGACGCTGGAAGAAATCGCCATGGAAGGCAAAACGTCCTTCCTCGCCAACGGCGGCACGGAATACCACTACATTCCGGCGCTCAACGAAGACCATCTCTGGATAGCCGCACTGAGCGGGCTGGTCGAACGCCATCTGGGCGGCTGGAGCACCACGGAAATTGCCGATACTTCGGCGTTGACCGCAACAGCCCAGCGCGCCAAGGCCCACGGCGCCAAGACTTGAAATCGGCCACCGCGACCACATATCAGCATTCCCTGATACGAAGGAAGCACCATGAGTGACCCGCTGCACGTCGTCTGCCCGCATTGCGATGCCGTCAATCGCCTGCCGGCCGCCCGTCTCGCCGAAAAGCCCGTCTGCGGAAAGTGCGGAAAAGTCCTGTTCGCCGGCCAGCCCGTCGATCTGAACGCCGGCAATTTCGATCGCCATGTCGGGCGCAGCGACCTGCCGATCGTCGTTGATTTCTGGGCACCGTGGTGCGGTCCGTGCCGGGCCATGGCGCCGACCTTCACCCGTGCCGCCGGCGAACTGGAGCCTGCTGCCCGCCTCGCCAAGGTCGACACCGAAAGCCAGCAGCAACTCGCCGCCCGCTTCAATATCCGCAGCATCCCGACCCTGGCCATCTTCAAGAATGGCCGCGAAATCGCCCGCCAGAGCGGTGCGCTCGATGGCGCCACGCTCAGGCGCTGGGTGCAGTCCCACCTCTGATTCCGCTGCAGCCGTGCACGACAGCTACATCGGGGTCAGTTCGAGATCGAGTCCGGTCCCCGGCGAGGCACGGGTCGACCCGGCCATCAGGCTCTGCGCGCTTTCGACCGCGGGCGTGCCCTGCGCCGCAGCAATGCGGTTGACCTCGCGCATGCGGTCGATCATGCGCCCAAGCAGCGCCGAACGCATGCGCTCCTGCAATTCCTCGGAGGCGAGTGCCAGCGCGGCGGCATTGATTTCGAGGAACAGCGAGCTTTCGAGCGTTACGACCGTAGCCGAGCGTTCGTCTCGCGTCGGGTGCAGGTAGGCGACCTCGCCGATCACCTCGCCCGCCCCCAGACGGCAAAGCGTACGGCCGGCGATCGAAACCTCGACGTAACCTTCGACGACCATCCCGAACACCCGGTTGATCTCGCCTTCGCGGATGATCGCCACGCGCGGCGCGATCTGGCGCCAGACCGAGATGCGCAATATTTCCCAGAGTTCGATGTTCTCAAATTCGGTAAAGAACTCGAGTTTGCGCAGCATCTCGAAGTGCCGGTTATCCTGGACCGTCTCGTTGTCCTCGAGGATCTGGTAGCGCACCGCCGCCAGATCCTTGGCGAACTCCGCACCATTGCGGTAACGGCTGTAGAGATCCTTCTCCAGTGCCCGCTTGAGAATGGCGTTGAGCCCTTCCGGCAGGCTCGGGTTCAGCGAGGTGACATCCGGCGCATCGGTATTGATGATGCGATAGATCAGCGTCGCCTGGTTCTTGGCACGGAACGGCAGGCGTCCGGTCAGCAGTTGGAAGAGCACGACGCCGAGCGAGTAGAGGTCGGTCTTCTGGTTGAGCTGGTATCCCTTGACCTGCTCGGGCGACATGTAGGACGGCGAGCCGACCCCCATGACGAAGGTCGAGTCGCGGTCCATGTTCTTGTTCAGGTTGAGCGCCAGCCCGAAGTCGACGATCTTGGGTTCGTCGCCGGCCTTGACGATGACGTTGGCGGGCTTGATGTCGCGATGGATGATGCCTTGCCGATAGGCGCTGTCCAGAGCCATACAGCATTTGAAAACGATGCCGATCACACGATGCAGGGGCAGCAGCTTGTCGATCCGCGTGTACGCCTCCAGCGATACGCCCTCGATGTACTCCATCGCCAGATAGGCGAAGTTGTCCTCGACGACCCCTTCATAGACCTTGGCGATATACGGGTGATCGAGGCGCCGGGCGACCATCTCCTCGTTCTGGAACAGCTTGCGCAAACGGCGCGACATGGCGGCGCAATCGCCGCCGAAGCGGATCACCTTGACGGCAACCGGCCGGTCGGAATCCGGGCTCGCACACAGGTAAACCGTTGCCGTCGCCCCCTTGCCGAGTTCCCTGACTACCCGGTATTTGCCGATTGTTTCCATGCGCCTCGTGATCTTCCAGCCAAGTTTTAATCGTAGCACGCGCTCCGCGGGCCGGTCATCCGCCGACTGCCCGCCGATTTATTTGCTTCGGCCTCTTGAAATACGGAACAGCACCCTCAACTACCGAACAACTTTTTTGGAGAAGCGTCCATGTCCAACCCGGAAACCCCCCAGGACCCCTTGCTGGGCAACGAACCCGCCACCGAGGCAGTGTCCGAGCCCGCCGCGCATGAGCACACCGATACGCTGCCGAGTATCGAGGAACAGTTCCGTCGCCTCGAACTGCAGGCGGCCGAACATTACGATGCCTGGCTGCGCGCCAAGGCCGAAGGTGAAAACATCCGCCGCCGCGCCCAGGAAGACATTTCCAAGGCGCACAAATTCGCCGTCGAGAAATTCGCCGGCGAACTGCTGGCGGTCAAGGACAGCCTGGAAGCCGCGCTCGCCGTGCCCGAGCAGACCGTGGAGAGCTTCAAGTCGGGCGTCGAACTGACGCTCAAGCAGTTGATCTCCGCCTTCGAGAAGAACGCCCTGGTCGAGGTCAACCCGGCCGGCGAGAAATTCGATCCGCACAAGCACCAGGCGATTGGCATGGTCGACTCCGAGCAGGAAGCCAATACCGTCGTCACCGTGCTGCAGAAGGGTTACCTGATCGCCGAGCGCGTGCTGCGCCCGGCACTGGTCATGGTCGCCAAGCCGAAGTCTTGAAATCCGGGGCACTGCCCCCAACTCCAGAACATCACAGTCATTCGCATTCAGTAAAGGAATAAACATGGGCAAGATCATTGGCATCGACCTCGGCACCACCAACAGCTGCGTCGCCATCATGGAAGGCGGCCAGCCGAAGGTCATCGAGAACTCCGAAGGCGCGCGCACGACGCCGTCGATCATCGGCTATGCCGAGGACGGTGAGATCCTCTCCGGCGCCCCGGCCAAGCGCCAGGCCGTCACCAACCCGAAGAACACGCTGTACGCGGTGAAGCGCCTGATCGGCCGCCGCTTCGAAGAGAAGGAAGTGCAGAAGGACATCGCCCTGATGCCCTACAAGATCGTCAAGGCCGACAACGGCGACGCCTGGGTCGAAGTACGCGACAAGAAGATCGCGCCGCCGCAGGTTTCCGCCGAGGTGCTGCGCAAGATGAAGAAGACCGCCGAGGACTACCTCGGCGAGGAAGTCACCGAAGCCGTCATCACGGTGCCTGCCTACTTCAACGACAGCCAGCGCCAGGCCACCAAGGACGCCGGCCGCATCGCCGGCCTCGAGGTCAAGCGCATCATCAACGAACCGACCGCTGCAGCCCTCGCTTTCGGCATGGACAAGGTCGCCGGCAAGGACAAGAAGATCGCCGTCTATGACCTGGGCGGTGGTACGTTCGACATCTCGATCATCGAAATCGCCGACGTCGATGGCGAAAAGCAGTTCGAAGTGCTGGCCACCAACGGCGATACCTTCCTCGGCGGCGAAGACTTCGACCAGCGCCTGATCGACTACATCATCGACGAGTTCAAGAAGGAAACCGGCGTCAACCTGAAGGCCGACGTGCTGGCCCTGCAACGTCTCAAGGAAGCTGCCGAAAAGGCCAAGATCGAGCTCTCCTCCAGCCAGCAGACCGAAGTCAACCTGCCCTACATCACCGCCGACGCCTCCGGCCCGAAGCACCTCGCCCTCAAGATCACTCGCGCCAAGTTCGAGTCGCTGGTCGACGAACTGGTCGAGCGCACCGTTGCCCCCTGCGTCACCGCGCTCAAGGATGCCGGCGTGAAGATTGGCGACATCGACGACGTCATCCTCGTCGGCGGCCAGTCGCGGATGCCAAAGGTCCAGGAGAAGGTCAAGGAAATCTTCGGCCGCGAGCCGCGCAAGGACGTCAATCCGGACGAAGCCGTCGCCGTCGGCGCCGCCATCCAGGGCGGCGTGCTGCAGGGCGAAGTCAAGGACGTGCTGTTGCTCGACGTCACCCCGCTGTCGCTCGGTATTGAAACCCTGGGCGGCATCATGACCAAGCTGATCCAGAAGAACACGACGATCCCGACCAAGGCCTCGCAAGTCTTCTCGACCGCCGACGACAACCAGTCCGCCGTGACCATTCACGTCCTGCAGGGCGAGCGTGAAGTCGCTTCCGGCAACAAGAGCCTCGGCCAGTTCAACCTCGAAGGTATCCCGCCGGCCCCGCGTGGCGCACCGCAGATCGAGGTCATCTTCGATATCGACGCCAACGGCATCATGCACGTGACCGCCAAGGACAAGGCCACCGGCAAGGAAAACAAGATCACCATCAAGGCCAACTCCGGCCTGTCGGAAGCCGAAATCCAGGCCATGGTGAAGGATGCCGAGCTGCACGCCGAAGATGACAAGAAGGTGCACGAACTGGCCGACGCCCGCAACCAGGCCGACGGCATGGTGCACATGGTCAAGAAGTCGCTGACCGAGTACGGCGACAAGCTCGACGCGGCCGAGAAGGAAAGCATCGAAGCCGCGATCAAGGACGTCGAATCCGTGCTGCGCGACGGCGACAAGGACACCATTGTCGCCAAGACCGAGGCCCTGTCTGCCGCTGCCCAGAAGCTGGGTGAAAAGATGTATGCCCAGCAAGCTGCCGAAGGTGCCGCCCCCGGTGCCGAAGCGGGCGCCCAGCAGCAGGCCAAGAAGGACGAAGGCGACGTGGTGGATGCCGAATTCACCGAGGTCAAGGACAAGAAGTAAATCCTGACGCAACAGCCAGGCGCCGAGCCTTCCGGAACCTCCGGCGGCGCTCGGCGCCTTTGTCACTTGACGGGTAACGAACATGTCTAAACGCGATTTTTACGAGATTCTCGGCGTCAACCGCGACGCCAGCGAAGAAGAGATCAAGAAGGCCTACCGCAAGCTGGCCATGAAGCATCACCCCGACCGCAATCCGGACAATCCGGCGGCCGAGGAGAAATTCAAGGAAGCCAAGGAAGCCTACGAAATCCTGTCGGATGGCCAGAAGCGTGCGGCGTACGACCAGTTCGGCCACGCCGGTGTCGACCCGCAGGCCGGCATGGGCGGCGCCGGGTTCGGGGCTGGCGGCGCCGGCTTCGCCGATGCCTTCGGCGGCATCTTCGACGAAATTTTCGGCGGCCGCGGCGGTGGCGGCGGCGGTCGTTCCAACGTCTATCGCGGCGCCGACCTGCGTTACAACCTGGAAATCACGCTGGAGCAGGCCGCGCACGGCACCGAAACCAAGATCCGTATTCCGACCATGGAAGTCTGCGAGCCGTGCGAGGGCTCCGGCGCCAAGCCCGGCACCCAGCCGAAAACCTGCCCGACCTGCGGCGGCTCCGGCCAGGTCCGCCTGCAACAGGGCTTCTTCTCGATCCAGCAGACCTGCCATAAGTGCCACGGCACCGGCCGTTTCATCGCCGACCCCTGCAAGAACTGCGGCGGCGTCGGCCGCGTCAAGCAGCACAAGACGCTTTCCGTCAAGATTCCCGCCGGCGTCGACGAGGGCGATCGCATCCGCCTGGCCGGCGAAGGCGAGCATGGCGTCAATGGCGGCCCGCCGGGCGATCTGTACGTGCAGATCCACCTCAAGCAGCACGCCGTGTTCACCCGCGACCACAACGACCTGCATTGCGAAATGCCGATCTCCTTCACCACGGCGGCGCTCGGTGGTGAAATCGAGATCCCGACGCTGGACGGCGCCGCCAGCATCAAGATTCCCGGCGAAACCCAGTCCGGGCGCGTCTTCCGCCTGCGCGGCAAGGGCATCAAGGGCGTCCGCAGCCACACGCACGGCGACCTGATGTGCCACGTCGTCGTCGAAACCCCGGTAAGCCTGACCGACCGCCAGAAGGAACTGCTGCGCGAACTGGAGGAATCCACCAGCCGCGACAACGGCGCCCGCCACAACCCCCGCGCCAAGTCGTGGATGGACAAAGTGAAGGAATTCTTCGGCGACTGACCGCCTTCATTTTCGGCACTTTTCGCGTGTCGACCGCAACAGGTGGCCTGCGCACCGCGCCGGCCACCTTCCCTGTTCCCCCCGCCGCCTTTCGGCTGTTAGAATCTGCGCACTTAAAAAGGGGGACGAACAATGCATTTTCTGAAGCAGTTGCTTGCCGTTGCGGCGATCACCGTTTCCACGCTGGCGGCGGCCGAGCCGGGGGTTACCGACAATTCGATCACGCTGGGCATGACCTCCCCGTTCACGGGGCCCAACGGCGTCTATGGCACCGACATGCGCCAGGTGATCCAGACCTATTTCGACCAGGTCAACAAGGCCGGCGGGGTCAACGGGCGCAAGATCAACCTGGTGGCACTCGATGACGGCTACGAAACCGACCGCGCAGTGGCCAACACCAAGACGCTGATCAACGAGAAGAACGTTTTCGCCCTGCTCGCCTCCTACGGTTCCAGCCCGACGACCGAGGCGATGAACACCGTCTTCGGACCGGCCAAGGTACCGCTGGTCGGCACCATTTCCGGCGCCGGCAGCCTGCGCGAGCCGATCTCGCAGAACCCGAACGGCCGCTACATGTTCAACGTGCGCGCCAGCTACGCCGACGAAACCGAAGCCATCGTCAATCAGCTGGTCTCGCTCGGCCTCAAGAACATCGCCGTCTTCTACCAGAACGACGGTTTCGGCAAATCCGGCCTCGACGGCGTCACCGTCGCGCTGAAGAAGCACAACCTCGCGCCCACTGCGGCGGCCACCGTCGAACGCAATTCGGTCGACGTGACCGCCGCCGTCGAAGCGATCGCCAAGTCGAAGCCGCAGGCCGTGGTAATGGTCACGCTGTACAAGCCGACGGCGGCCTTCGTCAAGGCGATGAAGAAGGCCGGCCAGAGCCCGATGTTCATGACCCTGTCACCGGTCGGCACCGAGCAGCTGGTCGCCGAACTCGGCCCCGACGCCCGCGGCATCGGCATCTCGCAGGTCATGCCCTACCCGTTCAACGACATCGTGCCGATGGTGCGCGACTACCAGAAGCTGGTAGGCGCCAAGGCCGGCTATTCCTATTACGGGATCGAGGCCTACGCCATGGCGCGCGTCATGGTCGATGCGCTGAAGCGCATGGGCAAGGATCCGTCGCGCGAAAAGCTGATGGCCGCGCTGGAAAGCACCAGCCTGGACATGGGCGGCCTCAAGGTCGCCTACAGCGCCACCAACCGGCAGGGTTCCCGTTTCGTCGAACTGACGGTGATCGGGCCGGGCGGCAAGGTGCTCAAGTAAGACCGGTTGCGGTCGACACAAAAAAACGGCCTGTTTTCACAGGCCGTTTTGCATTTCAGGCGCGCCGCCAGGTCGTTCCCTGCGGACTGTCGTCAAGCGCAATGCCGGCAGCCCTCAGTTCGTCGCGCAGGCGGTCGGCCTCGGCGAAATTCCTGGCCTTCTTGGCTGCCGCGCGCTCGGCGATCATGCGCTCGATAGCCGCCTCGTCCAGTCCGCCTGCAGCGGCACCGCCACCGCGCAGATAGGCCATCGGCTCGCGTTCGAGCAGACCGATGACGCCGGCCAGCGCCTTCAGCAATCCGGCCAGTTCGGCGCTGCGCTGGCGATTGACCTCGCCGGCCAGCTCGAAGAGCACGGCAATGGCGCCGTGCGAGTCGAAATCCTCGTTCAGCGCCGCCGCGAAGCGGGCTGCAAAATCCTGCTTCCAGTCGATGTCGACCGCCGCCGGCGGCACGTCGCGCAGGGCGAAGTAGAGGCCATCAAGGCTGTTCTTGGCATCGTCGAGATGCGCGTCGGAGTAGTTCAGCGGGCTGCGGTAATGGGCGCGCAGGATGAAGAAACGCACGACTTCCGCATCGTAGCGTTCGAGCACGGTACGGATGGTGAAGAAGTTGCCGAGCGATTTCGACATCTTCTCGTTGTCGACCCGGACAAAGCCGTTGTGCATCCAGTAATTGACGAAGGTGCACTGGTGCGCGCCCTCGGACTGGGCGATCTCGTTCTCGTGGTGTGGGAACTGCAGGTCCTGGCCGCCGCCGTGGATGTCGAAATGCCGGCCGAGGATCTTCGAACTCATCGCCGAACACTCGATGTGCCACCCCGGCCGCCCGTTGCCCCACGGCGATTCCCAGGCCGGCTCGCCCGCCTTGGCGTGCTTCCACAGCACGAAGTCGAGCGGATCCTGCTTGGCCGAATCGACCTCGACTCGCTCGCCGGCACGCAGGTCGTCGAGCGACTTGCCGGACAGCTTGCCATAGCCGTCGAACTTGCGCACCGCGTAATTGACGTCGCCGTCGCTCGCCTGGTAGGCGAGACCGCGCGACTCCAGTTGGCCGATCAGGTCGAGCATCTCCGGCACGTACTCGGTGGCGCGCGGTTCGTGGTCGGGGCGCAGGACGCCGAGCGCATCGGCATCCTCGTGCATGAAGGCGATGAAACGGTCGGTCAGCTGCTGGATCGTCTCGCCATTCTCTATGGCGCGCTTGATGATCTTGTCGTCGATGTCGGTGATGTTGCGGACGTAGGTCACGTCGTAACCGCTGGCCTTGAGCCAGCGATAGACCATGTCGAAGACGACCATGACCCGGGCGTGCCCGAGGTGGCAATAGTCATAGACGGTCATGCCGCAAACGTACATGCGTACCTTGCCCGGTTCGATGGGCGTGAAGACCTGCTTTTCCCGTTTCAGGGAGTTGTGGATTTTGAGCATGGGAAGGAAGATCTGGCAACGCCATCAGCCGCCTTGAAGCTTTGGAAAGGCCGGCGTTCTTGGTAGAATCGAACGATTGTAAACCGGCGCCGAGTATAGCATAGCGATGACTTCCGTTCCCCTGCCACAGCCGCGCTTCCGGGCCTCGCGAACCCTGCGGGCCATTGCCGTCGGACTGGCAGTCGCGGCGGCCACGCCGGCCTTCGCCGACGATCTCGCCGATGCCCAGCGCCACATAAAGCGCGGCCAGTACGTGCAGGCCATGGAAAAGATCGACAACCAGCTGCGCGCCACCCCCGACGATGCCCAGGCGCGCTTTCTCAAGGGCGTGATCTACAGCGAGACGGAACAGACCGCCGAGGCGATCGCCATCTTCACCAAGCTGACCGAGGATTACCCGGAAATGCCCGAGTCGTACAACAACCTGGCCGTGCTCTACGCCCGCCAGCAGCTGTACGACAAGGCGCGCATGGCGCTCGAGATGGCCATCCAGGCCCACCCGACCTACGCGACGGCCTACGAAAATCTCGGCGACCTGCACGCCAGACTGGCCAGCCAGGCCTACGCCAAGGCCGTGCAGCTCGACGCCGGCGGCAAGACGGCCAAGGCCAAGCTGGCGCTGGCCCGCGACCTGACCGCCGGGCCCGGCAAGCCGCCGGCCGCTGCCAACGGCAGCGCCAGCAGCCGCTGATCAACCAATTGAAGGAAGTCCCGATGCTCAAGCAACTCTCCACCCTCGCCGCCGGCCTGCTCGTCTCGGTTGCCGCATGGGGGACACCCACCGTCGAAATGACCACCTCGCTGGGCAAGATCACCCTCGAACTCAATGCCGAGAAAGCGCCGAAAACCGTCGAGATGTTTCTCTACAATGCCAAGCACGGCTTTTACGAGGGCACCATCTTCCACCGCGTCATCGAGGGTTTCATGATCCAGGGCGGCGGCTTCAACACCGCCATGGAAGAGAAGAAGACGCGCACCCCGGCCCTGCAGAACGAGGCAGCCAACGGCCTGAACAACGACCGCGGCACGATCGCCATGGCGCGCACGCAGGATCCGCACTCGGCGCGCGTCCAGTTCTTCATCAATCTGGTCGACAACAAGGGTCTCAACCATCCCAACCCGCGCGACCCCAGCGGCTATGGCTACGCCGTGTTCGGCAAGGTCACCTCGGGCATGGATGTGGTCGACAAGATCGCCAGCGTGCCGACCGGCAACGCCGGCCATTACCAGAACGTACCGACGACGCCGGTCCTCATCAAAAGCGTCAAAATCATCTCCGAGAAATAAGGACTCCCCAATGATCAAGCTCACCACCAACCACGGCGTCATCGCCCTCGAACTCAACGCCGAGAAGGCCCCGAAGACGGTCGCCAACTTCATCGCCTATGTCGAGGCCGGCCACTATGACAACACCGTCTTCCACCGCGTCATCAAGAACTTCATGATCCAGGGCGGCGGCTTCGAACCCAACATGAACCAGAAGCCGTGCAAGGCGCCGGTCGAGAACGAGGCCGCCAACGGCCTCAAGAACAAGCGCGGCAGCATCGCCATGGCGCGCACCAACGACCCGCACTCGGCCACCGCCCAGTTCTTCATCAACACCGTCGATAACGATTTCCTCGACTTCAAGTCGCCGTCCGGCCAGGGCTGGGGCTACTGCGTGTTCGGCGAAGTCGTCGAGGGCATGGACGTGGTCGACAAGATCCGCGCCGTGCGCACCGGCAACAAGGGCTTCCATCAGGACGTGCCGGTCGAGGACGTGATCATCGAGAAGGCCGAGATCGTTTGATCCTTTTCATCTCCGATCTGCACCTGTCGCCCCGGTCACCCGGGGCGACTGCTTTGTTCCTCCGCTTTTTGGCCGGTCGCGCCCGCCAGGCGCAGGCGCTGTACATCCTCGGCGACCTGTTCGAGGCCTGGGTCGGCGACGACGACATCGACGATCCCTACCATGCTCGGATCGTCGCCGCCCTGCGCGCCGCTGCCGATGCCGGCGTGCAGATCAGCCTGCTGCACGGCAACCGCGACTTCCTGCTCGGCCAGGGTTTCGCTACCGCCGCCGGCCTCCGCCTGCTGCCCGACCCCTACGATCTGGCGCTGCCCGAATGGAGCTTCGTCCTCTCGCATGGCGATGCGCTGTGCCTGGACGATACCGCCTACCAGGCCTTCCGCGCCCGCGTCCGCAGGCCGGAATGGCAGGAAAAAATGCTCGCCCGCCCGCGCTTCCTGCGCCGCCTCGTCGCCCGCTGGATGCGCTGGCGCAGCCGCTCGCGCCAGCAGGCCATGAACAACCCGCCTTACGCCGACCTGCAGGGTGCCGCCACCGATGACTTCCTGCGCGAGCATGGCTACGTCACCTTCATCCACGGCCACACCCACCAGCCGGCGCAGCACGACCATATCGTCGACGGCATCCATGTCGAGCGCTGGGTGCTCGCCGACTGGCACGAAGAGCGTGGCGAATGCCTGGTCTGGGATGGCGAGTCGCTGCAACGCGAGGCCATCCTCGCTGAAAATCGGCCTTAAAACCATGTCGACCGCAACCAACGCCCTCGCCACGCTGCGCGACGTTTTCGGCTACCCCGCCTTCCGCGGGGCGCAGGCCGAGATCATCGGCCATGTCGCCGGCGGTGGCGATGCGCTGGTGCTGATGCCGACCGGCGGCGGCAAGAGCCTCTGCTACCAGATCCCCGCCCTGCTCCGCCCGGGCTGCGCCGTCGTCGTCTCGCCGCTCATCGCCCTCATGCAGGACCAGGTCGATGCCCTGACCCAGCTCGGCGTCAAGGCCGCCTGCCTCAACTCGACGCTCGACTGGCGCGCCGCGCAGGCCGTCGAACAGGCCATCTTCAGCGGCAGCCTCGACCTCGTCTACATCGCCCCCGAACGCCTGCTGCTCGACCGCACGCTGGCCATGCTCGATGCGCTGTACGAGGCCGGCAAGCTGGCGCTTTTCGCCATCGACGAGGCGCATTGCGTGTCGCAATGGGGCCACGACTTCCGGCCCGAATACCTGCAACTGTGCGCGCTGCACGAACGCTACCCGCAGGTACCGCGCATCGCGCTGACCGCTACCGCCGACCAGGCCACGCGCAACGAAATCCTCGCCCGCCTCGGCCTCGGCGAAGCCCGCGTCTTCCTCTCCAGCTTCGACCGCCCGAACATCCGCTACACCGTAGTCGAGAAGGACAACGCAAAGAAGCAGCTGCTCGCCTTTCTTGCCGGGCGCAAGGGCCAGGCCGGCATCGTCTATTGCCTGTCGCGCAAGAAGGTGGAGGAGACCGCCGAATGGCTGTCGGCCCAGGGCTATCCGGCGCTGCCCTACCACGCCGGCCTGCCCGCCCCGGAACGCGCCGCCAATCAGCGCCGCTTCCTGCGCGAGGAAGGGCTGGTCATGTGTGCCACCATCGCCTTCGGCATGGGCATCGACAAGCCGGACGTCCGCTTCGTCGCCCATCTCGACCTGCCCAAGAGCATCGAAGCCTATTATCAGGAAACCGGCCGCGCCGGCCGCGACGGCGAGCCGGCCGAGGCATGGATGACCTACGGCATGCAGGATGTCGCCCTGCAGCACGCACGGATCGCTGAATCGGGCGCCAGCGAGGGCCAGAAAATCCTCGAATCGCAGCGCCTGACCGCCCTGCTCGCCTACTGCGAGGCCCCGCGCTGCCGCCGCCAGGTGCTGCTCGATTATTTCGGCGAGGAACGCGCAGCTTGCCAGAATTGCGACGTCTGCAACGAACCGCCGGAACTGTGGGACGGCACGCTCGCCGCCCAGAAAGCGCTGTCGGCCATCTTCCGCACCGGCATGCGCTTCGGCGTCACCCACCTGGCCGACGTCCTGCGCGGAAAGGCGAGCGACAAGGTCAAACAGTGGAACCACGACAAGCTGCCGACTTTCGGCGTCGGCAGCGACCTCGACGACCACGGCTGGAAGAGCGTCTTCCGCCAGCTAGCCGCCGCCGGCTTGGTCCACGTCGACATGGCCGAACACGGCGCCCTGCAGCTGACCGAGGCAGCGCGCGAGGTGCTGAAGGGCCAGCGCAGCGTGCAACTGCGCCGCCCGGCCAAGCGCAAATCGACACCATCGCGCACCAGCACGACCGTCGTCAGCGACCTCGCCCCGGCCGACGAGGCATTATTCCAGCTGCTGCGCCGCTGGCGCGCCGACACCGCCCGCGAACAGGCCATCCCCGCCTACGTCATCCTGCACGACAAGACGCTGCGCGAGCTGGCCGAGGCCCGGCCGGTCAGCCACGGCATGCTGGCCGGCATCACCGGCATGGGCAGCGCCAAGATCGAGCACTACGGCGAAGAACTGCTGGCGCTGATCCGCGAGGCCGCCTGATTTACTAGCGGTGACGGTTGCCGCTGTGATGCTGCTGCGGTCGACCGGATTTTTGACCCGCTTTCTGGCCTTGCATCTTGCCCTGCGGCTGCGGCTTGCGCGGACCGCGTGGCGGCTGCACCGGGCGCGGGGCGGCGTGGGCTGATTGCTCGAAGCCGGGAATGACCACCCGCTCGAGGCTGCGCTTGATCAGTTTCTCGATGTCCTTCAAATTGCCGCGTTCGTCGTGGCAGACCAGCGAGATGGCCTCGCCTTCCATGCCGGCGCGGCCGGTGCGGCCGATACGGTGTACGTAATCCTCGGCGACATTGGGCAGTTCGTAGTTGATGACGTAGGGCAGCGCGTCGATGTCGATGCCGCGCGCCGCGATGTCGGTAGCGACCAGCGCTACCAGCTTGCCGTCCTTGAATTCGGAGAGGGCGCGGGTACGGGCGCCCTGCGACTTGTCGCCGTGGATCGCCGCCGACTTGATGCCGGCCTTGTCCAGCGTGCGGGCCAGCGCGTCGGCGCCGTGCTTGGTGCGGGCAAAGACGAGCACCTGGTGCCAGCCACGGGTGGCGAACAGGTGGCAGAGCAGTTCCTTTTTCTTTTCCCGGTCGGTTTCGATGACGCGCTGGGTGACCGTCTCGGCCGCCGTGTTGCGCGCCGCGACATCGACCGACACCGGATGGTGCAGCAGGCCGGCCGCCAGTTCGCGGATTTCCGGCGAGAAGGTGGCGGAGAACATCAGGTTCTGCCGTTGCTTGGGCAACAGGGCGATGACCTTGCGGATGTCGCGGATGAAGCCCATGTCGAGCATGCGGTCGGCTTCGTCGAGAACGAAAATCTCGATTTTTGAGAGGTCGACCGTACGCTGCTGGACGTGGTCGAGCAGGCGCCCCGGCGTCGCGACCAAGATGTCGACACCGCGGCGCAGGTTGGCGATCTGCGGGTTGATGCCGACACCGCCAAAGACAGCCAGCGAATTGATCGGCAGGTGCTTGCCGTAGGTACGCACGCTTTCCTCGACCTGGATCGCCAGTTCGCGGGTCGGCACCAGCACCAGCACGCGCGGTGTCTTGGAGATGCGGGTCAGGCGGTCGTTCGGGCCGCTGGCCAGGCGGTGCAGGATGGGCAGCGTGAAGCCGGCCGTCTTGCCGGTACCGGTCTGCGCGGTGGCCATCAGGTCCTGGCCGGTCATGACGGCGGGGATGGCCTGTTGCTGGATCGGGGTGGGCGTATCGTAGCCCTGCTCGCCGACGGCGCGCAGGAGTTCGGCCTTGAGGCCGAGATCGGTAAATTGCATGGGAACTCCGTGCGGCAGCCCGGCAGGCCGGGCGCCGCGGTTGAATCAGATGAGAGAAAGGCCGCGCTCGAGGTCGACCTGCAGGTCTTCGACGGCTTCGAGGCCGACGGCAACGCGCAGCAGGCCCTCGCTGATGCCGGCCGCCGCCCGGGCTTCCGGGGTGATGCGGCCGTGCGTGGTGGATGCGGGATGGGTGATGGTGGTCTTGGTATCGCCGAGATTGGCGGTAATCGACAGCAGATGGCAGTGATCGACAACCGTCCAAGCCTGCTCGCGGGCGCCCTTGACTTCGAAGGAAAAGATGGCGCCGCCACCCTTCTGCTGCTTCTGCGCCAGTTCGTACTGCGGATGCGACGGCAAGCCGGGGTAGAAGACGCGCGCGACTTTCGGGTGCGCTTCCAGCCAGCGCGCCAGTTGCAGCGCGTTGGCCGATTGCGCCTCGATACGGATCTTCAGCGTTTCCAGGCCCTTGAGCAGTACCCAGGCGTTGAAGGCGGAGAGCGTCGGACCGGCGGTACGCAGGTACTTGAAGACCTCCTCGGTCAGTTTTTTCGGGCCGCAAACGGCACCGCCGAGAACGCGGCCCTGGCCGTCGAGATACTTGGTCGCCGAGTGGACGACGAGATCGGCACCGAGTTCGAGCGGCCGCTGCAGGATGGGCGTGCAGAAACAGTTGTCGACGGCGACCAGAATGCCCTTGGCGTGGGCTGTTGCGGTCAACGCCGAAATATCGGCAATTTCCGTCAACGGATTGGACGGCGTTTCGAGGAAGAACAGCTTCGTTTCGGGACGGATCGCCGCCGCCCAGGCAGCGGGATCGGTCTGCGGCACGAAGGTGGTGCTGATGCCGGTGCGCGCCAGGATGTTCGAGAAGAGCTGGACGGTAGCGCCAAAGAGCCCGCTGGAGGCGACGATGTGGTCGCCGTTCTTCAGGTGCGCCAGCACCAGCGCCATGATCGCCGCCATGCCGCTGGCGGTGGCGACGCAGTCCTCGGCACCCTCCAGCGCAGCGAGGCGCTCCTCGAACATGGTCACGGTCGGGTTGGTGAAGCGCGAGTAGACGTTACCCTCCTCCTCGCCGGAAAAGCGGCGGGCGGCCAGCGCCGCGCTTTTGAAGACGAAGCTGGAGGTCAGGTAGAGCGCCTCGGAATGCTCGCCGAACTGGCTGCGTTCCTGGCCGGCGCGGACGGCCAGGGTTTCCGGGCGGTAGGCCGGCGTCGCGTCTTCGTCGAAACCAGCCATCAGTCCTGGCCTCCGGCAGATAAACCGAGTACCAGCTGCTGCGAGGCCTTGCCATCGCCGTCGTCGTCGCCCTTGCCGGACTTGCCGCCACCACGGTTGCCTTCGACGGCGTCGAGGTAATGTTCGTCGATGTCGCCGGTGATGTAGCAGCCGTCGAAGCAGGAGGCGTCGAAAACCGTCAGGTCGGCGCGAATCGTCGTCACCGACTGCTTGAGCGCGTCGATGTCCTGGTACACCAGAGCGTCGGCGCCGATCTCGCGGGCAATGCCCTCATCGGAGCGGCCGGTGGCGATCAGTTCGGCGCGCGTCGGCATGTCGATGCCGTAGACGTTGGGGAAGCGCACCGGCGGTGCCGCCGAGGCGAAGTAGACCTTGACCGCCCCGGCCGAGCGCGCCATTTCGACGATCTCGCGGCTGGTCGTGCCACGGACGATGGAATCATCGACCAGCAGCACCCGCTTGCCCTTGAACTCCTGGCCAACGGTATTCAGTTTCTGGCGCACCGATTTCTTGCGCATCGACTGGCCGGGCATGATGAAGGTGCGGCCGACATAGCGGTTCTTGACGAAACCTTCGCGGAACGGAATGCCGAGCACCTGCGCCAGCTGCATGGCTGACGGGCGGCTGGAATCGGGAATCGGGATGACGACGTCGATTTCCTCGACCGGGATGTTCTTGCGGACTTTCTCGGCGAGCAGTTCGCCCATCGCCAGGCGCGCTTCATAGACCGAAACGCCATCGATCACGGAGTCCGGGCGCGCCAGATAGACGTACTCGAAGATGCACGGCGAGTAGGTCGGCTGCTGCGCGCACTGGCGGCTATGGAGCTGATGATCGAGGCTGATGAATACGGCCTCGCCCGGCTCTATGTCGCGCACCATCTGGAAGCCCAGCGTATCGAGCGCCACCGATTCGGAAGCGACCAGGTATTCGGTGCCGGCCTCGGTCTCGTTCTGGCCATAGACCAGCGGCCGGATGCCGTAGGGATCGCGGAAGGCGAGCAGGCCGTAGCCGGCGATCAGCGCGACTACGGCGTAGGCGCCGCGGCAACGGCGGTGCACCCCGGCGACGGCCTGGAAGATGCTGTCGACGTCGAGTTCGTAGCCGTGCGCCGCCGACTGCAGTTCGTGCGCCAGCACGTTGAGCAGGACTTCGGAATCGGAATTGGTGTTGATGTGGCGGCGGTCAAGCCGGAACATCTCGCCCTTCAACTGTTCGGCGTTGGTCAGGTTGCCGTTGTGGCCTAGTACGATGCCGAACGGCGAATTGACGTAGAAGGGCTGCGCCTCGGCAAAATTGTAGGCCGAGCCGGCGGTCGGGTAGCGGACATGGCCGATCCCCCAGTTGCCGGGCAGCGCGCGCATGTTGCGGGTGCGAAAGACGTCGCGCACCAGCCCCGGCCCCTTGTGCAGGTTGAAGGTGTTGCCCTCCGCCGTCGCAATGCCCGCCGCGTCCTGGCCGCGGTGCTGCAACACCATCAGGCCGTCGTAGAGCAACTGGTTAACCGGCGACGTCGCCATCACTCCGAGAATCCCGCACATAGCTGTTTCCTGCCTAACTGAATCGAATCTTTTTTGCCAAATCGTCCGGCAACCATGGTTTGGCAACCAGAACTGCTGTTTCCAACGGCGGCGCAAGCGTCGCCTCCTTCCACCACGGCTGCTGAGGTGCCGAGGTCATGCCGCCAGCGGCGACCAGCAGCATCACCAGCAACACCCCGCGCGCCAGGCCGAAAAACATGCCGAGCAGGCGATCAGACAGACTCAGCCCGAGCGCCTTGACCATGCTCCGTACCGCCAACCGGATCAGCGACATGAACACCAGCACGCCGACGAAGACGAGCACGCAACCGGCCAATACGCGGATCGCCGGATCGGCGAGACCGGTAAATACCGCCTTGCCGGCGTCGGCACCGAACTCGAGCGCCGCCATGAAGGCCATCACCCACGCCGCCAGCGCGATCAACTCGCTCACTACACCCCGCCACAGGCCGAGCATCAGGGAAACTGCGACAATGCCGAGAACGACATAATCGAAAGTCGCCATCACTTGCCCGAAATCACGCCGGAGACACCGACCTGCTTCATTTTCTCGAGCGCCTTCTCGGCCGCCTCGCGCGTCGCGAACGGCCCCGCCCGCACCCGGGTCTTGGTTCCGCTCGGCGTCTGCAACGGCTCGCTGTAGGTCTTGATGTTCTTTTCGGCCAGCTTGCCCTTGAGGTTGCGGACATTGTCCTCGTTGGCGAAGGCGCCGATCAGGATCACGAATTCGCCCGCCTTGGCCGGAGCCGGTGCGGCTTCCGAAGCGGCGCTCGCGCCGGCAAGAATGGCTGCTGCGCGCTTGGCATCTGCCGCGGACTCCTTGGCAACTGGCTTTTCAACAGGTTTTTCGGCTGCTTTTTCCGAAGTTTTCTCCGGCTTGGCCGGTGGTTTCTCGACGGGCTTTGGCGGCGCCTTTTCGGGTGTCTTTTCCGAAGCCTTTTCCGCCGGCTTGTCCTTGGCGACCTCAAGCACCCGCGTCGTCGGCTTGGTGCCCGGCGCCACCTCGGCAGCCACCGGCGGCTTGCTGTCGGCGACAGGCTCCGGCGCCTTCGGTGCCGGATTCTCGACCGGCGTCACGGCAAACTTGGGCGCCAGCGGCTTTTCATCCTGCCCCGGGATGCGGATCTCGACCTCCTGCACGCTTTGTCGCGGCTCGTGGTCCATCACCATGGGCAGCACCACGGCGACCACCGAGGCGAACGCCACCGCGCCGACCAGGCGGCGACGGGCGCGTTTCTTGAGTTGTGACTGGGCGTCGTTGTCTTCCATGACTAGGGTTTGACACGCAGCGCTTGCAGCGCCCCGGCCACCGTGTAGAAGGATCCAAAGGCCAGAATTCTATCACTTTCAGCGGCTTGCCCCTTGGCCGCCTGCATCGCGGCCTGTGGCGAGGTGTGGCAGATGATCTCGCCACCGAGGCCGGCGCCGGCAATCATGGCACCCAGCGCCTCGGCGGAAGTGCCGCGCGGGCCGCCCAGCGTCGCCACGTGCCAGAAATCGACCTTGCCCTTCAAGGCCCGCAGGGCGCCGACGATGTCCTTGTCGTTCAACATGCCGACCACGGCATGCGTGCGGTCGAAGAAACCCATGCCCGACAGGTTGTCGGCCAGCACCTTGATCGCCTGCGGGTTGTGGCCGACGTCGAGGACGATGGCCGGCTTGCCCGGCACCACCTGGAAGCGGCCGGCCAGCTCGGTTTCGATCAGCCCCGGCCGGATCGCCTGCATGGTCACCGGCAGCTTGTCGCCCAGCGCCTCGAGTGCCGCCAGCGCGACGCTGGCGTTGTACAACTGGGTCGGCCCGCGCAGGCCAGGGTAGGCCAGAGCGCGCTTGATGATTTTCTCGCCGGAACGGCACCACCAGCGCCACTGTAGCCGGTTCTCGTTACTTTCCGCAGCAGGTCGCTCGAAACCGAAATCGCGGCCGATCAGCCGCAGGTCGGCCCCGATGGCGGCCGCATGGTCGAGCAGGCTTTGCGGCGGCTGCGGGTCAGCGCACAGGGCCGGCTTGCCGGCGCGATAGATGCCGGCCTTCTCGAAGCCGATGCTCTCGCGATCCGGCCCCAGCCACTCGGTATGGTCGAGGGCGACCGTGGTGACGATGGAAGCGTCGGGTTCGTAGGCGTTGACCGCATCCAGCCGGCCACCGAGGCCGACTTCGAGAATCGCGGCGTCGACGCCGGCGGCCGCAAATACCTCCCAGGCGGCCAGGGTGCCGAATTCGAAATAGGTCAGCGCCGTGGCGACTTGCTGCCGTGCCGCCTCGACACGGGCGAAGGCGGCGCACAGGGCTTCGTCACTGGCCGGCTGTCCGTTGACGCGCACCCGCTCGTTGTAGACCAGCAGGTGCGGCGAGGTGTAGCAGCCGACCTTGTAGCCGGCGCGTTCGATGATGTTTTCCAGATAGGCGCAGGTCGACCCCTTGCCGTTGGTGCCACCGACGATGATGACCGGACAGTCCTGCGTCTGCCCGAGCGCCGCCTTGACGCGCCGGATGCGCTCCAGCCCCAGTTCGATGCCGGCTTGGCCTTTCGGGTGCAGGCCTTCGAGATGATGCAGCCAGTCTTCGAGAGTCTTCAAGCGGCGGCCGGCAGTTTTTGCAGAAGTGCCAGAACGCGGGCGACCTGGTCGCGCAGTTCGCGGCGGTCGACGATCATGTCGATGGCGCCTTTCTCGAGGATGAATTCGGAACGCTGAAAGCCTTCGGGCAGGGTTTCACGCACCGTCTGCTCGATGACGCGCGGACCGGCGAAGCCGATCAGCGCCTTCGGCTCGGCGATCACCACGTCGCCGACGAAGGCGAAGGAAGCGGAAACGCCGCCCATGGTCGGGTCGGTCAGGATCGAGATGAAGGGCAGACCGGCTTCCGAAAGCTTGGTCAGCGCGGCTGTCGTCTTGGCCATCTGCATCAGCGAGAACAGGCCCTCCTGCATGCGCGCGCCGCCGGAAGCGGTAATGCAGATGAAGGGCATCTTCTGCTCGACGGCGGTCTGCACGCCGCGCACGAAACGCTCGCCGAGCACCGAACCCATCGAGCCGCCCATGAAGTCGAACTCGAAGGCGGCAGCAACGACCGGGATAGTCTTGACGGCACCTTGCAGCACGACCAGCGAATCGCTTTCGCCGCTCGCTTCGTTGGCCTCCATCAGGCGCTGGGGATAGGCTTTGGAATCCTTGAATTTCAGGCTGTCGACCGGAACGACCTCGGCGCCGATTTCAAAGCGATCTTCGGCATCGAGCAACAGGTCGAGGCGCTGACGAGCGTCCAGACGGTTGTGATGGCCGCACTTGGGGCAGACCTGCAGGTTGTTTTCGAGGTCGGTCGCATAGAGCACCGCCTCGCACGACGCGCATTTGCTCCACAGCCCTTCGGGCAATGCACCGCGCCGTTGCGGCCCCGGTTCGCGCTTGATCTTGGGGGGTAGCAGTTTGGTCAGCCAGCTCATTTTTTCACCTCGTCCACACCACGGCGAATGTCCGCGACCAATGCCCGTACATTGGCACAGGCGGTTTCGGCCGTCGATTTTTCAATTTCTTCAATGATCCGGCTACCGACGACAACCGCGTCGGCGATACCGGCAATGCGTGCTGCGGTCGACGCGTCGCGGATGCCGAAACCGACCCCGACCGGCAAGCCGGTCTGTTCGCGAATCAGCGGCAGGCGCGCGGCCACCGCATCGACATTCAGGGCACCCGAACCGGTCACGCCGGCCAGCGATACATAATAGACATAGCCGCTGGCGATCTCCGCGACCTGCGCGATGCGGGCTGCGGTCGACGTCGGTGCCAGCAGGAAAATCGGATCCATGCCGTGCGCCTTGATCGCTGCGCCAAAGGTAGCGGCCTCTTCCGGCGGGTAATCGACGACCAGCACGCCATCGACACCGGCCTGCGCGGCAGCGGCGGCAAATTTCTCCAGTCCCATGGCCTCGATCGGGTTGGCGTAGCCCATCAGCACGACCGGCGTCCTGGCATCGGTCTTGCGGAATTCGACAACCAGCGCCAGCACCTTGCGCAGGGTCATGCCCTTGGCCAGGGCGCGCTCGGAGGCGCGCTGGATGGTCGGGCCATCGGCCATCGGATCGGAGAATGGCACGCCCAGCTCGATGACGTCGGCGCCGGCCTCGACCAGCGTGTGCATCAGCGGCAGGGTCTGCGCGGCATCGGGGTCGCCAGCGGTGATGAAGGGAATCAGCGCCTTGCGGCCTTCGCCATTGAGGCGTTCAAAAGCGGACTTGATGCGCGACATCAGAAGACGATCCCGGATTTTTCGGCCACGGTGTGCATGTCCTTGTCACCTCGGCCGGAGAGGTTGACCAGCAGAATCTTGTCCTTGGCCAACGTCGGCGCCAGCTTGGCAGCGTAGGCCAGCGCATGGCTGGATTCGAGCGCCGGGATGATGCCTTCGAGGCGACAGAGATTGTGGAAGGCTTCGAGCGCCTCGGCATCGTTGATCGGCTGGTACTCGGCGCGACCGATGTCCTTGAGCCAGGCGTGTTCCGGGCCGACGCCCGGGTAGTCGAGGCCGGCCGAGATCGAGTGGGTCTCGATGATCTGGCCGTCCTCGTCCTGCAACAGGTAGGTGCGGTTACCGTGCAGCACGCCCGGCACGCCGGCGCTCAGCGACGCGGCGTGCTTGCCGCTGTCGATGCCGGAACCGGCTGCCTCGATGCCGATCAGGCGGACGCCCTCGACATCGATGTACGGATAGAAGATGCCCATCGCGTTCGAACCGCCGCCAACGCAAGCGATCACCGCATCCGGCTGACGCCCGGTCATTTCCGGCATCTGCACGAGGCACTCCTCGCCGATGATCTTCTGGAAATCGCGCACCAGCATCGGGTAAGGATGCGGGCCGGCGACGGTGCCGATGATGTAGAAGGTGTTGTGGATGTTGGTGACCCAGTCGCGCATCGCCTCGTTGAGTGCATCCTTCAGCGTCTTCGAGCCACTTTCCACCGGCACGACGGTGGCGCCGAGCAGCTTCATGCGGTAAACGTTGGCGGCCTGGCGCTTGACGTCCTCGCTGCCCATGTAGACCACGCACTCCATGCCGTAGCGGGCCGCGACGGTTGCCGTCGCCACGCCATGCTGGCCGGCGCCGGTTTCGGCGATGACGCGCGGCTTGCCCATACGCCTTGCGAGCATGGCCTGGCCGATGCAGTTGTTAACCTTGTGGGCACCGGTGTGGTTGAGGTCTTCGCGCTTGAGGTAGATCTGCGCGCCGCCAAGCAGATCGGACCAGCGCTTGGCGTGGTAGATCGGCGACGGACGGCCGACGAAGTGCTTCAACTCGTATTCGTATTCGGCACGGAAGGCGGGGTCGGCCTGGGCGGCGGCATAGGCCGCCTTCAACTCGTCGAGCGCGCCAAACAGCGTCTCGGCCACGAAGACGCCACCGTAGGGGCCGAAGTGGCCCTTGGCGTCGGGGAAGTTATATTGACTCATCGGCTTTCCGTACGGCCGCCACGAAGGCGGCGATTTTCGAGTGATCCTTGATGCCCTTGCTCATTTCGACCCCGGAAGACACGTCGACCGCAACTGGTCGCACACGACGAATCGCCTCGCCGACGTTGGCTGCGGTCAACCCGCCGGAAAGCACCAAAAACGAAGGCAGTTCGGGCGGAATCAGCGTCCAGTCGAAAACATGGCCACCGCCGCCGTAGCCGTCGACAAAGGCATCCAGCAACAGACCCCGGGCATCGGGAAACGAGCGGGCGAATTCTACCAGATCAAGCCCCGCCCTCACCCGCGCCGCCCGCAGCCAGGGTCGCGAAAACTGCCGGCAATAGGCTGCATCCTCGTCGCCATGGAACTGCAGGACGTTGATCGGCAGGGTTGCGCAGGCGGCGCGAACGACTTCCGGCGTCTCATTGACGAAGAGGCCGACGACATCGACGAAAGGCGGAATCCGCTTCGCCAGTTCGGCCGCCCGCTGCGGCGTCACGTAACGCGGGCTGGCTGGATAGAAAACAAAGCCGATGGCATCGGCACCGGCCGCCAACGCCGCGTCGACATCCTCTTCGCGCATCATGCCGCAAATCTTGATCCGGGTTTTCACTTCAACACTCCATCGAGAAAGTCATCTTCCGGGTCGGGCAGGCCCCAATGCGGTTCGTAGACCGGGCCACGGAAATACAGGCCGTCCGGCGAAAAAGTCGGCGCCGCGAGCCGGCGATCCTTCATCTGCAGCAATTCGTCGATCCAGGCCGGCGCTTGCGCCCCCTTGCCAATATAGACCAGCGTACCGACCAGATTGCGCACCATGTGATGGAGAAAGGCACTGGCCTCGAAGTCGAAGACCAGCAGCGAGCCGTATTGTCGAACTTTGGCGCGCGACAATGTCTTGACCGCTGTCTTTGCTTGGCATTCGGCTGCACGAAACGCCGAGAAATCGTGCTCGCCAAGCAGTCGACCGCAGGCATCCTGCATTGCCGCCAGATCAAGTTGCCCGTGAAACCAGCCGACCCGCCCATGCCACAGACCGGCACGTTGCGGGCGATTAAGCAGTAAGTAGCGATAGCGCCGCCCGCGCGCGCTGAAGCGGGCATGAAAATCTCCGGCGACCGGCTGCGCCCAGCGGACCGCCACCCCATCCGGCAAATGCGAATTTACGCCGCGCACCCAGGCCGTTATGGGGCGCTCCACCGGCGCATCGAAATGGACGACCTGCTGGCTGGCATGAACGCCGGCATCGGTCCGCCCGGCGCAGATTACGCCGACCACCGCGCCGGCAATTTCACGCAGTGCAGACTCCAGGGCGTCCTGCACGGTAGCGCCGTGCGCCTGGCTCTGCCAGCCACGAAACGATGTCCCGCAATATTCGACCCCCAGGGCAATTCTCTTCACCGCCACCCATTCACCCCAACGCGACTGCGCCTATTGAAAGAACCAGTACCCCAAGGCAGGCAAGATAATCGACAAGATGCCAGGAGGGCACCTCGACCTGCAATTTCGCCGGTCCGTCATCCCCGCCAGCATCTCCATCCAGCATGCTTCGCCATGCGCCCTTCGGCAACTCGGTCTGCAGATTCTCCATCACCAGCGATAAACGCACCACCAACCGGTCGGTCGCCACGCCGCGGCGCGACAACGGACGCAGCAGCGACACCAGCGCAACCAGCAGCCCCTGACGCCCGAGCCGGGCAAACATCCAAGCCAGGCAGCCCAGCATCAACACCAGGCGCGCCACATGCAGCGTCGCTTCCGCCGCGCCCTCATGCGTCGGCAACCAGGCCAGATCGAAGAGCGCGTCACCGGCGGTCCCATAGGCCAGTATCAACCAGACGCTCAGCAACAGCCAGCGCAGGCGGCGCAGCAACACCCGCCAGCCGGGCAGAATCCGCCGGAAGGTCGATAGCAGCAGAAGCAATACCAACCCCAGCCCGCCATAGCCCAGGAACTGGATGACGACAATCCCTGTCAGGCAAACCAGCAATACTGTAGATGGATGCAAAAAACCGGCCCTGAAATGCACATGGCCCCACGCGGGGGCCATGTGCCGTACGCAAACCCGAATTCTAACCGCGCAGGCGGCCAATAATCTCGCGGGCCTGCTCCACCAGATCGCCGTTGCCTTCGGCCATCACCTCCTGCAGCAACTCGCGGGCCTGAGCATGGTCACCCATTTCCTCGTAGGCCTTGGCCAGCGCCAGCTTGGTTCCCACTTCCTCGTTACCCTGCCCGCCGGGCATCGCATCGCCAGCAAAGTTGCCCGAGAAATCGGCGACCTGGGTCTGCTCCGTGGCATCGGCACCAAGATCCAGATTGATCGAGGTCATGTCGAACTCGGGGACCGGCATCGGCTGACCGATGAAGACGGATTCGCTGAGACTGACATCGAATTCGGCAGCATCGGCATTGACGTCGAGGTTCATACCGGCATTGCCGTCCACGATAGTCTGGTCGTTGCCGGTCGATTGAACGACCGCCGGATTGACCACGGTTTCCGCCAATAGGTTATTGCCGATCATGGATTCCTGCAGCACCTGCGGATTGACCATGGTATCGCTACCGTAGTCGCCGCCGACGACCATGGCCGCTGGATCGACCACGGTTTCCGCTGCCGGGACGCCGGTATCAAGCTGGAAGTCGATCAGGCCTGCTTCCGGTTGAACCAGCTCGCCCTGCTGGACCATGGTTGGCTCAAAGCCGATGAAGGTTTCGGAGAAATCGCTTTCGACACCGGTGTTGCCCATGACGAGCGTCTCGCTGGCCGGCAATTGCGGATTGACCTCGGTTGTAGCGAACGGCTCCGCTGCCGGTGCGCCAAGATCGAAGTCGATTGCCTCCATTTCCGGCAGCGACTCGACCACCTCCGGCGCCTGCGCAAAGGTCTGGTCCGGCGACTGCGCCGGGCTGTCGAGATCGAAATCGAGGGCATTGACGTCGCCGCTCACGACCGAATGGCCAAAATCGATCTCATCGGCCCGCTGGACAGCAGGTTCAGGCACCTCTTCCACCGGCAGCTGCGGAACGGCGAGTTCCTCTGCTGCCGCTGCTGCCGCCATCACGCCCAGCGTGCCTGGAAGCACCATCGTCGCCCGCGCCCCATCCGTCTGGGCACTTGCCGGCGCGCTCCCGGCCTCGGCGGGCGCCGCGGACCGACCACCTGAATACAGCGGGTTCTCCGGATCGAGAGCCGCACCCATTGCGGCGACCTTTTCCCATTCCGCACCAACGCCACCGGTCTGCGCGTAGAGCTCACTGGCCAGCGTATCGAATTGCTTGACGCTCTTACGATTGGAATAAATCTCGAGAAGCTTGGCATGGATGGCGGTGCGATGCGGATCCTTGCGCAGGGCTTCGATCAGGATTTCCTCGGCCTGCGCATCCCGCCCGTAGGCCATATACACATCGGCTTCGGCAACCGGATCGACTTCATCGGTATCGATGGTGCCCGGCCCGGTTTGGCTGAAATCTCCAGTCTGCAGAGGTACGTTGCCGGTATCCACACTCTGCCCGCCAGTCATCCGGAAAACCGAATTCGGCCCCAGGCTGGATGGTCCGGGAATCGCGGCAGTGAGCTCGGGCTCCGGTTCGGAGCGCCGGCGCCGGAGCAGAAAATAGCCAGCCAGCAGTGCCAGCACCCCGCCACCGCCAATCAGCGGAAGGGGATCGAAATCCGATTCAGGCGCTTTTGCCTGGACCGGTGCCGGTGCCTTGACAGGTTCCTGAGGCTTGGCCTCCGCGACCTTAGGCGGCTCTGCAGGCTTGACTTCTTCGGCAGGTTTTGGCGCCTCGACAACCGGCGCGGCCTCGGCGACCTTCGGCGGCTCGGCCGGAACGACCGGCTTGGGTGGTTCGGCAGGCGCTGCCGGCTTGGCTTCTTCCTTCTTGCCGGATGCCTGCAGTTGCAGCTCTGCCAGACGCTGGGTCTTCATATCGACCAGTTTCTGCAGTTCCACGACATTCTTTTCCAGGACTGCCAGCCGGTCCTGCGCTTCCTTGAGTGCCTTGTCCTTGGCGATCAGATCCTCCTCGACCGCTGCAGCCGGCCTGCCACCCGCAGCGCCCTTCGCGGCTGCTTCAGCCCGCGAAACCTTGACCTGATCCTTGGCCTGCTCGGTCGGCGAGGCTTTTTCTTCCACGCGCGCGGTGATTTTTCCGGCGGCGCTCTGGGCCGCATCTTCCTGCTTGGGCTGCCCCTTGACTGTCGCCGCAGCCAGCTTCTGGCGATAGGCGTTCCAGTCGCCGGCCTGCGTCACGTAAACTTTCCTTGCCTCGGCTTCCGGCACGGCAGCCACGGTGGCCTTGTCGGGAACATTGAGAATCGCCCCGGCCTTGAGGCGATTGATGTTATCGCCGATGAAGGCATCCGGGTTCTTCTTGAACAAGCCGACCAGCATCTGTTCCAGCGAGACCCCATCGTACTTTGTCTCACCGGCAATCTTGCGCAGTGTTTCGCCCTGCTGAACCAGATGGGTCCCCTGTTCGCCAGGCTTTTTCGATTCCGTTGCCCGCGGCGCCACTGCTGCCGGCCTCGGCGTTTCCGACCTCACCGTCGTCGTCGCCGGCGCAGCCGCCGGACCGCGCACCGTTTCGACGACTCTGGCCTCGGCGGAGGAAACCGGACGCCCGGCCGCCCTGGCAGCCACCTCAGGCGGGTCGAGCAGGAAGGTGTATTCACGGACGGTAGGTCCGGCCGGCCAGTTCAGCTCGACCAGGAAATCCATGAAAGGATCGTTGACCGGCTTGGCGGAAGTGACCTTGAGCACCGGCATGCCATTGCTGCGCTTCTCGATGGAGAAACGCAGGTCATACAGCGAAGATGCATAGTCGATTCCCGCCTCGCGGAAGGCCGACTGCGGCGCAAGTCGTGCCGACATCCCGGCCAACTCGGCACGCGACGCGTTGAGCTCGATCTCTGCCCGCAACGGCTGCCCCAGCCCGGAGAGAACGGTTATCTTGCCCAGACCCGCGGCCTCGGCCAGCCAGGGAGCGAATGATAAGCAGGAAGCAACAGCCACGGCCGCTGCGCGTTTTTTGAAATTTGTCTTGGTCGTGTCTGTCACGGCGCCACCCATCCTGAGCGTCGAATTCGGGACTTTCAAATTAACATCATGCACTTAGCAATGCAAGCTAATCCGGCTTCTAAACAGCGGCTTTTGGCATATTTCCAACATAAAAAAACCGGGGTCGCAGCCCCGGTTTTCCTGACGACGTGACGTGATCACGCGTCCAGCAAAATGCGCAGCATGCGGCGCAGCGGCTCGGCAGCGCCCCACAGCAACTGGTCGCCGCAGGTGAAGGCAGCCAGATACTCCGGTCCCATCGCCATCTTGTGCAGGCGGCCGACCGGCACGGTCAGCGTGCCGGTGACGGCGGCCGGGGTCAGCTCGCGTTCGGAAATTTCGCGATCGTTCGGCACGACCTTGGCCCACGGGTTGGCCTTGGCCAGCATGTCGCTGATTTCGTCGAGCGGCACATCCTTCTTCAACTTGATGGTCAGCGCCTGGCTGTGGCAACGCATGGCGCCGATGCGCACGCACAGGCCGTCGATGGGAATCGAGCCCGGCGAACGGAAAGCCGGCTTGCCGAGAATCTTGTTGCATTCGGCGCCGCCCTTCCACTCTTCCTTGGACTGACCGCCTTCGACCGGCACGTCAATCCACGGAATCAGCGAGCCGGCGAGCGGGGTGTTACGGAAATTCTTCTTCGGGAAGGCATCGGAGCGGATGGTCTCGGCAACCTTGCGGTCGATGTCAAGAATAGCGGAAGCCGGATCGGCCAGCAGGTCGGCGACCGATGAGTGGATGGCGCCCATCTGGGAAATCAGCTCGCGCATGTTCTGTGCGCCAGCACCGGAAGCCGCCTGATAGGTCATCGAGGTTGCCCATTCGATCAGGTCGTTCTGGAACAGGCCGCCGAGGCCCATCAGCATCAGCGACACCGTACAGTTGCCGCCGATCCAGTTCTTGCCCCCCTTGGCCAGCGAATCCTTGATCACGTTCATGTTGACCGGGTCGAGGATGATCACGGCGTCGTCGGCCATGCGCAGCGCAGAGGCGGCGTCGATCCAGTGACCGTTCCAGCCGGTGGCACGCAGCTTGGGAAAGACTTCCTTGGTGTAGTCGCCGCCCTGGCAGGTGATGATGATTTCACAGGCCTTCAGCGCCTCGATATCCGACGCGTTCTGCAACGGCAGCGAGGCTTCCTTGCCGTCGAACACCGGTGCCTTGCCGCCGGCGGCGGACGTCGAGAAATAAACCGGATCGATATGGGCGAAATCGCCCTCTTCGACCATGCGCTGCATCAGCACGGAACCGACCATGCCACGCCAACCGACCAGACCAACCTTCTTCATGACTCTCTCTCCGAATTAATCTTTATTTAACGCCCGAACCCGTCGTTCGGTTTACGCCAGCGCCGCCAGCACGGCGTCGCCCATTTCCTTCGTCCCGACCTTGTTGGTCCCGCGCTCGTAGATGTCGCCGGTACGATAGCCTTGCGCCAAGACTTTTTTGACCGCATTTTCGACGCGCAGTGCCTGCTCTTCCAGCCCGAAGGTATAGCGCAGCATCATCGCTGCCGACAGGATGGTGGCCAGCGGATTGGCCACGCCCTGGCCGGCGATGTCCGGCGCCGAACCGTGCGACGGTTCGTAGAGTCCCTTGTTTTTGTCGTCGAGCGAGGCGGACGGCAGCATGCCGATCGAGCCGGTCAGCATCGAGGCCTCGTCGGACAGGATGTCGCCGAACATGTTCCCGGTGACCATCACATCGAACTGCTTGGGTGCCTTGACCAGCTGCATCGCGGCGTTGTCGACCAGCATGTGGCTGAGTTCGACATCCGGGTAGTCGTGCGCGATCTCGATCATCACGTCGCGCCATAGCTGCGTGCATTCGAGCACGTTCATCTTGTCGACCGAGCACAGCTTCTTGTTGCGCTTCTGCGCGGCCTGGAAGGCGACATGGCCGATGCGGCGGATTTCCGACTCGCTGTAGACCATGGTGTTGAAGCCGACACGCTCGCCGTTTTCCTCGCGCACGCCGCGCGGCTGGCCGAAGTAGATGTCGCCGGTCAGTTCGCGGATGATCAGTATGTCGAGACCAGCCACGACCTCCGCCTTCAGCGTCGAGGCATTGGCCAGTTCCGGGTAAAGAATCGCCGGACGCAGGTTGGCAAACAGATTCAGATCCTTTCGGATGCCGAGCAGGCCGCGCTCGGGGCGCTGCTCGCGCGGCAGAGCATCCCACTTCGGTCCGCCGACGGCGCCGAGCAGGATAGCGTCGGCCGCACGCGCCAGCTTCTGGGTCGCTTCGGGATAGGGGTTGCCGGTCGCGTCGACCGCGCTGCCGCCCAGCAGGGCTCCTTCCATCTCGAACTTGAGATCGAGCGCCTTCAGAACACGCACCGCCTCGGCGGTAATTTCCGGGCCGATACCGTCGCCCGGCAGAACGCAAATTTTCATGTCGTCTCCTTGTTACGCGAACAACCAAGGCTGGTCGATTCTGCGTTTTTCTTCGAATTCCCTGATTTTTTCGGCATGACGCAAGGTCAGGCCGATGTCGTCCCAGCCGTTCAGCAAACATTCCTTGCGGAAAGCGTCGATCTGGAACGGAATGGCATGTCCATCGGGACGCACAACCGCCTGCGACGGCAGATCAACGAGCAGCTTGTAACCCGGCGTCGCCTCGACCTGCTGGAACAGCGCCTCGACTTCGCCAGCCGGCAGCACGATGGGCAGAATGCCGTTCTTGAAGCAGTTGTTGAAAAAGATGTCGGCAAACGATTCGGCGATGATCGCCTTGAAGCCGAAATCGAGCAGCGCCCACGGCGCGTGTTCGCGCGAGCTGCCACAACCGAAATTGGCGCGCGTCAGCAGCACCTCGGCGCCCTGATAGCGCAGCTGGTTGAGCACGAAATTCGGATTCTTCGGACGATTGGAATTGTCTTGGCCGGGCTGGCCGACATCCATATAACGCCATTCGTCGAAGGCATTCGGGCCGAAGCCGGAACGCTTGATCGATTTCAGGAATTGCTTCGGGATGATGGCGTCGGTATCGACGTTGCTGCGGTCGAGCGGTGCCACCAAACCTTCGAGACGAACGAATTTTTCCATTTACTTGGCTGCCTTCTCGATGGCTTCGCCACCCTTCTTGATGTCCTTGCCAACACCCTCCATCGTGTTGCACGCCGCAACGGCAAACACGCAGGCGATCAGGGCAAACATTTGTTTCACGGCATTCTCTCCTTACAGCACGTCGCGCACGTCGGCAAAGCGGCCGGCAATTGCCGCCGCCGCCGCCATCGCCGGACTGAGCAGATGCGTCCGCCCTCCCGGTCCCTGGCGGCCTTCGAAATTGCGGTTCGACGTCGACGCGCAACGCTCGCCCGGTTCCAGGCGGTCGGCATTCATCGCCAGACACATCGAGCAGCCCGGCTCGCGCCATTCGAACCCGGCGGCGATGAAAACCTTGTCCAGCCCTTCGGCCTCGGCCTGGCGCTTGACCAGGCCGGAACCCGGCACGGCAAGCGCCAGCTTGACGTTGGAGGCGATATGGCGCCCTTTGAGAACGGAAGCGGCATCGCGCAGATCCTCGATGCGCGAATTGGTACAGGAACCGATGAAGACCTTGTCGATGGCGATCTGCTTGATCGGCGTATTCGGATTCAGTCCCATGTACTGCAGGGCGCGCTCCATCCCCTCGCGCTTGACCGGATCGGACTGTTTGGCGGGGTCCGGCACGGTAGCGTCGATGGCGACGACCATTTCCGGTGACGTGCCCCAGGTCACCTGCGGGCGGATATCCTCGGCCTTCAGCGTGACGACGCGGTCGAACTGCGCGCCCGGGTCGGAATGCAGGGTGCGCCAGTAGGCGACGGCCTTCTCCCAGATATCGCCCTTCGGCGAGAACGGACGGCCCTTCAAATACTCGATCGTAGTGTCGTCGACCGCAACGAAGCCCATCCGCGCACCGCCTTCGATGGCCATGTTGCACAGGGTCATGCGCCCTTCCATCGACAGGCCGCGGATGGCATTGCCGCCGAATTCGATGGCGTAACCGTTGCCGCCGGCGGTGCCGATGGTGCCGATGATGGCCAGCGCCACGTCCTTGGCGGTGACGCCCTTGCCGAGTTTGCCGTCGACGGCGATCAGCATGGCCTTCGACTTTTTCTGCAGCAGGCATTGCGTGGCCAGCACGTGCTCGACTTCCGAGGTGCCGATACCGTGTGCCAGACAGGCAAAAGCCCCGTGCGTCGAGGTATGCGAATCGCCGCAGACGACAGTCATGCCAGGCAGCGTCGCGCCGTTTTCCGGACCGACCACGTGCACGATGCCCTGCTTCGGATCCTTGAAGGGGAAATAGGCCAGCGCGCCGACTTCGCGGATGTTGGCATCGAGCGTTTCGACCTGCTGGCGCGAAACCGGATCCTTGATTCCTTCGTCCCAGTGGTCGGTCGGCGTGTTGTGGTCGGCCGTCGCGACGATGGACGAAATGCGCCACGCCTTGCGGCCGGCCAGCTTGAGGCCCTCGAAGGCCTGCGGGCTGGTTACTTCATGCACCAGGTGACGGTCGATGTAAAGGAGGGCCGTGCCGTCAGCTTCCTGATGGACGACGTGGTTCTCCCAGAGTTTGTCGTAAAGTGTCTTCGACATGGCGTGCTTCGAATGTGCGGTAAAGCGTTGAATTATGGCACAGGATCGGCGGTTTTTGCCCCGCCGGCGACGTCGACCGCAACAGCCTCAGGGACCCAGCGCCAGACCAGCAGAAAGCCGATCAGGGCGAAGACCGAGCCGAGCGTGTAGGTCCAGCCGGCGCCGATACCATCCCATGCCCAGCCGCTAATCAGGCCGCCGAGCAAGCCGCCGGCGCCGAACGAGATGCTGGAATATAGCGCCTGCCCCCGCCCCTGCGCCCGCCCGGGAAACCAGAGATTGACCGCGGCGATGGCGGCGGCGTGGTAGGCGCCGAAAGTGAGGCCGTGCATCAGTTGCGCCAGCACCATGACTGCCAGCGATTCGACGCCCCAGCCAATCAGCAGGAAACGCAGCACGGCGGCGGCAAAACTAGCCAGCAGGATCAGCCGCAGTGAGTAGCGCTGCACCAGCCGCGCCATCAGCATGAAGACGACGATTTCCGCCAGCACGCCGAGCGACCACAAGCCGCCGACTTCGGCCTTGCTGTAGCCATTGCCGGCGAGGTGGATGGAATAGAAGACATAGAGGGCGCCGTGGGCCGCCGACATGGCAAAACAGGCGGCCAGCAACGCCCGCACGCGCGGCTGGCGCAGAATGTCGGCGACCGGCAGGCTGTCGTGGGCATACGGCATGGCCGGCGCATCGGGCAGGACGGCTGCGAGCAACAGAATGCCGGCCAGGATACCCCAGCAGACCCAGAGGACACCGGTCAGCGGCAGCACATCGAGGACGGCGCCAGTACCCAGCACGGCGACGATGAAGCCGACCGACCCCCACAGACGGATACGGCTGTAACGACCACGATCTTCACGCAGGTGGTCGAACGTCAGCGTCTCGACCAGCGGCAGCGCGGCACTCCAGAAGAAGGCGATGACCGCCATTGCGACCAGCATGCCCCCCAGCCGGTCGAGCCAGAAGAAGGCAGTGAACCCGGCCAGCCCGGCGACTGCCGCCAGGCGGATGATCGCCATGCGCCGGCCGAAGCGATCAGCCAGCCAGCCCCACAGATTGGGCCCGAACAGGCGCATCAGCTGCATCTGCGACATCAGCAGGCCGATGTCCCAGGCCGAGAAATTCAGCGACTGGAGATAGAGCCCGAAATAGGGCGAAAAGGCGCCAATGAAGGCGAAATAAAAAAAGTAATAACCCGAGAGGCGCCAATAAGGCAGAGCGTGCATCCGGCAATTCTACCGGATGCACCGTCGGGCAAAGGGCCGATCAGGCCTTGGCGGCTTGCTGGCCGGCGCGGTAAGCCAGCAGCAAGTGGTACAGCTCGTCCTTGAGCTTGACCCGCTGCTTCTTCATGTCTTCGATGGTGAAATCGGCCACCGGCATGTCGTTTTCTTCCAGATCCTCGACCTTGCCGGTCAGGCGATTGTAGCTGGCGAACAGCTTGGCAAAGTGGGCGTTGCCGGTTTTCAGCGCCTGGATCGCGTCGAGGAATTCCGGAAATTCGTGATGGAGATCGTGGTGATCGACTTGCATGAAACGCTCCCTGTAACGGCAAATTCGCTCGATGAGCGGCAAAAATCTGAAGATTTTACGCGATTTTTCCCGGAATGCGCGGGGTCTGGCAGATGACATCGCCACATTGGGCGCGGTGACGCAGGGCGTGATCCATCAACACCAGTGCCAGCATGGCTTCGGCAATCGGCGTCGCGCGAATGCCGACACAGGGGTCGTGACGCCCCTCGGTCGCCACCTCGATGGCATTGCCCTGGCTGTCGATCGAACGGCGCGGCTGGGCAATCGACGACGTCGGCTTGATCGCCATGTTGACGACGATGTCCTGGCCGGTGGAAATCCCACCGAGAACGCCGCCGGCATGGTTCGTGAGAAAGCCTTCCGGCGTCATTTCGTCGCCGTGCTCGCTGCCCTTCTGCGCCACCGAGGCGAAGCCGGCGCCGACCTCGACGCCCTTGACGGCGTTGATGCCCATCATCGCGTAGGCGATCTCGGCATCCAGCCGGTCGTACACCGGCTCACCCCAGCCCGGCGGGACGCCGGTCGCGGCAACGGTGATTTTGGCGCCGACCGAGTCCAGCGACTTGCGCAGACTATCCATGTAGTTTTCCAGTTCGGGTACCAGCCCGGCATTTGGCGCGAAGAAGGCATTGCCGTCGATGTCGTCGGCAGACATGAAGGGGATTTCGATCGGCCCGAGCGCACTCATCCAGCCACGGATGCTGACGCCGTAGCGCTCCAGCAGCCACTTGCGGGCAATCGCGCCGGCCGCCACGCGCACCGCCGTCTCGCGGGCCGACGAGCGGCCGCCACCGCGGTAGTCGCGGAAGCCATATTTCTGCGTGTAGGTGTAATCGGCGTGGCCGGGACGGAAAGTCTCGGCGATGTTGCCGTAATCCTTGCTGCGCTGGTCCTGGTTGCGGATCAGCAGCGCAATCGGCGTGCCTGTGGTCCTGCCCTCGAAGACGCCCGACAGGATCTCGACGGCATCCGGCTCGCGGCGCTGCGTCACATGGCGCGAGGTGCCCGGTTTGCGGCGATCAAGCTCGGCCTGGATGTCGCTTGCATCGAGCGCCAACCCGGGCGGGCAGCCATCGACCACGCAGCCGATGGCCGGGCCATGCGATTCGCCAAACGAAGTAACGGTAAACAGGGTGCCAAAAGTATTGCCGGACATGAGAAGTGACAGTCGAAAACGAAGCTGTCAGTTTATCATGCCGGGCAAAATGCCCTTATCCGGACGGTCGACCGCAACCGACCGCAGACAATGAAAAAAGGCGGCCGAAGCCGCCTTTTTTTACAAAATCGACTCAGGCCTGCGGTTCGTCGGGCCAGTTCTTGATGTAGTTCTTGAGCATCTTGTTCTCGAAGCTCTGCTCTTCGAGCACGGCCTTGGCGACATCGAGAAAGGAAATGACCCCCATCAGGGTATCGCCATCAATCACCGGCAGGTAGCGCGAGTGCTTTTCGATCATCAGGCGCCGCAGGTCGTTGGCCTGCATGTCCGGATACGCCGTCACCGGATCCCTGACCATGACGTCGCCGACCGTCACCCCCACGGGGCAGGCGTCGTGCTGCTTCATCGCCTGCAGCACTTCGCGGAAGGTCAGCATGCCGGCCATCTTGCCGGACTCCATGACCACCAGCGACCCGACGTCAAGTTCCGCCATGGTGTCGATCGCCGTCGCGAGAGGTTGCTGGGGAGTCGCGGTATACAAGGTGCCGCCCTTGAGCTGGATGATCTCCCTGACCTGCATGATGTCTCTCCGAAATTGTGGATTATTGGTTGGCGGATGTTAGAGCATCCGGCCCGATTGGGGAAGCACCGGCGGCAGCCCTGCCGTCACGACGCAAACCTAAGCCCAGAAACGCATGGGGATTTCCCCAATCCAATCCGGCGAAACTTATGGCATTGGCACTTGTCTATCGTCATAACAAGATATACAATTCCTTATATTACCTAAGTCATACACCGCTAGGATGCTTGGGTAATCCCACAACACTGGCGGACGGAGAGTAGAGATGACAACTGTGAAGACCATAGAAAAAATCGATGCCCGTGAAATCCGGCGCAAGCTTGGCCTCAACCAGCAACAATTCTGGTCCACCCTTGGCGTGACGCAAAGCGGCGGTTCACGCTACGAAAGCGGGCGCAACATGCCCAAACCGGTACGCGAACTCCTGCGCCTGGTGCATGTAGAGCAGATCGACATCAAGTCGATCAAGCGCGAGGATTGGGATGTGATCGAGTACCTGAAGGCCCAGGAACCGGAGCTTTACAAGTCTCTCAAGAAATCGGCGCGCAGCAAGGGCAAGAAGGCGGCCTGAAATCCGGTCTGAAAAGGCCGTCGACCGCAGCAGCAGGCATCATGGGGAAACAACCACCCGGATGCCTGTTTTTTTTTCGATCTCCGCGGCAAACGCCTCGAGTTCTTCCTGTGCCAGACGGGACAGGCGGGGCGCTGCCGGTTGCAGCGACGGACGCGCCAGTCCGTACAGATGAACGCCGGCCAGGCTGGCCGCCAGCGGCGCGAGCAATGCGCAATAGGCATCGCGTGCCGCAGCGTCGGGCGCCTGGCCATCCAGCGCAAACCAGCAGGTCTGCACCCAGGTCGGGGCCAGAGCGGTGCACTGTGCCAGATTGCGCCGGACCTTTTCGATATCCAGCGGCACGCCGTTGATCGCAGCGACCTCGTCGGCGGTCGCCCGATCGACCTTGAACCAGACTTCGCCAGCCAATTCGCCCAATACACGGATGCCTTCCTGCACCCCCGGCCGATGCAGCATGCTGCCATTGGTAATCAGCCTTACCAGCAGCTTTCCAGCCAGACCATGGCGTTGCAGCACGCCGCGCACCCGCTGGACAGCTTCGGGAAACTCCGCAGCGCTCGTCGGCTCGCCGTTTCCGGAAAAGGCGACATCTTCCAGACGCTGCACACCGGGCGGCACCTCGCGCGCCATGAAGTCGCCATGCAGCGCGTCGTCGAGAAAGGCCGCCAGCTCCCGTTCGAGCAGATCGAGATCGATCGGTGGCGGCCCGCCGCGGCTCAGGTTGTCGACCTGACAATAAACGCAGGCCCAGTTGCAGGCATTGTTGACATTCAAATTGATGCCCACGGAAACCCCGCCCGCCCGGCGGGAAATCACGGGGTAAACGTAGCGCAGTCCGGCGCTGTCGCGGCGGTGGTCTTCGATCGTCAGCATGGGTCCATTGTATAATCCGCGACCGCTTAAAAGACGAATCTGCCATGTTGATCACCCGCCGCCTCGAATTCGACGCGGGCCACCGCATCCCCGACCACCGCAGCCAGTGCCGGCACCTGCACGGCCACCGCTACGTCATCGAGATCTCGCTGTCGGGAAACATCATCGACAAGGCCGGCGACGCCGCCAACGGCATGGTCATGGATTTCTCGCAGGTCAAGGATCTGGCCAAGGCGCATCTGGTCGACGCGTGGGACCACGCTTTTCTGGCGTTTGCCGGCGACCGCGCCATCGTCGATTTCCTGAACTCGCTGCCCGACCACAAGACAGTCATCCTCGACCGCGTCCCGACCGCCGAAAACCTGGCGCGGATCGCTTTCGACCGTCTGAACGCGGTTTACCGTGACACCTATGGCAACCACCTGCGACTCGAGCGCGTTCGCCTTTACGAAACTCCCAACTGCTGGGCCGACGCGATACGCCCGGGCAGCGCTGATTGAGCAAGAATCCGAAAGCACAGGCCCGCGCGCGCGAAGAAAAAAACAGGCTTCTGGTCAAAACGCGAGGGAGAGTGGCGGGTCCGGTGAGATTCGAACTCACGATGGGTTTCCCCACGCCGGTTTTCAAGTTTGTTGGTGGCTTCCTTTGCATAGCTTTTCGCTACCCTGTAAGCCTTGGCGAACCCAGTATTTTCAACGACTTGCGGCCACTTTTAGTTTGATGTAACTTGTCGTAACTTTACGCGACGTGCTTACCGCACGCTTACCGATAAAGGAGAACGACATGCCAGAACTCAAACATCGCCCCAAGCTCACCAAGAGCGCCATCGACAAAATCGCCCCTCCCGCCAGCGGGTACGAAATCCACTGGTGCGGCGTCCTGCGCGGCTTCGGAGCACGCGCCACGCCTGACGGACGCATCACCTATGTCGCCCAAGGTCGCATCAACGGGAAAGAGGCACGAATCCCAATTGGCCCGCATGGGGTCTTCACTCCCGATCAAGCAAGGGAGCAGGCTCAAGACCTTCTGCGAGACATGGCAAAGGGTATCGACCCGCGAGATGTTGCCAAGGAAAAGAAGGTCCAGGGGACTACACTGCGCGAGGTCGCCACCGCCTACCAGCGCGACCGACCGCTGAAGGACAGCAGCAAGGAAGAAATCGAGCGCCACGTAACCACAACGTTCGAGGCGTGGTTGAACAAACCCCTGAGCCAGATAGACAGAACGATGGTGTCGAAGCGATACATCGAAATGCGCGACAAGGGTCTGCGAGGCAAGAAGGGAGCGCCGGCACAGGCGGCGCAGTGCATGTCGATCCTGAAGGCGCTTTTCAACTACGCCATTCGCGAGTACCGAAAGCCCGACGGCAGCGCAATCTTGACAGACAACCCCTGCGACGTGCTTCACCGGAAGGTTGCCCCGCTAAAGCCGAAGACGACCCGGATACCGGAGGACAAGCTCGGCGCAGTGTGGGCACACCTTCAAGAATGGTACGCCGCCGCATACAACCGCGACACGGCATCGTCTGTCGCGCTGGTGATGCTGTTGCTGGCGACCGGCCTGCGAAAGATGGAAGGAGCCGAGCTTACTTGGGATCGCGTCAATCTGGACGAAGGCTGGCTGCACCTGCCTGACCCCAAGAACAGGAATCCAGTGTGGATACCGCTATCGACGCAGATGGTCGAGATGCTCAAGAAGCGCCCGAAGGTCGATGGCAACCCGTTCGTCTTTCCGTCCTGGGGCAAGCGAGGCCACATAGTTGATCCACGCGACACGATGGCGAAGGTCAGCGAGGTTGCAGGGCTGCACCTATCGCCCCACGACCTCAGACGAACATTTACGACCATCGGCATCGCTGACTGCGGCATCGACTTCTTCAAGATCGAACTGCTGACGAACCATGTGCCGCGAGGGGTGACCGCCCAGCACTATCTGGAAACGTCGAAGCTTCAATACCTACGTCCCGAGACGCAGAGGATCAGCGACCATATTGCAGCGCAGGCGGCAGCCTACGAGCTGGAAGTTGAGAAGGGTTCCCACACGGGTCTTGACAGGTGATGCGACCTATGCCATTCTGACTGCGTCGCCCTCAGCGGGCGTCCGTTCGCCATACTCCGAAACCGGCATTCAGTGTTCAACAACGCTGTTGCCGGTTTTGCTTTTGTAGCTCCGGCGCAGCATCGACAAGGAGTTACAAACATGCACGTTACATACAAAAACCTCACCCGGGACGGCACAACCGAAGCAACTTGCTTGCTCACTTACGAGCAATTCAAAGAAGTTGAAAATGCGCTCAAGAATCTTTCTGAATGGTTAGAGCGCCGCTATGAGATGGGCGTTCATATGGAGGAAGAGATTCCGGCAAAATATCAGATGGCGGCCGAGCTTGTGACTTGGTGCTCCAGCCGTTCTCTTATGCGCGCCGATATTGTCATCGACCACTTTCTCAACGACATCGAGAAGTTTCTTGTGAAGAAGTGCCAGGAGATTGGTTTCTTGGATGTCAAGCTGACCGAGCCTGACGCCTCCATCAAACCCGTAACCGAAGCCGCCCTGTAAAGTTACGGCCAGCAGTAACCGTCACCGTCAATCGGTGACGGTCTGCGTAAGGTTATCGAGCGCAATGCTCGATGGCTGTCCTCGACAGCACCCCGCTCGCCTTCTTTGGGAACCACCAGGCATCAACGTCCTGCGAGGTTCCAAATGAATCCCAACCCTGAACTGATTACCAATGCCGAAGCCGCCGCGCTGATCGGCATCCGCCCGAACACGCTTGAGGGCTACCGCACGCGAGGCATCTCCCCTCCGTTCGTCAAGCTCAACCCCGAAAGCTCGCGCTCGCCGATTCGCTACGACCGGCAGGTCGTCCTCGACTGGCTGGCGGCTCGCACCATGCAGAGCACGTCGCAATATCCACAACATCAAACGTCCTAATTGGCGTTCGTCATCAAGGGCACCCGCTCTGTTCCACCGTCCCGTCGATTCCGAGAATCGGCGGTATGTTGACGCTCGTTGAAAACTGACCAGAAAAGCGAGGTTGTGCGCGCTGAAAATTGACCAGGGTGATTAACTCGTCCGCTCATTTTTTGAGCAGGATTTTAGGAGATGATCACCATGAAGGATCTGG
>JAGOAU010000034.1 GCA_017983755.1 Azonexus sp. | reverse complement strand
AGGATATTTCGCGCGTCGGATCGCTGACTTCTGCCGGCTTCAGGTCATTGGCGACCATGAAGATCGCCATGTCGCCGACCACCTTGGAAGTCGGCGTCACTTTGACGATGTCGCCGAACAGTTGATTCACATCGGCATAGGCCCGGGAAATTTCCGGCCAGCGATGCGCCAGCCCCATCGCCCGCGCCTGTTCGCGCAGGTTGGTGTATTGGCCGCCGGGCATTTCGTGGTTGTAGACGTCGGAAGTCCCCGAACGGATTTCCGGCTCGAATGGCGAATAGGCGTGGCGGACGCCTTCCCAGTAATGCGACAGCGACTGCAGCGCCGCGAGATCGACGCCCGGATCGCGCTCGCTGCCTTTCAGCGCGGCGGCAATGGAGCCGAGGTTGGGCTGCGAGGTCAGGCCGCTCAGGGCGTCAAGCGCGCCATCGACGGCATCGCAACCGGCCTCGACCGCGGCCAGCACCGAGGCGGCGGCAATGCCGCTGGTGTCGTGGGTGTGGAAATGCAGCGGCAGGCCGACTTCTTCCTTGAGGGCCTTGACCAGCGCGCCGATCGCCCGCGGCTTGCAGACGCCGGCCATGTCCTTGATGCCGATGATGTGGGCGCCGGCCTTCTCGAGTTGGCGGGCCAGGTCGACATAATATTTGAGGTTAAATTTGGGTCGACCGTGGTCGAAGATGTCGCCGGTGTAGCACAGCGTGCCTTCGCAGAGCGCGCCGGTTTCGACCACGGCGTCCATCGCGACGCGCATGTTGTCCACCCAGTTCAGCGAATCGAAAACGCGGAAGACGTCGACGCCATTTTCGGCCGCCTGCTGGACAAAGTAGCGCACGACGTTGTCGCTGTAATTGGTGTAGCCGACGGCATTGGAGGCGCGCAGCAGCATCTGGAAGAGGATATTCGGCACTTGCTGGCGCAGACGCTGCAGGCGTTCCCACGGGTCTTCCTTGAGGAAGCGCAAGGCGACGTCGAAGGTGGCGCCGCCCCAGCATTCCATCGAAAAAAGCTGCGGCGCCATCCGGGCGTAGTACGGCGCGATGGCCAGCATGTCGTGCGTCCGCATGCGGGTTGCCAGCAGCGACTGGTGGGCATCGCGCATCGAGGTGTCGGTCAGCATGACCTGCGGCTGCGCCTTCATCCAGGCCGAGAAACCGGCGGCGCCGAGTTCCTTAAGTTTGTCGCGCGTGCCGGCCGGGATCGGGGCACCGAGGTCGAAAATCGGCTTGATCGGCCGGGCCAGCGGCAAGGCCGGCAGCTTGCGCCCTTTCATCTCCGGATTGCCGTTGACCGCAACATTGCCGAGGAACTTGAGCAGGCGGCTGGCCCGGTCGCGGCGCTTGGCAAAGTTGAACAGCTCCGGCGTGCTGTCGATGAAACGGGTCGTGCATTCGCCGGAGCGGAACAGCGGATGGGCGATCAGGTTTTCGAGGAACTGCAGGTTGGTGGCCAGACCGCGGACGCGGAATTCGCGCAGGGCGCGATCCATCCGCAGCGCCGCTTCATCGCTGCTGTGGCCCCAGGCGGTGACCTTGACCAGCAGCGAGTCGTAGAACGGCGTAATCATCGCGCCCGAATAGGCCGTGCCGGCATCGAGGCGGATGCCGAAGCCGGCGGCGCTGCGGTACACGGTAATTTTGCCGTAATCCGGCGTGAAGTTGTTTTCCGGGTCTTCGGTGGTGACGCGGCATTGCAGCGCATGACCGGACATCCGGATATCGGCCTGCAGCGGGACGAAAGATTCTTCCTCGCCGATCCGGTAGCCTTCGGTGACGCGAATCTGCGCCTTGACGATATCGACCCCGGTGATCTGCTCGGTGACGGTGTGTTCGACCTGAATGCGCGGATTGACCTCGATGAAATAGAACTTGCAGGTATCGGCATCCATCAGAAATTCAACGGTGCCGGCGTGCGTGTAGTTGGCGGCCCGCGCCAGGCGCAGGGCGGATTCGCATAACTCCTGCCGGGTTGCGGCATCGAGATACGGCGCCGGCGCCCGTTCGACGACTTTCTGGTTGCGGCGCTGCACCGTGCAGTCGCGCTCGAAGAGGTGCACCAGGTGGCCGTGACGGTCGCCCATCACCTGGACTTCGACATGGCGGGCCCGGCGAACCAGTTTTTCCAGATAGACCTCGTCATTGCCGAAGGCCGCCAGCGACTCGCGCCGCGCCACATCCAGGGCCGGCGCCAGTTCCGCTTCGTTTTCAACGACGCGCATGCCGCGCCCGCCGCCGCCCCAACTGGCCTTGAGCATCAGCGGGTAGCCCACTGCCAAAGCCATTTGGCTGGCCTGCGCCAGATTATGCGGCAGCGCCGTGGTCGCCGGCACCACCGGCACACCGGCCCGCTCGGCCAGTTCCCGGGCGGCTACCTTGTTGCCGAGGCTGCGCATCACATCGCCGTTCGGGCCAATAAAGGCGATGCCGGCTTTGGCACAGGCATCGGCAAAGTCGGGGTTTTCGGAAAGGAAGCCGTAGCCCGGGTGAATGGCGTCGACCTCGGCCTCTTTGGCGACACGAATGATGTCGTCGATATCCAGATAGGCCTGAATCGGCTTCTTGCCGACGCCGACCAGATAGGATTCGTCGGCCTTGAAGCGATGCAGCGCGAAGCGGTCCTCATTCGAGAAGATCGCCACCGTGCGGATGCCCAGTTCGGAGGCCGCACGCAGTACCCGGATGGCAATCTCGCTGCGGTTGGCAACCAGCAGGCTACGGATTTTTTTCATGGCTGTTTTCCCTTGTATTCTTATATGAAAATTGCTGACTCAGCTTGTTCTGATCGCGGGCAGCACTTTGGCAGTTCAGGCGGGCTGGCATCAAGCTAGGGGAAACCCGACCGCTGCGATCCCGCAAGCATTCCGCGGCGCGGTTTGCTGCTGATTGAAGAAAAAAATGGCCCGCCGAAGCAGGCCAAAAAGCCCGAAATCATTTCCCGATTGCCGCAGGCGCAACCGGACAGTAGCCACCACTGAGCACTCGATTTCGGGCGGGGAGAGCAAATTCCGACTACTGCTTCGACTTGCCGCCGTCACGACGGAAAACCAGCGGCCGGCCGGCATGGCTACGCTTGACCAGCCAGGTCGACAAGGCCGAATCCATGTAGTCGGCATGGCCGGGAAACCAGTCTTGCAGCGCCTCGGCCAGCGTTCGAACAACGGCGACATCGCCTTCGGCCAGCTGCTGCTGGACGTCATGCACCGAAGCCAGCACCTTGGCGTGCTCATCTTTATGGCAATCGCGGGGCGGGAAATCGGTGCTGTCCATCCAGGCATTTTCCTCGGCGAAATGCGCTTCGGCATGGGCCGCAAAAGCCGTCAGTGCAGCCGACAGCTCGGTATCGCCCACCGTCAGCAAGGCATTCACCAGCTCGACGAATTCGCGGTGGGTATCGTCCATCGCGGTGTAACCGAGCAGGTAGCGGTCTTCCCAGGCAAATACGGCTTCTGTTTCCATGGTCTCGGCCTCCATCGCTTCAGCCGCCGAGGCCGACCGGGGCCGGGGCGATGTTCACAATTTTCGAAAACAGTGCGGCGTACTCGCCGGCCGCCCCTTCCCAGGGACTGCCGTTGGCGAGAAAAGCCGCATCGATTTCCGCCCAGTCATCGGCCGTCAGATGCGCCTTGGCGAGCGGGAAAATCCGGTACTCCTCGGTATTCATGTGGGCCCACTCGAAATCGATATAGGTTTTCGCCGCCTCATAAAAGACCGGGAAACCGGCCGCTCCGCGCTGCCGATAGCTCGCCAGCGCACTGCGCAGCACGTCGATCCGCGCCTCGCCCAGACGGTGTTCGCCTTCCAGATGCTCGATGAGCGGCAAGGCCTCGGCACAGCGCAGGCGCAGCCTGGCGAACAGGTAGTCGTTCTCCTTCGGGTGATGCACTATTTCCGGCACCTTCTCGATGTAATCGATCATCGATGCCAGCAGGTCGAAATCCGGTTGCAGACGTCCCGCCTCGATTTCGCGGGCAAGGGTGCGCAAACCGCTGAGCATCGCCCCCAGGGCGCGATGTTCTTCGTGAATGATGTCGAGTGACTTGATATTCATGGCCTATATTCCTTGGAAACGGGTGTCGTGGTTCAAACGCCCAAATGCTTCTGGATCAGTTCCGGATTGGCGCGGATTTCATCGCTGCTGCCGGTGAAAACCACCTCGCCCTTGACCAGGATCATCGCCCGGTCGCAGATCGAAGTCACCGCGCCGTGGTTCTTGTCCACGATCACGGTGGCGATCCCGGTCTTGCGGATTTCCTTGACGATGCGCCAGATTTCCATGGCGATCAGCGGCGCCAGCCCTTCGGTGGCTTCGTCGAGAATCAGCAGATCGGGATTGGTCATCAGCGCCCGGCCGATGGTCAACATTTGCTGTTCACCGCCGGACAACTGCCAGCCGCCGTTGTTGATCCGCTCGCCGAGCCGCGGGAAGGTTGCTATCACCCGGTCGAAGGTCCAGTTGCGCTGGCCATCGACGCCGGCTCGCGCCGACATCTGCAGATTTTCGCGGACCGACAGGTTGGGGAAAATGCCCCGCCCTTCCGGCACATAGGCGATACCGCGCCGGGCCGTCCTGTAAGTCGGCACCTTGCTGAAATCGTCGCCGCGCACCAGCACCCGGCCATGCTTGGGACGGACGATGCCGAGCATGCTCTTGATCAGCGTCGACTTGCCCATGCCGTTGCGGCCCATCAGCGCAATGCCTTCGCCCTGCCGGATATTGAAATCGATGCCATGCAAAATATGGCTGGCGCCGTAGTAAGTGTGAAGCTCCTTGGCTTCGAGCAGCATGTTAGACATGGAAACTATCCTCCGATCCCAGATAGGCTTGCTGAACGGCCACGCTGGCCTTGATTTGGGCCGGCGGCCCGGATTCCAGCACCAGCCCGTTGACCATCACGGTAATGGTGTCGGCCACCGCAAACACCGCATCCATGTCGTGCTCGACGAGCAGGATGGCGCGTGTCGGCTTGAGGCGCTTGAGGACTTCGACCATCCTGGCCGATTCATCCGAACCCATGCCGGCCAGCGGCTCATCGAGCAGCATGACCTGCGCATCGGTGGCCAGCACCATGGCGATTTCGAGCTGGCGCTGTTCGCCGTGGCTGAGCACGCCGGAAATCCAGTCCACCTTCTTGTCCAGACCGGCCTCCTCGACGCAGGCCCGCGCCTTGTCGAGGGCCCATTTCTGCTCCATCGCCTTGCTAAAAATCCGCCATGGCTGCTGCCGGCGCGACTGGGCGGCGAGGCGGACGTTTTCCAGCACCGAGAATTTCGGAAAGATGTTGGTCCGCTGATAGCTCCGGCCGATCCCGACCAGCGAGCGCTGAGCGGCGCTTAGGCCGGTGATGTCCTTGCCCATGAAAGTGATCCGGCCATCGCTCGGCGGCAGATCGCCGGAAAGCATGTTGATGCAGGTGGACTTGCCGGCGCCGTTCGGGCCGAGCAGGACGTGAACCTTGCCGCGCTCGAGGCTGACATTGACGTCCTGATTGGCGACCAGGCCGCCGAAACGGCGGGTGATCTTGTCGGCAACGAGCAGGACCTCGTTCTTTTTAAGCTCAGTCATTGGCTGCACCTCCCTGCAGGGAACGCTTGATACGGCCCGGAATGGCGGCCAGGCCACCGGGCAGGAAGAGCACGGCGGCGACGATGACGCCCCCCATGACCAGTTGCCAGTGTTTGGTCCAGCTGCCGAAGACTTCCTGCATGCCGGTGAACACGAAGGCGCCGGCAATCACTCCGACCAGGTTGCCCATGCCGCCGAGAATGACCATCAGCAGCACGTTGCCCGACTGGTGCCAGGAAAGCAGCTCCGGCGTCACGAAGCCGAAGACCACGGCGTAGAGGAAACCGGCGATGCCGCCCAGGCCGCCGGCCAGCGTGAAGGCGGCCAGCTTGTAGCGGAAAGTCCGGTAGCCCATAGCCTGCATGCGGTGTTCGTTGCTCTTGATGCCGACCAGCACGCGACCGAACGGCGACTGCAAAATCCGGCCCAAAAACAGGTAGACCGCAACCAGCATGGCCAGGATGAAGT
>JAGOAU010000033.1 GCA_017983755.1 Azonexus sp. | reverse complement strand
CTGACAGCGGACAAGCGCCTGGACGATGCGGCGCAGGCGCGGGCGCTGGATGCCCTGCGGCGTTTTGGCGAACGCCTGGGGGGGCTCGACCGTGGTGCAGTGCGCGCGGTGGCGACCAATACCTTGCGCGTGGCCAAAAATGCGCCGGAATTCCTGCCGCTGGCCGAGGAGGCCCTCGGTTTTCCGATCGAAATCATCGCAGGACGCGAAGAGGCACGCCTCATCTACATCGGCGCCTCGCATTCGCTGCCGATGGCGACCCACAAGCGGCTGGTCGTCGATATTGGCGGCGGTTCCACCGAATTCATCATCGGCAAGCGGCACGACCCGCAACTGATGGAATCGCTGTACATGGGGTGTGTCAGCTATACGCTGCGCTTTTTCCCGGATCGCAGGATCGACCGGAAGCGCTTGCGCGACGCACAGATCGCCGCCGCCAAGGAAATCGAACTGATCGCCCATGATTACCAGCGCCTGGGCTGGAAGGAGGCGGTCGGTTCTTCCGGTTCGGCACGGGCGATTGCCGATGTGCTGGAAATGAACAACCTGAATCCGAATGGCGAGAGCGGCATTACCCGCGAGGGACTGGACCGGCTGTGCGGGCTGCTGATCAAGGCGGGTTCAGCCGAGGCCCTCGACCTGCCGGGCGTCAAGGGTGATCGCCTGCCGGTGCTGCCGGGGGGCATCGCCATCATGGCGGCGATTTTCGAGGAACTGGGCATCGAGCGCATGACCTACGCCGACGGCGCCTTGCGCCTGGGGGTGCTCTACGATCTGCTGGGGCGTTTTCACCACCATGACATGCGCGACTCGACGGTGGCGCAGTTTCGCCGCCGCTATCAGGTCGAGGGCGACCAGGTCGAGCGCGTCGAGGCGACCGCCTTGTCGGCGCTGACACAACTGGCCGAGGGGGCGCCGGCCGAGGCGGATGTGCAGTTTCTCTCCTGGGCGACGCGCATGCATGAAATCGGCATTTCGGTAGCGCATAACGCGTATCACAAGCATGGCGCCTACATCCTGACCTTCGCCGACATGCCCGGTTTTTCCAAGAAGGATCAGGCGCGCCTGGCCATGCTGGTGCTCGGCCACCGCGGCAAACTTGAGAAACTGGGGGCGCTTCCTGCGGTCGACAGCGCCTGGCGGCTGATTTTCTGTCTGCGGCTGGCCGTCCTGCTGCATCGCACCCGTGACGACCGGGCGCTTCCCGCCTGGCGCGTCAAGGCGACGCCGAATGGTTTTCAGCTCGAACTGCCGGCCGAATGGCTGTCCGCGAATCCATGGACGGCTGCCGCTTTGGGCGAAGAAGCTGCAGTCTGGCGGCAGAGTGGCCGGGAATACATCGTCAAGTCGAGAACGGCGAGGAAGGTGGCGTGAGTCCGCTTCCCCGTCTGCAAGTCGAGTCGGGGAAGGTCGTTCTGACCGGCGAATGGACGCTGGCCGCGCTGCTGCCGGGCCTGAAGGATCTGGAAATTCGGCTGGCCGGCGATGATCTCGCGGGATTGCCCTGGGACCTGTCATCAGTCAGCCGTCTGGACAGTGCTGCGGCCGTTCTATTGTGGCGTACGTGGCATGAACGCTGGCCGGTCGAGCTTGTCGTTCCGGAAATCCAGCGGCGGGCGCTGGAGCGTGTTGCGGCCATGCCTTCGGCCGAGGTTGCCGACACGGGATCAGCCTCCGGGCCGGTCGAGCGCCTTGGCTACCTGGTGCTCGCACTTTTCGACAATTTTCGGGGGCTTGTCATCCTCTACGGGCAAATGTTGCTCGATCTGCTGCATCTGCTGCTTCACCCGTCCGAGATGCCCTGGCGCGAAGTGGCTGCCAATGTCTACAAGGCGGGGGCGATGGCCCTGCCGGTGACGGCGCTGGTCGGCTTTCTGATCGGGGTCACGATCAGCTATCTTTCGGCGTTGCAGTTGCGCAATTTCGGTGCCGATCTGTTCATCGTGAATATTCTCGGCGTCTCGATCATCCGCGAACTCGGCCCGGTGCTGGTGGCGGTCCTGGTGGCTGGCCGCTCGGGTTCGGCGATGACCGCCCAGATCGGCGTCATGCGCGTGACCGAGGAAATCGATGCACTGTCGGCGATGGGCGTGTCGCGCAGCATTCGCGTCGTTTTGCCCAAATTAATCGCGTTGACCGTGGTCATGCCTCTGCTCGTGCTCTGGGCTTCGGCCATCGCCCTGCTGGGCGGCATGCTCTCGGCACTGCTGCAGCTGGGGATTCCCTTGGCCTATTTTGTCGAGAACCTGCAACGCGCGGTGCCGGTCGCCAACCTGGTCATCGGTCTGGGCAAGGGGCTGGTGTTCGGGTTCGTCATTGCCTGGGTCGCCTGCCATTTCGGGTTGCGTGTCAAGCCGAATACCGAGAGCCTGTCGGCCAATACGACAAGGTCGGTGGTGACGGCGATCACGCTGGTGATCCTGGTCGATGCGGTGTTCGCGATCATGACCCGCAATGTGGGCATTCCCCAGCTATGACCGCCGCACCGAGGCCGGCGGTGGTCGAGATGCGGGGTCTGAGCACCGTGATCGGCGACCGTTACGTGCATCGCAATCTCGACCTGCGGGTCGAGCCCGGGCAGATCGTCGGGCTGGTTGGTGGCTCGGGCAGCGGCAAGACGACCTTGCTGCGCCAGATACTCGGCCTGATCAGGCCGGCGGCGGGTAGCATCAGTCTGTTCGGAGAAAACCTGGCCGATGCCGAACCCGTATCTCAACGCGCCATGCTCCGGCGCCTCGGCATGTTGTTCCAGGGTGGCGCCCTGTTTTCGGCATTGCCGGTATTCGACAATATCGCCTTTCCATTGCGCGAACTGAAGTCCCTCGACAGCGACTGGATTCGTCGCCTGGTTCATCTCAAGCTGGCGATGGTTGAACTCGAGCCCGGACATGGCAAACTGATGCCTGCCGAACTTTCCGGCGGCATGGTCAAACGCGTGGCGCTTGCCCGCGCGCTTGCCCTGGAGCCGGAGTTGTTGCTGCTGGACGAGCCGACGGCCGGTCTCGATCCGGACCGCAGCCGGAGTTTTGCCGAATTGCTTCGACAGTTGCAGGGTGAACTGGGCCTGACGGTGATCATGGTGACGCATGACCTCGATACGCTGGCCAGGCTGGCGACGCATGTCGCGGTCCTGGCCGAGCAACGGATTGTCGAATTCGGACCGTTGGCGGAAGTGATGGCCGGGGAGCATCCCCTGGTGGCTGCCTTCCGCGGCGGTGAACAAACGCAGGTGTTGTAGGAATCGTCGATGGAAAACAAGTCGCATGCCCTCGTTGCCGGTCTGTTCGCGTTACTGCTGGGCGCGGCGGCGCTGCTCGCCCTGTTCTGGCTGCGCGGCACCCAGGACAATCTGCGCGAGTACGTCGTCGTGACCAGGCAGAACGTCGGTGGCCTCAATCCCCAGGCCCAGGTCCGTTATCGTGGAATTCGCGTCGGCAAGGTCGTCGATATCGAACTCGATCCCGAGGATGCCGGCAACATACTCGTCACGATTGCCGTTGAGGACGATATTCCGCTGACCAAGGGAACGGTCGCCAAGCTGGCCTACCAGGGTCTCACCGGCATTGCCCACATTCTTTTGCTCGAGAGCGGCAAGAATCGCGAACCGTTGGTCGCCGAGAACGGCCAGGCACCTCGCATCGTGATGGTGCCTTCGTTACTCGAAGAACTCGGGGAAAGCGGCGGTGCGACGCTGCGCCAGGCGCAGGAAGTCATGGTGGCGGCCAATGCCCTCCTCAACGAAGAAAATCGCCGCCGCTTTGCCGCGACACTGGCCAATCTGGAAGGCGCCTCGGCCAGCATGAAGCCGGCCCTGGAAAATCTGAACGGGACGCTGGTTCAGGTGCGCAAGCTGCTCGATGACCAGAACGTGCGCAGTCTCTCCAAGGCGGCTGGCGAGGTCGGCCCCCTGCTGGCGGACACGCGGCTGCTGATCGGCAAGATGCAGTTGGCGACCGACAGGCTCGATGTCGCGATCGGCGATGCCTCGGCCGGTGGGACGTCCGCCCTGATGCCGCGACTCAACGAATTGGCGAGCGATTTCTCGACGACTTCACGGCAGTTGAGCCGAGTCCTGCGCCTGCTGGAAGATTCGCCGCAGGGATTGGTCTTCGGCGTTCCGGCGGCAGCGCCAGGGCCGGGCGAGGCGGGCTTTGCCGCTGGCGGGGAGCGCTGACATGCGGCGTCTGCTGACCATTGTTTGCTGTTTGCTCCTTGCTGCCTGCTACGGGGCGGGCAAGCGGGGCGGCGACAGCGCGCTGGCAATCTACGATTTTGGCCCGCCCGTCGCCGGGGGCAGTGGTGCCCCGGGACGGCGTAGCGAACTGGCGATCGAGGTACGGGCGCCGCTGTGGTTCGACTCCCTTGGCATCGAATACCGGCTGGCGTACGACGAGCCGAAGCGTTTGCGCGATTACACCCGCTCGCGCTGGGCCGGGCCACCGGCGCAAATGATGCAGCAGCGCCTGATCCAGCAGCTGGGATTGATGCCGGCCGGGCAAGGCAGGACGCGTTGTGTCCTGCGAATCGATATCGATGAGTTCATCCAGATCTTCGATACGCCGACAACGAGTCGCGGGGTAATTCAGGGCCGGGTAAACCTGCTCGATCGCTCGCGAACAAGCCTGACCAGCTATGAACTCAGGATCGAGAAGCCGGCAGCGAGTGCCGATGCTCGCGGCGGTGTCGCCGCCCTGACGGTTGCGGTCGACCAGCTGGTGGCCGATCTTTTGAGTTGGGAGCAGCAATTGAAAGGCAGCGGCAAGGCGGCCGCCTGTCTCGGCTAGGCCGAGACGATTCGGTCGGCGATACGCTGCTTCAGGTCATCGAGATGGTCATCGAAATGCGTGTAATGCATCAGCGACAAGCCGAAAACGCAGGCGTACAGCAGGAGGCTGCGGCTCTTGGCTTCGGCGTCCGACATGCCGGCCGCGACAAACAGCCGGTGGGTGCATTCCAGACGATAGAGATCGACGGCTTCGACGACGGCCGCCGCCTGCGGGTCGTGACGCGCCCAGTCGCGCACCGCCAGTTCGATCGACATCCCCTTGCGATTGCGGCTGGCGCCATAGACTTCGATGGCAAAATGGAGCTGGTCGCGCTCGTGCCCGGGGGAAACAGTGGTGATTTTATCGATGTCCCGGATGCGTCCTTCGCGCCAGTGCTCAAGCATGGCCGCCAGCAAATCCTGGCGATCCTTGAAATGCCAGTAAAAGCTGCCCTTGGTAACGCCGCAACGCTTGGCCAGCACCTCGACGCGCAGGCCGGCGACACCCTCGCGGGCGAGGACATCGATGGCGCTCTCGATCCAGTTTGCGCGGTCGAGCTGGGTGCGTGGCGTGGCCATCTTGCGACGCGGCGATCGGGGAGGGGGCTTGACAGACATGTTTTCCATACGCTACCGTATGCATTCCATACGACACAGTATGGTCATTGTGCGCATTGCTCTGGTATCTGTCAAACAGATTGCCGGCAAGAAGATTGATTAATCGACCAATAAGGAGAGACTGGTGAAGATACTTGTTCCCGTAAAACGGGTGATTGACTACAACGTGAAGGTACGGGTGAAGGCGGACGGTTCGGGTGTCGACCTGGCCAACGTCAAGATGAGCATGAACCCCTTTGACGAGATTGCCGTCGAAGAAGCCGTGCGTCTCAAGGAAGCCGGCATCGCCAGCGAAGTCATCGCCGTCAGCTGCGGCGTCGCCGCCTGCCAGGAAACCTTGCGCACCGCCATGGCCATCGGTGCCGACCGCGGCATCCTTGTCGAAACCGACGTCGACCTGCAACCCCTGGCCGTCGCCAAGCTCCTCCAGGCCCTCTGTGCCAAGGAACAACCGCAACTCGTGATCTGCGGCAAGCAGGCCATCGACGATGACGCCAACCAGACCGGGCAGATGCTTGCCGCCCTGCAGAACTGGCCGCAAGCCACCTTCGCCTCCAAGGTCGTGCTCGCCGACGGCAAAGCCACCGTCACCCGCGAAATCGACGGCGGCCTCGAAACCCTCCAGATTTCGCTGCCGGCCGTGGTGTCAACCGACCTG
>JAGOAU010000032.1 GCA_017983755.1 Azonexus sp. | reverse complement strand
GCGACGCTGGCCGAGGCGCTGGCCATCAACGAACGCGCCCGGCAGTTGCGTGAAAAGGGCTTTTACAGCCCGCAGCAGGGCATCCAGACGCAGACCGTTGCCGATACGGCATTAGCTCGGCTGAATGCGGCCAAGGCACGACTGAAATCGGCTGAACTGCGGCGCTCCAAGGCCGCCGTCATGGCGCCCGACGACGGCATCATCTCCGCGCGCAGCGCCACCGTCGGTTCGCTGACCCAGACCGGCGAGGAACTGTTCCGCCTGATCCGCGGCGGCCGCCTGGAATGGCGCGCCGAGGTCACCGCCGCCGAACTGGCCCGCCTGCAGCCCGGCCAGCCGGTCAGGCTGGAAAGCCCGAACGGCATCGCCGTCGCCGGCACGGTGCGCGCCGTCGCCCCGACCGTCGATCCGCAGACGCGCAATGGCATCGTCTACGTCGACTTGCCGCCGGAAGCCGGCAAGGCGCTGAGCGCCGGCATGTTCACACGCGGCGAATTCCAGCTCGGCCAGCGCCCGGCGCTGACCCTGCCGCAATCCGCCGTGCTGCTGCGCGAGGGTTTCGCCTACGTCTTCCGCATCGAACCCGGGCCGGACAACACGGCCAAGGTCACCCAGACCAAGGTCGGCACCGGCCGCCGCGATGGCGAACAGCACCTCGAGGTGACGGGGCTGGACGCCAGGGCGCAGGTGGTGGCCAGCGGCGTCGGCTTCCTCGCCGACGGCGACACCGTGCGCATCGTCGCCGCGCAGCCATGAACGTTTCCGCCTGGTCGATCCGGAATCCGATTCCGGCGGTGCTGATGTTCGTCATGCTCACCCTGCTCGGCCTGATGGCCTTCAAGGCGATGAAGATCCAGCAGTTTCCCGACATCGACCTGCCGATGGTGACGGTCACCGCCAGCCTGCCCGGTGCGGCGCCGGCGCAGATGGAAACCGAGGTGGCGCGCAAGATCGAGAACTCGGTTGCCACCCTGCAGGGCATCAAGCACATCTACACCAAGGTGCAGGACGGCACCGCCATCGTCACCGTCGAATTCCGCCTCGAAAAGCCGACGCAGGAGGCGCTCGACGACGTGCGCGACGCCGTTTCGCGCATTCGCGCCGACCTGCCGGGCGATCTCAAGGACCCGGTGATTTCCAAGGTCAACCTGGCCGGGGCGCCGATCCTGACCTACACCATCGCCTCGACGCGCATGGACGACGAGGCGCTGTCGTGGTTTGTCGACAACACGATCAGCAAGGCCATGCTCAGCGTGCGCGGCGTCGGCGCCGTGGCGCGCGTCGGTGGTGTTACCCGCGAGATCCGGGTCGAACTCGATCCGGCCCGCCTGCTCGCGCTGCGCGCCACGGCCGCCGACGTTTCGCGCCAGTTGCGGCAGATCCAGCAGGAAGGTTCGGGCGGCCGCGCCGATGTCGGCGGTGTCGAGCAGTCGGTGCGCACCATCGCCACCGTACGCTCGGCCGAGGAACTTGGGCAGATGGAAATCGCCCTCGGCGACGGCCGCCGGGTTCGCCTTGACCAGCTGGCCACGGTCAGCGACACCGTCACCGAACAACGCTCGGCCGCCCTGCTCAATGGCAAGCCGGTGGTCGGCTTCGAGATCGTGCGCAGCCGCGGCGCCGGCGAGGTCGACGTCACCAACGGCGTGCGCGCGGTGCTGGAAAAGCTGAAGAAGGATCACCCGGACATCACCATCACCGAGGCTTTCAATTTCGTCGATCCGGTGCAGGAAAACTTCGAGGGCTCGATGGCGCTGCTGATCGAGGGCGCCATCCTCGCCGTCATCGTCGTCTGGCTCTTCCTGCGCGACTGGCGCGCCACCTTCGTCTCGGCCACGGCGCTGCCGCTGTCGATCATTCCCACCTTCGCCGCCATGTACCTGATGGGCTTCACGCTCAACGTCGTCACCCTGCTGTCGATGTCGCTGGTCGTCGGCATCCTGGTCGATGACGCCATCGTCGAGATCGAAAACATCATGCGCCACCTGCGCATGGGCAAGACGCCCCTGCAGGCGGCGCTCGAAGCTGCCGACGAGATCGGCCTAGCGGTGATCGCCACCACCTTCACGCTGATCGCCGTCTTCCTGCCGACCGCCTTCATGAGCGGCGTGCCGGGCAAATTCTTCGTGCAATTCGGGTGGACCGCAGCCATCGCCGTTTTCTTCTCGCTGGTCGTCGCTCGCATGCTGACGCCGATGATGGCCGCCTACATCCTCAAGCCGCCGACCGGGGAACACCACGAACCGCGCTGGATGACGGTCTATACCGGCTGGGCCGCCTGGTGCCTGAAGCACCGGCTGATGACGACGTTCGCCGCCCTCGTCTTCTTTTTCGGCTCCTTCGCGCTGGTTCCGCTGCTGCCGACCGGTTTCATTCCGCCCGACGACCTCTCGCAAACGCAGGTCTATCTGTCGCTACCGCCCGGCAGCACCTTTCGGGAGAGCTTCGCTGCCGCCGAGCAGGCGCGTGCCATCGTCGAGCAGAACCCGCATGTGAAGATGGTCTATACCGCCATCGGCGGCGGCGCCGCCGGCAGCGACCCCTTCGCGCCGAAGGGCGCGCCCGAGGTGCGCAAGGCGACGCTGACCATCAACATGACGCCGCGCCAGGATCGCGGTGGCGTCAAGAAACAGGAAGTCGAACGCCAGTTGCGTGAGGCGCTGGCCGTGCTGCCCGGCGTCCAGATCAAGGTCGGCCTCGGCGGCTCCAACGAAAAATACGTGCTGGTGCTGGCCAGCGAAAATGGCGAACTGCTGGCCGAGCACGCGCGCACCGTCGAGCGCGAACTGCGCACCATTCCCGGCATCGGCGCCGTCACCACGACCGCCAGCCTGGTCCGCCCAGAACTCGTCGTGCGCCCGGATTTCGCGCGCATGGCCGACCTCGGCGTCACCTCGGCGGCGATCGCCGACACGCTGCGCATCGCCACCGCCGGCGACTACGACCAGAACATCGCCAAGCTCAACCTGACGCAGCGGCAGATTCCCATCGTCGTCAAGCTGCCGCCGGCGGCGCGCCAGGATTTGCCCCTGCTCGAACGGTTGACCGTACCCGGCAAGAACGGCCCGGTGATGATCGGCAACGTCGCCACCCTGAGCCTGGCCGGCGGCCCGGCCGAGATCGACCGCTACGACCGCCTGCGCAACATCAATTTCGAGATCGAACTCAACCAGCAACCGCTCGGCGAGGTCGAGAAACGGGCGCTGGCGCTGCCCAGCCTGACCAATCTGCCGCCCGGCATCCTGCAGACCACGGTCGGCGACGCCGAGGCGATGGGCGAACTGTTCCAGAGTTTCGGCCTCGCCATGGCGACCGGCGTGCTCTGCATCTATATCGTGCTGGTGCTGCTGTTCAAGGATTTCGTGCAGCCGGTCACCATCCTCGCGGCGCTGGTGCTCTCGATTCCGGGTGCTTTCCTGGCGCTGTTCGTGACGCAGACGGCGCTGTCGATGCCGTCGATGATCGGCCTCATCATGCTGATGGGCATCGCCACCAAGAACTCAATCCTGCTCATCGACTACGTCATCCTCGCCCGCCGCGAGCATGGCCTCGACCGCTGGCACGCCCTGCTCGACGCCTGCCGCAAGCGCGCCCGGCCGATCGTCATGACCACCGTCGCCATGGGTGCCGGCATGCTGCCGATCGCCATCGGCCTCGGCACCGACCCCAGCTTCCGCGCGCCGATGGCCATCGTCGTCATCGGCGGCCTGATCACCTCGACCTTCCTCAGCCTGCTGGTGATCCCGGTGGTCTTCACCTACGTCGACGACGCCGTGACCTGGCTGAAACGCCACCTGCCCAAGGCGCACGCCTGATGGACGGCATTTTTGCCAATCTGCCGCGGTCGACCGCAACCGATGAGCAATTTTCGCAACTGCTCGCGCGGCCCGGCCTGCGCATCGAGCGCATCGTGTCGACCGGCCAGTGCAGCCCGGCAGGCTTCTGGTACGACCAGCCCGACGGCGAATGGGTGCTGCTGATCCAGGGCGATGCCCGCCTGCGCTTCGCCGACGAGGCCGAGGTACGGCATCTGAAAGCCGGCGATTTCGTCGACATCGCGCCGCATCGCCGGCACCGCGTCGACTGGACGGCGCCCGGCGAAATCACGATCTGGCTGGCCGTCCATTACGCGGCCTGAGGACGCCGGCGCGTCTCAGGGCTTGCCGGTGTCCACGCGCTCGACGACCGGCGGCGTAACACTGGCGAAGGCGAAGACCGCCCTGCCCTTGTGGTCCTTCAGGAAATCGTCGGCATCCGCGCGCGAGGCCAGCGGCACGAACTCGTGGCCCATCGGCCCGAGCACGTCGGAGCCGGTCACGAACCAGGCCTGGCGCGCATCGATGCGTTCGAGGTTGTAGAAGTCGGTAACGTAGATACCGGCAATGTCTTCCTTGCGGTGGCCGGGTGCGAATTTCGGCAGGTCGTGCAGGAACTTGAACATGTCCTTGGCGCCATCGAAGAAATGCGCGTGGCCATCCTTCCAGACGACGACGGCGACCCAGTTCGGGTACTTGGAGACCAGCATGCCGCATACCGGGCAAAGATCCTTCGGTCCCGGTCGCGGCACGTTCTGGGCGAATCCGGCGACCGCCCAGAACAGCAGGCCGCACAGGATCAGGCTGCGGCGTAGCATCAGCCCTGCTTCTGCTGGACAGCCCGCTGGCGGCGTTCCTCGCGCATCTTGCGAATCATGCTGACGTCGGCCGCCATGTCGACATAAGCCTCACGCAAGGCCTCGTCGAACTTGGCCAGGGAACCGCCAAATTTGGCCTGAAATTCCTTCGCCTGGTCGGCGGAGGCAAACGAGTGCTTGCTGCGCTTGGTCATCGCGTGCTTGAGGTCGGCGCCGATCAGGTAGGTCAGTTGATCGACCGGATAGAGCGGACGCGGATCGACTGTCGAAGCGTAGTCCGGACCCCAGATCATCTTCGGTTCGCGGTCGATGTTGAGTCCCAGCGACAGCGCCAGACAGTGGATCGAACAGACGCCATCGGTCAGGTTGTCGGAATACTGGACGAGCATGCGGGTGCGGTTGTGTTCCTTGCGATCCATGCCGCAGTAAGGGCATTTCGGGTGCTTGGCCAGTTCGTTCTCCAGCGGATTGGCGTCGGGCGCCGTCTTCGGAACGAACTGGGCCGGCGTACCGTCCGCCGGGCAGGCATCGGCGGCGACGGCACTGCCGGTCGTAGCGGCGGCCAGGCCGGAGAGCATGGACATTTTGAGCAGATCGCGGCGTTTCATGGTCTTTCTCCCTGTCGTTATTGGATACAGGGAATATTAGCCTTCATCGATGCATTGCGAATGCGGCAAAACGTCGCACCTAGCCGATCAGGCTACGCATCACGGCGTAGTAGCGCAGCCCCTGCCACAGCGTCGACACACCGAGGGCGATGACGAACAGCGCCGCCCCCTTGAGCAGCCAGCCGCGCAAGCGCGGGCCGAGCTTGCCGAAGAGGAAGGAGGCCGAAAGCATCGACGGCAGCGTGCCGGCGCCGAAGGCCAGCATCAGCAGCCCGCCTTCGAGGATGGACGGCGCCGTGGTCGCCTTGACCGCCATCGCCATGGTCATCGAACACGGCATCAGGCCGTTGATCGCGCCGCCGATCAGCGCGCCGACCACCGGGCCTTTCTGCACGGCCAGGGTGAATTGCTTGCGCAGCCAGCCAATCGGCGCAAAGCCGAGGCGGTTGCGTACCGGGGAGACGCCAAGCAGGTCGAGGCCGAGCAGGATGACGACGATCCCGGCGACGATCTGCAAGGCGCCCTGCCAGAGGCCGATCTGCCCGGTCGATACCAGCACCGCGCCGATGGCGGCGGCGATGAAGCCGACCACCGCGTAGAGGCTCACCCGTGCCCCGTGATAGGCCAGGTAGGGCCACACGCCCTTCGCCCCAAGCTTCATGAAGAAGCCGGAAACCAGCCCGCCGCACATGCCCAGGCAGTGCCCGCTGCCGAGCAGGCCGGTCATGAAGGCGAGCCAGTACGAAAACTCGGCGATGGCGTGGTGCTGGGTGTGATCCATGGGCTGTCGCGGTCAACCGCCAAAAATGGCCAAAATCCGCGCCTCAGCGTTGCAGGCGCAGCGAATTGGCGACCACCGACACCGAACTCATCGCCATCGCCGCCGCGGCGATCATCGGGTTGAGGCGGCCGGCGGCGGCGATCGGGATGGCGACGACGTTGTAGCCGAGCGCCCAGAACAGGTTCTGGCGGATGATCGTCATCGTCCGCCGCGAGAGATCGATACCGGCGGCGAGACGGGCGATGTCGCCGCCGACCAGCGTCACGTCGGCCGATTCGACGGCGATGTCGGCACCGCCGCCGATGGCGAAGCCGACGTCGGCGGCGGCCAGGGCAGGCGCATCATTGATGCCGTCGCCGATCATGCCGACCTTG
>JAGOAU010000013.1 GCA_017983755.1 Azonexus sp. | reverse complement strand
GTGATTGCCTTAATACTTTGTTGCGACCGAAGTCGCTTCGCATCAAGGCACCCACACCTATCGGTTGTTCAAGTTTTTAAAGATCGTTTTTGCTGCGCCGTTTCGTTTGATTCGTCAGCAGCAGAGAGGCGAGATTATGAAGAACTTCGTACAACTCGTCAAGCTCTTTATCCAAAATCTTTTACCGCACCTCCCTTTCCCCACACCACCGAAAACCCCCGGCGCTGCAGAGAGGTGCGCATTATATACACACCAAACTTGCCGTCAACTACCCTTCTCAACAAAATATGCTGGCTCCAAAAAAGAGCGTGCCAAATAACAAACCAGCGCGAAGCCAAAGCACTCCCGTCACGCCAGCGGAATCGATGAGGCGCCGCAATAAAAGAACGCGATGTTCGTCAAAACAGCAATCGCCGCAACGTAAACAAAAAAAGGCGGCCGTAGCCGCCTTTTGAAGCAAATTCTAATCAAGCCGAGAAAGACGACCCGCAGCCACAAGTCGAAGTTGCGTTCGGATTACGTATCACAAACTGCGACCCCTCCAGACCTTCCGAATAGTCGATTTCAGCACCAACCAGATACTGATAGCTCATCGGATCGATCAACAACGTGACCCCATTTTTTTCCATGGTCGCATCGTCTTCATTGACCTCTTCGTCGAAAGTGAAGCCGTACTGGAACCCGGAGCAACCACCACCAGTCACGAATACCCGCAACTTGAGGCCAGGGTTGCCTTCTTCTTCGATCAACTCCTTGACCTTGCTGGCGGCACTATCGGTAAACACGAGGGGCAGTACCATTTCGGTAACAGCGTTCATTTGCGGCACTCCTGAAAAAAATCGTCACAAATTATGGGAGCCAACATGACTCCGGTCAACGACGTTAGTTTGATGCAGCAAGCTTTAGTTCCACCGACTTGCCGGCACAATGAATCAACCGCCCCTCGATGACAGCCCCCTGGTGGATTTCGACGAGCGCATATTCAACATCACCGACAATTTTGGAACGCGCCTGCATCTCCAAATACTCTGACACGCTTACCTGCCCGACCACCGTGCCATTGCTTACCAGATGCGCGACGGCGACTACACCTTCGATCCGCGCGTGCTCACTCAGCACCAGCATCGAAGCACTCGCACCATCCACTGCCTCGACATTTCCCTTGACCTCACCATCGATGCGCAGTCCGCCGGTGAAACGAATATTTCCCTCGACCAACGTACCGGCGCCAATCAGGGTATCAATTCGCCCCTGCGGCCTACTCTCGTCTCTCTTTCCGAACATTGACATCTCCTACAATTGGGCCAGACGCTTTGCTTTTAGTGTATCACCCTGAAATACGCGGGCTTCCACCGAGCGCAACACCGCCCCCTCTGGCAACTCGAACCCCCCCTCTTTGCGCAAAAAATGTCGCACTTCTACCTGAAATTCACCCGCAGTCTCACGCTTCGCCGGAATCAACAACTCCTGTTGCCTACCCCCCAGCGAGTAAATGACCAAAATTTGCAACCGCCCCCGAAACTCTGGCAACTGCTTGGCCGACTGAAACGCCAGCAGGACACGGTAGCGGAAACGCTGCGGCCCATCAGGAGCCGCCCGAAAACTCTCCAGGCGAATTACAGGCTCATCACCCGTGGCAGGAATCAAACGCTCAAAAAGGAGCATATCCTCCCTCAACGCAGCGTTCTCGGATTCCAGAATCTTGACGCGATTCAGCAACTGCTGCTGGGTCGAGCGCTCCATCTGCACCGCATTTTGCTCAGTACCAGCGGTCGACCGCAACTTCAACACCTCCTCGTCAAGTTCGCGAACCTGACGACGCAAGGACTCCAGTTCGCGCCCGGTTTCCCCTGCACCGCCACGCTGCAATATTGACCAGGCAATCGCAACAGCGACGAGCGCAAACAGGACACCTCCCAACGCATACCAGCGCCAGGACAAATGCGTCCGAACAACAACCCGCGGCGCCGTGATCCCGAAGCGGCGCCTGAATTTTCTGACTCTCAGCGTAACAGCAGGAGTTGGCATAACCCCGTCATTTCACTCGGAACGGGTATCAGGCACCCGCCACAATAAGAAGTTTGATCGCAACCGCTTTTCGGAACTGCCTTTGATAATACGCGGCACCGAGAAAACAAAAAAGCCGCCAAGATGGCGGCTTTTTGCAGTCGGGAAAGCGAATTAGCGCTTGGAGAACTGTTTGCGGCGGCGCGCCTTGTGGAAGCCGACCTTTTTACGCTCAACTTCACGTGCATCACGGGTAACAAAACCAGCCTTGGAAAGCACCGGCTTGAGTGCCGCATCGTACTCGATCAGCGCACGGGTAATACCGTGGCGGACAGCACCCGCCTGACCGGATTCACCACCACCGGCAACATTGACCTTGATGTCGAAACCTTTAAGCTGCTCAACCAGCTCAAGCGGCTGACGAACGATCATACGGCCGGTTTCACGGGAGAAGAATTGATCGATCGGCTTGCCATTGACGACAATGGCACCGGAACCACGCTTCATGAAGACACGGGCAACGGCGCTCTTGCGACGACCGGTACCGTAGAAATAACTTTCAGCCATGATGACCCCTTAGATTTCCAGAGCCTTCGGCTGCTGGGCAGTGTGAGGATGCTGTTCACCGGCGTAGCACTTCAGCTTCTTCAGCATGGCGTAGCCCAGCGGACCCTTCGGCAGCATACCCTTGACGGCGGTTTCCAGGGCACGGCCCGGGAAACGCTGCTGCATCTTCTTGAAGTTGGTTTCGTAAATACCACCGGGGTAGCCGGAGTGACGATAGTACTTCTTATCCTCAGCCTTGTTACCGGTAACAGTGATCTTCTCGACATTGGTTACGACGATGAAATCACCGGTATCAACGTGCGGGGTATAAATAGCCTTGTGCTTGCCGCGGAGGCGACGAGCAATTTCGGTAGCGAGGCGGCCGAGCACCTTGTCTGTGGCGTCTACCACAAACCACTCGCGCTTCACCTCATGTGGCTTGGCGGAAAACGTTTTCATGTGTGTGCCGTCCTGAAAAATTGGGCGCGGATTGGAGAAAGGCGCGGATTCTAGTCGACTTTTCGGAATACTGTCAAATGAATTGAGCTCCCGACAGCACTACCAGGCAAAAAAAACGCGGCTCGCTGAGCCGCGTTAAATCCACACCAAAGGAGGAGGGTGGAGGAGACAAACCTGAACTTCAGAGACCCGCAACTTGCCGAGCCACATCAGTCCGTACGCTTTGCATTATGCCCAACACCACGCACACAAGCAAGCACTATTAATGCGCTGCAGCATTGTAATTTCGATCTATAAATAGAAACAATAGATAATACATAACTATATAATCTACAACATATATGTTTATGTAAATTAACAATTTTTCGCATTGTTTAACCACACGAACGGCTCAATGTGACAACCACAACCACACCAATATTGCTGCATCGCACAAATCCCGGCCAGCAAAGCACAGCAGAAGATTTTTGGATAGAATTCTCACACTGAAACAGGAGATTCAGATGGAATGCACCGTAAGATGGATGGGCAACGACGCAGGCATGTCGTTTGTGGCAGAGAGTGGGAGCGGGCACGCAGTCGTAATGGATGGGGCCCCCGATGCCGGCGGGCGCAATCTCGGGCTACGCCCCATGGAAATGGTATTGGCTGGGACCGGTGGCTGCTCGGCCTTCGATGTCGTACTCATACTGAAGAAAGGCAGGCATGCGGTCAGCGGTTGCGAGGTCAGCCTGCATGCGGAGCGCGCGGAAACAGACCCCAAGGTTTTCACCGGCATTCATTTTCACTACCGGGTAAAGGGGCGGCAACTAAAGGCGGAAGCTGTTGCGCGCGCCATCGAACTATCCAAGGACAAATACTGCTCGGCATCAATCATGATCGGCAAAACTGCGAAAATCACCTATGACTTCGAGATTATCGAGGAGCCTTGAGCCTTGGCAGGACTAAATACAGCCCTCAGATGCGATAGGCGGTCCCGGTCATGATCTTGGCCGCCAGTTTCATCGCTGCCTTGGCCGGCGCCGGCAATTCGGCCGCCCCCAAATGTACGGCTGTTTCCGCATGCCGGATTTCATCGAGGCGCATCTGATTAACGATCTCTCGTGAACGCATATCGCGCTCAGGCAATCTTACCAAGTGGCCATCAAGATGCGCTTCGACCTGACGCTCGGTCTCGGCGAGGAACCCGAGATTCCACTTGTCACCCAGACGACCTGCCAGCAACCCCATCGAAAGGGCTCCGACATACCAGAGCGGGTTCAGGAGACTCTTGCGCCCGCCGAGTTCGGCGATGCGCTGCTCGGCCCAGGCAAGATGTTCGGTCTCCTCGTCCGCCGCGCTGCGTAGCGCGGCACTCACAGACGGGTCACGCGAGGTCAGCGCCTGCCCTTGATACAGGGCTTGCGCACATATTTCCCCGACGTGATTGACACGCATCAATCCACAGACGTGCGCCCGCTCCTGTTCGCCCAACTCGGCCTCGGGCAGACCCGCTCCCGGCACAGGACGCTGACTGCGCGCCGTGGCGAAAACGGTACGCAAGGCACGATCGAATTCGGTGATGAACCGTTCGGCAGACAAGGACATCAACGACGACTTTCCGGATGCCTGCCGCGACGCAAGGCATCGCGCGCCTCTTCGACATTGCGGACAATGACGCCCTCCGGACAAAAATAATCGCCGAAGAGCGCGGCATGATAACGGTTGGCGGCCACGTCCTGGATGCGCTTCCACTCGTTGTTGCGCGACTTTGACCAACTGCCGTCAGGCCGGCCCGACGCATAGATGCGACGCTCGCGCGTTTCGCAACGCAGACCCTCGAAACTTACATTCCTTGCGCCACCAGAAGTCTGTACAACCAGAACATAGCGAACCACACCGTCCGCTCCCACCGTCAAGGTCGAGGCATCGATGAAGAACTCGTTATCCGTCGCCGCACTGACGTAAATGGGCAACAGGTTCTCCTGTTGCGGTGCAGGCGGCAGCTGAACCACCACTTCCTGCCATTTCTTGTCGTTGAAATCTTCTTCGAAATCCGCCACTGCCGGGCGCCATGACAGAAGACCCAGGATTGCCAGAACCATCGGGAATGACCAACGACGAAGTCCGATCAGGCGCACCCGCCACCTCCGCTTGTCTCGCCGGACGCATCGGGTGCATTTCCGTGGAGCCGTTGCCTGACCCGCCGATCATGTTCCAGAAAACGCACGAGCTCACTCAACGCCTGTTCGTAGACGCCACGCTTGAATTCGATCACGGCGTCCAGCGGGACCCAGTAGTCGTTCCAGCGCCATGCGTCGAACTCGGGCTTGCTGGTCGCGCGCAAGCTGACATCGTTGTCGCGGCCGACAAGGCGCAGCAGGAACCATATCTGCTTCTGACCCCGATATGAGCCGCGCCACTCGCGCTTGATCCAGTGTGTCGGCACTTCGTAACGCAGCCAGCCCTTGGTTCGACCGAGGATACGCACATGCTCGGGCTGCAGCCCGACTTCCTCGTACAGTTCGCGGAACATGGCCTGCTCGGGCGTTTCGCCACGCTTGATGCCACCTTGCGGAAACTGCCAGGAATGTTCACGTATGCGCTTGCCCCAGAAGACCTCGTTTTTGGCGTTACAAAGAATAATCCCGACGTTCGGGCGGTAGCCTTCACGATCGAGCATATTAATCCTGCGAAATTGAAAGTTGTCCCAATTCTTTCACAAAGGCCGCCCGCATGCAAAGCACGTGCAGCGTGTAAAATCGACCTTTTGCAACGAATTCAAGAGCATCCCATGCGCACTTCGCAGTTCTTTTTCACTACCCTCAAGGAAGCACCGGCCGACGCCGAGGTCATCAGCCAGAAAATGATGCTGCGCGCCGGCTACATCAAGCGCACGGCAACCGGGATCTACACCTGGATGCCGCTGGGGCTGCGCGTGCTGCGCAAGGTAGAGAACATCGTTCGTGAAGAAATGAATGCGGCTGGCGCGCTCGAACTGCTGATGCCTGCCGTGCAACCCTTCGAGCTTTGGGAAGAGTCCGGTCGCGGCCCTGCCTACGGCCCGGAACTGCTGCGTTTCAAGGATCGCCACCAGCGCGATTTCGTCATCGGCCCGACACACGAGGAAGTCATCACCGACGTCGTGCGTCGCGACGTCAAGAGCTACCGCCAGTTGCCGATTCACCTGTACCAGATCCAGACCAAGTTCCGCGACGAGATTCGCCCCCGCTTCGGGGTCATGCGCGGCCGCGAGTTCCTGATGAAGGACGGTTATTCCTTCCATAGTTCGTTCGACGACCTGAAACGCGAATACGGCAACATGTACGACACCTACAGCCGCATCTTCACGCGCCTGGGTCTCAAATTCCGCGCTGTGGCGGCCGACACTGGCTCGATCGGCGGCACCGGCTCGCATGAATTCCATGTGTTGGCCGATTCCGGCGAAGACGACATCGCCTTCTGCCCGGATTCCGACTATGCCGCCAACGTCGAACTGGCCGAAGCGCTCGCCCCCAAAACGCCGCGTGCGGCCGCGACGAAGGCGATGGAAAAGATCGCCACGCCGGGCAAGATGGCCTGTGCCGACGTAGCCGAGTTTCTGTCGGTCGATCTCGGGAAAGTCGTCAAAGCCATCGCCGTCGTCAGCGAACCGGAGGATGGCGAAAAGCGTTTCGCACTCCTCCTGCTGCGCGGCGACCACGAGCTGAACGAAATCAAGGCGAGCAAGATCGCGGGACTTGCGCCGTTCCGTTTCGCTGCCGAAGGCGAAGTCGAGGAATATCTTGGCTGCAAGCCCGGCTATATAGGGCCTGTTGCGGTCAACGCCGAAAAAGTGGCCATTTTTGCCGACCGTGCGGTTGCCACAATGAGCGATTTCGTCTGCGGCGCCAACGAAGCAGGCTTCCACCTGACCGGCGTAAATTTCGGCCGCGATCTGCCGGAACCGGAGGTCGCCGACATTCGCGACGTGGTGGCCGGCGACCCGTCGCCGGACGGCAAGGGCGCGCTGGAAATCTGTCGCGGCATCGAAGTCGGCCATATCTTCCAGTTGCGCCAGAAATACGCCAAGGCGCTAAACTGCGCCTATCTCGACGAAAACGGCAAGAGCCAGATCATGGAGATGGGCTGTTACGGCATTGGCGTTTCCCGTATCGTCGGTGCTGCCATCGAGCAGGGCAATGACGAAAAGGGCATCATCCTGCCGCCGGCCATTGCGCCTTTCGCGGTCTGCATCGTGCCGATGGGCTACTACAAGAGCGAGGCCGTCAAGTCCGCTGCCGACCGGCTTTACGCCGACCTCAAGACGGCCGGGATCGACGTCCTGCTCGACGACCGCAACGAGCGCCCCGGCGTGATGTTCGCCGACATGGAACTGATCGGCATCCCGCATCGCGTGGTGATCGGGGAACGCGGACTCAACGAAGGCAAGCTAGAATACAAGGGCCGCCTCGATGCCGAGGCCACAATGATCGCTCAGGACGAGATCCTGAGCCTGCTTGAAGGGAAGCTGTGCGCCGGCTGATTGCCATCCTGCTCCTGCTGGGCGCCTCCGGCGCATTCGCCGGCGCCCAGATTTACGAGCCGCTCTCGGCGAGCGTCCAGGCCGCTTTGCACAAGGCGGTATCGGACGCGCGCCCGCCATCCAGTTCGTTCAACAACCCGATGGACGCAGTCGAGTGGCTGGCCGAGATGTCGCCGCGCCTGGAAAAACGGATTCCCAACCGGGAGTACCGCCTCGACCTGCTGCGCAGCGTTCATTACGAAGCAACGCGCGCGGGCCTCGACCCGCAACTGGTGCTGGGACTGATGCAGGTCGAGTCCGGGTTCCGCAAATATGCCGTGTCGTCGGCCGGCGCCCGCGGCTACATGCAGGTCATGCCCTTCTGGGTCAAACTCATCGGCCGCCCGGACGACAGCCTTTTCGACCTGCGCACCAATCTGCGCTACGGCTGCACCATCCTGCGCCACTACCTGGATATCGAGAAGGGCGACCTCTTCCGCGCCCTCGGCCGCTACAACGGCAGTCTCGGCCGGCCGGAATATCCCAACATGGTACGCGCCGCCTGGCAGAACCAGTGGGGCTACCAGAAGCCACCGCGCCTGGCCCAAGCCAACCGCTGATTTTTGCCCTTTTCTGACGGTCGACCGCAACCGGGCCGCCGTCGACGCCCTGTCGGCAAATGTCAGCGCATGCCGGGCAACATCCCCTTCATACCGCGCATCAGCTTGCCCATGCCGCCCTTGGTCATCATCTTCATCATCTTCTGCGACTGCTCGAACTGGTTGAGCAGCCGATTCACTTCCTGAACCTGCACGCCGGCGCCCATCGCGATGCGGCGCTTGCGGCTGGCCTTGATGATTTCCGGCTTGGCCCGCTCGGCCGGGGTCATCGAATTGATGATGCCTTCGACGCGGCCGACCATCTTGTTCTCCGCCCCGGCCGGCAGTTGCCCCGCCGCCTGGGCGATCTGCGCCGGCATCTTGTCCATCAGCGCCGACAGGCCGCCCATGTTGCGCATCTGGGCGATCTGTTCCTTGAAATCATTTAGATCGAAGCCTTTGCCGGATTTCAGCTTCTTGGCGAAGGCTACCGCCTTTTCCTCATCCAGCCCCTTCTTGGCTTCCTCGATCAGCGACAGCACGTCACCCATGCCGAGAATCCGCGACGCCATCCGCTCCGGATGGAAAGCCTCCAGGCCAGTCAGCTTTTCGCCGACGCCGGCGAACTTGATCGGCTTGCCGGTAATGTGGCGCACCGAAAGCGCCGCCCCGCCGCGCGCATCGCCATCGAGCTTGGTCAGCACGACGCCAGTCAGCGGCAAGGCTTCGTTGAAGGCCCTGGCGGTGTTCACCGCGTCCTGACCGAGCATCGCGTCGACCACGAAGAGCGTTTCGATGGGATTGATCGCCGCATGCAGGCGCTTGATTTCGGCCATCATTTCTTCGTCGACCGCAAGACGACCGGCCGTATCGACCAGCAGCACATCGTGATAGTGCCGCTTCGCCCAGTCGACCGCCGCCGCGGCAATCGCCTCGGGCTTCTCACCCGCGGTCGACGGGAAGAAGTCGATGCCGGCCTGCCCGGCGACCGACTTAAGCTGCTCGATTGCGGCCGGGCGATACACGTCACAGGAGACGACCAGCACCTTCTTCTTGTGATTTTCCTTGAGGAACTTGCCCAGTTTGCCGACGGTGGTGGTCTTGCCCGCCCCCTGCAGGCCGGCCATCAGTACGATGGCTGGAGGCTGCGTGTTGAAGCTGATCCCTTCGTGGGCATTGCCCATGATCCGCGCCAGTTCGCGATGCACGACACCAACCAGCGCCTGGCCCGGGCTCAGCGAACCGATGACCTCCTCGCCCACCGCCTTTTCCTTGACCGCTGCGATGAACTCCTTGATCACCGGTAGCGCAACGTCGGCCTCGAGCAAGGCCATGCGGACCTCGCGCAGGGCGTCGGCAATATTGGATTCGGTCAGGCGAGCCTCGCCCTTCAGCGTCTTCATGACGCGTGCAAGGCGATTGGTCAGGTTATCGAGCATGGTGAATGGGCTTCTAGTAGAATTCGCGAATGGCCGACATTGTAATTCAGCTTCTGCCCCACATCGCCGCCGCCCTTCTTTACGGCGCACTCGGGTTCCACTTCTGGAGCACCCGCTGGCGCGAACAGGAAAACCAGTGCGTCGCCTGCCCCATGCAGGTCTGGGAGCGCGTAGCCATAGCCTCGGCCCTGCTTATTCACGCCTACGGGCTCTACGGCGCCTTGTTTACCGAAGCGGGAATGCGCTTCTCGTTCAGCTTCGCGCTGTCGCTGATGATGTGGCTGGCCGTGCTGATCTACTGGCTCGAAAGCTTCATGGCGCGCATGGAGGGCATGCAGCCCCTGGTGCTTCCGCTGGCTGCGCTATGTACCGCATTGCCGGTCGTTTTTCCACAGGTGCACCTGGTTGCCCACGCCAGCGCCACCGGCTTCAAACTGCACTTTCTCGCAGCCATGCTGGCCTACAGCCTGTTGACGCTCTCGGCGCTGCACGCAATTTTCATGGGCTTTACCGAAAATGCGCTGCACAAGCGCCTGATGAGACGCAGCCTGGCCAGTCTGCCACCGCTCCTAACCATGGAATCACTGCTGTTCCGCATGTTGCTTCTCGGCTTCATTCTGCTGACGCTGACCGTCGGCAGTGGCGTTTTCTTTTCCGAAGCCCTGTTCGGCAAGCCGCTGTCACTGGATCACAAGACTCTGTTCGCCTTTGCCTCCTGGGGCATTTTCGCGACCCTGCTGATAGGCCGGCACGCCTGGGGCTGGCGTGGCAAGCGGGCATTGCGCTGGACACTGGCAGGATTCGCCCTGCTGATCCTCGCATATGTCGGCAGCCGGTTCGTAGCCGAAGTCATACTCGGGCGCCCCTGATTCGTGGATGAAATCTCCCTGTCGGCAATGCTGACGGTACTGGCAGTGCTGCTCGCCATCTCCGCCTTTTTCTCGCTCAGCGAAACGGCGATGATGGCGTCGAATCGCTTTCGTCTGCGCCACCTCGCCCAAACCGGGCACCATGGCGCCACCAAGGCACTGGCCCTGCTCGACCGCACCGACAAGATGCTCGGCGTCATCCTGCTCGGCAACAATCTGGTCAACTCGGCCGCCGCCACGCTGGTCAGCGTGATCGCCATCGAACTGTTCGGCGAAGAAAAGTGGGCGCTCGGGGCCGGCACGCTGGTGGTGACCTTTGCCATTCTCGTGTTCTCCGAAATCACCCCAAAAATCATCGGCGCCACTTATGCCGATCGCCTGGCCGTTCTGCTCGGCTACGCGCTGACCCCGCTGCTGCGGTTTTTTTATCCGGCCGTCTGGTTCATCAACCTTTTCGCCAGCGGATTGCTGCGCCTGCTTCGCCTTTCCCCGACGCCGGCCAACGAAGCCGTACAACTCTCCCCCGAGGAACTGCGCAGCCTCGTCCTCGAATCGTCCCACCTGATGCCGCAGAAGCACCGCGCCATTCTCTCCAGCCTCTTCGAACTCAACAGCATCACGGTGGAAGACGTGATGACGCCTCGCGGCAGCATCGAAATCCTCGATCTCGACCTGCATTGGGACGAAGTGCGCGATCAACTGGCAACCAGCCACCACAGCCGTCTCCCGGTTTGCCGCGAATCGCTGGATCAACTCGTCGGGGTGTTGCCCGTTCGCCGCCTGCTCGGCAACATCGGCGACCCTGATTTCGACGAGGCTGCACTGCTCTCCCAGTTGCAATCCCCCTATTACATTCCTGCCGGAACAGCCGTCTTCTCGCAACTGGCTTTTTTTCAGGAAAACCGCCAGCGGATTGGCTTCGTCGTAGATGAATACGGGGAAATACTCGGCCTGCTGACTCTGGAAGACATCATCGAAGAATTCGTCGGCGAGTTCACGACATCCATGCCAGGATTGGGCTATTCGCTGACCTGGGAAGCGGACGGCAGCGCGATTGTCGAGGGCTCACGCCAGTTGCGCGACATCAACCGCATGCTCGGCCTGCAATTTCCGCTGGACGGCCCCAAAACCCTCAACGGCCTGATCCTCGAATACTTTCAGGACATTCCGGAAGCCGGCGTCAGCATCAAGCTGACCGGAATCGCCGTTGAAATTCTGCAGACCCAGGACCGCAGCGTTGTCACGGCCCGCATTTTCAAGCCCGCCAGCGCCTGACCCGCCCCTGCACTGTCTTTACAAACCGGGGGCTACGTAGCATCATCGCTCAATCTAAACGGCATCTGACGCGCAACCAATGTCTGCTACACCTCATGCAAGCCCCCTCAGCGGACTCGCCCGCGCCCTGGTCCAGGCGGGAAGGCTCAAGGAAGCCGAGGCAGAGCAGTTGCTTGTTCAGGCCAATCACGAGAAACGCTCGCTGATCGAACAGATCATTGCCAGCCAGAGGATTTCATCGCTGGATCTCGCCCGCTTTGTCGCCGACACTTTCGGCTACCCGCTGCTTGATTTGGCCGTCTATGACGAAGCCCATATTCCCGGAAATGCCATTGATCGCAAGCTAATGGCCGCCCACCGGGTCATTCCACTGAACAAGCGGGGCAATCGGCTTTCCGTAGCCATTGCCGACCCGACCAACCTGCGTGCTCTGGACGAGATTCGTTTTCAGACCGGTCTCGGTGTCGACCCCATTGTTGTCGAACATCAGAAGCTGGTACCACTTGTTGCCAAACATTCCGAATCTGCCGAAGAGACACTTAAGAGCCTGACGGTCGATGATATCAATCTCGACTTCCTCGATGATGAATCAGCCGCCAAGGCAGACGACGCGGCATCGCAGGAAATCGACGATGCGCCAGTCGTCAAGTTCATCCAGAAGATGCTGCTCGACGCGATCAACGACGGCGCATCCGACATCCATTTCGAACCCTACGAGAAGTACTACCGTATCCGTGTCCGAGTCGATGGCGTCCTGCGTGAAGTCGCCACGCCACCACTGGCGATCAAGGAGAAAATCGCCTCGCGGATCAAGGTCATATCCCGTCTGAATATCGCCGAAAAGCGGATACCGCAGGATGGGCGGATGAAACTGGTGCTCTCGAAAAGCCGGGCCATCGATTTCCGGGTCAGCACCTTGCCGACATTGCAGGGCGAGAAGATCGTATTGCGTATTCTCGACCCGACCTCGGCAACGCTCGGGATCGAAGCCCTCGGCTATGAGCCCGAGCAGAAGGCCGTGTTGCTCGAAGCGATCAGTCGCCCCTACGGCATGGTGCTGGTCACCGGACCGACGGGTTCCGGCAAGACGGTTTCGCTATACACATGCCTAAATATCCTGAACAAGGATGGCGTCAATATCTCCACCGCCGAAGACCCGGCGGAAATCAACCTGGCCGGCATCAATCAGGTCAATGTCGACGACAAGGTGGGGCTGACCTTCGCGACGGCACTCAGGGCGTTCCTGCGTCAGGATCCGGACATCATCATGGTCGGCGAAATTCGCGACCTGGAAACAGCGGAAATCGCCATCAAGGCTGCCCAAACCGGCCATATGGTCATGTCTACGCTGCACACCAACGACGCACCGGCGACGCTGACCCGCCTGATGAACATGGGAGTACCGACCTTCAATATCGCCTCCAGCGTCCTGCTAATCACGGCCCAGCGCCTGGCGCGTCGGCTGTGCACCTGCAAGAAGCCGATCGACGTACCGAACCAGGCGCTGCTGGACGCCGGCTTCACCGAGGCCGACCTTGATGGCTCGTGGACTCTATACGGCCCCGGCAGTTGCGAGCGCTGCAAGGGCACCGGCTACAAGGGACGAGTCGGCATCTATCAGGTCATGCCGATAACCGAAGCGATACAGCGACTGATCATGAGCGGTGCAGGGGAAATGGACCTAGCCGAACAAGCAGCACGCGAGGGAGTGAAAAATCTTCGCGAATCCGGTTTGCTGAAGGTAAAACAAGGCCTGACCTCGCTCGACGAGGTTCTGAGCACAACGAACGTATAACGGGGAAGGACAACGGATGGCTACTGCCGCAAAACCCAGGATTCTTGTGGTCAAGGAGTACACCTATCTCTGGGAGGGAAAGAATCGGGATGGCAAAGGGGTCCGCGGGGAAATGCGCGCAGCCAGCGAGGCGGTGGTTCAGACCAGCTTGCGCCGCCAAGGCATTTTCAACGCCAAGGTAAAAAAAGCCCGCTTCAAGGTCGGTGGCAAGGTCAGCGAAAAGGACATTTCGTTGTTCACACGCCAGCTCGCCACGATGATGAAATCCGGTGTTCCCCTGTTGCAGGCGTTCGACATCGTCGGCCGCGGCCATGCCAATCCTGCAGTCGCCAAACTTCTGCTGGACATCAAGGCCGACGTCGAAACCGGCAGTTCGCTCTCCCAGGCCTTCCGGAAATATCCGCTATATTTCGATGCGCTCTACTGCAATCTCGTAGCAGCCGGCGAACAGGCCGGCATTCTCGACACGCTGCTCGAACGCCTGGCGACCTACAAGGAAAAGATTCTAGCCATCAAGAGCAAGATCAAGTCCGCACTGTTCTACCCGATCGCAGTCATTGTGGTTGCTTTCATCATCACCGCGGTCATCATGATTTTCGTCATTCCGGCGTTCAAGGACGTCTTCAAGAGCTTCGGCGCCGACCTTCCGGCACCGACCCTGCTGGTGATCGCCATCTCGGATTTCTTCGTTGCTTACTGGTGGGCGATTTTCGGCATCATCTTCGGCGGGCTCTACGCCTTCTTCGAAGCCTGGAAGCGGTCGGAGAAAGTGCAAATGGCCATGGACAGAATGCTGCTCCGGCTACCCATCTTTGGCGACATCATCCGCAAGGCGGTCATTGCGCGCTGGTCACGGACACTGTCCACCATGTTCGCCGCCGGCGTGCCGCTGGTCGAATCCCTGGACTCGGTCGGCGGCGCAGCCGGCAACTATGTCTATAAAGCGGCCACCAAGCAGATCCAAGGCGAAGTCGCTACCGGCACAAGCCTCACGAACGCCATGACCAATGTCAATCTGTTCCCTAACATGGTCACGCAGATGGTCGCCATCGGCGAAGAGTCCGGCGCGCTTGACTCGATGCTTTCCAAGGTTGCCGATTTCTTTGAACAGGAAGTCGATGACGCCGTCGAGGCGATGTCCAGCCTGATGGAACCGATCATCATGGTGGTGCTTGGCACCTTGATCGGCGGCATGGTCGTCGCCATGTACCTTCCAATCTTCAAACTGGGCGCCGTGGTCTGATGCCTGTCGAGTCACTGGGCGGCCTGGCTGCCGTTGCCGGGCTGCTTGGCTTGTGTGTCGGCAGTTTTCTTAACGTCGTAATCCATCGTCTGCCCAGGATGATGGAGCAGGACTGGCATGCGCAATGTGCGGATTTACGAGGTGAAACACCGTCGACCGCAGCCGCCCTGACGCTGGCCCGCCCACGCTCCCGCTGCCCGTCCTGCGGCCATCAAATCTCTGCACTCGAAAATATTCCGATCTTCAGCTACCTGCTCTTGCGTGGCCGGTGTTCGAATTGCGCGGCGCCAATATCCCCACGCTACCCGCTGGTCGAGGCGATCACCGGGCTGCTTTCCGCCTACGCAATCTGGCATTTCGGGCCAACACTTCACGGCGCCGGCGCCTTGCTGCTGATCTGGGCGCTGATCGCTCTGACGGGGATCGATTTCGACACCCAGTTGCTCCCCGACTCGATCACACTGCCGCTGCTCTGGCTTGGACTCGCCTTCAATCTTGCCGGCACCTATGTCGATCTTTTTTCGGCCGTGATCGGCGCAATGACAGGTTATCTGACCCTGTGGTCGGTTTTCTGGCTGTTCAAGCTGGCGACCGGCAAGGAGGGCATGGGTTTCGGCGATTTCAAGCTGCTCGCTGCGCTGGGCGCCTGGCTCGGCTGGCAGATGCTGCCGACGATCATCCTGCTCTCTTCAGTAGTCGGAGCCGTCGTCGGCATCAGCCTGATTGTCGCCACGCGGCACGGGCGGAATACTCCCATTCCGTTCGGCCCTTATCTCGCCGCCGCAGGCATCATCGCCCTGTTTTGGGGGCCGCAACTTACCCGCAGCTATCTCGGGTTGATGACTTGAAATTTCCCTCCGCACCCCAAACATAGCCTGGCCGAATTTCTCGGTTACAATTCAGGGTTTTGGAGGATTCCCATGCCGATTTACGAATATCGCTGTGACGCCTGCGGCTTCCAGAAAGAACATCTGCAAAAGATGAGCGAGCCGCAGCTCACGACCTGCCCCGATTGCGGCAAGGAAAGCTACAGCAAACAGCTTTCGGCCGCCGGTTTCCAGCTCAAGGGCAGTGGCTGGTATGCCACGGATTTCAAAGGCAGCAAGCCGGCCGCTAAAGCCGACAGCACGCCCCCCTGCCAGGGCGGTACGGGAGCATGCACTCCGTGCGCGGCCAGCTGATCAAGCGCTACTTCATCACCGGACTCCTGATCTGGGTACCGCTGGTCATTACCGGCTGGGTGCTGTCGTTCATCGTCAGCACGCTGGATCAATCGCTGCGTCTGCTGCCTGAAGCAATACATCCGCAGACGCTGTTCGGCTTCCAGATCCCCGGAGCCGGCGCGCTGCTGACGCTGGCCATGATTCTGCTGACCGGCCTGCTTGCCGCCAATTTCATCGGCCAGAAGCTGGTCGTCTGGTGGGAAATGCTTCTGGCGCGTATTCCGGTGGTTAACTCGGTCTACAACAGCGTCAAGCAGGTATCGGACACCCTTTTCTCGTCGAACGGCAATGCCTTCCGCAAGGCCCTGCTGGTCCAGTATCCGCGCGAAGGTAGCTGGACCATCGCCTTCCTGACCGGCAAGCCTGGCGGCGATGTCGTCAATCACCTCGATGGCGACTACGTCAGCGTCTACGTACCAACCACGCCCAACCCGACCTCGGGGTTCTTCCTGATGATGCCCAAGCGCGACATCGTCGAACTCGACATGACGGTCGACGAAGCCCTCAAATACATCATCTCGATGGGGGTCGTGGCCCCGCCGCCGCACACCCGCGTCATCACCAACACCTAGAATCAACCGGAAAGCTTCATGCGTACCCATTACTGCGGACAACTCAATGCCGCCCTCGACGGGCAAATCGTCACCCTGTGCGGCTGGGCCCACCGTCGACGCGACCACGGCGGCGTCATCTTCATCGACCTGCGCGACCGCGAAGGCCTGGCCCAGGTCGTCTGCGACCCGGATCGTGCCGAGACTTTCAAGATCGCCGAGTCGGTGCGCAACGAATTCTGCCTGAAGATCACCGGCAAGGTGCGCCCGCGCCCGGCCGGCACCACCAACGCCAACCTGGCTTCCGGCGAGATCGAGATCCTCTGCCATGAGATCGAGGTGCTGAACCCGGCCGTCACGCCGCCGTTCCAGCTTGACGAGGACAACCTCTCCGAAAACGTCCGCCTGCTGCATCGCGTGATCGACCTGCGCCGCCCGCAGATGCAAAGCAACATGATGCTGCGCTACAAGACGGCGCGCGCCTTCCGCCGCTTCCTCGACGACAACGGCTTCATCGACATCGAAACGCCGATGCTGACCAAGTCCACGCCGGAAGGTGCCCGCGACTACCTGGTGCCTTCGCGCGTCCATCCCGGCCAGTTCTTCGCCCTTCCGCAATCACCGCAGCTATTCAAGCAACTGCTGATGGTCGCCGGTTACGACCGCTACTACCAGATCGTCAAATGCTTCCGCGACGAGGATCTGCGCGCCGACCGCCAGCCCGAATTCACCCAGGTCGATATCGAAACCTCGTTCATGACCGAGGACGACATCACCGGCCTGATCGAAAACTTGATCCGTTACGTCTTCAAGGACGCCATCGACGTCGATCTGCCGGCCCCGTTCCCGCGCATGACCTATGCCGAAGCGATGAACCGTTTCGGCTCCGACAAGCCCGATCTGCGCGTCACCCTCGAACTCACCGAAGTCACTGATGCCGTCAAGGACGTTTCCTTCAAGGTGTTCGCCGGTGTCGCCAACAGTGAGAACGGCCGCGTCGCCGCCATGCGCATCCCCGGCGGCGCCAGCCTGACCCGTGGCGAAATCGACGAATACACCAAGTTCGTCGGCATCTACGGCGCCAAGGGCCTCGCCTACATCAAGGTCAACGACGTCACGCAGTTGAACGAGACCGGCCTGCAAAGCCCGATCGTCAAAAACCTGCATGAAAATGCCCTGAAAACCATCGTCGACCGCACCGCTGCTCAATCCGGCGACCTGATCTTCTTCGGTGCCGACAAGGCCAAGGTGGTCAACGACGCGCTCGGCGCCCTGCGCACCAAGATCGGCCACGAGAAGGGCTTCGTCAATGGCAAGGCTTGGGAACCGCTGTGGGTCGTCGATTTCCCAATGTTCGAATATAGCGAGGAAGACAAGCGGTGGACCGCCTGCCACCACCCGTTCACCAGCCCCAAGGACGAGCACGTCGCGCTGCTCAAGACCGACCCGGGCAAATGCCTGGCCAAGGCCTACGATCTGGCGCTCAATGGCTGGGAAATCGGTGGCGGCTCGGTGCGTATTCACCGTTCGGAAGTCCAGGAAGCCGTGTTCGACGCGCTCAACATCGGCGCCGAAGAACAGCAAGCCAAGTTCGGCTTCCTGCTCGATGCGCTGAAGTACGGCGCGCCACCACACGGCGGCCTGGCCTTCGGCCTCGACCGCATCGTCACCATGATGACCGGCGCCGAATCGATCCGCGACGTGATCGCCTTCCCGAAAACCCAGCGCGCCCAGTGCCTGCTCACCGATGCGCCGTCCGGCGTCGACGAAAAGCAGCTGCGCGAACTGCACATCCGCCTACGCCAGAAGGTGGAAACCCAGGTCGAAGTCGAAAAGGCCTAAACCGGCATGTCAAGCTGGCTGCGCCTCCTGATCGTTGCCTGGCTGGCGATCGGGAGTGCGCTGGGCCTGGCCCGCGAGAATGTTTCGGTCGACTGGGTTGCGGCAGCCGAATTGCCCTACGAGGCACAGCAAACGCTTGTCCTCATCAAGAATGACGGGCCTTTCCCCTATTCGCGCGACGGCATTGTCTTCGGCAACTACGAAAAGCGCCTGCCGCTCCGCCAGCGCGGCTACTACCGTGAATACACGGTCAAGACACCAGGCAGTCGCGACCGCGGCGCCCGGCGCATCGTCGCCGGACGAGCGAACGAGTTCTACTACACCGACGATCATTACCGCTCCTTCAGGCGCATCCAGGAATAGCCCATGAGCGAACAACTTCTCAGCAACGCGGAACAGGCCGGGATCTATTACCTGGCGGCCAATCGCCGCAACATGGCCGAGCAAGCCGCCCGGCAGCTTCGCTTCCACCATTGGCATCTGGAAATCGCCCCCGGGGAGATGGCTGCCGCAGCGCTCGAACAGATCGGCAAGACCCTGCATTTCCCCGATTGGTACGGCGCAAATTTCGACGCGCTGCATGATTGCCTGACCGACCCCCAATGCCTGCCCGGCAATGGCCATATCCTGACCATAGCCGGCAGCGACAATCTGCGCACCAGCGATCCGGAGGGTTTCGCCACCCTGCTGGACGTATTCGGGGCGGCGGCCGATGAGTTGCGTCAGACGGGCGTTCCGCTCTGGATCCTGCTCGACCGGGCGGCCCCAGGCGTCCGCTCGCTGCCGGCGAGATGACCGGGTTCAAGCAGCCCGTTTCGGTTCTCGTCGTCATCTACACGCCGACGCTCGAGGTGCTGCTGCTCGAACGCGCCGCCCATCCGGGCTTCTGGCAATCGGTCACCGGCAGCCGCGAGGCCGACGAAGCGCTGATCGCCACGGCGTGCCGCGAGGTAGCCGAAGAAACAGGGATCGACACCGTTCGCTACCGGCCGGAAGACTGGCAGATCACCAATACCTTCGAGATTTTTGCCCAATGGCGCCATCGTTACGCGCCGAATGTCACGCAGAACACCGAACATGTCTTCGGCCTGCAGCTTCCCGCGCGCTGCGATATCACCATCGCCCCCGGCGAACATCGTGACTGGACCTGGATACCCTGGCAGCAGGCGGCCGCGCGCTGCTTCTCATGGAGCAACCGCGATGCCATCCTGCAATTGCCGCAGCGACTGGCGCCTGCTCCGCACCGCGCCGCCTGAATCGCTTCGCGCGAACGCGGCTTCCCGCCAAGCGCAGTTCGCCAACCGGAACACTTGAAACTCCGAAGACACCCCCTATATTGGTCTCAGCAACACTTGATCAACAAAGGAGACCACCATGGCAAACATCACCCGACTCGACCCCCTCGACGATCTGTTCCGTGGCTTTTTTGTCCGGCCCGTCGATTTCAACGGCACCCAGCAACAACCACCATCAATCAAGATGGACGTCAAGGAGCAGGGAGATAATTACCTCGTCCACGCCGAGCTGCCCGGCGTCAAGAAGGAAGACATCCATGTCGTCGTCGACGGCAACCAGGTATCGATCAGCGCCGAGATCAAGCAGGAAAAGGAAACCAAGGAAGGCGAGCGCGTCCTGCGTTCCGAACGCTACTTCGGCAAGGTTTCGCGCTCCTTCCAGCTGGGCCAGGAAATCGACGACACCATGGCAGCCGCCAAATTCAACGAAGGCGTCCTCGAACTGACCCTGCCCAAGCGCGCCGCCAGCCCGAACAAGCGGCTGACCGTCGAATAAGCGACGCCACCCGAGCAAAAGGCCGGACCCCGTTCCGGCCTTTTTCTTTGTACAATCCGCGGCGATTCCACTTGGAGCCCGCCATGAGCATCGAAGACCTCACCCCCGGCATCAAGGCTGCCGTTCTGGCCGAAGCCCTGCCCTACATCAAGCGCTTCCACGGCAAGACCATCGTCGTCAAATACGGCGGCAACGCGATGACCGACGAGCATCTGAAAAGCTGTTTCGCGCGCGACGTCGTGCTGCTCGAACTGGTCGGCTTCAACATCGTCGTTGTCCACGGTGGCGGCCCGCAGATCGAAAGCCTGCTGGCGCGCGTCGGCAAGAAGGGCGAATTCGTCCAGGGCATGCGCGTCACCGACGCCGAAACCATGGAAGTTGTCGAAATGGTGCTGGGCGGCCAGGTCAACAAGGACATCGTCAACCTGATCAACCAGCATGGCGGGAAGGCCGTCGGCCTGACCGGCAAGGATGGCAACTTCATCCGTGCCAAAAAGCTGATGCTGGAGGACAAGGACAATCCGGGCGACCTGATCGACGTCGGACAGGTCGGGCAGATCACCCAGATCGACCCGTCGCTGATCGACCACCTCGACCGCGGCGCTTTCATTCCAGTGATCGCCCCGATCGGTGTTGGCAAGGATGGTGAAACCTACAACATCAACGCGGACGTCGTCGCCGGCAAGATCGCCGAAGTGCTGAAGGCCGAAAAGCTGGTCCTGCTGACCAATACGCCAGGTGTGCTGGACAAGGCCGGCAATCTGATCACCGGCATCACACCCAAGCAGATCGACGAAATGGTCGAAGATGGCACCCTCTCCGGCGGCATGCTGCCGAAGATCGGCTCAGCCCTCGATGCCGCGCGCAACGGCGTCAAAGGCGTGCACATCATCGACGGCCGCGTCGAACACGCGCTGTTGCTGGAAATCCTGACCGACCACGGGGTCGGCACGATGATCAAGTCGCACTAAATGAAGTCCGGTCGCACCTGGCTATTCGACCTCGACAACACCCTCCACAACGCGACCCCCCACATCTTTCCCCACATCAACCGCTCGATGCGCGACTACATCGAGCGGCATCTGGGCGTCGACCGGCACGAAGCGACGCGCATCCGGCAGGATTACTGGGTACGCTACGGCGCCACACTGCTCGGCCTGATCCGCCATCACGGCACTGACCCCGACCATTTCCTGCGCGAAACGCACCAGTTTCCCGATCTGCGCCGCCTCGTCGTCTTCGAGCGCCCGGTCATCCACGCCCTGCGTCGCCTGCGCGGGCGCAAGATCATCTTTTCCAACGCGCCACGCCTCTACGCCGAGGCCATCCTCGAAATCACCGGCCTGGATGCCTGCTTCGACGCCGTCTATTCGGTCGAAAACGTCCGTTACCAGCCAAAACCGATGCTCGCCGGCTTCCGCACGCTGCTGCGCGCGGAACGGCTCGACCCGCGACGCTGCATCATGGTCGAGGACAGTCTCGCCAATCTCGTCGCCGCCAAGAAACTCGGCATGAAGACCGTGTGGGTAAGCGCTAGCTACCGCCGCTCACCCAGTGTCGATCAAAAAATCACCTCGGTGCTCGAACTTCCGGAACGCTGCGGTCGACTATAATTTTTGGGCAAAATCCAAAAACCATAACGGAGGGAGACAAGACCATGGCGACCAAGCCCGGCGAACGCCGCCTGCAAATTCTGCAAACCCTGGCCCAGATGCTGGAAACGCCCAAGGGGGAGAAGATCACCACCGCCGCCCTCGCGGCCAAACTGGAATGCTCCGAAGCCGCGCTCTATCGCCACTTCGCCAGCAAGGCCCAGATGTTCGACGGACTGATCGAATTCATTGAGCAAAGCCTGTTCGGCGTAATCAACCAGATCACTTCCGAAGAAACCCAGGGGCTCAAGCAGGTGGAATTGATCCTCGGCCTGTTGCTACGCTTCGCCCAGAAAAATCGCGGCATGACGCGCGTGCTGATCGGCGACGCCCTGAGCAATGAAAACGAACGCCTGCAGACGCGCATCAATGCCCTGCTCGACAAGACCGAGGCGGCCCTGAAACAGGCGCTGCGCATCGCCGCAGCGCAGGAAAACCTGAAGCCGGACGCCGATTTCGGCGCCCTGGCGAACCTGCTGCGCTGCTACGTCGTCGGCCGCTGGGAACAGTATGCGCGCAGCGGCTTCGTCCGCGAGCCGCTGGCACAATGGCCGCAGCAATGGCCGATGCTTTACTTCGCCTGCCTGTCGCAGTCCGGGGTGCCGGCCAACGCCTGAAACACGAAAGGGCGGCCCATGCCGCCCTTTTTGCCGGACAAGCCTGACCTCAGCGCTTCAGATACTCGGCCGCGTCTAGCGCAAAATAGGTCAGGATACCGTCGGCACCGGCCCGCTTGAAGGCCAGCAGGCTTTCCAGCACGCAAGCCTCTTCGTTTAGCCAGCCGTTCTGTGCCGCGGCCTTCAACATCGCATACTCGCCGCTGACCTGATAGGCATAGGTCGGCACCTTGAACTCGTCCTTGACCCGACGCACGATGTCCAGGTACGGCATGCCCGGCTTGACCATGACCATGTCGGCGCCTTCTGCCAGATCAAGCGCGACTTCCTTCAGCGCCTCGTCGGTATTGGCCGGGTCCATCTGGTAAGTATATTTGTTGCCCTTGCCGAGGTTCGCCGCCGAGCCCACTGCGTCGCGGAAGGGCCCATAGAAGGCGGAAGCATACTTGGCCGAATAAGCCAGGATCCGCGTATAAATTTGCCCGGCTTCATTCAGTTCGGCGCGAATGCGGCCAATGCGACCGTCCATCATGTCCGACGGCGCCACCACATCGGCACCGGCCTCGGCGTGACACAAGGCCTGTTTGGCCAGCACTTCCAGCGTCTCGTCATTCAGCACGTAGCCCGTCTCGTCGATCAGGCCATCCTGTCCGTGACTGGTGTAGGGATCGAGCGCCACGTCGGTGATCACGCCCAGTTCCGGGAATTCGCGTTTCAGCGCCCGTACGACGCGCGGCACCAGGCCCCGGCTGTTGAAGGCCTCTTCCGCCCCCAGCGACTTCAGCGAGGCGTCGACTACCGGAAATAGCGCCAGCGCCGGAATCCCGAGTTTCACCGCACGCTCGGCGGTCTTCAGCAGCACATCGAGCGACTGCCGTTCGACGCCCGGCATCGATGCCACATTTTCGATGCGACCATCGCCTTCGAGGACGAAAACGGGGTAAATGAAGTCGTCGACCGTAAGCACCGACTCGCGCATCAGCCGACGGGAAAAATCATCGCGCCGCATCCGGCGCATGCGGGTTCCAGGAAAATGCCCGGTAGCACTCATGGTCTTGACCTCAAATCATTCAGATTGCAGATTTTTGTTCGCTGTGGAACTTTTCGCATTGACCCACGTCAGACTCAGCAGATGGCACGCGCTGTCTCCCGCTTCACCTCCCTGAGCGGGTGCCTTGACCACGTTAAGGCATTTTGGCCCCCGGACCCCCCTTATCCGGGGGTCTTTTGTTTGCCGGCACTTTTTTCTCGATCCCCAGCCAGCCGGCCAATACCGTCTCCGCCTCCTCGACCCCCGTCTTTTTCAGGCTGGAGAAGAGTTGCACCGAATACAACTCGGCATCGCCCCAGGTCGCCAGTTCCGCCTTGACCGAACGCAGCGCTCTCGTCTGCTCCTGTCGACTCAGTTTGTCCGCCTTGGACAGCAGCACGTGGATGGGACGCCCCGTCGGACGGAACCAGTCGATCAGGCGCAAATCCAGGTCAGTCAACGGCCGGCGAATATCCATAATGACGACCAGACCGGCCAGTTGCTCCCGCTTGCTGAGATAGGGGCCGATCAGCCCCTCCCACTGCGAGCGGATTGCTTCCGGCGCCTTGGCATACCCGTAACCGGGCAGGTCGACAAAGTATTTGCCGTCTGACAGCGTGAAGTAATTGAGATGCTGGGTGCGGCCGGGTGTCTTGCTGACATACGCCAGGCGGACACGCCCGGCCAGCGTATTGATCGCGGAAGACTTGCCGGCATTGGAGCGCCCGGCAAAGGCGACTTCACGAACGGAGTCTTGCGGCAGATCGCGAAGATGGGCGACGGTCGTAAGAAAAACCGCCTGCTGGAACAAAGGCATAAAATACTCTCGAGAGCCGCCAAGGCGGCGGAGAATTGATATAGAATAGCAGGTTTGTAACTTCCGTTCCGGCCAAAGCGCCCAAAAACGCGCACTAGGAGTTCGAAAATGATCCGTACAGCGGCAATGGCAATCCTTCTTGCCACCAGTTTCATGTCTCACGCGGCTGAAGAAGCCAAAGCCAAGGCAGACCCCGCCAAGGGCAAGGCCATCGCCGAAACCGTCTGCATCGCCTGTCATGGTGCCGACGGCAATAGCGCTGCCGCGGCCAACCCGCATCTCGCCCAGCAGGGCGAGGAGTACATCTACAAGCAACTGAAGAACTTCAAGGCCGCCGATGGCAAGCCGGCAGCCCGCAACAACGCCATCATGGGCGGCATGGTTGCCGCCCTTTCGGACGAAGACATGAAGAACCTCGCCGCCTGGTTTGCCAGCCAGAAGCTGAAGCCGGCCGTCGCCAAGGATGAGTCACAGATTGCCCTCGGCCAGAGGATCTGGCGCCAGGGCGACTTCAAGAAGGGCATTCCGGCCTGTGCCGGCTGCCACGGTCCGGCCGGTGCCGGCATGCCCGCCCAGTATCCGCGCCTGGCCGGCCAGTTCGCGGAATACACCGAGGCGCAGCTGAAGACCTTCCGCACCGAGGAACGCAACAACGATCCGGAAAAGATGATGCGGATGATCGCCGCCAAGATGTCCGATGTCGAAATCAAGGCCGTGGCGGAATACGCCGCCGGTCTTCGCTAACCCGGCGAATCATGGGAAAAAGGCAGCTGCGGCTGCCTTTTCTTTTTTCCGGCCTTGGCATCCGCGCCACGGGCGGATAGACTGCTCTGACAACAACGTTCAACCTCGCCGAGGAGACCAAACATGAAAACGCTCAAACAAATGCTGGCCGGCAAGCATCGGCCGCTCGCCGTCGTCGCGCCGAACGACTCCGTCTTTCATGCCCTGACCCTGATGGCCCAGCACGACGTCGGCGCCCTGATGGTGCTCGACGGCGAACAACTGGTCGGCATCTTTTCGGAACGCGATTACGCCCGCAAGATCATTCTGCATGGCAAGAGTTCGAAGGAAACCCTGGTCAGCGAAATCATGAGCGACAAGGTCGCCTATGTAACGCCCGGCACGACGCTCGACGAGTGCATGGCGCTGATGACGGAAAAGCGCTTCCGCCACCTGCCGGTACTCAATGAAGACGGCAGCGTCGCCGGCATCATCTCCATCGGCGACCTGGTCAAGGAAACCATCAGCAGCCAGCAATTCCTGATCAAGCAACTGGAGCACTACATTTCCGGCTGAGTCTTCAACCGCTTGCCCCAGAAAGACAATCGCCCGCGTTTCCGGGCGATTGTCTTTTCCAGCCACCAACTCACGGCTGGCAGCCATCACTGTCTCAGTTCTACACGTATCGCCACGCGACTGTAAGTTTTCCGGAGTCCGGAACGACTACTGTGCAAACAAGGCACGCGAGGTAACACCATGCTGATATTGCACCGTCCGGATATTCCTCCCTCGGAAATCACTCCGTCCGCCGTCTATGGCGCGCGCCGCGATTTTCTGCGCGGCCTGACGCTCGGACTGGGCGCCGCCGGTCTCGGGCTGAGCGGCAGCAGCCCTGCGGCGACTGGCGAACGCACCCGTTTCGAGGCAGTCACCCCGGGGCCATTTTCGGCAAGCGATGAAAAGATCACCCCCTACGCCTCGGTCACCGAATACGGCAATTTCTACGAATTCGGGCCGGACAAGGACAGCCCCGCGCGTCACGCGCACCGCCTGCGTACCCGGCCGTGGACAGTCAGCATCGAAGGCGAGGTCAAGGCACCGAAGACCTTTGCCATCGAGGACATGCTCAAGTGGGCGCCGCTTGAGGAGCGGATCTATCGGATGCGCTGCGTCGAAGGCTGGAGCGCCGTCATTCCCTGGGTCGGCATCCCGCTCGCCGAACTGATCAAGCGCAGCGACGTCACCGGCAACGCGAAGTTCGTCGAATTCTGGAGCCTGGCCGATCCCGAGCAGATGCCCTACGTCCGCGTTCCGTTTCTCGACTGGCCATACATCGAGGCGCTCCGGCTCGACGAGGCGACGCATCCGCTGGCCCTGCTTGGCCTCGGCATGTACGGCGAACATATGCCCAAGCAGAATGGCGCCCCGTTGCGCGTGGTCGTTCCGTGGAAGTATGGTTTCAAGGGCGCCAAGTCGATCGTCAAGGTTCGCTTCGTCGAAAAGCAGCCCCCGACTGTGTGGACCAAGGCCGCCCCCGACGAATACGGCTTTTATTCCAACGTCAACCCGGACGTGCCGCACAAGCGCTGGAGCCAGAGCCATGAACGCCGGCTGGGCGAGTTCTTTAAGCGCAAGACATTGCCGTTCAACGGGTATGCCGAACAAGTGGCCGGGTTATATTCCGGCATGGATTTACGCAAGAATTTCTGAACGATGAACACGCAAAATACCACCCCGCCGATCGCCCAGCTCAAAGCCGCCCTTTTCCTTGTCGCCCTGCTGCCGCTGGGACGACTGTTGTGGGCCGCCTACACCGGCGACTTCGGCCCCAACCCGGTCGAGTTCGTCCAGCGCTGGACCGGCACCTGGACCATCAATTTCCTGCTGCTGACGCTCTGCATCACGCCGCTTCGCCACTACACAGAATGGCACTGGCTGCTCCGTCTGCGGCGCATGCTCGGCCTGTTCACCTTCTTTTATGCGACGCTCCATTTCCTGTCCTTCATCGGCTTCGACCATTCTTTTGCGGTCGACGAAATCGCCAAGGACATTTTCAAGCGCCCCTTCGTCACCGTCGGCTTCGCTGCATTTCTGCTGCTGATTCCGCTGGCCGCAACGTCGAACCAGTGGGCGATCCGCAAACTGGGCGGGCGCAAGTGGCAGGAACTGCACCGCAACGTCTACCTGATCAGCATTCTCGCCTGCGTCCATTATTTCTGGCTGGTCAAGGCGACGGCGCTGCTGTGGCCGCTGGCCTACTCGGTTGCCCTCGCCTTCCTGCTCGGCTGGCGCGTGCGCGAACGGCAGCGCAAGGCAATTCCGGTGCCGCAGTTTCCTGCCGCCAAGCCGCTCAAGTTCTTCAGGCAGAAGCCGGATTAGCGGCTACTTCCGGCGCGGCGCATCGAAACGGATGACGGCGCGGCCATCGGCGGTCTGCTTCGGCGGCACCTTCCAGGCGTGGCCGTAGACGATCTCGAATGTCGCCGGCAGCTTGCCGTCGCTACGCAAGCCTTCATATGCAGCACGCGCCCTCGCCCAGGTCTGGCGTCCGGTCAGGCCGTGGCGGCGCGCCTTCATGGCACAGCCGGAACCGGCTGCGCGCAGTTCGCCGAGCATGTCGTCGAAAACGTCGTACGTCAGGGTCAGGACTTCCATGTCCATCACCGGGTCGGCAAAGCCGCAGCCAACCAGCATGTCGCCGAGGTCGTGCATGTCGATGAAACGCTGGGTGTGCGCATAGCCATCGGAAAATGCCGAGCGCAACTCCTTCAGCGAATCCGGACCCAGCGTCGAAAACATCAGCAGACCACCGACTTCGAGCACACGGTGAGCCTCGGCAAGCGCTGGCAACGGGTCGTCCAGCCAGTGCAGCAACAGGTTGGACCAGACGATTGCGGTCGACTGCGATTTGAGGGGCAATTTCACGGCATCGCCGGCCAACCGCTGCACCTGAGCCTGGCGCCCCAGGCCCAGCCAGCGCTGCCAGCCCGGACGTGCGATTTGGCCAGCCTGCAACATGGCCGGAGAAATATCCAGGCCGATCAGTTGGGCAGCGGGATAACGAGCCGCGAGGCCGGGAATGCTGCCCCCCCGGCTGCAACCGAGATCGAGAATGCGCTTCGGCTCGAGCTTGATGTAATCGAGCCGCTCCTGCATGCGGCGATCGACCTCGCGGGCGAAGAAATCTGCCTGTTCGTAATTCGCCGCGACGCGGGAAAAGCGGCGGCCGACCTGCCGCCGGTCAACGAAGGTCGCGTTCAAACCGCCTTGATACCCAGGCGCGCAAACAGTGCATCATCACGGTCGACGTCGGGGTTGCCGGTCGTCAACAGGTGATCGCCGTAAAACATCGAGTTGGCACCGGCCAGGAAGCAGAGCGCCTGCAATTCGTCAGTCATTTCCTGGCGCCCGGCGGAAAGGCGAACCCAGGAAGTCGGCATCGTGATGCGGGCGGCGGCGATGGTGCGCACGAACTCGAACGGGTCGAGACGGGCAGTGTCCGCCATAGGCGTTCCCGGAATCGGCACCAGATTGTTGATCGGCACCGACTCCGGTGGCTGCGGCAGATTGGCGAGCTGTACGATCAGCGCGGCGCGGTTCTTGCGCGACTCGCCCATGCCGATGATGCCGCCCGAGCAGACATTGATGCCGGCATCGCGCACCTGATCCAGCGTATCGAGGCGGTCGTCGTGCGTGTGCGTCTTGATGACCTGGCCGTAGAACTCCTTGTCGGTATCCAGGTTGTGATTGTAATAATCGAGGCCGGCATCCTTGAGCTTTTCAGCCTGGCCTTCCTTGAGCATGCCGAGGGTGACGCAGGTCTGCATGCCGAGCGCCTTCACTTCGCGCACCATGTCGAGCACACGATCGAGATCGTTGTCCTTCGGGCCCTTCCAGGCGGCGCCCATGCAGAAGCGGGAGGCGCCTTTTTCCTTGGCCACCTTGGCAGCGGCGATGACCTCATCCAGCGGCATCAACCGCTCGCGCTGGGTGTCGGTGTCGTAGCGGGCCGACTGCGAGCAATAGCTGCAATCCTCGGAACAGCCACCGGTCTTGACCGAAAGCAGCGTCGAGCGTTGAATGGCGTTCGGATCGAAATGCTCGCGGTGCACGCCCTGCGCGCGCCAGATCAAGTCCATCAGGGGCATATCGTAAAGGGCGAGCACCTCCGCAAGCGCCCAACGGCGCGCAGGAACGGACTGGGAAACGGGAGAAACGGCGGCGAGGGAGCTAGCTTGCATGGGAGGCCTTGCTTGAGAAAAATCGAGAAGAATCAAAGACGCAGCGCTTTGATAATTATGAATTATCAAAGACGCCCGTAGCGATGTCAATTTTACCCCAACCATCAGGCAGCATCCTCGGCCGGATCGCCGCGCATCTGCTGCCCGGCAGCTGCCTGCTGTGCTCCGCCGACTGCGCCGGTGCGCTGCTGTGCGCCCACTGCGTCGCCGACCTGCCACAATTACCCAACGCCAGCTGTCCACAGTGCTGCGTAGAAACAACACTGGGCGAACGCTGTGGCGCCTGCCTCAAGGAACCGCCAGCCTTCGCCCACACGATTGCGCTTTTTCGTTACGAATTTCCCGTCGATCGCCTGATTCAGGCACTCAAGTACGGCCACCAGTTGCCCCTGGCCACCTGGTTTGGCCAATGCCTGAGCCGGGAAATCGCTGCCGCTGGGTACGACCTGATACTGCCGCTTCCGCTGCATCCCACACGCCTGCAGAGCCGCGGCTTCAACCAGTCTGCCGAGATCGCCCGAACAGTCGGTCGCGAACTGGGGATGCCAATGAATACGAGTTGCCTGACTCGCACCCGGGCCACGCCACCGCAAGCGGCGCTGCCGCTCAAGGAGCGTGCACGTAACGTTCGCGGCGCCTTTGAATGCAACACGGATCTCGTTGGCAAACGCATCCTGTTGATAGACGACGTCATGACCAGCGGATCGACACTTCGCGAATGTGCCCGCATACTGAAACTGCATGGCGCTTCACAAATCACGGTTGCCGTCGTGGCTCGTGCACTGCGTCATTGAATCAATCTCCTGTTCAATTAGCCGAATGACACCTTCGGCATAACCCGTTCCACAAACTCCCGAATGATCGCCGTCGTCCTCTATCAGCCCGAGATTCCTCCCAATACCGGGAACGTCATCCGCCTGTGCGCCAATACCGGCGCCGAACTGCATCTTGTTGAACCGCTAGGTTTCGACATCAACGACAAGACCTTGCGCCGTGCCGGCCTCGACTACCATGAATACGCCCGTGTTTTCCGGCATGCCGACTGGAAAGCCTGTCAGCTGGCGCTGGGCCGGCGCCGCCGCTGGGCGATGACCACTTCGGGCCAGGGCAGTCCTTTCGACCAGCGCCTGAACGACGACGACGTTTTCGTTTTCGGCCGCGAAACGAGCGGCCTGCCGAGCGACGTCCTGAACGACTTCCAGCAAACACAACGCCTGCGCCTGCCGATGCTGGCCGGGCAACGCAGTCTCAACCTGTCCAATGCCGTCGCCGTGACCGTTTTCGAGGCCTGGCGACAAAACGGCTTTGCCCAGGCGAGTTGACCGGAATTCCGTTGCGTTCGTGGTTTCTCGCCAAAGCACTGTTGCGCCAGCGCAACAACCGTGACTCAAAGCAGCCATCCACAGCAAACATCAATTGCCCGAGCGCCTGCTCTTTGCCAAAATCGGCTCAACTTCTCAATCCGAGAGGTAAAGCTTAATCAACTCGCAAGAGCAGATTAAAAACTAACCACTAAGGAGAAATTCTGATGCAAAAGAAACTCATCGCTCTGGCAGTCGCCGGTCTGGCCTCCACCGCCGCCTTCGCCCAGTCGAACGTTACCATCTACGGTCTGGTTGACTACGGTTACGCCTACCGTTGGGATGGCGCGACCAACGCCGCCACTGGCGGCACCCCGAATTCCCAAAGCCAACTGAACGGTGGCCAGTCCCTCGGCAATCGCATCGGCTTCAAGGGCACGGAAGATCTGGGCAACGGCCTGAAGGCAGTCTTCCTGCTGGAACAAGGCTTCATGCTTGACACTGGCACCGTGCAAACCGCCGGCTCGCAATTCACCCGTCAAGCTTACATGGGTTTGAGCGGCAACTTCGGTACCGTGGTTGGTGGTCGTCTGTACACCCCGCACTACACCTTCGTTTCTGGTCTAGATCCGTTTGGCGCGGGCACCGTTGGCCGTTACAACAACGTTTACCGGGCCGGTTTCGGTCTGCCCCTCAACAGCATCGACAACACCAATCTGGTCAACGAGCTGATGGATCCGGTGCGTGTTGATAACGCTCTGGCCTACATCTCCCCGTCCTTCGGTGGCCTGACCGGCACCTTGGCATACTCGAACAACGCTGGTGGTCAAGAAAACGCAACCAGCACCGCTGCTAACAACACGGTTTATGCCGGCTTGTTGAAGTACGACAATGGCCCGATCTCGGCTGGTTTGAACTACCACTACATCAGCGCCGGTAGCACCCTTTCCAACCCGGCTCTGAGTGGTATTAACATCCCTGCAACTACCAATCCGGTTGCAGCTGCTGTTCCGCTTGGTGTGAAGAACGTGCAGAACGTCACGATCGGCGGCTCCTATGACTTCAAGGTTGCCAAGGTCATGGCACTGTACTCCTACAACGACCTTGACTACATCAACGCCATCGGCTCCACCACCAACACCAAGAACGGCACCCTGAACAACTACATGCTGGGTGTTACCGCACCGTTTGGCAAGTTCGTTGGTAAGGCCTCCTACATCTACTCTGATGGCAGCAGCTCCATCGGTGGCGATGCTCAACAGTTCGCGGTTGGCCTGGACTACAACCTGTCCAAGCGCACCGCCCTGTACAGCGCCTACTCCTTCATCGACAATCAAGACAACCGCCTGAGCGCTGTTGGCGATGCTTCTAACAGCGGCTATTACGCTGGTAACAACGCCACCAACCAAGGAACCCCCGCTGGCGTCTTCCAGCAGGGTATCCAAGTTGGTGTTCGTCACTCTTTCTAATCCAGCGCAAGCCGGATTTGCAAAGGGCGCTTCGGCGCCCTTTTTTGTTTTGGCTCTCCGGATTTGACTGTGTTTCAGGAGTCTGAATCGGCTTCTGTCATCTTGGTGTAAAACCGGATTTTGCTGTTGTCTCGTGACACTTGTTGCGTTACCGTGAAACCGGATTTTATTGCGGGAAAACACATGAAGCCCTCTGAAGCCTTAGCCTCGAACCGCGCTGCGATTCGGCATGTGGTCGAGTCTCACCGCGCCCGGAACGCTCGGGTGTTCGGCTCCGTGTTGCGCGGCCAGGACACGGACAGCAGCGATTTGGATCTCCTCATTGACCCGACGCCGGAGACGACGCTGATGGACGTGGCAGCCATCCAAGTGGAGTTGCAACGTCTTCTGGGCGTGTCAGTCGATGTGCTGACCCCCAGGGCCTTGCCCGATGCTTTCCGCAGTCGGGTTCTCTCTGAGGCAGTGCCGGTATGACCAAGGCACTGCGCGTCCCGGACTACCTCGGGCACATCCTGAAGGCCATAGAGCGCATCGACCGTTATACGGAAAACATGGATGAGGTCGCTTTCCTGAACAGCGAACTGGTGCAAGACGCCGTGATCCGCAACATTGAAATCATTGGCGAGGCATCGAATAACATTCAGCGCGTGGCCCCGGAGTTCGCCGCACTGCACGACGAAATTCCTTGGCAGGTCATGTACACGATGCGTAACCGTGTCTCGCACGGGTATGACAAGGTGGACCTGGAAATCGTCTGGAAGACGATCCACAGCGATCTTCCGGGGCTGTATCAGCAGGTACAAGAGGCAGGTCAGCGCTTCCCGCATGACAACAACAGCCATGGGATGAAACCGTGACGGGGCGGCACTTCTGCAAGGGGCTTCGAGTTTGGCCGTGCCCGCGAATATCCTAAACTTTCCCGACTACAAGGTAGTGCGGATCGAAGAAACAGATCACGACTACCACTTCATCGCCAAGATCTCGAACCCGCCCACGGCATGCCCATCCTGCCAGTCGGACACCCTGCGTGGCCACGGCCGCAGCGAGCAGTTGATCCACGACATGCCAACCCGGCAAGCTCTGATCCGCGCCTGTACGAACTGGCAACCGTGGATACTCGAATACAAAAAAGGGCGCCTCCCCTGCGCCCTTCGTTTTCTGCCAAACCAGCGATCTAAACGAGAAGAATCAGATTATCCCGGTGAATGATTTCGGGTTCATCAACGTAACCGAGCAGACTCTCGATTTCCTGGCTCGACTTGCGGGCGATCAGGCGGGCTTCGCCGCTGCCGTAATTGCTCAGGCCGCGGGCAATTTCCCTGCCTTCACCATCGATGCACGCCACCGCTGCCCCGCGCTCAAAGTCCCCTTCGGCAGCCACGACACCAATCGGCAACAGGCTTTTGCCGGCTTTCAGGGCGTTGACCGCACCGGCATCGAGGATCAGCCGCCCGGCCAGTTGCAGGTGGTCGGCCAGCCATTGCTTGCGCGCCGCGAGCGCCGGCGTTTGCGACACGAGCAGGGTGCCGACCGGCTCCCCGTTGGCCAGGCGGATAATCGGGTCGATTTCGCGGCCGCTGGCGATCGCCGTGTGCGCCCCGCTCTTGGCTGCGCGCTTGGCAGCGATCACCTTGGTAATCATGCCACCCTTGCCGATCGATGTGCCGGCGCCGCCGGCCATGCCTTCCAGCGACTCGTCGCCGGCCGTGGCCTCGGCTATCAGTGTCGCAGTGGGATCCTTGCGCGGATCGGCAGTGAATAGCCCGACCTGATCGGTCAGGATGATCAGGGCATCGGCCACGATCAAGTTGGCCACCAGCGCACCCAGCGTATCGTTGTCGCCGAACTTGATTTCGTCGGTGACGACGGTGTCGTTTTCATTGATGATCGGCACGACGCCGAGTTCAAGCAGGGTAGTCAGCGTCGAACGGGCGTTGAGATAACGCTTGCGGTCGGCCAGATCGTCGTGGGTCAACAGGATCTGGGCGGTATGCAGGCCGTACTTTGAAAACGCCCCTTCATACACCTGAACCAGCCCCATTTGCCCGACGGCAGCTGCCGCCTGCAACTCATGGACCGACTTTGGACGCTTGCTCCAGCCGAGACGCTGCATGCCGCAGGCGATGGCGCCGGACGATACCAGAACAACTTCCCTGCCCTGCTGCCGCAGGACGCTGATCTGCCGCGCCCAATCGTCAATGGCAGCGAGGTCGAGACCGGCGCCATTGTTGGTTACGAGAGCCGAGCCAACCTTGATGACCAGGCGTTTGGCATTGGCCAGGCGAGTCTTGTTCATGCGTCTTCGCTATCTGCTGTTTCGGATTCGTCGTCGACTTCGGGGCGAGCCATCTGCTCGAGGGCTTCCTGGATGGCGTAGATCAGTGGCTTGGTGCCCTCGCCGCTGATTGCAGCAATCGGGAACACCGGGCCATCGTATTTGGTCGCTTTCTTGTAAGCCTTGAGGAAATCCTTGATCGCCTTTTCGCGATCCTCCTCGGGAATCAGGTCGAGCTTGTTGAGTACCAGCCAGCGCGGCTTGTTCGCCAGTTCCGGATCATGCTTGACCAGTTCGCCGACAATAGCCTTGGCGTCGCGCACCGGGTCGGCATCCGGGTCGATCGGGGCGATGTCAACCAGATGCAGCAGGATGCGCGTGCGCTGCAGGTGCTTGAGAAAGCGGATGCCGAGGCCAGCACCGTCGGCCGCACCTTCGATCAGGCCCGGCACGTCGGCCATCACGAAGCTCTTTTCGGCATCTACACGGACGACACCAAGATTGGGGTGCAGCGTCGTAAACGGATAGTCGGCCACTTTCGGGCGGGCAGCCGAAATGGCGCGGATCAGCGTGCTCTTGCCGGCATTGGGCAGACCGAGCAGGCCGACGTCGGCCAGCACGCGCAACTCGAGGCTGACTTCAAACTCCTCGCCCTCCTCGCCATTGGTTTTCTGGCGCGGGGCGCGGTTGGTGCTCGACTTGAAATGGATATTGCCGAGGCCGCCCTTGCCGCCCCGGGCAAGCAGGACTTTCTTGTCGTGAACGTCAAGGTCGGCGAGGACTTGTCCGGTGTTCTGGTCGGTGATGACCGTGCCGACCGGCATGCGCAGCACGATGTCTTCGCCGCCGGCTCCGTAGCAGTCGGCACCGCCCCCGTTTTCGCCGCGCTTGCCGATGAATTTGCGGGTATAGCGATAATCGACCAGGGTGTTGATGTTGCGGTCGGCGATCACGTAGATGCTGCCGCCGCGCCCGCCGTCTCCGCCATTCGGGCCGCCCATCGGGATATATTTCTCGCGGCGGAACGTAGCCGCGCCGTTACCGCCGTCGCCAGCCTTGACGTAGATTTTTGCTTCGTCAATGAATTTCATGTTCCGCCTCTACAAAGTAAAAAGCCCTATCCGGCGGATAGGGCTTTGCGGTTCCGCCGGGCCGAATTATTCGGCGGCCGGAACGATGGTCACCGTGCGGCGCTTCTTCTCGCCCTTGACGGCGAACTGGACGGTGCCATCCTTGAGCGCGAACAGGGTGTGATCCTTGCCGCAGCCGACGTTTTCGCCCGGGTGGAATTCGGTGCCGCGCTGGCGAACGATGATGTTGCCGGCGAGAACGAACTGACCGCCGTAGCGCTTGACGCCAAGACGCTTGGCCTGTGAGTCGCGACCGTTACGTGAACTGCCGCCTGCTTTCTTGTGTGCCATTTGTTAGCTCCTTGTCTGAACTTAGGCAGCGATCGTGTCGATGCGCAGTTCGGTGTAGTTCTGACGATGGCCCTGGTGCTTCTGGTAATGCTTGCGACGGCGCATCTTGAAGATCTTGACCTTGTCGTGGCGGCCGTGGGAAACCACGGTGCACTTGACGGTGGCGCCAGCAACGAGGGGGGCGCCGACCTTCACGGACTCGCCTTCGCCTACCATGAGGACCTGATCGAGCGTGACTTCTGCGCCAACTTCTGCCGGTATCTGTTCTACTTTGAGTTTTTGGCCAGCGGAAACGCGATACTGCTTGCCGCCGGTTTTTATGACCGCATACATGGGTTGGACTCCGAAAATGAAACAAAGGGTGCTACGAAGAACCGCGCATTATACGGAAATTCGCTGAGAAGTCAAAGCCTTGAGGTGCGTTGTGGTAGACTTTCCGCCTTTCCCGAGGAGCTATTCATGGCTGAAATCACCACGGCCTCCGGCCTGATCTACGAAGACACCATCGTCGGCGCAGGCGCCGAGGCCAAGGCCGGCGACCACGTCGTCGTCCATTACACCGGCTGGCTGACCAACGGCAGCAAGTTCGATTCGAGCAAGGACCGCAACGATCCCTTCGACTTTCCGCTCGGCCAGCGCCACGTCATTTCCGGCTGGGACGAAGGCGTCCAGGGCATGAAGGTCGGCGGTACGCGCAAGCTGACGATTCCACCGCAACTCGGCTACGGCGCGCGCGGTGCCGGCGGCGTCATCCCGCCGAACGCGACGCTGATTTTCGAGGTTGAACTGCTCGGCGTGCAATGAGCGGTTCCGAACGGGACAGCAAATCCGGGCCGCCAACGAGCGAGACGGCTGGCGACGACCCGTGGGCTAAATGGCGCAAGCCGGAAGCGCCTGTTGCGGTCGACGCTGAAAAAAAGCCAAAAACCGAACCGACGGTCGTCGAGCCCAAGGCCAAGCCGACGGGAACCCTTGGCGTCGTCAAGCGCGCGACCAAATCGCCTGCTCCCACGGCGAAAAAGCCGGCCGGCGGCGGACAACGCCCGACGCCACCAACCAAGGCGGTGCCCGCCGCGCGCAAGCCGCTGGCGGCGCAGCCGGTGCGCCCTGCCGCGTCAGCCAATGCCCCGGCGCCGGAAGGCGTGCGCCTGTCCAAGATCATGTCCGAACGCGGCATGTGCTCGCGGCGCGAGGCGGATCTCTGGATCGAGCGCGGCTGGGTCTTCGTCGATGGCGAACGGATCAGCGAACTGGGCACCCGCATCAAGCCCGACGCCGACATCGCGATCTCGAAAGAGGCCAAGCAGGATCAGGCCAAGCAGGTCACGGTGCTGCTCAACAAGCCAGTCGGCTATGTCTCCGGCCAGCCGGAGCCGGGCTTTACCCCGGCCATCACCCTGATCACGGCGGAAAACCAGCTCAGGCAGTCGGGCGATCCCGACTTCAAACCATGGATGCTGCGCAATCTGGCGCCTTCCGGGCGACTGGACATCGATTCGACCGGACTGTTGGTGTTGACCCAGGACGGCCGTGTCGCCAGGAAACTGATCGGCGACGACAGCCAGGTGGAAAAGGAATATCTGGTGCGGGTGACCGGCGAGATGATTCCGCATGGCCTGAAGCTACTCAACCACGGCCTCGAACTCGATGGCCAGCCGCTCAAGCCGGCGCGAGTCAAGCAGCTGAACGAGGATCAGCTGCACTTCATCCTGAAGGAAGGCAAGAAGCGCCAGATTCGCCGCATGTGCGAACAGGTCGGGCTGCGCGTCACCGGCCTCAAACGGGTACGCATCGGCCGCGTCAAGCTGGGCGATCTGCCGCTCGGGCAGTGGCGCTTTCTGCGGGCTGACGAAGCCTTCTGACGAACAGCAGTTTTCGGCCCCTTTTTCAGGTCGACCGCAGCAAGGCAAAACGCCGGCAACCGCCGGCGTTTTTCATTCGGATCGCCCGATAATCAGGCCGTGCCGCCCGGTGCAGCGGCGCGCGCCGGCGGCATCATCAGCGATTCGCCCTCGATCACCACCTTGCCGGCGACCGTACACACCGTATCCAGCGTCACGCGATTCTTGGCGACATTGACTTCCCGGACCGTGACCGTCGCCGTGACGGTGTCGCCCGGACGAACCGGCGCCTTGAACTTCAGCGTCTGCGACAGGTAGATGGTGCCGGGGCCGGGCAGCTTGTTGGCCAATACGGCGGAGATGAAGCCGGCCGACAGCATGCCGTGGGCGATGCGGCCGCCGAACATCGTGCCCTTGGCGTATTCCTCGTCGAGGTGGGCCGGATTGACGTCGGTCGAGATGCCGGCGAACAGGATGATGTCGGCTTCGGTGACGGTCTTGGCGATGCTGGCGGACATGCCGGGCTGGAGTTGGTCGATGTGATACGTCATGCTGCGCTCCTGTAATTGTTGGTCGATTGGAAGGCGAACTCTAGCATGTCATTCGGCTCGCAAGGCTTCGACCGGGTCGAGTTTCGCCGCGCGGCGGGCCGGCAGGACGCCGGCGGCGAGGCCGATGGCGATGGCGACCGCTTCGGCCAGCAGCACGAAGCTGAGCGGCGTATGCACCGGCAGGGCCGGCAGGGCGAAGTGAATCAACTGCGCGAGGCCGAAGCCGAGCAGCAGCCCGAGCAGGCCGCCGAGCGCCGAAAGCGCCACCGCTTCACCGAGAAAAAGCGCGAGGATCGTCCGCCGTGGCGCGCCAAGGGCGACCAGCAGGCCGATTTCGCCGGTCCGTTCGGCCACCGCGATGGTCATGATGGTGACGATGCCGACGCCGCCGACCAGCAACGAGATGCCGCCGAGCGCACCGACCGCCATGGTCAGCACGTTGAGGATGTTGGACAGCGTCTTCAGCATCTCTTCCTGGGTGACGATGGTGAAGTCCTCACGACCGTGACGGGCAACCAGGCGCTCCTTGATCGCGGCGGCAACGATGGATGACGGCACGCCCTCCTCGGCGGCGACGTTGATCTCATCGACGCCTTCGCGATTGAACAGCTCCTGGGCGCGGGCCGCCGGGATGAAGGCGGTGTCGTCGAGATCGATGCCGAGGAATTGCCCTTTCGGCGCCATGACGCCGATTACCCGGAAATGCAGGCCGCCGATGCGCAGGCGCTGGCCGAGCGGGTTCTCGCTACCGAACAGCTCGTTCTTGACCTTGGCCCCGAGCACGACGAAGGCGCGGGCGCTGCCTTCGTCGTCGGCAGGCAGAAACTGGCCGCTTTGCACGGTCGACCGGAACACCTTGGGCAAATTGGCGTTGACGCCATAGACCAGCGTCCGCCGCGTCCGCCCGTTGCCTTCGACCTCCGCGTTGCCGCGCGCATTGGGCGTCACGGCGACGACATGCGGCAGGCGTTCGAGCGCCCTGGCGTCCTCCAGCGACAGCGGCCTGGCGCTTGACGGCAGGCCGGACGGCGAGCCGCCGGTCTTGGTCTTGCCCGGCGTGACGGTGATGACGTTGGTGCCAAACTGGGTGAATTCGCCGAGCACGAAACGGTGAATGCCCTCGCCGATCGAAGTCAGCAGGATCACCGCGGCGATGCCGACAGCGATGCCGAGCAGCGTCAGAAAGCTGCGCAGGCGCTGCGCGGTGATGGCGCGCACGGCCAGATGGAGGGAATCGGCCCACAACATGGCTAATGTTTCATCAAGGCCTGCACCGGGTCGAGCCGGGCGGCGCGGCGGGCCGGCATGACGCCGAACAGCAGGCCGGTGACCAGTGCCGTCGACAAGCCGGCGATCACCGCCCAGTCCGGCGGGTAGGCGGGGAAGACGGGAAAGGCTTGGCGCAGCGCGAAGGCGCCGAGCTGGCCGAGCAGGTAGCCGACGACAGCGCCGACCGTGGACAGCATCGCCGCCTCGGCCAGGAAAGCCAGGCGGATCGTCCGTGCCGGCGCGCCGAGTGCCTTGAGCAGGCCGATCTCGCCGGTGCGCTGGGTGACGGCGACGAGCATGACGTTCATCACCAGGATGCCGGCCACCGCCAAACTGATCGCGGCAATGCCGGCGACGCCGAGGGTCAGGGCGCCGAGCAGCTTGTCGAAGGTGGCGAGCACGGCGTCCTGGGTGATGACCGTGACGTCCTCCTCGCCGCGATGGCGCTGTTTGAGAATTTCCATGACCTGTTCCTTGGCCGCGGGAATCGCCTCGCGGCTCCTGGCCTCGACCAGGATGCGGAACAGGGTGTTGGAATTGAACATCGCCTGCGCCAGCGACACCGGCACGATGACCAGTTCGTCGGTATTCATGCCCAGCCCCTGGCCGAGCGACTTGAGGACGCCGACGACGCGCAGGCGGCGATCGCCGACGCGGATCAGATGGCCGACCGCCGGCTCGTTGCCGAACAGTTCCTCGCGAATCTTGTTGCCGATGACGGCGACCGGGGAACCGCGATTCCAGTCCTCTTCCGGCAGCCCTTTCCCCTGAGCCAGCTCGAAATTGCGGATGGGGATGAATTCGGCGGTCGAACCGGCGACCATGACCTCGCGCAGCTTGCCGCCAAAATTGATTTCCGACGTGCCGACGGCGAGCGGCGCGACGCGGCTGACCGCCGCCGCCCGGCGCAACGAAGCCGCATCGTCGACGGTCAGGTCGCGCGGCGTCGTCGTGATGGCGTTGGCCGGGTTGAAGCCGCCGGTGCCGGAGCGGCCGGGCAGGACGATGACGAGGTTGGTGCCGATCGAAGAGAACTGGCCGACGACATAGCGCCGGGCACCGTCGCCCAAGGCGGTAAGGATGACGACGGCGGCGACACCGATCGACATGGCGAGCACCGACAACGCCGTGCGCAGCGGGTAACCGGTCGCCGCGTCGCGGGCGAAGCGCAGGGTGTCAGCCAGGCGCATCGACGTTTCGCGCGCTGTCCCGTTGCAGGCGCCCGTCTTCCATGACGATCTGGCGCCCGGCGCGGGCGCCCATGGTCTGGTCGTGGGTGACGACAACCAGCGTGACGCCGCTGGCGTTGAGCCCTTCGAGCAGATTGACGACTTCTTCGCCGGTATGTCGGTCGAGATTGCCGGTCGGTTCGTCGGCAAGGATCAGCGCCGGCTGCATGATGGTGGCGCGGGCGATGGCGACGCGCTGGCGCTGGCCGCCGGAAAGCTGGTCGGGGCGGTGGTCAGCGCGATTCTCCAGGCCGAAGTTCACCAGCGCCCGGGCAACGCGCTCGTGGCGCTCCTTCACCGGGATGCCGGCCAGCGTCATCGGCAGGGCGATGTTCTCGGCGGCGGTCAGCCGCGGCACGAGATGAAAGCTCTGGAAGACGAAGCCGATGCGCTCGCTGCGCACGCGCGCCTGCTCATCCGGCGACAGCGTCGTCACGTCGCGCCCTTCCAGCCGGTAGGTGCCGGCGTTGGGACGGTCGAGCAGGCCGAGCAGGTTGAGCAGCGTCGACTTGCCGGAACCCGACGGCCCCATCACGGCGACGTATTCGCCGGCGCCGATGCTCAGATCGAGCGCCGTCAGCGCGTGGACCTCGGAATCGCCAAGCTGGAAGACGCGCTCGATGCCGGCTAGTTCGATCAGCGCCATGCGCTACTTCGCCCTGGCCTTGTCGTCGGGCGTCACCCTGGCGCCGGCCTTGACGCCCTCCTTTTCGAGCGAGGTGACGATGCGGTCGCCGGCCGCCAGCCCTTCGAGCACCTCGGTGTATTCCCAGTTGGCGAGGCCGGTCTTGACCGTGCGCTCTTCCAGTTTGCCGCTGTCGGCGTTGAACAGCAGGACGCGGCCACCCTCCTGGATCGCCGCCGTCGGGATGCGCAGCACCTTGTCGCGGCCGGCGAGGATGATCTCGACATCGGCGCTGTAGCCGACCAGCAGCTTGCCAGTGGCTTCCGGCTGCACGAAATCGACTTCGACATCGACCGTGCGTGCCTGCTTCTCGACGGCCGACACATAGGGCGCGACGCGCCGCACCTTGCCGGGAATGATCTTGCCCGGCAGGGCATCGAGCGTGACCCGCACCGGCTGGCCGACGCTGATTTTCGGTGCATCAACTTCGTCCATCGGCGCCTTGACGTAGAGGCAGGAATCGTCGATCAGGTCGATCGCCGGTGGCGTAGGCACGCCGGGCGGCGACGGCGTCGAGTATTCGCCCAGTTCGCCGACGATCTTGGCAACCGTGCCGTCGAACGGCGCGTAGAGCGCGACACGACCCTGCTCGACGCGCGTCGCCTTCAGCTTGGCCTCGGCCTGGGCGACATCGGCCTTGGCGGTGTTGCAGGCGGCACGCTTGACCTCGGCCTCGGTGCGGGCGATCTCCTCGCGGCTGGCAGAGACGAAGCCCTTGGCGCGCAGCTCGGCCTGCCTTTTTGCCTCTTTTTCGGCGTTGACCGCAGCAATGCAGACTTCATCGACGCGTTTGCCGGCCAGCGCCACCTGGGCCTGCGACAGGGAAGCCTGCGCCTGCTGGTCGTCATTCCACAGCTTGAGCAGCAACTGCCCCTTCCTGACGCGGTCACCTTCCTTGACGCCGAGGTATTCGATGCGCCCGCCGATGATGGTCGACAGCTTGGTGCGCTGGCAGGCTTCCACCGTGCCGGCCCGGGTATTGGCCAGCGTGGCTTCCACCTTGCCCTCGACAACCTCCTTGAGCACGACGGGAATCGGCTTGGGCCGGCTGAACCAGGCGAAAGCCAGGCCGAGCACGGCGACGATGGCAACGACAACGGCAATACGGCGCATGAGGATTCCTTGACTGAAGCCGGTGTGCGGCCGAAGAAGCCGCGCATGCGCCCATTTTCCCCCATCCCGCCGGTTTGGCCAAAGTCCGGCGCTTCGATGCCGCAAGCACACCGGGAAATCGTCACCTTCCTGGCTTTTTGGAAATCGTGTGCTAAATTGAAATTGTGCTGTGGCTCGCAGCAAACCCGGCACTACTTGGCAGTATCAGCTGCGTATCAGGGGATTCCATGGACGCATTCCCGGAAACCACTCTTGAGATGACCGAGTAGTACCCGTCTCGGCGAAATGCCGAATGCTCCAGCCGGAAGGGCCGGAGCCGCAGTCAAGGAAGCCCATGTCCTTCAGTGCATGGGCTTCTCGTTTGGGAGTATCGGCGCTTTCGGGCTTGCGCAATGAACCAATCCCTGCCAGATTGATCGAACTTCCAGTATCGATACAAGGAGATTCCGATGAAGAAAACGATTGCCGCCCTGCTCGCCGCCGTATTCGCAGTTGCCAGCGTCTCCGCCATCGCCTGCGGCGACAAGGCGAAGGACGAAAAGCAGATGAGCACGCCGTCCAAACCGAAAATCTGACGGCGACGAACCTGACCAGCAAAGGCGCCTCCGTGGCGCCTTCTTCTTGCCATGCTCGACCGCGACAACGCCGCTTTCATCCTGACTGGAGTCAGCATCAGCCTCGCCGCCAGCGGTCCGGACCGACTGCCGAGCATGAGCCGCGGCCTCGGCTGCAAGCTGATCGACGGCGGCCGCCAGGTGAGCATTTTCATTCGCCGTTCGCAGTCGGAAGAACTGCTCGGCAACATCCGCAGCAGCGGCCGGGTGGCCAACGTTTTCAGCCTGCCCAGCAGTAATCGCACGCTACAGCTGAAAGGTGGCGACGCCCGCATTTCCCCGGTCGCGGCGGAAGACCTTTCGATCATCGAAAGCCATATCGCCGACTTCGTTCTCGAAGTCGTGCCGCTCGGCATGTCCGAAGTCGTGGTGCGCGCGATTCTCGGCTACCAGCCTGATGACCTGGTCGCCGTAACCTATACACCCTCGGCTGCCTTCTCGCAGACGCCCGGCCCGAAGGCCGGCGAACCGCTCGCCACCTGATGACGGTCCGCCTCGTCACCATCCGCGAGTGCCTGGAAGGCGTGATACCCGGCCACATCGCCACCTGCGACGCCGAAGGGATGCCGAACCTCGCCTATCTGTCGCAGGTCCAGTTCATCGACAACGAGCATGTCGCGCTGTCCTACCAGTTCTTCAACCGCACCCGGCAGAACGTCCTCGCCGGCTCGCCGGTTCGCCTCATGCTCACCAGCCACCTGACTGGTGCCCAGTACCGGCTGACCCTGAAATACCTGCGTACCGAAACGGCCGGGCCGCTGTTTGAGCAGATGAAGGCAAAGCTGGCGGGGATCGCCTCGCACGAAGGCATGAGCGAGGTATTCCGCCTGCGCGGATCGGATGTCTATCGGCTCGTCGACATCGAACAGGTTCCCGGCGTCACCCTGGCCCTGCCGCCGCCGGCGGTGAACTACCTCACCGCGCTTCGCCGCGCCACGGGCCGCCTGGCCGGCTGCGGAAGCCTCGCGCACCTGCTCGAAACGGCGCTCGACTGCCTCGGCAGCGAGTTCGGCATCGGCCATGTCATGTTCCTGATGCTCGACGAAAGCCGGGGCTGCCTGTACACCCTGGCCAGCCACGGCTACCCGCAATCGGGCGTCGGCTCCGAGATCCCGGTCGGGGCGGGGGTTATCGGCATCTGCGCGCGCGAGCACATTCCCATCCGCATCGGCTTCATGACCAGCGAGTACGGCTACGGGCGCACCATCCGCGACGGGGTCGCGGCCGACGGCCATGGCGCCCGACTGGAGACGGCGATTCCGCTGCCGGGACTGCCGGAAGCCGGTAGCCAGATGGCCATCCCGGTCACCGCCTTCGACCGCCTGCTCGGCGTGATCTACGTCGAAAACGTCGCCGACCTGCATTTCGGCTACGACGACGAGGACGCCCTGGTCGCCTTCGCCGCGCAGCTGGGCCTGGCGATGCATCACCACCAGCAGGCCGAGGAACAGGACGACGACGCCCCGGCCGCCGAAAGCCCGGCTACCCAGGTCGCCGGCCCGCCCCTGCGGGTCCGATATTTCGCGGCCACCGACAGCGTCTTTCTCGACGATGACTACCTGATCAAGGGCGTCGCCGGGGCCATCCTGTGGACGCTGCTCAGCGATTTCGTCGAGCGTCGCCGCACCAGTTTCACCAACAAGGGACTGCGCGTCGATCCGCGCATCCGCCTGCCGGGTGTCAGCGACAACCTGGAGGCCCGTCTGGTGCTGCTACAGCGCCGCCTCGACGAACGGGCGGCCGGCATCCACCTGGCCAAGACCGGGCGCGGCCGCTTCTCTCTGGCGGTCGACCGTCCCCTGCAACTGGTTTCCGGCTGATTTTTGGGGGTCTGCGGGCCCCTTTCTTAAATCTTCATTCACCGCTTCTTAAAAGATTCGTAAGCGCCGGTTGCCCGTCTTGTCATGGCTTTCGGGCGGTCTAGACTTCACTCACCAACCAACGACGGGAGTAGCCATGACTCCAGCACCACACGAAAGCGACCCGCGGCACCTGCTCGAACAGATGCTGCTGATCCGCGCCTACGAGGAAGCCATCGTCGCCGGCAGCGACGCCGGCAAGATCCCCGGCACCTGCACCTCGGTCGGCCAGGAAGCGGCCGCCGTCGGCGTCGTCAATGCCCTCACGCCAGACGACCTGATCCTCACCAACCATCGCAGCGCCGGGCACCTGCTGGCGCGCGGCGCCAACCCCGGCCGCCTGCTGGCGGAAGTCATGGGTCGCAGCGACGGCTATTGCGGTGGACGCAGCGGCTCGCTGCACATCTCCGCCAGGGAACTCGGCGTTGTCCTCACCTCGACCATCGTCGGCGCCGAACTGTCGCTGGCACCGGGCGTCGCGCTGTCCCAGACCATGCTCGGGCGGCCGGGCATCGTCGTCTGCTTCTTCGGCGACGGTGCCGCCTGCGAGGGCTCCTTCCACGAATCGCTCAACCTCGCCGCCCTGTGGAACCTGCCCATACTCTACGTCTGCGAGAACAACCAGTGGCAGGCGTTCGTGCATCGGCGCGAGGCCATGAGCCGCGACCACGTGTCGGCCTTTGCCCAACCCTACGGCATTCCGGCGAGCACGGTGGATGGCAACGATGTGAGCGCCGTCCTCGCCGCCGCAACGGCTGCCGCCGCCCAGGTGCGCGCCAGCCGCCGGCCCTATCTGCTGGAAACCTGGACCTACCGGACGCGCGGCCATTTCGAACCGGACGACCAGGCCTACGTGGATCAGGCCGAACGTGAAGCCTGGCTGGCACGCGACCCGATCGCCATGTGCCGCGACCGCCTGATCGCCGACGGCCAGCTGAGCGCCGCCCAAGCGGCCGCCCTGGCCGACAAGGTGGCGAGCCGCATCGCCGTCGCCCAAGCTTTCGCCGAAGCCTCGCCCTACCCTGACGCTAGCGAACTGACCCGCGACGTCTACGCCTGAGGAACCGCCATGACCACACAGACCCTTTACGATGCCGTCGGCGCCGCCCTCACCGAGGAAATGCGCCGCGACCACAGCGTCCTCGTCTTCGGCGAGGGCATCGCGACCAAGCGCCACGATCTGGTGCAGGAATTCGGCGCCCGGCGCGTGCGCAACACGCCGCTCGCCGAAGGCATCATCGCCGGTACGGCGGTCGGCGCCGCCGGCAGCGGCCTGCGCCCGGTCATCGATCTGCTGTTCGCCCCTTTCCTCTGCTACGCCATGGACGAACTGGTCAACAGCGCCGGCAAGCTGCGCTACATGTCCGGCGGCCAGTTTTCCTTCCCGCTCGTCACTTTGGCCATGACCGGCGCCGGCTGGGGCGTCGGCGCCCAGCACAATCACAACGTCGAGGCCTGGTTCGTCCATAGCCCCGGCCTCAAGGTGGTGATGCCGAGCAACCCGGCGGACGCCAAGGGGCTGCTCAAGGCAGCCATCCGCGACGACAACCCGGTCATGTTCTTCCTCGACATCGGCCTGCTCTACCAGCCCGGCGAGGTGCCGAGCGACGAGCACGTCGTTCCCCTCGGCAAGGCCGCCGTGCTGCGCGAAGGCGGCGACGTGACGCTGGTCTCCTACGGCAAGACCGTCCACCACTGCCTGCAGGCGGCGGAAACGCTGGCCACCCAGGGCGTCGCCGCCGAGGTCATCGACCTGCGCAGCCTCAAGCCGCTCGACGAGGCAAGCATCCTCGCCTCGGTGACCCGCACCGGCCGCCTGGTCGTCGTGCACGAGGCCAACCGCCTGTGCGGCGTCGGCGCCGAAATCGCCGCGCTGGTGGCGGAGGAAGCGTTCACCTCACTCAAGGCGCCGATCGTTCGCCTCGGCGGCCCCGATGCGCCGGTGGCTTCCAGCTACCCGCTCGAACAGGCCTTCGTTCCCCAGGTTGAGGCCATCGCGGCGGCGGCCGAAAGACTGTGCCGCCACCAGCACGCCTGATTTTCAGACACCGTTTCAAACCACAACAGGAGATCGCACCATGCATCCCAGCCCCAAACAGAAATCCGCATCGATCGCCGCCGCCCTTGCCGGCGGACTGCTTCTCGCCACCGTCGCCCAGGCCGACAGCAACAATGCCGCCCGGGTCAAGCGCGGCGCCCTGCTGGTCGCCGCCGGCGACTGCGTCACCTGTCACACACCGTTCCGCATGGGCGCCAGCGGGCCGGAGAAGGACATGGCGCGCGGGCTTTCCGGCCATCCGGAAAGCCTCAAGCTGGCACCGCCGCCCAAGCTCGACAACGACTGGAACTGGGCCGGCTCGGCGACGATGACCGCCTTCATCGGCCCTTGGGGAACGACCTACGCGGCCAACCTGACGCCCGACCGCGAGACCGGCATCGGCGCCTGGAAGGAGAAGGAATTCGTGCAGGCGATGCGCACCGGCAAGCACGTCGGCGTCGCGCGCCCGATCATGCCGCCGATGCCCTGGCAAGCGGTCGGGACGCTGCCGGACAGCGACCTGCGCGCCATCTACGCCTATCTGATGGCGCAGCCGGCGGTGAAGAACAAGGTGCCCGAGTACGCGCCACCGGCCACTGCAACCGCTGGCGCCGGAACTGGCAAGAACCCCGGCTGACGCTAGGGCCGCGCCAGGAACAGCTCGGGATCGACCGGCGTATTGTTGAGGATGACGGCCCAGTGCAGGTGCGGGCCGGTCACCCGGCCGGTGGCGCCGACGGCGCCGAGGATTTCGCCCTTTTTGACCGGTTGACCGGAACGGACGTCGATGCGCGACAGGTGCATGTAGGCGGTGATCAGACCTTGGCCGTGGTCGATGAACACGGTGTTGCCGTTGAAGAAGTAATCGCCGGTGTTGGCCACGATGCCGGCGGCCGGTGCCTTGACCGGCGCGCCGGTGCCGACGGCGACGTCGAGCCCGGCATGCGGGTTGCGCGGCTGGCCGTTGAAGATGCGGCGCAGGCCGAAGCGCGACGACAGCGGGCCGGCGGCCGGCAGTGCGAAGTCGGCATCCGGCGCTGGCGGGCTGAAGCGGCGCTTGATCGCTTCGGTTATCTCCCGTTCGCGCTCGATGCGCGCCAGATCGTCCGCGTTGGGCTCGACCTTGCGCTTGTCCTTGATCGTCAGGCGCTGTTCCGGGTAGTTCTTGACCTGGACCGCCACGCTACGGGCGGTTGCGGTCGACCCGCTGAAAACGTCGATTTCCAGCGGGCCCGGCAAAGTGTCGAGCGGGATACCGAGCAGCGCCACCCAGCGCCCGTTGTCGCGCAGTACGGCGAGCGGCTGCTCGCCCCACCGCGCGGTCGGCGCCGGCGTGCCCGCCGCGCTAAGGTCGATGACGGCGACGCCGCCCGGCACCGGTGAATGCTGCGGCAGCGCCAGGCCGGCGGCGCTGGCGAGCAGCAGTCCCAGCGCGCCGCACAGGCGCACGAAATTCAGAGCTGGGCCGCCTTGAACGTGTTGCACTGGTTGATGTCGCCGGTTTCGAAGCCGCGCCGGAACCAGCGCACGCGCTGTTCCGAGGTGCCGTGGGTGAAGCTCTCTGGCACGATGCGGCCTTGCGCCTGCTGTTGCAGACGGTCGTCGCCGATAGCCGTGGCGGCGGTCAGCGCCGCTTCCAGATCGCCCGGTTCGAGGACGTTCTTCATGGTGTCGGTGCGCTTGCCCCAGACGCCGGCCAGGCAGTCGGCCTGCAGTTCCAGGCGCACCGAAAGCGCATTGCCTTCGGCCTTGCCGGCACGCTGGCGAGCCGCCTGCACCTGGTCGGAGATGCCGAGCTGGTTCTGCACGTGGTGGCCGACCTCGTGGGCGATGACATAGGCCTGGGCGAATTCGCCGGGTGCCTTGAAGCGCTCCTTCAGCTCACGGAAGAAAGTCAGGTCGATATAGACCTTCTGGTCGCCGGGGCAGTAGAACGGCCCCATCGCCGACTGGCCGGTGCCGCAGGCGGTCGGCGTCACGCCGGAGAACAGAACCAGCTTGGGTTCCTCGTACTGGCGGCCGCTGGCGCGGAAGACTTCGATCCAGGTGTCCTCGGTGGAAGCCAGCACTTTCGACACGAAGCGCGCCGTTTCGTCGCCGGCCGGCGGCTTGTGGGCCGGCGGGGCACTCTGCTCGATGGCCGGCATGCCGCCGCCACCGCTAAGCATGCTGAGCACGGTCAGCGGGTTGATGCCGAGGAAGTAACTGGCGACCAGCGCGATGACGATGGTGCCGATGCCGAGGCGCCCACCCCCGAGCCGCAAGCCGCCGCCTCCACCAAAGCCGCCACCGCCGCGGCGGTCTTCGATGTTGTCGCTTTCACGTTGGTCATCCATGCGCATGGCGGACTCCTCAGCGGTAGAGATTGATGGTGGCGCGCGTTTCCTGCGCCGCGGCGCGGGCGGCGATGTGGAAATTCTCGTCCTTGCCGGCGTAGAGAATGGCACGCGAGGAGTTGATCATCAAGCCGCTTCCCGCCGCCGTGCGGCCGGCCCTGACCGTCGCCGCGACGTCGCCGCCCTGGGCGCCGATGCCCGGCACGAGCAGCGGCATGTCGCCGGTGAGTTCGCGCACGCGGGCGATCTCGGCCGGGAAGGTGGCGCCGACGACCAGCGCGATCTGGCCGTTCGTATTCCATTCGCCGGCGGCCAGCCGGGCAACTCGCTCGTACAGCTTTTCTCCGCCGACGTCGAGGAACTGCAGATCCGAACCGCCGGGGTTGGAGGTGCGGCAGAGCAGGATGACGCCCTTGTCCGGCCAGGCCAGATAAGGATCGACCGAATCGCGGCCCATGTAGGGGTTGACCGTGACGGCGTCGGCCTGGAAACGCTCGAAGGCTTCGATCGCGTACTGCTCGGCAGTGGAGCCGATGTCGCCGCGCTTGGCATCGAGAATGACCGGGATACCGGGATGCTTGGCGTGGATGTGGGCGATCAGCGCTTCGAGCTGGTCTTCGGCACGGCGGGCGGCGAAGTAGGCGATCTGCGGCTTGAAGGCGCAGACGAGGTCGGCGGTGGCATCGACGATGGCGGCGCAGAATTCGAAGATGGCATCGTCGCGACCCTTGAGGTGAGCGGGGAACTTGGCAGGATCGGGATCGAGGCCGACGCAGAGCAGCGAATTGTTTTTCTGCCAGGCGGCGGCGAGCATCTGGGTAAAGGTCATGCGGCGTCCTTTTTCGCTTCGGGCGGGAGGAATCGGGAAAACTTGTCGGGCAGCACGCAGGTCTGCAGGCTGCGCTGGGTGAACAGGAAGCGGCCGTCGCAGACGAAGCCGAGTTCCTGCCAATCGACTTCCCGGTTCAGCATCAGCGTGCATTCGATCAGCTCGCGACGCGGCATGCGACGGTTCTTAGTGAACAGCGCCAGCACGGCGCCGTCGAAGCTGTTGCAGTCGTGCAGGAAGAAGGGCTCGCGCTTGCGCGTGCGGCCATTGACGTAGATGCGCGGATGCAGGTTGATCGGGAAGGCGCGCCCCCACTGCCACCAGTTGCTTTCGTCGAAACTGCGGACACGGCGGGCGAGCAGTTCGGCCTTGTGCTTTTCCAGGTGCGGATGCTTGATGCCGTAGAGCATGCGGCGCGTTTCGCCGGTTTCCACGGTCTTCGAGCAGACGAATTCCATGTTGCCCTTGGGGTGCGTGTAGATGGTGTCGGCGCCGGACACCGCCCCCACCTTGACCGTGAACACATCGGCGAAGCGCACGCTGTAATCGTCGCGCAGGAACATCAGTTGGCCGTCCACCTCGACAAAACGTCGCCCGTCGGCCATGTGGCGATCCATCCGTCCCTTTTCGAAGCGGAAGATGGCGCAGTTCGGCGTGTGTTCGCCGAAGACGCGGGTGTCGCCGGTCTCGAAGAAATGCGTGATGCTGCCCTGCTCGTAGAGCCAGGCATTGAGCTTCTTGGCGGCGGTCAGCTTGATGAACTCGCGCGGCACGATGAAGACCAGCTCGCCGCCCGGTTTCAGGTGGCGGATGCACTTCTCGATAAAGAACAGGAAGAGGTTGCTGCGCCCGTCGAACAGATCGGATTTCAGCCTTTTCCGGGTGTCGACCGCAACATCCTGAAAGCGCACGTAAGGCGGGTTGCCGACGATGGTGTCGAATTGCTCGCTCAGCGGGTAATCGAAGAAATCGCGGATTTCGGCGCCCTCTGGGGCGACGCGCGGGTCGACCTCGATCCCGACACAATCGGCCTGGCGCTCGCGCAGGGTCGCGAAGAAGGCCCCGTCGCCGGCCGACGGTTCCAGCACGCGGCCATTGTTGCGGCACAGGTCGAGCATGAAGGCCACCACATTGGGTGGCGTGAATACCTGGCCGAGGCTGGCAACGTCGCGCGCCGACACGAGAATCAGAAACCGCTGCCCGGCTGAGCGAGATAACTCGTCTCTTCGGGGGTCGAGGGGCGACCGAGTGCCGCATTGCGATGCGGAAAACGGCCGAAGCGGGCGATCACTTCATGATGCCGGTGCGCGTAGTCGAGGAAGCCTTCGCAGCCCGGATGGCCGGCGGCCAGCGTCGAGAACAGGGCAACCGAACGTTCCTGGTCGGCCAGCGACTCGCTGTGCTCGAAAGGCAGATAGACGAACAGCTTTTCGACGGCGCTCAGGGGCTGGTCCCAGCCCTTGGCGAGAGCCAGTCCGGCCAGACGGCGCGCCTGCTCGTCGCCGGCAAAGGCGCGCGCTTCGCCACGGAAGAGGTTGCGCGGAAACTGGTCGAGCAGGATCAGCAGGGCGAGCAGGCCTTGCCGGTCGTCGGCCCAGGCGTCGAGATCGCCCGCCAGCGCAGCCTCGACGCCAGGCAGGAAGCGGCTGCGGATCGCGGCGTCGAACCCGGCATCCTTGCGGAACCATTCGCCGCGCGGCTGGCCGTAACCCGGCTCGCCCGGACGGCCGAACCAGAAGGCGAGAATGTCCGCCGCTGCTGCGCTGTCCATCAGCCGGCCTTGCCCCACGAATCCTTGAGCGTGACGGCCCGGTTGAACACCGGCTTGCCGTCGCGGGAATCGACGCGGTCGGCGACGAAATAGCCGTGGCGCTCGAACTGGAAGCGATCTTCCGGCTTCACGTCGCGCAGGCAGGGTTCGAGCTGGGCGGTGATGGTCTGCTTCGACGCCGGATTGAGGTCATCGAGGAAATCGCGCTCCAGTTCCGGGGCATCGCCCTCGCGGCGGGCGCCGGGCGCCGGAACGGCGAACAGGCGGTCGAAGAGGCGGATTTCGGCGGCGCAGGACTGGGCGGCCGAGACCCAGTGCAGGTTGCCCTTGACCTTGACGCTATCGGCGCCCGGCGTGCCGGACTTGGTTTCGGGCAGATAATTACAGTGGACCGCAATCACCTTGCCGTTCTCGTCCTTGTCGCAGCCGGTGCATTCAACGACGTAGCCGTAGCGCAGGCGCGCCATGTTGCCGGGGAACAGGCGGCGGAAACCCTTGCTCGGGACCTCCATGAAGTCCTCGCCCTCGATCCACAACTCGCGGCTGAAGGGCATGGCACGCTGGCCGAGCTCCGGATGCAGCGGATGGTTGGGCGCAAAGCATTCCTCGACCTGCCCTTCCGGGTAGTTGTCGATGATCAGCTTGAGCGGGTCGAGCACGGCGATGCGGCGCTGGTCGGACTCGTTCATGACCTCGCGCATCGCATCCTCGAACAGCACGTAGTCGATCAGCGAATCGTTCTTGGAGACACCGATGCGCTCGGCAAACAGGCGGAAACCTTCGGGCGAATAGCCCCGGCGGCGGGCGCCGACCAGGGTCGGCATGCGTGGATCGTCCCAGCCGTCGACGTGCTTTTCCTCGACCAGCTGGATCAACTTGCGCTTGGAGAGCACGACATAGGTCAGGTTGAGGCGCGAGAATTCGATCTGCTGCGGCAGCGGCCGTTGCAGCAGGCCGCCCTCGGCCAGGCGTTCGAGCAACCAGTCGTAGAACGGGCGCTGGTCCTCGAATTCCAGCGTGCAGATCGAGTGCGTGATGTTTTCCAGCGCATCCTCGATCGGGTGGGCGAAGGTGTACATCGGGTAGACGCACCACTTGTCGCCGGTGTTGTGGTGGGTGGCATGGCGGATGCGGTAGATCGCCGGGTCGCGCAGGTTGATGTTGGGCGCCGCCATGTCGATCTTCGCACGCAGGATGTGCGTGCCGTCGGCAAATTCACCGGCCTGCATGCGCTTGAAGAGGTCCATGTTCTCGGCGACGCTGCGCGTGCGGTACGGCGAATCCTTGCCCGGCTGGGTCAGCGTGCCGCGGTTGACGCGCATTTCCTCGGCCGACTGGCTGTCGACGTAGGCATGGCCGGCCGAAATCAGGTATTCGGCGAACTGTGCCATCCAGTCGAAATAATTGGAGGCGTAATAGAGGTTGCTTTCGCCGCCCTGCTCCCACGAACAGCCGAGCCAATGCACGGCGTCGATGATCGAATCGACGTACTCCTGCTCTTCCTTTTCCGGGTTGGTGTCGTCGAAACGCAGGTGGCAGCGGCCGGCAAAAGCTTCGGCAAGGCCGAAGTTGAGGAGGATCGATTTGGCATGGCCGAAGTGCAGGTAGCCGTTCGGCTCGGGCGGAAAGCGGGTACGGATCTTCGCCGGATCGAGCGGGCCGGCCGCGTGGTCGGCGGCGCTGCCCGGGTGGCCGGCCCAGCGCCGCTGGCCATGCTTGCCGGCGGCGAGGTCGGCTTCGACGATATTCCTGATGAAATTGGCGGCGGGGGCGACTTCCGGTTTGTTGGGGCTGCTCACGGTAAAACCTCGGATTTCAATCGCGCTATTTTACCGGTTGGTGTCCTGAAACCGCTAGAATTCACCGGATGTCGGCACTGCACAACCTCACCGCCCTGAATTTCCTCGCCGTCGGCCTCGGCGCCGCGTTCGGCGCCTGGGTGCGCTGGCTGCTCGGGCTGGCGCTCAACCCTCTGTTCATCGCACTGCCGCTCGGGACACTGGCGGCCAACCTGATCGGCGGCTACCTGGTCGGCGTGGCGGTCGGCGTCTTCCACATCAACACGCATTTTCCGCTGGCCTGGAAGCTGTTCGCCATCACCGGCTTTCTCGGCGGGCTGACCACCTTCTCGACCTTCTCGGCCGAAGTCGTCGAGCGCCTGCTGGCCGGCCAACCGGCCTGGGCCATCGGCCTCGCCACAGTGCATCTGGCCGGCTCGCTGACGGCGACCTGGCTCGGGCTGCTGACCGTCGGCGCGACGAAGATCTGGGCCTGAGCCTCGTCATTCACAGCAGCAGGGCGAGGCAGAGCGCCGCCCCGAAAACGTAGGTGCCCAGCGCGCCGACGAAGCGCGCCGGGTTCGGCCTGGCCAGCGTCGGCCAGGCCACCAGGCCGATGACCAGAAGCACCCTGCAGGCAGTGGCGGCAACCATCAGTCCGAGAACGGCTGCCGACGGCGACTGCGCCCCGAGATAAAGAACGAGCACGGCCAGGAAGGGCGCGAATTCGGTCGTGTTGGCGTGCGCCCGAACCAGTTTGTGCAGCATGTTGGCGGGATCGTCGACATGTCCCGTACTCCGGCGGTCGCGAAAACGGCATACCGAAACAGCCAGGCCAAGGCCGAAAATCAGCAGACCGAGGATGGTGGTGCAGACGAGGGCGATGATGTGCATGATCTGTCCTGTGCAAGTGGCATTTCAAGCTCTTGGCGGCCGCGCGGCGTCGCATGCCGCTTTCGCAACGCAACCTAGCACCGTAGCAGCATCGTCGGCAAGCGGGCTGCCCTCAGGCCGCCCGCCGCAGCAATTTCAGGCACTCGACCGAGGCCGCCAGGTCGATGTCGATTCCGGCGGCGATCAGGCGTTCGATGGTGGCGTGGCTGCCGTGGTAGCAGGCCAGCCACAGCGCGTTGCAGCCGTCGGCGTTGGTGACCGCGATATCGACGCCGAGCGCCAGCAGTTCGTCGACGATGTCGAGCCGGCCTTCCTTGCAGGCGCGCATCAGCGGCGTGAAGCGGCGGTCGGCCTGCGGGGCGGATAGCTGGTCATGCGGGAAGCCGTGCTGGTCGAGGAAGGCGGTGAGGGTCGGGGTCATGGGTTTTCCTGTTGGCGTTGTGGATAGGGCGGAGCGGTCTCGATGCGGGCGTCGCTGATCGGTGTGCCGACGGTGAAGTGATAGACGCTCTGCCAGCGCGGGTCGGCGATGCCGAAGGCCTGGTGCACCGGGTCGTCGAAGAAGCAGCCGATGCCGGTGCCGCGCACGCCGGCGGCCTCGGCTTCGAGGTAGAGCACCTGGCCGACGAGCCCGGCTTCGTGCAGCAAGCAGCGATAGCCGTAGCCGTCGGCGCCCGCGAAGTCGCCGAGCATGCCGAGCGAGAAGGCGCTGGTCGCGGCGATGTCCTGATGACAGGAAAGGGCGCGGGCGAGGCGCTGCATTTCCTGAAGGCCGAGTGCGGCGAGCATGACCAGGCCGAGATGGCGCGGGCAGTCGGGATCGCCATCGGCCACCGCGCAACGGCCGGCGAAGCGTTCGTCGGCGCGGCCGAGCACGGCGGGCAGTTCGGCCGCCGCCAGCGGCGTACGCGGCAGCAGGTAGAGGCCGCTCGGCAGGCCGTCCACGCGCAGCACAAAAAGCAGCAGGTGGATGGCCGGTGCCGCCTCCTGAGCCGAAAAGGGAGCGCCGGGCCGCGGCAGCGTGGCATCGAGGATGCGGTAGAAGGCGGCCTTGTCGAGGGTGGATTTCGGGTCGAAGCGCTGGGCACTGCGCCGCTGGCGGATTAACTGCGCGGCGCCGGCCGCGTTCGCGTGCGGCGCCAGCGGTGGCAGGGCTGGAAATTGGCCTTTTTCGGGCGTCGACCGCAGCAGGCGGCTGGCGGCGGCGGCCTGGTCGACCGCCGGCCAGCGGTAGCCGGGCGCCGGGTCGATGCGGCTCGGCTGGCCGCACCAACGGGCGCCGGCCAGCCAGTCGTGCACCGCAGCGTTGGCCGGCGGCGCACCCACGCCGGGTGCGTAGACGGCAAGCAGGATCTCCGGCTCCTCGTTTTCGGTAAAGGCATAGCGCGAGGGCGAAAAATCTTCCGGGCGATCGAGGCCGAGGCAATGCGCCAGCGTGTCGCCGGGCACGGCCAGCGGCTCGACGCGCCAGCCGAGCAGCGCGGCGGCATAGGCGAGGCTGCCCAGCGCGTGGCCGATGTCGAGCTGGCAGTAGCGGAAGGCGCGCTCGCCGTATTTCCACGCCTCGCGCCACATGATGCTGGAGAGGCCGATGGCGAGCCACGGCTGGCCAGCGGTGGACGCCGTCAGGGCGCGGCCTTCGAGGACATGATTTTCCGGTTCATAGTGATGCAGGCCGTCCGCCACGCCGGGCAGGCTGGCGGCCAGGACGTAGGCCTCGACCGGGTGCAGGTTGCCGGAGGACGGGTTGCAGCGCAGCGCCCAGCGGCTTGGCCCCCAGCTTTTCCAGGCCGAGATGCCGAAAGACAGTTCGAGCAGGGCGCCGAGGCTGTCGAGATCGGCGGCAACCTGATTTTCGGGCTTTTCCGGCAGTCGACCGTAGCAGCGCTCGAAGCGGTCGGCGGAGAGCGGCAATTCGAGCTGCGGCGCGCCGGCATAGCGACGGAAGGCTGCCGGCTGGGCGTCCCAGTCGAGCTGGCCGGGGCCTTCGGCATAGGCGTCGAAACGGTGCTTGGTGCGGGCATGGTAGGCGCGGACGATGGTTTCGTCGCGCGCTTGTTGGCTATCCGACATTGTGCGCTGTGCGTGGCGGGGATGCAGGGAAGACAGCAAGCCCCATGCCCGGTTCAGCGCATTTGCCGCCGGGGGGTATGGCCGAACTGCTCGACGAGAAAATCGATCATGGCGCGCACCTTGGGCGCCAGGTGGCGGCCGCTCGGGTAGGTGGCGAACAGCGGTACCGGCTCGACGTGGTGCCATTCGGTGAGGATCGGCACCAGCGCCCCGCGGCGCAGGGCATCGCCGACGATGACGTCGGTCAGCCGCGTGATGCCGACGCCGGCGACGGCGAGCTGCAGCACGGTTTCGGCATTGTTGGCGGCGACGTTGCCGGAAATATGGACGACGCGGATGCCATCGTCGGTGTCGAAGGGCCAGCGGCGCAGCGCCGGCAGGCTGGTGATCCACAGGCAGTTGTGGCGCTGCAGGTCGTCCGGCGTGCGCGGCGTGCCGTGGCGCTCCAGGTAAGCCGGCGCGGCGCAGATGACGCGGTCCAGGTTGCAGATGCGGCGCGCCACGACCGACGACTCGTCGAGCGCACCGATGCGCAGTGTGAGGTCGTAGCGCTCGTCGATCGACACCGGCGCCAGGTCGTCGATGGTCAGGTCAAGCTCGATTTCCGGATATTTTTCAAGGAAACGCGGGATCGCCGGCGTCAACTGGTGGCGGCCGAAGGCCGAGCCGCAATTGATGCGCAACAGGCCGCGCGGCCGGGCGCCGGCGGCGGCGACTTCGGCTTCGGCCTCGTCGAGGGCGGTGAGGATCGGCCGCGCCCGGTTGAGGAAGGTCTCGCCCTCGGCGGTCAGCTGCAGGCGGCGCGTGGTTCGGTGCAGCAGGCGCACGCCGAGCCGGTCCTCGAGCCGGCCGACCAGCTTGGAAAGGGCGGAGGGCGTCAGGCCAAGGTCGCGCGCCGCTGCAGAAAAGCCGCCGGTTTCAACGGCGCGCACGAAAGCGGTCATTTCGGCGGTGCGGTCCATGCGCTCATTTTAGAATAAAATTCAAAAATGTTTTTCCATTTGGATGGATTGTGATTCATTGCATTGGTAATTAAAGTGCGAGTCGTGCAATGTTGCATCGCATCATGAAAGGAACAATCATGGCACCCATCGATATCGCCGCCATTGAACGCCAGGCCCGCGAACTGCGCGCACAGGAAATGCAGCGCCTGCAAGGCATCTTCGCCGAGCGCCTGGGTCTCTGCGCCCGTCTGCTCGGTCACAGCCTGCTGTCGCTGGCGCAAGCGGTCAGCAAGATCCTGCGCCCGGCTTTCTCGTGGAACCCGCAACAGCGGCGCTCCTGCTGAAAACAGCCGTTGTCGGGTATCCGACACGATAGCGGGCGGCATGCCCGCCCCGCTCTCCCGCGGGCAATGACGGTCATTTGAAATCAGATACTTGGCGTGCCTGGCACTGTATCTGCACCGGGAACTCACCCCGACCCGACCGAGGAGAACACGATGGAAACAGGCACGCTTCCGATCACCCGCGAGGCCGCGCTGCGCGTGGTGCTGGCAGCGCGGGCAATGCCCAGGGTGACGCTGCCGGCGCTGATCGAACAGCTGCAACGCCGCCTGGGCGACACGATCGACGAAGAAAAGCTGCGCCAGGTCACGGTGACCATGCTCAAGACCGGCTTCGCCAGCACCGACGGCGAGGAGGACGGCGAGGACATCGGCATCGGCCTTGAATCCATGAAGCTGGCGGTGCGCATCCTCTGGGGTGAAACCCAGGGCGACGACACGCTGCCCAAGATACAGCCTTACGCAGACGGCGAGATGCCCGGTTCGGTGCGCGTCGCCATCGCCTCGGACAAGGGCGACACGCTCTCCGGGCATTTCGGCGCCTGCCTGCGCTTCCTCGTGTATCAGGTATCGCCGGGCGAAATCCGCCTCGTCGACATCCGCGACACGATGGATGCCGAGTTCGCCGAAGACCGCAACCTGTGGCGCGCCAAACTGATCGGCGACTGCCACGTCTGCTACGTCGTCTCCATCGGCGGCCCGGCGGCGGCCAAGGTGATCCGCGCCGACATCTACCCAATCAAGATTCCCGACGGCGGCCCGGCCGCTGACATCCTCAGGCCCTTCCAGACCGCCATGCTCGAGTCGCCACCGCCCTGGCTGCTGAAGATACTCGGTGTCGCAGCCGAGAAGCGGCTGAAGAACTACAACGCTGCGGTCGACGACGAATAGGCGGCAAAATTGGCGGCCGACCCGCTCAGGCGGCCTTCTCCATCTGCCCCGGCGCCAGGCCGACGCTGGTCAGCAATGGCCCCTCGCAGCCGTTCCACCAGATCGCCACCCAGGCCGCGCCGTCGGCGTCGATGCGCTCGACCGGGCAGGTCGAACCGATCATGTCGTTGAACATGTCGAGATCGTCCTCGTCCATCTCCGGGTCGGGGGTGATGGCAAGTATCCTGACGTGGTCGCCGGTGGCGACGGGCTGACCGTGGCGGTCGACAGTGGTGGCGGACATGGCGGACTCCGAGGTTGAACGGCGGCAATGTCGGAAAGTCGACGTCGCCGGGCACATGCTGCGACTACGTGCAACTGCCATGCCAGCCACTGGCGGCCGCCCTTGCCATCGGGATATTTCCGCCAGCGCCACCGGCCGGCGAAAGTGATAGACTTTTTCCGAGGCGGCAAGCCATCGGGCCTGCCCGATTTCCCGAGGAGCAAGACATGACCGACAAACAAAACGAAGCAGGCGTCCTTTCCGTACTGATCCAGCGCCTTGAAAGCCAGCGACTGCCAAGATTGCTGGAGATCAAGAAGAGTGTCGACGAAGGCGCACGCCTGAGCGACTACGACCTGCACTTCCTCCAGGAAGTCCTGACCGACGCCCAGAACGTCGCCCCGATGGTCGCCAACCATCCAGAACTCGGCGTGCTGGCCAGCAAGCTGACCACGCTCTACCGCGAAATCACCGAAACCGCGCTGGCCAACGAGAAGACCGGCTGAGAATTCAGGCAATGCCGAGTGCGGCACGCAGCGCCCTGGCACCGGCCGGCGTCAGATACAGCCCGAGTGCCATGCAGTTAAGCAGGACGGTGGCCCAGAAAACGGCAAGAAACGGCGTCTTGCTCGACTTGTGGCGCAGGCGGTTCTGTGCCACCAGCGCGCCCGGCCAGCCGCCGAGCAGCGCCAGCAGGTGCAAGGTTTTTTCCGGCGTTCGCCGGCGGCCGCCACGAGCCGCCGACTTGTCCAGTGCGTAGGCGGCGAAGGCGACCAGACTGGCCGCAGCATAGAGGCCGAGCAGCATCGGCGGCAGCTTGCCGGCTGCGGTCGACGCCCCGAGGAAGGTAAAAAAGAGCGCCGCCAGCAGCAGGGGAAAACGGCCCTCGTAGCGGATGTTTTTCATTCAGACAACATAGAACAGGATGGCGATGAAGTGCATCAGGCTGCCGGCGATCACGAACAGGTGCCAGATGCCGTGCCAGTGCCGGAAGCGCTCGTCGAAGGCGAAGAAGACGATGCCCACCGTATAGAACACGCCGCCTGCCGCCAGCCAGACGAAGCCGGCGGTGCCGAGGTTTTCCAGCAAGGGCCGGATGGCCACGAGGACGATCCAGCCCATCACCGCGTAAATCACCAGCGACATGACCCGCGCCTCCGAACGCGGTTTGATCTCCTGTAGCATGCCGATGGCCGCCAGCGACCAGATGATGCCGAACAGCGACCAGCCCCACGGCCCGCGCAGGGTGATCAGGCAGAACGGCGTGTAGCTGCCGGCGATCAGCAGATAGATGGACAGGTGGTCGAGCTTGCGCAGCACCCGCTTCGCCCGCCCGCGGACGCTGTGATAGATGGTGGAGATGCTGTAAAGCAGCACCAGCGTCGCGCCGTAGATCGCCACGCCGAATATCTTCCAGCCATCGCCGCTGGCGCTGGCCACGACCAGCAGCCACACCGCGCCGGTCAGCGCCAGCAGGGCGCCGACCAGATGCGTCCAGGCGTTGAATTTCTCTCCGTGGTACATGCGTTCCTTCAGGCCGGACTGCGCTCAACCGCCAGCGGAACGGACCACCTTTCCGCGTCCGGCGAGCCCCGCCGCGCTACCCCGGAATGTCGGGCTCGACGAGATTGGCGAGCTGGGCAAGCGACTCCTGCCAGCCGAGGTAGCACATTTCGAGCGGAATGACTTCCGGGATGCCCTCCTGCACCACGTTCACCTCGGTTCCGCACGACACCGGCTTCAAGGACACGGTGACCTGCATTTCCCCTGGCAGATTCGGATCGTCGAACCTGTCGGTGTAGCGGATGAGTTCACCCGGCACCAGTTCCCGATACTCCCCGCCGAACGAGTGACCAAGCCCCGTCGAGAAATTATGGAACGACATCCTGAAGGAGCCTGCGACCCGGACGTCCATGTGCTCGACCCTGCAGGTGAAACCGTAAGGCGGAAGCCACTTGCAGATGGCAGCGGCATCGAGGAACGCGCGATAGACCTTCTCCGGTTGCGTCCGGAGCACGCGGTGAAGTCGGATGGTGCCGGTTGGCATGGTCAATCCTCTCAAGTTGGGCACGCGAGCAGTATAGCCAATTACCCTCCGTCACCGCCCTGGCAGATCGTTTTCGCGCTTGTTCACGTGGAACGCGCCTGGGATTTGCTGCACAATTCGCGATTCGACTTCTGCAGGAACAAAGAGCAGGCTGCCGCCCGGCATTTGCGGTGGCGTACTCGGAATGATGGCAAAAAACACTGCGCAAAAACGGACGCACGCGGAATCCAGCGAACGCCTGCCGTGCCTGACGGCCGATTACGGCCGCTTGCGCGGCATGCAGCGCAATCTGTTGCGGTCGACGGGTGAAAAACGCGAAAAACTGCAGGCCGACTTCTCGGCGCTGCTGGAGAAATCGCGCGCCGCCCTGGAAAAGCGTCAGTCCAGCCTGCCCAGGCCGGACTTCCAGGCCGACCTGCCGGTCAACGAGCGGCGCGCTGAAATCGCCGAACTGATCCGCAAGCATCAGGTGGTGATCGTCTGCGGCGAGACCGGCTCCGGCAAGACGACGCAGTTGCCGAAAATCTGCCTCGAACTCGGGCGCGGCGGCAGCGGACTGATCGGCCATACCCAGCCGCGCCGGCTGGCGGCGCGCTCGGTGGCGACGCGGCTGGCGCAGGAACTGAAAACGCAGGTCGGCGCCGGCGTCGGCGTCAAAATCCGCTTCCACGACAAGTCGACCGCAGACAGCTGGGTCAAGCTGATGACCGACGGCATCCTGCTCGCCGAGTCGCAGTCCGACCCGTATCTCGGCGCCTACGACACGATCATCATCGACGAGGCGCACGAGCGCAGCCTGAACATCGACTTCCTGCTCGGCTACCTGAAGCAGTTGCTGCCCAGGCGCCCGGACCTGAAGCTGATCATCACCTCGGCGACCATCGACGCCGAGCGCTTTTCGCAGCATTTCACGGGTGCCCCGGTGATCGAGGTCTCGGGCCGCCTCTATCCGGTCGACGTGCGTTACCGGCCGGTTTCCGATCTCGACAAGGACGACGACGAGCGCGATCTCTACGACGCCATCGTCGATGCCGCCGACGAACTGGCGCGGCTGGGCAGCGGCGATATCCTTGTCTTCCTGCCCGGCGAACGCGAAATCCGCGAGGCGGCGGAAGCCTTGCGCAAGCACGCGCTGGCAAGACCCGGTTTGAGCAGCGCCCACGCGCCGGAAATCCTGCCGCTGTTCTCGCGCCTCTCGGCCGGCGAACAGGACCGCATTTTCAAGCCCTCGGGCAGCCAGCGGCGCATCGTGCTCGCCACCAACGTCGCCGAAACCTCGCTCACCGTGCCAGGCATCCGCTACGTGATCGACACCGGCCTGGCCCGCGTCAAGCGCTATTCCTACCGCAACAAGGTCGAGCAGCTGCAGATCGAGAAGATCTCGCAGGCGGCGGCCCGGCAGCGGGCCGGACGTTGCGGCCGGGTGGCGGCCGGGGTCTGCATCCGCCTGTACGACGAGGACGATTTCAACGCCCGGGCACCGTTTACCGATCCGGAAATCCTCCGCTCGTCGCTGGCCGGCGTCATCCTGCGCATGAAGTCGCTGAAGCTAACCGACGTCGAGAGTTTTCCCTTCATCGAACCGCCGCCGGCCAAGGCGGTCGCCGACGGCTACGCGCTGCTGCAGGAACTCGGCGCGCTCGATGACGACAATCGCCTGACCCGCGTCGGCGAGGCGCTGGCCAGGCTGCCGCTCGATCCGCGCATCGGCCGCATGCTGGTCGCGGCACGCGATCTCGGCTGCCTCAAGGAGGTACTGGTCATCGCCGCCGGGCTGTCGACGCAGGACCCGCGCGAGCGGCCGCAGGAGCGTCAGCAGGCGGCGGACGAGAAGCACAAGCTGTTCGCCGATGAAAAGTCGGAATTCCTCGGCTGGGTCAAATTGTGGAACTGGTTCAAGGCCGCGGTCGACCACAAGAAATCGAACAAATCGCTGGTCGACACCTGCCACGCCCATTTTCTCTCCTACCTGCGCCTGCGCGAGTGGCGCGAGGTACATGGCCAGCTGCATGCGATGGTGACCGAACTCGGGTGGAAGGAAAGCGAGATTCCCGGCACCTACGACGCCATCCACATGGCGCTGCTCTCCGGCCTGCTCGGCAACATCGGCTGCAAGTCCGACGAATCCGGCTACTACCTCGGGGCCCGCGGCATCCGCTACCTGATCCACCCGTCGTCGCCGCTGCAGAAAAAGGCCGGCAAGTGGATCATGGCGGCCGAGATCACCGAGACGACGCGGCTGTTCGGGCGCTGCGTCGCCCGCATCGAAGATGGCTGGATCGAAAAAGCGGGCGCTCACCTGATCAAGCGCCAGTACTTCGATGCGCACTGGGAAAAGAAGGCGATGCAGGTCGCCGGCTGGGAGCGGACGACGCTCTACGGCGTAGTCATCAACCCCAAGCGGCGCATTCATTACGGCCCGCTGGCCCCGGCCGAGTCGCGCGAGATCTTCATCCGCCAGGGCCTGGTCGGCGAGGAAATCGACGACGCCTTCGCCAGGCGCTGGCCGTTCTTCCAGCACAACCAGAAGCTGATCCGCGAGATCGAGCACCTCGAACACAAACAGCGCCGGCAGGACGTGCTGGTCGATGACGAACTGATCTTCGCCTTCTACGACCACCTGATACCCGAAGGCATCCACAACGGCGCCACCTTCGACCACTGGCGCAAGGAGGCCGAACGCGAGTCGCCGAAGCTGCTCTACCTGTCGAAAGACGACCTGATGCGCCACTCGGCGGCGGGCGTCACGACCGAGGCCTTCCCGCATCACCTCAAGGTCGGCGGCGTCGATTACACGCTGACCTACCATTTCGAGCCGGGCTCGCCGCGCGACGGCGTGACGCTGACCCTGCCGCTGGCGCAGTTGAACCAGATTCCGGTGCTGCGCATGGAGTGGCTGGTGCCGGGGCTGCTCAAGGAAAAGCTGGTGCAGCTGATCAAGACGCTGCCGCAGAAGATCCGGGCAAAACTGGTGCCGGTGCCGGAATTCGTCGAAGAATTCATGTCGACCGTAGCCGGCAACGAAAAGAAGATGAATCAGGGGCTGATCCAGCCGCTGATCGACCACATCCTCGAAGCGCGCGGCCTGAATGCGCGTGGCTGGGCGGTGACGCCCGACGCCTTCCGCCCCGACGCGCTGCCCGCCCATTTTTCGATGAACTACAAGTTAATCGACGAGCATGGCCGGCAGCTGGACATGAACCGCAGCCTGGTCGCCTTGCGTGCCGAGTGGGGCAAGGAGGCGAAACAGGAATTCGCCGAACTGCACGAAACGCCGTCCGAATTCACCAACCTTACCGACTGGACCTTCGGCGAACTGCCGGAACTGATGGAGGTGCCGGTAGCCGGGCAGACCGTGCTCGGCTACCCGGCGCTGACCGACGATGGCGAGACGGTCAGCCTCAAGGTCTTCGACTCGGCCGAGGAAGCCGCCGCCGAACACCGCGCCGGGCTGCTGCGGCTGTTCATGCTGCAATTCCGCGATCAGGTGAAGTATTTCGACAAGAACATCCCCGGCCTCAGCCAGATGGCGATGCAATACATGGCGCTGGGCAGCAACGACGACCTGAAGCGGCAGATCGTCGCGCTGACTTTCGAGCGTGCCTGCCTGAGCGAGCCCTTGCCGACGACGCCGACTGCCTTCAAGAGCCGCTGCGGCGACAGCAAGGCGCGGCTGGGGCTGATCATGCAGGAAGTCTGCCGCCTGGTCGGCACCGTGCTGGCCGAATGGCAGGCGGTGGTCAAGAAACTGCCGCCCTTCAAGGCACACGCGGCGGCGGTGCAGGACATCGAGTCGCAGGTGAAGCGGCTGATGGGCAGGAATTTCGTCATCGATACGCCGTTCGAGCGGTTGCAGCACTACCCGCGCTACTTCAAGGCGATCCAGATCCGCCTCGACAAGCTGAAGGCCAACCCGGCGCGCGACGCCGCCTTGTTGGCCGATTACGCGCCTTTGTGGACCAGCTACGAGCGCCGCGCCATCCAGCTCGCCAAGCTCGGTGCCGTCGATCCGCAGATCGAGCAGTTCCGCTGGCTGCTGGAGGAATTGCGCGTCGGACTTTACGCGCAGGAGCTGCGGACGCCGGTGCCGGTGTCGGTCAAGCGCCTGCAGAAACAATGGGAGGGGATTCAGCATGGGTGATGTCGTTCTGGCGCTGATGCGCACCATTGCCAGCCTGCGCAGCGGCCGCATCTGGGCCTACGTGCTGGCGCCGGCGCTGGTCTCGCTGATCCTGTGGATCACGCTCGCCGTCTGGGGGCTCGGCCAGATGGTGAACTGGCTGCTCACGCACCAGCCGATGACGCTCCTGATCGCCTGGGGCGTCGCCTGGCTGGCGACACTACTAGCCTACATGGGGGCCTGGATGGCCATCTTCGCCTGCGCCTACCTGACGGCGTCGCTGCTCGCCGCGATCGTCGTCATGCCGCTGCTGCTCAAGCACCTCGCCACGAACGATTACCGCGACGTGGCGCCGATGGGCAAGGACAGCTTCGTGGCGGCTGCGGTCAACAGCGTTCTGGCATCGATTTTGTTCGTTTCCGGCTGGATGCTGACCCTGCCGTTCTGGATCATCCCCGGCCTGTCACTGATCCTGCCGCTGCTGCTGATGGCCTGGTACAACCGCCGCACCTTCGCCTACGACGCCTTGTCGATGCACGCCACCGAGCCGGAATGGAAGGCTCTGCGGCCAACGACCAAGGGGCCGATGTTCATGCTCGGCCTGACCATGGCCCTGCTCGCCCATGTCCCGCTCGTCGGCCTGCTGGTGCCGGCGCTGGCGGCGCTATCATTCGTCCATTACGGGCTGGAAGCCCTGCGCCGCTCGCGTGGCGGCGCGATCGTGACCATCGAGGGAGAAACACCATGAATCGCACCTTCGGCGCCATCGTCATCGGCGACGAGATCCTGTCCGGCAAGCGCCAGGACAAGCACTTCGCGAAGATCGCCGAGTTGCTCGGCGCGCGCGGCCTGCGCCTCTCCTGGGTCGAATACCTGGGCGACGACCGCGAACGCCTGGCCGCCACCTTCAAGCGCACGATGGCCGCTGGCGACGTCGTCTTTTCCTGCGGCGGCATCGGCAATACGCCGGACGACCACACCCGGCAGGCCGTCGCCGCTGCCCTCGGCGTCCGCCTCGAACTCCACCCCGAGGGCTTCTCGGAACTGAAAATCCGCTTTGCCGGCGAGGAAATCACCGACCAGCGCAAGCAGTTGGTCGTCTTTCCGGCCGGTTGCCGCATCATTCCCAACCCGTTCAACCGCATCCCGGGCTTCATGGCCAACGAGCACTACTTCGTCCCCGGGTTCCCGCAGATGGCCCATCCGATGATCGAATGGGCACTCGACACCTTCTACGGCGACCTCTTCCAGCCGCCCGGCGGCAAGGTCGAAAAGGCCTTTCTGCTGACCGGCCCGACTGCCTACGAAAGCGCACTGCTCGACCTGATGGAACGCATCGTCAAGTACTACCCGAGCCTGCGCCTGTTTTCGCTGCCCTCGCTGGTCGGCAAGGAGCGCCGGCACCTCGAACTCGGCGTCGAGGGCGAGCCGGAACTGGTGGACCGGGCGATGGAGGAAATCCGCGTCGAGGTCGAGAAACGCGGCATCACCTGGGCCTGGCGGCCCTAGACGGCCGCTTGCGGTCGACGTAAAAAAACCCGCGAAATTCGCGGGTTTCCTTTTGCTGCCGGGAACGCCGAATTACTTGGCGCTCTTCTTGGCGGCGGCGGTCGTTGCGCTGACCGCCTTGGTGGTCGCCGTGGTGGCAGCCTTCATGTTGGCTTCGGCGATATCGGACAGCTGCTTGGCCATCGAGGTCATCTGGTCGAAAGCCTTGGTCGAGGCACCGAGCATCGACTGCATGGTGGCCGCGAAGACGTCGCCACCGACCGGGGCGGAGGTCTTGGCCTTTTCGACCGCCGTGGCGGCGTTCTTGGTGAAGCTGCTGTACTGCGATTCCATCACCGAAGTGACTTCCTTCTGCATGCTGGTGACCAGATCATAAACGCTGCGCGAGTAATCGACCCACTTGTCGACATTCGGCTTGGCCAGTTCGGTATTCAGCTTGGCGACTGCGCCGGCGTCCTTGGCACCCATCAGTTGCTGGGTGTTGGCCACCGTATTGTTGAAAAACTCGCGGGATGCAGCCATGTTGAGGGCGGTCAGGCGCTCGACGCCGTTGAAAGCGGTGCGCAGCAGGGCCATCATCACTTCGGCATTGGCCTTCTGGGCGGCAGCCAGTTGTTCCATGTTCGGTTTGGTCATCATCTTCTCCAGTCTGGTTTTGGGTGTGGATGAAACAAAGCCCCCGCCGTCAGGCGGGGGCTTTTAAAGCTGATTACTTCTTCTTGCCGGTGGCGGCGGTGGCGCCGACAGCCTTGACGGTGGCGTTGGTCGCAGCAGCCACGTTGGCTTCAGCGATTTCGGCAACTTGCTTGGCAGCCTTGTTCATGTTGTCGAAAGCGGAGTTGGCGGCGGCGATGGCGCTCTTGACAGCAGCGACGGCAACGTCGGAACCGGCCGGAGCGGACTTGGCAGCCTTGTCGAGCAGGCCGGCAACGGTCTTCTGGAAGTCGCCGAACTGGGCTTCGATCATCTTGGACAGCTCTTCCTGGGTCTGAGCGGAGATCTCATACACGGAACGGGAGTAGGCAACGGCCTTCTCGACATTCGGCTGGGCCAGGGAAGCCTGGATCGACATCGCTTCCTGAACGTCCTTGGCACCCATCAGGGCCTTGGCGCCGGAGACGGAATCTTCCATCACGGAGCGGGCGGTGTTCAGGTTCAGGGCGGCGATGCGCTCGGCGGAAGCCAGGGCGGTGTTGGCCACGGACAGCAGGGAATCAACGGTAGCCTTGTTGGCAGCAGCGAATTGCTCGGGGGTGGTAAACATCGTGGAATCTCCTAAATTGAAAGTTCATGCAAAACGGGACCATCCGTTGCAGTGCGTTGACTTTTTTGCTGCACTGCACCATGCGCTCAATTATAGAGATGATTTATTGAATGTCAAGTGTTTTGTGCACTGCAACAATTTATTTTTGGCGACTGAAATCAGGCAGTTAGCGACCATGCCGACGCCCATCGGGCACGCAGGCACCAGATCGGTGCCAAGCGCCGGAAACCCTTCAGTTGCGGGCCGCGGCAGCCCCCGGCGCACCGGATCCCTTGAGCTCCAGGCGTTGTCCGGGTTCGGCCGGCTGATTTCCTTGTGCCGTCTTGTTTTTCGGCTGGATGATCGCGCGAACCCTGGTCGGCTGGCCCTTCGGATCGCTGTTCTTGCCGGCGGTCACCAGGTATTTTTCGCTGATCGCGTCGTACCAGATGTAGTCGCCCTTGACCTGGTCCTCGCCGCTCTTGACCCAGGCCCGATGAAACAGCTCGGCTACCTCGGTATTGGTGTTGTATTCGATGCGTTCGGCTTCGCCGTCGATGTATTCCTCGCGCCCCTCGCGTTTCTGCCGGATGCGCGCCAGACCATCCTTGCCACCCGTGGCGACGCCCTTCTGGAAGCCGTATTGGTCCTCGGTGACGACCACCCGGTCGGCGCGCAGGACCATGGTTCCCTTGATCACGACGACGTCGCCTTCGAGAATCTGGATTTTCTTGGCATCGTCGATCGATATCCGGTTGGCTTCCAGTTGCAGCGGCTTGTCGCGGTCGGCCCGCTCGGCGAGCGCGGGCTGGGCCAGGGACGCAAGGATCAGGAAAATGGCGGTTCGGTAGTTCATTTTTTCGCTCGGCGTGGATAGGACAGGCCGGTGACCTGTGATTGCAGCTCGAAGGTCGAGGTGTTGTTGTCCAGATGCATGCCAACCCCCTTGACCCAGGATTTGTCTTCGGTAATTTCGACCCGGCTCTGGGTGAATGCGGTTCCGTCATCGGGCTGGACGGTCAGATCCGGCATGCGGGCAACCAGCTCCGGGCGCGCCGGCGTTGCCGCCCGCACCGCCTTGACGTCGTCCCACAGGAAAACCGTCTGCCCCTTGCTCGTGACCTTGGCGTTATTGCCGGTCAGCGTCAGCTGCGGCGCATTCGGCCGATAGTGGATCAGGGTCGGCGACTTCAATTCGGATGAATCGTCATCCGGGAAATGCATCATGTACGGTGCCGTCAGGCGATATTTGATGCGCCCCTTTTCGTCGAACTGACGCACCATGAAATTTTCGGCAATGGCATCCGGGTCGTGACGCAATTTGCCGTCGCGCACGACCTCGACCGGCGCGACCGCCCTTTGCAGCCAGAAGCTGAGCCCGGCCAGCAGCGCCAGCAGGACGATGACAAAAAGCTGGCTGGAACCGAATCTCATTGCGGGTCGAGGTAGGTAGCAAACAGGGCTTCGAGCTGGCCCTGCGCCGCCAGGATGAATTCCGCGGCCTCGCGCACCGCGCCATGGCCGCCGGCAGCGTCGGTCACCGCATGCGCTCGTTCGCGCACCAGCGGGCGGGCATTGGCCGGCGCGATGGCCAGCCCGCACTGGGCCATGACCGCCAGATCGATCAGGTCGTCGCCCATGAAGGCGCAGTCCTGCCAGTGCAGACCGAGCTTTTCCAGCAGCGCGCCGACCGTCGCCCGCTTGTCGCCGACCCCCTGAAAGACGTGGGCGATGCCGAGATCGGCGGCACGCGCTGCGACCACACCTGAGTTGCGGCCGGTGACGATGGCCAGTTCCAGCCCTGCGCGTTGCAGGAGCTTCAGGCCGAGACCGTCCTGGACATTGAAGGTCTTCAGTTCATGGCCGTCGTCGGTGTAATGGAGGCCGCCATCGGTCATCACGCCGTCGATATCGAAAGCGATCAGCTTGATGCGGCTGGCGCGGATCCGCGTATCCATCAGATCACCTTGGCCGTGAACAGGTCATGCATGTTGAGCGCGCCGAGCAGGCGGCCATCCGGGTCGGCCACCAGCAGCGCGTTGATCCGGTAGCGCTCCATCATTTCGACTGCCTCGACAGCCAGGCGCTCAGGCGAAATCGTGCGCGGCCCGGCGTGCATGACGCTGGCGATGGGTGCCGACTGCAGGTCGATGCGCTTCTCGAAGGCACGGCGCAAGTCACCATCGGTAAAGATGCCGAGCGTCCGGCCGCCGTCATCGACGATGGCCACCAGCCCGAGGCCGCCACGCGACATGGCGAGGATCGCCTCGCTCACGCCGGCCTGCGGCCCGACCGTCGGCACCGCCTCGCCGCTGCGCATGACGTCGCGCACGTGCGTCAGCAGACGGCGGCCAAGCGAACCGCCGGGGTGGGAGCGGGCGAAATCGTCCGGCCCGAAGCCGCGCGCATCGAGCAGCGCCACCGCCAGCGCGTCGCCAAGCGCCAGCGCCGCGGTCGTGCTTGCGGTCGGCGCCAGGTTGTGCGGGCAGGCCTCCTGTTCGACACCGGCATCGAGATGGACATCGGCCTCGCGCGCCAGCGTCGAGGTCGGCACGCCGGTCATGGCGATCAGCCGCGCGCCCTGGCGCTTGATCAGCGGCACGATGCGCAGCAGTTCTTCCGATTCACCGGAATTGGAGAGCGCCAGCAACACATCGTCACGGGTGATCATGCCGAGATCGCCGTGGCTGGCTTCGGCAGGGTGCACGAAGTAGGCCGGCGTCCCGGTGCTGGCCATGGTCGAGGCGATCTTGCGCGCGACATGCCCGGACTTGCCCATGCCGCTGACGATCAGGCGACCATGGCAGCCGAGAATCAATTCGACCGCCGCCGCGAAGCCGCCATTTATCCGCCCAACCAGCGCGTCGACCGCAGCCGCCTCGATGCTCAGCGTCTGGCGACCCAGCGCCAGGGCACGTTCGGGCGAGAATTGATGGGAATTGGCGCTTTGGCTCATGGGCAGGCTGCGGTTATGATGCCCCAAGTATACCTGACTTAGCGAAACGGCCTTGAGCGCGCTCTCCCTCGTTCTCCTGCTTCTTGGCGCCTCGGTGCTCGCGGTGGTGATCTTCCGCCGATTCAACCTGCCACCGGTGCTCGGCTATCTGCTGGTCGGCAGCCTGATCGGTCCGCACGCGCTGAACCTGATGCGCGACGTGCATCGCGCCGAATATCTCGCCGAATTCGGCGTCGTCTTCCTGATGTTCTCGATCGGCCTCGAGTTTTCGCTGCCCAAGCTCTATGCGATGAAACGCATCGTGTTCGGCCTCGGCCTCCTGCAGGTCGTCGTCAGCATGGCGCTGATCACCGGCCTGGCCATGCTGTTCGGCGTCAGCTGGCAGCTCGGCATCGCCCTCGGCGGCGTCTTCGCCATGTCATCGACGGCGGTTCTCACCAAGCTGCTGGCCGAGCGCCTGCAACTCGACTCCGCACACGGGCGCGAAATCATGGGCGTGCTGCTGTTCCAGGATCTGGCGGTGGTGCCGCTGCTGGTGCTGATTCCCTCGCTGACGCAACCGCCGGAGAAGCTGGCGATGCTGCTCGGCATCGCACTGCTCAAGGCGGTCGTCGTCCTCGCGGTGATCCTTGTCTTCGGCCAACGGCTGATGCGCAAGTGGTTCCATTTCGTCGCCCGCGCTAAGTCATCCGAAGTGTTCGTGCTCAACGTGCTGCTGATCACGCTGAGCCTCGCCACGCTCACCGAACTGGCCGGCCTGTCCCTGGCGCTGGGCGCCTTCGTCGCCGGCATGCTGATCTCCGAAACCGAATACCGCCTGCAGGTGGAGGAGGACATCAAGTCCTTCCGCGACGTGCTGATGGGGCTTTTCTTCGTGACCATCGGCGTCAAGCTCGACCTGCACATCCTGGTCGGCCTGTGGTGGCAGGTGCTGCTGGCGCTGATCGGCCTGCTGTTGATCAAGAGCATCGTCGTCGGCCTGCTCTCCTCGCGGCTGGGCTCGACGCCGGGCAACGCCATCCGCTCGGCGCTCTGGCTGTGCGCCGGCGGCGAATTCGGCTTCGTGCTGCTCGGCGAAATAACCCGCATGCCGAAAGCCATCGAGCAGGTTGCCCTGACTGTCCTCGTCCTTTCCATGCTGATCGCCCCTTTCATCGTGCAATACAGCGAGAAACTGGTGATGCGCTTCGTCGCCGGCGAATGGTTGCTGCGCTCGATGCAGTTGACGAAGATCGCGGCGCAGTCGATGGGCACGGAGAAACACGCGATCATTTGCGGCTTCGGGCGCAGCGGGCAGTACCTCGCCCGCTTCCTCGGCCAGGAGGGCATCAACTACATCGCCCTCGACCTCGACCCCGACCGCGTGCGCGAAGCCGCCGCCGCTGGCGAAACCGTCGTCTTCGGCGATGCCTCGCGCAAGGAGGCGCTGATCGCCGCCGGCCTGTTGCGGGCCAGCGTGGTCATCACGACGATGAGCGACACGCAGGTTGCCGAAAAGGTGTTGCACCACATCAACGAACTGCGCCCCGACCTGCCGGTGGTCGTCCGCACCAGCGACGAACGCGACCTGGAGCGGATGGAACAGGCGGGCGCCGCCGAAGTCGTTCCGGAGTCGCTCGAAGCCAGCCTGATGCTCGCCTCGCATGCCCTGATCCTGGTCGGCATCCCGGTCAACCGCGTACTGAAGCGCATCCGTCAGACGCGCGCGGAACGCTACCGCCTGATGCGCGGCTTCTTCCACGGCTTGTCCGACCGCGATGAAGAAGAGGAAATCCAGCCGCGTCTGCACTCCATCTGGCTGACACCCGGTGCGTCTGCCATCGGCATGACGCTGGCCGACCTGCGTCTGGAACAACTAGGCTGCGAAGTCAGCGCCATCCGCCGCCGCGGCATCCGCGGCGTCGAACCGGCGCCGGAAACCCGGCTCGTCGCGGGTGACGTCGTGGTCGTGCTCGGCGACCCGGAAGCCGTATCGGCAGCCGAAGAAAGACTGCTGCAAAAATGAAAAAAGCCCGCCGAGGCGGGCTTACGAATGAAGCAGCGAGATTTAAAGCGACTTGCAAATCACGTAGACTTGACTTCCATCATCGACATACGCCGTGTCCGTAGTTGCCTTATCCCATTTATCAGCCATTTTTGCACCACGAACCTGACCCGTCGCGGGTTTGCCATCGTCAAATTGCGCATCGATGGCGTTTGCAATCTTGCCGAGCAGATTCGTGGAGCAAATCGTCAAACCAGCCAAGCCAAGCGCTCCGTTCTGTGCCTGCAATATTCCACCCCCTGCATTTTGGGGTGCAAGCTTGCTGGCGGTATCGCCACCGACAAAGCCAGACAAGCGAAGATGTTGCCAGAAACGGCAATTTTCGTTGTCCGTGCTAGAACAGACGACCTCCGCGTCCACACCTGTCGCCCCGACGGAACCATTGCCATCTCCATTTTTGGTCACGGTGTTTCCCCATCGCCCCTCAGCCTGATCATCGTCTCCCGGGAACTTCTTGAAACGGTCCTGGTAACCGAATACAGCAGCCGACATGCCATTGAAGTCATTGGCGACGTTCTTGATCTTCGCCTGGGTGATCAGTTCCTGTCCCTTCAGCACGCCGCCGAGCAACAGGCCGATAATTACCAGTACGATAGCGATTTCGACAAGGGTGAAGCCGCTTTGATTGTTTTTCATGTCATTCTCCGGTTGAATCTCTACGGTTTAACTACAGCAAACTCCATGCCAGATAAAAACGCCGGAAATTTGCCGGTTTGTCGGCAAAAACCCGCAATCAACCTGTCGAAAAATGGACAGCTGTCAAAATCATGAACACCGCAGACATCTCCAGCCCGCTTCCCTGGTGGTCGCGCCACCCGCATTTTTTGCTGGCCGGCCATTTGCTGCTGTTGCACGCACTGGCCTTCGGCGGCTGGAAGCTGCCCGCGGTCCGTATCCTGTGGTTTGTCGCGCTCGGCCTGTTCCTGCTCTGGCAACCTTTCGTCGCCGGCGAACAGCGCATGAACCTGCGCCAGGGCAGCGTACTGCTGGGCATTGCGCTGGCCTCGACCTGGCTGCTCGGCCCCTGGCTGATGCTGATCTGGTGCGGCGCATTGGCGGCAGTCATCGGCGGCCGCGTGCTGTGGACCAGCCGCCGCATCGAGCGCACCGGCTATCTTTACGCCTTCGGCTATCTCGTCTGCCTGATCATCTTCGGCGTCGTTCCCGAGATTTCCCCGACCGTGGCCCTCGATCCGCTGCCGCGCAACACGATCGCCCTCTACATGCCCGCCCTGCTGGCCATCCTGCTGGCCTTTCCGGCGCATCCGCTGCGCCGCCAGGCCGGCGACGCCTTCGATCTCTTCTACGGCATGCTGGTCTTTCTGGCCCTCGCCGTTTTCGTGCTCGGCGCCCTCGCCTTCACGTTGGTCGGAAACGTCAGTTACGTCGAAGCACTGGCCAAGACCTCGCTGACCATTGCCGCCGCCCTGCTTGTCCTGGCCTGGGCATGGAATCCGCGCGGCGGCTTTTCCGGCATCGGCTCGGCGCTTTCGCGCTACCTGCTTTCTGTCGGCCTGCCGCTGGAGCAGTGGCTGATCCACCTCGCCGAAACCAGCGAGCGCGAAACCCACCCGGTCCGCTTCCTAGCCACTGTGCTCGAGCAGCTGGATCGCATGCCCTGGGTCGTCGGCTGCAAATGGCGAGCCGGCAACGACACCGGCGAGTTCGGCATCGCCTCGTCGCACACCCAGGAATACCGGCGCAACGATGTCGGCCTGACGGTGTATTTCCGCTACACGCCGTCGCCGGCGATGCGCTGGCACGTGGAATGGCTGCTGCGCCTGGCGACCGAGTTCTATCTCGTGAAATTCCAGACGCACGAACTGCAGCGCATGGGCTACCTGCAGGCGGTGTATGAAACCGGTGCCCGCGTCACGCACGACGTCAAGAACCTGCTGCAGTCACTCCAGACGCTGTGCTACGCCGCTGCGCAGCCTGGCGACCCGGCCGCCGTGGCGCAGTTGCTGGCGCGCCAGTTGCCGCAGATCGCCGAGCGGCTGAAATCCACCCTCGACAAGCTGCAACGCCCGCAGGTCGAAGACAGTCGCAGCGTTTCCGCGGTCGCCTGGTGGGATCGCCTGCAGGATCGCCATGCCGGCAACGGCATCCAGTGGTTCGAGAGCCTGGAGGGCGACGCCGAGGTGTCGAGCGCCATGTTCGACAGCATTGCCGAAAACCTGCTGCAGAACGCATTGAGCAAGCGGCAGCATGAGAGCGGCATCGAAATATCGGTCAAATTGACGGTCGACCGCAACAGCCCGGTTTTCAGCGTGCGCGACAGCGGCCAGGCCATTGCGCCGGAGATTGCCGAATCGCTGTTCCGGGCGCCGGTTGCGTCGGAATACGGGCTTGGCATCGGCCTTTACCATGCCGCCAGGCAGGCCGAGGAAACCGGCTACGTCCTCAGCCTCGCCGAGAACCGGCCGGGCGCCGTGAACTTTACGCTGGCGCCCCGGAACTGAACGCCGCCGCTACCGATGCCGGGTCCTTCAGGAGGCCGACCAGGCGGTAAACCGGCGTATTGCCCTTGCCCTTGAGGTGGATGACCTGCGGCCCCTGGAAAGTGAAATCCCGGGCCAGGCGCCGATAGGTCGTCTCGTCGACGTGCACCATGCCCGGCACCCCCTCGCTGGTGATGCGGCTGGCCAGATTGACCGTATCGCCCCACAGGTCGTAGATGAATTTCTTCTTGCCGACGACGCCGGCGACCACCGGCCCGGTGCCGATGCCGATGCGCACTTCGAGGCGCAGGCTATTGACCTCGATATCGTCGCGCAGCAGGTCGCGCATGGCCACCGCCAGTTCGGCGATCGCCCGCGTGTAGTTGCCTTCATCGTTGTTCAGGCCGCCAGCCACCATGTAGGCGTCGCCGATGGTCTTGATTTTCTCCATGCCGTACTTTTCCGCCAGTTCGTCGAACGAGGAAAAGATGCGGTTGAGCATCGCGAACACTTCCTGCGGCGTCATGCCCTCGGCCAGCCGGGTGAAATTGACGATGTCGACGAACATCACCGTCACGTCGGCGAAGCCGTCGGCGATGGTCTGCTTCTCGTTCTTCAGGCGCTCGGCGATCGGGCCGGGCAGGATGTTGAGCAGCAGGCGCTCCGAACGCTCCTGCTCGCCCTGCAGCAGGCGATGGGTTTCCTCCAGCCGGGCCTGCGCCTTGGCCTTTTCCTGCGTCGAATAACGCAGCAGCAGGTAAACGATGGTCGACACCGCCGCGAAATTGAGCGCGAAGAAGAAGACGCTGACCCGGATCGGCACCGTGGGCGTGCCAGCGGCAATGCTGTCGGCCAGGAAATAATCGAAGAAGCCGGAGAGCGCGGTCAGAAAAATATAGGCGAAGAACCAGGCAGCCGACTCGCGCACGCCGAAAAACAGCACGGCGCCGATCGGCGCCAGCAGGCCCCACAGGCTGATGCCGCTGGCCGTGATGAAGTTGCCGATGCTCCACTGCACGACGAAGGGCATGAAGAGGAACAGCGCCAGCTGCGAATAGCGGAAAAAATTGAAATTGCCGCTCTTCAGGAAGAACACCAGGTTGGAAACCAGCAGCAACTGGAAGGCGAACGGCGCCGTCGACGAAAAGCGCGGTCCCATCTGCCAATAGAGGAACAGCCACAGCATCGACCCCAGCGACACGAGGCCGGTGGCGAAGATCAGCAGCGATTTCTTCAGGCGGGTTTCGGCGTCGTCATCCGGGCTGAAGCCGGCATTGCCGAGCGAGCGAAACAGGGTGGGTTGTGGCTGGTCCATGGGATTCCTACCGTCGGAACGACGGTTCGCCTTCAGTTTGGCAGTCGACACCCCCGGCCGTCAATAAGCCGGCAACATATCTCCGTGCGCTCAGCCGAAGAGGCGGGCCAGTTCCTCACCGGGCGACGGGGCGCGCATGAAGGCCTCGCCGACCAGGAAGGCATCGACCTGGTTGGCGCGCATCAACGCCACATCTTCGGGTTTGAGGATGCCGCTTTCGGCGACCACAATGCGCTCGGCCGGGATGCGCGGCAGCAGGTCGAGGGTCGTCTGCAGCGTGACCTCGAAAGTGCGCAGGTTGCGGTTGTTGATGCCGATCAGCGGCGTCTTCAACTGCAGCGCGGCGTCGAGTTCCTCGCCGTTATGCACCTCGACCAGCACCGCCATGCCATAGCCGTGCGCCTGCGCTTCCAGCGCCTGCATTTCGGCGAGCGACAGGCTGGCGGCGATGAGCAGGATGCAGTCGGCACCCATCGCCCGCGCCTCGGCGACCTGGTAGGTGTCGACCATGAAGTCCTTGCGCAGCACCGGCAGGGCGCAGGCGGCGCGGGCGGCCTGCAGGTATTCCGGGCAGCCCTGGAAATACTGGCGGTCGGTCAGCACCGACAGGCAGGCGGCACCGTGCGCAGCATAACTGCGTGCGATGTCGGCCGGCTGAAAATCGGGGCGGATGACGCCTTTCGACGGACTGGCTTTCTTGATTTCGGCGATTACGGCAGGTTGACCGCAACCGATCTTGCTGCGGATGGCGCCGATGAAATCGCGGGGCGCCGATTGCGCCGCCGCCTCCGCCTCGACTTGGGCGAGCGGCCTGACGGCGAGCGCAGCAGCGATTTCCTGGCGCTTGGTGGCGACGATCCGTTCGAGAATGTCGGCCATTATTTCGCCAGCCGCTGGGTGCACTCAACGAACTGCGCCAGCCTGGCGCGCGCCGCGCCGCTGGCGATGGCTTCGCGTGCCTTGGCGATACCGTCGCCGATGGTGTCCGCGACGTTGGCGACGTAGAGCGCCGCGCCGGCATTCAGGCAGACGATCTCGCGCGCCGCGCCCGGCTTGTTGTCGAGGGCGCCGAGCATCGCCGCCTTCGACTCCTCGGCGCTGCCGACGCGCAGGTTGCGCAGCGACATCATCTGCAGGCCGAAGTCTTCCGGATGCACTTCGTATTCGCGCACCTCGCCATCCTTCAGCTCGCCGACCAGCGTCGCCGCGCCCAGCGAGATTTCGTCGAGGTTGTCCTTGCCATGCACGACCAGCACGCGCTCGGCGCCCAGGCGCTGCATGACGCGCACCTGGATGCCGACGAGGTCGGGATGGAAGACGCCCATCAGCGTGTTCGGCGCGCTGGCCGGGTTGGTCAGCGGCCCGAGGATGTTGAAGATGGTGCGTACGCCCATTTCGCGGCGCACCGGCGCGACGTGCTTCATCGCGCTGTGATGGTTGGGCGCGAACATGAAGCCGATGCCGGTTTCGGCGATGCAGGCGGCGACCTGTTCCGGCGTCAGCATGATGTTGGCGCCCAGCGCTTCGAGCACGTCGGCACTGCCCGAACTGGACGACACGCTGCGCCCGCCGTGCTTTGCCACCTTGGCGCCGGCAGCGGCGGCAACGAAGATCGAGGTGGTCGAGATGTTGAAGCTGTGCGCCGAATCGCCGCCGGTGCCGACGATGTCGACGAAGCGGTTGTCGTAGGGCACGGCCACCTTGGTGGACAGCTCGCGCATGACGCTGGCGGCGGCGGCGATCTCGCCGATGGTTTCCTTCTTGACGCGCAGCCCGGTGACGATGGCGGCAATCATGACCGGCGTCACTTCGCCGCTCATGATCTGGCGCATCAGCGAGACCATTTCGTCATGGAAAATTTCGCGGTGTTCGATCACGCGCTGGAGGGCGGCTTGCGGGGTCATTTCTTGTGTTCGTCCAGGAAGTTCTTGAGCAGGTCGTGACCGCGTTCGGTCAGGATCGATTCGGGGTGGAACTGCACGCCCTCGACGGCCAGCGTCTTGTGGCGGACGCCCATGATTTCGCCGTCGTCGGTCCAGGCGGTGATGTCGAGGCAGTCGGGCAGCGTCTCGCGCTCGATGGCCAGCGAGTGGTAGCGGGTACAGGTCAGCGGGTTGGGCAGGCCCCTGAAAACGCCCATATCTTTGTGGTGGACCGCGGACACCTTGCCGTGCATCAGCTGCTTGGCATGCACGATTTTCCCGCCGAAGGCCTCGCCGATCGCCTGGTGGCCGAGGCAGACGCCGAGCAGCGGAATCCTGCCGGCGAATTCGCGGATCGCCGCCAGCGAGATGCCGGCCTGCGCCGGCGCGCAGGGGCCGGGCGAAATCACCAGGTACTCGGGCTTGAGGCGGGCAATGTCGGCGACGGTGATGGCGTCGTTGCGGTAAACCTGCACCTCCTGCCCCAGTTCGCCGAAATACTGGACGATGTTGTAGGTGAAGCTGTCGTAATTGTCGATCATCAGCAGCATGCTGTTGATTCCTTGCCTGTTTCGTGAGCCTCCGATTCTACATTAAAGGCCCGTTCCACAGCCGGGCCGGGGCTTTTCGATTAAAATGCCGTCTTTACCGCCGGATTCGCTCATGAACGCCGCCCACACTGTCCCGCCACACACGCTTTCCATCGTCGTTCCGTTCTACAACGAGGAAGACAACATCGCCCCGCTGGTCAAGCGCGTGCATGAGGCGTTGGCCGGCTACGAAAATCCGTGGGAACTGGTGCTGGTCGACGACGGCAGCAGCGACGCGACGGTCGAGCGCGCCCTGCAGTCGGCGAAGGAATACGGCCCGCACGTGCGCATCGTCGAACTGACGCGCAATTTCAAGCAGACCGCCGCCATGCAGGCCGGCATCGACGCGGCGCGCGGCGATGTCATTGTCACCATGGACGGCGACCTGCAGAACGACCCGATCGACATTCCGCGCATGGTCGCCCGGCTGTTGAACGAAGACCTCGACCTGGTCGCCGGCTGGCGCCAGAACCGCCAGGACGGCCTGGTGCTGCGCAAGATTCCCTCCAAGATCGCCAACAAGCTGATCGCCCGCATGACCGGCGTCAAGCTGCGCGACTACGGCTGCAGCCTGAAGGCCTTCCGCGGCAGCGTCATCAAGAGCGTGCGCCTTTACGGCGAAATGCACCGTTTCATCCCGGCCTGGCTGGCCACCGTGACGACGCCGCGCCGCATCGCCCAGGAGCCGACGACGCACCACGCGCGCACTGCCGGCGTCTCCAAGTACGGCATCTCGCGCACCTTCCGCGTCATCCTCGACCTCATCGCGGTGTATTTCTTCATGCGCTTCCGCGCCCGCCCCGGCCATTTCTTCGGCGGCATCGGCCTCGGCCTGACCGCCCTCTCCGGGCTCGTGCTGGCCTGGCTGGCGTGGGTCAAGTTCGGCCTCGGCAACCCGATCGGCGGCCGCCCGGCGCTGATCGTCGGCATCGGCGGCCTGATCGCCGGCGTCCATTTCATCACCACCGGCGTGCTGGCCGAACTGCTGGCCCGCATCTACTTCGAATCCGGCACCATCCGCTCCTATTCGGCGCGTCCGGAGCACCCGCTGGCCGCCGACGAAGGCTGGCACAAGCCGGCGTGACGCCTGCTGCGGTCGACGCCGGAATATACGGAAAATCCGGCGGCAAGCTCCTGCTCGGCCTGACCGCCGTCCTGCTCGCCTGGCGCTTCTGGGTCGTCCCGCACATGGGCGTCACCCTCTACGTCGACGAGGCGCAATACTGGACTTGGGCGCAGCACCTCGACTGGGGCTACTTCTCCAAGCCGCCCGGCGTCGCCGCGCTGATCGCGCTGTCGACCACGCTGTTCGGCGACGGCCTGCTCGGCGTCAAGGCGCTGGGCATGCTCTGCTACCCGCTCGCCGCCGCCGCCTGCTGGGCCATCGCCCGCCGCCTCTACGACGCACGCGTCGCCTTCTGGTCGGCGCTGGCCGTGTTGACCCTGCCGATCTTCGCCTGGCTCGGGCTATTCGTCTCGACCGACGCCTTGCTCACGCTGTTCTGGGCGCTGGCGCTGTGGGCCTACCTGCGCGCGCTGGACAGCGACGCCTGGGGCGACTGGCTGCTGCTCGGCGTCGTCTGCGGCCTCGGCCTGCTCTCCAAATACACCATGGCCGCCTGGCTGGGCGCCGCCTTCCTGCACCTGCTGGCCTTCCACCGCCACCGGCTGGCGTCGCCCAAGCCCTGGCTGGCCGCTGGACTGGCGCTGGCGATCCTGGGGCCGAACCTGTGGTGGAACGTCACCCACGATTTCCCGACGCTGAAACACACCGCCGACATCACCGTTAACCGGAAAGCCGGCGGCGGCCTGAAGGCGCTCGGCGAATTCTGGGCGGCGCAATGGGGCGCCTTCGGGCCAGTGCTCGGCACTGTCTTCTTCATCCTGCTGTTTCAGGTCAGGAAAAGCTGGCGCGACGAGCGGACGCGCCTGCTGCTGTGGTTCGCCCTGCCGCTGTGGGCGGTCGTCTCGGCGCAGGCGTTCAAGAGCACCGCCAACGCCAACTGGGCGGCGCCAGCCTTCGCCCCGGCCGCCATCGCGGTCGTCGCCTGGCTGCTGCAGCGCGGCAAGCAGCGGCTGCTGATCGCCGGCATCGCGCTCAACATCGCCCTGATCGGCGTCGCCTACCACTGGCAACTGGTGCTTGCTGCGGTCGACGGGCAAAAACAGGCAAAAACGAACTTCTACGCCCGCGCCCAGGGCTGGGACGAGCTTGGCCGCCAGTTGAAGCCGCTGCTGCAGGCCCACCCGGATGCCGTGCTGATAGCCGACAACCGCACCCTGCTCGCCCACATGCTCTACGAAGTGCGCGACCTCAAGCCGGCCGCCGCCAGCTGGAATCCGGCCGGCATCGCCAGCGACCACTACAAGCTGACCACCGACCTGCGCCCTTATGTTGGCCGCGACGCGATCCTGATCCGCGAGGACCCGGTCGACGACGAGTTCACCCGCCGCTTCGCTGCCAGCGAACAACTGGCCACGCTGCAGGCGCCGTTGCCGGGCGGCGCCGCGCGCACCATGAACGTCTATCTGCTCCGTGACTTCAAGGGCTACTGAGTTTCGTATCGCGCTGCTCGTGTTCGGCCTGCTGGCCGTGCTCTTCGTCGCCTTCCCGCAGTTCGACCTGGCGGCCAGCGGCCTGTTCTACCGGGGTGCCGGCCAATGGATGGCGAACAACGAGTCGTGGTGGCTGAAGATCCCTTATCGCGGCCTTCCGCGTGTCGGCCAGGGGCTGCTGGTCGTGCTGCTGGTCCTCCTCCTGCTCAGCTTCTGGAAACGCTTTCCCGGGCTGAGAGCGCGCCGCGCGGTGATCGGCTTCATGCTGGTCGGCGGGCTGCTCGGCCCGATCCTGCTGGTCGACGCGACGCTCAAGGAACATTCGGGGCGGACGCGGCCGGTCAATACCGTGGATTTCGGCGGCAGCAAGCAATTCACGCCGGCCTTCATCCCGGCCGACCAGTGCGCCAGGAACTGCTCCTTCGTCAGCGGCCATGTCGCCACCGCCTCGTTCATCATGGCCTTCGGCTGGCTCGGCGCGCCGGCGGTGCGCCGCCGCTGGCTGCTGGCGAGCATCGCCTTCGGCGGCCTGTTCGCGCTGGTGCGCATGGTGCCGGGCGGACATTTCCTGTCTGACACCATCTTCGCCTGGTTCGCCACCTATTTCAGTCTGTGGCTTACCGAATGGCTGTTCCGCAAGCTGGGCTGGCTGCCGGCGCGCTGACGATGCACATCGTCCTCATCCACGGCATGGGGCGCACGCCGGCGTCGATGCTGATCCTGAAGCGGCGCCTCGCGCAACTCGGGCATCAAACGCACCTGTTCGGCTACGCGGCCTGGGCCGAACATCTGGACGGCGTCAGCGCCCGGCTGGCGCGCCGCATCGCGCAAGTGGCCGGCATGCGGCCTTACGCGGTGATCGGCCATTCGCTTGGCTCGGTCATCCTGCGCCGGGCACTGGGTAAATTATCGGCCAATCCGCCCTGCCACTGCTTTTTCCTGGCGCCGCCGATGCGCGCCTGCAAGGCGGCGCGGTTTTTCTCGCGTTACCGGCTCTACCGGGCGCTGACCGGCGAAATGGGCGGCCTGCTCGCCGACGAGTCCTTCATGCAAAGTCTGCCGCTACCGCCCAATACCGTCATCTACGCCGGCACCGGCGGCCCGCGCGCCAACTGGCTGCCCTTCGGCAATCAGGCCAACGACGGCATCCTGGCGCTCGACGAGGTAGCAAGCGACGGCGGCGAGCGGGTCGAGGTAGCGGCCAGCCACACTTTCATCATGAACTCCCGCGCCGTGTTCGACGACATCGTGCGCCGGCTGGCAACTACGCAAGCCGCCGCTTAGTCGCGGCGGCAGGACTCAGATCAAGCCGTATTTCTTCAGTTTGTCGTGCAGTGTGGTGCGCGCCACCTTGAGCGCCTCGCTGGTGCGTGCGACGTTGCCTTGCTGGCGCGTGAACTCGGCGGCGATCAGCAGACGCTCGTAGTTTTCCACGGTTTCGGTCAGTGACAGCGGCTCGCCCCCGCCCGACGCCGGCGCATCGCGACCGATGCCCAGCGCGTGGCACTCGGCAGCGTTGCGCAGTTCGCGGATGTTGCCCGGCCAGTCGAGCGCCATCAGGCGGCGCAGGTGTTCCGGGGTCACCACCGGCGGCGGCCGGTTGTAGCGCTTGGCGGCCTGCAGCAGGAATTGGTCGTAGAGCGCCGGGATGTCTTCGCGGCGTTCGCGCAGCGGCGGCAGTTCGATGCGCACGACGTTGAGCCGGTAATAGAGGTCGGCGCGGAATTTTCCCTGGTCGGAAAGTACCTTGAGGTCCTCCTTGCTCGCCGCCACCACCCGGCAGGATACCGGCACCAGCTGATTCGAGCCGAGGCGCTCGATGACGCGTTCCTGCAGCACGCGCAGCAGCTTGATCTGCATGTTCATCGGCATCGACTCGACTTCATCAAGGAAGAGCGTGCCGCCGCTGGCGTATTCGATCTTGCCGATCCGCCGCTTCTGGGCGCCGGTGAAGGCGCCGGGCTCGTGCCCGAAGAGTTCGCTGTCGAGCAGGTTGTCGGCCATGCCGCCGCAGTTGAGGGCGACATAGTTTTCCTGCTTGGCGCCGCTCAGATCGTGCAGGCAGCGGGCGACCATTTCCTTGCCGGTCCCGGTTTCGCCGAAAATCAGCACGTCGACCGCAGCACCGGCGACATCGAGGATCAGCTGGCGAACTTTCGCCATCTGCGGTGAGCGGCCGATCAGGCGCGCTTCGAGATCGTCGCGATGATCGAGGCGGCGGCGCAGTGCGTCGATCTCGAGCACCAGTTGGCGTTTTTCCAGCGCGCGGCGGACGACATCGACCAGATCACCGGTCGAGAACGGCTTCTGCATGAAGTCGTAGGCGCCGCTGCGCATCGCCTCGACCGCCAGGGTCACGTCGCCATGGCCGGTGATCATGATGACCGGCAGGTTGGGATCGAGCTGATTGACCCAGCGCAGCAGCGCCATGCCGTCCATGCCCGGCAGGCGCATGTCGGTGACGACAATGCCGGCGTAGTCAGCGCTCAGGCGGCGCTGCGCCTCCTCGGCGGTGGCGAATGCGTCGACCGGGATGCCGGCCAGCTGCATGGCCTGCTCGCAGCCGAGGCGGACATTGGGGTCATCCTCGACGAGCAGGACGGAAAGGGGGGGCGTCATGGTGGATCTTTTTCGGCAGGAGAAGTCGATGGCACTGGCGGCAACAGGATAACAAAACGTGCGCCGCCACCGGGGGCCGGGCCGGCCAGCAGGTCACCGCCAAAATCGCGCAGGATGTCGCGCGAAATGGTCAGCCCGAGACCGAGGCCTTCGCCCGGCTGCTTGGTGGTGAAGAAAGGCTCGAACAAATGCTCGAGCGCCGCCTCGGTAAAGCCGGCACCGGTATCGCTGACGGCCAGCGCCACCTGCCCCGAGCTGGCGCGCTCGGCGGAAAACGTCAGCCGGCGCTCCGGCTCAT
>JAGOAU010000012.1 GCA_017983755.1 Azonexus sp. | reverse complement strand
GCCGCCGACCAGCGTCACGTCGGCCGATTCGACGGCGATGTCGGCACCGCCGCCGATGGCGAAGCCGACGTCGGCGGCGGCCAGGGCAGGCGCATCATTGATGCCGTCGCCGATCATGCCGACCTTGGCGCCGCCGGCCTGCAGGTCGCGAATGACGGCCAGCTTGTCGGACGGCGTGCAGCGGGCCAGCACGCGGTCGATGCCGACCTCGCGGGCGACGTGGCCGGCGACCGCTTCGAGGTCGCCGGTAGCCATCACCGTCTTCAGCCCGAGCCGGTGCAGCAGCGCAATGGCCTCGCGGGCGCCCGGGCGCGGCTGGTCGGCGATGGCGAAAATGGCCATCGCCCGGCCGTCGACCGCGACGAACACCGGCGTCTTGCCCTGCTCGGCCAGCCGCGCCGCCTCTGCGGCGAGCGGCGCGCCATCGATGCCGCGTTCGCCGAGCAGCGCGGCGTTGCCGATGACGACCTCGACGCCATCCACTTCGGCGGTGACGCCGCGGCCAGGATGGGCGGCGAAGACCGCCGCCGTCAGAGCCTGGGTGGCGCGCGGCCGGCGCCAGTCGGCCAGCGCACGGGCCAGGAAGTGTTCGGAACCCGCCTCGGCGGCGCCGATCAGCGCCGCCAGCCGCGCCTCGCCCATGCCGGGCAGGATGAAGGCGTCGGTCACCGCCGGCTTGCCTTCGGTGATGGTGCCGGTCTTGTCGAAAACGACGGTGGTCAGTTTGGCCGCAGTTTCCAGCGCCTCGCCGTTGCGGATGTAGATGCCGCGCCGGGCGGCCTGGCCGGTGCCGACCATGATCGCCGTCGGCGTCGCCAGCCCGAGCGCGCACGGGCAGGCGATCAGCAGCACGGCGACCGAGTGGGCCAATGCCGCCGAAACCGGCGCGCCGGCCAGCGACCAGGCGGCGAAGGTCAGCCCGGCAATGCCGCCGACGGCGGGCACGAAGCGCGCCGAAATGCGGTCGGCCAGCTTCTGCACCGGCAGCTTGCTGCCCTGGGCGTGATCGACCAGCCTGACGATGCCGGACAGCACGGTGTCGCCACCGACCGCGGTGACGCGCATGGTGAAGCTGCCGTTGCCGTTCAGGCAGCCGCCGATCACCTGGTCGTCGGCTGCCTTGGCGACGGGCAGCGACTCGCCGGTCATCATCGCCTCGTCGACCGCCGATTGCCCCTCGATGACCCGGCCGTCGGTCGGCACCTTGTCGCCGGCGCGCACGCGCAGCGTGTCGCCGACCTGCACATCGTCGATCGGGATTTCCCGTTCGGAACCATCGGCGTCGATGCGCAGCGCCGTTTCCGGCTGCAGTTCGATCAGCTTGCGGATCGCCTCGCCGGCCTTGCCCTTGGCGCGTTCCTCCATGTAGCGGCCGAGCAGCACGAAGGTGCAGATGGCGGCCGCCGACTCGAAATAGACGTGGTGGTGCAGCTTGAACACGCCGGGAATGCTATAGGCCCAAGCCGCGCCGGAACCGACGGCGATCAGCGTGTCCATGTTGGCCTCGCCCTGCCTGGCGAGCGCCCAGGCCTTGCGGAAGATGCTGTCGGCGCTTCCGAACAGGACGGCGGACGACAGGCCGAACTCGATCAGGCGCAGCGCCGGCGAGCGGTGCATCAGCATGCCGGAAATCATCACCGGCGCCGTCAGCAGCGCCGACTGGACGAAGCGTTTCTTCGCCTCCTCGACGCGCGCCTTCTCGCGCTCGACGAGCAGGCGGCGCTGGGCCAGTGTATCCATCGGCCGCGTTTCGTAACCGAGGCGGCGGACGACTTCCGCCACACCGTCGCGGTCGATCACGCCGTGCACCGTTACAGTCGCCGCGGCGAAATTAACCGCCGCGTCGCGCACCCGCGGGTCGCGCTTGAGCTTCATCTCGATCAGCAGCGCGCAGGAGGCGCAGGTCATGCCTTCGACCGCCAGCGAACATTCGCTGACCGGGCCGTCGACCGGGGCAGCGGCTGGCGGCGGCGCCTTGGGCGCGGCGATCAGGTTGCCAAGCACGGCGTCGAGGGTCGCCAGCAAGCGCTGCTCGGGCAAGGCGGCCGGGTCGAAACGGATCGCCAGCGAGCCGATGTCGGGCACCAGCGCCACATCCTGCACCGCCGGGTGCTTGCGCAGCAGGATTTCCAGGATGTAGCAGCGCTCCGCGTCCCTGACCAGCGACGGCGCGATGACCCGGATGCGGCGCGACAGGCGATGGACGACGCGGAAATGCTTCATGGACGCTTGCGGTAGCGGACCAGCAGGAAGACGAGGTAGAAGGTCGTCAGCCAGGCGTTGCTGTTGGCCAGCGGATTCTGCAGCCAGCGCTTGGTGATGAGGTCCCAATGCACCTTGATCAGGTAGAAGGCGACGATGTCGTTGAAGAAATTGGTCACCGCCTTTTCGGTCAACGCGCTTTCGACCATCGGCTGGAAACGGGCGCGCATTGAGCCGGCCGGCACTTCGCCGGGCGGAATCACCGCTGCCTTGACCTTGTCGAGCAAGGGCTGGATGCCGCGGTCGAGGATGCCACCGGTCGCCGGGGCTGCGGCAGGCGCTTCGGGCGTTGCAACGGCTTCGTCCGGCAGGGCGTCGATCACGTCGAACAATTGCCGGGCCACTTGCGCGGTGGTCAGCGCGGCGGCGTCGTAGCGGATGGAAATCCGCCTCCAGCCGGGGTCGACCGCAACAGTCGTGACGCCGGCCAGCGTCCGGACGCCGGCGTCGAGGTCGGCGGCGACATCGCCGCCGCAAAGTTCACCGGGCAATTCCAGGCGCAGGAAACCCGGCTCACGGTGGACGACAACGATGCGTCCGGCCAGTTGGGCGGCTTGCGGCATGGCCTCTCCTCAGGCGGCGGGCGGTTGCTCGGCGGCCGGGGCCGGCGGCGGTGCGTGGCCTTCGAGCTTCTCCTCGGCGGTCGCCATCAGGTCGTTGAGGTTTTCCTTCTGGTGCAGCGCGAAATCCTTGCCCATGCCTGTGACTTTCGACAATCCGTCGACGATTTCCTTCTGGTACTTGAACAACAGGAAGCCGGCCGCGACGCCGCCGGCCGCGCCGACCGCCAGCAGCGCCAGCGGGTTGCGCAGCAGCGTCGTGCCGAGCAGGCCGCGCCCGGCGGCGAAGCCGGTGGCCGCCATCATCGCGCCGGTGGCCATCGGGTGGCCCATCATCTGGCCAGCTTGACCCATCATGTGCGGCATCTGCTTCATCATTTCTTCGGTCATCATGGTCATTCCTTTCGGGGTTTATCCAAATCATTATTGTCGCTGTCGACGGATATTTCCTTGATGTCATGCAACATCTCGTAGATTCCCCGGCAGCCCTCGCAGCAGAATCGATACTGCTTTTCCGCCGTGTTCAGCGTGAAGGGCCTGACCCCGACATCGAGGCCGCACAGGTCGCAAGCGCCGTGGTCGCTCATCGCAGCAGTTCCTGCACGTGGCGCTCGAAGGTCGCCTCGTCCGCCTCGCCGACGATCTTGCCGCGGACGACGCCCGTGCCGTCGATGAAGAAGGTCGTCGGCAGGCCGACCACGCCGTAGCTTCTGGCGATGGCCGAGTTCTCGTCGAGTAGCGCCGGGTAGGTGACGCCGATCTTTTTGATGAAAGCGTCGATGGTCTTCTTGTCCTGCCCGGCATTGATCGCCAGCACCGTCAGCCCCTTGTCCTTGTGGCGCTGATAGACGGTTTCGATGGCCTTCATCTCGCCTTCGCAATACTTGCACCAGTCGGCCCAGAAGCGGATGACCAGCGGCTTGCCGGCAAAAGCAGCCGGGAAATGCTCGGGATTGCCGTCGACGCGAATGGTCTGGAAGGTCGGCGCGCTGCTGCCGACGTTGATGTTGGCCTTGGGCGCCTCCTGCCCGCAGGCGGCAAGCGTCAGGGCGAAAAACAGGGCGAGAAGTAGGCGCATGTCAGTGTTCGATCAGAATCAGGTTGGAATGCAGCACGAACCAGGTCGCCAGCGCGGCAAAGACAGTGTAGCCGGCCGCCGCCAGACCCGCCAGCCGGGCCGAGACGCGCGGCAGCACGGCGCGCAGGCTGGCGATTCGCGCGAAGGGCTGCATTGCCCCGGCGCCCAACCCGGCGGCGGTGGCGAGAAAGAGCGGCACGTACAGCGCATAGCCCTGGTAATCGTATTCCGGCTTCAGGATGCAGAACGGGCAGTGGTGGTGCGGATGCTCGTAGATGTAGAGCGAAACGAAGGACAGCACGCCGACGATGCTCGCCACGAAACCGGCGGCGCTGGCCGCCAGCGTCGCGTAGCCGCTGAGCCGCGAGGCGCGGCGCCAGTGCCACAGCGCGGCGCCGATGGCGAGCGCCAGCCCGGCGTAGAACAGCACCAGCGCCGGCCGCGGTTCCATGCCCGAGGCTTCGGCGGCGATGGTCTTGCCTTCGCCGGAGAACAGGCTGCCGCAGCACGAGGTGATGACGTTGGCCTTGAGGCCGAGAAAATACTGCAACTCCAGCCAGAAATTGACGGCCAGCACCGGCAGCAGCACGAGCAGCAGCGCGTACTTGATGCGTACCAGCGGGTAGTCGCGCGCCAGCGTGTCGACATGGTTGAGCGCCAGCCACATGGCGGCGAGGAAGAAGACGGCGATCTGCATGAGCAGCGAGGGAAAGCCCCAGGCATTGACGTTCAGCGTGCCGACCGCGCACATGGCGCCGACGAACATCGCCGCCAGCCGGTCGGCGTTGAAGACGAACAGCAGCAGCGCCGCCAGCTGCGCCACAAGCACGAAGGCGAGCAGCGTCGAAAACAGGTAGGTGCGCCGTTCCAGCGCCAGTTGCCGCTCCGAACCGCTGCCGATGTCCCAGTGGCGGATCACCTGCACGGCGAAGGGCGCGGCGCCGGCAAGCATCAGCACCGCCAGGCCGGCGGCCAGCAGCAGCGCGATGATGGCCGGCTGGAACAGCATCAGTCTTCGATCAGGCGGCCGTCGCGCATTCCGACCACACGATGGACGGCGCTCGATTCGACGACCAGCGGGTCGTGGCTGGTCAGCAGCACCGTCTTGCCGGCATCGGTGAAGCCTTCGAGGATGGCGAGGAATTCCCTGGACAGCGCGGTGTCGAGGTTGGCCGTCGGCTCGTCGGCGATGATGACCTGAGGATCGTTGATCAGCGCGCGGGCGATGGCGACGCGCTGCTGCTCGCCGCCGGACAGCCACTCGACCTTGGCGCGGCTGCGGTGGCCGAGCTTGAGCTGGTCGAGCAGTTCGTCGGCGCGTTCGACCAGGTCGCGGCGCGGGCGGCCGGTCGGCATCCCGGGCAGGATGATGTTGTCGACCGCCGACAGCCCCTTGATCAGGTTGAACTGCTGGAAGACGAAGCCGAAGCTCTGACGGCGGATGTCGGTCAGGAAACGTTCCGGCAGGCCGGAAATGTCCTCGCCCTTGAAGCGCACGCGCCCCTCGGTCGGCCGCGACAGACAGCCGACGATGGTCAACAGCGTCGTCTTGCCCGAACCGCTGGGACCGCGGAAGGCCGTGACCTTGCCAGCCTCGACGCGGAGGTCGATGCCGTGCAGCGCCCAGTATTCGTTGTGGCGGCCCTGATTGAAGGCCTTGCGGATATTGGTAAGTTCGATCATGCGCGCATCACCGCGTCGGGGTCGGTGATCGCTGCGCGCCAGATCGGCACCAGCACCGCCGCCGTGTAGGGCACCACCGTGAAGAAGAACAGCGTGGCAATCTGCAGGCCGTCGACTGCCGGCACCAGCGTGAACCGCGGGTAAAGCACCGACCAGCCCTTGAGCACCGGCGCGAACACCGCCGCGCCGAAATGGAAAACATGCACGTAGGCGGCGATGCCGCCTAGCAGGAAGGCCGTCAGCGAGATGATGAGACCTTCCCAAACCTTCATGCGGATGACGTCGCCGGTTTCCCAGCCGATCGCCTTGAGGATACCGATCTCGCGCCGCTCTTCGGCCGACAGCCCGGAGGCCTTTTCCCAGGCGAGGATGGCGAAGGCGAGGATGGCGCCGGCCAGCACGGTGAGGACGATGCCCTCGCGCCAGTCGAACAGGCTCTGGTAGGTGCGCAGCACCTCCTCGCGCAGGATCGGCCGCGAATCGGGCAGCGCCGTCGACAGCTTGGCGGCGACGGTGCGTACCTCCTGCGGGTTGGCGACCGAGAGCGCGATGTCGGTGTAGTGGCCTTCCGGGTACTCGAAGAAGCGGCGAAAGTCGTTTTCCGAGAGCAGCACGAGGTCGGCCGAAAGCAGCTCCGAATCCGGCGACAACACGGCGGCGACCGTGAAGCCGAACAGCTTGCCGGTGTAGGAGCGGAAGGAAATGGTGTTGTTCGGCGCCAGCCCGCGCTCGCGCGCCAGCGCGCTGCCGACCATGATGGTGCCGTCGGCGACCTCGCTCGCCGGACGCGCCATGAAGGTGTAGTTGGCGTTGACCACCGGGTCGTAGTAGTAGCCCCACAGCCGCCCTTCCTTCTTCTGCACGCCGCGGATGCGACCGATCTTGTCGAGATAGCCGGGCGGAATCAGGTCGTGACGGCCGGCGACCATGCGTTGCAGGATGACCTCCGGCGAGCCGGCAAGCACGTAGCTTGCCTCGCTGCGTAGCGCGTGGGTGAACAGCGACAGCGAGGCGAGCACGAAGACGATCAGCGTGTAGGCCAGCAGCAGGCCGACGTTCTTCGTCTTGCGCCGGGCCAGCGAAGCCAGCGTGAAGTCAATCAGGTGAAGTTGTTTTTCCAGCCAGGGGCGCATCGCGGAACAGGGGAAGGGAACGGGGGGCAACCAGCGAGCCGGTCGGGAAATGTTCGAGGGCGGCCGGGTGATCCTGGAAGGCCGAATGGAGGTCGGCCTGGCTCGGGTGGCGCGTGTAGCGGGCCTCGGTGAACAGTGCGAGGTCGGTCAGGCCGTAGTGCTCGACCAGCGCGCGGTTGGCGGCGAGGCGTGCGGCGTCGGTTGCGGTCGACCCGGAAAAATGGCAAAAAATGACCGCAAAGGCGAGCGCCAGCCCGGCGAGCAGGGCGAGGACGAGCGAGGACGGGGGCATCACAGCAGCTTGCGGACGGCGGCGACGATGGCGTCGCTGCCGGCGTTGAGGTCGATCACCTGCGCCAGCCTGCCGTCCGGCCCGACGACATAGGTGGACGTGGTGTGATCCACGGCATAGCTGCCGTCGGCCCTGGCCGGCTGCCTGATGTAGCCGGCACCGAAGGCCTTGGCCAAGGCAGCGATTTCTTCAGGCGTGCCGGTGGCTCCAACCATCTCGGGGTGGAAGAAGGCGGTGTATTCCTTGAGATGCTGGACGCTGTCACGCGCGGGATCGACCGAGATCATCACCAGCCTGACTTTCTTGCGCTCTTCCGGCGACAAGGCCTTCAGGGCGTTGCCGCCGGCCGCCAGCGAGGCCGGGCAGACATCCGGGCAGTTGGTGTAGCCGAAATAGACCAGCAGCACCTTGCCGCGCAGGATTTTCGAGTCGAGCGGGCCGTCGGCGGTCTGCAGCACGAAATCGGCTCCGGCCGGCAGCTTGGGATCGCGCCCCGGCTGGCAGCCGGCAAGCAGGGCGGCAGCCAGCACGGCCGCCATCAGGATGCGTAACTTCATGGTCCGGAAAAACAAAAAAGGCAGACGCGAAGTCTGCCCCGTTTCAACAGCGCTGCGCCAGCACCGGCATCAAAAACGGTTGGCCGCCCGCATCAGCGCGCCGCGCAGGGCAATGGTCACGCTCGACCCGAGGCCGACCCGCTGCGCCACTGCCGGCAAAATAATCAGCGAAGCCAGCGCGAATCCCGCGCCAAGCAGCAACGAAGCCATTTCCGGCTGAGACGACTGAGTGTTCTGGTTCTGGTTCATGGCGCTCTCCCTCTCCCTGACGCATGGGGCGAATCCTAGCGGGTTTCGCGCGCGCAGGGGATGCGACAAATTGTCGCGCGGCAATTTGTCTAATTCCTTCGCCCGGCCCCTGCGCTTAGGATTCGACCGTCCCGCGCCATCTCACCGAGAGTCGACCACCTCCCATGAACCCTCCTCGCCGGCGCAGGTTTTTTTCCGGAGAACCGCCGATGTCCCCTGCCCTGCTCGCCCGCCGCAGTCTCGCCGTCATCGGCACCTTGCTCAGCTTTTCCGCACTCGCCGACCTGGCCGACGACGATCTGCGGCGCGCCGCGAAACTCCACAAGGCCGGCGACACCGTGCAGGCGATCGCGATCTGGGAGTCCTGGGCCGGCAAGGGCAATGTCGACGCCGCCTACAATCTGGCGGTCATTCACCAGCACGGCGACGGCGTCAGCCTCGACTATGCCAGGGCGCTGCGCTGGTACCGCCAGGCCGCCGAGCAGGGCGACAAGGTGGCGCAGATCCAGATCGGCCTGATGTACCAGACCGGCCAGGGCGTCGAGGCGAATCCCGAAGAAGCGCACCGCTGGTACACGATGCACCGCAAGCACCACCTGCACCACGAGCACGAACCGCAGATGGTCGCCTGGCGCCGGCAGGCCCTTGCCTTGATCGACGAACGCGACCGCCGGGAACAGTTGGCGAGCACCCGCCGCAACGACGCGCAAATCCTCGCCGACCTTCAGGCGCGCGCCAGGCAGAGCGCAACGCCGCAGCACACCACGCTCGCGGCCAAGGCCGACTGAGCGCCAGCACTCCGGCTAACGGCACTTGCGATAAATTGCATAGGCGCTACCGTTCCAGCGCCAGACCGGGAAGCAGTTGCCGGGGCCGCCGATCTCGATGTCCGGGAAGCCCTTGTTTTTGGTCTTGAGCACGTTGTAGATGCCGGGAAAGCCGAACTGCGGTTGCCAGCGGCCGTCGGCGCCCCTGATGTAAAGGTTCATGTGCACGCCGGCCATGCCGCCCATGCAAGTGCCCTGGACACTGGTGAACACTTCCGGTTGCCCGTCGCCGTTCAGGTCGACGACCTCGGCTTCGTAATCGAGCCGTTCGTTGCAGGCCTTTTCGAAATATTTCCCCTTCGCTGCCTTGAACTGGCCGCCGGTCGCCTCGGCGATGATTCCGGCGTCGCTCGCCGCGAGGCCGACCGACGAAGCGACAAATCCCAGGGTCAGCACGACGGCCGTCTTGCGCAAGGCGTTCATGGCTCACTCCGCGAATTGGCGACGCTGGGTTCGAACGCTCCCGGCAGGAAAAATTCCGTCGCCGCAGCAGTCATTGCATCACCGCCCGCGCCTGCAACGGCTTGCGACCCGGCCACTGCACGTTGATCAGCAGCTTGGCGCCCGGCGCGACGCTGCCCTGACCCTGCAGTCGATTGTCACCGGCCGGCTTGAGATCGAACTCGCTCTTGGCGCTGCCGGCCAGCACCGTCAGCCGGGCGCTGGCGCCGGCAGTGTCGACCGGTACGCCGTGGTTGGTCGCGTAGACGGTCAGCCGACCGTCCTTGCCGACGATCTCGAACTGCGCCTCGCCGGCCTCGGCGACGACGCCGCCATACTGGGCCTGGCCATGTTCGGCATGGGCCAGCGCGGCGCTGCTGGCGAACGAGAGGGTGCTGGCCAAGGCTGCTGCGGTCAACATGGATTTGAGGGTCATTTTCATCTCCTTAGAAAAATCAAAGTGCGTCATCGGGCCCCTGTGCCGCCAGCTGCTCGGCCGCCTGACGGCCGAACAGCCAGAACAGTGCCGGGGTAATGAAGGTGTCGAGCAGGGTCGAGCTGACCAGCCCGGAAAAGATGACCACGGCGACCGGATGCAGGATCTCGGTGCCCGGCTGCTCGGCCTCGAACAGCAGCGGCGCCAGTGCGAAGGCGGCGACCAGCGCGGTCATCAGCACCGGCGTCAGGCGCTCCAGCGAGCCGCGGATGACCATCGGCACACTGAAGGACTCGCCTTCGAGGCGCATCAGGTTCAGGTAGTGGCTGATCTTCAGGATGCCGTTGCGCGTCGCGATGCCGGCCAGCGTGATGAAGCCGATCAGCGCCGCGACCGACAGCGGCTGGCCGGACAGCCACAGGCCGAGCACGCTGCCGACCAGCGCCAGCGGCACGTTGGCCATGATCAGGGCGGCCAGCAGCGGCGAACGGTAGCGGCTGTAGAGGACCATGAAGATCAGCGCCACCGAGCCCAGCGCGAGCAGCGCAATCAGCCGCGCCGCTTCTTCCTGCGCCTGGAACTGGCCGCCGAGGGTGATGAAGTAGCCTTCCGGCAGCGGAAAATCGGCGACCGCCGCGCGCAGGTCGGCCACCACGTCGGACAAGGCCCGGTCCTGGGCATTGGCCGAAATGACGATGCGCCGGCGACCGTCGTCGCGGGTGATCTGGTTCGGGCCGTCGGCATCCTCGATGCTGGCCAGGCGGGACAGCGGCACACGGCCGCCCGGCGTCTCGACCAGCAGGTTCTTCAGGCCTTCCAGCGAGCGGGCGCTTTCCGGCAGGCGGACGACGAGATCGAAGCGGCGGTTGCCCTCGACGATCTGCGTCACCTTTTCGCCATCGACCAGCGTCTGCAGGGTGCGCGTCAGTTGCGCGGTCGAGATGCCGTAGCGGGCGGCGGCGTCGAAATCGACCCGCACCTTGATCTGCGGCGCCAGCACCTGCTTTTCGATCTCGAGATCGGCGAGGCCGGGAATCTTCGCCAGCCGCTCCCGCAGCAGGCCGGCCTGGGCGCGCAGGGTGTCGAGATCCTCGCCGAACAGCTTGATGGCAATCTGCGCCCGCACGCCGGAGAGCATGTGGTCGATGCGGTGGGCGATAGGCTGGCCGAGACTGAGGCTGGCCGGCAGATCCTTGAGGCGCTGGCGGATGTCGGCATAGACCGCCTCCTTCGAGCGGCCGCCCGGCTTCAGCTGGATTTCGAGTTCGGTGACATGCACGCCCTCGGCATGCTCGTCCAGTTCGGCCCGCCCGGTACGCCGGCCCATGTGCACGATTTCCGGCAGGCCGCGCAACGCCGTTTCCGCCGAATCGGCGATACGGATCGACTCGGACAGCGTCGCCCCCGGATTGAGGCGCAGGCCGAGGGTGATCGAGCCTTCGTTGAACGGCGGCAGGAAAGTGGTCGGGAAGAAGGGCACGGCGGCGACCGCCAGCCCGACGAGGACGGCGGCCAGCGCGATGGGCACGCGCGGCGCCGCCAGCACCTTTTCCAGCAGCGGCCCGTAGCGCCCCTTGAGCCAGCGCACCAGCCGTGTCTCGCCATGATCGCGGGCGACCAGCGCCGGTAGCAGCCACGACGACAGCGCCGGCGTCACCAGCACCGATACCGCCAGCGAAGCGAGGATCGACACGATGTAGGCGATACCGAGCGGCACGAACAGGCGGCCCTCGATGCCGGGCAGGGCAAACAGCGGGACGAAGACGAGGGCGATGATCAGCGTCGCGTAGACGATGGCCGTGCGGACTTCGAGCGAGGCGGCGACGATCGTCGCCGGCACCGAGTACGGCCGCCCGCTCGCCGCCTTTTCGCGCAGCCGGCGCAGGATGTTCTCGACATCGACCACCGCGTCGTCGACCAGTTCGCCGATGGCGATCGCCAGCCCGCCCAGCGTCATCGTGTTGATCGACAGCCCCAGCCACTTGAAGACCAGCACCGCGGTCAGGATCGACAGCGGGATCGCCGTCAGCGAGATCAGCATCGTCCGGAAATTGCCGAGGAAGAAGAACAGCACGCCGGCAACCAGACAGGCGGCGAGCGCCAGCTTGACCTGCAGGTTGCCGATCGACGCTTCGATGAAGTCGGCCTGGCGGAAGATCACCTGCGGCGCCGCCATGCCCTGCGGCAGGCTGCCTTTCAGGCCGTCGAGTGCGGTTTCCAGGCGGCGGGTCAGGTCGACGGTATCGGCCGTCGGCTGCTTCTGGATGCTGAGGATGACCGCCGGCACGCTCGCCCGGCCGTCGCTGAAGCCACCGTCGCCGCGCTTGATCGCCGCCGCGAAGCCGACCTCGGCGACCTGCCGGAGCAGGATGGCCTGGCCGTCGCGGGCGGTGATCGCCAGATTCTTCAGATCGTCGAGCCGGGCGCTGCGGCCAAGGTGGCGGATCAGGTATTCGCGCCCGTTGAGTTCGAGAAAGCCGCCCGAGGTATTGGCGGCAAAGCCTTTTACCGCCGCCTCGATCTGGTCGAGGCCGATGCCCAGTTCGGCCATCCGGCGGGTGTCAGGCTGGACCTGGAACTGGCGCACCTCGCCACCGATCGGAATGACCTGCGAGACGCCGGCTATCGCCATCAGCCGCGGCCGCAGCACCCAGTCGGCGTATTCGCGGGCGGCTTTGGCGTCGGCGGCCGGCCCGGCAATCGGAATGGCGACCAGCATGATCTCGCCCATGATCGACGAGATCGGCCCCATGCGCGGCTGCGCCCCCGGCGGCATGGCGGATTCCATCGCCACCAGCCGCTCGCTGACCATCTGCCGGGCGCGGTAGATGTCGACGCCCCAGTCGAAGGAAACATAAAGAAAGGACAGCCCGGCGCTCGACACCGAGCGGATGCCGGCGACGCCGGGCAGGCCGCTCATCGCCGTTTCGAGCGGCAGGCTGATCAGCTGCTCGACCTCCTCCGGCGCCATGCCGCCGGCCTCGGTCATCAGCGTCACGGTCGGCCGGTTGAGATCGGGGAAGACATCGACCGGCAGGCGGGTGGCCTGCAGGCCGCCCCAGACCATCAGCACGACCGCCGCCACCAGCACGAACAGCCGGCTGGACAGGCTTTTTTCGACGAGCCACTGGAACATGTCGGGGCTCCTAACGAATCTGCGAAACCAGGCTGGCGCCCTGCACCACCACCCGCTGGCCTGCCTGCAGTCCGCCGGTGACGATGACGCGCACGCCATCGAGTGGCTGCGTCTGCACGGCGCGCGCTTCGAAGCGCTCCGGCGCCGTCTTGATCCAGACGACGACCTGGTTGGCCGGGTTGCGCGTCAGCGCCGCCATCGGCAGTGGCAGGCCGCGCACGCTGCTTTTCAGGCTGACCTGGACTTTCACCGGCTGGCCAAGCGGCAGCGTCAGGCCGGCGCCGGTCGCATGGTTCTCGAACATCAGCGGCAGCGCCTGTTCGCGCAGGCGCCGGCTGGCGCCGATGTAGCTCAGCGGCACCGAAACGTCGCCGACCGCCACCGTCGCCGCCACCACCTGATCGAGCGCGATCGCCTCGTAAGCGCTGGCTTCGACATGCAGGCTGTCGGGGTCGATGATCTCGAAAATCAGCTCCTTCGGCTCGACGACCTGGCCAACCACCGCATTGCTCGCCGCCAGCACGCCGGAAACCGGCGCCACCAGCGCATCGCGCCCGGAAAGCCCGGCGCCGATCGCGGCAATGCGCCCCCTGAGGCTGGCCACCTCGCTTTCGGCCGCCTCGATCTCCTTGCGCGGCACGGTGTCGGCCAGTTCTTGGAGGCGCCGCAGGCGTTTCTCGGCCAGGCCCTGGCTGGCCTTCAGCTCGGCGAGCAGCGCCGCCTGGTTGGAACGCTCGATCTGCCCGGCGGACGGCACCACCCAGGCCAGCACATCCCCCTTCTTGACCCGGCTGCCGGCTGCCGGCAGGCCGTGCTGTCCGGCCGCCTCGATGCGGCCCGGGATCATCGCCTGGACGCGCCCGCCGAGGTGCGGGTCCATGATCACGCGGCCGGCCAGTTCGAGCGTCTTCGGCAGTTCCTGTTCGGCCACCTGCAGCGTCAGCACCCCCATGCCGCGCTGCGCCGACTTGGGCAGGAAAACGGCGCCGTCGGGCAGGCGTTGCGGCGTATTGCCGGGGGCGGCCAGCAGCTTTTTCTCGTCGCCGTGATCGTGCCCTTCGTGGGCGTCAACCGCCAGACTGAGGCCGACCAGGATGACGGCCAATAAACTGAAGCGGTTCATGCGCTACCCCCTTTCCGCCAGCGGCGCAGCAGCAGCCCGCCGCCCAGCACACCGAGCCCGGCCAGCACCCAGGCGGCCCGGCCGAAGCCGGCGCCGACGCCGGTTGCGGTCGACGCCGGAAAAACATCAAAATCGGCGGTCAGCAGGTCGCTTTCTGCACCGGCGATCACGGTCAGGGCCAGCGGATATTCGCCGGGCTGGCGCAGCGGCTTCAGCCATTCGGCGTCGGCGATCAGGTAGTCGCCCCGTTCGGTGCGAAACGCCGCCCTGGCGGCCTTGCCACCGGTCTCGACTTCCAGCGTGGCGCCCAACACCGGCGCGTTGCTGTCGGCGCGGTCGATGAAGAAGACGAAGCCTTCGTCCGCCAGCCGCCCGACGACCTCGAAGGTCTCGCTTTCGGCCACGGCGACCGGCGCCGGCGGCGTCGCATCGAGCGCCATGCCGCTCATGGGCGCCGCCAGCAGGATCGCTGCGGTCAACGCCGAAAAATGCCCGATTTTCATGCTCTTCTTCCTCATTCCGGCAACAGGCCAAGGCTCTGGCGCAGTTGCGAGATGCCCTGCGCCAGCGCGATGCGCGCCCGGCCCAGTGCCCGTTCCGCCTCGAAAGCCTCGCTCTCGATGCGCAGGCGCGTCGGCAGGTCGCTTTCGCCAAGGCGGAAGGATTTTTCGTAAAAGCCGCGGTTCTCGCGCGCCAGCCTGGCGCGCTGCTCGGCGGCGGCAAGTTGCTGGCGGCCGGCCTGCACCTGCCGGCGCACGGCCTCGGCTTCGCGTGCCAGCCGCTCCGCTTCGCGCTCATGCTCGACGCCGGCTTCGATGGCCTCGGCACTGGCCGTCGCCACCCGCGCATCCTGGCGCGGCCCGGCCGAGAATGGGATGCGCAGGGCCAGCGCCCAGGTCTGCTCGGTCTGCTCGCCGCTGGCGATCCGCTCGCGCCGGGTGGCGACGGCAATTTCCGGGTTGGCCCGGCCCTGCGCCCGCGCCAGGTCGAGATTGCGCCGCGCTACCTCGCCGCGCGCCTGCACTTCGCGCAGCAGCGGGTGGGCCGGCGCGGCCGCCTGCGGCTCGGGTTCGGGCTGCAGATCGACACCGCCGGCCGGCTGCCCGGTAAGGCTTTCCAGGCGGTAACGGGCGCCGGCCAGCGTCGCCTCGCCCTCCGCCTGCTGCGCTTCGGCCAGCGCCAGCGCGCCTTGCGCCTGATTGAGGTCGGCGCGCGACAGGTCGCCGGCCGCAAAACGGCGCGCCACATCGTCACGCAACCGGCCCGCGGCGGCGAGACGCTCGCCGGCCAGCGCCACCTCGTTGCGCGCACTCTGCCAGTTCCACCAGGCTTCGCGCAGGGTCTGCGCCAGCTTCAGGCGCAGGGCTTCGTGGCGGCCGCTGACGGCTTCGCCTTCGGCATCGGCCAAAGCCTGGCTGCTGTCGCGCTCGCCGGGCAGCCAGAGCGGCAGGATCAGGCCGATCTCGTTTTCCTGGGCACCATTGTTGTTATTGAAGCGATCGCTGCGGGTGCCGACGGCAACGCTCGGCGGCTGCGCGGTCCACGCCGCGGCGGCGGCGCGCTGCGCCGCGACGGCACGCTCACGTTCGGTCAGCGCGGCAGCGGCCGGCTGGCGCTGCCAGGCCTCGGCAAAAGCGCGGGCGAGCGGGGTTTCGCCATGGGCCGAGGCAGCCAGGGCAAGGCTGAAGACGAGCGCTTGTGCGATTCCGGAAACGGTTCGCATGGGTATTCCTCCGGTTGCGGGATAACATCAACCGGCGACATGCCGCATCGGCCCGGCAACGGGCCTTTAACAACAGGATGGGGACGAGACAGGCCGCCGCGGATCAGGCGGCGGCTTTGGGCGGACGTTCGAGTCCGTCGGGGATGCGCGAGGAAAAGCGCTGCTGGATGCCGTCGACCGCGGCCTTGCCGCCGGGCAAGAGCGGAAGCTGGAGGGCGGAGCCAAGGCCGCCGGTCAGGTGGCCGAAGACATGGCCGGGGCAGCAGTGGTGCTCGAGATCGCCGCCGCTGGCGGCCTGGTCATGCCCGTGACAGCCGTCGTCGTCGCCAGCGTCGTGATGCGCTTCGTGGACCGCCGTCGAATGGTCGTGCACATCCATTCCGGCTGTCGTTTCCCAGCCGAAAGTCGGCGAGAAGACGGTGGCCAGCAGAACCAGCAGGACAACGCGGGCGATGCTACGGAGCGAGTGCATGAGTTCCACTATAACGAAAGAAACGGCCAGTTGAAAACCACTTTGATCAAGAATGCCGTCGTCCGGGCCGCCCGTTCCACATCCTTGCCCTACTTCCTGATCGGCTGGTTGCGCCCGGAAAAGTCGTCGCTCAGGCGGAATACCGCGTCGCTGACCAGCCCGTTCGGACTCCGCGCGCAGTAGCCGTTGACGTAACTTTCGATGGTGCCACTGGAGATGCTCGAAACCTGCTGACTCTGCAGCGCGTAATTGTGCCCGGTGAGGACGCCACGCATCCAGACGACATAGATGTTGCGCTGCTCGGGATTCTCTTTCGACTTGCTCCAGGCGCTGCACGACAGGTCGTCGACACCGAGGATATTCAGCGGTGCCGCCGGCAACGCGCCGGCAAACAGGCCGGCGGCCAGCGCCACGACCAGCAGTGAAGGTTTGCGTAAGCGCATTTCGGAATTCTCTCTTCAGTTTCAGGCAACGACAATATGTCCGACGGTGCGCACGGCGATGCCGACGCAGGCACCCAGCGCTGCCGGTTTCCACACCGACGCGATGCGCTTGCCGGCGGAAATGAGGACGGCGACGCCGGGCAGGTCGAAGGGCGAAATCAGGAAGCCGGCGCTGGCGTTGAGCAGTTCGACGCTGACCTGGCCGGTCTTCCGCATCTCGTCCATGACCCCCATCATCGCCGTGCCGCCGGCCAGGTATTTGGTCAAGGTCGGCAGGATCAGCACGCTGTTAACCGAAAGCGCCGTCAGCAGCGGAGAAAGCAGGCGCGTCAGGGCATCGATGGCGCCCGAGGTGCGCAACGCGGTGACGACGACCAGTGACAGCACCAGCATCGGAATGGCGCCGACGGCAATCTTGAAAGCTTCGGCGCCGGCGCGGTTGATGACGTCGAGGACGCCCTTGGCGTTATCGGCCACCGGATGCTGCAGCGTCTCGTCGAGTTGCGCCTCGGCCGTCGACAGGCTTTTGCCGAACAGGTAATAGGTCGCCGCCGCCGCGATCAGGCCGCCGACCAGCGAGAACAGCAGGGTGACGCCGATGCCGAGGCCCATGGTCATCATCGGCAGTGCCGCGTTGGCCTGCGCCATGGCGAAGACCATCGCCAGCGTCGCCGCGATATGGCGGTCCGAGGCGCCGCGCTGCTCCATCATGGTCAGCGTCGCCAGCGGTGCGGCGAAGCTGACGAAATTGATCTGCAGCGCCGCGAAGACGCCCAGCCCGGTCAACCCGAACGGCTTCAGCAGCGGCGCCAGCCGGACGACGACCCAGTCGAGCACACCGCGCGCTTCCAGCAGTCGCATCAGCGAGAGCATGACGACCATCACCGGCAACAGGACGAAGAGCGCCAGTTCGACCGCCGAGCGGCCGGCCTTGAGGATGATTTCGATGAATATTTCCATGCCGTAATTATCCCATCGCCCAGGACAATCTGCCGGCCTTGTCCGGCGGGGGTGAAATCGGCGAAAATTCAGTGTTTTACGCGGTCGACCGCAGCAAACCCCCATTTCCCAAGGATTTTTCCGCATGGCCACCACCGACAACGCCGAACAGCAAGCCCCGGTCCAGCAAGACGAAAACCAGCTCATCGCCGAGCGCCGCGCCAAGCTGGCCGAGTGGCGCAAGACCGGCAAAGCCTTCCCGAACGACTTCCAGCGCGAGAACACCGCCGCCAGGCTGCTCGAAGGCTATGGTGAAAAGACCGCCGAAGAACTCGAAGGCATGCCGGTCGAAGTCAAGGTAGCCGGCCGCATGATGTTGAAGCGCGTCATGGGCAAGGCCTCGTTCGCCACGCTGCAGGACCTTTCCGGCCGCATCCAGATCTATGTCGCCCGCGACAAGGTCGGCGAGGACGTCTACGCCGCCTTCAAGACCTGGGATCTCGGCGACATCGCCGGCGTCGTCGGGCCGCTGATGAAGACCCGCACCGGCGAACTGAGCATCCAGGCCAGCGAGATCCGCCTGCTGACCAAGTCGCTGCGCCCGCTGCCGGACAAGTTCCACGGTCTCGCCGACCAGGAAATGAAGTATCGCCAGCGCTATGTCGACCTGATCATGAATGAGGAAACGCGCTTCACCTTCCTCGCCCGCAGCGCCATCGTCGCCTCGATCCGCAACTACATGAGCGGTCACGGCTTCCTCGAAGTCGAAACGCCGATGATGCACCCGATCCCCGGCGGTGCCTCGGCCAAGCCCTTCGTCACCCACCACAACGCGCTCGACATGCAGCAGTTCCTGCGCATCGCCCCCGAGCTCTACCTCAAGCGCTTGGTCGTCGGCGGTTTCGAGAAGGTCTTCGAGATCAACCGCAACTTCCGCAACGAAGGCCTCTCGCCGCGCCACAACCCGGAATTCACGATGATGGAATTCTACGAGGCCTACGCGAACTACAAGAGCCTGATGGACTTCACCGAAGGCCTGCTGCGCCATGCCGCGCGCGAGGCGCTGGGCAAGGAAGTCTTCCAGTACCAGGGCCGCGAACTCGATCTGTCCAGGCCCTTCCACCGCATGACCATGGTCGAGGCGGTCAAACATTACTGCCCGCAGTATTCCGACGCCCAGCTCAATGACGCCGGCTGGCTGCGCGAACAGCTTGTCGCGCGCAAGGTCGAGATGAAGGGCACGCCGGGACTCGGCACGCTACAGCTGATGTTCTTCGAGGAAACTGCCGAGGCGCAGCTGTGGGAACCGACCTTCATCATCGACTACCCGGTCGAGGTCTCGCCGCTGGCCCGCGCTTCCGACAGCAACCCGGAAATCACCGAGCGCTTCGAGCTGTTCATCGTCGGCCGCGAGATCGCCAACGGCTTCTCCGAGCTGAACGACGCCGAAGACCAGGCCGCCCGCTTCGCCGAGCAGGCCAAGGCCAAGGATGCCGGCGACGAGGAGGCGATGTACTACGACGCCGACTTCATCCGCGCGCTCGAATACGGCCTGCCGCCGACCGGCGGCTGCGGCATCGGCATCGACCGGCTGATCATGCTGCTGACCGATTCGCCGGCGATTCGCGACGTCATCCTCTTCCCCCAGATGCGCCCCGAATGATGGGTGGCTGCGCTTGCCGATACTTCGTTGCGCGGCGCCTTGCATAGCGCTGCTATGCGGCGGTGCCGCACGCCTCGTCTCGGCTGCGCTCGCTCACCCATCGTCTTCTGCTAGGCAAAACGACAGTTACTCAAAACCCGGCGGCCGCGCGACCACCACGCGGTCGCGGCCGGTTTCCTTGGCCATGTAGAGGGCGCGGTCGGCGGCGCGCACCAGGATTTCGGCGTTGTCGCCATGCTCGGGCAACGTGGCGACCCCGGCCGAGAAGGTCACCGGCGGCAACTCGCGGCCCATGATCCGGGCACCCAGGTTGCGTACCTGGCAGGCAATGGCGCCGATCCGCTTCACCGCCTCCTCGGCATCGGCGCCGGGCATGACCACCAGCAGTTCCTCGCCGCCGTAACGGCAGGCGATGTCCGAAGCGCGCAGGCCGTCGAGCAGCGTTTCGGCGACGCCGAGCAGCACGGCATCGCCCGCTTCATGCCCCCACTGGTCGTTGAAGTTCTTGAAGTGGTCGAGATCGAGCATCGCAACCGCCAGCGTCTCGCGCTCGCGCAACGAGCGGTGGATTTCGCGCGGCAGCGTTTCGTCCAGGTAGCGCCGGTTGAAGAGCCCGGTCAATGGGTCGCGAATCGCCTGCTGATGCAGTTCCTCGGTGCGCTGGCGCACCTTCTCCTCGAGCCGCCGGTTGAGCGCGCGCAGGTTTTCCGCCATCGCGTCGCGCCGCCGGTGGGCGCGGGCGAGCACCAGGCAGCCGGCGACCAGCGCCCCCATGAACAGCAGGGTCATCAGGATCCACCCGGCCAGGTTCTGGTTGCCTGCCTGCTCCAGAGCCTCGGCGGGAATCCGGGAAACGATCTTCCAGACATACTCGTTGTCGGCCAGCGGCGAATTCGCCTCCGCCGCCGCGGCCATGCCGGCCAGCAGCGGGCGCACCGTAACGAACGACCAGAGGCCGTTTTCATCCTCGAATTGGCCCCGCTCGGCCACCTCGATCTGCTTCCAGGCTTCCGGGAAGCGTGTCCCGAAGTTGTCCTTGCGCCCGAACATGAATCCCCACTCGTCCACCGTTTGCGGCGCGCGCAGCCAGTAGCCGTCACGGTTGAGCAGGCTGACGCGGACGTCGCCATCCTTGCTCTCAGTCACCTCGGAAAACTTTTCCAGCAGGTAGCTGCCGAAAAAATTGACCATGATGATGCCGCGCGGATTGCCGAACTTGTCCTGCACCGGCGTGCCGAGCCGGATCACCGGCTTGTAGGGCGTTTCGATGCGGTCCTGCTCGACGTTCAGGTCCAGCGGCGAGACGTAAATGCCACCGCGCTCCAGACGCATGGTGGCGATGAAGTAATAGCGCTGCGACTTGTTCTGCAGCCGGTCCTCAGGGACGACGAAGGGCTGGTTCTGCACGTAGTCGACCCGCACCCGCTCGATGCCGGTTTCGTCGATCCAGCGCAACTGGTCATAGACGCGGCGGCTCGCCGAGATCGCCACCAGGTCTTCGGTAAAGCGTGCGACGGTCGGCAGGTCGCCGTTTTCCAGCGCCGCCGTGAGGCTGGGCAGGTTGGCCATCAGGCGCACATCGCTGGCGATGCGGCCGATGTCGCTGCTCAGCGAGCGGGCGCCAACCGTCAGGCGCAGACGCTCCGCCACCTCCAGCCCCTGTCTGACCCGTTCCTGTTCCTCGTGGTAGAGCGATGACAGGAAGATCAGGCAGAGCAATCCGGATGGCAAAACCAGCGTCAGCAGGTAGCGAACCAGTCTGGAACGTATCATTTCGTATATCCCGATGCGATTATGAACCTGCGGCAAGCGGATGGAAATGCTGATCGCCGCGCCGATTCATCGCTCCCCCAAGGCTTGGCGCCGCCGCGGGTTAAAATTGCAGCATGCCGCTGCAACCTGCCCGCCTCGAATTCAAGCCGGATGGCACCCCGTACGCCGCCGCTTACGATGACATCTACCACACCGCCCACGGCGGCCCGGCGCAGGCACGGCATGTCTTCCTCGGCGGCAACGATCTGCCGGCGCGCTGGCAGCGACGGGACCGCTTCGTCATTCTCGAAACCGGCTTCGGCCTCGGGCTGAACTTTCTCGCCGCCTGGCAGGCCTGGCGCGCCGACCCGCAACGCTGCCGCCGCCTGCATTTCGTTTCCGTCGAAAAACACCCGTTGACCGCAAGCGACCTGGCGCGCGCCCAGAAAGCCTGGCCGGAATTCGCCGAACTCGCCGCCGAATTGCAACAGCGCTGGCCGCTGCTGACACCCGGGACGCACCGGCTGCACCTCGACGACAACCGCGTCATCCTGACCCTCGTCTTCGGCGACGCGACGACCCAGCTGCGCCAAATCGATGCCGCAGTGGATGCCTTTTTCCTCGACGGCTTCGCGCCGGCCAGGAACCCGGAACTGTGGTCGCCCTACCTGTGCAAGGCCCTCGCCCGCCTAGCCACGCCGGGCGCAACGCTGGCCACCTGGTGCCTGGCGCGATCGGCACGCGACGCCCTCGCCGCCGCCGAATTCGATCTTGAACGGCGCCCCGGATTCGCTGCCCGGCGCGAAATGCTGGTCGGCCGCTTCCGCTCGCGGCGGCCGGATCGCCATCCGGTGCCGGCCGACCGCCGCGCCATCGTCGTCGGCGCCGGCATCGCCGGCAGCACGGTGGCGCATCGCCTGGCCGCCGCCGGCTGGCAGGTCACGGTGCTGGAGCAGGCCGGCGAGCCGGGCAGCGGCGCCTCCAGCAACCTGGCCGGCATGCTGCGTCCGCTACCGAGCGCCGATGACAACCGACTGTCGCGCCTGACCCGCGCCGGCTACCTCGCCACCCGCGCCCTGCTCGCCGGATTGCCCGCGGCCCGCTGGTCGCCCTGCGGCGTGCTGCATCTGGCCCGCGAGGCGGAACACGAAGCGCAACAGCGGCGAGCCGTCGAACAACTCGGCTGGCCGCCCGAACTGCTGCAATTCGTCGACCGCGACGCAGCTGGCCGCCGGCTCGGTCGGCCGGTCGCCAGCGGCGGCTGGTGGTTCCCGGGCGGCGGCTGGGTGCAGCCGCCTGCGTTGTGCCGGGCGGCGCTGGCCGCCTTTCCCGAACGGATCACCGTACGCCTGAACGCTGCGGTCGACCGCCTGGAAAGGGCAAATTCCGGCTGGCACGCCCTCGATGCCGCCGGCAAGCTGCTGGCCGAAGCGCCGGTGCTGGTCATGGCCGGCGGCATCGCCGCCCCGCGCTTCGAGCAATTCGCCTGGCTGCCGCAGCGCGCCGCGCGCGGCCAGGTCAGCCACCTGCCGGCCGATGCAACGCCACCGCTCGACGTCGTGCTCTTCCAGATCGGCTACGCGATGCCGGAAATCGACGGCATCCGGCTGATCGGCGCCTCGCTTTCCTACGATGACGACGAGGCCGGCGAGCGCGTCGCCGATCACAGCGACAACCTCGCCCGCCTGCGCCTGACCCTGCCCGGCTTCGCCGCCGGCATCGACCCCGCCACGCTGCATGGCCGCGTCGGCTTCCGGCCGATGTCGCCCGACCGCCTGCCCATTGTCGGCCCGGTGCCCGAAGCGCTGCCCGCGGGCAGCAACGCCCGCCTCCACGCCCTGCCGCGGCAGCCCGGGCTGTGGTGCGTGCAGGGCTATGGTGCGCGCGGCATCGTCTGGTCGGCGCTGATGGCCGACCTGCTGGTATCGCAACTGGAGGGCGACCCGCTGCCGCTGGAAAGGGATCTGGTCGACGCCCTCGACCCCGGCCGCTTCCTTTTGCGCAGCGCCCGCCGCGCCGAGGCCGACGGCGACGATTCGTAAGGAGCTGTAACGCTTTGTTTCAGCGTGCGCCAATCGCCGGGTGAGACGTTATTCTCCGCACCAGCATCAGCATCCCAGCGGAGAACTCCATGCAAGAAGCCACCCGAACCACCCACCCGGCAATCATCGTCGCCGCCACCGCGGTAACCATCGCCAGCGGCGTCGCCATCGCCAGTTTCACCGGCCTGCTGCCGGGCAAATCGACCCCGGAATCGACGTTGACCGCAACTGCCGAGCCGGCCCCGACGCCTGCCGCCCCGGTCGCTGCCGCGCCTGCACCGCAGCCGGCTGCGGCACCCAAGGCCCAGCGCTTCGACCCGCCCCCGCCGCCCAGGGCTGCCAAATCGCAACAACAACAGGTGCAGCGTGAAGCCCCGCCAGCGACCGGCGACCTGCGCTACGCCAGCGAACGCACCACGACCGCCTACCAGGACCAGCGCAACGATGCCGGCATCGACGTCATCCCGGCCCGCCCGGCCAGCGCCCCGCCGCCGGTCTGCCGCGACTGCGGCACCGTCGAGGCCGTGCGCGAAGTCAGCACACCGGCCGAAGGCTCGGGCCTCGGCGCCGTCGCCGGCGGTGTCGTCGGCGGCCTGCTCGGCAACCAGGTCGGCCGCGGCAAGGGCAACACCGCCGCCACCATCGTCGGCGCCGTCGGCGGCGCCTTTGCCGGCCACCAGACGGAAAAGTACGTGCGCGCCGAGAAGCAGACGCAGGTCACCGTCCGCTTCGAGGACGGCAGCACCCGCACCCTCGCCCAGGAAGGCGGCAACCGCTGGCAGGTCGGCGACCGCGTGCGCCTGAACAACGGCGGCCTGCTGCCGAACTGACGCCACCAGGGCGAATCAACGCAAAGCCGCCACGCGCAAGCCGGCGGCTTTTTTCATGCCCGTTTCCGATGCCGGCTGCGGTCAACCCCTGCTAGACTTCATTTTTCGCCAACCACAAGACAAAGAGAGACACGCGCATGAAGATCGAAACCCTTGCCGTCCACGGCGGCTACAGCCCGGACCCGACCACCAAGGCCGTGGCGGTGCCGATTTACCAGACCACGTCCTACGCCTTCGACAGCACCCAGCACGGTGCCGACCTGTTCGACCTCAAGGTCGCCGGCAACATCTACACGCGCATCATGAACCCGACGCAGGACGTGCTCGAAAAGCGCGTTGCCGCGATGGAAGGCGGCATTGCAGCGCTGGCCATGGCTTCCGGCATGGCGGCCATCACCGCCGCGATCCAGACGATCGCCGAGGCCGGCGACAACATCGTCACCTCTTCGACGCTGTACGGCGGCACCTACAACCTGTTCGCCCACACCCTGCCGCAATACGGCATCGACGTCCGCTTCGCCGACTACCGCGACCCGGCTGCCTTCGAAAAGCTGATCGACGGCAAGACCAAGGCGGTGTTCTGCGAATCGGTCGGCAACCCGCTCGGCAATGTCGTCGATTTTGAAAAGCTCGCCGAAGTCGCCCACAAGCATGGCGTCCCGGTCATCGTCGACAACACCGTGCCCTCGCCCTACCTCTGCCGCCCCTTCGAGCACGGCGCCGACATCGTCGTCCATGCCCTGACCAAGTACCTCGGCGGTCACGGCAATTCCATCGGCGGCATCATCGTCGATAGCGGCAAATTCCCGTGGGCCGAGCACAAGGCCAAGTTCAAGCGCCTCAACGAGCCGGACGTTTCCTACCACGGTGTCGTCTACACAGAAGCTCTTGGCCCCGCCGCCTACATCGGCCGCGCCCGCGTCGTGCCGCTGCGCAACATGGGCGCCGCGATCAGTCCGTTCAATGCCTTTCTGATCCTGCAGGGCGTCGAGACACTGGCCCTGCGCATGGACCGCATCTGTGAAAATTCGCTGAAGATCGCACAGTTCCTGCAGAAACACTCGAAGGTAAGCTGGGTGAACTATGCCGGCCTGCCCGAGCACAAGGACCACGCACTGGTGCAAAAGTACATGGGCGGCCGCGCTTCCGGCATCCTCAACTTCGGTGTGAAGGGTGGCCGCGACGGCGGCGGCAAGTTCCAGGATGCGCTGCAACTGGTCACCCGCCTGGTCAACATCGGCGACTGCAAGACCCTGGCCTGCCACCCGGCGTCGACCACGCACCGCCAGCTGTCGCCGGAGGAACTGGCCAAGGCCGGCGTGTCGGAAGACATGATCCGCCTGTCGGTCGGCATCGAGCACGTCGACGACCTGATCGCCGACCTCGATCAGGCGCTGAACGCGGCCTGAACCCGGCCCGTGCACGACGAACCCGGCGGCAGCCGGGTTTTTTTTGCCTGTACCTTGCCATGCCATTGATCTATGCTGAAACCTTGCGCGCCACGCCCGACCGCAACCGGAAGGAGTCTGAAAATGCTCACCCCGACTCAGAAGCAAACGGCCCAATCCATCGTCAATCTTTTCGAAACCGGCTCGGTGCTTGGCAACTACGGCAGCGTGACGGTCATTGCCGGCGACACTGGGCATCTCACCTTCGGCCGTTCGCAGACCACGCTGGCTTCCGGCAACCTCCTGAATCTGCTGCAACGCTACTGCGACAACGCCGGCGCCGCCTTCGGTGCCCGGCTCAAGCCGTGGCTGCCGCGCCTTGCTGCGGTCGACCTCGGCCTGGACGGCGAATTGCGCCTGCACAACCTGCTGCGGGCGACGGCTGACGATCCGGTCATGCGCGAAACGCAGGATGTCTTTTTCGATGAAGTCTATTGGCGGCCGGCCACCCGCACTGCCGCCAACCTCGGCATCAGCTCGCCGCTCGGCGTCGCCGTAGTCTACGACAGTACCGTCCACGGCTCATGGACGAAGATGCGCGACCGCACCATCCAGCAGGCCGGCAGCCTCGCCGCGCTCGGCGAGCGCGGCTGGATCGCTGCCTACGTCGCCACCCGCCACGCCTGGCTGGCCGGCCATCCGCGCAGCGACCTGCGCAAGACGGTCTATCGCATGGAAGCGTTCCAGCGCCTGATCGACCAGGGTTACTGGGGTCTCGAACTGCCGCTGGTCGTCCGCGAATCCGAAATCTCGCGCGCCTCGCTGACGGCGACCCCGCCGGGCTGCTACGACGGCCCGCAACCCGGAACCCGCAGCCTGTCGCTGCAGACGCCGCTGGCGCGCGGGCTCGATGTGCGCCTGGTGCAACTGGGGCTCTCGGAGCGCGGCGTCAACATCAAGGCCGACGGCATTTTCGGCCAGACCAGCGTCAATCTGCTCAAAGGTTATCAGGCCAGCCACGGCATACCGGTCAACGGCGTCGCCGACCCGCTCCTGATCAGCCAGCTGCTGGCCTGATTCAGCTTTCGCTGCCGTCCTCGTCAACGGGCAGCGGCGGCTGCGGCCGGCTCATGACGTAGAGCACACCGGCGCAGGCGCCGAGGAAGGCGACGGCGGCCAGCGCGCTGGGCACCCAGGTATCGGCCAGGCCGCGCTCGACCCACAGCCAGATGAACAGCCCGAATGCCGGCAGCGCCAGCAAGGCACAGAAAGCCGCCGTGGCCAGGGCCACCCGCTGGCCGATGTGGCGCTTCAAAGTCATTGCACTTCCTCTACCAAAAGCCAGATCGAACGCGCATCCTGCCCGCCGCTGGTCGACCGTCCGAAACTGCCGGCCTGATTGCCGCTGACCTGGCGGCTGGTGCCGCCCAGTTCGATCCATTCGCCGAGACGACCGGAAACGGTGGTCGACAAACTCTGGGTGCTGACACTGCCGGGCGGACCGAAGCGGGAAGCGCTGTCGGCCTGCTGGCTGATATCGATGGTCACCCGCTCGCCGTTGAGCCGTGGCGTGGCAAAAAAGCCGCGGCCGATATCCTGGAAAACCACCGTCTCTCCGATCACCGCGCCACCGGGGCCGATCGTCGCCTGGCGCATGGGGATGGGCAGCGAGCGCCCGACCTGGATGAAGGCCTGGCCACCCTCGACGGTCTGCACCATCTGCCCGGAATTCTCGCTGCGCGCGCCTTGCGTGTCCCACAGGCGGGCATCGACACGGCTGCGGCGGCTGTCACCGATCACCACCTGGCCGCTGACCTCGCCGCCGCGGCTGCTCGCCTCGCTCTCGCGATTCTGGCTGACACGGATAATGAGGCGCCGCGACGGGCGGTCGATGGTCGCCAGCACGCGCCTGATTTCCTCGCGGTTACGGGCGCTGGCGCGCAGGAAGAGCTGATCGTTCATGCCGGTCAACGTGCCGCCCGGCTCGAGCAGCGGCAACAGGGTCGGCAACACCTGGTCGACGGTCTGGCTGCGCAACGGAATGATTTCGAGTTCCTGCTGGGCGACCGCCGGCGCGCCGAACAGCACCGCCAGGCACAGCAGGAGGCGCGCCAGCCCGGCAGTCACGCGGCGCAGCACAGGGCGATGCGATGGCAGTTGGCGAGGTCGTCGATGGCGTGCAGGCGCTTGAGCACCTGCCGCGTGCCGAAGCTGTGGCCCTTCATGATGTTGAATTCCTGCGGCGTAAGGGCATTGTGGCCTTCGATGATCTCGTCGGGAATCTGCAGCTTGCCTATGTCGTGCAGCAGGCCGGCGACCTCGATCTTTTCGCAGGTGACCGGGTCGAGCCCCATCTTGCCCGCCAGATGGCGCGACAGCAGGGAAACGCCGCGCGAATGCTGTTCGGTATAGGGCGACTTGGCGTCGATGATGCGGGCGAAGATGTCGGCGCAGCGCTTGAATTCCTGCCAGCTGACCATGCGCAGGTCGCCGAAGCTTTCCATTTCCGCCTGGTACTGCTGCACCGACTCGGGCTGCAGCGCCAGCCAGAAGGCCTCGCCTTCCGACAGGGCGAGGAAGGCATCGATCAGGTCGGGCGCGAACAGGCGGCCGCGCTCGGCAGCCAGCCGTTCGCGGATCTCCTCGGCATGCGCCAGCGTAGTGTGGTCGGCATGGAACGGGGCAGCCAGCACATCGATGCGGTCGGCAAGAAAGATGAGGTTGGCGAAACGCACGGTTTCCGGCGCCAGTTCCTGCTTTTCGAGCCACATCCAGCGGCTGTGGTGATAGCGGATGATCGGCGCCAGATGCGCCAGCGGCGCGAAATCCTGCAGCAATTCCTCGCCGCGGATGCAGTGCTCCTGGGAGCCCGACCATTCGAGATCGACGACCAGCCGCTTATGGACGCGCGTCGACGAAACGCCGCAATCGTGCAGCAGGCCGGCATCGTAGAGCAGCAGCTGGATCTGATCGTCTAGTCCGAGCTGGCGGGCGAGTTCACGCGCCAGCATGCCGACGCGGCGGCCGTGCAGCAGGTCGTCGACGCCAACAAGATCGACGGTGTTGGCGATGGTCATGACCAGCTGGCGCAGGTCGATGGCAAGGTCTTGCGGGACGGGTTGTTCGGTCATGGCGGTCAGCTGGCGATGTGGGCCAGGGCAAGATATTCGCGTGAGTTCATCTCGGTCAGCCGACTGACCGTACGGGCAAACTCGCCGGCCTGGGTGCCCTGGGTGTACAAGGCATCGGCCGGACAATCGGCGGTGGCGATCAGCTTGACCTTGTGGTCGTAAAAGACATCGACCAGCCAGGTGAAGCGCCGCGCTTCCGAGGCCTGGTGCTGCGTCATCTGCGGAATGTGCGAAAGCATCACGGTATGGTAGGCACGGGCGATCTCCAGGTAGTCGTTCTGCGAGCGCGGGCCGCCGCACAGGGTCCGGAAATCGAACCAGATGACGCCGTGGCCGCGGCGGACTGTGTCGATGTTGCGCCCGAGCACCTCGATATGGCCACCCTTCCTGCCCTCCTCGCCGGCAACCATGCGGAAGTAGTCGAGCATCTTCTTCTCTGCTGCGGCGTCGGACGGGTAATGGTAGATCTCGACCTGCTCCAGCGCCCGCAGGCGGTAGTCGATGCCGGCCTCGACCTCGAGCACGTCGAGCTGGCGTTTGAGCAGGTCGATGGTCGGCAGGAAGTTTTCGCGCTGCAGGCCGTTCGGGTAAAGACGCTCGGGCGGATAGTTGGAAGTCATGACCAGGATGACGCCCTTCTCGAACAGCCCGTCGAGCAGGCGGCCGAGGATCATCGCGTCGGCGATGTCGGAGACGTGGAACTCGTCGAAGCAGAGCAGACGCACCTCGCGTGCGATTTGCTCGGCGATCTTGAGCATCGGGTCCGGCTCGCCCTTGTACTTGTCGAGGTCGTGGTGAATCTGCTGCATGAAAGCGTGGAAATGGATGCGCCGCTTGCGCCGGTAGGGCACCGCATCGTAGAAGCAGTCCATCAGGAAGCTCTTGCCGCGCCCGACGCCGCCCCAGAAATACAGGCCGCGCGGCGGCTTGGGCGGCGCCAGCAGGCGCTTGAAGGTGCTGCCGCGGTTGACCTTGAAGGCGAGCAGACTGGCATACAGGTTCTGCAGTGCGCTGGCAGCGGCCATCTGGGCGGCATCGGCGAAATAGCCCCGGGTCTTGAGCAGGGCCTCGTAGGCATCGAGCATGCCCTGGGCGGAGACGTTCAGTTTGTTGTGCGGCATGGACGGATGATATATCAGGCAGCGGACGATTGACGCGGTGCAACAAGCGGCAGGACGATGTGGAAACGGGTGCCCTCGCCTGGCGCGCTGGCAACGGTGATGCTGCCGCCGAGCACGGCGGTAACGGTGTTCCAGACGATATGCAGGCCGAGGCCGCTGCCGCCACGGCCGAGCTTGCTGGTGACGAAGGGATCGAAGATGCGGCCGAGCAGTTCCGGCGGGATGCCTGCGCCATCGTCGGCAACCTGCAGGCAGACCTGGTCGACGCCCTCGCGCGCGGCGAGAATTTCGATGCGGCCCTGGGTACGTCCGTCGAATGCGTGGTTCAGCGCATTCGTCAGCAGGTTGGTCAGCACCTGCCCGAGCGGCCCCGGATAACTGTCCAGCGACAGGTCGCCGGGAATCTTGCAATTCACCTTGCATGACGCTTTTTTAAGCGAGGGCTGCATGGTCAGGAGGATTTCTTCGACCACTTCGGCCAGCATGAACTGCCGGCGCTGGACGCTGGTCTGGTCGATGGCGACCTGCTTGAAACTGGCGATCAGTTCGTTGGCCCGCTGCAGGTTGCGCACGGCGATCTCGCTGCCGCGCTCGACGCGATTGACGAAGGCTTCCAGCGTGGACCGGCGCAAGCCGCTTTCCATCTCGCGGCGGAAGGCACGGACCTGATCGTGCAGCGTCGACACCGCCATGACGCCATTGCCGATCGGCGTGTTCAGTTCATGCGCGACACCGCCGACCAGGTTGCCGAGCGACGCGAGCTTTTCGCTGCGCACCAGTTCGCCCTGCGCCAGTTTGAGGGTGTCCATGGCTTCCGACAATTCGCGGTTGGCGCGCGCCAGATCAATGGTCCGCAATTCGACCCGGTGTTCGAGCAGCAGATTGAGTTGCTGCACGTTCTGCAGGCTCTGCAGCAGGCGCTCTTCGCTCCGTTCCAGTTCGCCCTGGCGCTGGCGGATTGCCTCGGCCATCGATTCCATGTCGGAAGCCAGCTGGTTGAATTCGAGAATCGGCCCGCGCGCCACCTTGCCGCCGAATTTGCCGCTGGTCAGCGCCCGCGTCTGCGCGATCAGGTCACGCAGCGGCGCGCTCATCCGCGCCGCCCACAGGGGCGCGAGGATCAACGCCAGCAGGATCGAACCGACAAAGCCACCGAGCACCAGCCCGATGGTCATCCGGACACGCTGGTTGTCCAGCCGGGCGGGCGAGCCGACCAGGAAGGTCCACTGCAGCTTGTCCGAACGCGCGATGCCGGTATCGAAACGCTTGCCGGCAAACCGGAGCTGCCGGACATCGCCCTCCGGCCCCGGCGAGACACCGCGCAGGTCGGCGGCCCAGTTACGCAGGCGCTCACTTTCGGCCAGGTTCTTGCCGGCGACGTATTCGCCGGCGCGGTCGACCACCAGTACCGGATAAGTCAGATCCGCCGCGCCGGCGCGCAGGACGTTCGTCGCGAAATCCGGCGCCACCTCGCCGAGCAGCACGTAGTCGCCGAAGGGAATGGCCAGGCCGATCGTGGCATCGCCCTTCAATGCCGACAGGTAACGGTCGCTCCAGACCCGGCGCGCAAGATGCCGGGCCGAGCTGAACAGCGGATTGCGCGAGAGATCGGTGCCGACGAGATTGGGCCGCACATTCGGCGCATTTTCCGGCAGCGCCGCATACTTGACGCGGCCGTTTTCACCGAGCAGGTAGATGGCGGTGAAGCCGCCTTCGGCGACGACGGCGTCGAGAAAGCGCTGGATCTGCGCTGGCGGCATGTCGAGGCTCAGGGCACCCAGCGTCCCGAGGCGCCCCTCGAGGCTGTCGATCAGCTGCTCGAAATAGTGCGCCAGGCTGACCGCCTCGTTGCGCGCATGCTGGCGGTCTTCAGCGAGGATCGCGGGGACGCGATAGGCGAGCACGCTGAAGCCGATGATGCAGAAGGTCACGAGCGTGGCGACCACCAGCAGCAGAATGAGCGACGTGCGCAGCCGCCATGCGCCTGTTGCGGTCAACCGTTCTGACGGGCTCAAAATGCTTCCCTAGCGCAAGGTGACGAAATGGCCATCACGCACCACCGCGACATGAGGAATGCGGCGACTGTCGCCGAAGCGGTCGAAGCTGGTGCCATCCTCGGCGCCGGGAAAAGGGCCGCGCGTCAGCATGACTTCGCGCAGATGCTCGCCGCTCTCGCGCCGGACGAGTGCCTCCAGCACGGCGCGCGTCGCATCGTAGGCGGCGACCCCGGCAAACCCGGGCTCGCGCTGGAAACGTTCGACATAGACGTCGCGCAACCGCGCCAGGCCCGCCGCCTTGCTGTCGCGGTCAAAATAATTGTGGAGGACCATGCCCTCCACCGCATTGCCGCCCAGTTCGATCAGGCGATCGGTGGTCGCCCATTGCGAGGCAAAAAGGAGCACCTGCTGATTGCGGTCGCGGATCTTCTGGGCAAAGCGCGCCGCATCGACGGCACTCGTTATCAGCAGGATGGCATCGGGCCGCTTGTTCAGAACCTGCCGGGCAATGGCCCCGAAATTGGCATCGGGGCTGGATTCGAAGGCAAACGGCAGGACATCCCCGCCGGCCTGCTGGAAGGCGACGGTGAATTCGCGCAGCCAGCTCTCCGTGTAGGCCAGGTTCTTCTGGTCGTAGATGGCCGCCACGCGACGCACGCCGCTTTCGCGGAAATGATAGTCGGCGCTCAGCCTTGCCTCTTCGCGGGTGCTCGACATGATCAGGAAGAGATTGTCGTCCTGGCCGAAAAACTTGCGCGCGGTCACGGTCGGACTGACCAGAACGACGCCGGCCCGTTGCGCCAGCGGCAATACCACCTCCGCCATGGCGCTGGTCATCGGCCCGACGATGGCCTCGACGCCCGACGCAATCAGTTCGTTGGCGGCGGCGATCGCCTTCTCCGGACTCTGGGCATCGTCACGGACGATCAGTTCGACCGGGCGGCCATTGATGCCCCCCGCCCGGTTGACCTCCTCGACGGCGATCTGCGCTCCATTGCGCCCGGCCTCGCCGAGGTCGGCGACGTTGCCGCTGAGTCCGGCCAGGAAGCCGACACGCAGTGGTTCGCGCGGGCTGCAACCAATCAGGATGATGAGCGCAAACAGGCATGGAACGAGCCGGCGCATGGGCGTTCAACGTTCCCGGTTCGCGAGCCAGACCAGCAGATCCTGTTGCGCCATCGCCGGTGCGTAAACCATCCCCTGCGCCTCGTGGCAACCGAGATCGACCAGGGTCTGCAGCTGTCCGCAGTCCTCGACGCCTTCGGCCAGGACACGCATGCCCAGCTGCTTGCCGAGCTGGATCACCATCGCCGCGATCGGCGTTCCGGAACGCTGGTTGTCAAGCGCATGGACGAAGCTGCGGTCGATCTTGAGGCAATCGGCCGGCAGGCGGGCCAGATAGCTCAGCGACGAGAAGCCGGTCCCGAAATCGTCGATGGCGATCAACGCCCCCAGCGCCTTGATCGCCTGCATGCGCTCGACGGTCTGCGTCCAGCCCGAAAGCGCCACGGATTCGGTTATTTCAAGCTCCAGCAGGCCGGGGTCGAGCGAATTTTCGGCCATCGCATCGCGGACGACATCCAGAAAGCCCGGCTGACGGAACTGTACCGGCGAGACATTGACCGCCATGCGCAGGGGAAAGCCCCGGGTCGCCAGTTCGCGCTGGGCAGCCAGGGCGGTTCGCAGCACCCAGCTGCCGACGGCGACGATCAGCCCCGACTGCTCGGCGATGGCGATGAACTGTTCGAGCGGAACGAACTCGCCGGTCGCCGTGCGCCAGCGCAACAAGGCTTCGATGCCGACGACGGCGCCGGAGGAAAGATCGATCTGCGGCTGGTAGACGACGAAGAGGTCACCGTTTTCAAGCGCGGCTCGCAAGTCGTGCAGCATATGCACGCGCTGCCGGGTCAGCGCGCCGACCTCGGCGGTGTAGTAGGCATCGTTGCCGGGGCCGGCGACCTTGGCGCGCTTGAGCGCGATCGCCGCGTTGCGCTGCAGGTCGGCGCCATCGGCGTCCACCGCATCGGCGCGGACGAGGCCAATCGAGAACGAAATGGTGTGCAGCCCCCCCTCGCTGTCGAAGGGCGGAAGCAGGATGGCGCGCAAGCTGGCGGGATTGACGACCTCGCTGCGGCCAAAGACGCCGAACACGTCGCTGCCGACCCGCGCGACATGCACATCGTCCGGCAGCTTGGCGCGCAGGCGCCCGGCCACCGCCTGCAGTTGCTGGTCGCCGAAGCGGTAGCCGAAGGCATCGATGGTCTCGGAAAACTGGTCGATGTCGATCATCGCCAGCACGTAATTCCCGCTCCGCGCACCTTCCGCCAGCCCGTCGATGACTTCGATCTGTGCAGCCCGGCTCGGCAGCCCGGTCAGTGTATCGACGTACGCCGCCCGGCGCAGGCGCTCGACGAGACCGATGTTCTCGCCGCAGATGGCAATGTTGGTGCGAAACACGTTGAGCAGGTGGCGGTCAACCGCCCGGATCGCTGCGGTCGACTCGACATAGACGGCAAAATTGCTGCCGTGCCGCCCGGCGAAATAGAGTGCCAGGGAATGCTCGCCGCACTGGTTGCGGCGCTCCTGCAGGCAGCGTTCGAGCATCTCGCGGGCGCCGGGCTCACCCACCGCCGCCAGCGGCTGGTTGATCATCGCCTCGTAGCGACCGGCCGCGGCGAGAACGATGCCGGCAGCGGAGCCGCTACCGCACCGGATGCAGACCATGCCGTGCGGCGGAATGCCTAGCAGATCGGACAACTGCGCGATGACCGCAGCACCAAACGATGGCAGGCCCTGCTCGGCATTGAAATGGCTGGATCCGTCGATGATCAGCTCGAGGCCGCTGCGGCTCGCCTCCAGGCGCTGGATCTGCTCGAACGAACGGATTGCCGCCGTCACCGTGGTGAACAGCTTGCCGCGGGTCAGCTCGGTCTTGGTCTTGTAATCGTTGATGTCGTAATTGGCGATGGCGTCGAGTTCCGGTGCGTAGCCCGGCTGGCCGGTGCGCAGGATGATCCGCACGGCATCCAGGCCGAGATCGTTGCGTATGCGTTCGACCGCCTTGAGACCGGCGTCCTCGTGCTCCATCACCACGTCGAGCAGGATGACCGCGACATCGCGCTGGCGCTCGAGGATGGCGATCGCCTCACCGGCACTGAAAGCGTGCAGGAATTCCAGCGGCCGCCCCAGTACCCGCAGATCGCTCAGTGCAAATTCGGTCGCGTGATGGACATCCTCGTCGTCATCGACGATCAGCAGGTACCAGCAAGCCTCCGCCGCGCTGCCGGAATCGGGTGCCGGCATGTCATCGAGGAAGGCCAGTTGATCGTCGTCGTTATGCATTCTGCAAGCCGAATGGGATTTGATCGCAATTGAGGCCGTAGTATGGCGGCAAGCCCCGCAAAAACAAAGAGCCCCGCAGGGCTCTTTGCTTGGTCGTAGCGGCTGACGCTTGCGCCAGCCGGCGACATCAGAAGTTCAGCGTACGCTTGTCGCAGGCCAGCGCGGCTTCATGCACGGTCTCCGACAGGGTCGGATGCGCATGGCAGATGCGGGCCAGGTCTTCCGAGGCACCACCGAATTCCATCGCCACGACGGCCTCGGCGATGATTTCCGAGGCATTGGCGCCGATGATGTGCACGCCAAGGATGCGATCGGTATCCTTGCAGGCCAGCATCTTGACGAAGCCCGAAGGATCGCCCATGCCCAGCGCCCGGCCATTGGCCAGGAACGGAACCTTGCCGGCCTTGTAGGCGACGCCGTCGGCCTTGAGTTGCTGCTCGGTCTTGCCGACCCAGGCGATTTCCGGCGAGGTGTAGATGACCCAGGGGATGGTGTCGAAATTGCAGTGACCGGCCTGGCCGGCCATCATTTCGGCAACCATGACGCCTTCTTCATGCGCCTTGTGCGCCAGCATCGGACCACGCACGACGTCGCCGATGGCCCAGACGCCCGGCAAATTGGTCTTGCAATGGCCGTCGACCGCAACAAAGCCACGCTCGTCGAGCTGCAGGCCAACCGCTTCGGCATTCAGGCCGTCGGTATTCGGGACGCGGCCGATGGAGACGATCAGGCGATCGGCATCCAGTTTCTGCGCCTTGCCATCCTTGTCGGTGTAGGCGATCGAAACCGACTTCTTGGTCGCCTTGATATCGCCGATCTTGACGCCCATCTGGATGTTCAGGCCCTGCTTGGTAAACAGCTTGAGGGCCTCCTTGGCCACATCGACATCGGCCGCGGCGAGGAAATCGGGCATGGCTTCGAGAACGGTGACTTCGGAGCCGACGCGACGCCAGACCGAACCCATTTCCAGACCGATGACACCGGCACCGATGATGGCCAGCTTCTTCGGCACGGATTCCTGATTCAGGGCACCTTCGTTATCCATGACGATCTTCTGGTCGACCGGCAGGCCCGGCAGGTGACGGGCCTTCGAGCCGGTCGCGACGATGACCTGCTTGGCCAGCACTTCCTCGGCGCCGACCTTGACCTTCCAGTAATCACCTTCCTTGCCGACGAAGGAACCGTGGCCGGCCAGGAAGGTGACCTTGTTCTTCTTCAGCAGCATCTTGATGCCACCGGTCAGCTGATTGACCACGCCATCCTTGCGTGCCTTCATGGTCGGCACGTCGATAGTAGCCTTGCCGACCTTGATCCCCTGCGCCTCGAAGGAGTGGCCGGCTTCCTCGAACAGGTGCGAGGTATGCAGCAGCGCCTTGGACGGGATGCAACCGACGTTCAGGCAGGTACCGCCGAGACGGGGCTCGCCCTTCGGGTCGGCATAGGGATTGGATTCGGCACAGGCAGCCGTAAAACCAAGCTGGGAAGCACGAATGGCGGCGATGTAACCACCGGGACCACCACCGATAACGAGCACGTCAAATTGCTTGGACATGTGTAAACCTTTCAGATTTCAGATGTGCAAAAGCGCCAGCGCCCGAATAGGGACACTGGCGCCGGCAAACGTCGATTAGACGCCGAGGAGCAGACGCGACGGATCTTCCAGCGCTTCCTTCATGGTTACCAGACCGAGGACGGCTTCGCGGCCGTCGATGATGCGGTGATCGTAGGACATGGCAAGGTAGTTCATCGGACGCACGACGACCTGACCGTTTTCAACCATGGCGCGGTCCTTGGTGGCATGGATGCCGAGGATCGCGGATTGCGGCGGGTTGATGATCGGGGTGGACATCATGGAACCGAAGATGCCGCCGTTGGAGATCGAGAAGGTACCGCCGGTCAGGTCTTCGATGGACAGCTTGCCATCCTTGGCCTTGGCGCCGAATTCGGCGATCTTCTTTTCGATCTCGGCAATGCTCAGCTGGTCGGCGTTGCGGATGATCGGCACGACCAGGCCACGCGGCGAACCAACGGCGATGCCGATGTCGATGTAGCCGTGATAGATGATGTCATTGCCATCGACGGAAGCGTTCAGCACCGGGAACTTCTGCAGGGCGGCGCAAGCGGCCTTGACGAAGAAGCCCATGAAGCCGAGACGGACACCGTGGGTCTTCTCGAACTTCTCGCCGTACTGCTTGCGCAGCGCCATCATCGGGCCCATGTTCACTTCGTTGAACGTGGTCAGGATGGCATTGGTTTGTTGCGACTGCAGCAGACGCTCGGCAATGCGGGCACGCAGGCGGGTCATCGGCACGCGCTGCTCGGTGCGCTCGCCGAGGGCGACCGCGACCGGCGGCGTCGGCAGCGCAGCCTTGGCGGCAGCCGGGGCAGCGACCGGACCGGTCTTCGGCGCAGCGGCAACGGCGTCTTCCTTGGTCACGCGACCACCACGGCCGGAACCGGCGACGTCGGCGGCAGCGATGCCCTTCTCGTCGAGGATCTTGCGGGCCGACGGGCTGGCCGTACCTGCCGGGGCTGCGGCGGCCGGTGCCGGGGCAGCGGCCGGAGCGGCAGCCTTCGGCGCTTCGGCGGCCGGTGCAGCGGCACCCGCCTTGGCTTCGGTATCGATACGGGCGATCAGCTCGCCGGAAACGACGGTTTCACCATCACCCTTGACGATTTCGACGAGGACGCCGGCGCCGGGCGAGGGCACTTCAAGAACGACCTTGTCGGTTTCGATATCGATCAGGATTTCGTCACGGGCAACGGCTTCGCCAATTTTCTTTTTCCAGGAAGCCAGCGTGCCTTCGGCAACGGACTCGGACAACTGGGGGACTTGAACTTCGATAATGCTCATAGTGACTCCACTCTGCTTTAGTTATTAGTACTCGATCTTGCCCAAGGCGGACTCGACCAGTGCCTTTTGTTGCTCGTTGTGCTTGGCGAGATAACCGACCGCCGGCGACGAGGATGCCGGACGCGACACCAGCAGCATCTTCTGCTTGCTGCCAAGCTGCGTGTCGAGGTGATGACGCGAAGCGATCCAGTACCAGGCGCCCTGGTTGCGCGGCTCTTCCTGGCACCAGACGACTTCCGTCGCTTTCGGATACTTGGCCAGTTCCTTCTCCAGATGATCCTTCGGGAAGGGATAGAGCTGCTCGACGCGAACGATGGCAATGTTGGTGATCTTCTTCTCGCGACGGGCAGCCAGCAGGTCGTAGTAAACCTTGCCGGAACACAGGACGACACGGGTAACCTTCTTGGCATCGACCTTGTCGATCTCGCCGATCACCGGCTGGAACTGACCGTTTGCCAGGTCATCCAGGGAACACGCCGCATCCTTGTGACGCAACAGCGACTTAGGCGTCATGACGATCAGCGGCTTGCGCTGCTGGCGCACACCCTGGCGGCGCAGCATGTGGAAGACCTGGGCAGCCGTCGTCGGCACGCAGACTTCCATGTTCATCTCGGCACAAAGCTGCATGTAGCGTTCGAGGCGGGCGGACGAGTGCTCCGGACCCTGACCTTCGTAACCATGCGGCAACAGCATGACCAGACCGCAGGCACGACCCCACTTGGCTTCGCCGGAGGCGATGAACTGGTCGATTACCACCTGGGCGCCGTTGGCGAAGTCGCCGAACTGGCCTTCCCATACCACCAGCTCGTACGGGTTGGCGGAAGCGTAACCGTAATCGAAAGCCAGCACGGCCTCTTCCGAGAGCACCGAGTCGTAGCACTGGAAGCCGGCCTGCTTTTCCTGCAGATTCTTCAGCGGGTGATACGTCCCCTGATCCCAGTTCTCGCGATTCTGGTCATGGAAGGCAGCGTGGCGGTGGAAGAAGGTACCGCGCCCGACGTCTTCACCGGAGATGCGGACACCGTAGCCGGACACCAGCAACGAAGCGTAGGCCAGGTTCTCGGCCATACCCCAGTCGACCGGCAGCTTGCCCTCGCCCATCGCCGCCCGATCCTCGACGATCTTCTTGACGCGGGAGTGCAGCGTGAAGCCTTCCGGCAACGCGGTCAGGCGTTGCGACAGGCGCTGCAGTTCCTTGAGCGGCACCGTGGTATCGCAGTTCTCGATGTAGCCCTTGGTCAGGAACGGCGTCCAGTCGATGGTGTTCGGGTGCTTGTAGCCGGCGAGAACCGGGTTGTAGAGCAGTTCGCCCTTGTCCAGGTGCTCGCGATACTCCTTGATCATCTGATCGGGACCATCGGCAGCCAGCACACCTTCGGCAATCAGCTTGTCGCCGTAGAGCTTGCGGGTACCCGGGTGTTGCGCAATCTTTTTGTACATCAGCGGCTGGGTGACCATCGGCTCGTCCTGCTCGTTGTGACCGAGCTTGCGGAAGCAGATGATGTCGACCACGACATCCTTCTTGAACTGCTGACGGAACTCGACGGCGAGCTGGGTGACCAGCGCCACTGCTTCCGGATCGTCGCCATTGACGTGGAAGATCGGTGCATCGGCCATCTTGAAGATGTCGGTGCAGTAGTGGCCGGAGCGATAGTCGCGCGGGTCGCTGGTGGTGAAGCCGATCTGGTTGTTCACCACGATGTGCAGCGTGCCGCCCGTGCCGTAGCCGCGGGTCTGCGCGAAGTTGAGCATTTCCTGGTTGACACCCTGGCCGGCCACGGCGGAATCGCCGTGGATGATGACCGGCACGACCTTGGACTTGCCCTCTTCGCCGCGGCGCAGCTGACGGGCGTAGACCGAGCCTTCGACCACCGGATTGACAATCTCGAGGTGCGAGGGGTTGAAGGCCAGCGTCAGGTGACAGGGGCCGCCCGGGGTGGAAACGTCGGACGAGAAGCCCATGTGGTACTTGACGTCGCCGGCAGAAAGATCACTCTTCTTCTTGCCTTCGAATTCGGCGAACAGCATCGACGGCGCCTTGCCCAGCGTATTGACCAGCACGTTCAGGCGGCCGCGGTGGGCCATGCCGATGACGACTTCGTCAACGCCAAGCTTGCCGCCGACGCGGATCGCTTCATCCATGGCAACGATCAGCGAATCGCCGCCTTCGAGCGAGAAACGCTTCTGGCCGACATACTTGGTATGAAGATAACGCTCCAGCGTCTCTGCTGCGGTCAACCGCTCCAGAATGCGCTTTTTCTGATCGGCGTTGTAGGTGGGACGCGAACGGATGGTTTCCAGGCGTTCCTGCAGCCAGCGCTTCTCGGTGTACTCGGTCATGTACATGTACTCGACACCGACCGAGCCGCAGTAGGTCTGCTTCAGGGTTTCGAGAATGTCGCCGAGCTTGGCCGTTTCCGGCAGGCCCTTCAGCGAACCGACGCTGAAGTTCTGGTTGAGGTCGGCATCGGAAAAGCCGTAGAACGACAATTCCAGTTCGTCGATTTTCGGACGCGGCAGGCGCTTGAGCGGATCGAGATCGGCCCAGCGGGTACCCATCGAGCGATAGGCAGTCACCAGCTGGCCGACGGCGGATTGTTTTTTGTTGTCGCCGCCGCTGCTGGCAGCCGGACGGAAGCCGCCATCCTTGGCCAGCTCGGCGAAAGCCGCGATGACCGGTGCATGCGCCACATCGCGGGCGACATAGCCCGGCATCTGCGCCAGGCGATCGAAGTAGTCGCGCCACTCGTCGGGCACGGCGGTCGGGTTGTTCAGGTAGTTTTCGTACAGCTCTTCAACAAACGGCGCGTTGCCGCCGAAAAACATCGTGCTGTCGAACAGTTGATTCATCGTAGTCATAGGCATCCCCGTTAGGGTGTTTTATTTCTTTGCAGCCGCCTGGTAAAGCGCCACAAAGCTCCACCGGTAAAAAAAGGGCGGCCCGCCGGCCGCCCTTCCTCTCTCCTTTAGCCGCGTTGAGCCAACGGCACGACGTCGCGCTTGGCGGCGCCGATGTACAGCTGGCGCGGACGACCGATCTTGTATTCCGGATCGGTGATCATTTCTTCCCACTGCGTCATCCAACCGACCGTACGGGCCAGCGCGAAGATGCAGGTGAACATCTCGGTCGGGATGCCGATAGCCTTCTGGACGATGCCGGAGTAGAAGTCGACGTTCGGGTAGAGTTTCTTCTCGACGAAGTACGGATCTTCCAGAGCGATTTTTTCCAGTTCCATGGCCAGCTTGAACAAGCGGTCGTTCTGCAGACCCAGTTCGCCCAGAACGTCGTTACAGACCTTGCGCATCAGCTTGGCGCGCGGATCGAAGTTCTTGTAAACGCGGTGACCGAAGCCCATCAGCTTGAAGGAATCGTTCTTGTCCTTGGCGCGGTTGATGTATTCGCCAACCTTGGAGACATCACCGATCTGTTCCAGCATCTGCAGACAGGCTTCATTGGCACCACCGTGCGCCGGGCCCCACAGGCAGGCGATACCGGCAGCGATACAGGCGAACGGGTTGGCACCGGACGAACCTGCCAGACGCACGGTCGAGGTCGAGGCATTCTGTTCGTGATCGGCGTGCAGCGTGAAAATGGTATCCAGCGCGTTGACCAGAACCGGGTTCGGCACATACTTCTCGCACGGATTGCCGAACATCATGCGCATGAAGTTGGCGGTATAGTCCAAATCGTTGTCCGGGTACATGAACGGCATGCCAGTGTTGTACTTGTAGGCCATCGCGACGATGGTCGGCAGCTTGGCGACCAGACGGTTGAAGCTGACGTTACGATGCTCGACGTCGGAGAAGTCCATCGCGTCGTGATAGAAGGCGGACAAGGCGCCGACGACGCCGGTCATGACTGCCATCGGGTGGGCATCGCGGCGGAAGCCGGAGTAGAACTTGGAAAGCTGCTCATGCACCATCGTGTGCTTCTTGATGGTGGATTCGAAATCGGTCTTCTGCTTGGCGTTCGGCAATTCGCCGTTCTTCAGCAGATAGGTCACTTCCAGGAAGTTGCACTGCTCGGCCAGTTGCTCGATCGGGTAGCCACGGTACAGCAGTTGGCCCACGTCACCGTCAATGAAGGTGACCTTGGACTTGCAGCTGGCGGTGGAGAGGAAACCGGAGTCGTAGGTGAACAGACCGGTCTTGCCACCCAGCGTACGAATATCGATACATTCGTTGCCGTGCGTCGGGGTCATGATCGAAAAATCGACAGGCGCCATCCCATCGATTGTCAAAGTTGCCTTGCGTTCGGTCGTCATGGTGTCTTCCCTTGTCAGGTGTAGGTTGTCACTGCATTGCAAAAAAAGCGGTCAACATTTGGAAGTTAAAATGTCAACCTTACTTAACTCTTACGTAGCATGGCCACGATCGGCGCCATCCGAGGATCATCGGTCTCCGATTTGCCGGTCAGCAGGTCCCAGAGATCGTAATCCTCCATGTCGGCAAGTTCCACAAACGCCTGCTGCTGTTCTTCGTTCAGCCTGTCGAATCCATCATCGAGAAAACGCGTCAGCGTGATGTCGAGTTCAAGAAGCGCACGCCGAATACATCGCCAACGCAGGCGTTCGTAGTCCTTTCGCTCCATCAGACGGCGCGACGTACCATCATGTCCTTGATCTTGCCGATCGCCTGGGTCGGGTTGAGCCCCTTCGGACAGACATCGACGCAGTTCATGATGGTGTGGCAACGGAACAGACGATACGGGTCCTCGAGGTTGTCGAGGCGCTCATTGGTCGCCTGGTCGCGCGTATCGGCAATGAAGCGGTAGGCAGCCAGCAGGCCCGCCGGGCCGACGAACTTGTCGGGGTTCCACCAGAAGGACGGGCAGGACGTGGAACAGCAGGCGCACAGGATGCACTCGTACAGGCCGTTCAACTCTTCGCGATCTTCCGGCGACTGCAGACGCTCGCGTTCCGGCGGCGGATCGTTGTTGATCAGGTAGGGCTTGATCGAGTGATACTGCTTGAAGAACTGGGTCATGTCGACGATCAGGTCGCGAATGACCGGCAGGCCAGGCAGCGGACGCAGCACGATCGGCTGCTTCAGGCTGTCGATGTCGGTCAGGCAGGCCAGGCCATTCTTCCCGTTGATGTTCATGGCATCTGAGCCACAAACGCCTTCGCGGCAGGAACGACGGTAGGAGATCGCGTCGTCCTTGGCCTTCAGCTTGGTCAGCGCGTCCAGCAACTTGCGGTCGGTCGGCTCGAGTTCGACCGAGATGTCCTGCATGTACGGCGCGTCGTCCTTGTCCGGATCGTAGCGATAGATACTGAATTGAACCATGCGTTTGCTCATTCTGGACTCCAGTTAGTACGAGCGCGTCTTGAGGGCTACGGCCTCGACGGTCAGGGGTTGCATGTTGACCGGCTTGTAGCTGATCGAATTATCCACCGGCGAGAACAACGTGTGCTTCAGCCATTCCTTGTCGTTGCGGCCGTTCGGGAACTCGGCGGTATCCGGCGCGTCGTCGCGCACATGAGCGCCGCGCGACTCCTTGCGGGCCTCGGCGGAAATCATCGTGGCCTTGGCGACTTCGATCAGGTTTTCCATTTCGAGCGCTTCGGTACGGGCCGTATTCCAGGCCATGGACTTGTCCTTGATCTCGAGCTGGCGAGCCGCCTTCTCGACTTCGAGGATTTTCTCGACGCCCTGCTTCAGCATGTCGCCGAAACGGAAGACGCCAGCGTGGTCCTGCATGGTGCGCTGCATGGCGAGACGGGTTTCGTGCACATTGGCACCGCCCTTGCGGTTATCCAGAGCAGAGATGCGAGCCAGTGTCTTGTCGGCGACATCCTTCGGCAGTTCTCGATGGGCGCGACCGGATTTCAGATCTTCGACCGCGGAGTCACCGGCCGACTTGCCGAAGACGAGCAGATCGAGCAGCGAGTTGGTACCAAGGCGATTGGCACCGTGGACCGACGCACAGGCGCATTCGCCGCCGGCGTAGAAGCCCGGAACCACGGAATTGACATCGCCATTTTTCGGCGTCACGACACGACCGGAGTAATGGGTCGGAATACCGCCCATCTGGTAGTGACAGGTCGGAACGACCGGTAGCGGCTCCTTCAGGCAATCGACACCGGCGAACTGCAGGCCGATTTCGTGGATGCCAGGCAGGCGCTTCATGATGGTCGCCGGGTCGAGGTGGGTGATGTCGAGCAGGACATAATCCTTGTTGACGCCACAGCCGCGACCTTCCTTGATTTCGGTCGCCATGGCGCGGGAAACCACGTCGCGCGACGCCAGATCCTTGGCGTTCGGCGCGTAACGCTCCATGAAGCGTTCCTTGCTGGAATTGCGCAGGATGCCACCTTCGCCACGCACACCTTCGGTAATCAGCACGCCTGCTCCGGCCACGCCGGTCGGGTGGAACTGCCAGAACTCCATGTCTTCGAGCGGGATACCGGCACGCGCCGCCATACCCAGGCCGTCACCGGTATTGATAAAGGCGTTGGTCGAAGAGTAGAAGATACGACCGGCACCGCCGGTGGCGAAAATGGTGGCACGGGCGTGGAAAATCACGACCTGGCCGGTTTCCATTTCCATGGCGGTAACGCCGAGGACGTGACCTTCTTCGTCGCGAATCAGATCAAGGGCCATCCATTCAACGAAGAACTGGGTGTTGGCCTTGACGTTGCGCTGGTACATGGCGTGCAACATGGCGTGACCGGTACGGTCGGCGGCAGCACAGGAGCGACGCACAGGCTTCTCGCCGAAGTTCGACATGTGACCGCCGAACGGTCGCTGGTAGATCTTGCCGTTGTCGGTGCGGTCGAAAGGCATGCCGTAATGCTCGAGTTCGACGACCACTTCGTTGGCCTTCTTGCACATGAACTCAATTGCGTCCTGGTCGCCGAGCCAGTCGGAACCCTTGACGGTATCGTACATGTGCCACGTCCAGTGATCTTCCTCGGAATTGCCGAGAGAAGCAGCGACACCGCCCTGCGCCGCCACAGTGTGCGAGCGGGTCGGGAAAACCTTCGACAGCACGGCCGTCTTCAGACCGGCTTCGGACAACTGGATTGCGGAACGCAGGCCGGCACCACCGGCGCCAACGATGACCGCATCAAACTTGAGAACAGGAATACTCACGCTTACAGCCTCCAGAGAATCGCAGCAGCCCACGCGGTATAACCCACCAGCGCGGTAATGGTCAGCACATGCAGGGTCAGGCGCAGGCCGACCGGCTTGACGTAATCCATCCAGATGTCACGCACGCCTATCCAGGCATGGTAGAACAGACTGACAAAGAACAGGAAAGTCAGGAACTTGATGACGCCATTGGCGAAAATGCCATGCCAGGCTTCGAAGGTTCCGGGGCGGACAATCAGTAGAACTGCCGCGATCAAAACCGAATAGACCGCCATGATGACAGCGGTGGCACGCTGGGCAATCCAGTCCTTGAGGCCGTAATGGGCACCTACAACGTTACGGTTGATCACAGCAGCACCCCCCAGAGAATCAGGGTTAGCGGGATACTGACCGCAAAAACCACAGCCGCCGACTTGCGCGCCGCCTCTTTCTCGATGCCGACATGAAGATCGAGAAGCAGGAAACGGATACCGGCACAGAAATGATGAACGAATGCCCAGAGGAGGCCCGCAAGCACGACCTTGGCAGGCAGGCTGGCGAATACAGACCTGAAGGTGGCAAAGGTCTCAGCGGACGTCAGGCTGGCGGAAAAGAGCCAAAGGAGTACCGGCAGAAACAGGAACAAGCCGACACCGCTGACGCGATGGAGGATCGATACCTTGCCCGGTAACGGCAACCTGATAGTGGTCAAGTCCAAATTTTTTGGACGTTTCTTGATGGTCATTTCTGCCATGAACGTCATCCCTCGCGAAATGGTGCGGTTTTCCCGCTTTTACGTGGTTTGAAAAGAACGATAATTATACATTCAAAATCAGGTAGAACACGGCAAACTAAGCGTTTTCCGGCATAGTAACAAAGCACTATTCATGTTAGCCAAGGTCGTTCCGGTAATAGTGCCGGTTCGTGCAATACAGGCCGCGCCGCCATTCGACCGGCTTGTTGCCGTAGGTATATGCCGTGCGTTCCACCAGCAGCAACGGCGCCCCCGGTTGCACGGCGAGAAGCCCGGCACTATAGGCATCTGCAGCCACTGCGCGCAGATGCTCTTCTGCATGAATCATGCGCACGCCGTAATCGTTTTCGAACAGGCTGTAGAGGGAGCGGTCACCCCCGCTGAGACTTTCGAGAGTCAAGCCGGCAAACAGTTCGGTAACCAGATGGATCTGATCGAAAACCACGGCTTCACCGTTGAAACGCAGCAGGCGCTCGACATAAATCACCGGTTCGCCAACCTTGAGTCCGAGGGCGGCGGCGACCTCCGCGCTAGCCTCCCGGGTCGAGCAGGAAAGCGGCACACTGACCGCATGCGCGGCGTTTCCGTCATCGGGCACCAACCTGAGAAATCGGTAAAAGGAACGCGGGTCGTCATGGCTTGCAACGAAGGTACCCTTGCCCTGGCGCCGAATCAGCAAATTCTCCGCCGCCATCTCATCGATCGCCTTGCGCACCGTTCCCTGGCTGACGTTGAAGCGCGCAGCCAACTCGCCTTCGCTGGGAATCGCATCGCCCGGCCCCCACTCGCCGGCCTCCAGGCTGCGGATCATGAAATCCTTGATCTGGCGGTACAGCGGACTGAATGTCGGCGAAGCAACGCGAAAGGAAGGACGGGCGGGGTCACGGCTCATGGCGGGAAATTTCAGCACATTTCAGCCGGAGCGTCCACGAAAAGTTGTCTTATATAAGACACATGATGAATTGACAGTAACACGACGAACTTCTAACATCGATAGTTCTCGTGCCCGCCACCAGAATTTGCATAAGGCCGGCATTCGAGCAGAATCGAACAATCTCAATCACGCTGTTCAATACAGGAGCGATACATGTCCAAAGCCCCCATGCGCGTTGCCATTACCGGCGCCGCCGGCCAGATCGGTTATAGCCTGCTGTTCCGCATTGCCTCCGGCGAAATGCTCGGCAAAGACCAGCCGGTCATCCTCCAGTTGCTCGACCTGCCGCAGGCTCAGCAAGCCGTCAAGGGCGTCATGATGGAACTCGACGACTGCGCCTTCCCGCTGCTGGCCGGCATGGTTGCCACCGATGATCCGAACGTTGCCTTCAAGGATGCCGACGTCTGCCTGCTGGTCGGCGCCCGCCCCCGCACCAAGGGCATGGAGCGTGCCGACCTGCTGACCGCCAACGGCGCCATTTTCACCGTTCAGGGCAAGGCCATCGCCGAGAACGCCAAGGAAGACGTCAAGGTTCTGGTCGTCGGCAACCCCTGCAACACCAACGCCTACATCGCGGCTGCCGCCGCCAAGAAGGTCGGCCGCACCAACCCGAACAACTACCACGGCATGCTGCGCCTCGACCACAACCGTGCCCTGTCGCAACTGGCCGAGAAGACCGGCCGCAGCGTTTCTTCCTTCAAGAAGCTGGTCGTTTGGGGTAACCACTCGCCGACGATGTATGCCGATTACCGCAACTGCGAGTCCAACGGCGACAACGTCAAGGCCCTGATCAACGATCACGCCTGGAACAACGACGTCTTCCTGCCGACCGTCGGCAAGCGCGGCGCCGCCATCATCGAGGCCCGCGGCCTGTCTTCCGCCGCCTCCGCCGCCAACGCCGCCATCGACCACGTCCGCGACTGGGTCCTCGGCTCCAGCGACTGGGTCACCATGGGCGTTCCGTCCGATGGTTCCTACGGCATTCCGGCCGGCATCGTGTTCGGCTTCCCGTGCGAGTGCAAGGGCAATTCCTTCAAGATCATTCAGGGTCTGGAAATCGACGAGTACAGCCGTGAGAAGATCAACTTCACGCTGAAGGAACTGACTGACGAAGCCGAAGCCGTCAAGGACATGCTGTAATCCGGCATTAGTTTTTAGTTTCATCGAAGGGCCGCGGTAAAATGCCGCGGCCTTTTTTCATTTTCGGGTCTGAAAATCATGCGCCATCCCAAAGCGGTTCTCTTCGCCGGCGAAAAACCCTTCCCCACCCTGCCCGCGGTCGACCATTACGCCGGCTCGGAAAAGCTGATGCGCAAGGCGCTGCAGTTGCAGACGGAACTTGGTCCGATCTTCGACATCACCTGCGACTGCGAGGATGGAGCCCATGCCGGCGCCGAGCGCGAGCATGCCGAGATGGCAGCCAGCCTGATCATGAGCGAGGACAATCTGTTCAACCGAGTTGGTGCCCGCGTCCATGACGTGACCCACGCGCACTGGCGACAGGACATGGAGATTCTCGTTGGCCAGGCCGGCAGGCGCCTGCCCTTCATTACCCTGCCCAAGCCCTGCAGTGCCGGCGACGTGCAGGTGCAGATCGAAGCGCTGCGTGAAATCGAGCAAAATTTTGGCGTCGACCGCAGGATTCCGGTTCACGTCCTGATCGAGACCCACGGCGCGCTGCGCGAAGTCTGGGAGATTGCCGCCCTGCCCGGCGTCGAGAGCCTCGACTTCGGCCTGATGGACTTCGTTTCCGGCCACCACGGCGCCATTCCCGGCAGCGCGATGAAAAGCCCGGGGCAGTTCGAGCACCCGCTGGTCGCCCGTGCCAAGTGCGAGATCAGTGCCGCCGCGCTGGCCTGCGGCGTCGTGCCGTCACACAATGTGACGACCGAACTGAAGGACATCGACTACATCCGCAACGATGCCCGCCGCGCCCGCAGCGAGTTTGGCTACCTGCGCATGTGGAGCATCCACCCCAACCAGATCATGCCCATCGTCGAGGCCATGCGCCCGGATTTCTCCGAAGTCCAGGCCGCGGCCGAGATCCTGATCGCTGCCCAGGACAAGGACTGGGGTCCGATCCAGCACGACGGCAAACTGCACGACCGCGCCTCGTACCGTTATTACTGGGAACTGCTGGACCGTGCCCACGTCACCGGCATGGAGATTCCCGCCGGGGCGAAGAGCCGCTTCTTTGGCTGAAGCACTGCCGATCCTCTATCGTGACGAATACATCGTCGTCATCGACAAACCACCCAACCTGCTCGTCCATCGTTCGGAAATCGACCGTCACGAAACGCGCTTCGCCATCCAGATCCTGCGCGACCAGATCGGCCAGCGGGTCTGGCCGGCGCATCGCCTCGACCGCGGTACCTCGGGCGTCCTTTTGTTCGGACTCAGTCCGGAAATCGCCAGCGCCCTCGGCCGGCAGTTCGAAAGCGGAACGGTGGAGAAACGCTACCTAGCCGTTGTCCGCGGTTACCCGCCGGCCACAGGAAGCATAGATCACCCGCTCAGCCGCCAGCGTGACCCTTATGAATTCCGGGGCGAACGAAGCAGCATGGAGGCCCAGCCGACGCTAACCCGTTTCCGCAAACTGGCCGAAATCGAACTGCCTGTTGCGGTCGACCGCTACCCGAGCAGCCGTTACGCCCTACTTGAACTCAACCCGGTCACCGGTCGCCGCCACCAGTTGCGCCGCCACCTGAAATACATCGCCCATCCGATCATCGGCGATGCCACCTATGGCAAGGGTCGCCACAACCGCTTTTTCGCGGAGCATCTCGCTTGCAACCGCCTGTTGCTGGCATGTACCGAAATGGCCTTCTCGCACCCGGTCACCGGCCAAAGCCTGAAAATAACAGCGCCAGTGTCCGGCGAATTTGCCGCGACACTGGCGCGCTTCGGGTGGAGCGGCGAAATCGCCAGCTAGGCAATATTCTCTTCGAGATGCTCCCTGAACTTCAGGTCGCGCTCGAGTTGGACCATGTCATTGCCGAGAGCATCGCGAGCGGACACCATACCCAGCGGCGTACCGTCGGCATCGACCACCGGCACATGGCGGAAACCGCCATCTGCCATGAACTGCAAGGCATAGCCGAGCGGCTTGTCGGCGCGAATCGTCTGCGGGTCCTTGACCATAACCTGGGAAACCAGCGTTGAATCCGGATCAAGGCCTCCTGCCAGAACCTTGTTGAGCGCATCGCGCTCGGTGAATATCCCGGCGATCCGGTTGTTGTCGACCAGAAGCAAGGCGCCGATCTTCTTTTCGGCCATCAGACGGCAAGCCGCCCGGACGGTCATGTCGGTAGTACCCGAAACCAGCGGGCGGCCAGCGATGATGTTGCTGATGAGTCTTGTTGGCATGTTTGTCTCCTTGATGTTTTTTGGTAACGCAATAGTCGCCGGATTGGTGGCGTGATGCAAGCATGCCGAAATCCTATTGCGACCTGATGACGATAATCGCTATAACAAGAAAGACAATGATTATGCCGATCAGTTCGATATTCATCGATCAAGAAGCGCTTGCAGCGAATCCAGCACAGCCGGGAGCAAGGACTCTCAGCAGGGCTTGCCGGCCTGGCAACCCTTCAGGATCCACAGCGAGATGACGCCTGCCGCCTCGTTGGCCATTACCTTGCGCGCCATCGAGGTCGGGTCGCGCCCGGCATTGGTCTTCGCATAAGGATCAGCCCCCGCCTCCAGGAGCAGTTGCGAGTGCTTGGCGTTCTGCGTGTAGGCCGCCATGTGCAATGGCGTGGCCCCCTCCGCATCCCTTGAATTCGGATCGGCGCCGGCGGCGAGGAGCGCCTTGAGCGCCGAGACATCGGGGTTGGTCGCCGCCAGATGCAGCGGCGTCGAGCCTTGTGAAGTTCTCGCATCGCGCGCCGCAGGCTGCACCTTCAGAATGACGGTAACATCATTGCCGTTTCCGATACGTGCCGCATCGTGAATCGGCTGATCGTTGGCCCCGAGAACCTGCGCCCGCACCGGCACCACAAACAACAGCATGGCGGCGCAAACAAGTGAAATCCAGCGGTTCATATGCAGCATTGCGAAACCCTCCTTCACCTTGGCCTACAAGCGGCGGCGCACCAAACAAACACCGATTAAACAGCGGCTGCTACCGGCAGTGCCACCTTGTTGTCGGTGCTGAACTGATAGTCGTGGAAGACATGTTCGGCAGAGAGCATCTGGTAGCTGCCGTCGGCCAGTCGGTAAGTCGTGTCCTTCAAGCGATAGGTCAGTTGACCGCAAGTCCAGATGTCGAAGTTGCGCATGTGGGTGCATAGACAGGTCTTGTCCCATACCTGTACCTTGCGCGCCCCCGGATGCGCCGCCACTTCGCGGTTGTAGGAGGTCACGTATGAGCACTTGCCGCTGGCATCCAGCAGATAGCCATAAGCCTCGCAGTTGGGACGGATGCCGTCGCCTATGCCCGGGCTCGATTTGATCATGCGCATCGGGTAACCGGTCGGCGAGATTTCGTTGACCACGATGTCTTCCTCATCGGCCTTGAAATACTCCTGCTTCACGTCGGCCGGCAGGCCGCATTCCTCGGTCACGGTGAAGCGCGTCGCCACCTGGACGGCTGCGGCGCCGTTTTCCAGGAATGCCGCCGCATCGCTGCCCGTGAAGATGCCGCCGGCCGGAATCACCGGGATATCCAGTTGCGCTTCCTTGAGATAGGCGATGACCTCGGCGACGATGGTCGCCAGATCGTACTTGGCCCAGTCTAGGCCGAAGCCGAGATGGCCGCCCGCCAGCGGACCTTCGACGACGATGTAATCGGGCAGGCGATTGGTGCGGCTGCTCTTTTTCAGGAAGAGCTGGAGGGCGCGCACCGACGAGACGATGATGCCCAGCTTGGCATCGCGAAAACGCGGGTGATCCTCGATCAGCGCGAACGAACCGAGGTGCAGGCCGGCAGCCAAAGTGATGCCGTCGATCCCGGAATCCAGCGCAGCGCTCATGCGCGCGCGAAGGGTTTCCTTCGGCGCATTCATCGTCAGCTTTTCCATGCAGTTGATCAGGATCAGCCCCGAACCCTGCTTGCGTCGCATCGTCGCCTCGACGTGCAGGCGGGTCGCCTCGACCAGCCGGCCGATGTCGAACTTGACCGACGACTTGTCCTCGTTGAGAACGTTGTACTTGTAGAGCGCGAGCTTTTCCTTGACCTGCTTGGTGTCGTAGCGGCGGTCGGCGACGGTATTGATCATGGCGTCGGAAATGTGGCCGACGCCACCGAGGCGGGCCGCCTCCAGCGCCAGATCGGCGGTCGAAATATCGACGCCCATGCCACCGATCATGATCGGCACCAGTTCATGCTTGCCCAACTGCAAACGGAAATCGTCCACGCGCTTCATCGTCATCCTCAAGAAAAGCAGCCGAGCCCTTCTCCGGTTACGCGAGCGTGGCTGAGCGCGGGATTTTACGCCAATGTAACCCTTCCTGCTTGCCGACGCCGCGATAAATGCCGGCCCGCGTGTTTCGCTTGCAAGTTGGATTCGCCGACGGTGCGAAGGTTCGCCCTACAGCACCGCTTCGAACAGTTCGAGCTGCGGCGGCCCGAGGTAGAAATCGCGCGGCGACTGGCCGGCCGCCATGTGCGCCTTGCGGAAAGCGTCCGACTGCGTCCAGTCGGCGAAAGCCTGCTCGGATTCCCACACCGTATGCGACGCGAACAAGGTTCGTTCGTCGTTGCTGTCGCCGCGCAGCAGGTTGAAGCTGACGAAGCCCAGCACCTCGGCCAGGTAGCTGTTGCGATTGCGCCAGTGGGCAACGAAATCGTCCTCCTTGCCCGGCGCAATGCGAAAACGGTTCATGGCGAGAAACATGGAATCTCCTGAAAAATGACGTGCACGCTTGTTGCTTGAAGGGTGAATCTTCCACCCGATACGTTCGTGAAACAACATGCTCGACGATAACGACAATCTCGATTTCGGCCACCTCCCGCCCGCGGTGGATCAACTGCTGCAGCAAGGCGTGGCCGCGCATTTCACCGATCGCGCGCTGGCCGAACGCCACTTTCTCGCTGCCCTGGCACTGGCCCCGGACGCGCTGCCGGCGCATCGCTGCATGGTCAAACACTACAACCGCTGTCGGCAATTCGACAAGGCGCTGGCCGCCGCCCGGGACTGGGTCGCCGCGGCGGCGCGCGACGCGGGCCTTCCGGACAACTGGCTGCTGTGGCGGGAAGCGCCGGGCAGCGCCCTCGCCGCGCTCAAGGGCCTGGCATTCATTCACCTGCGCAGCGGACAACCAGGCAAGGCCGAAGACGCCATCTGCCGCGTCGTCGCCCTCGACCGCGACGACGCCGTCGGCGGTTCGGTCGTGGTGGCCCTGCTGGAGCAAACGCGCTTGGCCGCCTGACTTCATTTTTGGCCTTTTTTGGCTGTCGACCGCAACAGGCGCAGAACATCGAGCAAATGCGCGACGCCCGATATTCCATGATCCAATATGGCTTTCCCAAGCGCAGGCAACGGCAATCATGGACGTTCGGATTCATCGTGGATCGCACGAAATTGGCGGCTCGTGCATCGAAATTGCTGCTGCCGGAAAACGCATACTGATCGATGCCGGTTTGCCGTTAAATGGGCTCGGTGAAAGTAATTATCCACCACTGCCTCAACTCGATTTCGACTCGTTGCTGGCCGTCGTCATTTCCCACCCGCACCTGGATCATTACGGCCTGCTCCCCAGGCTGCCGTCCACGCCCATCGTCATGGGGGCTGCCGCGCGGCGGATTCTTCTCGCAGCTGCCCCCTTCATGCGGCAGACGCTACCGACGCTCGCCGGACAGGATTTGGTCGACCGATGCCCGCTCACCATCGGGCCGTTCACCATCACCCCCTATCTGGTCGATCACTCAGCCTACGACGCCTACGCGCTATTGATTGAGGCGGAAGGAAAACGCCTGTTTTACAGTGGCGATTTCCGGCTGCACGGTCGCAAATCCGCCCTGATGGAACGGCTCATTTCCCAACCCCCAGCAGCAATCGATGCTTTGCTGATGGAGGGCACGACCTTGGGGCGCCCGCCAAGCGAACGCGGGCCGCAAACCGAAGACGAACTTGAGGCCGAGTTTTGCGCAAGCTTTCGGGAAACCTCTGGCCTGGCGCTGATCCAGACCTCGGCCCAAAACATAGACCGCATGGTCACGCTCTATCGGGCTTGCCGAAAAGCCGGGCGAACGCTGCTAATCGACCTCTACACCGCCATCATTCTGGAAGCGACAGAAAACCCCAGGCTCCCCCAATCGCACTGGCCGCACGTCGCCCTCTGCGTACCCTTGCGCCAGCGGATTCAAATCAGGCGCAACGCCTGGTTCGGACAACTGAATCGTCACGCACGACGTCGCCTGTTCCTCAAGCGCGACGTTGCCGCCCATCCAGAAAAATTCGCGCTGTTGTTCCGCGATCTCTGGCGCCCCGATCTGGAAAAAGCAGGCTGCCTCGCGGGCGCCTCGTTCACCTATTCGCAATGGCCGGGCTACATGCAGCGCGACGACTTTGCGCCAATGGGTGCCTGGCTTGCGGCGCACGGGATACCGACTCGCCTGATCCACACCTCCGGCCATGCCGATAGCACCGGCTTGCGCCGCTTTGCACAGGCTATGGCTCCCCGGAAATTGGTGCCGATTCACACCGTCCGCACCGAGGCCTACAATGACTTCGGTATACCCGTGATAGTCCAACCCGACGGAGCATGGTGGCAGGTATGAACGAGCAACAATTAAGTACAACAGCGGTTTTCGAGAACTATTGGAAGCAAGTACGCGACGTGCTGGGCTTGCTGCCCAGCAAACGCCGGAGCTTCATTAAGGATGAAAATATCGCCCTGCTGAAGCGCGACTGGAAAACATTTGACGGCCAACAAGCCGTGCAGCGCCTGTTTGACAGCCTGGCATCCAAAGGGTGGCAAGAGACGCCCGGCGCGAACTGGGTTTGGCGGGAGAAGCACACCGAGCCTTCGCAGCAGAATGACTCTCAGGAAGTGCGACTCGAACACAAGATCGTCGATTTGGGCCGTCAGCGCTGGACTCGGCAAATATCGACCGCCTCTGGCGTTGATGCGAAATGGGATCAGAAGGACAAAAAACACAAGCGTACAAGAAGCAACCGGCGTCGCTCCATCGATCTGGTTTACGACCAAGGGGAGGGCGGTTTTTCGTTCGTCGAATTGAAAGTTGGCAGTGATTCTCCGATCTACGCCCTGTTTGAAATTCTCGGCTATGGGCTGGCCTACTGGCATTCGCGGCAAGAGAAGCCCAATCACCAACCCGACGCATCGAGACTCATGCAGGCCCAAAAGATCGACCTCGTCGTGCTCGGGCCGACATCCTGGTATCAAGACACGCCTCACGACATGGCGGCGCTCACCGAGGAACTGAATCGCGGGCTGGCTGAGCTGACGCGAGGCGAACTCCCGATGCGTCTTTGCCATACCGATTACCCGCTTGATGACTTCAAGAACGCCGTTCCCGCCGCCGACCTGGCAATCGCGGCCATAACAAAGCTAGCTCCGCCAACCCAACGAGACACCCCATGAGTCCTGAAAACCCGCGCAAAATCATTCTCAACATTGAAGCAACCGGCGCCAGCGTCGACGAGGGACACCGCATCATCGAACTGGCTGCCGTCGAGTTGGTTGACAGGCGTTTCACCTATCGCGCCTACCGCAGCTTGCTGAACCCGAAGCACCCGATCAACGAAGGCGCTGAGGCCGTTCATGGCATCTCCGAGGAAATGCTTGAAGGCGCCTCCAGCTTCGGCGAAATCGCCGCCGAACTCACCGAATTCCTGCGCGGTGCCGAGTTGATCGTGCACAACGCGCCCTTCCACATCGCTTTTCTCGACATGGAATTCGAGCTCGCCGGATTGCCGCCGTCTCGGGAACTGTGTGCGGGCGTAATCGATACCCTGGCGATGGCGCGCCGATTACGGCCAAAAAAGACCAACAATCTCGATGCCCTGATCGAGGATTACGCAATCCCGCTGCCGAGGCGAACCCTGACCGGCGCTGAACTCGACGCCCATTTGATCGGCCTGATCTATCTCGAATTGCAGAAAAAAACGCTGCACTGAGCTAGCGCCCGATTTCATTTTTGCCCCTTTTTTGCCGTCGACCGCAACAGGCGCGGTCGACTTCATTTTTGGCCCGAAATCGGCGGCGCTCAGGTGGTCACTTCGGCCTGCTCCAGCGCGCGGAACATCGAGCAGCGGCGGAAAATTTCTTCCGTAGGCGGCACCTGTTTCTGGTTGCAGAATTTCGCCACCAGTTTGGCCAGGCCCTTGATGTCGCGCCCGGAGGCCTGCGGGAAGATGTCGGGCAGGCGTTCCATCAGCGCCGGCTCGATGGCGAGCCCGAACTGCCCGGCCATGACGCCCCAGATCTTGCGGCGGTCGTCGCGGCTTGGCGGGTGGAAGCGGATCATCGCGATGCAGCGCGAGACGATGGCTTCGTCGATGTCGTCGACGCGGTTGGTGGTCAGGAACAGCAGGCCATTGAAGTATTCCAGCACGCGCAGGAAGACGCCAACGACGGCGTTCATCGTGATGTTGTCGTCGCGCTTCTTGATATACACGTCAGCCTCGTCGATCAGCATCACCGCGCCCCAGCGCTGGGCACGGGTCAGCACCTCCTTGAGCGCCGTCTCCATCGCTGCGACGTTGAGGCCGAGTTAACCGGAATGGACCCGGTAGAGGGGGCGCTTGATGATTTCCGAATAGACCTCGGCGGTAAGCGTCTTGCCGACCCCGGCCGGTCCGGCACAGAGAACCGTCGTGCCGCCAGACTTGCCGGCGACGATGTCGTCCATCAGGACGTCCATCTCGGCGGTCAGGATGTCGATCAGGTCAGTCTGCTCCGGCGGCAGCACCAGCTTGTCCTTGAGTTCCGGCTGGTAGGCGTAGGGTGCCATGTCGTCGACATGCACCCAGACGTAGTGGTGCAGATCGAGGTGGAACATCAGCATGTAGAAATGCACCGGCAGTTCGGTGAACAGCCCCTTCGGCATGGTCGCCTGGGTTTCCTCGACCTCGGCCTCCTCCTTGCCGGAGAGCCGGGAATTGCGAGCGACGCGGCGGACGAACTTGGCCATGATGTCGCCGGTCGCATCGATGGCCAGCACGCGCTCGCCGAGGATACTCTCGTCGTTGACCAGACGTGCCGGGCTACCGGTCGACGACAGGATGATCTGGTCCTTGCGCGAATAATCGGTATCGCGGTGCGTCGCTGTCGGGTTCTCGGCGAAGTAGCCGACACCGGAACCGGAGAACTGCGCGCCATACTGCGCCCGCCAGTCGAAGTAGCGTTCCGCGCCCTCGTCATAGCTCGCCAGCAGTTCCGGCGTTTCCTTGACGAAGCCCTTGGCCGCCAGGATTTCAGGAATGGTCCGGCCGGCGATATCCGGCCCGGCGATGCGCAGGGTCGCCGTCGCCAACCGCGCCCTGGCGTTGGCTTTCAGCTCGACGAAGATCTTTCCCGTTTCCTCTTCCGAGGGCGGCGTGAAATCCAGCCGCGTCACCACGTAGGCCAGCGGCTTGCCGGTGATGCCGGCCGAAAAGACCCATCCGCGCGACGAGCCTTCGGCCAGGTAGCGGGCGATGGCCGGCACCGCCATTTCCAGCTCTTCCGGTTCGAAGCGCTTGCCACCTTCGTGCAAGGCCTTCCGCAACGTGCCGATCTGCGCGCCGCGCGCCCGCAGTTCCGGCCCGCCGGCGGCGTAGAGGCCACCAAGGAAATCGAGCTCCTCGTCGTTCAGCTGGCCGAAGGACAGCTCGACCCGGTTGCCGAAGCGTAGTTGTTCCCGCACGAAGACCAGGCGCGGGAAGACCTGCAGCATCGCCTCGATGTGCGCCCGCTCGATTTGCAGCTTCATGAATGCCACTCCCGGGATGTTGGATGTGGGAAATCCAGCGAATTCCATGCCGAGCGTAAAAATGGACAAAGCGGCATTGAAACAGTCACTTGGCAAAAATCAGGCATGTCGGTCATGCGACAATCAATCCGTGGGATACTCCGCCCCCTCCCCTACGCCCGGAATCCGACCAATGACGGCCCCTGCCCCCAAACCCGGACTGCACCCGCGAAACAAGAATGCCGCCGGCTACGATTTCGCCGCCCTGACCGCCATTGCACCGGGTTTGGTCAAATACGTGGTGACCACGCCCGCCGGCACGCCAAGCATCGATTTCGCCAACCCGGCGGCGGTCAAGGCGCTTAACCGGGCGCTGCTGGCCCTGCACTACGGGGTCAGGGGTTGGGAGATTCCGGCCGGCTACCTGTGCCCGCCGATTCCCGGGCGCGCCGACTACATCCACCATTCCGCCGACCTGCTCGCCAGTTGCAACCGGAAAGTCATTCCCACCGGACCGAACGTGCGCGTGCTCGACATCGGCGTCGGCGCCAACTGCGTCTATCCGCTGATCGGCCATGCTGAATACGGCTGGCGCTTTCTCGGTGTCGATATCGACCAGGCGGCGCTCGACAACGCGCAGGCCATTTTGAGCAAAAATCCGGCGTTGACCGCAGCAATCGAATTACGTCACCAACCGGTCTGGGAAAACATCTTCATCGGCCTCCTGCGCTCCGGCGAAAGCTTCGACCTGAGCATCTGCAACCCGCCCTTCCACAACTCGCCGGACGACGTGCTGGCCGTCAGCCAGCGCAAGTGGAACAAGCTCGGCAAGCCGGGCGCCGGAAAGGGTGCCGCCCAGCCCCGCCTCAATTTCGGCGGCGGCGGCACCGAACTGTGGTGCAACGGCGGCGAACGTGCCTTCGTCAAGAACATGATCGAGCAGAGCACCGGCATTCCGAAGCGGGTGCTGTGGTTCACCAGCCTGATTTCGAATGCCGAAAACCTCGTACATGTCGAAGCCGCGCTGAAGAAAGCCAAGGTCGTCGACTCGCGCATCATCCCGATGGCACAAGGCCAGAAGCAGAGCCGCTTCGTGGCCTGGACCTTCTGCGGCAACGGCGAACGCGAAAAATGGCGCAAGGCGCGGTGGGCCGAAGCAGCCGGCGACGGCACCTGAGTTACCGATCCGGATGCCCGTCGCCGGCTACCGCCCGGTGCGATAGCCGCCGGGTCTTACTGAAACGCCCCGGGCGCCGGCCGGGTTGACGGCTGGATAGCCTTGGTGCCGACGGGAAAGTCGAACTCCGAATCAGGTGTCAACTCCACGTTGCCGGCCTTGCCGGGCGGGCGAACGGTGCCGCGCAGCGGCGACTGGGGCGGCAGGCGCGTCGGAACGCCGTCCTGCTCGACCAGCGCACTGCGTGCCACGTTCTGATTACCCTCAAACCGCCCGACTGCCGGCCGGCGGAACTCGCCAGGGCCGGCCATGAGGTTGTTGAGCGCCCACACCTCGACGGCCTCGGGGCCGCGATCGCTCTTGATGAGCAGGTAGTTGGCATTGCTTGCGTCGTTGATGACGGTATTGTGGGCGAGATAAATGGCGTTCTGCGTCCAGCGCAAGCCTTCGGAGCCGTAGGCGATGATGCTCGGATTTTCGGATTCCGGACCCTGACCGATAACGTTGCCGATCACGTACGCAACGCCGCCGTTGGGAAACTCCAGCTCGTAGGAAGCGTGCCCGCTGGCGCCATCGACCATCACGTTGTAGAGAATGTAGTTCTCGCGTGCCCGCGTCTTGACCAGATGACCATAGAAGCCGTTGCGGAAACGGCTGCCGCGCAGCACCAGCTTGCCGATGCGCCCGACGTAAAGCAGGTGGTGAAAATCGTTCGTGGTATGCGGCGAATTGGCGAATTCGCTATCGATCACCGCCAGCGAGAGTTCCGGCGAATTTGCCGTGAGAATGCCCATTTCGTTATCGAAGAAGGCGCAGCGCACGATGCTCAGGCTACCCTTATCGAAGCGGATGCCGGCACCGTTCATGTCCGAAGCACGCGCCCCGCGAAACTCGATGTTCTCGATGCGCACCCGCTCGCCACGCACGACCCAGATGCCCTTTTCTTCGGCAAGCTGGTTGTCGGCCACCATCACCGGGCGTTTGCCGACACCGCGGATGGTGATGTCCCGCTGCGTCCAGACTGCCGGTTGCCCGCGATACTCCCCCGACTTGATCTCGACGATGTCGCCATCGCGCGCCTGACGCGATGCCTCGGTGATCGTTGGAATTCGTTCACCGGGGCCGACGACGAGCGTGGTTGCACGCGGTGGCGTCGCGGCACGGGGCGCTGCCCCGGGGGCCGCCGGGTGACTGGCCGCCGGCGCGGCCTGAGCCGGCTGTGCCAGGGGTGCCTGCGGGTCCAGGGGCGCCGTTTCGATGACCGGCGGTTCGGGCAGGGCCATCAGCTTGCCATCCGGTCCGCGCCGGATTTCGCCACGATAGTCCGGCATTGGCGGCAAGCCGCCCGCCGTCTGGGCGGCGAGCCAGGTGCCATGGCCGAGCAGGATGACGCCCGCAACCAGCAAGCGGCCAGTACCGCGAAACATGTTTCTGGCGATCATCGGAATCTCCGGGCGATGCGGGTTGAACGGCGCCGATTGCCGGGCCGAATCATCCGACATGTCAGCAGCCCCCATGAAACGGCAGCGCTCATCCATTTGTCAACTGCCGCGGGCACGGCAACTGCCCCCGGCGGCCGGCATCGCCAGCGTTCATGCCCACGGCAACACGCCCGGCGACTCCTGGGTGCCAGCAGAATTCGCCCCGATTTCCGGGTCGACCGCAACAGGGCAGGAAGTCACAGGTAAATCGAAGGCGATGGCGACGCCTGCCCCGGTATCGTCATCCGGGCCGCCGCTATTTCGCCATCGCTTCGTCGCGAGAACCGCAACCCGATGTCAGCTTGTAGAAATGCACGTCGTCATCGGGGCGATTGACGAGGATGAAGACGTTTAGATAGGGAATGTAGCGAAAACGTCCGAAAGTGCCATTGCCCACGGCCTGCGCCGGTGCGCCCCGCGCGCTGCCGCGCCGCCAGTTCCAGGTGGCGGGGTCCATGATCGCCGGCGCGCCGCCGGCCCAGGCGACCAGCGAACCCGTGCTGAGATCCGCATCGAGACCGGGCGCCCCGACGGAAATGACGCTGGTGTCGCCGGTCATCGGATAATCGGCGGTAACGTCGCGCTTGCTGTCCAGGTGGTAAATAAATACATCCGGCGCCGCGGGATTCTTGAGGACGCCGCCCGCCACCAGAAACAGTCGCTGGGCGGGCATGATCACCGCCCGACGATAGTTGTAGGTCTTCATCCGCGAAAGTGCTTGATAGCCGAAATTCACGATGGGCCCGGACCAGCGGTCGGTGTCGGGGTCGTACGCGAAGAACGCGCTCTCGTCACGGACGTAGACCATGCGCGTCACCGGATCGTAGGCCGACCCCATGTAGTAATGCCCCACCCCGCTGGGTGGCGCATTTCCCTTGGCGCGCCAGGTGCCCTTTGCCGAGTCGAACCACCAGGTACTGTTCACCGAATATCCATTGGGCGCGACGGCACCGCCGAACATGAACACTTGCGCAAGGTGGCGCATGTAGGCAAGACCATCGTAGGTGTGGCGCGAAACCGGATTCCCGTCCGGCATCGGCTCGCTCGGGCTGCCAGTCATTCCCAGACGCGAGGCCGGCTTGACCATCGTCCATGCGCCGCTGGCCAGATCGAAGCCATAGACCTCGTTGCCCCAGTAATCCATGTGACCGCCGCCGATGACCAGCATCTTGCGCAGGCGCTCGTCGAACACGCCGCCAGACCAGGCATTGATGGCCATGGCACAGCCACCGCTCCCCTCCAGGGCGGCAATCTCATGCGCCTTGCAGAATGTGCGAAAAGCCGTGCCGGGCAAGGACATCCAGCTGTCGGCAGGCATTTTTACCAATGCGCGCTCGGTTGGCGAGAGTTTCGTTCCGGCAGCAATACAGGACATGTCGGGCGGCCCCGGGGCCACGCGCTTTACGGGAGTATCGCCCGCCACCCCGGCCCCGCCGGATGTCGCATCGTTCCCGGCGGGCGTCGTCGTGCCGGAAGCGGGATAGTCAGAACGCTCCTGGTTCGCCTGGCCGGCCGCCGGAAGCACCGTCAACTTGCCATCCGCGCCACGGCGGATTTCTCCTAGGTAGTTCTGCCCCAACAGCAGATTTACCTGTTCCAGTGCGGACACGCTCCCGGCCAGCAGATTCGCCAGGAACAGCAGTCCTGCATTGCGATAGAGCGGCTTTCTGTACACGTTGTTTTCCTTCCGGGTCGGGAACAAGGCGCATGACTATCGATACCGATTCATTCTAACGACATTTCGTGGCGACGAATCAACTCGCCTGTCTCACCGGCTGGCAGCAACCCTGCGCGCGACAAATTCCACCGGCGGATGAATTGAATAACCGCCGCCGCTTTCCAGAGTGAAGAAAATGCTGTCGGCGGTGATTTGGCCCGTGTAGCGGTGAACAACCTCTTTACGGGAGCTGTCGCTGCCGAGCATTTCGTGGCTGCGGGTCGTGAAGCGCAACCACTCTCCGTCCAGGGTCGCCTGCTCGATAGTCAGGCGGCCGGTCAGGTAACTGGCGGTACCGTGGATGGTCTGGCCCAGGTATTTGAATTCGAAGATCTCGTCATGCACCTCGCCCCAGTCGTACTTCACGGTAGCCGTCCAGCGGCCGGCGATATCGGCCTGCCGGCCCGGAACCGGTACCGGTTCCGAATTGTCAATCTTGGGTGGTGGCAGGCGCCAGTTCCGGAACAGAAAAACCGTGACTGCCAAGCCGACGACGGCGACTGCCCCGCCCAGGAGCAGGCGGCGGGATTTCCCGCCGGAATTCGCTTTGGTGGCTAGCAGTGGGTGCAAGGATGCCACCAGGCGTGCGACATCGCCCTGCCAGCCATCATCGGAGAGAACGACCGCCTGGCGCCGCGCCAGGCCGGCCAGTGGGGCTGGCAGATCGCCTTCACCGGGCATTGCCGCACCGCCCACCAGCACGGGGATGACCGGCTTGCCCGAGGCCAGCGCAGTGGCGACCTCCACGCGCACGAGATCGGCGGCATCGTCCAGGCGGCGCTCGTTATTTATCCGGGCCTCCAGCCAGCGCGGACCGATCATCACCAGCACGGCGTCCACCGTCAGCAGATGGTTGTCGATGGCCGTCTGAAAATCCTCGCCGGGCCGGATGTCGTCCACGTCCCGGAAGACACTTCCGGCACCGAATTCGGCCTCAAGGCGGTCGGCCAGACGGCCGGCGAAGCCGGCGCTATCGTCGCGGCGATAGGACAGAAAGACGCCGCTCATGGCCGTCCTCCTCGGGCGGCTGAGCGGATGGCACCCTCGTCATTCAAGCTTTCGCACATGCCTCATCCTCCTGGTCTCCTGGCAGGCCTTCGCAAGTCAGCCTGCGTAGCGACAAAACGAGCACGACTTGCTTGCACCTGCGTCCTATGATCAACCCGTCGCGCCAACTTGCTTACATTTCCATACGCTTGGACCCGCTGCCAAAAGGCCGCCGGCAAGAAAACCCCCCTACAGTTTCCGACTGGGGCCTTGTTGCGGTCGACACCGAAAAAGCGTCGATTTTCGCGATTTACATTTCAACCGTGGCCGACCCGGTATTGACCTGGTTGATCTGCTCCATATACGCGTCCTCAGTAATGACGCGAACACCCAAGACAGGCTCAGTGACTAAGGTTAGATTGATTTCAAATCAACCCCATGACCACTCATCAGAAAGCCGCTCCGCTTGATCCAGCACCAGCCGGATCGCCTCTTCCTGCATATCCGGCGGGTACTTGTAGCGGCGCAAGGTGATGCGCACCAGATTACGCAAGCGAGCTCGCACGCTGTCCCGTTTCTGCCAGTCGACGGTCGTGCTGTTGCGCAGCTTTTCGGTCAGTTCGTGGGCGATTTTCTTCAGAATCTCGTCGCCCATTTCGCGCACCGCGCTTTCGTTATCGGCCAGCGCATCGTAAAAAGCCAGTTCCGATTCGTTCAGCCCCAGCGCATCGCCACGCTGTGCAGCGGCCCGGAACTCCTTGGCCATGGCGATCAATTCCTCGATCACCTGAGCACTCTCGATTGCCCGACCGCGATAACGGTTCAGCGCCGCCTGCAGGCGCTCGCTGAACTTGCGTTCGAGCACCACATTGGTCCGCGAACGGGATTTCACCTCGTCGTTGAGCAGCTTTTGCAGCAACTCCACGGCAAAGTTGCGCTGCGGCAGAGTGCGCACTTCCTCCAGGAAGGCATCGGAGAGAATGCCGATATCCGGCCGGTCCAGCCCGGCGAGTTTGAAGATATCCTCGACACCCTCGGCCACTACGGCATTGTCGAGAATCTGCTTCAAGACCGCATTCTGGCGGTCTTCCGAAAGCTTCTTGTCCGACGTCGTCGCCTTGGCAATCACCGCCTTGATCGCCTGGAAGAAAGCGATCTCCTCGCGCAATACCAGGGCGTCGTCAAGCGTGCCGCACAGCGAAAAAGCCTTGGTGATGGCCAGCACGACGTCGAACCAGCGTTTCTTGCCCTCCTCCAGCCCGAGCACGAAGTTGGCCGCCGGCAGCAGCAGCGCCACGGCCTGGGTGGAGAAGGCGCCGAATTCGAAGCCATGCAGCAGCCCGTGCGCCACATCCATCAACTCCTTCAGCTTGGCCAGCGCCTCGGCGGCATCCAGCGTCGGCTGCCCCTTGCCACGGCTTTCCGTATAAGCCTTCAAGGCATTGCGCAGTTCGGCGGCGATGCCGATGTAATCGACCACCAGCCCGCCTTCCTTGTCACGGAAGACGCGGTTCACCCGCGCGATGGCCTGCATCAGGTTGTGGTCGCGCATCGGCTTGTCCACGTACATCGTGTGCAGGCAGGGTACGTCGAAGCCGGTCAACCACATGTCGCGCACAATCACCAGCTTGAGGCCGTCGTTGGCATCCTTGAAACGCTTTTCCAGCAACTTCTTGGTGGTGGCGTTGTAGATGTGCGGGCGCAGCAGTTCGCTATCTGCCGCCGACCCGGTCATCACTACCTTGATCGCGCCCTGAACCGGATCGTCGCTGTGCCATTCGGGGCGCAGCGTGACGATGGCCTGGTACAAGCGGGCGCAGATGTCGCGGCTCATGCCGACGATCATGCCCTTGCCGGCCACCGCCTCATTGCGCACCGCGAAATGCTGGACGATGTCGGCTGCCACCTGGTCGATGCGCGGCTGCGCGCCAACCAGCTTTTCCAGCGCTGCCCAGCGCGTCTTAGCCGCCTCGCGCAGCGCCACATCCTCCTCGTCCTCGAATACCTCCTCGACATCGCTGTTGAGCTGTTCCATCTCGGCCTGGTTGAGGTCCAGCCGGGCAAGGCGGCTCTCGTAGTAGATCGGCACCGTGGCGCCGTCATCCACCGCGTCCTGAATGTCGTAGATGCTGACGTAGTCGCCGAACACCGTCCGCGTGTCCTTGTCGCTGCTTTCCACCGGCGTGCCGGTGAAGCCAACGAAAGTCGCATTCTTCAAGGCATCGCGCAGATGCTTGGCAAAGCCGTACTTGTATTGGCCGGTCTTCTTGTCCAGCACGGCGCGAAAGCCATATTGCGAGCGGTGCGCCTCGTCGGCGATGACGACGATGTTGGTACGCGGCGAGAGCAGCGGGAAGACCGCTTCGTCCGGCCCCGGCGCGAACTTCTGCACGGTCGTGAAAATGATGCCGCCGGACGGTCGACCGTCGAGCAAGGCGCGCAATTCGTCGCGGTCGGACGCCTGTTGCGGCATCTCCTTCAACAAGGCCCGCGCCCCAGCAAAAGTCTGGAACAACTGGCCGTCGAGATCGTTGCGGTCGGTCACCACGACCAACGTCGGGTTCTGCATCTCCGGCTGCTGCATCAGCTTGGCAGCAAAGCAGACCATCGAAATGCTCTTGCCCGAACCCTGGGTATGCCAGACGATACCGCCCTTGCGCGCCTCGACCCGCTTGCCGTAGGTGGCGCGCGGCTCTTCCACCCGGTTGCCCTCGGGCAACAGCGGCAGGGTCGCTGCCGTCACTGTCGCCCGCACCGCCTCGCGCACGGCGTGGAACTGGTGGTAGCCGGCAATCTTCTTGATCAGCTTGCCGTCGAAGGTCTCGAACAGCACGAAATAGCGCAGGTAATCGAGCAGCAGCTCGGGCGCGAAAAAGCCGCGCACCACCTTTTCCAGCTCGAACTCCAGCAGCGGCCGGTCGTTCTCGTTCTTCACCGTGCGCCAGGGCAGATAACGCTCACGGCTGGCGGTCAACGAACCGATCCGGGCCTGCACCCCATCCGAAATCACCAGCGCCTCGTTGAAGACGAAGAGATCGGCAATCTCCTCCTTGTAGGTCGCCAACTGGTTGAAAGCCGACCAGATGTCCGCCTGCTCCGAAGCGGCGTTTTTCAGTTCGATCACCGCAATCGGCAAGCCGTTGATGAAGCACACCAGATCGGGTCGGCGCGGCTGCTTGCTGCCCTGGATGGTGAATTGATTGACCACCAGGAAACGATTGCGCCCCGGATTCGCGAAATCGATCAGCCGCACCCGATCCCCGCGCCGCCCACCCTCGCCTTCCACCTCGACTGGCACACCGTCGACCAGCGCTTCATGGAAAGCCCGGTTGCTCTGGATCAGGGAAGGATGGTCTGGCTTGGCAATGTGATGCGCCACATCATCAAGCACCGCCGCCGGAACATCAGGATTCAGCCGCCCCAGCGCCGCGCGCAACTGGCCGGGTAGCAGCACCTGACGGTAATCGCTGCGCTCGGGCGTCTCGCTATCCGGCGCGATGTCCGGACCGTGACGGTACTCCCAGCCGGTGTCCTGGAACCAGGTAAGCGCGAGCTGTTCGAGGTCGGATTCGGTCATACGAAATCGCCTTTAAAATCAGAGCAAAACACAACTTCAGATTGACGCCTGTACCGTCGATACCTATAATCGAACCCAGTCTCATCCACCAAGTGTGGAAGGAGCATACGAAGCCCTGCGACAGTAATGTCGTGGGGCTTCAGCCTTTTATGCCCCACAAAAGGCCTCCCACTCGGCTTCGAAAGTCTTTCTTCTGTGCGACTTGATTTCGGCGTAGGCCGTTTTCAACACGTAATAGTCTTTGCGCTTGGCGAGGACCACAGCAAAATCATGCGCCTGTGCCCAGATCACCACATGCGTATTTCCTTGGCGTTGGTTTTCCCACCAAGGAAAGCCTGCCTGACCGGCATTTTCGATCACCCAACTGATCCATAGAATCCGCTCGCAGCGCCGCAAATCGGGAATCCGGTCATCTTCATTTCGATTGTTCCGATCAAGTGCTTCGGAAATCGTATGCCAGAAGCTGAAGCCCTTCCCTCGCGTTTCAGGCCGGAATTGCGCACTCACCCGCCAGCCGCGAAACTGAATATCAGCCCGAACGAAGGATTCGAGGAAGGCTTCATAAATCTCGTCCTCATAACGAGACCAATCGCCAGCGAAAGAGAGCAGTTCCGGTGGCTGGCTCATAGTTCGGACTTAGGGCGCCAAACCAGCAGATTCATTTTCTCGGCCCTCGGCAGGGTTGACCGCAGGAGTTTATGGCCACTCCTCGCCCTGATCTCCTCGATGACCGCCTGCTTGGCGGGTGAACCATCAAGGCCACGGTGTAAATATGACAGTGCGCCGATCATCAAATCAGCCATCTGCAGTAGTGGCACATCGTGTGAATGAACGTGCTCAATGGAGGCGATGCGCTGTTGATCAAAGTCGTAATGCGTCTTGCACAGCACATCGTGCAACTTGCACACTTTTGCCTGACTACGCGTGTCCTTGATGTCCAGAAAAATGCGGAAAGAATGCTGATCGTCAATCAGATGGGTAAGCAGCAAGTACCACATCTTGTAGTAAAAATCGTCATGAGACTGCTTGAACTGCCCATGATCTAGCACTGCCTTGTCCGGCACCACCACCGCGCGAAAACGCAGCATGGGTTCTTCGAAAAAGAGATTAACCAAGGCCAGATAGAAATCGAGCCGGGCCGGGGAGATTTTTGTCCACTTGATCTCGAAACTCGGCGGCAAGCCGAATTGCTCCCGCACCGCCTTGACCTTGCGCCCCAAGGCCGCCCGGTGAGAGGCCGGGGCTGATATCGCACCCAGCACCATGGCCTTCTGGCTGTCGTTTTCCAGGTGGCAGGATTCATCGCAGTAGATGTGGATGAAATCATTCATGCGATGGCCTCCATAACAGATTTGAGCGTCATTGATGGCAATTCGCCGGAAAGCAGCTTCGGCAGCAATGTATCTCGCGTCTTTGCCAGCATGGATGATTCGAGCTTGTTGCTTATGAATTGGTCAATAATCGGAGCCAAGATGGAACTCATGGATTCGATCAACAGCAAAGCAGGAACAACGACCTTTGCCTCGCTTAAATGCTTGCGCTGTATATGTCCCATGGTCGTTGCCTTGTTGGCAGCAATCAATCGGAAGCTTTCGAGGTGATTTTTAGTCCAGAGGTAGTAAAACCATTTTGGGAATTGCTGCGATGTCACCTTGAACAAGTGCTGATTCAAAGCACCTTCACCGCCGCACCAAATCTCAACCTCAAGACTACCTGACCATGAAAACAACACATCGCCATTTTGAATTACGTAGTCTTTTGGTATGGCTTCGCTTGCACGATCAGCTGTCTTTGTGTGCCCCGCTCGAAGTTGCGCAATCTTGATGACCGGTAGCCACGCCCCATCATCGTCAGCCGGAAATTTCTGCAATGCAAGGCCATTCAGATAGCTCGCGATTCCATCCAAACCTTTTATCTCCCATCCGGACGGAATCTCCCCAAGCTCCGAATCCTGAAAGCTATCAGGGAACAGCGCGAGCACATCAGGCGAGAGCCCCAGGCGGCGGCAGATGGATTCGGGGGGCTCGCCGCTGGCTTTGGCGCGGACGGGGTCGAAGTCGACGAACCAGGATTTGAAGATCGCCCGCGCCATGGCTTCCAGGGTTTCATTGGTGCGGCGGTTCAGTTCGATCTTGTCGTCGAGTGTGCCGAGGATGTGGGCGATAACGTGCTGAACGTTGGTATTAGGGAGAGGAACGGAAACTGAATCAGCAAACTTTGTAAATTGAAAGCGCGCGACACCCGTATGTTGTACTTGGTGTTGCCACATCTCTCCTGCTTGATATAGACCTTGCAGAAACCAATATACATAACCAGGAACTGCCTTAGCTGGGTCAACTCGCAGAAATCTAGCGAAACTCGCGCAGGTCGCAGGGTGATCAAATCGGTCGAGTATTCGTTTCGTAACCAGCAACGAGCGTCCAGTTGGCTTTTCTTTCGTCCCGCCAGCGGTTTCGATCAAAATATCCTGGTCTCTAAGAGTGCGTCTCGAAGCGCTCTTTGGATCGAGGTAGCACAGCGGTACTCGCGACACATCACCGAGACGGACGGACTCAAAATCGCCCCCGCGAATCACCCGATAGGGCGCTAAACCTTCGCTTGGCTCGGCCTTTCCCCAGTCGCCATCCCGAGTCTCAATAAGCAAACCTCGAAATGAAGACATTTGCATCTTCTCACTCATCCCCGCCCCCCAACTCCTCCACCGCCTTGTGCAGGAAAGCCGTGATCTCGTCCTTGCCCGGCAGTTGCACCTGGTAGCGCGAAACGAATAGCTGGTTGCTCATGCCGGCGAGGGCGTATTCGACCAGTTCCTCGTTCTTGCGCGTGCATAGCAGGATGCCGACCGGCGGTTGGTCGCCTTCGGCCATTTCATTTTTCTGGTAGTAGCCGACGTAGCTGTTGAGCTGGCCGAGGTGTTCGTGTTTGAAGGCGTCGTTTTTCAGTTCGATCAGCACGTGGCACTTGAGGATGCGGTGGTAGAAGACGAGATCGACGAAGAAGTGTTCACCGCCGATCAGCAGGCGTTTTTGCCGGGCTTCGAAGCAGAAGCCGTGGCCGAGTTCGAGCAGGAAGTCCTGCAGCTTGTCGAGCAGCGCGTCTTCGAGCTGGCCTTCGCTCATCACTTCGCGCGGCTGCAGGCCGAGGAACTCGAAGACGTAGGGGTCGCGGATGAGGTCGCGGCGGCTGGTCGGTTCGGCGCCGGTCTGGGCCAGCTTGGCCAGCTTGGCTTTGTCGGTGGACAGGCCGCTACGCGCAAAATACTGGCTGGCGATCTGGCGCTTGAGTTCGCGCACGGACCAGTTGCCGAACAGGGCTTCGGTTTCGTAGAAGGCACGCTGGAGCGGATCGGCGAGCTCCACCAGCTGCTCGAAGTGACTGTAGGAAAGACGGCCGATGAGCGTCTCCGGATCGGTTGCCGGGACGACCGGAGATTGTGCGGACAGCGTCCGCACTTTTTCTTCGAGCCGGGGACGAGCCAGTATCGGTGCGGAGAGTGCGGACGCCGTCCGCACTATCTGGGGATAGGCGCGGTAGAAGGCCAGGTAGGCGTAGAGCTGGCGCCGACCGCAGTTGCTGACGGCCTGACTACTCAAGGCTCGGGCAAGTTCGACGAGCAGTCTGTCACCGTAGTTGGCCCTGTCGGCGCCCTGTAGCTCGAATTCGGCAATGTAGTAGCCGATGAACCAGTTGCGCAGGGTCAGGCTTACATTGACCGCGCGGCTGGCCTGCTCGGCCAGGGCATCATTCGCCTGGCGTATGGCGGCGACGAGGCCCGGAAAATCCAGGGTATCGGTGCTCACACGACGCTTCCGCCGGAAGTTGTGCAGCAGACTGCTGCACTGATCACGGGTTCAGATTTCATAGCCCAGCCCGGCCAGGTTCTTGCGGATAGCCGCTTCCAGCCGGGCGCTTTCGGCAAACTGGTCGCGCAGGGTGGCGGTCAGGCGGGCCATCTTTTCTTCGAAGGGTTCGCTGTCTTCTTCCTGCGCGGCGGCGCCGACGTAACGGCCGGGGGTGAGGACGTAGTCGTGCTTGCGGATGTCTGCGAGGGTGGCGGCCTTGCAGAAGCCGGGTTCGGTCACCTCCCGGCTGCCTTTCTTCCAGGCGTGGAAGGTATCGGCCACCTTGGCGATGTCTTCCGGTTTGAAGTCGCGCAGCACGCGGTCCTTCATGTAGCCGAGGTTGCGGGCGTCGATGAACAGGGTTTCGCCCTGGCGATTGCGCGCACCGTTCCTTTCCCCCTTGTTGCGGGTGAGGAACCAGATGCAGGCGGGGATTTGGGTATTGGTGAACAGTTGACCGGGCAAGGCGACCATGCATTCGACGAGGTCGGCCTCAATCAGCGCCTTGCGGATTTCGCCTTCGTTGTTGGTGTTGCTACTCATCGAGCCGTTGGCGAGCAGCAGCGCCATGCTGCCGTTGGGCGCCAGGTGGTGGATCATGTGCTGCATCCACGCGAAATTGGCGTTGCCGGCCGGCGGCACACCATATTTCCAGCGCACGTCGTCGTCTTTGACGCCTTCGTTCCAGTCCTTCATGTTGAAGGGCGGGTTGGCCATGATGTAGTCGGCGCGCAGGTCCGGGTGCTGCGGGCGGGTGTAGGTGCTGGCTGGCTCCTTGCCGAAGTCGAAATCCATGCCCCGGATGGCCATGTTCATCGAGGCCAGGCGCCAGGTGGTGGGGTTGGCTTCCTGCCCATAGACCGAGAGCTGGCCGATGCGCCCGCCGTGCTCTTCGACAAAGCGCTCGCTCTGCACGAAGAAGCCGCCGGAGCCGCAGCAGGGGTCATAGACCCGGCCCTGGAAGGGTTCGAGCATTTCGACAATGAGGCTGACGATGCTCTTGGGCGTGTAGAACTCGCCGCCGCGCTTGCCGGCGGCAATCGAGAATTCGCCGAGAAAGTATTCGTAGACGTGACCGAGGATGTCCTTGGCCTTGAGCGATTCGTGCTGGAAGGGCACGGTGGACAGCAGGTCGATCAGGCCGGGCAGCGCCTCATCCACCCGCTTGCGGGCGTAGTCCTTGTCGAGGACGTTCTTGAGCCGTGGGTTTTCCTTCTCGACGGCTTCGAGGGCGTCGTCGAGCAGGCGGCCAATCCCCTTGAATTCGTATTGGTAGACCTTGCCGTTTTTGACGTCGAGCTTGGTGCCGGCAGCAACCTTGGCGTTATCCTTGATGAAGTCCCAACGGGCCAGCGCTGGCACCCAGAAAACATTCTTTTCGGTGTAGTAGTCGCGGGCTTCGAGTTCCTGCTCGATCATTTCGGCATCGACATTGCCGGACTCGTCACCAAGGTAATAGTCGTTGGCCGGGTCGTGGAAGGCTTTTTTCAGCTCGTCACGACGTTCCTTGAAGGCGTCGGAAATGTATTTCAGGAAGACCAGACCAAGCACCACATGCATGTAGTCGCCGGGGTTGACGTTGGCGCGCAGACGGTCGGCGGCGGACCACAGGCGTTTGTCGAGATCGTTCAGATATTGTTGCCCGGCGTTGTTCATGTTTCGTTGGTTTCCCTGACTGGCGAGCGGTCGTTGCTGGCGGCATTGCAGACCGCGAAAGCAAACATTTTACACATGCGATGCAAGCAAAAACCGGATGGCATGATGGATACCGCGAGTCCCATGTAAAAAGCCCCCGCCGGTTTCCCGGCGAGGGCCTTGTTGCGGTCGACGCTTTAAAAGCGCCGATTTTCGCGAATTACATCTCGACGGTCGCGGCCTGCTCGACGAACTCCGGAATCTGGTCGAAGTTCATGTAGCGATAGACGTCAGCCGCCTTGGCGTTGACCAGCTTGATCTGCTCCATGTACTCCGGCACCGTCACGATGCGGCCGGCCAGCGCACACATCGCGGCGAGTTCGGCGGATCCGAGGTAGACGCGGGTGTCAATACCGAGACGGTTCGGGAAGTTGCGGGTGGAGGTGGAGATCGCGGTCGAGCCCTTGCGGATCTGCGCCTGGTTGCCCATGCACAGCGAGCAGCCCGGCATTTCCATGCGGGCGCCGGACTTGCCGAGAACGCCGTAGTAGCCTTCTTCGGTCAGGATCAGCGCGTCCATCTTGGTCGGCGGGGCGATCCACAGGCGGGTCGGGATGTCCGACTTGCCTTCGAGCACCTTGCCGGCGGCACGGAAGTGGCCGATGTTGGTCATGCAGGAGCCGATGAAGACTTCGTCGATCTTGTCGCCAGCGACTTCCGACAGAAGCTTGACGTCGTCCGGATCGTTCGGGCAGGCCAGGATCGGTTCCTTGACTTCGGCCAGGTCGATTTCGATGACTGCAGCGTACTGGGCATTGGCATCGGCCTGGAGCAGCGTACCGTTGGCGATCCAGTCTTCCATGGCGTTGATGCGGCGCTTCAGGGTGCGGGCATCCTGATAGCCTTCGGCGATCATCCACTTCATCAGCGTGATGTTGGAACGCATGTACTCGACGATCGGCGCCTTGTTCAGGGCGACCGAACAGGCGGCGGCGGAACGCTCGGCGGCGGCGTCGGACAGTTCGAAAGCCTGTTCGACCTTGAGATCCGGCAGGCCTTCGATTTCCAGGATGCGACCGGAGAAGACGTTCTTCTTGCCCTTCTTCTCGACGGTCAGGAGACCGGCCTTGATCGCGTAGTACGGAATGGCATTGACCAAGTCGCGCAGCGTGATGCCATCCTGCATCTTGCCCTTGAAGCGGACGAGCACCGATTCCGGCATGTCCAGCGGCATGACGCCAGTGGCGGCAGCGAAGGCGACCAGACCGGAACCGGCCGGGAAGGAGATGCCGATCGGGAAGCGGGTGTGCGAGTCGCCACCGGTACCGACGGTATCCGGCAGCAGCAGGCGGTTCAGCCAGGAGTGGATGACGCCGTCGCCCGGACGCAGCGCAACGCCGCCGCGGGTCGAGATGAAGGACGGCAGTTCGCGGTGCATGCGCACGTCGACCAGCTTCGGATAGGCGGCGGTGTGGCAGAAGGACTGCATGACGAGGTCGGCGGAGAAGCCGAGGCAGGCCAGGTCCTTGAGTTCGTCGCGGGTCATCGGGCCGGTGGTGTCTTGCGAACCAACGGTGGTCATCTTCGGCTCGCAGTAGGTGCCGGGCAGGATGCCGGTCACGCCGCAGGCCTTGCCGACCATCTTCTGGGCCAGCGAGTAACCCTTGCCGTCGTCGGCCGGGTTCTGCGGCAGGCGGAACAGGGTCGATTGCGGCAGGCCGAGGAATTCGCGGGCCTTGGTGGTCAGGCCGCGGCCGATGATCAGGGGGATACGGCCGCCAGCGCGGACTTCGTCGAGGATGACCAGGGTCTTGAGCTGGGATTCGGCAATGGTGGCGCCGTTCTTGGTGGCAACAACCTTGCCGGTGGCTTGATCGACGGTCAGTTCGATTTCATCGCCCATGTCCATCTGGTCAGCAGCGATTTCGATCGGCAGGGCGCCGGCATCTTCCATGGTGTTGAAGAAGATCGGAGCGATCTTGGAACCGAGGCAGACGCCGCCGAAACGCTTGTTCGGCACGAAGGGGATGTCTTCGCCGGTGAACCACAGCACCGAGTTGGTGGCGGACTTGCGGGAAGAACCGGTACCGACCACGTCACCGACGTAGGCGATCAGGTTGCCCTTGGCAGCCAGTTTTTCCAGTTGCTTGATCGGGCCGCGCGAGCCCGGCTCGTCGGCTTCGATACCCGGACGCGGGTTCTTCAGCATGGCCAGGGCGTGCAGCGGGATGTCAGGGCGCGACCAGGCATCCGGCGCCGGCGACAGGTCGTCGGTATTGGTTTCGCCGGTCACCTTGAAGACGGTCAGCTTTTGCGAAGCCGGGACAGCCGGGCGGGAGGTGAACCACTCGCCGTCAGCCCAGGATTGCATGACGGCCTTGGCGTTGGCATTGCCGCCCTTGGCCAGTTCGGCAACATCGTGGAAGAAGTCGAAAACCAGCAGGGTCTTCTTCAGGCCTTCGGCGGCGACAACGCCGCAGGTGCCGCAAGCCAGCAGGTCGATCAGCGGCTTGACGTTGTAACCGCCGAGCATGGTGCCGAGCAGTTCGGTGGCTTTTTCCTTGGAAATCAGCGCACAGGCCTCATCGCCCTTGGCGACCTTGGCCAGGAACTCGGCCTTGACCTTGGCGGCATCATCGACACCGGCCGGCACGCGGTAGGTAATCAGTTCGACCAGGGCTGCTTCTTCGCCAGCGGGCGGATTCTTCAGCAGGGCGACCAGTTCGGTGGTCTGTTGCTTGGACAGGGGCAGCGGCGGGATACCGAGGGCTGCACGCTCTGCTACGTGGGCGCGATAGGCTTCAAGCACGGCGACTTCCTTTCGTAAAGGGTTGCTCTGGGAAACGGATATTTTACGACAATGGCGGCGGCCGAATGGTTCGGCTTTTAGCACCCCGAGGCCGGCTCGCAAGTCTTATATATTTTATATGTTAGAACACTGCGATGCCAGACCTGACGCGATGCACCACGCACCACCGGCAGCCTGCCAGATTTTTGGGCAACACACCGGAATCCCTTCCGGCCCAATGCATTGCGTCGCTTGTTCAGTGTTTATCCACAGACTTACCCCGGCAAACGGGGGACAAATTTTTTGATGCAGTGCACTAACCAGCCGTGACGGGAGCCAGTACCCAGTTCGAAAACCGGGATAAACGGGAACCAGGTCGGGTTAGGACACTCTTACTTTTCTCTCGGCGACCCGGCTTTCCTTATGCAATCCACATCCATTGCCACTGTCGCCGCGGCCGCACAGATCGAACGCGGCATCTGGCAACGCCTCTGCCCGGATGGGCATCCCTTTCAGAACGCGGATTTTTTCGCACTTCTGGAACAGCATGGAACGGCCGGAGCCGCCTCCGGCTGGCAAGCCCGGCACCGGGTCGCGACAAACGCCGAAGGCGGGGTCGTCGGCATGCTGCCGACCTACGTCAAGGCGCATTCCCACGGCGATTTCGTTCGCGACTGGTCCTGGGCAGCCGCCTATCAGCAGCTCGGCAAGACCTACTACCCGAAATTATTCAGCGGCCTGCCTCATACGCCGGTGTCAGGGCCGCGATTGCTCGTGGCAGCGGGGGAAGACAGCGATCAGGTCAAGGCCCGCCTGATCGAGGAGATTAAGGCAGCAGTTGCCGAAGACAGATTTTCTTCATGGCATGTCGCCCTGCCCGCCGTAGCCGAAGTCGATTTGTTGCGCGCCCACGGCCTGCTGGTCAGCCACGATGTGCAATTTCACTGGCGCGATCATGGCTACGGCGATTTCGACGGCTATCTGGCGGCCTTTCCTTCCGTGAAGCGGCGCAAGGTCAAGGCGGAACGCCGGCGGGTTGCGGAAAGCGGGATTGCAGTCGGCGTCCGCCACGGCGATGAAATCCCGCCCGCTGAATGGCCGGCGCTTTACCAGCTATATGCCGCCACCTTCTACAAATACGGCAATTACGCCGCCTTTTCGGCCGCCTGCTTTACCGACCTGGCGGCCGCACTGGGCCGGCGCATGGTGGTCTTCATTGCCCGCCATCAAGGCGCGCCGGTCGCGATTTCGCTGTGTTTCCGCAGCGACGACACCCTCTATGGACGCTATTGGGGCACCAACGGCAACTTCAACAGTCTGCACTTCGAGTTGTGCTTCTACCAGGGTATTGCCTACTGCCTGCGCGAAGGCCTGAAAACATTCGAGCCGGGCGCCGGCGGCGAACACAAGGTGGCCCGCGGCTTCGAGCCGACCATCGTGCGTTCGTGCCACTGGATCGAGGATGTGCGGATGCGCCAACTGATCGGGCAGTTCCTGGAACGCAACCGACTCGCCGTCATCGCCTATGCCGACGAAGCAGCGACCCACCTCCCCTTTCGCCTCGAAATGCAGCGAGCAATTATCCAATAAAAATAATTGTTGCATCGCAGCATATTGTTTGGCATAGTGAAGACGTCTCCTCCACTTCCTCCTCCAAGGATTGGAATTTGCCCGCCACCGCGCGGGCATTTTTTTGCCCGCGAACACCGACCCGACGGTTACGACCGCAAACCCGGCTCGTTTGGTTTGCCCGTACAATTTGGGCAATCACCAACCCGACCAACGGTCACGAGCTGCCATGAAATTCCAGAGTACCGACACCTACGTCGCGACGCGCGACCTGACGCTGGCGGTCAATGCCGCCGTCGCCCTGCAACGCCCGCTGCTCATCAAGGGTGAGCCGGGTACCGGCAAGACGCTGCTCGCCGAGGAAGTGGCGCGGGCGCTGAACATGCCGCTGTTCCAGTGGCACATAAAATCGACGACCAAGGCGCAGCAGGGACTTTACGAATACGACGCGGTTTCCCGCCTGCGCGACTCGCAGCTCGGCGACCCGCGTGTCGAGGACATTTCGCACTACATCGTGCATGGCGTGCTGTGGCAGGCCTTCGAGTGCGACGAACCGTCGGTGGTGCTGATCGACGAGATCGACAAGGCCGACATCGAATTCCCCAACGACCTGCTACGCGAACTCGACCGCATGGAATTCCATTGCTACGAGCTGCACCGCACGATCAAGGCCAAGCACCGGCCGCTGATCATCATCACCTCGAACAACGAGAAGGAACTGCCCGACGCCTTCCTGCGCCGCTGCTTCTTCCACTACATCAAGTTCCCGGACAAGGAAACCATGCAGCGCATCGTCGAGGTCCATTTCCCGGTGCTCAAGCACGAGCTGCTCAAGGAAGCGCTCGAAGTTTTCTTTGACCTGCGCGAGGTGCCCGGCCTCAAGAAAAAGCCGTCGACCAGCGAACTGATCGACTGGCTCAAACTGCTGCTGGCCGAAGACATCCCGCCCGAAGCCCTGCGCGCCAAGGAGGCCAAGGACGCCATCCCGCCGCTGCACGGCGCCCTGCTCAAGAACGAACAGGACGTACATCTCTTCGAACGCCTGGCTTTCATGAGCCGCCGCAAGCCGTAAATGCTCGTCGATTTCTTCCTCCACCTGAAAGCACGCCAGCTCCCCGTTTCCACCAACGAATTGCTGGCCCTACTCGAAGCGCTGGAAGCCCGCCTCGTTAGCGGCAGCCTGGACGATTTCTACCTGCTGTCGCGCACCCTGCTGGTCAAGGATGAATCCCTCTACGACCGTTTCGACCGGGCTTTCGGCGAATACTTCAAGGGCATCGAAGCCCTGCCCGGTTTCGCCCCCGAAGTGCCCGAAGAATGGCTGGAACTGGCCGCCCGCCGCCACCTCTCGGAAGCCGACCGAGCCCGGCTGCAAAAGCTCAGCTACGAGAAAATCTTCGAGCAATTGAAGGAGCGGCTGGCCGAGCAGAAGGAGCGCCATTCCGGCGGCAACAAGTGGATCGGCACCGCCGGCACCTCGCCCTACGGCCACGGCGGCTACAACCCTGAAGGCGTGCGCATCGGCGGCGAATCGGTCGGCAACCGCACGGCGATCAAGGTCTGGGAGCAGCGCGAATTCCGCAACCTCGACGACACCGTCGATCTTGGCGTGCGCAACATCAAGGTCGCCCTGCGCCGGCTACGCCGCTTCGCCCGCAAGGGCGCGGCGACCGAACTCGACCTCGACGGCACCATCGCCGGCACCGCCCGCAACGGCGGCTGGCTCGACCTGCACCTGCGGCCGGAACGCCACAACGCCGTCAAGGTGCTGCTCTTCCTCGACATCGGCGGTTCGATGGACGACCACATCCAGGCCTGCGAAGAACTGTTCTCGGCCGCCCGCGCCGAGTTCAAGCATCTCGAGCACTTCTACTTCCACAACTGCGTCTATGAAGGCGTGTGGAAGGACAACCGCCGGCGGCACAACGAAAAGCTGTCGACCTGGGACGTCATCCACACCTACGGCCCCGACTACAAGCTGGTCTTCGTCGGCGACGCCAGCATGAGCCCCTACGAAATCGCCCGCCCCGGCGGCAGCGTCGAGCACTGGAACGAGGAAGCCGGCGCCGTCTGGCTCGGACGCCTGCTCGCCACCTGGCCCCACGCCGCCTGGCTCAACCCGCTGCCAGAAGCGCACTGGACCTACACGCCGTCGATCCAGATGATCGAGCAACTGCTGGGGAAACGGATGTTTCCGCTGACCATCGAGGGACTGGAGCGGGCGATGCGGAGTTTGTCGAAGTAAGCCTGGAATCGCCGCGGCGACTCGCTTCCGGCCGGCCAACTGCCGACAATCGACCATCCCGTCAAGTAGTAATCCAGGCGACCGCCGAGCTTCGAAACCTGCCGTACGGTCAATTCACACAACCCGGCCAAAACTCCGATGGACGATCAATGTCCTTCAGGATGCCGGGATCGTCCACAGAGCACAAACGGATATGTTCCCGGTGAGTGTCGAGAATGGACTTGCCGCCTTGATCGCCGGTCAAGGCGAGCAAATCGGCACGGTAAATGGCGCTGAAGCCGACGGGGTGGCCGGCTTTCCCATGATAGGCGGGCCGGGCAAGACGGGTGCCGTTCTGTAGCGCTTCCGCCACGGCAGCGTAGCTGGCAGGCTCGATGTAGGGCATATCGGCCAGGGCAACCAGCCAGCCGTCCGAATCGGCACTGACCTCGATGCCTCGGGCCAGGCTGTGGCCCATGCCTTGCCCGACCTGGTCGCAAGCGACGGTTTTCAGCCCTTCCGCCGCCAGCAGGCTGGCCAGCGCTGCATCGTCGGGACGAATGACGACGATGGTGCGGCTGCATATCCTGGCCAGGTGCCGCGCCGAGGCCAGCGCCATCGGTGTGCCGTCGGCCAGCGGCTGCAGCCGCTTGTCGGCACCGAAGCGCTGGCTGCTGCCGGCAGCCAGCAGGATGCCGACGATTTGCTTCATGCGACGCCGCAGGCGTAGGGATCGACGGCTGCTGCGGTCGACCGGAAATTTTGCCCATTTTTCACGGCGGTCATTTCGGCCAGGATGGAGACGGCGATTTCCGGCGGCGTGCGGCTGCCGATGGGCAAGCCGACCGGGCCATGCAGGCGGTCGACTTCGGCCTGCGACAGGTCGAAATATTGCAGCAGACGTTGGCGACGCTTGCTGTTGTTGGCGTGCGAGCCGAGGGCGCCGACATAAAAGGCCGGCGACTTCAACGCTTCGAGCAAGGCCATGTCGTCAAGCTTGGGATCGTGCGTCAACGCCACGACGGCGCTGCGCGGATCGAGCGCAAGCTCGGTCACCGCGTCATCCGGCATGGATGCGATGCGTTCGGTGCCCGCCACATCCCAGCCATCGGCGTACTCGCTGCGCGGGTCGCAGATAAAGACGCGATAGCCCAACGCCTGCGCCATCGTCGCCAGATAGCGCGAAATCTGCCCGGCGCCGATGATCAGCAGGCGCCACGCCGGGCCATGCAGCGTGACCAGCGTTTCGCCGTCCCATTGCAGGCTGTCGCCGGCGCTGCTGCCCGCGATGCTGACCAGGCCGCTAGCCAGCGCGATACGTCGCTGCACCAGCTGGCCGGTGGCGATGCGCTCGGCGAGTTGTTCGAGCAAGGCGGCGTCCGGCGCCGGTTCGAGCACCAGTTCCAGCGTGCCACCGCAGGGCAGGCCAAAGCGATGCGCCTCATCGGCCGTCATGCCGTAGCGCAGAACGCGCGGCGCGGTGCTGCCGGATTCGCCGGTGAACTCTCCAGCGGCAGCGCGGCGGATCAGGTCGTCTTCGATGCAGCCACCCGATACCGAGCCCTGCACCTGCCCGTCGTCACGCAAAATCATCCACGCGCCCGGCGGCCTGGGGGCAGAACCCCAGGTGCGGGCGACGGTGATCAAGGCGAAGCGATGCCCGGCTACCGCCCAGCGTCGAGCGGCGTCCAGCACTTGCGTATCCAGGCTGTCCATGTCAGGCCCCCCCTCCAGCCACCAACTCGGCGGTATTGAACGGCAGCCTGGTCAGGAACTTGCCGGTGGCAGCGGCGATGGCGTTGGCGACAGCCGGCGCGACCGGCGGTACGCCAGGTTCGCCGATGCCGGTCGGGGCGAGCGTCGAAGGCACGATATGGACCTCAACCCTGGGCATGTCGCCGATGCGCAGCACCGGATAGCCATCGAAATTACCCTGCTCGACACGCCCGCCCTTGAGCGTGATTTCACCGCTCATGGCCGCCGACAGCGCGAAGCCTACCGAGCCTTCGACCTGCGAACGGATGTTGTCCGGGTTGATCGCCGTGCCGCAATCAACCGCCGAAACAACGCGGTCGACGCGAATCGTGCCGTCTTTCTTGATCGTCACTTCGGCGACGTGGGCGACGAAGGAGTTGAACGATTCATGCACCGCCACGCCCCGGCCGCGCCGTTCGCCGGGAGCCGCCTTGAGCGGTGTTCCCCAGTTGGCTTTCTCGGCCGCCAGCTTGAGCACGCCGGCATGGTGCGGATGCTCGGCGAGCAATTCCAGACGCAGCGCCACCGGATCCTTGCCCATCGCCGCCGCCACTTGATCGAGGAAGACCTCGGTCGAATAGGCCGTGTGCGAGGAGCCGACCGAACGCCACCAGAGCACCGGCACGCCGATATCGGTCGGCGTGTGCAGATCGACCAGCAGGTTGGGAATGGCGTAGGGCAGATTGGAGGCGCCTTCGACCGACACGTGATCGATGCCATCCTTGACCATCATCGCTTCGAACGGCGAACCGGTCAGGATCGACTGCCCGACCAGCCGGTGATGCCAGCCGACCAGCTTGCCGCTGCCATCGAGCGCCGCCTCCAGCGCGTGGTGGAACATGGGGCGGTAGTAACCGCTGCGCATGTCGTCCTCGCGCAGCCAGACCAGTTTGACCGGCGCCTTGCCGTTGATCGCCTTGACGATATGCGCCGCCTCCAGCACGTAATCCGACTGCGTATTGGCGCGGCGCCCGAAGCTGCCGCCGGCGTAGAGCATGTTGAGCTTGACCTGCTCCGGCCGGAGCCCGAACAGCGCCGCCACCCGGCCCTGGTCGACGGTCTGGAACTGCTCGCCGTTCCACAGGTCGCAGCCATCGGCCTTGAGCTGGACGACGCAGTTCATCGGCTCCATGGCGGCGTGGGCGAGGTAGGGAAAATCGAAGGAAGCGCTGATCACCTTGGCAGCGCCGGCAAAGGTTTTCGCCGTGTCGCCCTTGTTCGCGGCGATCAGGCCCGGCGTCTTGGCCATTTCCTTGTATTTGGCGAGGATTTCGTCGCTGCCCAGCTTGAAGGCCTTGCTTTCATCCCAACTGACCGACAGCGCATCGCGCCCCTTCTTGGCGCTCCACGTATCGCTCGCCAGCACGGCGACGCCTTGCGGAATCTGCACAACATCGACGACACCCTTGATCGCCCTGGCCTTGCCGGCATCGAAGGATTTCACCGTGGCGCCGAACAGCGGCGGATGCGCGACGACGGCCACCACCATGCCGGGCAGGAATACATCCTGTGTGAATTGCGCCGTGCCGTTGGTCTTGGCCACGCTGTCCTTGCGCCTGGCCTGCTTGCCGATCAGGCGGAAATCCCTGGGCTCCTTCAATTTGACATCGGCGGGCACCGTTTCCCTGGCGGCATCCTGCGCCAGTTCGCCAAAGCTGGCCTTGCGGCCGCTGGCGGCATGGCTGACGATGCCGTCGCGCACCGCAATATCGGCCGCGCCGATATTCCAGCGCTTGGCGGCGGCGGAAACCAGCATGGCCCGCCCGGCTGCGCCGGCCTTGCGCATCTGCTCCCAGGAATTGGCCATCGCCGTGCTGCCGCCGGTACCCTGTGCCGGGCCCCAGAAAGTGTTGTTGTACCGCCTGGCATCGGCCGGAGCGCCTTCGACGCGAACGTGCTGCCAGTCGGCGTCCAGTTCTTCGGCCAGAATGGTGGCCAGGCCGGTGTAGCTGCCCTGGCCCATTTCAAGGTGCTTGGACAGGATGGTCACGCTGTTGTCGGTGCCGATTTTCAAAAACGCGTTAATTTCGGTGTCGACCGCAGCAGTGGCACCCAACTTGCCGGCAGCGCCTGAGGCAATGGCCGGCAGACAGAAACCCAGCGTCAGGCCGCCGCTGCCTTGCAGAAAACGGCGGCGGCTGAGGTTTTCGATGATGATCCCGGACATGGCTATCTCCTCACGCCAGCGTCTTGGCGGCTTCGTGGATGGCCGCGCGAATGCGGACGTAGGTGGCGCAGCGGCAAAGGTTGCCCGACATGGCGTTGTCGATGTCGGCATCGCTCGGCTTGCGGTTCTGGCTGAGCAGCGCCACGGCGCTCATGATCTGGCCGGACTGGCAGAAACCGCACTGCACGACATCCAGTTTGCGCCAGGCTTCCTGCACGGCCTTGCCGACACGCTGGCTGTCGATGGCTTCGATGGTCGTGATCTTGCGCCCGGCCACCGCCGACAACGGCGTCATGCAGGCGCGCACCGGGCTGCCTTCGACATGCACGGTACAGGCGCCGCACAGCGCCTGGCCGCAGCCGTACTTGGTGCCTGTCATCTGCAGCGTGTCGCGCAACGCCCAGAGCAATGGCGTATCGGGCGCCACATCGACCTGATGCACCTTGCCGTTAATAGTTAGTTTGATCATCTGCAAGCTCCTTGCAAAAAAGGGAACAGCGGCAAACAAGATTGCCCTGTCGGTGCCGACAGTGTGGGCGAGAGTCGGGACGAACCGATAACCCAATCGTGCAGACTTATTGCCTGATCCTCCAGAAACGGCCTGCCACCTCTCGTCGGCCGCAGGCAAAACCGCTACCCTGTCGGCCATGGATACTGCCGTTCTGACCCCGCCCCGACCGAATGATTCCATCGCCATGGAAAACGCCGCGCTGATTCGCCAGCGCGCGGAACTCGCCGGGATTCTTCGCCGCCATTGCCCGGATGACGGGGCCGTCGATACCGCTATCCCCGGCCTGCGGCTGTTTCGCGGATCGAATTGCGACGCGCCGACCTGCACCATCATGGCCTCGGTTTTCGCCATGATGGTCCAAGGCGCCAAGCGCATCAAGGTGGGCGAAGAGACCTACGACTACGACGCCCGACATTGCCTGATTTCGTCGGTCGACCTGCCGATGTTCTCGCGCATTATCTGCGCCTCGGCCAGCGAGCCGTATCTGGGACTGGCACTGCTGATCGATCCGCTGAAGATCAACGAACTGGCCGCCGCCATTCCAGAAAATCGTGCCCTGGATGCCGTTGACCGCGGCATTGCCGTCGGCACCCTCAGCGCCGAGATTCAGGGCGCCGCCCTGCGTCTTGCCCGCCTGCTCGATACGCCGGCCGACATCCCGGTGCTCGCTCCGATCATCGAGCGCGAACTGCTCTACCGCCTGCTCACCGGCGCCCTCGGCTCGCGCCTGCGCCAGGCTGCTGCCAGCGGCAGCCACAGCCATCAGATCGTCCGCGCCATCGACTGGCTCAAAACGAACCTTGACCAGCCGATCAGCATCGAGCGTCTGGCCAGCCTGTCGAACATGAGCAAATCGTCACTGCACCACCATTTCAAGGCACTGACCGCGATGACGCCCTTGCAATATCAGAAGCAGATGCGCCTGCATGAAGCCCGGCGGCTCATGCTAACCACCAGCACCGATGCCGCCTCCGCCGCCCATCACGTCGGCTACGAAAGCCCGTCGCAATTCAGCCGTGAATATCGCCGCATGTTCGGGACCCCGCCCGGCCGGGACATAGCGCAGCTACGCCACAGCCAGCGGCATGTCGATCAAGCCACTTTGTCTGCAAAATAAAGGAACCGGCAACACGGGGGTATCCAGGGCCAAAGACTGCGTCGGACACGGTGCAGCCCATCAATTTCAATTGCCCCCCCGGCTACAAGGGCATTAACCCGCACCGTTGCCGCGCCCGATTGCAGGCTGCGTGCTCGGTATCAAACTCCCGGCACGGTGACGGTCGACCGTCGTAGATGGTGCAATTCACGCTTTTTCCTATTTCTCCGGCCAGCGCCACGCAGCGCGGTTCGGTTGCATCGGTGCCGGCCATGCGGACGATGGCAGGCGTGACCGGAACGGTCATTGCCTTCGGCACACCCGCCCCCCAGGCGAAGGCGCAGCCGGCCAGTTCGGCGGGGTGGAAGTCGACGCGGAAGCTGGCGCAACAGGCGCCGCAGGTCTGGCAGATGTTCATGGCAGGCTGACCCGGCAGCGCCAGAGTTCGTGGCCGGAGGCGAGATATTTCTTTTCGAAGGGCGTCATCGGGTCGTCGGTCTCGTAAGGCTCGGCGATGACTGGCTGGCCGGTCAGCAGGGTCAGCGCCTGGGCCATTTCCTCGATGTAGATCCGCCAGTTGCTGCGGCATTCGAGTTCGCCGCCCAGTTCGCGCCACACCGGGAACACCGCATGACCATGCCAGCGCCGGGAGAGGTGGCCGATTTTCGGCCACGGGTTGGGATAGAGATTGTAGTGGCGCGCCAGCCGGATGTCGTTTTCCGCCAGCAAGCGCCAGAAATCGACTAGGTCGGCGCGGATCAGCACGGCATTTTTGGGCATCGGGAGCGGTCGACCGCGACTGATGCGGTCGACCGACTGATCGACGCCAAAAACGAAATGCTCGGGGTACATTTCGGCGAGGCGCTGCGTGCTCCAGCCGACGCCGCAACCGGCGTCGAGAATCAGCGGCGCTGCCGGCTGCCAGGCGTCGCGGGCAGCCAGTGCAAGAGCGAAGGCTTCCCGGTTGTAGTCGAGTATCGGCTTCCTGAACGGATGCGCTATATGGCGAAGGACGAGTGCTTCAAGGTCGCGATGCGGCCCTTCCTGGGCGCTGACGATGAAGCGCGAATTTCCGCTCATGCGGCGAGCGGCAGTGCGCCGAGGATGCCGGCGGCGACCAGCGCCGCGTCGATGTCGTGCGCCGTCTTGATCGGCCGCAGGGTCTGGTAGAGCATTTCGGCTTCCGGATAATTGCGGCGCAGCAGGGCCAACCATTGCTTGAGGCGACCGCCGGCATGTTCCGGCACCACCTTGCGGCGCACGCCCTGCCAGTAGGCGGCGACGCCGGGAGCGACTTCCTCCCAGCCGCCGGTTAGCTCGCCGCGCACCCGCCGCGCCAGCAGCGGGTCGGCGATGGCGCCACGGCCGAGCATGATGTCGGCGCAGCCGGTTTCCTGCTGGCAGCGCACGAAATCGTCCACCCTCCACACCTCGCCGTTGGCGATGATCGGGATGTCGACCGCCGCCCGCACCTTGTCGATCCACGCCCAGCGCGCCGGCGGGCGATAGCCATCGAGCTTGGTCCGGCCATGCACGATCAGTTCGTCGATGCCGCCCGCCGCCAGGGCTTGCGCGCAGTCGACGGCGCGGCTAGTATCGTCGATGCCGAGGCGCATTTTTGCCGTAAACGGGATTTCGACCGGAACCACCGCACGCACGGCGCTGACGATCTCGTTCAGCAACTCCGGCTCGCCGAGCAGCGCCGCACCGCCGCGATGGCGGTTCACCGTCGGCGCCGGGCAGCCGAAGTTGAGATCGACACCCGCCGGCTTCAGGCTCACTAGCCGGCGGGCGTTTTCAGCCATGAAATGCGGGTCGGAGCCAAGCAACTGCACGCGCATCGGCGTTCCCGCCGCAGTCTTGCTGCCGTGCAGCAGCTCCGGGCAGATGCGCTCGTAGGTCTTCACCGGCAATACGCTGCCCGAGACGCGGATGAATTCGCAGATCGCCCAGTCGTAGCCGCCAATCGAGGTCAGCACGCCGCGCAGCAGGTTGTCGGCGAGCCCTTCCATCGGGGCGAGAAGAATGCGGGACATGGGAATTCCGGGGCGGCAGCTGAACAGCCGCGCATTATAATCCGCCCCATGACCGCGCCCCAGCCGAACAATCCCCTCCACGGCATCACGCTGGAGAAGATCCTGACCGCCTTGCATGCCCATTACGGCTGGGAGGAACTGGGGCGGCAGATCGACATCCGCTGCTTCACCCACGACCCGAGCATCGCTTCCAGCCTGAAATTCCTGCGCCGCACGCCGTGGGCACGCGAACGGGTGGAGTCGCTGTACGTCTATATGGTGCGCCGCAACAACAGCGGCCCGGCCTGAGTCGCCCAACCCGCAAATACCCGTAGGTGCGCGACCTGTAGCTGGCTATCATGCGCGTCTTCCCCGAAAGTTCCGCCCCATGATCATCCTCAAGAACGTCACCCTGCGCCGCAGCTCGAAAGTGCTGCTCGACAAGGCCTCGGTCACCATCAACCCCGGCGAGAAGGTCGGCCTGGTCGGCCGCAACGGCGCCGGCAAATCGACCCTGTTCGCGCTGCTCAACGGCACGCTGCACGAGGATGGCGGCGATTATTCGATTCCCAAAATCTGGCATATGGGCCAGGTCGCGCAGGACATGCCGGAAACCGAGCAGTCGGCCACCGACTTCGTCATCGACGGCGACACCAAGCTGCTCGCCGCACGCAACGAAGTGCACGACGCCGAAGCCAGCGACGACGGCATGCGCATGGCCGAGGCCTACATGGCGCTCAACGACGCTGGCGAACACGACGCCGAAGCGCGCGCCCAGTCGCTGATCCTCGGCCTCGGTTTCAAGGTCTCGGAACTGCACAACCCTGTCAACAGTTTCTCCGGCGGCTGGCGGATGCGCCTGCAACTGGCGCGCGCGCTGATGTGCCCGTCCGACATCCTGCTGCTCGACGAACCGACCAACCACCTCGACCTGGACGCCCTGGTCTGGCTCGAAGCCTGGCTGAAGCGTTACCCGGGCACCTTGGTCATGATCAGCCACGACCGCGAGTATCTGGATGCCATCACCGGCGTCACGCTGCACATCGACAACGCCAAGCTAGTGCGCTACGGCGGCAATTACAGCAAGTTCGAGGACATGCGCGCCGAGCAGATCGTGCTACAGCAGGCCACCGCCGCCCGCCAGGCCGAGAAGATTGCCCACCTGCAATCCTTCATCAACCGCTTCAAGGCCAAGGCGAGCAAGGCCAAGCAGGCGCAGAGCCGGGTCAAGGCGCTCGACCGCATGGAAAAGATCGCGCCGGTGCTGGCCGAGGCGGAATTCACCTTCGAATTCCAGGAGCCACAAAACCTGCCTAATCCCATGCTGTCGATGGTCGATACCACCATCGGCTATCCGCCGCCGGACGACGCGCCGGAAGGCACGCCGCCGACGGTCATCGTCCGCGGCATCAACCGCTCAGTGATGGCCGGCCAGCGCATCGGCATCCTTGGCGCCAACGGCCAGGGCAAGTCCACGCTGGTCAAGACCATCGCCAGCGACCTCA
>JAGOAU010000011.1 GCA_017983755.1 Azonexus sp. | reverse complement strand
GGTCAATGAGTTCTTTCGGAATGCTGGGCAGCGCCGCTGCCGGTTTCTTCTTGCTCGTCTTGCTTGGCATACATGCTCCTTCTTGACGACATGTTATGCCTCACACACAAAATTTCTGACAGGCTCCTTAACGCTGGCAAAGGCGGAAGTGTTGTCCTAGAGCAAGGGTCCAGAGCGACTGGTCGGCCGTTACCTGCCGTTCATGCCTGGAAAAGGAGAACATCTGCATAGGGCACCGACATGCCATAAGAAAACCGGCAAAGCTGTCGCGCCGGGGCGTAGTACCATCGAATAGCAGGTGGCTGCACCTTACCAGCCGTTGCCCTGCCCGAGGCCAACTGTCCGCAATGGCCGACGACTTGCCTTACGCCCCTTGAGGTACGGACGTCGCGGCAGTAGCGGTCACCATGTCTCCGGCGTCCAAAACGGCGCTGGTTCAACGCTCAAGGAACTTGATCCACCGCAACCCAGCTCGAACTCCCGAGCCTATAATTCCTTCTGAGTAATGACCAATTGGTCAGTAACGGAGCGGGTGATTTATGGAAAGCGGGCGTTTGCGGAAGGTTTTGGTTTTTGGCCTTTTTTTGGCGTTGACCGCAACAGGCGGTTATTTCTTGTATCAACAGCGTCCAAGCGGCTTGCCGGCGGGGTTTGCGTCGGGGAATGGGCGGCTGGAGGCGGTTGAGGTGGATGTGGCGACCAAGATTGCCGGGCGGCTGGTGGAGTTGGGGCCGCACGAGGGCGACACGGTCGAGGCGGGGGCGGTGGTGGCGCGGCTGGATGCCGACGATCTGCGTGCCCAGTTGCGCGCCGCCGAGGCGCAGGTGGCGCAGGCGCAGAAGGCGGTTGAGGAGGCGCGGGCCGGGGAGCGCAAGTCGCGTACCGATGTGGCGCTGGCGGGCAAGACCTTGAAGCGTTCGCAAAGCCTGGTCGAGAAGGGCTTTATCAGCCAGAGCAAGCTGGACACCGACCAGACCGGCATGGAAGGCGCGATGGCCGGCATGGATCAGGCGCAGAGCCGGGTGGCCGAAGCCGATGCGGCGGTGGCTGCTGCCGTGGCGAAGGTGGAAGGCCTGCAGGCGACGCTGAACGATACTTCGCTGAAATCGCCGATCAATGGCCGCGTGCTGTACCGGCTGGCCGAGCCGGGCGAGGTGCTGGCGGCGGGCGGCAAGGCGCTGACGCTGGTCGATCTTTCGGACATGTACATGACGATCTACCTGCCGACCGACAAGGCCGGGCAGGTGGCGCTGGGCAGCGAGGCGCGCATCGTGCTCGACGCCTTGCCGGGGCAGCCGATTCCGGCGGTGGTCAGTTTTGTGGCGGCGAAGGCGCAATTCACGCCGCGCGAGGTCGAGACGCGCACCGAGCGCGAAAAGCTGATGTTCCGCATCAAGGTCAAGCCCGACCCGGCCTGGCTGACGGCGCATCGCGAATTGGCCAAGGGTGGCATGCCGGGCGTCGCCTACGTGCGGCTCGACCCGGGCGCCGCCTGGCCGGACAAGCTGCAAGTCAACGGGAAGTAGGCGGCGATGGAACGCCCGCTGGTCGCCCGTCTGGCCGGCGTCAGCCACCGTTATGGCGCGGTGACGGCGCTGGAAGCAGTCGATGTTGCCTTGCCGGCGAGCTGCATGGTGGGGTTGATCGGGCCGGATGGCGTCGGCAAGTCGTCGCTGCTGGCGCTGGTTTCCGGGGCGCGGCAGATTCAGACCGGGCGCGTCGAGGTGCTGGGCGGCGACATCGGCGAGCGCCGCTTCCGTGCTTCGGTGCAGCCGCGCATCGCCTACATGCCGCAGGGGCTGGGGCGGAATTTGTACCCGACGCTGTCGGTGTTCGAGAACGTCGATTTCTTCGGCCGCCTGTTCGGGCAGGGCAAGCGCGAGCGTGAGCAGCGCATCGCCGAGTTGCTGGCCAGCACCGGCTTGTCGCCCTTCCGCGACCGGCCTGCCGCCAAGCTCTCGGGCGGCATGAAGCAGAAGCTTGGCCTGTGCTGCGCGCTGATTCACGATCCCGACCTCTTGATTCTCGACGAGCCGACGACCGGGGTCGATCCGCTCTCGCGCCGTCAGTTCTGGGAATTGATCGACAGCATCCGCGCCCGCCGCCCGGGCATGAGCGTGCTGGTGGCGACCGCCTACATGGAGGAAGCCGAGCGCTTCGACTGGCTGGTGGCGATGGACGCCGGCAGGGTGCTTGGCACCGGTACGCCGGCTGAACTGCGGGCACAGACCGGGCAGGCGACGCTCGACGCCGCGTTCATTCAATTGCTGCCGGAAGAACGCCGGCAGGCGCACCACGCGCTGGTGATTCCGCCGCGCGTCGGCGATGGGGGCGTTTACGCCATCGAAGCGGATGGCTTGTCGCAGCGTTTTGGCGACTTTACGGCGGTCGACCGCGTCAGCTTCAAGATCGAGCGCGGCGAGATTTTCGGCTTTCTCGGCTCGAATGGCTGCGGCAAGACGACGACGATGAAGATGCTGACCGGTCTGCTGCCGCCGAGCGAAGGCGTCGCCAAGCTGTTCGGCAAGGCCGTCGATGCCGGCGATCTCGAAACGCGCAAGCAGGTCGGCTACATGTCGCAGTCCTTCTCGCTTTATGGCGAATTGACGGTGCGCGCCAACCTTGATCTGCACGCCCGGCTGTTCCATCTGCCGGACGACCGGCGCGGCCCGCGCATCGCCGAGCTGATGCAGCGTTTCCGCCTGGAAGCCTACGCCGACAAGGCTGCCGCCGAACTGCCGCTGGGCATCCGCCAGCGCCTGTCGCTGGCCGTGGCGGTGGTGCATGAGCCGAAGCTGCTGATCCTTGACGAGCCGACTTCCGGCGTCGACCCGGTGGCGCGCGACGAATTCTGGGCGCTGCTGGTCGAGCTGTCGCGCGGGCAGGGCGTCACTATTTTCATCTCCACGCACTTCATGAACGAGGCCGAGCGCTGCGACCGTATTTCACTGATGCACGCCGGCAAGGTGCTGGCCAGCGACACGCCGGCCGGCCTCTGCGCGGCGCGCGGCCAGCCAGACCTGGAAGCGGCGTTCATCAGCTATCTGGAAGAGGCGACGGGGGTTGAAAAAGCGCCTGTTGCGGTCGACCCCGAAAAAGGGGCAAAAACGGAGGTCGACCGCAACCGGCCGAAAAACCACCCGAGCGCTGGCCAAAGCGCCTTCAGCCCGCGCCGCCTGCTCGGCTATGCCTACCGCGAGGCGCTGGAACTGCGTCGCGACCCGATCCGCCTGGCCTTTGCCTTGCTCGGTTCGGTGCTGCTGATGTTCGTGCTCGGCTTCGGCATTTCGCTCGATGTCGAAGGCCTGCGCTTCGCCGCGCTCGACCGCGACCAGTCGCCGGAAAGCCGCGCCTACATCCAGAACATCGCCGGCTCGCGCTATTTCATCGAGCAGCCGGCCATCCTCGACGATGCCGATCTCGATCGGCGCATGAAGAACGGTGAACTGGCGCTGGCCATCGACATTCCCGCCGATTTCGGCCGCGATCTGCGGCGTGGCCACTGGCCGGAAATCGGCGTCTGGGTGGACGGCGCCATGCCGTATCGCGGCGAAACGGTGCGCGGCTACCTGCAAGGCATGCACCTGGAGTACGTGCAGCAGATCATCCGCGAGGCCACCGGCGTCGAGACCGCGTACCCGGTCAATATCGTCTCACGCTACCGCTACAACCAGGATTTCAAGAGCATCAACGCGATGGTGCCGGCGGTCATTCCCATCCTGCTGATCTTCATCCCGGCCATCCTGATGGCGCTCGGCGTGGTGCGCGAGAAGGAACTCGGCTCGATCACCAACCTCTACGTGACGCCGGTGACGCGCCTCGAATTCCTGCTCGGCAAGCAGCTGCCGTACATCGCCGTGGCGCTCATCAGCTACGTGCTGCTGGTGATCCAGTCGCAGCTCATGTTCCAGGTGCCGATGAAGGGCAGCTTGCTGGCGCTGAGTTTCGGGGCTTTCCTGTATGTCATCGCCACCACCGGCTTCGGCCTGCTGATCTCGACCTTCACCAGCACGCAGATCGCTGCGCTGTTCGGCACGGCGATCCTGACCATCCTGCCGACCGTCACCTTCTCCGGCCTCACCACCCCGGTTGCGGCGCTCGAAGGGCCGGCTTACTGGATCGGCCAGTTCTTCCCGGCCAGTTATTTCCTGATCGTCAGTCGCGGCACCTTCACCAAGGCGCTCGGCTTTGCCGACCTGTGGCCGCAGTTCATCGCGCTGGCCTGCTTCATCCCGGTGCTGACCGCGCTGTCGGTGGCGCTGCTCAGAAAGCAGGAAAAATAGCATGCGTTTCGCGACGCTCGCCAATATCTATCGCCTGGGCTTGAAGGAACTGCAAAGCCTGCGCGCCGACAAGGTGCTGCTGGTGCTCATCTGCTGGGCCTTTTCGGGTGCCATCTACACGGCGGCGACCGGCGCTTCGCAGGAACTGCGCAACGCGCCGATCGCGGTGGTCGATGAGGACCAGTCGCCGTTGTCGCGGCGCATCGTCGGTGCGTTTTACCCGCCTTATTTCCGTCCACCGCAACAGACGACGCTGGCCGAGCTGGACAAGGGCATGGATTCCGGCCGCTACAACTTCACGCTGGTGATCCCGCCCAACTTCCAGCACGACGTGGAAACCGGGCGCAAACCGGACATGCAGCTCAATATCGACGCGACGATCATGAGCCAGGCCTTCATCGGCGCCACCTACATCAACACCATCGCACTGGGCGAGATCAACGAATACCTGACCGGCACGCGCGACAGCAGCGCGACGCCGATCAAGCTGACGACCCGTGTGCGCTTCAACCCCAACCTGATCGGCGTCTGGTTCGGCGGTGTCATGGAAGTCATCAACAACGTCACCATGCTGACCATCATCCTGGTCGGCGCCGCCTTCATCCGCGAGCGCGAGCACGGCACCATCGAGCACCTGCTGGTGATGCCGCTGACGCCGTTCGAGATCATGATGGCCAAGATCTGGGCCAACGGGCTGGCGGTGCTGCTCGGCGTCAGCTTCGCGCTGCTGGTGATGGTGCAGCAGGTGCTGAAGGTGCCGATTGCCGGCTCGCTGCCGCTGTTCCTGGCGGCGGCCGCCTGCTACCTGTTCGCGGCGGCGTCGATTGGCATCTTTCTCGGCACGCTGGCGCGCTCGATGCCGCAGTTCGGGCTGCTCGTCATCCTCTGCATCATCCCGCTGCTGCTGCTTTCCGGCGGCGTCTCGCCGCGTGAGAGCATGCCGCCGCTGGTGCAGCACATCATGCTGGCGGCGCCGACCACCTATTTCGTCCGCCTGGCGCAAGGCATCCTCTACCGTGGGGCCGGCCTGGACGTGATCTGGCGCGACCTGCTGGCCATGCTCGCCGTTGGCGGCTGCTTTTTCACCGTCGCGCTGCTGCGCTTCCGCAAGGCGGTGACGCAGACGCAGGTGTGAGCCGCATCAGCATTTGTTGATATGCATCATGGGCGGATAGCCGGCCCGTGCCCAGAATGACGGTCGAGCGTTGCCCTCATGGCAGCGTTCAGGTATCGACATGTTTTTCCTCAGACAAGTATTCACGGCGGCTGCGGCCGCCGCCTTTTTTTCATCGGCACATGCCGTCGAACCTGCCGAAACGCAGTTCGACGCCTTGGCGCGCCTGCCGGAAGCCAGCCTCAAGGCGATGCCGGGAAGGGAGGTCGAGGTCGACGTCGATCTCGAAGCCGGTTCCGGTTTTACGATCGAGGTGGCGGGCGAACGTGCCGTTGTGCGTTACCGGATGGCCTTCAACCAGGTCGCCGAGGGCTGGAGTTGGCGGCCGCTGGCCGATCCGGCGGTCGACGACTATTACCGCTACAAATTCCTGCCGCTGCAATCGGTGGCGGTCGAGCGCGGCGAGTACCTGCACGAGGACAAGATCGGGTCGCCGCAGCAGATGAAGGTGAATTGGCGCTACGACTACTTTCTCGCCTTCGATAATCTCTACGATTTCTACCCGCGCAGCGTCGATGACGATGCCGGCTTCGCGGCCGACCTGCCGGCCGGCGTCGCTAGCCATCTCGGCATGCGCGCCAGGCTGCGCCTGAGCGAACCGGTGATCAGCGAAAGCACGACCTTCTGGAAGGCCACCTACGGCAAGCCGACCGATTTCACGCTGAAGAAGCGCTACTTCGTCGGCACGCTGGAGGAGGTTTCATTCGTCGATCTGGAAAGCGGGGCCGTGCTTTGCGCCATCGGCCCCGGGCACAACGACTGTCGGCGGCGCTGAGCGTTACCCGGCGCCGCGCCCGGTGCGGTCAGCGATAGACCAGGACCGGCACCTTGGAGTGGGTCAGCACCTTGTTCGTCTCGCTGCCCAGCAAAAAGCCGCTGATGCCGCGGCGACCGTGCGAGGCCATGAAGATCAGGTCGCAGCCGGATTTTTCGGCGGCCTCGATGATCGCCTCGTAAGGTACATCGCTGGTCGCTGTAACGGTTGCGCATTCGACACCGACGGCCGCGCACTGCTTCTGGACTTCACCAAGGTATTCGGCAGCCTGCTGGTCGGCCAGCTCGGCGAATTTCTCCGGCGTCGTCGGATCGATCAGCGCCCCTTCGCCGAAGTAGGCGATCGGATATTCCGGCTTGGCGAAGAAAACCGTCACCCTGGCGCCGGCTTCCTTGGCGAATGAGATGGCCCGCTGCGCCGTGGCCTGCGAAAGTTCGGAACCGTCGGTAGGTACGAGAATGTGCTTGAACATGGGCTTCCTCCTCTAGGGCGTGCCGACATGGCGGCCTTCTTGCGAACCATGCTACGCCAAGTTGCGGCGAAGTGAAACAGGGTGCCGCAGATTGGCCGGAAGGCCGTTGAAAACTGGGTGTACACGCCCAAAAACGCGCCCACCTCCATGGTATAAAGATCAGCGTATACGCAAGAGGTTACCGAAAATGTCCGACACTTCGTCCGTCAAGAATCATGGCATCGACATCAATGGCATGAGCCCGCTGGAAACGGCCGGCATGGCGATCAGCAAGGCCGCCGATCCGTTCGGCGTGACCTCGTCGCTGCTCAATGCGCAAATGGCGTGGATGATGCATCCGCAGGAACTGATGCGCGCCGCGAGTGCGCTGTCGGGCGACCTGATGGCCTTGCAGACGCATGTGATGCGCCGCGCGCTGGGCATGCCGTCGGAAGACGTGATCACCCCCAATCCTGACGATGTCCGTTTTTCCGACCCCATCTGGACCGATGCCGCAACCTGGGACATCATCAAGGAGTGGTACCTGGCCTTCACGCGCCGCCTCGAGGACATGTTCTTCGAGACGCCGGGCCTGTCGGACAAGGAGCGTCGCCGTTCCGCCTTCTGGCTGCGCAAGTGGCTGAACATGGTGGCACCGACCAACTACTTCTGGCTCAACCCGGTGGCGCTCGAGCGCTTCGTGGCGACCAGTGGCGACAGCCTGGCCAGGGGCTTCGCGAACTTCCTGCGCGATGCCAAGGCGCGCAACATCCAGATGGTCGAACCCGACGCCTTCGTCGTCGGCCAGGATCTGGCGACGACGCCGGGCAAGGTGGTGTTCCGCAACCGCCTGGTGGAACTGATCCACTACGCGCCGACTACCGAAAAGGTGCGGGCCACGCCCATAGTGATCGTCACGCCGTGGATCAACAAGTTCTACATTCTCGACCTGACGAACCGCAAGAGCATGGTCCGCTATCTGACCGAGCAGGGATTCTCGGTTTTCATCACGAGCTGGAAGAATCCGGACGCGAGCATGTCCGAGGTGCGGTTCGACGATTACCTGCTGGAAGGCGTTAACGAGGTCGTGCGCATCGCCTGCGAGTTCTGCGAAGTGCCCAAGGTGCATCTGGTCGGCTACTGCATCGGCGGCACCATGGTCACGACCTACATGGCCTGGGCCAACAAGCGCTTCGGCGCCGACCGGGTGCCGGTCGCGCACTGGAGCGCGTTCACCACGCTGACCGACTTCTCGCACCCCGGCGATATCGACGTCTTCATCGACGACGCCTGCGTCGGCGCGCTGGATGACTCGATGGCCAAGAAGGGCTACCTCGACGGCAGCGAGATGGCGACCTCCTTCCGCATGCTGCGCTCGAACAGCCTGATCTGGCATTACTGGGTCAACAGCTACCTGCTCGGCGAGCCGCTGCCGCCGTTCGATGTGCTGTTCTGGAACATGGACACCACGCGCATGCCGCGCGCCATGCATTCGTATTACCTGCACGAGATGTACCTGCACAACAATCTGGTCAAGCGCGACAAACTGACCATCGCCGGGGAACCGATCGACCTCGACCGCATCGTCCAGCCGCTTTACGCGGTGACCGCCGAAGACGACCACATCGCGCCGTGGAACCAGTGCTACCGGATCCGCAAGTACATCAACGTCAACGCCCCGGTGCGTTTCGTCCGTTCCAGTTCCGGGCACATCCTCGGCATCGTCAATCCGCCGGTCAACCCGCCCAAACGTTCCTACTGGATCGGCGAACCCGAGCGCAACGAGCATTGGGAACACTGGTTCGACCGCGCCGAAAAGAAAACCGGCACCTGGTGGGAAGACTGGACGCGCTGGCTGGGCGAACGCTGCGGCGACCTGGTGCCCGCCTACCCGGCGGCCAGCCGCAGCTTCCCGGCGCTGGCCGATGCCCCCGGCACTTACGTGCTGGAAAAATAGCGTTCTCGTTCGGCCGGACGGTAACCGGCGAGGGTAGCTGGCGGCGGCAGAGACGCCGCCCTGATTCGCGCGGTTTTTGACCGCGGTTAAGGAGCAGGCCGGCGGGCATCCCGAGAATGGGGTCCATTGCCACGCCGCGAGCCAGCCATGACCACCATTCGTACCTTTATGACCGACGACCATCGGCACTGCGACGACTTGTTCGCCGAAGCCGAACAGGCCATCGCCAAGAAGAACCTGCCGGCGGCGAAAGCCGCCTTCGCGCATTTCCGCAACGCCATCCTGGCGCATTTCGCTTGCGAGGAAAAAACCCTGTTCCCCACCTTCGAGGCCAAGACCGGCATGAGCATGGGGCCGACCCAGGTCATGCGCATGGAGCACAGCCAGATGCGCGCGCTGCTCGATGATGCGGTCGACGCGCTGGAACAGGGCAATTCCGACGATTACCTGGGCCTCGCCGACACCTTGCTGATCATGATGCAGCAGCACAACATGAAGGAAGAGAATATCCTCTACCCGATGTGCGACCAGCACCTGGCCGCCGAAACCCCGGAATTGCTGGCCCACCTTGAAACCGAGCTGACCGAAGCATGAGCCACCCCAAGACCCCCCATGTCGTCGATGCGCGCTTCATGGAGCCGCCCGAACCCTTCGTCAAGACCATGGAAATGCTCGATACGCTCAAGGAAGGGGAGAAGATGCTCCTCCTCCTTTACCGCGAGCCGCATCCGCTCTACAAGGTGCTCCGGCAAAACGGCTACACCCATGAGACCGAGCTGGTCGCCGACGGCACCTACGAAATCCTGATCTGGCGCTGAACCGGCGGTCACATGCAGGCGCTGATGTCGTTCGACAAGGCCCCGCCGCTTGCCGCGCCGCTGCGCTTTTTCCTGACCGCGCCGCTGTTTTCCGTGGCAGCCGGCCTGCTGCTCCTGGTGCTCGGGCCGGACATGTTCGCCTCGCGCTGGATGCCGGGCCTGCTGGCTGCGACCCATCTGATCACGGTCGGTTTCATGCTGCAGGTCATGCTCGGCGCGCTGATCCAGATACTGCCGGTCGTCGCCGGTGCCAACCTGCGCCACCCGCTGGCCGTTGCGCGCTGGCTGCACCTCGGGCTGTCGGCAGGCGCCGTGTTGCTGGCGGCCGGTTTCCTGCTCGGCCAGCCGGTCCTGCTCAGCATGGCGGCAGTGATGCTCGGCCTGAGCATCGCCGCCTTTCTCGCTGCGACCGGACGGGCCTTGTCGGGTGTGCCGTCGACCAGCCCGACCATCCGCGGCCTCAAGTTTGCCTTGTTCGGTCTGGCCGGCGCCGTCGCCCTCGGCGTCCTGCTGGCGCTCACCCTCGCCGCCGGCTGGGCGCTGCCGCTGCCGGTGCTGACCGACCTGCACGCCGGCTGGGCGCTGGGCGGCTGGGCCGGCATCCTGCTGGCGGCGATGGCCTACGTCGTCGTGCCGATGTTCCAGCTGACACCCGGCTACCCGGCGCGGCCGAGCTGGTGGTTTCCGCGCATCATGCTCGGGCTGGTGCTGGCGTGGACGGCGGCGGTGCTGCTCGCGTCGCCGCTGGCGATTCGCCTGGTGCAGGGCCTGGCGGCGCTCGCCGGCATCGCCTTCGCCGCGCTGACCCTGCGCCTGCAGATGCAGCGCCGGCGGGCGCGCGCCGATGCCACCTATCGCTACTGGCAGCTAGGCCTGGGCAGCGCCATTTTTGCCCTGTTTTTGCCGTTGACCGCAACCGCCTCGCCGCAGCTGGCCGAACTGCCCGGCTGGAGCCTGATTTTCGGCATCCTGCTGCTGGTCGGCGGCTTCATGTCCTTCATCGTCGGCATGCTGTACAAGATCGTCCCGTTCCTTGCCTGGCTGCATCTGCAGAACAGTGGCGGCGGGCTGGCGCCGAACATGAACCGGCTATTGCCCGAGGCCGACATGCAGCGGCAGGTGAAGGCGCATGCCCTGGCGCTGGCCATGCTGCTGGCTGCCGTGGTCTGGCCCGAATGGCTGGCGCGGCCGGCGGGCGCGGCGCTGGTGCTGGCCAGCGGCTGGCTGTTCTACAATCTGCTGGGCGCCGTGCTTCGTTATCGCCGGCACCTCAAGGAAAGCGCCCAGCCATGAGTTATCTCGCCCTCAAGCATCTCCACGTCACCTGCGTCGTCCTCAGCGGCCTCGGCTTCAGTCTGCGCGGCTGGTGGATGCTGACTGGGTCACCGCTGCTGCAGGCGCGCCTGGCGCGCATCGTGCCGCATATCGTCGATACGCTATTGCTCGGGAGTGCGCTGGTCATGGCCTGGCAGAGCGGCCAGTACCCGTTCGCGCAGAACTGGCTGACGGCAAAGTTCTTCGGCCTGCTGGCCTACATCCTGTGCGGGACGATGGCACTGAAACGGGGGCGGACGCCACGACAGCGACTGGTATTTCTGGTGCTGGCGCTGGCGGCCTTCGCCTACATCGTCAGCGTTGCGCTGGCGCGCAGTCCGCTGCCTTACCCGCGGTGATTCATCAGCGCCTTTAGGCCGGCGACGTTAAGAATCCGGATGTGTTTCTGCTGGACGGCGATGAAACCTTCTTCCTGAAAGCGCGAGAAGGCACGCGAGACGGTTTCCAACTTGAGGCCGAGGTAGCTGCCGATTTCCTCGCGCGTCATGCGCAGGTAGAACTCGGCATGCGAGAAGCCGCGCGCTGTAAAGCGCTGTGACAGGTTGAGCAGGAAGGCGGCTAGCCGCTCTTCGGCGCGCATGGTGCCGAGCAGCATCATGACGCCGTGGTCGCGCACGATCTCGCGGCTCATCACCTTGTGGAAATGGTGCTGCAGGGTGTGGATTTCGCGCGACAGGCTTTCCAGGCGCGAGAACGGGATGGCGCAGATCTCGCTGTCTTCTAGGGCGACGGCGTTGCAGGTGTGGTGTTCGGTGCTGATGCCGTCGAGGCCCAGCAATTCGCCGGCCATCTGAAAACCGGTGACCTGCTCGCGCCCGTCTTCGAGCAAAACGTCGGTCTTGAAGAAGCCGCTGCGGATCGCGTAGATCGCGTCGAAGGGTACGCCCGAACGGTAAAGATGCTCGCCGCGCTTGAGGCGGCGACGGGTCGACACCAAGTCGTCGAGGCGCTCGAGCTCTTCGATGCTGAGCCCGAAAGGCAGGCACAGTTCGCGCAGATTGCAGTTGGAACAGGCGGTCTTGATGACCGAAAGGGAAATCGTCTTGGTAGCGGTCAGGGGAGGCATCATGAACCCGTGTAAGCTTGATCCAAGTCAACCGTAAAGTCGCCGCATCCGAACATAATCCGACCTACTCTTGGTGGCATGTTTAATGAATTTCGCAACTGAAAACCTCGTCTTCGATCCTCAGATCATTCGCCGTTTCGATGTCAACGGCCCACGCTACACGTCCTATCCGACCGCCGACCGCTTCGTCGAGGCATTCGACTCCGAGGCCGCCAAGCACTGGCTGGGCAAGCGCAACATCGGGGGCATCAGCCGACCTTTATCATTATACTTCCACATACCGTTCTGCAACACCATTTGCTATTACTGTGCCTGCAACAAGATCATCACCAAGGATCACGGGCGAAGTGCCAAGTACCTGAAATATCTGGCAAAAGAGGTCGCACTCCAGAGCGGATATCTTGACGGCGAGCATGAGGTAATCCAGTTGCACTGGGGCGGTGGCACGCCGACCTTCCTGTCGCACGACGAAATGCGTCAGCTGATGGACACGACGCGCAAGCATTTCAAGCTGCTCGACGGCGGTGAATACTCGATCGAGGTCGATCCGCGCAAGGTCGATACGGCAACCGTGGCGCTGCTCGGCGAACTCGGTTTCAACCGCATGAGTGTCGGCGTCCAGGATTTCGACGAACGCGTGCAGCAGGCGGTCAACCGGATCCAGAGCGAGGAAGAAACCGCGAACGTGATCAACGCGGCGCGCGCCAACGGCTTCAAGTCGATTTCCGTCGATCTCATCTACGGCCTGCCGCACCAGACGGTGATGGGTTTCAACCGGACGCTGGAACGCGTGCTGGCGATGGACCCCGATCGCCTGTCGATCTACAACTACGCGCACCTGCCGAGCCTGTTCAAGCCGCAGCGGCGGATCGCCGAGCCCGACCTGCCGTCGGCCGATGCCAAGCTGCAGATTCTCGCGCTGGCCATCCGCAAACTGACGGAAGCCGGCTACGTCTTCATCGGCATGGACCACTTCGCCAAGCCTGACGACGAACTCGCCGTGGCCCAGCGCCAGGGGCGCCTGCACCGGAATTTCCAGGGCTATTCGACCTATGCCGACAGCGACATGCTGTCCTTCGGCATCTCGTCGATCGGCAAGGTCGGGCCGACCTACAGCCAGAACGTCAAGACCCTGGACGAATACTACGATCGCCTGGATGCCCAGATGCTGCCGGTGTTTCGCGGCATCGAGCTGAACGCCGACGACATTCTCCGCCGTTCCATCATCCAGGCGCTGATGTGCCATTTCGAGTTGTCCATCGAGTCCATCGAAAGCGCCCACCTGATCGACTTCCGCAAGTATTTTGCTGCCGAACTCGACGATCTCAAGGAAATGGAACACGCCGGTCTGCTCAAGGTCGAACGCGAGTGGATTACCGTCCTGCCTCCGGGCCGCATGCTGGTACGCATCATTTCCATGGTGTTCGATCGCTACCTGCGTGCAGACCGCCAGCGGACGCGCTACTCGAAGGTGATCTGAAGCGCGTACATGCGGTGGAGCGGGCGGGGTAAACTGCGCGTTTTCGCCTGAGCCTGTGTTGCACGATGCCTGATTCCGCCTATCTAGCCCTGTTCCTCGTCGGACTGCTGGGCGGCACGCATTGCGTCGGCATGTGCGGTGGTATCGTCGGCGCGCTTTCGCTGGGCGCGCCCGCCCGCTGGTCGATGCACCTGGCCTACAACGCCGGCCGCATCCTTTCCTACGCCGCAGCCGGCGCGCTGGCCGGCGCACTCGGCGCCGCCAGCCTGACGCTGGACGGGCAGGCGCCGATCCGCCTCGGCCTCTATCTGCTGGCCAACCTGATGCTGGTCGCCCTCGGACTCTATCTGCTCGGTGTCACGCGGGCGCTGGCATTCACCGAGCGCGCCGCGCAGCACCTGTGGCGACAGATCCAGCCGCTGACCCGGCGTTTCCTGCCGGCCAAGACCGTGGTGCAGGCCTTTCCGCTCGGCCTGCTGTGGGGCTGGCTGCCCTGCGGGCTGGTCTACAGCGCGCTGGCAACTGCCCTCAGCGCCGGTTCGCCCGCGCGGGGCGCCTTGCTGATGCTGGCGTTCGGGCTGGGAACGTTGCCAAATCTGCTGCTGGCGGGCATCCTGCTCGCAAGGCTCAACGAGTTCGTGCGCCGGCCGGCGGTGCGCATAGCCTCCGGCCTGATGGTGCTGGGTTTCGGTATTTACGGACTGATCGGCCTGATGCGTTTACTGCACTGGATCTAGGAGAGAACGATGACAATGAAAATCCTGCTGGCGGTCGATGGTTCCGCTTGTGCGCTGCGTGCGGTCGACCACCTGATCGGCCATGTTTCCTGGTTTCGCGAGGTGCCGGAAATTCACCTACTGCACGTGCAGCCGCCGATTCCCATCGGCCGCGCCCTGGCCCATGTTGGCAAGGAAACCCTGCATGCGCATTATATGGAAGAGAGTCGCGAGCAGTTGCGCGAGGCGCAGCAGAAGCTCGATGCCGCCGGGCGTTTCCATACCACCCATATCCACGTCGGCCAGGCAGCCGAAGTGATCGCCAGGATGGCGAGCGAACTGGCCTGCGACCTGATCGTCATGGGCAGCCACGGTCGCAGCGGCGTCGTCGGCCTGGTTACCGGGTCGGTCGCCGCCCGCGTGCTGCATCTCGCGCCTTGCCCGGTGCTGCTGGTCAAATGAACGAAGCCGCCGGCAGCCGCGTTGTCGAGTTCGCCATTGCCGGCATGACCTGCGCCGCCTGCTCGGCGCGCCTGGAAAAGGTGCTCAACCGGCAGCAGGGCATGCAGGCCAATGTCAATCTGGCGGCGGAACGGGCACGGGTGCGGCTGGACGGGGCGGCGGACGAAGCGGCGGTGATCGCCGCGGTGGCGCGTGCCGGCTTCACGGCCAGCCTGGTCGACAAGGATACGCGGGCGCGCGAGAAGGCGCGCCGGGCGGCGGACTACCAGCGGGAAATCCGTCGCTTCCGGATCGCCGTGGCCTTGACCCTGCCGCTGATCGGGCAGATGCTCTTCATGCTCGGTGATACGCATCACCATCCCGAACTGCCGCGCTGGCTGCAACTGGCGCTGGCGACGCCGGTCCAGTTCTGGATCGGCTGGCGTTTCTACGATGGTGCGTACAAGGCGCTACGCGGTGGCGGCGCCAACATGGACGTGCTGGTCGCGCTCGGCACCAGCATGGCGTGGGGCTTCTCGGCGGTGGTGACGCTGTTCGGGTTCGATCAGCACGTCTATTTCGAGGCCGGGGCGGCGGTCATTACCCTGGTCCTGCTCGGCAAACTGCTCGAGGCGCGGGCCAAGGCGAGGACCTCGGAAGCGATCGAGTCGCTGATCCGCCTGCAGCCGAAGACCGCGCGCATCGAGCGCGATGGCCAGTGGGTCGAGATTGCCGTCGATGCGCTGATGCCGGGCGACATCTTCATGGTCCGTCCGGGCGAGAGCGTGCCGGTCGATGGCGAGGTGGTGGACGGCGCCTCCAGCGTCAACGAGGCGATGCTGACCGGCGAAAGCATGCCGGTGGGCAAGGCAGCCGGCGACCAGGTCTTCGCGGCGACTGCCAACGGCCAGGGGGCGCTGCGTTGCCGGGCGATCGGCGTCGGCGAGCAGACGCTGCTGGCCGGGATCATCCGCCTGGTCGGCGAGGCGCAGGGCTCGAAGGCGCCGGTGCAAAGGCTGGCCGACAAGATTTCCGCCGTCTTCGTGCCGGTCGTATGCGTCATCGCTCTGGCGACCTTCGCCGGCTGGTGGCTCTACGCCGGCGATTTTCCCGAGGCGCTGGTCAATGCCGTCGCCGTGCTGGTCATCGCCTGCCCGTGCGCGCTCGGACTGGCGACGCCGACGGCGATCATGGTCGGCACCGGGCAGGGCGCGCGGGCCGGAATTCTGGTAAAGAACGTCGAGGCGCTGGAGCGGGCGGAGAGGATCGCCGTTCTCGCCCTCGACAAGACCGGCACGCTGACTTGCGGCGAGCCGCAGGTCACCGACATCGTACCGCTGGCGCTCGATGCCGATCAGGCGCTGTGCCTGGCGGCGGCGCTCGAGCAGGGTTCGGAGCATCCGCTGGCGCGCGCGGTCCTGGCGCGGGCTGTTGCGGTCGACCTGCCAAAAGTGGTCAATTTCAGCGCGACGCCGGGGCAGGGCGTGGCCGGCGAGATCGACGGCCGCAGGTTGCGCCTGGGGGCGCCGGCCTGGCTGGGGATGGCCGACGATCCTTCGGTACTGAGCCTGCAGCAGCAAGGCAAGACGGTCGTCGTGCTCGAAGAGGCGGGCACGGCGCTGGTCCTGCTGGCAATCGCCGACGCCTTGCGGCCGACCTCGCGTGCCGCAGTCGAACGTCTGCGGGCGCGCGGCATCCGCGTCGTCATGCTGACCGGCGACAACCCGGCGACGGCGGCGGCGATCGCCCATGAAGCGGGTATCGACGAGTTCCGTGCCGGCATCCTGCCCGGCGACAAGGCGGCGGCGGTGGCCGAACTGAAGGCCGGCGGGCTGGTGGCGATGGTCGGCGACGGCATCAACGATGCGCCAGCCCTGGCGGCGGCCGACGTCAGTTTCGCCATCGGCGCCGGTTCCGACGCGGCGGTCGAGGCCGCCGACCTGACGCTGATCCGCAGCGACCTGTGCGGCGTCGACGACGCCATCGAACTGTCGCGGGCGACGCTGGGCAAGATTCGTCAGAACCTCTTCTTTGCCTTTATTTATAATGTGCTGGGGATTCCGCTGGCGGCCTTCGGCATGCTCAATCCGGTTGTCGCCGGCGCGGCGATGGCGATGAGTTCGGTCTCGGTCGTGTCGAATTCCCTGTTGCTCAAGCGCTGGCGCCCAAGAGGCCACTAGCCGCACGAAGGGGGTTGTCTGGAAGAAAACGAAAAACTGTCGTTCTACGAGTCCTTGCTCGAAAGCATCGAGCGCGTCGTCTATCGCCTGAACCTGGTCACGGGCCGCTTCGAGTACATTTCCGGCGCCGCATCCAGTCTGTTCGGGCTCGAACCGGCAACTGTGCGCGACGCCGGGATGGAACTGGTCGGCCGGCACATGCTGCCGGGCGACTACGACGCGGCAATGGCCCGTATCTCGGAAGTCGCGGCTGGCAATCCGGGGCAGCGCGTGTCGCTGGTCGTCCAGTATCGCGTCGTCGGCGCCAATGGCAGGGTACGGCATTGCCACGATTCGATGACCCTCGAAGTCGATTCCGAGGGGCGGGCGCTGGCGGTTTTCGGCGTCGCCGTGGACGTCAGCGAGCGGGTGCGGGCGGAAGCCGCCATGCACGAGAAGGAAGCACAGTTCCGGGCGACCATGGAGGCCGCGCAGGTCGGGATTTTCGTCCTGCAGGAGGGCCTCTTTCGTTATGTGAACCCCTTTCTGCTCAAGCTGTTCGGCTATGCCGAAGATGAACTGGTCGACCGGCGCGGGCCGCTTGACCTGATCGTTCCCGAGCAGCGTGCAATGGTCCGGGAGCAGATGCAGCAGCGTGCTGCCGGCCAGCCGGGCCAGCCTTACGAACTGCTGGCGGTACGCAAGGACGGGAGCGAATTGCCGGTGATGATCCTCGGTTCTCCGACGACCTACGACGGGCAGCCGGCATCGGTCGGTACCTTGCTCGACATCTCGGCACAAAAGGATGCCGAGCGGCGCGCCCGCGAACTGGCGGATTTCGACCCGTTGACCGGTCTGCCCAACCGCCGCCTGCTCAACGACCGTTTTACCCAGCTGCTGGCTGGCGCCGAGCGCGATGGCAGCGAACTGGCGCTGGTCTTCCTCGATCTCGATCACTTCAAGCGGGTCAACGACTCGCTCGGCCACAGCGTCGGCGACGAGTTGCTGTGCGCCGTCGCGCAGCGCCTGTCCACGGTGGTGCGCAAGGTCGATACCCTGGCCCGTCTCGGCGGCGACGAGTTCATCATCGCCTTGCCCGGCATCCGCGCTTCGGCGGCGGCCGAGGTCGCCTGCCGCCTGCTCGATGTCTGTGCGACGCCGTTTTCGGTGGGCGGCCACGACCTGACCATCACCCCGTCGCTCGGCATCAGCCTGTATCCCGTCGATGGCAAGGATTTCGACACCTTGCTGCGCAACGCCGATGCCGCCATGTACAAGGCCAAGGAAGCTGGGCGCAACGCCTTCCGCTTCTATTCCAGCGAAATGAACGTGGCGACGCTCAAGCACCTGCTGATGGAAAGCGGGCTGCGCCGCGGGCTGGGCGCCCGTGAATTCGTCCTCCATTACCAGCCGCTGGTGCATGTCGAAAGCGGCGGCATCATCGGCGTCGAGGCGCTGATCCGCTGGCAGAACCCGGAAGTCGGGCTGGTGCCGCCGGACCAGTTCATCCATGTCGCCGAGGACATCGGCCTGATCAACCCGATCGGCGACTGGGTGCTACGCGAAGCCTGCCGTCAGGTGCGCGCCTGGCAGGATGCCGGCCTGCCGCCATTGATCGTCGCCGTCAACGTCTCGCCGATCCAGTTCCGCCAGCCCGGTTTCGTCGATACCGTGGCCAATGCGCTCGCCGCATCGGGGCTCGATGCGCGTTTTCTCGAACTGGAATTGACCGAGCGCACGGTGATGCAGGATGCCGAACAGACGCTCGGCACGCTGTCGGCCTTGAACCAGATGGGCGTCGAGCTGGCGGTCGACGATTTCGGGACGGGCTATTCGTCGCTCGCCTACCTGAAGCGTTTCCCGGTCGGCAAGCTGAAGATCGACCGTTCCTTCGTCCGCGATCTGGAAGCCGACCCGGATGACCGGGCGATCGCCTCGACCATTCTCAGCATGGGCCGCGGCCTGCGCCTGAAGGTGCTGGCCGAAGGCGTCGAGACGAAGGAGCAGTACGCGATCCTGCGCGAGATGGGCTGCGAACTGGTGCAGGGCTACCATTTCAGCCGCCCGCTGCCGCCGGAGCAGTTCGTCACTTTCCTCAAGAAATATGGTTTGGCAGGCAAGGGGTAGAGCATGGAAAACAGCATCATCAAGGTCGGCGGCATGAGCTGCCAGGGGTGCGTCAAGAACATTACCGGTGTGCTCACCGGCATCGCCGGCGTGGCCGCCGCCGAGGTATCGCTGGAAGCCGGCGAGGCGCGGGTCACCTTCGATCCGCAGCAGGTGGCGCGTCCGGCGCTGGTCGCTGCGATCGAAGACGCGGGCTTCGATGCCGAGTGAGTTAAACTCGGCGGCAGGCAACAACCCAAGAGAACAGTCGTGTCCGAAGAAAACATAAAACTCACCGCACTCTCGCACGGCGGCGGCTGCGGCTGCAAACTCGCCCCCGGCGTGCTGCAGAAACTGCTGGCCGGCGTCAAACCCGGCATCGTTCCCCCGCAACTGCTGGTCGGCACCGAAACCAGCGACGACGCGGCGGTCTACCAGATCAACGGGCAGCAGGCGATCGTCGCGACGACGGATTTTTTCATGCCCATCGTCGACGACCCCTACGATTTCGGGCGTATCGCGGCGACCAACGCCATTTCCGATGTTTACGCCATGGGCGGCACGCCGCTGTTCGCGCTGGCCCTGGTCGGCATGCCAGTCAACGTCCTGCCGCTGGAAACGATCGGCAGGATACTCGAAGGTGGCGAAGCGGTCTGCCGGGCAGCGAGCATTCCGATCGCCGGCGGCCATACCATCGACTCGGTCGAGCCGATCTACGGCCTGGTCGCCATCGGTCTGGTCAATCCGGAGCACCTCAAGCGCAATGCCGGGGCCCGGCCCGGCGACCGCCTGATTCTCGGCAAGCCTCTGGGGGTCGGCGTCTACAGCGCGGCACTCAAGAAGGGCAAACTGAGCGACAGCGATTATGAAAGCATGATCGCCAACACCACCCAGCTCAACACGCCGGGGCCGGTGCTGGCCTGCCTCGATGGCGTGCATGCGGTGACCGACGTCACCGGCTTCGGCCTGCTCGGCCACCTGATGGAAGTGTGCAAGGGCAGCGGTGTGCAGGCCCAGGTCGAGTTTTCGGCATTGCCGCTGCTGGGGCGGGCCAGGGAGTTCGCCGATGACGGTTATGTCACAGGCGCCTCGGGGCGCAACTGGGCCAGCTACGGCCAGGATGTGCAACTGGCCGAAGGGCTGGGCGACATCGAAAAGGCGCTGCTCACCGATCCGCAGACCTCGGGCGGCCTGCTGGTGTCGTGCGCGCCGGACACGGTGACCGAAGTGCTGTCGATCTTCCTGCAGCAGGGTTTTTCGCATGTTTCGGTGATCGGCGAAATTGTCGAGGGCGATCCCGCCATCGCGGTTTCCTGAAACAGGGGAGGGGGCATGGGCACGATCCGCGGGCTGCTGCGCTACATGGTGATCATGGCCATCGCCCTGGCGGCGTGGCCCTTGCAGGCGAAGGGGCCAGCGCCGAAGGAAGCCGTCCTGACCATCGCCAATCGCGACATCGCCACCTTGCGGATGACGGCGCTGGGGGCGCCGCCGGAACTCCGGGTCAGGCGCATCCAGGAAAGGATCCGGCAACTGGGCGAAAGCGACCTCTCCAAGCCGATCACCCGTTCGCACATGACGATCGAAGGGAACAAGGGGGTTGCCTATTCGATCGGCGAGCGGACCATTTTCTTCCTTTACGAAGCCGATCTCGATCCCGAAGAAAAGCTCGACCTCGAAGAGGCCTCGCAACAGGTCGGCAAGCGCTTCGAGCAGGCCATCGCGGCACTGATCGAACAGGGACATGGCCAGGTTCTGGTCAGGGGGCTGCTGTTCTCCGTGCTGGCCACCGCCCTGATGCTGGCATCGCTGTGGGCGATCCGCAGGGCGACGACCTACGTTCTCGCCCATCTGGAAGCGCGGGTACTTTCGGCCAACGAGAACACCAAACTGCGCTGGGCGGCGCAGGGCTGGCTGCTGGTGAAGCGGATCGCCCAACTGCTGCTGCTGGTGCTTTGGGTTTCCGTCGCCTATTTGTGGTTCACCTATGTGCTGGCGAATTTCCCCTTGACCCAGCCGCTTGCCGAGCGCCTGTCCGGCTTTCTGGTCGACATGCTCGAACAGTTCGGCGAAGGCCTCGTGGTTTCGGTGCCGGGGCTGCTGACGGTCGGCGTCATCCTGTTCATCACCAAGGCCGCCAACGATGTCGCCGGCAACGTCTTCGAGAATGTCTATCAGGGGCGCTCGCTGATTCCCGGGGTGCATCGCGACACGGCGCATGCCACGCGGCGCCTGCTGGGCGTCCTGATCTGGGCGGTCGGCATCGCCATCGCCTATCCCTATCTGCCGGTTGCCGATAGCGAAGCGTTCAAGGGCCTGTCGGTGATGTTCGGTTTCATGCTGACGCTCGGTTCGGCCGGCATCGTTACGCAGTTGATGAGCGGCCTGGTGCTGATCTACTCGCGGGCACTCAAGGTCGGTGATTTCGTCTGCATCGGCGAGGTGACCGGCGTGGTCAGGGAAATGAGCGCCCTGTCGACCAAGATCATCAACATGCGCAACGAGGAGGTGACGATTCCCAATGCCGTGCTGGTCAGCAATCCGATCAAGAATTTCACCGGCGCCACCGGCGAGCGTGGCGCGCTGGTCTCTACCACGGTGACCATCGGCTACGACACGCCGTGGCGCCAGGTGCACGCGATGCTGATCAATGCGGCGGAACGGACGTCCGGCCTGCGCAGCCAGCCCAAGCCCTTCGTCATGCAGAAGGCCCTGCAGGACTTCTACGTCGAATACGAGCTCTACGCCTACGTCGACCGTCCGCTGGAGCGCATCCAGATCCTCTCCGAACTGCATTCGCAGATCCAGGACGAGTTCAACACCTACGGCGTCCAGATCATGTCGCCGAATTTCGTTCTGCAGCCGAAGAACAACGTCGTCGTCGGCAAGGAGAACTGGTTCGCCGAACCGGCCGGGAAGCCCTGAGTTTCCCGCTTCGTCTGCCGAAAATCGGCCGCCAGTTGTTTCTGAAATCTAAATGCGATATATTCGCATTTAGATTGATGAACCAGCCAGCCACAGCGCCCAGCCAGCAAGGTTCCGAAAATAGCTGATTGAGCCTGCCTGTGGCGAATTTCCCTCGCCTGGCAATCCGGTAGCCGCTTGTGCGGCCGCCTTGAAGCTCGAACGGCATGTTCGGCAAGCCAGCCATTCCGCCAGCCAGCCTCCCCAATTGACTAGCTTAAGGAATGCCTGTGAAAAACAAGAGGGTAAAAGTGAAAGCGCCTGCGCTTTCGTCATCGACTGTTCCCGGGGGAGCAGTGGAAAAGCGGCCGCTGCTGCCGCTCGGGGCCATGGTCGTCGCCAGCCTGCTGGGGGCGACCGATACGGCAATCGCCGAAGAGGAAAAGACGCTGGCGCCGGTCACGGTGACGGCCACCGCTGAGCCGCAGGATGGCCTGCGCGCGACGAAAACACGTGTTGGTCGCGTGGCGCAGGATCCGCACGATGTGCCGCAGTCGGTCGTCACCGTGACCCGCCAATTGATGGACGAGCAGGAGGTCAATTCCCTGCGCGAGGCCTTACGCAACGTGCCGGGGATTTCCTTCAACGCTGCCGAGGGCGGCCGCTCCGGCGACAACATGATGCTGCGCGGCTTCTATACCTTCGGCGACATCTATCTCGACGGCATTCGCGATACCGCCCAGTACAACCGGGAAGTATTCAACCTGGAGCAGGTCGACGTGCTTCGCGGCGCCGCCGCCATGCTCTTCGGCCGCGGCCAGGCCGGTGGCGTCATCAACCAGGTCAGCAAGACGCCGATGCTCTACGGCATCAACAAGGCCGGTGTCGGCGTCGGTACCGACGGCTATGCCGCCTTCAACGCCGACCTCAACCAGCGTCTCGGCGAGACGACGGCGATCCGCATCAACATGATGGCGCGTGAGGAAGACAGCCCGCGCTCCAACCCGGTGAGCGGGACGACGCCGCACATCCAGCGTATGGGCTTCGCGCCGAGCATCGCCTTCGGCCTCGGTACCGAGCACGAGCTTACCGCCAGCTACTACTACCTGAAGACCGACGATCGTCCGGACTACGGCGTGCCGTTCGCCACGAACCGGCGGCCGAACGAGAGCTACGCGAAGTCCGGCGCCTACTGGGGCGTCAGCAGCAATTTCGACAACAGCGACACGAATATCGCCACCCTGAATTACGTCTACAAGATCGCGCCCGATACCCAGTGGCGGACGGTGATGCGCGGTGCGAACTACAAGCGCTCGTACTGGGCGGTGGCACCGCAGGGCGGGGCGCCGACCCAGTACAGCCTGGCCTCGCAGGCCAAGACGCGCGAAACGGATACCGACAACTTCACCATCCAGAGCGACTTCAGCACCAGCTTCACCACCTTCGGCATGAACAACGAGTTCCTCGCCGGGGTCGAATACCTGTACGAGGACAGCAAGCGCTGGGCCCTGCGCAACCAGGGCACCGCGACCAGGCCGATGTACCGGTCGGGTGACTTTACCGGGTCGCCGAACACCTACAACGGCAACAGTTACAGCTTCTTCGTTCAGGATACGCTGGAGTTCGTCAAGAACTGGAAGGCGCTGGTCGGCGTCCGTCGCGACGAGATCCGTGCCGACTACGTCTCGGTCGCCGGCAACACCAATACCAGCACCGCGTTTTCCGGCGACTTCGGCGAATGGAGCTTCCGTACCGGCCTGTCGTGGCAGCCGGACGCCGCCCAGCACTATTACCTGAGCTACAGCGACACCTTCAGCCCGACCGCCGACCTCTACCAGCTTTCTGGCAGCGCCTATCCGCCGGAGCGCGGCGAAGTCATCGAGCTGGGCGCCAAGTGGCTGCTACTCGATGGCGATCTGGCGCTGCGCACGGCAATTTTTAGCGCGGAAAAGACCTGGGAACGCAGTACCGACCTCGACTCGCCGCAGTATTCCATCCTGACCAAGAAGCGCCGCACCAACGGCGTCGAACTCGAAGTCGCCGGGCGCATCACCGACAAGTGGGAAGTGTTCGGTGGCGTCGCCTTCATGAGTGCCGAGATTCTCGAAGTGGCGCCCAACGCCAACCGGAATTTCATCGGCCAGACGCCGCGCAACACGCCGGAACAGACAGCCAACCTGTGGACGACCTACAAGCTGTTCGACGGCTGGAAGATCGGCGGCGGCCTCGAGTCCAAGAGCGAGCGTTACGGCTACCAGCCGGCCGCTGCCGGCACCGCCGCCTTCAACCCGAACGTTGCGCCCGGCTACGTGCGCTGGGATGCGATGGTGGCGTACGAGCAGCCCAAGTACAACATCAAGCTGAACATCCAGAACGTGTTCGACAAGCTGTATTACGACGCGATCTACGACAACGGCGGCTTCGTCTATGTCGGCCAGCCGCAACGTTTCATCCTGAGCGCCGAATACAAGTTCTAGGCGCACTGCCCACCCAGCCCCCGCCGCCTCGCGTGGCAGGGGCTTCTGCTTGAGGAAGCCATGCTGATCACCATCGACGACGTCCTGACCCCGGAAGAACTGGCCACCGCCCGCGACCTCCTGTTGCGGTCGACCTGGTCAAACGGGCAAATTACCGCCGGCCTGCAGGCGGCCAAGGCCAAGAACAACGAGCAGCTGGCCGAGAACGCCGAACACCTGCCGGCCCTGCGTCGCCTGGTGCTCAAGGCGCTCGGCCGCAATGCCATGTTCTTCACCGCCGCGCTGCCGCTGAAGATCCTGCCGCCTTTCTTCAACCGCTACGGCGGCGACAGCAACTACTACGGCTTCCATACCGACAACGCCATGCGCCAGCTACCCGATGGCAGCGGCTACGTGCGCGCCGACGTCTCGGCGACGCTGTTCCTTTCCGAACCCGACGAATACGAGGGCGGCCTGCTGACCATCGAGGACACCTTCGGCAAGCACGGCGTCAAGCTCAAGGCCGGCAGCCTGGTGGTCTACCCCTCGACCTCGATCCACGAGGTGGCTCCGGTGACCAAGGGTGTGCGCGTTGCCTGTTTCATGTTCATGCAGAGCATGGTGCGCGACCCCGGCCAGCGCCGCCTGCTGTTCGACATGGACATGGCGCTGCTCAGCCTGCGCGAGACGCACGGCGATACCGACCCCGTCGTCCGCCTGACCGGCTGCTACCACAACCTGCTGCGGCGCTGGGCCGACAGCTGATGTTCATGGCGCCGCCGCTCGACGGCATCCCACGCGACATCGCAGCGGTGGCCGATTACGCGGCCTACGCCCGCCGCCGGCTGGACGACAACGCTTGGGCCTACCTCGACGGCGCCGCCGGCGACGAGCTGACGCGCGCCTGGAATCGCGCCGCCTTCGACCGCCAGGCCCTGCTGCCGCGGGTGATGGCCGACGTCGTCGGCGGCCACTGCCGGACGACCCTGTTCGGCCGCGAATATCCTTGCCCGATCCTGCTCGCACCGGTCGCGTGGCAAAAGCTCTTCCATCCCGACGGCGAACTGGCGACGGCCTATACCGCCGCGGCGCTTGGCGTCGGCATGGTGCTCAGCACACTGGCCAGCAGCAGCCTGGAAGAGGTCGCCGCGGCGGCGCAGCAGGGCGGCGACGGGCCGCGCTGGTTCCAGCTTTACCTGCAGCCGGAGCGCGACCTCAACGAAGACTTGATTCGCCGCGCCGAGGCGGCCGGCTACGAGGCCATCGTGTTCACCGTCGATGCGCCGCTCAACGGCATCCGCAACCGCGAACAGCGGGCTGGCTTCCAGCTGCCGCCGGGGATCGAAGCCATCAATCTGCGCCGCCCGCAGGATCCGGACGATCGCCAGGGCTTCGCGCTGCGCGAGCGCTCGCTGGCCGAGAAGCGCAAGCGGCGCGGGCCGAGCAACGTCTTCGATGACCTCATGCATTGCGCGCCGACCTGGAAGGACCTCGACTGGCTGCTTGCCGCGACGCGCTTGCCGGTCATCGTCAAGGGCGTCCTGCATCCGGACGATGCGGTGCGCGCAGTCGACATGGGGGCGGCCGGCATCGTCGTCTCCAACCACGGTGGCCGTACCCTCGATACCCTGCCGGCCAGCCTCGACGCGCTGCCCGCCATCGCCGACCGCTTGCTCGGCCGGGTGCCCATCCTGCTCGATGGCGGCATCCAGCGCGGCAGCGACATCTTCAAGGCGATCGCCCTGGGCGCTTCGGCGGTGCTGGTCGGTCGCCCCTACATCCACGCGCTGGCCGCCGCCGGCCCGCTCGGCGTTGCCCATGTCATCCGCCTGCTACAGGACGAGCTGGAGGCGACCATGGCGCTGTGCGGCGTTGCCGGCCTGGACCAGATTTCCACCGCTTACCTTTACGACAACCCTACTCGGAGAACCGAACCGTGAACTTCCGCATACCGCTGCTTGCCCTGGCGCTGGCCAGCGCCAGCCTGGGCGCATCCGCCCAGGAAAAAGTCCTCAACCTGTATTCCGCCCGCCATTACCAGACCGATGAGGCGCTCTACGCCAACTTCACGAAGCAGACTGGAATCAAGGTCAACCGCATCGAAGGCAAGGAAGAGGAGTTGATGGAGCGCATCCGCAACGAAGGCGCCAACAGCCCGGCCGACGTCTTCATCACCGTCGACGCGGCACGGTTGGCCAAGGCCGACGAACTCGGCCTCTTCGCGCCGGTGAAATCGAAACTACTCGAATCACGCATTCCGGCACATTTGCGTACCGACACCTGGTTCGCCTTCTCGACCCGCGCCCGCGTCATCATCTACAACCGCAGCGCGGTGAAGGCCGAAGAGGTGCAAACTTACGAAGCGCTCGCCGACCCGCAACTGAAGGGCAAGCTGTGCAGCCGCTCCGGCGCTCACCCCTACAATCTGTCGCTGGTATCGTCGCTGATCGCCCGCAACGGCGAAGCGAAGACCGAGGTCTGGGCGCGCGGCGTCGTCGCCAATTTCGCGCGCGCGCCAAAGGGCGGCGATACCGACCAGATCAAGGCCGTTGCTGCCGGCGAGTGCGGCGTCGCGGTGTCGAACACCTACTACCTGGCGCGTCTGGTCCGTTCCGACAAAATCGACGACCGGCGCATGATGGAGCGCGTCGGCATCGTCTGGCCCAACCAGGCGACGACCGGCACCCACGTCAACATCTCTGGCGGCGGCATGGTCAAGACCTCGAAGAACCAGGAGTCGGCGGTCAGGTTCCTCGAATACCTGGCCAGCGACGACGCCCAGCGCTACTTCGCCGACGGCAACAACGAATGGCCGGTGGTCGAGAGCGTCGTCACCAACAACCCGGCGCTCACCGCGCTCGGCAAGTTCAAGGCCGATACCCTGCCGATCGGCCAGCTGGCGAAGAACATGGTCGCCGCGCAGATGGTGCTCGACCGGGCGGGGTATCGCTGAGCGGCAACATTGTCAGGCCGGCGGTCGGCGGCTAGGCCTGTCCGCCGGCCCCGGCGTCGGCCAGTAGCTCCCGCGATTGCGTCCTTCTGCCAAGGCGGGCCTTGCGCTTGCGGGCCCAGATGACGATGCCGGTCACGCTGAACATTGCGATTGCCAGACCCATCAGGCTGATCAGGACGCGTCCCGGCACGCCGATGATCCTTCCCGAGTGGAGCGGGAACATCGACTGGAGAAAGATGTCCCCGGCCGTTCCCTGGCCGGGAATGTCGCCGCCGAGCGCTTCGCCGCTATCGGCATCGAAGTAGAGCCAGGGATTGCCCAGGCCGCCATCGCCATGGCTGTTGCCGGCCTCGAAGAAGCCGACGCCGTAGATGCCGAACTGTGCGATGTGGAAGATGCCGCCTGCGGGGGCATCAAGGCCGCGCCGTTCCGCCTCGGCGCGGGCGATGGCGAGAATCTCCGAGCGTCCCATTTTTGGCTCTTTTTGCTGGTCGACCGCGACAGGCGCCCGGGTGGCGAACGGCGAGGGGGTCAGTTCGGTGACCCAGCCGAGCACCGGACGCATGACCTGTTCCTTGAGGTTCATCGATACTGAAGTGACAGCGAGCATCAGCACCAGCAGGAAAAGCCAGACGCCGCCCGAACGATGGAGATCGAAATTCAGGCGATAGCCGCCGGCCTGCCAGCGGAAGGCGAAGGATTGCCGCCAGCTCTTGCGGCTGGGAAAGGAAATCCACAGCGCCAGCAGGCTGTCGAAGACCCAGACGATGGCGACGATGCCCATGAACAGCGTGCCGACGGGGATCAGATCGATGTCCGGGATATGCATGCTGTAGTGGAGCTTGTACAGGAAAGGCAGCAGATTCTCGCGGTCGAGCGACACCTTGCCCCATTCCCGGCGCCCGAGGATCTCGCCGTCGGCGGGATCGATGGCGACCTGGTTGAAGCCGAGATCGAAGGGCTGGCCGCTCGCCGGGTCGATGCGCGGTTCGACCATGACGCCCAGGGTATGCCCGGGTTCGGTCTCCAGCGGCATGAAGCGGATGCGCAGGCGCGGGTCGGCGGCTTCCAGGCGATCCGCGAGTTCCAGTGCGGGCAACGGATCACCCGTCGCCCGCGCGTGGAACAGATGTGGATTGAGCCATTCGTCCAGTTCGTGATCCCACGAGATCACGGCGCCGGTCAGCCCGGAAACGAGCAGGAAGAGGGCTGCGAACAGGCCGAACCAGCGGTGGAGGAGAACCAGGATTGGACGCATGGCCGGACTCCGCTCAGTACTTCCAGTTCAGCGATACCGAGAAGTTGCGTGGTGCGCCGTAATAACCCTGCGACCACATCAGGCTGGTGATGTATTTCTCGTCGGTCACGTTGTTGAAGTTCGCATTGACGCTCAGGTTCTTGTCGATGTCGTAGCGGGCCATCAGGTTGAGCAGCGTGTAGGCGGACTGGCGGACCTCGGTGGTGGCGCCGGTCACGTAGTCGTACACGTCGTTGCGATAGATGCCGTCCTGCCAGCTGACGTTTGCGCCGACCTTGAGGCTTTCCAGGAAGGGCAGACGATAGACAGTGCTCAGGCGCATCAGCTTGCGCGGCGTGTAAGTCCGGACATCATTGCCCTGCGGGTCGGTCAGCGAAAATTGGGTATAGCCAAAATTGACCTGCCAGTTGTCGGTGAGCGCACCGCCGACGTCGATCTGGAAACCGTCCGACTCGGCGTCTACACCTTCGTAGTAGGCCTTGAAGTTCGCCGTGTAACCCGCGGACTGCGCCAGGTTCCTCTGCTCCGTCCAGAAGTAGGCGAGTGAGGCGTTCAGTTTTTTGCCGAACCAGTCGCTCTTGAGGCCGACTTCCTTGCTGTTGCCGGTCACCGGAGTCAGCGGCGTGCCGGTGATGTCGAGCTGATGTTGAGGATTGAAGAGGTTGGTATAGCTGCCGTAGAGCGAAACCTGTTCGCTCAGATCGTAGATGGCGCCGACATAGGGGCTGACGTCGTCGGTATCGCTGTAACGGTTTTCACCATAGCTGTAACCGGTGACTTCGACCTTGGTGGCGCGGGCGCCGAGAATTACCTTGAACGGGTCGGCGAGATTCAGGCGGGTAGCGACGTAGGCGCTCAGGCGCTTGTCGGTAAAGGAACTGCCGTCGGTGGCCGCGTCGAAGGTTGGCATCGGGTATTCGCCTCGCCAGTCCTGCAGCGGCGGCAGGGCGGTACCGATGCCCTGCCCGTAGCGCGACTCGTCGTTGAGCGACGAGCGCGCCCAGTTGGCGCCGAAGGTCAGGTCGTGCTTGCGGCCGCCGAGGCTGAAATGCCCGGTGGCGAACACGTCGAACATGTTCTGCTTGTTCGTCATGTCGTATTGCGACGGGTAGCTGTAGAGGCCCAGGCCGGTGTTGCGGTCGGGCGTGCCGTAGGCGTAGAACAGCGTCGAATCGTTGGTGAATTGGCGATTCGTATAAATCGCCTTGGCCTGCCAGTCTTCGTTGAATTGATGGTTCAGCTCGACGAAAGTGCTGCGCGTCGTCGATTCCCAGCGCGCCCAGTTGGCGGCAGTGCTGGTCGAGACATCGTAATTGGTCCGGCTGCCGTCAGTGTTGAAGAGGGGCAGGGCACCCCACAACGGACTGACTGGTTTGTTGACCTGCTGGTTGTAGCCGATGGCGAGTTGCGTCGATTCGGCGATGTCGGCTTCGACAATGCCGTAGAACACCGTCTTGTCCTGCTCGTAACGGTCGAGATACGAGTTGGCGTTCTCCTTGGCGAACACCATGCGACCGCGAATCTGTCCCGATTCGATGAGCGGCCCGGAAACGTCTGCGTCGAGGCGGTATCTGTCCCACGATCCGCCGGTCAGCCCGGCCGACGCGGCAAATGCCGTGGTCGGGCGTTTGCGGATGAAATTGACGGTCGCTGACGGGAAGCCGGTCGGCGTCATCAGGCCGTTGGCGCCGTAGACGACTTCGATCCGGTCGTATATCGCGGTGTCGATGTCGCCATTGACGATGTCGTACACGAAGGGAACACCAATGCCGTCGAACTGGAAGTTGGTGACGTCGAAACCGCGTGCCGTGAAATAGGTGCGGTCGGTTTCAGGGCGCTCGACAACGATGCCGGACGAGGCGGCGAGTGCGTCGTTGACGCTGTTCAACTGAAAATCGTTGAGTTGCGAGCGGGTGATGACCGAAACCGTATTCGGCGTTTCGCGCAGCGAGAGATCGAGGCCGGTGGCCGAGCGGCTGCTTTTCGTCGTGTACAGGCCCGTCCTTTCGCTCGGCACCGTCGCATCGTTGGTCGCCGTAACCGTGACCGGAGCGAGGCTTTTTTCCTCGGCCTGCGTCGCGGTCTCATCCGCCGCAAAGGCCGGCGTGGCGCACAGCGTTGCGAGAAGAATGGCAAGAGGACGCCGCCGGAACGCCGGCGGCATGGTTTTGATAGAACCCATCAGGAACTCCCGTGATTGTTTCCGGCTGGCTGCCTGGAGACCGGAAGTCCTTGGGTGGCGGGCTGGTTATTGGCTGGCTAAATATTTGTTCGGGCGCTGACTGGCCCGTGTTCGCAAATCAGGCGGCCTGACGCATGACCTTGCCCGGCTTGCCCTGGCCCTGATGCACTTCCTGCAAGCACTCGTGGGCGCAGGAGGCGCAGCGGCCGCAATCGCGCGTCACGCCGAGATCGCGCCGCAAATCCTTGAGCGTGCGGGCACCGCCTTGGGCGGCTTCACGAATCTGACGGTCGGTGACCGCCTGGCAAACGCAGACGTACATCCGTGGTCTCCTGTTGCGTGATGTAAATGCGAACAGTTCGTATTCTAAGTTTATGAGAATGATTGTCAACAACTATTTCGTTGCGAAGACAGTTACCCGGTTTTGTGGCATTTTCGACAGTCGACCGCAACAATTCGGATATTGAGCAATAGACGGGCCAACCGGCTTCGTTGGCGCCATCAAAATGGAAAAAGCCGCAGGCTGGCTGCGGCTTTGGTGTGCGGGAGACTGAACCTAAATCAGCCTTCGCCCGGCTCCATGTGCGCCTGCAGGTAATTGGGCAGGGTCACATCGACGATCAGGCTCTGCTGGGTTTCCAGCCAGTCGATGGCTTCCTCGCAATGCTCGAGCAGATCTTCGAGCAGGTCGCGGCTGACGTAGTCCTGCAGCGTTTCGCACAGGGCGATCGATTCGACCAGCAGCGGGCGCTGCGTTTCGCGCTCGTACTTGAGGTCGCCAGCCAGGCATTCGACGACGTTCTCGCCGATCAGCAGCTTGCCGAGGTTCTGCAGGTTGGGCAGGCCTTCGAGGAAGAGGATGCGCTCGATCAGTTCGTCGGCTTCCTTCATGACGCGGATCGACTGCTTGTACTGGTAGTCGTTGAGCTTTTCCAGGCCCCAGTTGCGGAACATGCGGGCATGCAGGAAATACTGGTTGATCGAGGTCAGTTCGTTCTTGAGCACCTTGTTCAGGGCTTCGATGACTTTCTTGTCGCCTTTCATCGGTCTCGCTCCTTAAGCCGGGGTGCCCGAGCCCATCTGGCTCTGCTGGTAGTTTTCGAGGCCGACGAGTTCGATCAGGCCGAGCTGCTTTTCCAGGTAATAGGCGTGGTCCATCTCGGTGTCCTCGAGTTGGACGCCGAGCATGTCGCGCGTCACGTAGTCCTGCGCCAGCTCACAGGCGGCCATGGCCTTTTTCAGTTCGCCGACGACCTTGTATTCGACCGCGAGGTCGGCCTTCAGCATGTCCGGCACGTTCTTGCCGACCTTGAGCGCCTCGCGCTTGGCCAGGTTGGGCTTGCCTTCGAGGAACAGGATGCGCTGGATCAGCGCGCGTGCGTGCTGGCGTTCGTGGTCCGATTCATGCAGAGCCTTCTCGGCCAGCCGGGAAAAACCCATGTCGGCATACATCTCGCCGTGGATCAGGTATTGGTCGACAGCGGTCAACTCGCCGGTCAGCAGGTCGTTGAGGATGTCGATGATTTTCTTGTCGCCTTTCATATGCTTCTCCGGGAATCGTTGAAGGTTGCGGCTGGCTGGCGAAAGCGGCTGGCTTGCCGGAATGTCCATTCTAGGCGAAGGGAATTTTCCTTACCAGACGAAAAAGACAAGGCTCCAGATAGTTGTCATCAAACCGACCGGGACGGACATCGCTCCTCCGGCCAGCAGACGACGGCCATTTTTTGCCGTGCTCCTGCCAACGAGACAGAAAGCGAGCCACAGAGTTCCCAGGCCGCCGGCGGCGAGAAGGAGAATCCGGAAGGCCGGCAGCCAGCCGAGCCAGACATGTTCCGCCTTGAGATGGCTGACGGTCAGCATCGACAGGCCGAGGATGATGCTGGCGGCGGCCAACGGGGCTAGGGCGAAGGTCAGGCGCTGCCAGGAGAGGCCCGGGGTCTTCAGCAGGCGGGCGGCGAGCGCCGGGCCGGTCCACAGCAGGCTGCCGAGCAGGAAGCCGCCGCCGATCAGGTAGGCGAGGATCAGCGCGCCATCGAGCCAGGTGAACAGGTCGCTGGCTTCCGGATAATGGGTCAGCAGCCACCACGGCACGTCGTTGTCGAGCAGCGTGAAATGGTCGTGTTCGACCAGCCAGTCGGCGAGCCACAGCTTGACGTGCAGGAACCACGGGCTGACCGTCCACTGGAAGGCGGCGGTGGCGACGCCGAGGACGCCAAACAACAGGGTCAGCGCTTCCGGCGTGCGCGCCGGGGCGTCGAAATCGAGGACTTCGGCAAACGGTGAGCGGACAGTCAGGGCGACGGCGTCGCGCTGGCCGGCGCAGCGCCCGCAGGCGTGGCATTCGGAGGCGCTGGTCATCCGGCGGACGTCGACCAATGGCGCGCAATTGACCGGCTCGTAGTCGCCCTGATGGCGATCCCAGGCGGCGCGGTCGACCTTGTAGTGGAGCGGGGCGATCTTGGCCAGCACGGCGAAGACGCCGGAGGCCGGGCACAGGTAGCGGCACCAGATGCGTTTCTCGCGGCCGTAGAGCAGGCCGAGCCCGATCGCCGCGATGGTAGAGCCGCCGAGGACCAGCAGGGCCGCCTGCGGGTATTCGTAGACGCTGACCAGCTGGCCATAAACAGTGGTGCACACGAAGGCGACGAAGGGCCAGCCGGACCACTTGAGCCAGCCGGGCAACGGTTTGCCGCGTCCGTATTTGCTGACCCATTCGGAGACGCTGCCTTCCGGGCAGAAGATGCCGCACCAGACGCGGCCGAGGGTCACCGTGGCGATCATGACGCCCGGCCACCAGACGCCCCAGAAAATGAACTGGGCGAACAGGCGCAGGTTGTTCCAGATGTGGGCGTCTTCCGGCGGCAGCGGCAGGAAGGCAGGGATGATGACGAGCGCCGCGTAAACGACGACGACCGTCCATTGGACGGCCATGATCAGGCGGCGGTTGCGGCGCAGGAAAAGGCCGATTTTTTCCAGTCGACCGCGACTGTGCCGGGGGTGGAAATGCAGCGTCTGCTCAAGCATGGTCGCTTCTCCGCCAGGCGATGAAGACGACGATCCAGTAGGCGAGCCAGGCGAGCAGCGTGGTCAGCGCCGGGCGCGCGCGGTAGCCGGAAAAATCGGCGAGCAGCTTGCCGGCCTTGGTCGAATCGTCGATCAGCAGCGAGGTGTCCCAGACCGGGTCGAGCATCGGCGTCAGCCAGCCGGCGCCGATCAGGCGGTCGATGGCGGCGACGAATAGGGCCGAGGCGAGCACCAGCAGCAGGATGGAAGAGAGGCGCAGCAGCAGGCCGATGTTGAGGCGGGCCAGGCTTTTGGCGGCCAGCCAGGCGGTGGCGGCGGCGCCGGCGAAGCCGGCCAAGGCACCGCCGATCAGGGCGCTGTAATCGCCGGACTGCGCCATGCCGTAGAGAAAGATCACCGTTTCCGCGCCTTCGCGGGCGACGGCCAGCGCGGCTACCACGGCGACGCCGACGAAGCCGGATTTTTCGGCGGCGGCGGAGAGATCGGCGTGCAGCCGGGCCTTCATCTGCCGGCCATGCTTGCGCATCCACAGCACCATCTGCGTGATCAGCCCGGCGGCGATCAGCAGGGTGGCGATCTGGAAGGCTTCGAGCGCGTTGCCGCTCAGTTCGTCCTGCACCGTCAGCAACGCCCAGCCGAGCAGCAGGGCGAGGCCGACGCCGACGGCGAGGCCGATGAACAGCGCCCGCTTGCCCTTGCCGCCGGTGTCGTTGCCCTGCAGCCAGGCGTAGAGGATGCCGGCGATCAGGAAGGCTTCGAGGCTTTCCCGCCAGACGACAAAAAATGCGTTACCCATGTTGTGCTCCGTGCTTGCTGGCTGTTGTTACGATTTGGCTGGCTGGCGTTTCATTTGGCGACGATCCGACCCTGCCCGGTTTCCGGGTGGAAGTCGTCGAAGAACTTGTAGGTGCCCGGTTTCATCGGGAAGAAGACAAGGTTGCGGGTGACGCCAGGAGCGAGCACCAGTTCCTTCTTCAGTTCCAGGCTCTCGAATTCCGCGGCGCCCGGCCCCTCGTTCCTTACCTCCAGCCGGAAGCGCGTGTTGGCAGGCACTTCCAGCGTTTCGGGAATGATCCGGCCGTCCTTCATGAGCAGCTTGTAGGTCGGCAGGTCGTCGGCGATGGCTGCGGTCGACGCCAGAAAAAGGGCGAAAACCGCGGAATGGAGAGCGTGTTTCATGAGGCTTCCTCAATAGACGATGTTGGCGCGCAGGCCGAACACATAGGCCGACTTGGCATCCGGGTTGCCGCCGCCCTGCGTCAGCCACTGGAAGTCGGGGCTGAGCTCGAACTGCGGCGAGAGACGGTAGCGGTAGTAGAGTTCGGTGATCGTCTCGGCACCGGTAGGCACGAACGTCAGCGCGTTGCCGTTCCAGTCGTAGGTGGCGTTCTTGTAAGCGCTGCCGGTCTGAAGCCAGCTGAAGCCGATGCCGAACGCGTCGGCCCCGCGATCCCAGTAGCTGCCGCTGAACTGGGCGCCGACGGCGACCGCCTGATTGAAGGGCAACTCGCCCTTGACCAGGTTGCCGTAACGGCCGAACACCGTGATGCCGTCGCCGACGCGCTGGTCGACCGAAACGCCGATCCCGGTGTGCTGGGTCGTCTGGTTGGTCTGCAGGTAGTCGAAATCCTCGCCGGCGGAGCGATTCCAGGCGTAGAGCCGGTAGTTGCCGGTGAGGCCGCCGAACAGCTTGAGCTGGGTTTCGGCCTGCGCGAAGAGCAGCGGCTGGGTCAGGCTGGCCTCATAGTTGGAACCGCGCGGGCCGGTACCGAAGACGCCCAGCGACAGTCGCCACGGCTGCGTCTTGTCGAAGCTGTTGGTATAGCCGACGATGAAGCCGGGCTGGAAGCCGTTGGCATCGACGCCGACCTCACGCCCGGCGTCGAGCAATGGGTTGTGGACGAACACCGAGTTGAGGAACTGGCGCGATTCGTCGCCGGCCCCAGCGTTCTGGTCGAAGAAGCTGAAGATGTCCATCTTGCCGAAGGTGATGTCCAGCGTCTCCCGCGAGTAGGGTTTGAAGCCGCCGAAGGGCAGCGGGATCGCGGCCTGGTAGTAGGCCTGGCCGAGGATGACCACCGAGTCGTCGGGGCTGGCGCCGCTGGCGCGGAAAGCCAGCGCGTTAGGGGCGCTGGCGTAGTAGCCGAGGGCGGAGAACGCGCTGTTGAGACCCTGACCCTGGCCCATGCGGAAGCCGCCGAACAGCTTGTGCTCGATGTCGCCGATCGGCTGCAGCGGCAGCTCGACGGTGACGTCGGCGCGGTAGTTGAGCTGAGTGCCCGAAAGGTTGTTGGTCGTTCCGGGTTCGTAAACGGCGGGCAAGCCGCTGGCGCCCTGGACGACGGTGGCGAGCGCGGCGGTCGCCTTGATGCCTTCCAGCGATTCGACGACCTTCGACGACTTCTTCATTTCGAGCACGTCCTTTTCGGTCGCCTTCAGGCGCACCGTCAGCTCCGGTTCATTTTCGGAGAGGCGCGGGCTGTCGAGGCCCTTGGCGACTTCGGCGCTTTCGTTCTTGAGCGCCTTGACTTCCTTTTCCAACTCGGCGTTGCGGGCCTCGAGCTTTTCCATGCGCTCAAGGAGTTTTTGCAGCGTGGCGGCGTCGCTGGCGGGAAAGGCAGGCAGCGCCAGTCCCGCCGCGACGAGCGCGGCGGTCAGTTTGGCGAGGCGCATGATCAGTAACCGCCTTTTTTACCAATGCCGACGTAGGTGAATTCGTATTCGACTTCGAAAGGCTTGAACCACGGGCGGACGCCGGTGGCGCGGTCGGTGTGGCGGCCGAAGTGAGCGTGCTTGTTCTCGGACGGCGGCAGGATGGTGTATTTCACCTTGTACTTGCCGGGGCCGGCCAGCTTGATGTTCTCGCCGTAATGCGGACCGTCGTTGGCGACCATGGGCATGAAATCGCCGGCCACCTTGTGGTCGCCGCCGATCTTGGAGACTTCGTACTTGACGACGAGGTAGGGAATCCAGGCGCCTTCCTCGAAACCGTTCGGGTTGTTGGCCAGCGCATGGATGTCGGCCTCGATGTGGATGTCCGATTCGGACACCTTGCGCATCATGCCCTCCGGTTCCATCTCGATCGGCTGCAGATAGACGGCGGCGATTTCCATGCCGGCACGCTGCTGGGGAACGCCGATCGGGTATTCGAGGGCGAGGGCGGGGGCGGCCAGTGCCGCGGAAAGAGCCAAAACAGAAACCAATTTTTTTATGGACAACATGGTGTTACTCCCTGGTTGCTCTGGCTGGCTTGCTGTCCTGCTGGCTACTGCGGCTGGCTGGCTCGAGTCTGGTTGTGAAAAATTCCGATCAGTTCGGTGGCGTGCTTCCTGGTTGCGTGACGAAACCGATCTTGGTCAGACCGGCACGGCGGGCGGCGCTCATGGTTTCGGCCACCGCTTCGTAGCGCGTGCTGCGGTCGGCCTTGAGGTGCATCTCGACGTTGGCGTCCCGGGCGACGGCTTCGCGGAAGCGGCTTTCGAGGCTGTCGCGGTCGACCGCCTCGGAACCGACGAAAACGTGGTTGTCGGCGTCGATGGCAACCTGCAGGGTCAGCGGCTTGTCCGGCGTCGGCGTACTCGCGGCGCGCGGCAGGTCGACCTTGACCGAGTGCGTCATCAGCGGCGCGGTGATGATGAAGATGATGAGCAGGACCAGCATGACGTCGACCAGCGGCGTCGTGTTGATTTCCGCCATCGGCGCCTGGGCGCCGGGGGAATTGAAGCTGCCGATGGCCATTTACGCGGCTCCGCTGGCGGCGCGCGCGCGCATCGGATGGATCTGCGCGCTGTTGGCGACGAAAGGCTTGCCGACCGTGAAGAAGGCGTGCAGGTCGTGGGCGAAGGCGTCGAGATCGGCCAGCAGCACGCGGTTGGCGCGGGTGAAGGCGTTGTAGGCGAAGACGGCGGGCAAGGCGACGGCGAGGCCGGTGGCAGTCATGATCAGCGCTTCGCCGACCGGGCCGGCGACCTTTTCCAGTGCTGCCTGGCCGGAGAGGCCGATGGCGACGAGTGCGTGATAGATGCCCCAGACGGTACCGAAGAGGCCGACGAAGGGTGCCGTGGCGCCGGTCGTGGCAAGCAGGGTGAGGCCGTTCTCCATGGCGGCCTGAGTGCCCGTGAGCTGCTGGCGCAGGGCGCGCTCCATCTGCTCTGCAGGGTCGAAGCGGGCTGCCAGGCGGCCGGCGGCGGTTTCACAATCGGCGTTGCAGATGCTGGCCTGGGTGGCCAGCTGGGCGTAGGGGCTGTCGGCGCCCGCCGCGCGCAGGCGCTCGATCCCTTCGCCGACGCTGCTCGCCGACCAGAAGGCACCAACGGCACGGGCGGCGCGGCGCATCTGCCACCAGTCCCAGGTCTTGGCCAGGATCAGGTACCAACTGGCCAGCGACATCACGACCAGAATGACGGTCACCGTGTAGGAGACACCGTCACCGTTGGCCAGTATGTGGAGGAAGCCGAAAGAATTTTCCTGCATGATTACTGCTCCAGTTTGAAGATGATGGGGACGAGCACCCAGCTCTGGACAGGCGTGTCGCCCCGCTTGGCGGGCACGAACTTCCAGTTGCGGACGGTTTTCTGCGCCGACTCGTCGAGGCGCGGGCTGCCCGACGAGGTCTTGATATCCACACTGTCGGCGGTGCCCTGGGGATTGACCGAAACGCGCAGGACGACCTTGCCTTCCTCGCCCATGCGCTTGGACAACGCCGGGTAGGGGGGCGCCGGGTTGCGCAGGTAATTGGCGTCGAAGCGCGCCTGGCTGAACGATTCCTCGGCCGGTGCCGCTTCAGCCGCCTTGTTCTCGGGCGGCGCGGCGATTGCCGTGGCGGGGGCCGGCGCGGTGCTGGTGGTGGTCTCGATGACCGGGACCGGCGCCTTGGGAACGGGCACCGGCTTCTGGCGTACCGGTTGCGGACGGACGACCGGCAGCGGCTTGGCTTCCGGTTCCTTCCGGGTTTCCGGCGGTTGCAGCAGATCGACGATCAGCGGCATTTCCATGATTTGCGGCGCGACTGTTTTGGCCGCCAGGACCAGCAGGAAGATGCCGGCGTGCAGGGCGATGACGACGGCGAGCAGGCTGCTGCGCTGGAATGGAGAGGGGCGGGACAGGGCGTAACTCATTGAAACTCGTGTCTGGCGATGCCGGTTGTCCGGGAAAAAACCTTTGGCTCGCTGGCTTGGCGCTGGCTGGCTACAGGGAACGAGAGGGGTACAACGGAGAGAAAAATCTATTTGGTCAGGATCAGCTTGTTTTCACGGGTAACGCGCAACAGGTAGGTCTGGCCGGCATGGTCGATCTCGACAGCCGGCGCCCCCTGCAGCAGTTGTTCGCTGTCCACGCGCGGGCGTGTCGCCCGGGTTTCGGCGGGCGGAGGCGTGTCGGCGGGCTTGGTTTGCGGTTTCATATGAATTCAAATACAAACGAGAATAGGTCGCATTTTGTAGTTAATGAGAATTACTGTCAACAAACTTTTGCTTCCTCAGTTGCCGCAACCTGCTTCGGTGGCCGGAGATTCGATCTCGATCAGCCGGGACAGCCCGGAGACCCCCGCCGTCTTCATGTAGATGCACGGCTTGCCCGTACGCTTGCATTGTTCCTTCACGCGCCAATAGGCGTTGTGGCTGATGCAGCCGGCCTGGCAGATGACCAGGTCGGCGGCGGCGAGGGCAGCGTCGATGCGATGCAGGCTCTCCTCCAGACCGCCGTCGTGGTGCAGGAAGCGCCCGCCGCGCTGCTCGATCACCTGCCGGTAGGCATCGACTGCGCCGGAGCGGCCGCCGACGCAGAGGACGCATTTGCCGGTGACATTGACCGCGCTGTTGCGGTCGACGGCCGAAAACTGCCCATTTTCACCGCCGGCGCCCGCTTGCGCCTGCGCTATTCCACTCTGCCCAAGCAGCCGTTTCAGGCCGGCAAGCTCGTCTTCCAGCGCGGCGGCGTGGGCGCTCAGGGCGCTGGCCCGGGCTTCTGCATCGCTGGCGCGGCGGGCCAGCGCCTGGCGATCCTTGAGATCGGGCAGGATCTGGCGCAACTGGTCGAGTTGCGCGGCCAGGCCGGCGCCCCAGGCTTCCTTGCCGGCCAGGTCGACGCGCAGTTCGGCGACACGTTCGCCGAGCGCCTGGGTGGCACGGGACTTCTCGGCGCGCATGGCCTCGTTGTCGCGGCGCGCGGCGTCGAGTTGCAGGCGCAGATGCGTGTTGTCGGCACGCAGGGCCTTGAGGGTGTTCAGGTCGGCGCGCGTGCCGCTGCCGACCTGGTGCTGGATCATGTGGATGTCGCCGTAAATCGCCTGCTCCAGCTTCGCGTCGCAGGCCGGGTGCGTCCAGCACGACCAGAGGGCGGCCGGAATTTCGCTGCCGTTGGCGACCGCTTCCTGCCACAGCGCGCTCAGGGCGTCGCTGCTGCGGGCGGTGGAAAAGCGGCGAATGCTCAGCTGGAAGCGCTTTTCGAGGTGCTTGTGCAGCAACTCGGCGAGCCGGCTGCGTTCCTCGCAGGCCCCCACCGCCGTCGTGTGCAGCACGAAATCGCTGGTGTCGCGCGGGAAGTGCATGACCTTGGTCATCAGCCCGCGTAGTTCGTCGACGTCGAAACAGACGCCGATTACGGGGCAATGGAACTTGTGGGAAATTTCCCAGAGCTTGCGCCGGCGCGAGCCGTGAACGGCCATCGGCGCCTCGGCCGGGCGCGGCAGGGTGAGGGCGGGGGTGGAGGCCGCCGGCTTGAACAGGCCGCCGGCCACATGGAAAGGTGGTTGGGACATGGAGGGCTCCTCGTAAAAGGGGCTGGCTGGCCGGTGTCCCGGTTGGCTGGCGAGGGAAGGCGAAAGCGGGTCAGTCGTGGTAATTCAGGCTGGCGCGGGTGCTCGTTTCGAGGCGCTGGATGGCCCGATCGCGTTCGCGAGCAAGGCGTGCGCATTCCTCGTGTGCCGCGCACACCGTCTTGTCGAGCTGCCAGACGCGGCGGCCGGCCTCGGCCAGTTGCTCGTTGGCTGCGCCGAGCGCCATCAGGCGCTGGCCGAGCTCGACGATCGCCTGGCCGGATTCGAACGCCGCCACGCGTTCGCGGCTGGCGTCGAGCAGGCTTTGCAGGCGGCTTATCTCGTTGGTCAGGGCGACGATCTTGCGGGTTGCCAGGGTGGCGCTGCGGCGCAGCGTCTGGCGGGACTGGCGTAGTGCCGAGGCAAGCGCCCGGTTGGCCGATTCGAGGCGGGCGATCTGTTCATCGGCGCCGAGCGGTGCTTCGCGCTCGATCAGCGAGCGATCCTTAAGCGGGGCGAGCATGGCAGGCCTCCTGTTGGCAGCTGCGCGTCAGGCGCTGACTGGCGCGCTCGCACAGGTTTCGGGTTTCCTCGTCCAGCTCGGGCGAATCGCAGAGGCGGTCGAGCAGACGGGCGGCGTTGAGTGCCGAGTGGGGGCAGCCGCTTTCGCTGTGGATCAGCAGCAGGCTGAGGGCGCCGGCCCAGAGTGTGGCGGCCGGCATCGCTACACCGGCACCGAAAGCAGCAGGCACCAGAGCAGGATGCCGGCGAGCGAGATGTTCAGGAGCAGGGTCTGCATAGCCATCCCTCATTGATGAGAATGGTTCGCATCTTAATGCCGGATTTGCATCATGTAAACAAGAATAATTCCCATTTGCTACGATGGCACAAAAAAGCCACGGTTCGCGCCGTGGCTTTTTCTGTCGCTGCTGCCCGGAATCAGTAACCGGGTTTCTTCTTGAACTTGCGCTCGCCACCGCCGGCATCGGGGCGACCTTCGTCCGGACGCAGGTTGATCGGCACGCCGCGGACGCGGGTACGCTTCAGCGCATTGGCGGCTTCCGCCGGCATGCCGGCCGGCAGCTCGATGGTGCTTGATTCGTCGTAGAGACCGATGCGGCCGATGAAGCGGCTTTCGATGCCGGCTTCGTTGGCGATGGCGCCGACGATGTCCTTGACCTGGACGCCATGATCCCGGCCGACGTCGATGCGGTAGCGCACCATGTCGCCGCTGGGCGCCGCGCGGCGCGGCTTGTCCTCGAAGCGGGGGCGGTCTTCGAAGCGCGGGCGGTCGCCGCCACGATCTTCAAAGCGCGGACGGTCGCCGCGTTCCTCGAATCGCGGCTTGCGCTCGCGGTCGCCGAAACTGGCGGGGCGTCGGGGGTCGGCCGCCATCGGGCGCGGGGGCGGGGGATCCTCGCCGGCGATCTGCAACGGCTTGTTTTCCTGCGCCAGCAGGCACAGTGCGGCGGCGACTTCCTCGGCGCCGACGTTCTGTTCTTCCGAAATCTGCGCGACGATGTTGGCGAAGAAATCGAGGCCTTCGGCATTCAGCACCTCGACCACGCGTTCCTTGAAGCCGGCGACGCGCTTGTTGGTGACATCGGCGCGGCTGGGCAGGGTAAGCGGGGAGATCGGCTGGCGGGTGGCGCGCTCGATGGTGCGCAGCATGCGGATCTCGCGCGGCGCGACGAAGAGGATGGCGTTGCCGGTGCGGCCGGCGCGGCCGGTACGGCCGATGCGGTGCACGTAGGCTTCGGTGTCGTATGGAATGTCGTAGTTGACGACATGGCTGACGCGCGGCACGTCGATGCCGCGGGCAGCGACGTCGGTGGCGATGACGATGTCCAGTGCGCCGGACTTCAGCTGCTCGATGACGCGTTCGCGCATCTGCTGGTTGAGGTCGCCGTTCAGCGCGGCGGCGGCATAGCCGCGGGCGGCCAGCTTGTCGGCCAGTTCGACGGTGGCCGTCTTGGTGCGGACGAAGATGATGGCGGCGTCGAAGTCTTCCTCGACTTCGAGGATGCGGGTCAGCGCATCGAGTTTGTGCATGCCGGAAACCTGCCAGTAGACCTGACGGATGGCGGCAACGGTGGCGGTGGCCGACTTGATCTTGATTTCACGCGGCTCGACCAGATACTTTTGCGCGACACGCCGGATCTGCTCCGGCATGGTGGCGGAAAACAGCGCGGTCTGGTGCTGTTCCGGGGTGCGTTCGAGAATCCATTCGACGTCGTCGATAAAGCCCATGCGCAGCATTTCGTCGGCTTCGTCGAGCACCATGGTCTTCAGGTGGTCGAGGTTGAGTGTCTTGCGTTCGAGGTGATCCATGACGCGGCCCGGCGTGCCGACGATGACGTGGGCGCCGCGCGACAACTGCTTGAGCTGGATAGTGTAGCTCTGGCCGCCATAGATCGGCAGGACGTGGAAGCCGGGCAAGTTCTTGGCGTAGCTCTGCAGCGCCTCGGCGACCTGGATGGCGAGTTCGCGCGTCGGCGTCAGGATCAGGGCCTGCGGCTTGGCGACCTTGACGTCGATCTGTTCCATGAGCGGCAGGGCGAAGGCGGCGGTCTTGCCGGTGCCGGTCTGGGCCATGCCGATCAGGTCGTGTCCGTCGAGCAGGGCGGGGATGCATTGGGCCTGGATGGGCGAAGGGGTTTCGTAGCCGATCTGGGCAAGGGTCTGGAGAAGTGTGCTGCTTAGACCGAGATCGGCAAAGCTCAGTGTATCGGATGACGCCGGTGAAGACATGCTGTTTCCTTTCATCGTCGCTATTGGGCTTTGTTATGGCTTGCGACGGATTGGCCCGATGGTCGGGCGGCCTGAGTTCCCCGATGCAGCCTTACCGGGGGCGAGTCAATGTGGTGAACCTGCAAACGAGAACGACGGGGGCTGCTCGGAAGACCTGCGGGCGATGCGTCAACGCATTGATATTATTAGTTTACTCGATTTCGACCAGCGCCGCCAGTTCGCCCGCCGTGAAACCCGCCGCCAGACGGGCAGTTTCGTTGAACGGCGCCTGCGGCCACGGTGCTTCGAACTCGTGCAGCAGGCGCCGGTAGGTGTTTTCCGGTTCGAGGTTCCGCTCCGCGCACAGCCGGCGGAACCAAGCGTCGCCGAGACCGACGTGGCCGATTTCATCGCGCAGGACAATGTCGAGCAGCCGGGCGGATTCGATGTCGCCGGCCTGTTCCAGCTTGCGCTGGATGGGCGGCGTTGCGTCGAGACCGCGCGCTTCGAGCAGGCGCGGTACCAGCGCCATGCGCGCCAGCACGTCGCCGGCGGTCTTTTCGGCCATGTCCCACAGGCCGGCATGGGCGGTGAAGTCGCCGTAGTCGTGGCCGAGTGCACGCAGGCGTTCGCGCAGGATGGCGAAGTGATGGGCCTCTTCGGCGGCGACGCCGATCCAGTCGGCGTAATACTGCTCGGGCATGCCGCGAAAACGGGCGGCGTGGTCGAGGGCCAGGTTGATGGCGGAAAATTCGATATGGACGATGGCGTGCAGCAGGCGGGCGCGGCCTTCCGGGCTTTTCGCGCCGCGCTGCGGCACCTGGCGGTGTGGAACGAGTTCAGGCCGGGCAGGACGGCCGCAGACCAGGGCGACCGGCAGCGAATCGCGCCAGTCCAGCCGGCCGGCGCGCCAGTCGGCGTCGACGGCTGCGGTCAACGCCAGTTTTTGCCCGATTTCCGTGGCGGCGAGCGCATCGGCGAGTGTCGGGAAGAGCGAACGCTTCATGGCGCCGGGTTGGTGTAGCGCAGGTGGATGGCGTCGATTTCGGCGAGCATTTCGGGCGCCAGCGGCGTCCGCGTCGCCGGCAGCGTTTCTTTCAGCTGAGTTAGCGACGAGGCGCCGATGATAGTGCTGCTGACGAACCAGCGCGAACGCACGAAGCCGAGCGCCAGTTGCGTCGGCGTCAGGCCATGCTGGCGGGCAAGGGCGACGTAGGCGGTAGTCGCCGGGTGCACGTTGGGCTTGCTGTAGCGCTGGCCGAAGGCCGGCCACTGGCTGATGCGGCCGGGCGCCGCCGGGTCGGCGAGGTATTTGCCGGTGAGGTGGCCGAAGGCGAGCGGCGAGTAGGCGAGCAGGCCGACCTGCTCGCGGTGGCAGACTTCGGCGAGAGAGGTCTCGAAGGTCCGGGTCAGCAGGTTGTAGGCGTTCTGCGTGCTCGCGACGCGCGGGAGGCCTAGTTCGTCGGCCAGGCGCAGGAAAGTCATGACGCCCCAAGGGTGTTCGTTGGAGACGCCGACAGCGCGCACCTTGCCCTCCCTGACCAGTTCGGCCAGCGTTTCGAGCTGTTCGCGAATCGGCGTGCATGCGCGTTCCTTGGCCGGGTCGTACTGCCACTGGCCGAACATCGGCTGGTTGCGCTCCGGCCAGTGCAGCTGGTAGAGGTCGATGTAATCGGTCTGCAGGCGGCGCAGCGAGCCGTCGATGGCGGCGCGGATGTTGGCGCGGTCGAGGGCCGGCGGCCCGTTGCGAATCCAGTCGAGGTTGCGCGAGGGGCCGGCGACCTTGGTCGCGATCAGCAGCTGTTCGCGCCGCTGGCGCCTGAGCCAGCGCCCGACGATGCTTTCGGAGGCACCACAGGTTTCCGCCCGCGCCGGGACGGCATACATCTCGGCGGTATCGATGAAGTTGACGCCGCCGGCCAGCGCGTAATCGAGCTGGCTGTGGGCATCCTGCTCGCTGGTCTGCTCGCCGAAGGTCATCGTGCCGAGGCAGACGTCGGGAACGATGAGGTCGCTGCGCCCGAGCGGGCGGGGGTTGAACGGGCTGGACATGGCTTTCTCCGGAAATGGGCAGTTTTTCAGGGTTGACCGCAGAGCACGCCGTAAATCAGTACGTGGCGTTGCAGGAGATCATCGAAACCGGCCGGGACGATGGCGAGACGGTGTTCCTGCGGTGTGCTGCAATGGCATTCCACCCAGCGGCAGGCGGCGGCATGGGCTTCGTCGAAGCTGGCGAACAGGCCGTCCAGCGCCGGCGAGCGGACCGGCAGGAAGCGGCCCGAGGCACGGTCCAGCAGGGTATCGGTGTCCAGCATCTGCACGGCATAGCCGCGCGGCGGGCGCGGCAGGGGCAGGTCGGCGAGGCTGAAGCGGTCGCCGAAGGCGTCGGCGCTGAAGGCAAATCGGTGCATGCCGCATTCTATCCGCAAGCGAGGCGGCCGGCCCCGCATGGTAGAATGGCAAAAGTAACAATAACTTCACAGGACTGTCATGTTCGGAAGATTGATGCCCAGGGAGGGCAAGTATTTCGACCTGTTCAACGCTCATGCCGAGCTGATTGTGCGGGGGGGCAAGGAACTTTCCGGTTTGATCGGCGCCCTGGTCAATGCGCCGGGCGAGGCCGCCAAACATGCCGACGCGATCGACGACATCGAGCGCCAGGCCGACAAGATCACGCACGATACGCTGGCCCAGCTGCACACTTCCTTCATCACGCCCTTCGACCGCGATGAAATCCATCAGCTGATCAACAGCATGGACGACATTCTCGACGTCGTTCAGGACGTCGCCGAATCGATGGCGCTTTACGACATTCACCACGTACCGCCCGACGCCAAGGTGCTGGCCGACATTACCGAGCAGTCATGCAGCCGCGTGCAGGCGGTGGTCAAGCTGCTGCACAGCATGGAGAACGCGCCGGCGATCCTCAAGCTCTGCCATGAAATCGACAGCCTCGAATCCGATGCCGACCGCATGTTGCGCGAGGCGATGTCCAAGGTCTTCCGTGAAGAACCGGACGTGCGGCAGGTGATCAAGCTCAAGGAAATGTACGAACTGCTGGAATCGGTCACCGATCGCTGCAAGGATGTGGCCGGCACCGTTGAAGCCATCGTTCTCGAAAACTCCTGAACGGGTTTTCCAGCATGGATAACCTGCAAATCAGCCTCGGGGTGATCGTTACTCTGGTGACAGTCGCCCTGCTGTTCGACTTCATGAACGGCTTTCACGATGCCGCCAACTCGATCGCCACCATCGTCTCGACCCGCGTGCTCAAGCCGTTCCAGGCGGTTGTCTGGGCAGCGGCCTTCAATTTCCTCGCCTATTTCCTGTTCCACCTGACGGTTGCCAAGACCATCGGCAAGGGCACCATCGATCCCGGCATCGTCGATCACTACATCATCTTCGGGGCGCTGATCGGGGCGATCCTGTGGAACGTCATCACCTGGTACTACGGCATCCCGTCGTCGTCCTCGCACGCGCTGATCGGTGGCCTGGTCGGCGCGGCGCTGGCCAAGGTGGGCTTCAGTGGGCTGATCATGAGCGGTGTGCTGAAGATCATCGCCTTCATCTTCATCGCCCCGTTCCTCGGCTTCGTCATCGGCGGGACGCTGATGGTGATCGTCTCATGGATCTGCCGGAACATGGCGCCGCGCAAGGTGGACAAGTATTTCCGCCGCCTGCAGCTGCTTTCAGCCGCTGCCTACAGCCTTGGCCACGGCGGCAACGATGCGCAGAAAACCGTCGGCATCATCTGGATGCTGCTGATCGCCGCCGGCATTTCGCAGGCCAGCGATGTGGCGCCTCCCGGCTGGGTCGTCCTGTCGTGCTACTCCGCAATGGGGCTCGGCACCATGTTTGGCGGCTGGCGCATCGTCAAGACCATGGGTAATCGCATTACCAAGCTCAACCAGGCGCGCGGCTTCTGTGCCAACAGCGGCGGCGCGATCACGCTGTTCATGGCGACCGCGCTCGGCATCCCGGTATCGACGACGCACACCATTACCGGCGCCATCGCCGGCGTCGGTTCGACGCGCGGCGCCCGCCGGGTGCGCTGGGGCGTCGCCGGCGGCATCGTCTGGGCATGGATTCTCACGATCCCGTGCAGCGCTGCAATGGCGGCGCTGGCCTGGTACGCCGGCCGTCTGGTTCTCTGATTTGAAGGTCTTGCGCTACCTGCTCCTGCTGGCGGTGCTGGCCGGGGCGGTGTGGCTGGTGCCTGTCCTGTGGGAGCTCGCGGTTGCCGCGGCGATCGGTGGCGCCTACTGGATCTTTTTCCGGATTCCGCCGGCCAGGGATTAGGCGGGAATATCCGGCACCAGCATTTCCTCGAGCAGGAGGATCTTGTCCTTGAGCGCCAGCTTGCGCTTTTTCAGGCGACGGACCAGCAGTTCGTCGGGCGGCGGGTTTTCCGTCAGATGGGCGATGACCTGGTCGAGGTCGCGATGCTCGACCTGCAATTCGTGCAGATGATGACGGATATCGGCAATTTCCGCGTCGTTCAGCATCTCGGTGGTCATGGCGTTTCCCTTGCAAGCGGCGATGTTTTGCTAGAATAACCTGAACAGTTTCGGGAGGAGAGAAAAATGCAGCATCATGTAATCGTGGCGTTCGGTCGAGACAAGGAATTCGAATTCAAGCTGGTCGGTGGCGCGCCGGCCGACGAGGCACGCAAGTGGTTCGACCATGAATTTACGGTCCTCGAATGTGATGTCGCCACGCCGACCGGCAAGATCCTCGCAGTCGACCGCATCCTCAGCGTCGCCAAATATGCCGGCGAGGGACGTTTCCGCGATCAGCGCACGTGGGCCGACCAGTTCGCCAAATACACCGCAGCGCTGCTCGGACGCGAACTGATTCGTGTCGACGTCGAGCATTACAGCATCGGGTATTGATGAACAAGGCGTTTGTCAGGGAAAGCGAAGGCGAGGACGACGAAGAGCTTGAACCCTCGCTCAAGCTGCCTGCGGGAACGCGCAACTACATCACCCCGGCCGGGCATGCCCGGCTCAAGAGCGAACTCGAACACCTGGTCAAGCGGGAGCGGCCGCATGTCGTCGAGGTCGTGGCGTGGGCCGCTTCCAACGGTGACCGCTCGGAAAACGGCGATTACATCTACGGCAAGCGCCGCCTGCGCGAGATCGACCGCCGCATCCGCTTCCTGACCAAGCGCCTCGACATCGCCGAGATTGTCGACCCGCTGCGCCAGGGCGACAACGACCAGGTCTTCTTCGGCGCCTGCGTCACGGTGGCCGATGCCGATGGCAACGAGAATACCTACACCATCGTCGGCGTCGACGAAGCCGACGTCGCGCGCGGCCGCATCAGCTGGATTTCGCCGCTGGCGCGCGCGCTGATCAAGTCGCGCGAGGGCGATAGCGTGCGTTTCCACAGTCCGCTCGGTATCCGCGAAATTGACATCGTCGAAGTGATCTACCAGCGCATCGAGTGACTTGAAATCCGGCAGGACGTCCCCATCTCCCATCCCACCTTTTGGATTGATAGGGAGTTCCAAGCATGTCCGAGTCCGCCACCGCGAACGCCAATCGCGAAACCCTGGGGTTCCAGGCTGAAGTAAAGCAACTGCTGCAACTGATGATTCACTCCTTGTACAGCAACAAGGAGATTTTCCTGCGCGAGCTGGTTTCCAACGCTTCCGACGCCTGCGACAAGCTGCGCTTCGAGGCGCTGAACAACAGCGCCCTGTATGGTGACGACAGCGATCTGAAGATCCGCGTCTCGTTCGACAAGGCGGCGCGCACCATCACCATTTCCGACAACGGCATCGGTCTGAGTCGTGACGAAGCCGTCGAGCACCTCGGCACCATCGCCAAGTCCGGCACCCGCGAATTCTTCTCGGCGCTGACCGGCGACCAGGCCAAGGACGCCCACCTGATTGGCCAGTTCGGCGTCGGTTTCTATTCCTCCTTCATCATTGCCGACAAGGTGACGGTGGTTTCCCGCCGCGCCGGCGTCGAAGCCAACCAGGCGGTGTGCTGGGAATCAGGCGGCGAGGGCGACTACACGGTCGAGATGGTCGAGAAAGCCAGCCGCGGCACCGACGTCACGCTGCACCTGCGCGACGGCGAGGACGAATTCCTTGGTGGCTGGAAGCTGAAGTCGATCATCCGCAAGTATTCCGACCACATCACCCTGCCGATCGTCATGAAGAAGGAAGATTGGAAGGATGGCGAGCAGGTCGTGACCGACGAGGACGAAACGGTCAACCAGGCCAACGCCCTGTGGGTGCGCAGCAAGTCGGATATTACCGACGAGCAGTACAAGGAATTCTACAAGCACGTCGCCCACGATTTCGAAGACCCGCTGGCGTGGACCCATGCCCGTGTCGAAGGCAAGCAGGAATACACGCAGCTGCTCTACATCCCGTCGCGTGCCCCGTTCGACCTGTGGGACCGCAACGCCCGCCACGGCATCAAGCTTTACGTCCGCCGCGTCTTCATCATGGACGACGCCGAGCAACTGATGCCGCTCTACATGCGCTTCGTGCGCGGGGTGGTCGATTCGTCGGACCTGCCGCTCAACGTCTCGCGCGAAATCCTGCAGCAGAGCAAGGACATCGACGGCATCCGCAGCGGCTGCACGCGCAAGGTGCTCGGCATGCTGGAAGACCTCGCCGAGAACGACAAGGAGAAGTACGCCAAGTTCTGGGAAGCCTTCGGCGCTGTGCTGAAGGAAGGCGTCGGCGAAGACCACGCCAACAAGGAAAAGATCGCCGGCCTGATCCGCTTCGCCTCGACGCACAACGACACGCCGGAACAAACGGTGTCGCTGGTCGACTACATCGGCCGCATGAAGGAAGGCCAGGAGAAGATCTACTTCGTTACCGCCGACACCTTCAACGCCGCCAAGAACAGCCCGCATCTCGAAATCTTCCGCAAGAAGGGCATCGAAGTGCTGTTGCTCTCCGACCGCGTCGATGAATGGGTGGTTGGTCACCTGACCGAGTTCGACGGCAAGCAGCTGCAATCCGTCGCCAAGGGCGGCCTCGACCTCGGCAAGCTGGAAGACGAAGCCGAGAAGCAGGAAGCCGAGAAAGCCGCCGACGAGTACAAGGAACTGCTGGAAAAGGTGAAGACCGCGCTCGGCGACAAGGTGAAGGATGTGCGCGTCACCTACCGCCTGACCGATTCGCCGTCCTGCCTGGTGTCCGACGAGCACGACCCGTCCGGTAACCTGGCCCGCCTGATGAAGGCCGCCGGCCAGCCGATGCCATCGACCAAACCGATCCTCGAAATCAACCCGCAGCACCCGGCGGTGATGCGCCTGAAGTACGAGGAAACCCGCTTCGACGACTGGGCGGCACTGCTCTTCGAACAGGCCACCTTGGCCGAAGGCGGCCAGCTTGACGACCCGGCCGGTTTCGTCAAGCGCATTAACGACCTGATGATGGCCTTGTCCGGCAAGTAAACCGGGATTGCCCTGCGGGATCGCTTGTTGCGGTCGATCGGTCCCGCGGGGCAAAAATCGAATCAGCTTCACCGAGTTGCCGAAAGGAAAGTGCATGACCGACCTGTTTTCCCCGCTGCGCCTCGGCGCCATTGAACTGCCCAACCGGGTTGTCATGTCGTCGCTGACGCGCAACCGCGCCGGCGCCGCCGATGTGCCGACCCAGCTGATGGTCGAGTATTACCGCCAGCGCGCTTCCGCCGGCCTGATCCTGACCGAGGCCTCGCCGGTTTGCCCGGAAGGCCACGGCTATCCGCGCACGCCGGGGATCCACACGGCCGAGCAGATTGCCGGCTGGAAGAAGGTGACCGACGCAGTGCATGCGGCGGGTGGGCGCATCGCGATCCAGCTCTGGCATGTCGGGCGGATCTCGCACCCGGACCTGCAGCCGGACGGCGCGGCGCCGGTGGCGCCCTCGGCGCTGCGCCCGGCCGGCCAGGCGGTCACGTTCACCGGCATGCAGGACTACGTGACGCCGCGCGCGCTGGAAACGGCCGAAATTCCCGGCGTCGTCGCTGCCTTCGCGCAGGCGGCGAAAAATGCCATGGCCGCCGGTTTCGACGGTGTCGAAGTGCACGGCGGCAATGGCTACCTGATCGACCAGTTCCTGCGTTCGTCGACCAACCAGCGCAGCGATGCCTACGGCGGCAGCAAGGAAAACCGGGCGCGCCTGCTGCTCGAAATCATCAAGGCCGTTGGTGCGGTCATCGGCAACGACCGGGTAGGGCTGCGCCTGTCGCCGGTGACGCCGTTCAACGACATCGCCGACGCCGATCCGCAGGCAACCTTTGACTATGTGGTCGGCGAACTCAACCGCTTCGACCTCGCCTTCCTTGACATCCTGCAGGGCACCGGCGGCTCGCCGCATGACCAGTGGCTACCCTTCGACTACGCCCGTCTGCGTGCCATCTACAAGGGCAATCTGATCCTCAACAACGGCTACGATTTCGCCAGCGCGCAGCAGGCCGTCGCCAGCGGCGCCGCCGATGCCATCGCCTTCGGCCGCGCGCTGCTGGCCAATCCCGACCTGGTCGAGCGCTTCCGCCGCGGGGCGCCGCTCAACCAGCCCGACTACGAGAGACTCTACGTCGGCGAGGAAAAGGGTTACATCGACTATCCCTTCCTGCCGGCGTGACGGTGGACGGTTTGCCCGGGGCCGAGCAACTGCAGTTGCTGGTGACCCGGGTCATGCCCTTCGGCAAACACAAGGGCACGCTCATCGCCGACCTGCCCGGCAACTACCTCAACTGGTTCGCCCGCGAGGGCTTTCCGCCCGGCGAAATCGGCCGTCTGCTGGCGCTGATGCAGGAACTCGACCACAACGGCCTGTCATCGCTGCTCGACCCGCTGCGCGAGCGCTGAATCCGCCGGCGCCCGGCCGGCTCAGTTGAGTTCGTCGTTGCGGTAGTACTTGGTGCCCTTGGCGGTGATTTCCGCGGCCAGACCCTTGTCGGTCATCTGATACATCCAGACGCCCGGCGCGACCAGGGCCGCACCCTGATAGGCGGCGCCCGTCTTACCGTCGATGGCGGCGGCAGTGGCCTGGGCGCCGAGTTCCCAGCCCGAATTGACGAACTGTCTGAGCGCTTCCGGCGTCTCGAAGACGAAGACAACCTGGGTTTTCTTGACGCCGAAACCCAGGCCGGCCTGCACCTCGGCCATTTTCATGAAGACTTCCTTTTGGGTCGCGTTGTCGACGACCATGCCATGGCCGGTGCCGCCGCCGGCCAAGAAAATTTTCATGCCGAAATTGCTGAAGACGCCGTAGCCGGCAGCATTGGCCACGGCCCCGCGGGACGCCGGTTTTACCTTGTAGAGCTTGTTGAGAATGCTCTTGCTGGTCGTGCGGATTTCGGCGCGTTGCTGGTCCTTGCTCTCGGCCTGAACCTGCAGGGGAAGCGCCGTAAAACAGAGCGCCATTACGATTGGCAGAATGTTGCGCATGTCATCTCCCTGAATTAGGTATGGAAATTCATGCTACACCCGGCGACCGAAGACTTGAAGGCCGTTAGTTGCGGTCAACGGCCGGAAAGAGGGAGAAATGGAGAGCGCCGATTACTGGCCGCTGAACTGCGCGCGCAGGCAGGCCATGTGGTCGGCGCCGGCCTTGTCGCGGCAGGCCGCGGTAGCGGCCCGATTCAGTTCGCAACGCTGGCGGTCGCTGGCCGTGCTGCAATCGGCCTGCGCCAGCTTCTGTTCGGTGCATTGGCGGAAGGCCCAGCCGAACAGCCCCGCACATTCCCGGGATGCCTGCTTGCGGGCTTCGCACTGTTGCCGGTTGGCCATGCTGGCGCAGTTGAAACTCTGTTCCTGCTGGCGCACGCAAGCCGTGAAGGCCGACCCCGATTGGTCCTTGCAGATCGTCCGCGCCAGTTCGCGGGCTTCCGTGGTTTGCGCCATTGCCGGCAGGCAGAGGAGGGATGCCAGCAGCGCGCTACCGAGAATCATCAAGGGCGATTTCATGCTTTTCTCCTGGCCAAGGGTGGAATCCATTGTAAATGCTTCGCTGCGGCAAACGAAACGGCCGGTTGCGGTCAACCGGCCGGGGAGGGCAAAAACGGGGGCGCCCATCCGGGCGCCCGCCGTTTCCTACTTGACGCCGAACTGCGCGCGCAGGCAGGCCATGTGGTCAGGACCGACCTTGTCCTTGCATGCTTCGCGTGCCTTCTGGTGCAGGTCGCAGCGCTGCGGGTCGGCTGCCTTGCTGCAATCGGCCGGCGGCATCTTCTGCTGTACACACTGGCGGAAGGCGGGACCGGCTTGGCCCTTGCATTCCTGATAGACCTTCTTGCGTGCTTCGCACTGCTGCGGGTTGGTCGCCTTGGCGCAGTCGAAGTTCTGCATCTGTTCATGCAGGCACTGCCTGCGGTCGGGGCCGACCTTGTCCTTGCACGCTTCATACGCCTGCTGGCGGGCCTGTTGGTGGGCCTGCTGGTGGGCCTTGCAGGCTTCCGGGTTGGCTGCCTGGGTGCAGTCGCGCGGGCCACGCCGCATGCCGCGCTGCCCCATGCCCGGGCCGCCCATCCCCGGACCCATGCCGGGGCCGCCGCCCTGCGTCATGCCCGGACCCATGCCGCCCATGCCGCCCATGCCGCCCATGCCAGGACCCATGCCCTGGGCCGGTTGCGCCATTGCCGGCAGGCAGATCAGGGATGCCATCAACGCGCTGCCAATCATCATCATGCGGGTTTTCATGTGTCTCTCCTTGTGGTTTGTGCGCTTTCATTCTAGGCGCATGCCAAGGGTGTTCCGCAAGTATTTGTAAATGAGTGCAACCGCCGGCGCACCGGCTTACAAAGCGTTACGTATGACATGCTATATTGCTTCGCATGAACGAAATCAGTACGCATGAGCACCGCCTGACGCTCTCCGAGGTGCTCGAGTGGATGGTCGCAGACGGCCTTGTCGGACGCGATGCGGCCGAGGCCCTGAAAGCCGAACGGCGCCTGCACGGCGGCCGGATTCACCCGCTGGTGGTGATCGCCGACCAGAAGTGGCGCCCGCCCGACCAGCCGGGACGCCTGCTCACGCTGGAAACGCTGACCGAATGGCTGGCCGGCAAGATCGGCCTCGACTACCTGCACATCGACCCGCTGAAGATCGATTTCACCGGCGTCGCCGAGGTCATGTCGAGCGCCTATGCCGGGCGTTTCGGCATCCTGCCGGTGCAGGTGACGACGCGCGAGGTGGTCATCGCCACCGCCGAGCCCTTCGTATGCGAATGGGTGCCGGAACTCCAGCACATCCTGCGCAAGGAAATCCGCCGGGTGATGGCCAACCCGGAGGACATTTCGCGCTATCTGGTCGAGTTCTTCAACCTCGCCAAATCGGTCAAGAAGGCGGCGGCCAAGGGCGAGGTGACGTCCGGGCTGTCGAGCTTCGAGCAACTGGTCGAACTGGGCAAGGGCAACCGCCAGTTCGACGCCAACGACCAGCACATCATCCATATCGTCGACTGGCTTTGGCAGTATGCCTTCGACCAGCGCGCCTCGGACATCCACATCGAGCCGCGCCGCGATCTCGGCATCGTCCGCTTCCGTATCGACGGCGTGCTGCATCAGGTGTACCAGATTCCAATGGCGGTGATGAACGCGATGACCAGCCGCATCAAGCTGCTCGGCCGTATGGACGTGATCGAGAAGCGGCGCCCGCAGGACGGCCGGGTCAAGACGCGGACGCCGAGCGGACAAGAGGTCGAATTGCGCCTGTCGACGCTGCCGACGGCCTTCGGCGAAAAGCTGGTGATGCGCATCTTCGACCCCGAGGTGCTGGTCCGCGACCTCCGTTCGCTCGGCTTTTCCAGCGACGACCAGATGCGCTGGCAGCAGATGACGACGACGCCCAACGGCATCGTGCTGGTCACCGGCCCGACCGGCTCGGGCAAGACGACGACGCTGTACACCACGCTCAAGCAGCTGGCGACGCCCGAGGTCAATGTCTGCACCATCGAGGATCCGATCGAAATGGTCGAAGCCGCGTTCAACCAGATGCAGGTCCAGCACAACATTGATCTCGGTTTTGCCGACGGCGTGCGGGCACTGATGCGGCAGGATCCGGACATCGTCATGATCGGCGAGATCCGCGATCTGGAAACCGCGGAAATGGCCATCCAGGCGGCGTTGACCGGGCACCTCGTGCTGTCGACGCTGCACACCAACGATGCGCCGTCGGCGATCACCCGCCTGCTCGATCTCGGGGTACCGGCCTACCTGATCAACTCGACGGTGCTCGGCGTCATGGCGCAGCGCCTGGTGCGGACGCTGTGCCCGCACTGCAAGAAGGCGGTGCCGATCACCGAGGACCAGAAGGCTGCCTGGCGCCTGCTGGTGGCGCCGTGGAAATCGAACGAGCCGGTGCAACTGCATCAGCCGGTCGGCTGTCTGGAATGCCGCATGACCGGCTACAGCGGGCGCGTCGGCATTTACGAAATCCTGCTCAACTCGCCGGAGCTGCGCAAGCTGGTGCGGCCCAACGCCGACCTGGCGCAGGTGCGCGACCTTGCCTGCCGTGAAGGCATGCGCCCGCTGCGCATTTCCGGCGCGCTCAAGGTGGCGCAGGGGCTGACCTCGCTCGACGAAGTGGTCAAGGTGGCGCCGCCCGGCGACGAACAATAAGCTTCCCGACACTGGTCAGAATTGTCCGGCGGACGGATAATTCGCGCTCAATTCTTTGGGGGGAGAAGTCATGGCAGTCGAGCTGTACAACGATGGCAAGCATATCGTCCACGCCTTTTACGATCTGGTCGACGAGAAGACCACGGGGGCGGTGCAGAGCAACCAGTTCCTGATCGTCGATAACGGCCACGGCGCCCTGATCGATCCAGGCGGCACCATGACCTACACCGGGCTGCTGATGGACATGCAGAAGTACTTCTCGTCCAAGGACCTCGACTACATCTTTGCTTCGCACCCCGATCCCGACATCATCGCCTCGGTCAACAAGTGGTTCGTCGCCTCGCACTGCAAGGTCATGATTTCCAGCCTGTGGACGCGCTTCGTGCCACACTTCACGACCGGCAAGGATGTTTCCGACCGCATCGTCGGCATCCCCGACCCGGGCCTGCTTATCCCGCTCGGCCAGTGCCGGGTGGCGGCATTGCCGGCGCACTTCATGCACGCCGAGGGCAATTTCCAGTTCTACGATCCGGTCTCCAAGATCCTCTTCTCCGGCGACCTCGGCGCTTCCATCGTAAACTCCGCCAAGGCTTCCGAGCCGGTCACCGACTTCGACAGCCACATCCAGTACATGGAAGGCTTCCACAAGCGCTACATCGTGTCCGGCAAGATCTGCAAATACTGGGCGAACATGGTGCGCCAACTCGACATCGAACAGATCGTGCCGCAGCACGGCAACCGCTTCGTCGGCAAGACCGCGGTGAACAAGTTCATCGACTGGATCGAGCGCCTCGAATGCGGCGTCGACCTGATGACCCAGGACAGCTACCGGCTGCCGCGCTGAGTTCTCTGCTGATCAGTCCTGAAGGCCGGCAATTTCGGGCTTCAGGACAGGTCGACCGCAACCGGCGGTCTCAGATCAGGCTGGCCTTGCGCCGCACGGCGTCGACGTAGGCCAGCGCATCCATCTGCGTTCCCTGGCGCTGGGCGCGCCAGATCGTTTCCCCCAGACATTCGAGAATCACGTGTTCGGCATCGTGCTGGCCAAGGCGCGCGCGCAGCCCCTCGAAGGCGGCGCGGATGCCGGGCGGCTGGTCGATGCTGACCTGCTCGTGAATGGCGAGATGCAGCGAAAGATGCAGGAAGGGATTCATCTGCCCGTCTTCCGGCGCCCATTCGGCAGCGAGCGCACCGCTGGCATCGCCCAGCAGGGCATGGTATTCCGGGTGGCGGGCGGCGATATCGGCCGCCGCGACTTCGGCGCCGACCAGCGGCAGGCGTTCCTGATGCTTTTTCCAGGCGTCGCAGAAAAAGTTGCGTACCTGGTCGCGGGAGGGATTAAACATGGGCGCTTTCGAATAACAGGGTAACCACGGCGTTCTGGAACAGGCGGTTGCCGTCGCCGACCGGGGCGATCTGGCCGCTGCCGTAGGCGCCGATCAGCGGCACGCCTGGGCAGCGTTCGCGGAAGGCCAGCAGGTCGCGGTCGTCGCCGCCATAAAAGAGAGGACCGCGGCCGAGGCAGGAGAACATGACCGCGAAATCGGGCATTTTTTCGGGGTCGACCGCAGCAGCCAGGGATTGCCGCATGTCCTGTTCGGTGGCCAGCGGCTGGCGGATCGCCCAGCGCACCTGCTCGCCCGCCGCGAGCGGTTCGGCCAGGGTCAGCGCACCATCGGCGGCGGCGGTAAGGATGGTGACGGCCGGTGCCGCGGACTGGCGCACGAGGGCGATCTGGTGGAGCGGCGGATCGCTGCGCAGTTCCGCCGGCAGGCAACGCAGCAGGCTCTCGCGGGCAGTATGTCCGCCGAGTCGGCGCAGATCGTAGCCGCTGGCCGTGTCTACCGTCAGCGGCTCGCCGAGCAGGCGCAAACCGGAGGAACAAGCGAGCCGTGCCTGCCAGCCCGGCAGGCTGACCTCGGCGCAGGTATCGGCGGCGAGCCGGCTGTGCGCCCAGGCGGCGGCTTCGGCATCGAGCAGGCCGGCACGCGGCGCGCCCGCCTGCCAGTCGTAGGGCAGGATGCGGTGGCCGCTGAACGAAAGCAGCGGCGTGCCGCCTTTGGCGGCCGGTGCTTCATGCGCCAAGACCAGTGCCGCTGCGGCGGGCTGGTCGAGATGCCAGCCATGCTCGGTCAGCAGGCCGTAGGCGGTACAGCCGGCGATTTCCATGGTGCCGGCGACGCGCGCAGCGGCGAGCAGGGCCGGCTGGGCGTGGCGCGCGAAATCGCGGGTGAGGAAGAGGAGCACACTGTCGGCGCGTTCGCGGCCGGCCTTTTCGAGCGCCTGGCGGACCGCCTCGGCGGCCAGTTCCGGCGCCGGGTGCGGGCCGGTGACCAGGCTGCTGGCGGCCGTCACAGTGTCTTGCCCTTGTAGCCGCAGAGATCGACCACGACGCAGCGCCCGCACTCCGGCTTGCGCGCCTTGCAGACATAGCGGCCATGCAGGATCAGCCAGTGGTGGGCGTCCTTCCTGAATTCCTCCGGGGTGACCCGCAGCAGCTTTTTCTCGACCTCCTCGACCGTCTTGCCAAGGGCCAGCCCGGTACGGTTGCCGAGGCGGAAGATATGCGTATCGACGGCGATGGTCGGGTGGCCGAAAGCGGTGTTGAGCACCACGTTGGCCGTCTTGCGCCCGACGCCGGGCAGCGCCTCGAGCGCCGCGCGGTCTTCGGGCACTTCTCCGCCATGCAGTTCGACCAGCATGCGGCATGTGGCGATGACGTTCTTCGCCTTGGTGCGGAAGAGGCCGATGGTCTTGATGTATTCGGCCAGTCCGTCCTCACCCAGCGCTGCCATCGCCGCCGGGGTCGGCGCAATCGGGAAGAGCTTCGTCGTCGCCTTGTTGACGCCGACGTCGGTCGCCTGCGCCGAGAGGATGACGGCGATCAGCAACTGGAAGGGCGAGGCGTATTCGAGTTCGGTCGCCGGTGCCGGGTTGGCTGCGCGCAGGCGGGCGTAGAACTCGGCGATGTCGGCTTTTTTCACGGGATTGACTTCGATGGAAATTAGAATTGGCTGAATACGATCCAAGAGAGTCAATTTATGCTGCTGGCCAGAGCCAATTGAACAACTTGCAACAGCAGCAGGGCGCCGGTACCGATTGCGGTAGATAGCCTAGCAAAATGAATGGCTTTCAATGTCAGCGCTTGCCATTCTGGCAAACCCTTGTAATGCCCACTTTCTTCTCGTGCCAACACGGAAAGGGCGTATTTAATGTCATTCGTTCTGAAGTAAAGCCAACCGACAAATGCAAAGCCGAGAATGAACCATGTCAGTAAAGCATATTTCGTGAATTCGATTGCAACCGTCCAAAGCATTTATTCTGCACTCCCGTTACAGCCGACTTCGACAGAATCATATCGCATGCTGAACTTCCGCTTCCGGCAGAAAACGGGCCGATGATCTCTTCAAAGCAAAGGTGGCTTGCCCGGTTTCTGGACGATCAACCCGCAATTTTCCGAAGCTCCTTGATTAGCAAGTAAAGATGATATGCATCCGTTGGGCTGGGGTCGAAGTCGAAGTGTTGGTAGAAGCGCCGCGCCTCATCGTCCTTCGCGTGAACGAGGATGGCTCGGATGCCGGCGATGTCGGCGGCTTGCAGAGTTCGGGCCAGGGCGTCGTGCAGGAGCGCCGCGCCCAAGCCCCGGCCCTTGGTGGTGTAATCGACGGCGAGGCGGGCAAGCAACATGACTGGAACGGGGTGGCGGGCCAGGCCTTTTGCTACCCGGGTCGGCGCCTCGGCATGAGCGACAGCGCCAACGGCGAGGCTGTAGTAGCCGATTACCCGACTATCGGCGATGGCGACATAGGTTTGCGCGCTGCCTGCAGACTGGTTGTTGAGGGCGAAGCGGCGAAGGTAGCGATTGAGGTCTTCGTGCCCACAGTCGAACGAATCGACGAGGTGGGCGCGATCCAGCTTGCCGATTGCCCAGCGCGTCGTGCCGGTGGCAGCCAAGGTTTACCGGCCCGTCGTCATCAGGCGGGCAAGGCGCGGGCGTTCGCGCGGCGGTGCGTCGAGCGCGGTCTGGAAGGTATTCCACTGTGCGTCGTCGAGAATGAACAGGCGGCGGTCGGCGAGGGTTTCGGCGGCCGAGGTCAGCCCGCTGTCGAGCAGGAATTCGCTGACCGTCTTGTCTTGGGCGCGGGCGGCGGCCTGGATCATTTCCTTGGCGGCAGGGGAAATCCGTAAATCGACACGTTGTGTTTTGGAAGATGCGAGCATGGTGTTCAACTCCGGCGCTGGATTGCACGAAGTATAGCGTGTGTTCAATCACCGTACAAATAGCGCTGCTGGATGTCCAGTGATCCGTGTCTTTTCAGGGAACGAGCGTCAGCGGAATGGGTGCGGCGCGCCTGGATTTCGGTTCGCGCTGAATTTCAGCTCGTGCACGCAGTTGACCGCAACCGCCGTCCACATCTTGGCCGGCGGAGTTGCGCAGCTTGGTCAGGATGCGGCGGCGGTGCAGGCCGCGCGCCAGTTCGGCGGCGCGTTCCGGTGCCGGGCGGCGGAAGCCCGAGTCGTCGACGGTGTTGTAGGGGATCAGGTTCATGATCGCGTACTTGCCGGTGAGCAGGCGGACGATGCCGTCCATTTCCTCTGCGCTGTCGTTGACCCCTTCGAGCAGCGTCCATTGGTACTGGATCGGATAGCCGGTGGTGCGGGCGTAGCGTTCGCCGAGTTCGACCAGCTCGGCGGGGTCGATGCGCGGCGCCTTGGGCAGCAGGCGGGCGCGCAGTTCGGCATTGGTCGAATGCAACGACAGGGCGAGCGCCGGGACGACGCGCTGTTGCGGCAGACGCTCGAAAACCCGGGGGTCGCCGACCGTCGAAAAAACCAGGTTCTTGTGGCCGATGCCGCCGGCGGTGCCGAGCAGGTCGATGGCTTCGAGCACGTTGTCGAGGTTGTGCGCCGGTTCGCCCATGCCCATGAAGACGACGCGCTTCACCGTCCGGCGGGCGCGGGCGAGGACGACCTGGGCGACGATCTCGGCGCTTTCCACCTGGCGCAGCAGGCCGTCGCGCCCGGTCATGCAGAACAGGCAGCCGACCGCGCAGCCGACCTGGGTCGACACGCACAGGCCGTCGCGCGGCAGCAGCACGCTTTCGACGGTCTGGCCGTCGGCGAGTTCGACCAGCAGGCGCTCCGAACCATCCTCGCCGGGGTGGCTGGAGCGCAGGCGGGCGAGGCCGTCCAGTTCGGCGGTAAGCGCCGGCAGGGCTTTTCGCAGTGGCAGCGACAGGTAGTTTTCCGCTTGCTGGTGACGGGCGCCGCTGGTCAACGGCCGTGCCGCGGTCCACGCGCGCAACACGCGCTCTTCGTGGCAGGTCAGGGCGCCATGGTCGCGCAGCGCCTGGCGGAATTGCTCGATGCGCATGGCGCGCGGGGTGAGCGGCGTCAGCCGGCGACGGCGACCGGCGCCGGCGGCTTGCGCTGGGCGCGGGCGGCGGCACGGGCGTCCAGCCAGTTCTTCCAGGCGATCATGCAACCGAGCAGGATGAAGGCGCCCGGCGGCAGCAGGGCGAGCAGGAATCCCGGGTAGCTTTCCGGCAGCAGCTGGATCGGCTGCAGGCTGGGGAAGACCATGTCGATGCCGCCGAACAGCGTGCCGTTGCCGAGCAGTTCGCGCATGCCGCCGAGCAGGGCCAGGGTCCACAGCATGCCGACGCCCATGAAGACGCCGTCGAAGGTCGATTGCAGCGGCGGGTTCTTGGCGGCGAAGGCCTCGACGCGGGCGAGCACGATGCAGTTGGTGACGATCAGCGGAATGAAGATGCCGAGCACCAGGTAGAGTTCGTGCAGGTTGGCGTTGAACAGCAGGTCGACGACGGTGACCAGCGCGGCGACGATGAGGATGAAGACCGGGATGCGGATTTCGTGCGGAATGAAGTTGCGAAGCGAGGCGACGGCGACGTTGGAGAGCGCCATGACGAGGATGGTGGCAAGCGACAGCATGATGCCGTTAACCGCGTTGGTGGTCACCGCCAGCAACGGGCACAGGCCGAGGATCTGGGCGATCGAGGTATTCTGCTTCCAGACGCCGTTGCCGGCGATAGTACGGAATTCGTCGCGGCTGATCATCGGGCACCTCCGGTCTGGGCGAACAACTGGTCGCGGTTGGCATTGGCCCATTTCACGGCCTTGTACACCGCCTTGATGATGGCGCGCGGGGTCACCGTCGCGCCGGCGTGGTAATCGAAGCGGCCGCCATCCTTCTTCACCTTCCACTCCTTGTCGGCCGTCTGGGTGAACGACAGGTTCTGGAACTGGCCGATCCACGGGTGCGCCTTGTCCTTGTCCTTCTTCGGCTCGACGTAGTCGCCGAGGCCCGGCGTTTCCTTGTGCTGGGTGACGCGCACGCCGGCGACCGTACCGTCGGCGCGCAGGGCGATCAGCAGGCGCACCTTGCCGGCGTAGCCGTCGGGCGCGACCGCCTCGAACAGCAGCGCCACCGGTTGCTGGCCCTGGCGCGCGCGGTACAGCGTGCTCGGCTCGTCGAGCCCGAGCTCCGGATTCGGCGGCAGGGTCAGCGTATCGTCGAGCAGGGCGTTGTCGTACTCGGCGCGCGGCAGCACCTCGTCGACCAGCTTCATCTTTTCCTCGGCGGCGGAAGCCTCGATCGCCGGCTTGGTCCACTGGTAGGCCGCCGACAGCAGGCCGGTGAAGATGATGACGAAGACGAAGAGGATGGCCGCCGTGCGCGCGGCCATGCCGGAAGCGGAAAATTCCTTGGGCGCCGCGGTCATGCCTTGTCCTTCATGCCGAAGATCGGTGGCTGGGTCAGCAGGTCGATCAGTGGCGCGCACAGGTTCATCAGCAGCACGGCGAAGGCGACGCCGTCCGGATAGCCGCCGAAGACGCGGATGATGTAGGCGAGCAGGCCGGCGCCGGCGCCGAAGATCAGCTTGCCGCGCGGCGTCGTGCAGCCGGAGACCGGGTCGGTGGCGATGAAGAAGGCGCCGATCATGGCGCCGCCGGAGAACAGGTGGAACAGCGGGCTGGCGAACTGTGCCGGGTTGTACAGCCAGAGCGCGCCGGAGATCAGGACGAGGGCGCCGATGAAGGCGGCCGGCACGTGCCAGGTGATCAGCTTGCGCTGCCACAGCCACACGCCGCCCAGGAGGTAACCGCCGGCCACCCATTCCCAGCCGCGTCCGGCGAAATTGCCGAAAATGTCCTGGTTGGCCAGCAACTGGGTGACGTCGACGCTGGCGTCGCCGAGCTTGAGCGCCGTCTTCAGCGCATCGAGCGGTGTCGCGCCCGACAGCGCATCGACGCGCGGCGCCAGGCCGAGGATGATGTTGACCTGCTCGATCAGCGGCATCTGCAGCCCGACGCTCGGCCATTGCGACATCAGCGCCGGGAAGGCGACGATGCAGACGGCGAAGGCGACCATCGCCGGGTTGAACGGGTTCTGCCCGAGGCCGCCGTAGAGGTGCTTGGCGACGACGATGGCGAAGACGGTGCCGAGCGCGACCAGCCACCACGGGGCGAGCGGCGGGAAGGTGAGAGCGACCAGCCAGGCGGTGACGACGGCCGAACCGTCGGAGAGGAACATGGCTTGCGGCTTGCCGCGGACCTTCAACATGGCGGATTCGGCGAGCAGCGCGGCGAACGAGGCGATGACCAGCTGCACCAGGATGGCCGGGCCGATCAGCCAGGCATAGGCGGCGATACCGGGGACCAGCGCGATGCAGACTTGCGTCATGACCTGGCTGACGCTGGCGTCCTTGAGCAGGAAGGGGGCGGGGGCGAACATCATTCGGTTTTCTCGCCAGCCGGTGCAGGCGGGGCGGTTTCAGTCAGGTGGGCGGCCTGGCGGCGCGCTTCGATTTCTTCGATTTCCTTCTGCTGTGCGGCTTTCAGGGCTTCGGTGTTTTTTGGTTGGGCGGCTTCGCGCTGCGCCTTGGCGCGCTCGATCGCGGCCTGGATGGTGGCCATTTTTGCCGCTTTTTCGGCGTCGACCGCAACCGACGGAGTTTCAGCCTCGGCAACGGCGCTGGCCGGCGCATTTCCCTCGGCGGCGGCCGCGGCGGCAGCCTCCGCCGCCTTCTTCGCGGCCTGGGCGGCGGCGGCCTTGGCCAGCTTCTCGGCCTTTTCCGCCTTCTCGCGCTCTTCGCGCATCTGCTTGAACTCGAAGCGCGCCTTGGCGCCATCGGCGGCGTTCTTCTCGCGTTCGCGCGCCCAGATCTCGCTCTTGGCGAAACGGAAATACTGGACCAGCGGGATGCGCGAAGGGCAGACGAAGGAGCAGCAGCCGCACTCGATGCAGTCGAAGATGTGATATTCCTGCGTCTTGCCGAAATTCTTCGCACGCGAGAACCAGTACATCTCGAATGGCTGCAGCTCGTGCGGGCAGGCCTGGGCACAGGCGCCGCAGCGGATGCACGGCATCTCTGGCGCCTTTGGCGGGAACAGGCGGTCGTCGTGGGCGATCAGGCAGTTGGTGGCCTTGATTACCGGTACCTGGCGGTCGGGCACCAGGAAGCCCATCATCGGCCCGCCCATGATGATGCCGTCGGTATCGGGATGCGGCGTCGCCAGCTTGAGCAGCTCGTCCATCGGCGTGCCGATCAGCACCTCGTAGTTGCGCGGCGCATGCACGTTGCCGGTGACCGTGACGACGCGCGAAACGACCGGCTCGCCGTGCGCGATGGCGCGCCAGGCAGTGTAGGCGGTGGCGACGTTGAAGCACTGCACGCCGAGGTCGGTCGATCGCTTGGCGGCCGGCACTTCCTTGCCGGTCAGCACGCGGATCAACTGCTTGGCGCCGCCGGCCGGGTAGAGCGTCGGCACGACGACCACGGAAAATGGCTCGTTCAGGGCGTCGACCGCAGCCCGCATGGCGGCGGCCGCTTCCGGCTTGTTGTCCTCGATGCCGATCAGCACCTTCCTGGGTTGCAGCAGGTCGCGGAAGATGCCGATGCCACGGACGATTTCCTCGGCGCGCTCGCGCATCAGCAGATCGTCGCAGGTGATGAAGGGCTCGCATTCGGCGCCGTTGATGACCAGCTCTTCCATCGGCACCGTCTTCGCCGGGGTCAGTTTGCCGTGGGTCGGGAAGACGGCGCCGCCGAGGCCGACGACGCCGGACTGCTGCAGGCGCTCGCGCACTTCCTCGGGCGTCAGCGATTTGTAGTCGACGGCTTCGCGGGCGATCCACTCATCCTTGCCGTCCGGTTCGATGACCACGCACAGCGCGTCGAGGCCGGAGGGGTGCGGTTGCACGTGCATCGCCACTTCCACTACGGTGCCCGAGGTCGGCGCATGGACGGCGGCCGAGATCCAGCCGTCGGCCTCGCCGATCAACTGGCCCTTGAGCACATTGTCGCCGGCCTGCACCACCGGCCGCGGCGTGCCGCCGATGCTCTGGTGCAGCGGCACGACCAGGCGCGAAGGGATCGGCGCAACGGCGATCGGCAGGGTGACGGACTGCGTCTTGTTGGTCGGCGGCTTGACCCCGCCCTTGAACTTGAACAGGTTCATCAGCATCAGGCGGCCTCTTTCAGCGGGGCGGCCTTGATCTCGACCACGGGATATTTCCACTTCCAGTTGTCGATGTTCTCGGAAATGGCTTCCATGCGGATGCATTCGACCGGGCACGGCGGCAGGCACAGTTCGCAACCGGTGCACAGCGGCGCGACGATGGTGTGCATCTGCTTGGCGGCGCCGACGATGGCATCGACCGGGCAGGCCTGAATGCACAGCGTGCAGCCGATGCAGGTGTTCTCGTCGATGATGGCGACCTGCTTCGGCTTTTCCTCGGCGTCGAGCGGCTTGACTTCGCGGCCGAGCAGGTCGGCGAGGCGCTGCACACCCTCCATGCCGCCCGGCGGGCACAGGTTGATGTCGGCCTCGCCCTTGGCGATGGCTTCGGCGTAGGGTTTGCAGCCGGGATAGCTGCACTGGCCGCATTGCGTCTGCGGCAGGATGGCCTCGATCTTCTCGACCAGCGGATCGCCCTCGACCTTGAACTTGATCGAGGCGAAGCCGAGCGCGGCGCCCAGCACGACGGCGCCGAGGGCCATGACGGCGATGGCGAGCAGGAGTTCCATTACTGGTACTTGTCCAGGCCGGCGAAGCCCATGAAGGCCAGCGCCATCAGGCCGGCGGTGACCATGGCGATGGCCGAACCCCTGAAGTAGACCGGGACTTCGGCGCCTTCGACGCGCTCGCGGATGCCGGCGAAGAGGATCAGCACCAGCGAGAAACCGACCGCGCTGCCGGCGCCGAAGAGCAGCGATTCAACGAAGTTGTTCTTGTTGGCGATGTTGAGTAGCGGCACGCCGAGCACGGCGCAGTTGGTGGTGATCAGCGGCAGGTAGATGCCCAGCGTCTGCTGCAGCGTCGGCGAGGTCTTGGCGATGACCATTTCGGTCAGCTGGACGATGGCGGCGATGGTGACGATGAACGACAGCGTGCGCAGGTATTCCAGCCCGAAGGGGATGAGCAGGAAGTGGTCGATGATGTAGCTCGCCCCGGTCGCCATGGTCAGCACGAAGGTCGTGGCGGCGCCCATCCCGTATGCGGTCTCCAGCTTCTTGGAAACGCCCATGAAGGGGCAAAGACCGAGAATCTTCACCAGCACGACGTTGTTTACCAGCACCGCGCCGACGAGGATGAAAAGGTAGTGGCTCATGGATTGGGGAGGAGTCGAGGCCCGTATTATCCGGTTTTGCTGCGGTGCGAACAACCGCAATGGAAATAAGGATTTAGACCTTTTTCTTCATTACATATGCCAGAGTATCCGCCACTTCGCTGACAAGATCCGGACCGCGGTAGATGAAACCGCTGTAAAACTGCACCAGGCTCGCGCCGGCGCGGATTTTCTCGGCCGCGTCCTCGCCGCCCATGATGCCGCCGACGCCGATGATCGGCAGTTCGCCGGCCACCGCGGCCGACAGCTTCTTCAGCACCTCGGTCGATCTGCGGAAGACCGGCGCGCCCGACAGGCCGCCCGCTTCGTCGGCGTTCGGCAAGCCTTCGACGCCCTCGCGCGACAGCGTGGTATTGGTGGCGATGACGCCATCCATGCGGTGGCGGCGCAGCGCGTCGGCGATCGCGGTGATCTGCTGGTTGTCGAGATCGGGGGCGATCTTCAGCGCCAGCGGCACGTACTTGCCGTGCTTGTCGGCGAGGATTTCCTGGCGTGCCTTGAGTTGCGACAGCAGGTCGTCGAGCGCCTCGTCCTTCTGCAGTTCGCGCAGGTTCTTGGTGTTCGGCGAGGAAATGTTGACAGTGATATAGCTGGCGTCGTTGTAAACCTTGTTCAGGCAGATCAGGTAATCGTCGGCGGCGTGTTCAATCGGCGTCGTCGCATTCTTGCCGATGTTGATGCCGAGGATGCCCCCGTTCTTCGGGAATTTCGCCATCCGCACGTTTTCCAGCAGGCGGTCGACGCCATCGTTGTTGAAGCCCATGCGGTTGATGATGCCTTGTGCTTCCGGGATGCGGAACAGGCGCGGGCGCGGGTTGCCGTCCTGCGGTTTGGGCGTGATGGTGCCGATTTCGATGAAGCCGAAACCGAGCCGCGCCAGGGCGTCGATATGATCGCCGTTCTTGTCCAGCCCGGCAGCGAGGCCGACCGGATTGGGGAATTTCAGGCCCATGACCTCGACCGGGCACGGTGTCACCGGCTTGGCCAGGCAGCCGGCGAAGCCGGTGGCGTCGAGGAAGGACACACCGCTCATGCCGATCCCGTGGGCGGTTTCGGCGTCGAGGGCGAAGAAGAACTTGCGGATGAGTGGATAGAGCATGGGGGGCGATTTTACCGCATCGCAGCAAATTTCCGGCATGCGGGATCGCTATCCGGCCCTACGCCCCCAGCCAATGTCGCAAGCCGAGCAACACCGCCATGCCGGCGATGAAGGGTAGCCAGGGGTTGCGCGACAACGCGGCGGCGGCCACCGCGACGCCGGCGGCCGCCAGCTTGGGATTGAGGGGCTCGATCTGCCCGCCGACCACCAGCACGTCGGGGGCGACGATGGCCGCCAGCGCTGCCGCCGGCGCGTAGCGCAGGGCGCGCTGGAGCACCGGCGGCAGCGCCACGCGGCTGCCGAGGACGATGAAGCCGGCGCGCGGCAGGGTGGTGGCCAGCCCGATCAGGACGAAGATCAGCCACAGCGAGGCGTCGTAGTTCATCTGCCCTTCGCCTTGTGTTCCCAGTGTTCCGCCGCGAAACCGGCGGCGATGCCGGCGACGATCGCCGCCACGACGCCGAGGCGCAGCGGCATGTTGCGCAGCAGGGTGGCGCTGGCGCCGCCGACCAGGGCGGCGACCAGCATCGGGCGCACGCGCGCCATCGGCACCAGCAGGACGATCAGCGCGATGGTCGCCATGAATTCAAGCGACCACTGTTTCGGAATGAAGCCGGCGGCGTAGATGCCGACCAGCGCGAAGGTCTGCCAAAGCGCCCACGACCAGACGGCCGGTGCCAGGTAGTAGCCGAGACGCCAGTGCGGGTCGTCGGTGTGCAGCATTTTGTCGAGGCAGGTGGCGAACACGCCGTCGGTCAGCAGGTGGCCGGCCAGCCAGCGCTTCGGCGCGGCGACGCCGCGAAAGCCGGGGGCGATGGCGGCACTGAAGATGACGAAGCGCAGGTTGAGCGCCAGCGCCGTAGCGACGATCAGCCACAGCGGCGCCTCGCCGGCGATCAGCGGCAGGGTGCCGAGCTGGGCGGTGCCGGCGAAGACGATGACGTTCATGCCCATCGCCTGCAACGGCGTGAAGCCGGCACTGGTCATCGCCATGCCCATGACCAGCGCCCACGGCACGAGGCCGACCGAAAGCGGCAGGAAGGTGGCGAAGCCTTCGCCGGCGCCGGCCCGGAAGCTCGCCGTGAAAATCGGTCGGGTACGTGACATGGGGCGGCAAGATACAACATCTCCCGGAAACAAACTGTAACAGTCGGGGGCGATCAAGGGAGGCTAAACTACCGGCCTATGCCGAATGCCTTGCGCTCCGTTTTGCCGCTCCTGTTCTGCCTCGCCGCCTCGGCCGGGGCCGCCGGTCTCGATCCGTTCAATACCGAAGGCATCACGCCGCCGCGTCCGACACCGCAGACGGCAGGGCGTAGCGGCGATGCGCCGTGCACCCGAGAGATTCCGGCGGCGCCGCTGACGGCGATCGACGCGGTCGACCTGGCCCTGTGCAACAATCCGCAGACCCGCGAGGTGTGGGCTTCGGCGCGCGTGCAGGCGGCGCAAGTCGGCGTTGCGCAGGCGGCCTGGCTGCCCGCTCTCGACGGCCGGCTGGGCGCCAGCCGCTACCAGAACGACGGTCGTTACTACAATGCCAATAGTGCCGTGCTGACGCTGTCGTGGCTGGTCTTCGATTCCGGCGCACGCTCGGCCAACGGCGAAAATGCCCGGCAACTGCTGGCCGCTGCCGCCGCGACCCAGGACGCGACAGTCCAGTCGCTCTTCCTCTCTGCCTTGCAGGCCTTCTACACGGCGCAGGCGACCCGCGCCGCCGTCGTGTCGACGACCGAGGCCGAGCGGGCGGCGCGCGAGGGTTTCAACGCTGCCGAATCGCGTTACAACGTCGGCGTCGCCACGCCGGCCGACCGGCTGCTGGCGCAGACGGCGCTGTCGCAGGCGACGCTCAACCGCATCCGCGCCGAAGGCGAGGCGCGCAACGCGCTCGGCGCGCTGGCCAATGTCATGGGTTTCAAGGCCGGGCAGTCGCTGGCCATCGAACCGCCGCCGGCGGCCTTGCCCGATGCCGGGTTCCAGCAGGAGGTGGCGGCGCTGATCGCCGAAGCCGAAGTGCGGCGGCCGGATCTCAAGGCGGCCGAGGCGCAGGTCAAGGCGGCGCAGGCCGGCGTCGATCTGGTGCAGGCGCAGGGACGGCCGACCGTCAGCGTGTCCACCGGGCCGACCTGGGCCGAGACCGATCGCGTTTCGGTCAATGGCGGCGTGATCGGCGTCACGGTCAACGTGCCGATCTTCACCGGCTTCGACACCACCTACCGGGTGCGCGCCGCCGAGGCGCAGGTCGACTTCAGGGCGGCGCAGCTCGAACGCCTGCGCAACCAGGTGGCGCTCGATGTCTGGAAGGCCTACCAGAGCCTGACCACCGCCACGCAGAGCCTGAAGACGACGGTCGACCTGGTCGCCAGCGCCGAGCAGTCGGAGCGCGTCGCGCTCGGCCGCTACAAGGCGGGGGTCGGCACCGTGCTCGACCTGCTGACGGCGCAGAGCGCGCTGGCCAGTGCCCGCCTGCAGCGCATCCAGGCGGCGCTCGACTGGTTCGTTTACCGCGCCACGCTGGCCCAGTCGGTGGGCGCGCTCGATTACACGCTGCTGCAACCGGCAGCGGAAGGAAGACCATGAAATACATCGGCAGGATCGTCATCGGCACTGCGCTGGCCGCCGCCCTGATCGGCGGCGGCGTCTGGTACGCCAAACAGCGTGCGGCGCAGAATCCGGAAACGCGCTACAAGCTCGCCACCCTCGAAAAGGGCGACGTGACGCAGACGGTATCAGCCAACGGCACGCTCAACCCGGTCGTGCTGATCAGTGTCGGCACGCAGGTTTCTGGTACGGTGAAGAAGCTCTATGTCGATTTCAACGACAAGGTGAAGAAGGGGCAGGCGCTGCTGGAACTGGATGATGCGCTGGTGTCGGCGGCCGAGCGGCAGAGTGCGGCGAACGTGGTCAACGCCCAGGCGGCGCTGGAGCTGGCGCTGGTCAGCGAGGCGCGCATGAACGCCCTGTTCGCGCAGGAGTACGTCTCGAAGCAGGAATACGACCAGGCCCGCCAGTCGCTCAAGTCGGCGCAGGCGCAACTGGCGCTGGCGCGGGCGCAGAACGACCGCGACCGCGCCAACCTCAACTTCACCGTCATCCGTTCGCCGGTCGACGGCGTCGTCATCGACCGTGTCGTCGACCTCGGCCAGACCGTCGCCGCCAGCTTCCAGACGCCGACGCTGATCAAGATCGCCCAGGATCTGACCGAAATGCGCATCGACACCAGTTTCGCCGAGGCCGACATCGGTGAAATCCGCGAGGGGCAGAAGGCGCGCTTCACGGTCGACGCCTTCCCCAATCGCAGTTTCACCGGCGAGGTGCAGCAGATCCGGCTGAACCCCACCAATACACAGAACGTCGTCACCTACAACGTGCGGGTGACCGTGGCCAACCCCGATCACCTGCTGCTGCCTGGCATGACGGCCTACGTCAACATTGCCGTTCTGAAGCGCGAGGGTGTGCTGCTGGTGCCCAATGCGGCGCTGCGCTTCAAGCCGGCCGATGCCGCAGGGAAGAAGCCGGAAAATGGCCAAAAACCGGCGTCGACCGCAACTGGCCCCGGCATGGGGGCGGGCATGGCTGGCGGTGCGCCCGGGGGCGCCGGCGACAAGAAGGGCAAGAAGCGCGATGCCCAGAGCGGCACCGTGTACGTGCTCGACGGCGGTGAAATCCGGCCGGTCAGTGTGCAACTCGGAATCACCGACAACCGCAATACCGAGATCGTCGGCGGCGACCTGAACGCGGGCGACCGCGTGGTCACCGGCGAGAACAGCAACGGCACCAAGACGCCCTCCAGCGTCGGCATGCGGATGTTCTGATGACGGAGCCGGTCATCCGCGTCGTCGGCCTCGGCAAGTCCTACGAAACGGCGGCTGGCCTGTTTCCGGCGCTGCGCGGCGTCGACCTGGAAATCCGGCCCGGCGAGTTCATCGCCATCATGGGGCCGTCCGGTTCCGGCAAGTCCACCTTCATGAACCTGCTCGGCTGCCTCGATACGCCGAGTAGCGGCGACTATTTCCTCGCCGGGCGGAATGTCGCGCACATGGACAAGGATGCTCTCGCCATCCTGCGCAACCGTACCCTCGGCTTCGTCTTCCAGGGCTTCAACCTGCTGCCGCGCATGAGCCTGCAGGACAACGTCGCCCTGCCGCTGGTCTACGCGGCGGTCGACAAGGAAAGCCGGCGTGCCGCGGCGCGCGCAATGCTCGACAAGGTCGGCCTCGGCCAGTACGCCGAGTCGCTGCCCAACCGCATTTCCGGTGGCCAGCAGCAGCGCGTGGCGATCGCCCGGGCGCTGGTCAACAAGCCGCGGCTGATCCTCGCCGACGAGCCGACCGGCAACCTCGACAGCCATACCAGCGAGGAGATCATGGCGCTGTTCGGCGAACTCAACCGCGAGGGAATCACCGTCGTCCTCGTCACGCACGAACCCGATATCGCCGCCCATGCCAGGCGCCAGGTGCGCTTTCTCGACGGCCATATCGTCAGCGATCATCTCACCGAGGCAGTGCCGGCATGATGCTCAAGGCGATGCTCGGCGAAGCCTGGCTGGCGATGGGCGCCAACCGCCTGCGCACGGCGCTGACCATGCTCGGCATGGTGATCGGCGTCGGCGCCGTCGTCATCATGATGGCCATCGGCCAGGGCGCGCAGTACGCCGTGCAGCAAACCATCAGTACGATGGGCAGCAACCTGTTCATCGTCCTCTCCGGTTCATTCACCGCGGCCGGCGTGCGCAGCGGCTCGGCCGGCGGACCGACGCTGAACGTGGCCGACGGCGATGCGATCGCCGAACTCGACGGCGTCGTCAACGTCGCGCCGACGCACCAGGGGCGGCGGCAGCTGGTCTACGGCTCGCAAAACTGGAGTGCCAACGTCGTCGGCACCACGCCGGAGTACCTCGAAGCGCGGGCGTGGACCATCGCCAGCGGCGCCGCCTTCGGCGATTCCGACGTGCGCTCGGCGACGCGCGTGGCGCTGATCGGCAAGACTACCGCGCAGAACCTGTTCGGCGACGAGGACCCGGTCGGCAAGACCATGCGCATCCAGCAGAATCCCTTCGTGGTGATCGGCGTGCTCGGCAGCAAGGGCCAGAATCTCGACGGCAACGACCAGGACGACACCGTGATCATTCCGCTGACCACCGCCCAGCGCAAGGTGTTCGGCACGCCCTTCCTGGGCTCGGTGCGCATGATCATGGTCCAGGCCGAATCGGCCGACACCATGCAGCGCACCATGGACAACGTCGAGTCCCTGCTGCGCCAGCGCCACCGCCTGCGTGAAGGAACACCGAACGACTTCTTCATGCGCAACCTGTCGGCCGCCGCCGAGTCGGAAGCCGAAACGACACGCACGATGTCGATCCTGCTCGGCGCCATCGCCTCGATCTCGCTGCTGGTCGGCGGTATCGGCATCATGAACATCATGCTGGTGTCGGTCACCGAGCGGACCCGCGAAATCGGCATCCGCATGGCCATCGGCGCGCGCCAGAAGGACATCCTGACGCAGTTTCTGCTCGAAGCGGTGATGATCTCCTTCGCCGGCTGCCTGCTCGGCCTCGTGCTCGGCCTCGGCGTCGCACTGGGGATCAATGCCTTCACCGGCATGGTCATCGTCATTTCCGGCAGCGCGGCACTGGTCGCCTTCGCCGTCGCCGCCACCGTCGGCATCTTCTTCGGCTGGTACCCGGCGCGCAAGGCCGCGCGCCTCGATCCGATCGAGGCGTTGCGCTACCAGTAATTCCGGCGGGCCGCGAGAAAATGGAGTAAAGTCGAAGCATTCGCCAGTGGCGGAACAGCAGCCCAGCGCGTCATCAACCGAAGTGAGGGCAGCATGATCGTCAAACGCCGAACGTGGTTATACCGCCTGACCGGACAAACATTCGCCCAACTCATTTCGTTCAGCGAGCCGGTCACCGCAACCAAGGCCCGCGAAGTCCTGCGCCGCTCGGTCGGCGAACCGCTCGATCTCTGGGGCCGCGACAAGAGCACCGCTCTGCCGGCGACGATGCGCGAGCGCTAACGCGGCAATCGTCACCGAAGGATTCTCCCGCGCAGCGGGAAATCTGCGCTGACCTCGTTTAAGCTTGGCACATCCCGAGCGAACCGGAACGGAGGTCTATATGGCGCATGTCACACGTCATCTCATCATCGAAGGCCTCGTTCAGGGCGTCTGCTACCGCGCCTCGATGGCCGAACAGGCAAGGCTGCTCGGCGTTAACGGCTGGGTGCGCAACCGCCGCGACGGCAGTGTCGAAGCCGTGGCCAGCGGCGACGAACAGGCGGTGCTCAGCCTCATCGCCTGGGCTCAACGTGGGCCAACGCATGCGCGGGTGGAGCGCGTCAACATCGCCGTCGGCGAAGGCCAGTTTATCGGGTTCGAGCAGCGGGCGAGCAAGTAAACAGGCTCAATCCACGCACTTGCTCAAGGGTTCTGGCACTCCGAAATTACCGCGTCTCCACCCCTCCCACAGGGCCTGAAGGCGCCGGGAACTGGCCACGGCGTGCCGGCATCGTCCAGTTGCGCGGCCAGGGTTTCCCAGAAGACGACGCCCGATTTATCAAGCTTGAGGCGCAGCAGCCAGCCGCGCTGGGCTTCCGGGTAATCGAAACCGTCGAAGACGAAGTTGCCGAGGCTATAGACGATGGGCTTGCCCTTGTAGATTTCGGCACCCTGGGTGACGTGCGGGTGGCTGCCGACGACGAGGGCGGCGCCTTCGTCGATCATTTTCCGGGCGAGGCTTTTCTGGCGTTCGCCCGGCTGCGTTTCCTTTTCCCAGCCCCAATGCATGAAGGGGATGACGAGATCGGCGCCGGCCGCCTTGGCGGCGCGGATGTCGGCGATAACGTGGTCGTCCTCGCTCCAGGCGACGCCGGGCCAGTCGGGGCCGGCTTCGAAGGCGCGCGGCTTGAATTCGTTGTAGCCGAGGACGGCGATCTTCAGGCCCTTCCTTTCGATCCATAGCGGCTGGTGCGCTTCGGCGAGGTTGCGGCCGCCGCCGAAATGCGCGATGCCGGCGTTGGCGAGGTGCTGCATGGTTTCGTTGAAGGCGTCGTGGCCGTAGTCGCCGGAATGGTTGTTGGCGAGCGAGACGGCGTCGAAGCGGCCGGGCAGCACCGATACAACTCGCGGGTCGGCGCGGAAGGTGGCGATCTTGCCGGCGTGCGCCTGGCCGCTGCTGGCGATCGGGCATTCGAGGTTGCCGATGCGATAGTCGGCTTCGGCGAGGAGGGCGGCGAAGGGGGCGAGCGGGTCACCGCCGCTGGCGATGGTTCGGCCGGGGCCGTCGTCGAGCATGATGTCGCCGGCGAAGACGAGGGTGACGGGTTCGGCGCGTGCTGCGGCGGTGGCGAGGCAGAAAAGGACGACGGTTGCGGTCGACCGCCAGAAAGTGCCCATTTTCATGGTGCGCCCTTCAGTTCGCACCAGTATTGCAGTTCGCCGTCGCGCAATGGTTCGTAGACGAAATTGAGCCCGGAAAAGCCGTGGACCGCAGCCGGTGGCGGCGGATAGGGATAAGTGGCCTGATGGATGATGGCCGGGCCTTCGTCGCGGTCGGCGTAGGCATAAAGCTTGATGCCGGCCAGGTCGGCAGGCTGGTCGCGGAAGACGACGCGGAAGCGGAAATAGGAGCCGATCGAGACGGTGGGCGCCGTGTAGGGGTCGGCGACCGGCGCTGCCTCGACGATGCGAGTTTCGCCGCCGTAGGTGAGGTGGCAGGCGACGCTGGCGGCGTGCGCGGGCAGCGCCAGCGAGGCGAGGAGGGCGACGATGGCCGGCCGGCTATGCTCAGTGTTCGCGGCCATCGATGCGCGGCTGCGCGAGTTGGGGGATGTAGCGCCAGGCGAGCAGCCCGAAGGCGGCGAACCAGCAGGCGGCGGCGAGGTCGAGCCAGCGCAGGTAGGCGCCGGGAACGATCTGCGGGCCGACGAGGCGCAGGAAGAAGGCGAGGATCATGATCCACAGGACGGCTTTTTCCAGCTTGCCGAAGATGACCTTGCGCCCGGTGTGGCCGTTGGCGATGCGGATGATCATGGCCGGAATGACGAGGCCCATGGCGCCGAAGGTGAATACGTGGACGGCGACGGTGCCGACCCAGCCGGTGGCGCCGGGCGGCGGCAGGGCGTCGATCGCCAGTTGCGCGACGATGGCCAGGTAGCCGAGGTACATGATGCCGATGTCGAGCCGGCGGAAGCCCTTGAGCGGATGCCAGAAAACGAAGCGGCCGAGGAGCAGGGTGGCGAGCAGGAGTTCGAGGGCATGCGCCAGCGCGGCGGGGAGCAGGGCGGTGAACACGAGGACGATGGCGAGCGCCTTGATGGCGAGGTCGAGCGCCGGCCGGCGCAGGATGTCGACCTGGAAGGCGCCGCGCATGAACTGGCTGAGCGTGCGTTCGAGCATGACGAGGAAGGCGACGCGGAAGATGCCGAGGGTCATGCTCCAGCCCAGGTTGAAATGCTCGGGCGAAAGGAGCAGCGTCTTGGCGATCCAGAACAGTGGCAGGACGATGAGGAAGAAAATGTTGTCGCGGCGGTAGCTGTCCTTGTCGCGGTTACGGATCAGCGTGGCGAGCAGCAGGACGACGATGCTGCACAGAAAGAGGTTGTTGCTCAGCAGGAAGAGCGGCCGCGGCCAGCCGGCACCGAAGCTCATGCCGACGCGTTCGACGAGCCAGGCGGCGGCGAGGTACATCAGCGTGGCGCCGTGATAGCCACGAACGCCGACCCAGTTCTTGGTCGAGGTCAGCAGAAAGCCGCCGAGCACCGCCCAGCCGAAGCCGAAGAACATTTCGTGGGCATGCCACTGGACCGCCGAGAAAGGCTGTGCCGGGGCCGGCAGGACGCCCTTGAAGATGAGGATCCAGGCGATCGGCAGGCTGAGTCCGGCGAGGCAGGCAAGGGCGAAGAAGGGCCGGAAGCCGACGAGCCAGAGGGGATGGGCGGGAGAGAGCACGGGCGGGATTCTAATCTGATTCGGGGGAGCGAACTGTCGCACGGCGCGCTGGCACCGGGCTTTGATCCAGCGCAACCGCCCCGGTCAGGGCGCTTTGGCGCCGCCGACCGGAACCAGCTTGATGTCGACCTGGCGCGGCTGGCCGTCGCTGAAGGCCCGATGGATGGAGTCGCTGATGAACAGCAGTTTGCCCTTGCGCTCGATGCGGGCGGCGATGGTAATCTGCGCGTTTTTTCCGATCAGGTCGCGGTCGATGGTGAGCCTGAATGGAATGGGCACCTGACGTCCGCCGGGATCGAGGCGCTGGTCCGCCAGCGTCAGGGCCGGCGCGTCGGCCCGCGCGGTGTCCTGGACGCGGATGATCAGTACGGCATCGGGTGGCAGGGGGCTGGTGGCCTGCCAGGTGACGCTGCCGCCGATATCAACGAAAGCGCTCGGCGCGGCCGGCCGGTCTGTTGCTGCTGCGCTGTCGGCCACAATGCAGCTGCGGAGCCGGCTTTTGCCGTCGCTGAACAGGGCCTTCTCTTCCTTGGTGTGCAGCGCGACATCGCCGCTTCGGTACGATGCGCCGGAGGCGGCCACGACTTGCGGCAGGATGATCTCGCGCCCGGCGAAACCGAGGCTTGCTTGCGGTCGACCGTCGTTGTCGGCCGAAAATGCCACCTCGAAGCGGGTGCCGTCGTCGCAGGTGTAGGTCAGGCGTTCGCCCTCGGCGTGGGCGAGCGAGCAGAAGGCGAGGCAGAGCAGGGCGGGCAGGCGCAGGTTCATGGGGGGGTATCGGTGAGCGGAAGGGGTTGCCACTGGCCGTCGATCAATCCTTCGATGGGCCGGAAGCGTGACTTGTAGGCCATCTTGCGGCTGTCGGCGATCCAGTAGCCGAGGTAGAGGTAGGGCAGGCCGAGGGCGACGCACTGCGCGGCCTGCCAGAGGATGTTGTAGGTGCCGAAGCTGGCGTCTGGCAGGTCGGGGTCGAAGAAGGTGTAGACTGAGGAGAGGCCATCTTCCAGCACGTCGACGATGCTGACCATGCGTACCGCGTCGCCCTCCGAGAACTCGATCAGCCGCGTGTCGACCCGGCTCTGCAGCAGGAAGTGGCCGTATTGCTCGTGGCTGTCCTCGTCCATGCCGCCGCCAGCGTGGCGTGCATTCTGGTAGCGGATGTACAGGTCGTAGTGTTCCGCGAAGAAGGCCAGCGGCAATTCGCGGACAGTCAGCCCGGCGTGGCGTTTGAGGGCGCGGCGCTGGGTGCGGCTGGGGCGCAGTTCGGCGGCCGGCAGGCGCACCGGGATGCAGGCGTGGCAGGTGTCGCAGCGCGGCCGGTAGGTGAAGGCGCCGCTGCGCCGGAAGCCGTGGCGGACGAGGGTGCTGTAGACCTGGGCGTCGATCAGGTGGGTCGGCGTCGCCACCTGCGAGCGCGCCTCGCGGTCCGGCAGGTAGCTGCACGGATAGGGCGAGGTCGCGTAGAACTGGAGCAGCGAAAAAGGCAGGGCGGAATCGTCGGGAAGTGCCATGGCTACCAGTTCACATCGAGGCCATCGCTCGTCCACCGCTGACGCGGGTGCGAGCTGCGGGTCAGTTCGCGCAGACGGGCGAGAAAGTCGCGGCGGGGTATCTCGCGGCCGCCGAGCGAGGCAAGGTGTTCGGTGCGCATCTGGCAATCGATCATGCCGAAATCGTGGGCGCGAAGATAGCGAACCAGATGGGCGAAGGCGATCTTCGAAACGTTGCTGCGGCGCGAGAACATCGATTCCCCATAAAACATGCGGCCGATCGCCAAGCCGTACAAGCCGCCAGTCAGATCGCCTTCTACGTAAACTTCGACCGAATGGGCCCAGCCGAGTTCATGCAGGCGGATGTAGGCGTCCATCAGCTCCTGGCCGATCCAGGTGCCATCCTGGCCGGGGCGCGGCGTCGCGGCGCAGCCGGCGATGACGGCCGGGAAGTCGTGGTCGAAACGCACCTCGTAATTGCGCGCGCGCAGGGTTTGGCGCAGCGAGCGGGTGAGGCGGAGTTCTTCGGGAAACAGGACCATGCGCGGGTCCGGGCTGTACCACAGCGGATAGCCCTCGACCGTTCCCCACGGGAAGATGCCGTTCAGGTAGGCGTCGAGCAGGCGTGCCGTGGACAGGTCGCTGCCGATGGCGAGCAGCCCGCCCATGTCCGCGCGGGTCGTCTCGACCGGCGGAAAGGGGTCGAGCAGGCCGAGGAACGGGATCATGGCGCGCGGCTGGGTCAGCGGGTGCGTTCTTCAGTCAGCCAGGTAACCGGCCTGGCGTGCTGCTCCAGCTTGATCTCGCACTCGGGGTCGTCGCATTCTTCGTGCTTCTTGAAGGCGATGACGTGGTCGGCGTCGAGCCGGATGCCGATCTTTTCGCCGATGGCGTGGTTGTGGTGCGAGGGCACCAGCGACAACACCTCGGTGCCGCTGGCCAGGCGCAGGGTGTAGAGGATGTCGGCGCCGCGGAAGGCCTTGTGCAGCACTTCGGCCTGCACCTCGCTGCTGTCGTCATGGACGATGTCGTCGGGCCGCAGCAGGATGTCGACGCGGCAGCCGCTGTCGCAGTCGGTGCAGGTCTCGTGGCATTCGACCGGCGTGTCGGAAATCAGGGTGCCGAGTTCCATGCGCACGCTGTTGTTCGGCCCGACGACGCCGGCGATCAGCACGCCCTGGCCGATGAAGTCGGCGACGAAGCGGTTGGCCGGACGATGATAGAGGTTGTATGGGACGTCCCACTGCTGGATGCGGCCTTCGTACATGATGCCTATCTCGTCGGCCATGGCGAAAGCCTCGTGCTGGTCGTGCGTCACCATGACTGCGGTCGACCCCTCGCGCTTGAGGATTTCGCGCACCTCGACCGAAAGCCGCTCGCGCAGGCCGACGTCGAGGTTGGAGAACGGCTCGTCGAGCAGGATCAGTTCGGGGCGCGGCGCCAGGGCGCGGGCCAGCGCGACGCGCTGCTGCTGGCCGCCGGAGAGTTCGTGCGGATACTTGTTGCCCTGGCCATGCAGGCCGACCGTGGCGAGCAGCTGGCGGACGCGCAGGTGGCTGTCTTCCTGCGGGCTGCGGCCGAGGCCGAAGGCGACGTTTTCTTCCACCGTCAGGTGCGGAAAGAGGGCGTAATCCTGGAAGACCATGCCGATGCGCCGCTTCTCGGGGGCCAGGCGGTGGCCGGCGCTGCTGACCACCTTGTCATGCAGGCGGATCTCGCCACCGGCGATTTCCTCAAAGCCGGCAATGCAGCGCAGCAGGGTGGTCTTGCCACAACCGGAAGGGCCCAGCAGGCAGGCGATCTGGCCGCTTTCGAGGCGGAAGTCGACACCATCGACCACGGTATGATTGCCGTAACGCTGGACGACGCCAATTAGTTCAAGTTGGGACATGGTGGTCGAGTATATATGAGGCTCATTGCCATGGCTTGGTTCGCATGGCGGGTGTGAGACAACCTGGTTATTAATCAATATGTTGGATGTTTTTTTGAGGGCGACGACAGCTCTGCCGACGAACTGCAGTCAACCGGGTTTCCGGTCAGGAGCATGGCTGAACGACCCGGCAACAACCTGAGCCAAGATTATCTGTCTTCAAAACGCACAACCTTCGACAGTGAGTGGCATACTTTACGCCATGACCAAAGCCGTATTGATCCTTCTGCTGCCCCTGATTGCCGGCGATGCCATGGCCGATTGGCTGGCGATCGGCGAAAATGCCCAGATGGTGACCTACATCGACAACGACACCATTCGCAGGAAGGGGAAAGTCGTCCAGGTCTGGGAATTGCATGACAACCGTATCCCGGAGAAACTTATGGGGAAGTTCTATTTGTCCTCGAAAAACCAGGTTGAATATGATTGCACCCGGGAAGCCAGAAAATTCCTCTACATGTCATTTCATACCGGGAACATGGGCAACGGGAAAGTGATCGATGCCAGCCGAATGAAGGATTCGTGGACGCCGATAGTACCGGGCAGCATTGGTTCCGTCATGTTCAAATACGTGTGCAGCCCGGAGCAATAGCCGTAACTCGCGTAGCTGTCCGGTAGCCGAATTGGCTGCAACCCTCATCAGATGAGGGAGAAACTAAGGCGGTCGATTATAATTCGCATTCACTGCCATGCGCGCTGCCAATCATTCCCCGCTTCTTGCCATCGCCGTGCTCGTCGCCCTGCTGGCGGCGCTGCCGGTGGCCAGCGTCGGCCTCAACATCTTCGTCGGCGGGACCAGCGCGACCTGGTCGCATCTGGCCCAGACGGTGTTGCCGGAATACATCCTCAACTCGCTCTGGCTGTGCCTCGGGGTTGGTCTCGGGGTCGGGATGATCGGTGTGACGACCGCTTGGCTGACGGCGATGCACGACTTTCCCGGTCGTCGCTTCTTCGAGTGGGCGCTTGTCCTGCCGCTGGCGATGCCGGCCTACGTCATGGCCTACGTCTATACCGACTTCCTGCAATTCGTTGGCCCGCTACAGACGTTATTGCGCGAAACCTTCAGCTGGCAGCACGGCGATTACTGGTTTCCTGATATTCGCACGCTGCCGGGGGCGATACTGATGTTCGTCTGCGTGCTTTATCCCTACGTCTATCTGCTGGCACGCGCGGCTTTCCTCGAACGGGCGAGCGGCATGCTGGAGGCGGCGCGGACGCTCGGCATGGGGCCGTGGCGCGCCTTCTTTTCGGTGTCGCTGCCGCTGGCGCGCCCGGCCATTGCTGCCGGCATCGCACTGGCCCTGATGGAAACGCTGGCCGACTACGGCACGGTCGCCTATTTTGCGGTCAATACCTTCACGACCGGCATTTACCGCGCCTGGTTCTCGCTCGGTGACCGGGTCGCCGCGGCGCAGCTGGCGGCCATGTTGCTCTCCTTCGTCCTCTTTCTGCTGATGGTCGAGCGCGTCTCGCGCGGCCGCGCTCGTTACCACAACACCACCGGCCGAAATCGTCCGCTGGCCGGAGCACGCCTTGGCGGAATCGGCGCCGCGCTGGCGGTCGTTGCCTGTGTCGTGCCACTTCTGCTCGGGTTCGTACTGCCGGCCACGCTGTTGCTCAAGATGGCGCTGGCGGAGGGCGATGCGCAGTTCGGCGCGCGCTTCCTGCTGCTGTCGCGCAACAGTTTCGTGCTGGCCGGCATCACCGCCTGTATCGGCGTCTTGCTGGCGCTGCTGATGGCCTATGGCGCGCGCCTGTCGAAAAGCGCGCTGGCGACCGGCCTCAACCGCCTGGTCGGCCTTGGCTACGCGGTGCCGGGGGCGGTCATCGCGGTCGGCGTGCTGATTCCAGTGACGCGCCTGGACAACTGGCTGGCCGGCCAGTGGGAACAGTGGTTCGGCGGCAACCCCGGCTTGTTGCTGACCGGCGGCATCGCGGCGCTGATCTATGCCTATCTGGTGCGCTTTCTGGCGGTGGCGCTGCATACCGTCGAATCGAGTCTGGCCAAGATCACACCGAGCATGGACGATGCCGCGCGCAGTCTTGGCCTCGGCCAGGGCGCGACGCTGCGCCGGGTGCATGCGCCGATGCTGCGCGGCAGCCTGTTTACGGCCGGGCTGCTGGTTTTCGTCGATGTCATGAAGGAATTGCCGGCGACGCTGGTCATGCGCCCCTTCAACTTCGATACGCTCGCAACGCAGACCTACACGCTGGCCGCCGACGAACGCCTGGCCGAAGCATCGACGGCGGCGCTGGCCATCGTCGCGGTCGGCCTGCTGCCGCTGATCGCGCTGTCGCGCCAGGTTTCCCGGGCGCGCAAATGAAAACACCCCGCCGCGGCGGGGTGTCATTGCAGACCGGTTGGCTTACTTGAAGCCGGCGCGATCGAAGATCATCTGCGCCTTGATCTGGTACATCGCCAGATTCTTGACCGGCAGGCTGTCGGCCTTGAACTTGCCCAAGGCTTCCAGCGCCGGGTTGGTGACCTTGACGCTCTCGACGACCGGCCATTCGTTGTTGCCGTCGGCAAAATAGCGCTGGGCATCGTCGGAGGCAAGGTATTCGAGGAACTTGATCGCCGCTTCCTTGTGCGGGGCCGTCTTCAGCATGCCGCCGCCGGAAACGTTGATGTGGGTACCGGTGGTGGCCTGGTTGGGCCAGACGACGCCGACCTTTTCCATCAGTTTTTGTTCTTCCGGCTTGGTCGACCGCAACAGGCGGGCAACGTAGTAAGTGTTCGACAGCGCAACGCCGCATTCACCGGCGGCGACCGCTTTGATCTGGTCAGTATCGCCGCCCTTCGGGGCGCGTGCGAAGTTCGCCACCATGCCCCGGGCCCAGGCTTCGGCCTTGGCTTCCCCTTCGTGGGCGATGACCGAGGCCATCAGCGACAGGTTGTAGGGGTGTGAACCGGAGCGCGAGCACAGCTTGCCCTTGAGGCGCGGGTTGGCCAGGTCGTCGTAGGTCTGGACTTCGTCCAACTTGATGCCCGCCTTGTTGTAAACGATGACCCGCGCCCGCTTCGAGAAGGCGAACCAGTCGTCGGTGCGCAAGTTGGCAGGAATCCGGGAATCCAGAATCTTCGAAGTGACCGGTGCGAACAAGCCCAGTTCGTGCGCCTTGGCCAGGCGGGCGGCATCGACGGTCAGGAAGACGTCGGCCGGGCTGTTGCTGCCTTCGTTCTTGATGCGCTCCAGCAACTCGTCTTCCTTGCCTTCGATGCGGTTGATCTTGATGCCGGTCTGCTGGGTGAAATTGGCGTAAAGCGCCTCGTCGGTCTGGTAATGGCGGGCCGAGTAAAGGTTGAGCACCTTTTCATCGGCGTGGACGGAAAGCGCCAGCGGGGCCAGCGCGGCAAAGATCAGGCGGGCTATCGACTTCATGCTGCAGGACTCCATTTGCTTGAACGAGAATGTCCCGATTTTAATCGCCGATTGCTGCTTCGTAAATGAGAATTGTTATTGAAATATGGCGAAAAAAATGCGGCGAATTCGCCGCATTGTCGTTCAGTTGCCTTCGATGATTCGTCGGGCACCGTTGTAGCGTTTGATCCAGTAGCTGTCTTCCATACTTTCGACACGAACTTCGGCGCCGGTGCGCGGGGCATGCAGGAAGTGATTGTCACCAAGGTAGATGCCGACATGCGAGAAGGTACGGCGCATGGTATTGAAGAACACCAGGTCGCCCGGTTTCAGTTGGCTGGTATCGACGCGCTGGCCGACCTGGCTCATTTCGGCAGCCGTGCGCGGCAATTGGGCGCCCAGGCTGTTCTTGAACACCAGACGGACAAAACCGCTGCAATCGAGGCCGCTGTCTTCGTCGTTGCCGCCAAAGCGGTAACGGACGCCGACCAGCTTCAGCCCCTGCAGGATCACATCCTGGGCGGCATTGGTATAGCGCTCGAAAAAGGAAGGTTGCTCTTCGCCCTTGCGAACCTGTTCGGATGCGATGGCGGGAATACTGGCTACGGTACAGGCAACGGCGAGCAAAAGGGAGGACAAGATTTTACGCATAGGTCGGGAATGTAAGTGAAAACCTACACGCTGTAAAGAGAATGAAAAGTTCGCGGACTATGTTCATTGCCCGTAATTATGAATACAATTTCCCCTCCACGGAGCGAGGACAACAATGGATTCCTTCAAGGCACTGCTGATTGAGGAACGCGATGGCAAGGTTTGCAGCGGTTTCACGTCGCTCGACGAAAGCCGTCTGGACCCCGGGTCGGTGACCATTCGCGTCGCCTATTCGAGTGTGAATTACAAGGATGCCCTGGCGGCCACCGGCGCCGGAAAGATTATCCGGCGCTTCCCATGCGTCGGCGGCATCGATCTCTCCGGCACCGTCATCGCCAGCACCGACTCGCGTTTCAAGGCCGGCGATCCTGTTATCGCAACCAGTTTTGACATCGGCGTCGCGCATCATGGCGGCTATGCCGAAATTGCCCGAGTCCCCGGCGACTGGGTAGTGCCGTTACCGGCAGGCCTGTCGCTTTACGATGCGATGGCGCTCGGCACCGCCGGTTTTACGGCGGCTCTCGCCGTCGTGCGCATGGAAGAAAATCGCCTGACGCCGGCCAACGGTCCGGTCATCGTTACCGGCGCGACCGGTGGCGTCGGCAGTCTGGCGGTCGACATCCTGGCCAGGCTCGGTTACCACGTGGTCGCGCTGACCGGCAAGGCGAGCGAGGCGGATTACCTGCGCAGCCTGGGGGCGGCCGAGGTAATGCTGCGCAGCGATCTCGATCTGGCGAAAATTCGTCCGCTGGATAAGGCGCGCTGGGCTGCAGCGGTCGACAACCTGGGCGGCGATGTTTTGGCCTGGATCGCCAGCACCATGGCGCAGGGCGGGACCATCGCCAGTATCGGCCTGGCCGCCAGCATGAGCCTCAATACGACGGTGGCGCCCTTCATCCTGCGCGGCGTGTCGCTGCTCGGCGTTGATTCGGGCTACATCCGGGAACCTTATCGCAGCGGCGTCTGGCAGCGCCTGGCAAGCGACATGCGGCCGCCGCATCTGGCCATGATGTCGCGCAAGATCGCTTTTGCCGAATTGCCGGCGACCTTCGACGAATATATCGCCGGACGGGCCAAGGGCCGGGTTGTCGTCGAGATTGGCGGAAACTGAGATGGCCGATCTGCAGCGTATTCTGGTGGTCGACGATTCGCGCCTGGTGAGGATGGCGCTGGTCAGGAACCTGAAAGGGCAGTTCGACGTCCGCGAGGAGGGGGATGGCGAATCGGCCTGGCAACAGTTGATCCTCGATCATTCGATCCGGGCGGTCATTTCCGATCTGCAGATGCCCAAGCTCGACGGCTTCGGCCTGTTGCAGAGGGTCCGGGCCTCGAAGCAGCGCCGCCTGCAGGAAATGCCCTTCATCGTCGTTTCCGGCGAGGAAACCGAGGAGGAGCGCGAGCGGGCCCGGCAACTGGGGGTTTCCGATTTCGTGACCAAGGGGGCGGGCAGCACCGAAATCCTGACCCGGCTGACCAATCTGCTAGCGCTTTCGGCTGCGCGCGAAGACATCGAAGTCGGTCGCGAGAGCATGGTGCAGGATCCCGGCAGCGGCCTCTTCTCGCGCAAGTACCTGGAACACCAGGCGACGCAGGCGCTCTCGCATGCCACGCGGTCCGGCGTTGAACTGTGCATCATGGTGCTCGGCTTCGATGCCTTCGATCAGGTGCGCGAGCGGCTGGGGCAGGATCTCGCGGAGCGCGTCGGCACGCGCTTTGCCAAAATGCTGGCGGGCAAGGTTCGCCAGGAGGACAGCCTCGGGCACTACGCGCCTGGGCAGTATGCAATCGTCGCGCCGGGCACGTCGCCGCTGCTGTTTACCGGATTTGCCGAGCGGGTGCGGGAGGCGGTCGAGGTTGCCAATGTGCCGGCCCAGGGGCAACCCGTTTCGCTGACCGTGAGCGTCGGCGTGGCAAGCGTTCCGGCCGATAGCGTTGCCTCGGCGCAGGCGCTGCTCGAACTCGCCGGCCAGCGCATGTACGAGGCGATGCGGGCTGGCGGCAACCGGATCGTCTCCGGTGAGGGCGGTCCGGCGACGCTGCGGCAGATCAAGGTGCAGCGGGCGCTGGAGTTGCTGACTGCGCGACGCAGCGAAGTTGTCCGGCCGCATCTGGGGCAGCTTGGTGTCGAATTGTTGCCCTTGCTGCATCTGATGAATCAGGATTTGGGGTTGAATCTGCCGATGGCAGAGATAGAACGCCGTTTACGTGACCGGGCAACCAATAAAAACTAGCCCGGCAATTCTCTTTGTGTGCAGGAAAACCAAGTTAGAGGGAGTCTTATGACGACTTACAAGGAGTTTCACCAGTATTCCATCGAGAAACCGAACGAGTTCTGGACCGAGCAGGCCCAGCTCATCGACTGGAAGGAGCCGTTTACCCAGGTTTGCGACTACTCCCGGCCGCCGTTTGCCAAGTGGTTCGTCGGTGGCAAGACCAACCTCTGCCACAACGCGGTTGACCGGCATGCGGCGAAGCGTCCGAACGACCGCGCGCTGATCTTCATCTCGACCGAAACCGACGAGGAAACGGTTTACAGCTTCGCGGAACTGCAGCGCGAAATCGAGCGCATGGCGGCGATCTATCAGAGCCTCGGCGTCAAGCGCGGCGACCGTGTCCTGATCTACATGCCGATGATCGCCCAGGCCTGCTTCGCCATCCTGGCGGCGACCCGTATCGGCGCAATCCACTCGGTGGTATTCGGTGGCTTCGCTTCCGGCTCCCTGGCGACCCGTATCGACGATGCCAAGCCGACGCTCATCGTTTCTTCCGACGCCGGCATGCGCGGCGGCAAGGCCGTTGCCTACAAGCACCTGCTCGATGAAGCCATCGAGTTGTCCGAGCACAAGCCGGCCAAGGTGCTGATGGTCGACCGTGGCCTCGATAAGGGCTTCAACAAAGTCGAAGGCCGCGATGTCGATTACGCCGCGCTGCGCGCCCAGTTCATGGATGCCCAGGTGCCTTGCGAATGGATGGAGTCGAACGAGCCGTCCTACATCCTCTACACCTCGGGTACGACCGGCAAGCCGAAGGGCGTGCAACGCGATACCGGCGGCTATGCCGTGGCGCTGGCGTCCTCGATGAAGCACATCTACTGCGGTGGCGAAGGCGAAACCTATTTCTCGACCTCAGACATCGGCTGGGTGGTCGGCCATTCCTACATCATCTACGGCCCGCTGATCGCCGGCATGGCAACGATCATGTACGAAGGTACGCCGCTGCGTCCGGATGCCGGCATCTGGTGGCAGATCGTCGAGAAGTATAAGGTGAATGTCATGTTCTCCGCGCCGACCGCCGCCCGCGTCCTGAAGAAGCAGGATCCGGCCTACATGCACAAGTATGACCTGTCCTCGCTCAAGCACATCTTCATGGCCGGCGAGCCGCTCGACCAGCCGACGCACGAGTGGTTCATGGGCGAACTGAAGATCCCCGTCATCGACAACTACTGGCAGACCGAAACCGGCTGGCCGATGCTGGCTGCCCTGCCTGGGGTCGAGAAAACCCCGATCAAGTACGGTTCGCCGTCCTTCCCGGTCTACGGCTACAACCTGCAGATTTTCCGCGAGGACGGCTCGGTCTGCGGCCCCAACGAAAAGGGCATCGCCGCCGTCATCCCGCCGTTGCCGCCGGGCTGCCTGTCCACCGTCTGGGGTCAGGACGACCGCTTCGTCTCCACCTACTTCACGCTGTTCAAGGATCCGTTGGTTTATTCCTCCTACGACTGGGCGATCAAGGATGAAGACGGCTATTTCACCATCCTCGGCCGTACCGACGACGTGATCAACGTTGCCGGCCACCGTCTCGGTACCCGTGAAATCGAGGAAGCCATCCAGAACCACCCGGCAGTCGCCGAAGTGGCCGTGGTCGGTGTCGAGGACAAGCTGAAGGGGCAGATGCCGATGGCCTTCGCCGTCGTCAAGGATGCCTCCAAGGTGGCGACGCCGGAGATGGTCAAGGCGCTGGAGAAGGAAGTGTTCGCCACGGTCGACGGCATCCTCGGCGCCATTGCCCGTCCGGCCCGCGTGCACTTCGTCACCGGTCTGCCCAAGACCCGTTCCGGCAAGATGCTGCGCCGTTCGCTGCAGGCGCTGGCCGAAGGCCGCGATCCGGGCGACCTGACGACCATCGAGGATCCGTCTACTCTGGAGCAGATCAGGAACGCGCTGGCCAGCTAGGCGCTGTAGTTCCATTGGCAAAAACCCGCGGGCACCAGCCAGCGGGTTTTTTTTAGGCTCTGTCTGAATTAGCTGTTGCTTGTCCAGCGCCCGGCAGCTTCGTTGAGGCACAAGGCTGGAGAAATGGTGTCTCGGTAGCGTTCGAGGAGGCGGCGCCAGCCGAGGTAATGCTCAAGGTATTTGGTGGCTACGCCATTGAAGCGCCGTATCCAGGTTTTCAGGCGGCTGTCGTAGGCATTGACGTTCTGGATGTGGAAGACGCCCTCCACCACCCGAACCCCTTGTTGCACATTGACCGGACGATGCGCGACCCCGGCCTCGCGGGCGAAAGTCTTGTAGACGTTGGCGCCATCCGAGCAGAGGATGGTATCCGGACCGATGAGCGGCCGAAGCACGGCAATCACATGGGAGGCATCGAGCCGTTCCAGGCGAAAGTCAGCGGTTTGGCCACTGCGGTCGCGTACCACCAGGACGGCTATCTGATCGGGGCTGGTTCCGCGGGTCCGCCCGACGCCCCCGCGTCGGCGAGCCGGCCGCGGCAAGTGGCGCTGCCCCTTGAACGACTCCAGGAAGAAGGTTTCATCGGCTTCGACGATCCCACTTTCGTGCATCGCCCGATGCTGCGCCGCCTGTTGCAGAAAGCGGTGACGCCAGAGAAAGGCCGTGTTCTTATCGATCCGGCAGCAGCAGGCGGCGGCCCGCACACTCACCCCGTCGATTAAGGCTTGACCGTAACGCAGCCACTGGTCGCGCTTGCGCAAGCGTGCCAAGGGTGTGCCGCTCAACGGGTTACAGGTTCTGCCGCAGGCCTGACAGCGGTAGCGGGGCAGGCCATGGCTTTGTCCCCAGGGACGCAAGGAGCCGGCGCTTGCCTGGCAATACGGGCAGGTGGCCGGTCGCTCGGCCAGTGCGCCCAATTGCCAGGTTACCGCACCGCTGCTCCGGGCTGCCAACGCCCGAGCCAGCACCACACGCTAGTGTTCCGTCAGCAACGCCAGTCGTTTCACATAGTTCGAAAAGGCTCGTTTGCGCATGATTGGCCTCCTTCTCACCACATCACGCTTTCAATATAGGTCTTTGCAACAGCTAATTCAGACAGAGCCTTTTTTAAGGCTCTGTAGGAGTTAAGTGTTGCAACCTGCGGGAACCCGCACCGTTGCAGTCGCTTCAAAAACGCCTTGTTGCCGTGAATAACTTTGTAGCTGCGGACCTTTCAGCCAAACCTCCTTTGGCTGCAACAGCTAATTCAGACAGAGCCTTTTTTTACGCCCACGCGGCAGGAATCGGTTCCGGGTGCGGGTGTTAGAATGCTTGCCAGTTCTACCTTTCCGAAGTTCCTAGCCAATGATTTACGAAAACGTCGCCGCCGTCGATCTGGGCTCAAACAGTTTCCGCCTGCAGGTCGGGCGCGTGGTCGATGACCAGATCTACACGCTGGATTCGCTGAAGGAGCCGGTGCGCCTGGCGTCCGGCCTGACAGCGGACAAGCGCCTGGACGATGCGGCGCAGGCGCGGGCGCTGGATGCCCTGCGGCGTTTTGGCGAACGCCTGGGGGGGCTCGACCGTGGTGCAGTGCGCGCGGTGGCGACCAATACCTTGC
>JAGOAU010000010.1:100543-103858 GCA_017983755.1 Azonexus sp. | reverse complement strand
CCGGGAACAGCGCTCCTTGTGACCTCGATTCCCCTCGCACGAAACCCATAAGCAACAATGCCTGTCATCTCTCAATAACAGGCATTGTCTCAGCTTACAGGCCTAGGCAGGGTTTTTACACAGTCTGGAATTGGCCGCCTTTTTTACGTCGACCGCAACCGGATCAGGGGGCGGCGAGCCAGATTAGAAACTGGCTGAAGACGCCGTCGACGAGTTCCTGATCCTGTTCCACCAGCGCCTCGCGCTCCTCGATAGGAATTTCCGTGCCGATGTTCTTCAACAGGCGGATCTGCGTCTGCAGCATGCGGCCGTTTTCCGTTTCGATGCGCTGCAGGGCGACGACGAACGGATCGAGCGGGTCGGCATTGTCCGGGATTACCGGCAGCAGGCGGATGCGCGCCAGTTGCGCATGGCCCAGCGAAATCCCGCGGTAGGCCGCCTGCGGGTTCAGCATCGGCCCGGGCGGCAGCATGATCTGGCCCCAAGCCAGCATCAGCGGCGCGGCGATCCGGCTTGCTTCGACCGCCAGCGTCGGGTCCGTGGCCCATTGCGCAGTCCGGCTCAGCAGCGTGACGGCTTCCAGTTCTCTTGAATACTGCGACAGGATGAACTGCTGGACGACATTCAGGTTCTGCATCCACTGCACGCTGGAATGAAACATCAGGTTGCCGTTTTTGGCAGTGCACAGAAATAGCGTGATCTTGGTCTGGATTTCCGGCGTGAAACCGTTGGCTGCGATGCGGTCGCGGGCCTGGTCGAAGAGTGCGGGGTCGATCATGGCGTTTTCTTCCTCGTGGGCGTCTTGCGGCGGGCAGGGGCCTTGGCCGCGGGCTGGACAGCTGCCGGCTGCACGGCGCGCATCCAGTCGCCGGCGCAGGGCAGCCATTGGATTTCGGCGGCCGGATCATCGTTGGCGATCCACACGCTCTGGTCGCCCTGCCAGGTTTTTGCACTGACCTGATCGAGAAAAATCTCGATCTGGCGCATGGTGACCGCCGGCATTTCCAGCGTGAAGGCGTGGTAGGCGCGCTGCATGATGAGCAGCCGGGAGTTCTTGACCTCGCGGCGGATGACCTCGTGACAATCGCGCGGCGTGAAGAAATCGAATTCGCCGTTCATGATCAGGGTCGGCACCTTGATCTTGTGCAGGTCCGACGTCAGCGGCTGGAACTCGACGAAGGATTCCATCAGGTTCTGCATCGCGTAGCCGTCGTTGCCGATGTAGCCGGCACGCTTCATGGCCGGGATGCGCTCGCGGTTGGCGGCGATCCAGGCCGAACTCATGTTCATCGGGTAGAGCATGCTCTGCAGGTAGGGCAGGCCGACCTCGGCCAGACCCTGCAGCATCACCGCGCCGAGCAGGTCGAGTTGCGGGGTCAGTTCGGCGAAGGTGCTCATCGCCGTCAGGCTGTGCAGGCGGCGGCCGTAGCGGATGGCGAAATCGAGGCCGACGATGCCGCCGAAGGAGATGCTGGCGAGATGGGTTTTCTCGATGCCCAACTCTTTCAGCAGATGGTCGAGCAGGTCGGCGTGCATGGCCAGTTTGATGTCGATGATCGGCTTCGACGAGCGCCCCTGCCCGAGCATGTCGTAGGCCAGGACGCGATAGCCGCGCGGCACGAAATACTCGGCATAGCTCTTCCAGAGATTGGCGTTCTGGGTCAGGCCATTGAGAAAGGTGATGACCGGCCGGCCCGTTTCGCCAGTCAATTCATAGTGCACCTGATGGTGGCCGTACTGGATCGTTGGCATGGCGCTCCTTGTGAGGAAATGCGGCTGAAAAAAGGCATTGACCAGCTATTCAATGCGACTATTATGATAGCTCCGGTAGCGCAGCGACATGACCGGTGCAACAAAAATTCCAACAATGGAGGAACAAGACATGACAAGTAGCCCGCTGGGTTGCCGCGCTGTCGTGAACTGGCTGGCGTCGTTGTTGTTGACGCTGTCGCTGGTCTGCGTGGCGCATGCTCAACAAGCCGTCACCGAACGTTCGGCGGTCGCCGCGCTCGACAAGCTAAAGCAGACCTATGAGGTGAAGAACTTCCGCATCGGCGGCAAGTACGACCTCGCAAATCCCAAGGCTTGGGAGAACGGTGGCGACGGCGGCACGACGCTGGAATCGCTCGGCGCCGCGCCGGCCCGGACGGCCTACATCGCAGTTGGTACCCCCAAGCGCAATGACAAGGGTGAGATCATCAACGCCATCGTCATCAGCACCTTCTTCTCCGGTGATGCGACTGCCATGTACAACAGCTGGTATGTCGGCCAGTCGGGCAACGGTTTCGCCGGCGGCGCGCTGGTCGGCCCCGGGCTGATGTTCGACACCAACCGCTTCTATGTCGTCTTCCTCGACGGCCTTGGCCTGTGGGGTGCCTCCAAGCCATCGGACGGGCTGGCCCGCAAGTTCCCGGTCTACAGCTATTACGACATGGTGCAGCTGAACTACCGGATGCTGCGCGATCACCTGAAGATCGGCCAGGTGGTGCTGGCCACCGGCGTCTCGATGGGCGGCACCCAGTCGTACTACTGGGGTCTGATGTATCCCGACTTCGTCAAGGCCGTGATGCCGATTGGCGGCGCTTCGGCGACCGATGGCCCCGGCGGGCAGATCGCCGCGTGGACTTTCCAGTTGGCGAAGGCTTCGCTGGAATCCGACCCGGTCTGGATCGAGACCAAGGCTGATTACTACAAGCTGCCCAAGGACAAGCACCCGAACCAGGGCGTCGAGTTCCACTGGTCGCAATTGCTGCTGACCGGCTTCGACCTGAGCTTCCGCCAGTCGCTGGGCTGGGATGAAGTTTCCAAGGAAGTTTTCGCCTGGAAGGAAGACCCGCGCCTCGGCAAAAATCTCGGCACCACCCTCAAGCGGATGGCGGGCCAGTTCGATGCGGTCGACCTGTGGTATCGCGATACCGTCGGCGAACTCCACAACATCGACAAGCTGCTGCCCGGCATGAAGTCGCGCGCCTTGGTCGTACACGTCGACAATGACCTGTGGCTGATGGGCAGCGACGCGCGCAAGGCCTCCGAGGAAATCCCGGGTGGGCTCTACGCCGGCTTCTCCGACCCGATCGCACACTATGCCGTATTCAAGGCGCCCAATGTCCTGAAGAACAACCAGACCTTCAGTGCCTTCATGCGCTCGACCGGGGTCATGAACGAGGCCGAAAAAGGCATCGTTTGCGAGGCCAAGAATTACCGCCGGCCGCGCGTCAACATGAACCCGGATCCGAAGAAGTCATTCTGGAAGGATGAAATCGTTTACCCGTTCCCGGTCAAATACGCCAATGCCAAGGATCGCAATGGCGTCAA
>JAGOAU010000010.1:0-100443 GCA_017983755.1 Azonexus sp. | reverse complement strand
AGGCCAAGAATTACCGCCGGCCGCGCGTCAACATGAACCCGGATCCGAAGAAGTCATTCTGGAAGGATGAAATCGTTTACCCGTTCCCGGTCAAATACGCCAATGCCAAGGATCGCAATGGCGTCAACTGGCAGATCGGCTACATGGACGAATACTGCGGCAAGGAAGCCAATCCGCCGACGCTGGTCATGGTTCACGGCAAGGGGGCGTTCGGCGCCCACTACGGCAACGTCGTCAAATATGCTGTCGAACGCGGCTTCCGCGTGATCGTGCCCGACATGCCGCTGGCTGGTACATCCGGCCCTGGTAACCTCGACAAGTCGCAGGCGCGTACGCTGGACGATATCCGGAAGCGGTAGGTGGGCTGATTCTCGAAGGCCCGGCCGGTCTCGAAGAGTATCCGAAGAACTTCAAGCTGGGTGACAAGGAACTGCCGATTTGCGACAAGGCTATCGGCCGCGACTTGAATCGCTGGCAAGCCGCATGGGGTCCGTTTGGGTTGGTCGAGTCCGAATTGAAGCGCACGCCGCAGCAGGTGCGTGACTTCTTCTACTGGCAAAAGCGCGACGCCGCAGGCAATGCTGTTCCCGCACCGGCTGGTTACTTCGTGAACGATACCCAGTACTCGCGTCTGCACACCGACCAGCGCATCGCAATGATCACCGGCAACAAGCGCGAGTTCGAGCAATGGGCCTTCCTGTTCCACTACGACACTTTCTCGATGTGTTCGGAAAATGCGCGTGAGGACGAGAACTCGCTGTACAAGCGTCTGCCGCAGATCAAGGCACCGATCTTCCTGGCGTTCGGCGCCATCGAGCCGTTCATCCCGAGTACTGCGCTCAATGGGCTGAACGACAAGTCGAAGCAGGTCATCATTCCCTTCGTCGAGCGCATGACGGCCGCGGGCAACCCGCCGGTGGTCAAGATCTACCCGGGGGTCGGGCACTTCATCCACACCGATGTGCCGCTCGAATTCGCTCGCGACACGGTCAGCTTCATGAAGACCCGCCATGTGAACTCGGTGACGCCCGACGTGATCGACTCGCTGATCAACGGCGCCAAGCCGATGGCTGCCGCTGCGCCCGCTGCCGGCGGCGACAAGCCGGCCGGTCTGGCCAAGTGAGGTGCGCCATGAAAACGAACATGAGGAAAGCTGACGTGAAAAAGCATATCGTTGCCTTGGCGCTGGCTGCTGTATTCGCGCTGCCGGGCGTTGCGCTGGCGGCCGACACCAAGTTCCCGCTGACGCCGAATTCGGGGTCGATGGAGTTCGACCACCTGAAACGCCACTACGAGATTCCCAATTTCCGCATTGGCGGCAAATACAATCTCGACGCCGACCCGGAAACCTGGCGCAACGGCGGCGAGGGTGGAACGACGCTCGAATCGCTGGGTGCCGCACCGCTGAAGGTTGCCTACATTGCCGTGGGTACACCGAAGCGTAACGACCGGGGCGAGATCATCAACGCGGTGATCGTCAATACCTTCTACTCCGGCGATTCGACCAACATGTACAACTTCTGGTACGACGGCCAGCCCGGCAACGGCTTCTCCGGCGGTGCGGTGGTCGGCCCCGGCAAGGCCATCGATACCAACAAGTATTACGTGGTCTTCCTCGACGCGCTGGGCCTTTGGGGCACCTCCAAGCCGTCCGACGGGCTGGGGCGCAAGTTTCCGCACTACAGCTACTTCGACATGGTGCAGAGCAATTATCGTCTGCTCCGCGATCATCTGAAAATCGCCCAGGTCGAGGTCGCCACCGGGGTTTCCATGGGCGCTACGCAGAGCTGGGTGTGGGGGGTGATGTATTCGCCGAGCGGCTTCGTCAAGGCGATCATGCCGATCGGCGGCACGACGGCCTCCGACGGCGACGATCCGATCGGTGCCTGGACTTTCCTGCTCGCCCAGGCGGCGATCGAAAGCGACCCCAAGTGGCGGGCGACCAACGGAAACTACTACCATCTGCCGGTCGACCAGCATCCCAAGCAGGGGCTACAGTTCATGTGGTCGCGCCTGCAACTGACCGGCTTCACTTTCCCGGTGCGTTCAGCAACCCCGTGGGACAGGATCGAGCGCGAAGTCTTCTACTGGGAACCGACCGGCAATCAGTCGGCAGCCTGGATCGCTCGGGTCAAGAACGAGGATCCGGTCGACTTCTGGTATCGCAACGATTCCGGCTTCAACTACAACATCAACAAGGATCTCAAGCGGATCAAGGCGCGGACCCTGGTGGTGCACGTCGATACCGACAAGTGGCTGATCGTCGATAACGCGCGGAAGGCGGCGCAGGCCGTCGAGGGTGCGGCGTTCGCCAGCTTCCCCGATCCGACCGCGCATTACGCCGTGTTCAAGGCGCCGAATGTGTTGAAGGATACGATCAAGTCCTTCGTTGACAACACCTTCACCACAAGCCTGCCGGGCATCGCCGGTGCAAGTGGCGGTGGCGGCGCGCAGGCAGCGGTCGAGAAACCGGCCGGGCTGGCGAAGTAGGGCCGCTGTGATCGATGCAAGGCCGCCTGCGGGCGGCCTTGTTTTTTGCGTGGAAGCCGTGATGGTTCGGGTAAGGCCGATCGTTTGCCGACACGATAGTCCGGGCGGCTGGATGCAAATCACGCGGGCCGGCCGGTAGGTCGAATTTCCGCACCACGATGTCATTTCTCGACGGCGCATTTTTGGTCATTTTTCGCTGTCGACCGCAACCGGGCAGGTCTATACTTGTTTTCAAGCGGTGCAGCATTTGCCGAACGCCGCTGGAGTTGATGCTCATGGAAAGTCCGTATCTTGGAAGGCGTATGCCAGGGAGGTGATATGGAACAGATCAGAATGCTGCTCGAAACCCAGCCGCTGCTGACGCTTTTTCTTACCGTTGCGCTCGGCTACATCGTCGGCGAAATCAATATCAAGGGTTTTTCGCTGGGTTCCGGCGCTGTGCTCTTCGTCGGGCTGGCGATCGGCGGGTTTGCGCCCAAGGCGGCGCCGCCGGCGCTGCTCGGTACGCTCGGGCTGCTGCTCTTTCTCTACGGCGTCGGCATCCAGTACGGCGCCCAGTTCTTCAAGGGTATGACGACCCCCGAGGGCCTCAAGGCCAATGCTGCCGCCTTCCTCGGTGTGCTCGGCGCCGGCGGCGTGGCGCTGGCGCTGGTGCCGTTCGCCGGTATCAGGCTCGACGAGGCGCTCGGCATGTTCGCCGGCTCGGGCACCAGTACGGCGACGCTGCAGGCGATTATTGCCACACTCAAGGGCGACGGCGCGGCAGTCGGCTACTCGGTGGCCTATCCATTCGGGGTCGCGGGTCCGATCCTGTGTATCTACGCGCTCAAGGCCATTCTCAAGCCGAAGATCGAGCAACCCGCCAACCAGGTCATCGAACTGGCCGAGATCGCCTTGCATAACTCGGAGTTTGTCGGCAAGCGCCTGTCGCTGCTGGCGGCCAAATTGCCACCCGGCGTCGCCGTCGCCGCAATCCGCCGCGAACACCACAACCAGCTGCCGTCCGACAGCCTCGTGCTGCGCGACGATGACGTGCTGCTGGCAACGAGCACAAGTCCCGAAGCGCTCAAGAAGGCTGCGGAGCTTTGCGGGGAACTACAGCCGGGGCGCATGACCAGCCACCGCGAGGATCTCGATTACCAGCGCGTGTTCGCATCGAGCAAGGCGGTGGTCGGTCTGGCGCTCGGCGATCTCCGTTTCCCCGAGGGGGTCTCCGCGTCCATCGTCCAGGTTCGCCGTGGCGATGCGGATATGCTGCCCAATCCGGAGCTGGTCCTCGAGTTTGGCGACCGCGTAGGTCTCCTGATGAACCGCAATGACAGCAAGGCGATGCGCAAGTTCTTCGGCGACTCGATCAAGGGCACAGCCGAACTGAGCTTCGTCTCGATCGGTATCGGTGCCGCGCTTGGGCTGGGCCTTGGCCTTATCCCGATCGTCATTCCCGGCGTCGCCCGGCTGACGCTTGGCCTCGCCGCGCTGCTGTTGCTTGCGCTCTGGCTTGGCAAGGTCAGGCGTACCGGACCATTCGTGTGGTCCATGCCGCTGTCGGCAAACCTCGTCCTGCGCAACTTCGGCCTGACCATCTTTCTCGCCCAGGTCGGTATCGCTTCCGGGCCCAAGTTCTTCGCGACCGTCGGGGCGCAGGGGATCACCTTCATCGTCTATGGAGCACTGATCCTTCTTGCCCTGGTGCTGATTACCGCCGTGCTGGCGCTGTGGGTGTTCCGGCTGCCCTTCGATACGACGGCCGGTGTCATCAGCGGGGCGACCGGCAATCCGGCCATTCTGGCCTTTGCCGGACGCGTCGCGCCGACCGACAAGCCGGATGTCGGCTACGCCATGATCTTCCCGTCGATGACGGTCGCCAAGATCGTCTTCGTCCAGGTAGCGGCCGCATTGCTGGGCGGCTAGCCGGTCAATGAACAAACAACATCAGGAGACATGCCATGAAGATCGCCGTATTCAGCGCCAAGCGCTATGACCGCGAATACCTCGACGCCGCCAATGCTGCCGAGGGGCACACGCTCAAGTACTACGAGGTTCCGCTCGACCTCGACAATGTCCATCTGGCTGCCGGCTACGACGCCGTCTGCATTTTCGTTAACGACAAGGCCGACGCCGAGGTGCTGGCTCAATTGAAGGCAGGGGGCACGGGGCTGGTCGCCCTGCGCTGCACCGGCTTCAACAATGTCGACCTGAAAGCAGCGGCACAGCTCGGCCTCAAGGTCGTGCGCGTCACGGATTATTCGCCGTACTCGGTCGCTGAACATGCCGTGGCGCTGCTGCAGGCGATCAACCGCAAGATCCATCGCGCCTACAACAGGACGCGCGATTCCAACTTCGCGCTCGACGGGTTGATGGGCTTCGACCTGCACGGCAAGTCGGTCGCCGTCATCGGCACCGGCAAGATCGGTCGTATCTTCGCCAAGATCATGGTCGGCTTCGGCTGCAACGTGATCGGCTACGACAAATTCCCGTCGCCCGAATTCGAGGCGCTCGGCGGGCATTATGCCGCGCCGGGAGAGATCGGCCACGACGCCGACATCGTCTCGCTGCACGCGCCGCTCACCCCAGAGACTTACCACATCATCAACGCGGACACGATCGCCCGTGCCAAGCCCGGTGTATTGCTGATCAACACCAGCCGCGGTGGGCTGGTCGATACCGAGGCCGTCATCGAGGGCCTCAAGAGCGGTCAGATCGGCGGTTTCGCTGCCGACGTCTATGAACAGGAAGCAGGGTTGTTCTTCCGTGACCTGTCGAGCGTAATCGTTACCGACGACGTGCTGCAGCGGCTGATCTCCTTCCCCAACGTGATCATCACCGGGCACCAGGCCTTCTTCACACGCGAGGCGATCACGACGATCAGCGAGACCACGCTGCGCAGTGCCACGCAGTTTGCCACCGGACAACCGCTGACCGACGAAATTTCGGCCGGCGCGTAGTGAAAATGCACAGGGCAGCCCACAGGCTGCCCTGATGTCGATGGATGAGCGGCCTCAGTCGCGGAAGAAGGCGCCGAACACGCGGGCGAACAGCAGCGGCTGTTCCAGGTTCATCGAGTGGCCGACATAAGGGAAGATCTCGAGGCGGGCGTTGGGCAGCCTCTGCGCCATGACATCCATGTGATCTCGCGGAATCCAGTAGTCCATCTTGCCGTAGAGGATCAGGTGCTCGTGCGTCATTTCCGGCATGCGTTTGGCCAAGGCGCCCGAATCCCATTCCAGCCCCAGGTTGTGTGGGGTGCCAAACCAGATGCCGTCGGAAAGCGTGCGGGTCTTGTCGATGATCAGGGCGAACAGGTCGCGTTGCGCCGTGCTGGTGGCGTCAGCGAACTGTGGCATCTGGCCGGCGACCATGGTTTCCGGACGGAACAGCGTCGGCGCCGCGCTGGCCAGGCCAGCATAGCTGACGTCGCGGTCGGTTTTCATGGCGGTTAGGATGCCGATCTGGCCCGGATCGAGTTGCAGGCCGAGCGGGCTGACCGGATCGAGCATGAGTACCTTGCCGAAGCGCTCCGGCGCCATGGTCAGCATGTGCGAGATGATGATGCCGCCGGTCGAATGGCCGTAGAGGTGGCATTTTTCAACACCCAGCGCGTCGAGCAGCGCGAGATGGTCGCGGGCGTGCGTTTCCATCGTGTAATTGGAATAGTCGGCGGCCGGTTCGGGTTTGTCCGAATCCCCGCAGCCGCGCCATTCGGCGGCGATGACGCGGATGTTTGCCGGGAGAAGCGGCATCGCAAGGTCGAGCCAGTGGGCGCAACCGAGATTGCCATGGACGGCGAGGACGACGTTGTCGCCGCTGCCGTGCTCGATGTAGTTCAGGGAAATGTCTCCAACCTGGATGCGCGGCATGACGGTCTCCTTAATGTTATGTCATGCATTATAGATTGCTCCGTGGCGAGGTGCTACATTGGGGGCCGAGGAGGAATCACATGGAATTCAGACTGCGCAGCGTGCAATGCGCCGGCCCGGCCGGCCTGCATCGCATGGCTTATACCGAGTGGGGCGACCCGCGGAATCCAAAGGTCCTGGTCTGCGTGCATGCCCTGACCCGCAACTGCCGCGATTTCGATTTTCTTGCCCGGGCGCTGGCTTCCCATTACCGGGTCGTCTGCCCGGACATCGCCGGGCGCGGCCTGAGCGACTGGCTTAAGGATCCGGCGGCATACGCGATTCCCAACTACGTCGCCGACGTCGTCACGCTGATCGCTCGCCTCGATGTCGAGACGGTGGACTGGGTCGGCATTTCGATGGGCGGGCTGATCGGCATCGCGCTGGCCAGCATGGAGGGGTCGCCGGTGCGCCGGCTGGTATTGAGTGACGTCGGACCCGAAATCACGCCGGAATCGATCGCACGCATCGCCTCCTACGTCGGCACCGACCCGCGCTGGCCCAGCCTGGAAGCGGCCGAAGCCTACATCCGTCTCGTCAGCGCGCCGTTCGGCAGGCTCGGCGACGCGCAGTGGCGGCACCTGACCGAGCACAGCGTCATCCGCGATGCCGACGGCACCTGGCGCTTCCGCTACGATCCGCGCGTTTCCGAGCCGTTCAAGGCTGCCTTCACGGGCGAGCCGATCGACCTCTGGCCTTACTACGAGCGGGTGCGCTGCCCGACCCTGGTCGTGCGCGGCGCCGAATCCGACCTGCTGACGCGCGAGACCTGGCAGCAGATGGGCAGCCGCGGTCCACAGGCAAAACTGGCCGAAATCCCTGAGGTCGGCCATGCGCCGCTGTTCCTGACCGACGACCAGATTGCCGTCGCCCGTGACTTCCTGCTTGCCCCATCGCCATGAAACATCTCGTTGTCAACGGCCTGCGCCTCGAATATCTCGACTACCCGGCACATCGCTCCGGCCTGCCGACCATACTTATGCTGCACGAAGGCCTCGGCTGCATCGCCATGTGGCGGCATTTTCCCGAACGCGTGGCGGCGGTGACCGGCTGCCGGGTGATCGTCTGGTCGCGCGCCGGCTATGGCCATTCCCAGCCTTACACGGAAGCGCGCACGCCGCGCTACATGCACCGCGAGGCGCTCGAACAGCTGCCGGCGCTGCTGGCGGAGTTGGGCATCGAGCGCCCGCTGCTCTTCGGCCACAGCGATGGCGGCAGCATTGCGCTGATTTTCGCCGGGGCCTTTCCCGAGGTGCCGCTCGGGGTCATAGTCATGGCGCCGCACGAGTTCGTCGAGGAAGAAACGCTGACGGGCATTTTGGCCGCCAAAGAGGCGTGGACCGCAACCGACCTGCCGCAGAAGCTGGAGCGCTATCACGCCGATACGGCGCGGGTATTTGCCGACTGGAACGACACCTGGCTGTCGCCCGCCTTCCGCGACTGGAACATCGAGGAATACCTGCCGCCGATCCGCTGCCCGGTGCTGGCGATCCAGGGTGAGGACGACGAGTACGCGACGATGCGCCAGATCGAGGTCATCGCCGAGCGCGTGGCCGATGCGACGCTCCTCAAGCTGCCCCAATGCGGCCACTCGCCGCACCGCGATCAGCCGGCGGCGGTGCTCGGGGCGGTCGATGCCTTCGTCAGGCGGCTGAGCGGGTCCTGACGGTAGTAGGTGCGCAGCAGCGCGTAGAGAGCCGGATATTCGCGGTTGATCACGTCGGGCAGTTCGAAGAAGTTTTCCGAGAGCACGGCGAAGAACTCGGCCGGATCGTCGCTGGCGTAAGGGTCGATGACGGTTTCCTCGCCACTGTCCACGCGGCGGCAAAAATCGTCGTAGGCGGCGAGGAAGACGTCGTCCCAGGCTTCCGCCGTCAGCCCGGAATGCAGCGCCGGCATCCCGTCGGCCTCGCCGTTGAGCATGTCGAGCTTGTGCGCGAATTCGTGGATGACGACGTTGTAGCCGGCGCCGGCCATCTGCGCGTCGTGCCACGAGATGATCAGCGGCCCGCCTTCCCAGGCTTCGCCGGAGAGCACGTCGTCGTATTCGTGCACGATGCCGTCCTCGTCCTCGACGCGGCGCGGGACGACGAACTCGTCGGGATAGACGACGATGCCGACCCAGTCGCGGTAGGCGGTGAGGCCGAGTTCGAGGATGGGCAGGCAGCCCTGGGCGGCAATGGCGACGCAGATCTCGTCGCTCAGTTCAAGACCGCCGGCGGTGCTGAATTCCTTTTCCGCCAGGAACTGTTCGACCAGCGTTTTGAGCCTTTTTTTCTCGTCGACCGCAAGCGCGTCGAGAAAGGGCAGGGCGCTCACCGTCTTCCCCCACAGGGAATCGGCAACGCCGGTTTTCCTGTGGCCGCCGAACCAGTCGAAGAGTCCCATCACTTTTTCGTCGTCAGCCAGATGCCGGTGAAGATCAGGCCGATGCCGAGATAGTGATACCACTGCGGAATTTCCGCCAGAAAGATGGCGGAAAGGATGGTCCCGAACACCGGCATCAGGTGGATGAACAGGCTGGCCTTGTTGGCGCCGACCTCGGCGACACCACGGTTGTAGAAGATGTAGCCGAGAAAGCTGGGGAAGATGCCGACATAGGCGAGCGAGGCGAGCGAACCGAGATGCACGTTGATTTGCCGGCCCTGCATCATTTCCCAGGCATAGGCGGGGGCCAGCGCAGCGAGGCCGACCGCCGTCATCGCCGCCAGCATCAGCATCGGGTGCACGCCGGCCGGACGCCAGGCGAGGCCGACGGTGTAGATGGCCCAGACCAGCACGGCGCCGAGCATCCAGACGTCGCCGGCATTGAGTTTGAGGTGGGTGAGGATGGCGAGGTCGCCACGGGCGATGATGGTCAGCGCGCCGCACAGCGAAATGAAAACGCCGAGGCCTTCGAGGCGCCGCAGGTGCTTGCCGAGAAAGGCCCAGGAAATGGCGATGGTGGCGACCGGGATGAAGGAGTTGAGCAGCACCGCGTTGGTCGCCGAGGTGTATTGCAGCGCGAGGTAGGCGAAGGTGTTGTAGCCGCCGACGCCGAGCACGCCGAGGATCAATACCGGTTTCCAGCCCTTCTTGAGCAGCGGCAACTGCGCCCGGAAGTGCGGCCAGGCCAGCGGCAGGACCAGCACGAAGGCGATCGCCCAGCGCCAGAAGGCCAACGCCAGCGGCGGCACGTCGGCACGAATGCCGCGGCCGACCACCATGTTGCCCGACCAGAAGAGCACGGTCAGGGTCAGCAGCAGGTAGGGGTTGGTATAGAAGTGATGGGGTTTCGTCGTCATGGCGTGAATTATGCCGCAGGGTGCCGGGCAGGGTCAGACGGTATAATTCCCATATGGTTTCCGTTGTCCATTCCGTCGCTGCACAAAGCGATTTCGACCAGTTCTTCGCCATCCTTGCCGAAGGCCTCGATGCCGATGAGGCGGCGGCGCTGCAGAAGGTCGTCACCTACGCCTGGGAGGTCTATGGCGATGCCGTGCTCGGCAGCGGCGAGCGCATCTGGTCGCACGCGCTGGGCATGGCGGTCATCATCGCCGGTCTCAAGCTCGATGTCGAATCGCGCATGGCGGCGTTGCTGTTCGCGGTGCCGGCCTATGACGAACACGGCATCACGCGCATCGAGGAACGCTTCGGCAAGCCGGCGGCGCATCTGGTCAACGGCATATCGCGGCTGAACCGGCTGCGGCCGATCACCAAGGGCTTCGTCGCCGCCAACATCGAGGCCGGCGAAGTCAATCCGGCGGAAATGAAGGCGCAGATCGAAGTGCTGCGCAAGATGCTGCTGGCGATGGTCGAAGACATTCGCGTCGTCCTGCTACGCCTGGCTAGCCGCACCCAGACGCTGCGCTTCTACGCCGTGCACCAGGATGACCTGCGCGTGCAAGTGGCGCGCGAAACGCTGGAACTCTACTCGCCGCTGGCCAACCGGCTCGGGGTCTGGGAACTGAAATGGGAGCTGGAGGACCTTTCCTTCCGCTTCCTGCATCCGGATACCTACAAGAAGATCGCCGGGATGCTCGACGAGAAGCGCAGCGAGCGCGAGCAGTTCATCACCGACGCGGTGGCGAAGGTACGCGCCGAGCTGGCGGCGGCCGGGGTGACCAGGGTCGAAGTTTACGGCCGGCCGAAACACATCTACAGCATCTGGAACAAGATGCGCAAGAAGGGCGTCGAGTTCTCCGAGGTCTACGACGTGCGTGCCTTGCGGATCATCGTCGACGACCTCAAGGACTGCTATACCGCGCTCGGCATCGTGCATAACCTGTGGTCGCCGATATCCAAGGAGTTCGACGACTACATCTCCAACCCCAAGGGCAATTACTACCGCTCGCTGCACACGGCGGTGCGCTGCCCGGACGGGCGCAGCCTGGAAATCCAGATTCGCACCTGGGAGATGCACAAGCACGCCGAACTCGGTGTAGCCGCCCACTGGCGCTACAAGGAAGGCACCAAGCGCAGCGCCGAGGACAACTACGACGAGAAGATCGCCTGGTTGCGCCAGCTCCTGACCTGGAAGGACGAAGTCGCCGATAGCTCGGACTGGATCACCCACTACAAGCAGGCGGCGCTCGACGAGACGCTCTACGTCATCACGCCGCAGGGCAAGGTGGTCGACCTGCCGCAGGGGGCGACGCCGGTCGACTTCGCCTACCGCGTGCATACCGACCTCGGTCACCGCTGCCGCGGCGCCAAGGTCAACGGGCAACTGGTGCCGCTCAACACGCCGCTGGAAACCGGGCAGCGCGTCGAGATCATCACCGCCAAGCATGGTGGTCCGTCGCGCGACTGGCTGAACCCGTCGCTCAACTACATCCACACCAAGAGCGCGCGGGTCAAGGTCCGCGCCTGGTTCTCCAACCTGGCACTGGAAGAGACGCTGGCCGAAGGGCGCGCGCTGATCGCCAAGGAACTGCAGCGGGCCGGGCAGACCGGCGCCAACATCGACGAACTCGCCCACAAGCTGGGCTTTTCGCGTGCCGATGACCTGTATATCGCGGCGGCGCGCGGCGACCTCAACCAGCGCCAGTTCCAGTCGGTGGCGCGTGGCGGCGACCTGCTTGCGGAGACCCAGTTGCCGGATGCGGTGCAGACCCGGCCGAGCAAGCCGGTCGCCGGCAACCAGGGCATCCTGATCGTCGGTGTCGACAAGCTGCTGACGCAACTGGCGCGTTGCTGCAAGCCGGCGCCGCCGGATGAAATCCAGGGCTTCGTCACCCGCGGCAAGGGCATTTCGATCCACCGCATGGACTGCCCCAACTTCGCCAACCTGGCGGCGCTGCATCCCGAGCGCGTCATCGAGACCGACTGGGGACTGCAGACCACCGGTGTCTTCGCCGCCGACATCGTCGTCGACGCCCATGACCGCCAGGGCCTGCTGCGCGACATCTCGGAAATCTTCACCAAGGAAAAGCTCAACGTCGTCGGCGTGAACACTCAATCCAAACAGGGCAAGGCGCACATGGGCTTTACCGTCGAGATCACCAACCTGCAGCAGTTGCAGCGCACGCTGATGCTGATCCACGAGGTCGAAGGCGTGGTCGGCGTGCGGCGGGCCTGATTGGCGAATGTTGCGGTCGACCGCCTAAAACAGGGAAAAACCATGAAGGGCAATTTCATCTCCATCGCGCTGATCGTCGTCGGCGCCATTGCGCTGGCGGTCAATCTCGACCTGATCGAGTTTGATCTCGTCGCGCTGCTGCGCAAGTGGTGGCCGCTGGCCTTGATTGCCGTCGGCGCGGCGCTGTTCTTCACGCCGGATGGTGGTGGGCGCAAGAACTCCGGTTCGTAGGCAGCAAATAAAATGCGGCTTTTCAGCCGCATTTTTGCCCTCTACGGGCAGTCGACCGCAGCAGGCGACTAAGTGCCGCCGCCCAGCGTCACCATCAGCTCGCCCTGCGCGTTATGCGGCTTGGCGCGCACATTGCGCCGCCGCTGGTAAACACCGTCGCCGTTCATGTCCCAGCTTTGCTGGTTGTCGGCCAGGTAGAACTTGAGGCCTTCGGTGATGACGCGCTTCTTCAGCTTGGGGTCGAGGATCGGGAAGGCGAGTTCGATGCGCTTGAAGAAATTGCGCTCCATCCAGTCGGCGCTCGACAGGTAAACCTTTTCCTCGCCGCCGGCGTAGAAGTAGAAGACCCGGTGATGTTCGAGGAAGCGGCCGATGATCGAACGGACGCGGATGTTTTCCGACAGCCCGGGCATACCGGGGCGTAGCGCGCAGACGCCGCGGATGATCAGTTCGATCGAGACGCCGGCCTGCGAAGCCTCGTACAGCGCATGGATGGTTTCCGGTTCGAGCAGCGAGTTCATCTTGGCGACGATCATCGCCTTGCCGCCGGCGCGCGCCGTTTCGGCTTCCGCCTGGATCGCCGCGACGACGTTGGGCTGCAGCGTGAACGGCGCCTGCCAAAGGTGGCGCAGAGTGCGCGCCTTGCCCAGCCCGGTCAGCTGCTTGAAGACTTCGCTGACGTCGTGGGTGATTTCCTCGTTGGCTGTCATCAGGCCGAAGTCGGAATAGAGGCGGGCGGTACGCGGATGGTAGTTGCCGGTGCCGAGGTGAGCGTAGCGGCGCAGGCTGCCTTCCTCGCGGCGGACGATCAGCAGCGCCTTGGCGTGCGTCTTGTAGCCGACGACGCCATAGACGACATGGGCGCCGACTTCCTCCAGCTTGGTCGCCCAGCCGATGTTGGCCTCCTCGTCAAAGCGCGCCATCAGTTCGACGACGACGGTGACTTCCTTGCCGTTCTGTGCGGCGCGGATCAGCGACTGCATTAGCACCGAGTCGGTGCCGGTGCGGTAGACGGTCATCTTGATCGCCACCACCTGCGGGTCAAGCGCCGCCTGGTTGAGGAATTCGATGACCGGCGCGAACGACTGGTAGGGATGGTGCAGCAGGATGTCGCTGCGACGGATGCTGTCGAAGATGTTGGCGCCCTTGCCGACGGCCTTGGGCACGCCGGGCGTGAAGGCGGAAAACTTGAGATCCGGGCGGTCGACCCAGTCCGGCACCTGCATCAGGCGAACCAGGTTGACCGGGCCTTCGACGCGGTAGAGGTCGTCGGCCCCGAGGCCGAACTGGGCGAGCAGAAAATCGGTCATCGATTCCGAGCAGTTCTCGGCGACTTCGAGGCGAACGGCGTCACCGAAATGGCGGTGCGGCAGTTCGCCCTGTAGCTTGGTGCGCAGGTTGGTGACTTCTTCCTCGTCGACGAAGAGGTCGGAATTGCGCGTGGCGCGGAACTGGTAGCAGCCGAGCACCGTCATGCCGGTGAATAGTTCGCCCACGAACTCGTGCAGGACCGAGGAGAGGAAAACGAAGCCATACTCGCAGCCGGCGAGTTCCGCAGGCAGGCGGGTGACGCGCGGCAGCACGCGCGGCGCCTGGACGATGGCGGCGTTGGAGCTGCGGCCAAAGGCATCCTTGCCTTCCAGTTCGACGGCAAAATTCAGGCTCTTGTTGAGCACTTTCGGGAAGGGGTGCGACGGGTCGAGGCCGATCGGCGTCAGCACCGGCACCATCTCGCGCACGAAGTAGTCGCGAATCCATTCGCGCTGCGCTTCGGTCCATTTCGAGCGGCGCAGGAAACGGATGCCCTGTTCCGCCATCAGCGGCAGGATGACCTCGTTCAGGTGGCGATACTGCTCGGCGACGATGGCGTGCGCTTCGGCGGCGACCAGGCGAAAGGCCTCGTGCGCCGTCTTGCCGTCGGTGGTGACCACAGCCACGTGGGCCCTGATTTGCTCCTTGAGGCCGGCCATGCGGATTTCGAAGAACTCGTCGAGGTTGCTGGAGACGATGCAGAGGAAGCGCAGGCGTTCCAGCAGTGGCATTCGTTCATCCTGGGCCTGGGCCAGGACGCGGCGGTTGAAGGCCAGCATGCTCAGTTCCCGGTTCAGATATTCCTCGGCCGGAAAGCGCGGCTTGATGTGTTGACGGGTCATGGAAAGTCTCCTCTTTTTCTTGAAGTATATGCTTCAAGCCCGTCATTTTGTTGCATTTATATTTCCACCGTGTGACAGCGGAAGGGTCAGCCGAGCACCTTTCGGCGTTCGCCTTCGTGCCCGGCGAGCGCCGCGAGCAACGTGGCAAACTTGGCCTCGGTCTCGGCCAGTTCCTGCTGCGGATCGGAGCCGGCAACGATGCCGGCGCCGGCGTGCAACTCGATGCCGTTGCCGTCGATCAGCGCCGAACGCAGGGCGACGGAGAACTCCCCGTCGCCGTTCGGCGCGAGGCTGCCGAAGCCGCCGCTGTACCAGGCGCTGCGTTGCTCGCCGTGGCGCGCCAGCCAGTCGAGCGCCGCCGGGCCGGGGAAGCCGCCGACCGCTGGCGTCGGATGCAGGGCGCGCAGCAGGTCGAACAGCGTCACTCTGGCTGCCGCCGTGCCGACGATCCGGCTGCGCAGGTGAGCGACCGACCCGGCCTGCCGGATTTCGACCGGCCCGGCCAGCGGCGGCGCGCTGCAATGGCCGGCCAGTGCGTCGAGGATGGCATGGACGACCAGCGACTGCTCGTGCCGGTTCTTGGGCGCGTCGAGCTCGGGCGAGCCGGGCCAGGCGGTGCCGGCCAGCGCGTCGGTGGCGATCTGCCGCCCGACGAGGCGGATCAGGCGCTCGGGGGTGGCGCCGAGGAAGACGGTGGGGCCGTTGCCGTGCGCGTAGATCAGGCTGTCCGGCTGCTGCACGGCGAGGGCGGCCAGCACGCGGCCGGCAGCGGGCGCCCGGTCGGCGGCCAGCCGGCGCTGACGGGCGAGCACGATCTTGGCGACATGCCCGCCGGCAATGTCGCGCAGGGCGGCGTTGACCCGGGCGACCCAGGCACGCTCGGCCAGCGTCTGGTCGGTGGCCGGCTTCAGGCTGTGCGCTGGTTGCGCCGCCGGCCGGGCCAGCAGCTGCAGCCACAGGTCGGGGGCGGCGTCGAGGCGCCCGGCTGGCGTGCTGAGGACTGCCCGGCCGCGCCCGGCGCGGCTTTCGAGGAGCACGGCGGGGATCGCCAGCAGGGCGTTGGGCAGCGGCGCGTTGTTGTGCTCGTCGAAGGCGAAGCCGCAGAAGGCGAGCGGCGCGCCGTCGTGGCGCCAGTTGCGGGCCAGCCCGGCGAAGGCGTTGTCGAGCGCGGCGAAGCGCTGCGGGCCGGCGCTGGCGACCTGAAAGGCGTGGCCGATGCCAAGCTGGTACAGGCCGGCAGCCGGGCGCGCCTGGTACCAGAAGGGGCCGGCCGCCTGCAGGGCAGCGAGCCAGTCGTTGGCTGTCGGGCCTAGATCGAGGGTGAGGCTGAGCGGCGCCGCCGCCGGCGCATCGGCAGCCAACGCGCGTAGCCGGGCGGGCAGTGCCGGGTCGGCCAGGTGCCGGCGCAGGGTGGCGATCATGCCGTGGCCTCGCGGGCGAGGCGACGCAGTGCGGCGCGTTCGAGCTTGCCGGCGGCGTTGCGTGGCAGGTCGGGCAGGCGGACGATGCGCCGCGGCCGGGCCGGGCCGGGCAGGCGCGCTTCGCTCCAGGCGCGCAGGTGGGCCGGTTCCGCCTCGCCGACCACCAGTGCGACGATCAGGTCGCCCCAGACCGGGTCGGGCAGGCCGGTGACCGCCACGTCGCGCACGCCGGGGCAGGCGGCAAGACAGGATTCGATTTCCAGCGGATGCACGTTGCGGCCGCCGCTGATCAGCATGTCATCGGCGCGGCCGGTTACGGTCAACCGCCCAAAAGCATCGATTTCGCCGAGGTCACCGGTGGTCAGCCAGCCGTCGGCGTCAATCCCGCTGCCATCGAGGTAGCCGGCCATGACCTGCGGACCGCGGATGCGGAGTCGGCCGTCGGCGGCGAGCGCGAATTCGTTGCGGCCGAGCGGGCGGCCGACCAGGCCTTCGTGCCACGGCCCGTCGGCTGGCGTCCAGGTGGCGATCTGGGCCGCCGTCTCGCTCATGCCGTAGCTCGGGTTGAGCGGCCAGCCGGCGGCGCGCGCCCGGTCGTGCAGGGCCTGCGACAGCGCGGCGCCGCCGATCATCACGTGGCGCAGGCTGGCCGGCGGCGTGACGCCGGTTTCCAGCAGGCGGGCCAGCATCGCCGGTACCAGTGAAAGATGGGTGACCGGCTGGCGCGCCAGATCGGCGGCTACCGTCGTTGCGTCGAAGCCGTCGTGCAACAGCACGCCGGCCCCGGCGCGTGCGCAGCGCCAGAGGATGGCGAGGCCGCCGATGTGATGCAGCGGCAGGCAGTCCAGCCAGAGATCGCCGGCCGCCAGCGGCAGATGGCGATTGGCGGCGGCGGCCGCGGCGTCGAGGTTGGCGTTGCTCAGCATGACCCCGCGCGGCTCGCCCTCGCTGCCGCTGGTGGCAATGACCAGCGCGACGCGCGGCGGCAGTTCGCCGGTCCAGTGCACCGAGCGGTTGCGGTCGACCGGCCAGAAAGGCCGATTTTCAAGGCTGCAGGCGTAGGCGTGGCGGGCGAGGTCGAGGCCGCTGCCGGCAACGACGAGCGGCGCCGCGCCGCCTTCCAGCGTCGCACCGAGCGCGCCGGTTTCGGCCAGCAATTCGGCGAAGGTCCAGTTCTGCCCGGCGCAACTCATGGCAAGCGCCTCCGGCCGGCGCCGGGCGGCGGTGGCGAGGTGGCGGGCGAGCGATCCGGCGGGCTTCATAAGCCTCGAATTATAAATAGCAGGCGGTCGAGCGGCGGCGAGGCAGATCAAGAAATCTGCGGGGTTGCCGGACTTGAAAAACGGTTTTGAACAAAGTGATTCGGCCTCGATGATTGTGTCCGATGAGTACATTGTCCATGCGCTTTCACGGTCGACTGCCGCCGCTGCCGAAATGCAGGCTTCAGGCCTAGTTATTTCGGCAGGGTCCAACATAGGCCATTCGGATTGACTTGATCCAGATCAAGCCGGGCCCGCCCGGCGGCGGCACATTGGGTGCCCGACTACCCCAGCCCCACCGCCAGGAGCAGCAATGCGCGACTCGAAGCCTGTCCACAACGAGACCCATCTGGGTCGCATTCCCTTGTTCGAGAATCTTCCTGTCGAGGAAATTCGGCAGCTTGCCAAGGCCAGCAAGACACTTGTTCTCGAAAAGTGCGGCACGCTGTTCCGAACGGGTGAAACCTGCCCCGGCCTGCATGTGGTGATGTATGGCCAGGTCAAGGTGGCGTTTTCGTCAACGCAGGGCAGCGAGAAAGTGGTCGACATCCTGCAGGCGGGCCACAGCTTCGGCGAGGCCGAGCTGCTGCTGGACGAACCGTACCGCGCTCATGCCCAGGCGCTGGGCGACACGCTGGTGCTGCAGATCGCCAGGACGGCGATTCTCGATCTCATCGCCCGTAACCCCGGCTTCGCCCACAAGCTGCTGAACGGCATGTCAAGACGCCTGCACGACCTGATGATCGACCTGGAAGGGTACACGCTGCACACCGGCGTGGCGCGCGTGCTTACCTTCCTGCTGCGCGAAGCGGCCGTTCAGGAGCCATGCAACGAATCGGCCGTAGTCAGGCTGTCGGCACCCAAGGGCGTCATTGCCTCGCGCCTGAATCTCAGCCCCGAGTATTTCTCCCGCATCCTGCATGATTTGAGCGAGCAGGGTTACTTCGCCATCCATGGGCGCGACATCCACATCGACAGCGTTTCCCGGTTGCAACTCGGCTTGGCGTAGTCGTTGGGGAGTAAAAGCTCCCCATGACTGCCACTTCATACCCGGATATTCCTTCGTATCCGGCCATGCCTTTTGCGCCAGCGCATTGAGCGTGGCAAGCGATGGCATGAATTCGCCAAGCGGTTTCGGCAAGGCAAGCAGGGCGTTCTCCCAGGCAATTGCCTGTTCGGGAGAGCCCGCCCGGTGATCGACGAGCGCCTGGATCAGGCGCGTCAAAGCCGAGCAGATTGCCTCCGGATCGCCACTTTCCAGGTCGGCGTTCATCGCGCCGGTTGCTTATTGCTCGACGAACGCCCGCTCGATGACGTAATCGCCCATTTCGCCGATGCGCGGTGAAATCTGGAAACCGAAGCCATCGAGCATCGCCGAGATTTCCTTGAGCATGGCCGGACTGCCGCAGATCATGCCGCGGTCGGTGGCGGGGTCGAGCGGTTCGATGCCGAGGTCGTCGAACAGCTTGCCGGTCAAGATCAGGTCGGTCTGGCGCCCTTCGTTGCGGAACGGCTCGCGTGTGACGGTGGGGTAATAGACGAGTTGTTCCCGGATCATCTCGCCGAGATATTCATGGTCGCGGAGGTCTTCCTCGATGTAGTCGTGGTAGGCCAGTTCGTTGGTCCAGCGGACGCCATGAATGAGGATCACTTTCTCGAAGCGCTCGTAGGTTTCCGGTTCGTGGATCAGGCTCATGAACGGTGCCAGCCCCGTCCCCGTGGCGAACATGAACAGGCGCTTGCCCGGCTTCAGGTCGCGCAGCACGAGCGTGCCGGTCGGCTTGCGGCTGATCAGCACCGGGTCGCCGACTTTCAGGTGCTGCAGGCGTGAGGTCAGCGGGCCGTTCGGCACCTTGATGCTGAAGAACTCCAGATGCTCCTCGTGGCTGGCACTGGCGATGCTGTAGGCACGGGTCAGCGGACGCCCATTGACCTCCAGGCCGATCATCACGAACTGCCCGCTGGTAAAGCGCAGGCTCGTCCCGCGCGTGCAACGGAAGCTGAAGAGGGTGTCGTTCCAGTGATGGACAGACAGAACGGTTTCGTTGGAATAGGCACTCATGGCGTTGTTTCAGTGGGATGGAAAAAATCAGGGTTGAAAGCGGTAGCCGACGCCGATCTCGGTAATGATGTGGCGTGGCTGAGCCGGGTTGTCTTCGATCTTCTGGCGCAGGTGGCCGACGTAGACCCTCAGGTACTGATGGTTCTCGGCTGCCTGCCCGCCCCATACCTGGGTAAGGAGGTGGCGATGGGTCAACACCCGGCCTGGGTTTGCGGCGAGGAAGGCAAGAAGGCGGTATTCGATCTGGGTCAGGCGAACGACACTTCCCGCCCGGGTAACGACGCGATTGACGCAATCGACGAGGTAGTCGCCAAACTGGAGGGTAGCCTCGCCTGCCGGCAACCCCGGCTGACGCCGGCGCAGCAGGGCCCGGACACGCGCCAGCAGTTCGGCGATGCCGAAAGGCTTGGTCAGGTAGTCGTCGGCGCCGGCATCCAGCGCATCGACCTTGCTGCTCTCTTCGCTGCGGGCAGAGAGAATCAGGATCGGCGTGGGCGACCAGGCACGGAAATCCCGGATGAAGTGCAAGCCGTCGCGGTCCGGCAGGCCCAGGTCGAGGATGACCAGGTTGGGCTTGCGCGCAGCGGCCTGGACGGCGGCATGCCGGGCCGTTCCCGCTTCGCAGATGCCGAATCCCTCGCACTCGAGCGCCATGGCGACGGCTTCGCGAATCTGCTGCTCGTCTTCGACGATCAGGATGGTTTCCGCATCAGTCAAGATTGCTCTTCCATTTCTTCAAAATGCGGCGGATTGCCGAGCGGTATCCGGATGCTGAAGCAGCTGCCGCCACTTTCACGATTCCGGGCCGTGATCGTTCCTTCGTGTGCCTCAACGATCGTTTTTGCGATGGAAAGGCCGAGGCCGACGCCAGGGATTCCGGATTCGGTTTTCCCGCGCTGGAACAGATCGAACAGCTTGTCGCCGTTTTCTGCCGGAATCCCGGAGCCCGAGTCGCAGACGGAGATTTCCATGTCCTCGCCGACTGCCTTGACGAGCATTTGAACGGGTGTGTCGGCGGGAGAATATTTGATGGCGTTCTCGATCAGGTTCCACAGCACACGCTCGATCAGGACGGCATCGATATTGATGGGTGGGAGATCTCTGGCCAGTTCGACCGTGACCTCACGGTCATGCCACTGCGCATGGACCTGCTGCAGGGTGGCGCCGATCACCTCTTCAACCGGTTGCCAGGCCCGGACAAGTTCGAACTTCCCGGCGCTGAGCTTGGCCATGTCGAGCAGGTTGGTCATCTGCTGGCTGATCGAGACGGCCTGGTTGCGGATAGCATCGAGTGTCTGCCTCTGCTTTTCGATCGGGACTTTCCCCATGGCGATGGTTTCAGCCATCCCAACCAATGCGGTCAGCGGCGTGCGCAGATCGTGCGAGAGCGCGGCGAGGATCGAACTGCGCAACGCTTCCGCCGCGTGCTTGATTTCCGTCTGTCTCGCCTTCTCGGCGAAATACGAACGCTCCAAGGCGACGGCGACGACGGAAGCGACGGTCTCGATATGTTCGACCGCATCCTGGGAGCCCAGGATGGCGGATTCGACTTCGAACCCCAGGATGCCCTGATTGCCGCTGCCGGCCATGAGCGGAACCAATGCGTAGAATTTTCCCTGGCTTGTCGGGCGGGACAGGAGTTCCTGCCGTTCGGCGCAGCGATTGAGCAGCGCCGGATTGGTTTGCCCGGACGTCGAATTGAACTCACTCGGCATATAGACCCTGACTTGGCTGGCGCGATACGACACCGCCAGAAACCGGCTCGCCAGGTCGATGACCGTTTCCGGTGTCGTCGCACCTGCCAACTCCTGCGTCAGCTGATACAGCTTTGTGCTTTCGATCGACTTGCGGCTGGCAAAATCGGCAATCTGTTTCAGCCGGGAGGTCAGATGGCTGACCATCATCGCCACCACCAGCATGATCACGGCGGCCAGAAGATACTGCCCTTCGGTAATCGCCAGGGAGAAGTGCGGGGGAACAAAGAAGTAGGCATACGCCAGCGATGCCAGCAGGGCGGTCGCCACCGCGGGCCCGCGACCGTAGGTCACCGCCATCAAAACGACCCACAGGACATACAGCAGGGCCACGTTCGACAGATCGACGTAGTGGCGAAGCGGGCTGAGCAGCAGGCTCCCAAGGCAGGTTCCCGGAACCGCCCAAAGGTAAGCAATGGTCTCCCCGGGTTGCTGTAGAAGTTTCATGGTCGGGGATGCTAAGAAAACGGGTATAAAAATGCCATCAAAAGGCGAGGCGCACTTTCTGGCTACACCGGATGGCGGATTTTCAGAAAGCCGTGACTAGGTCACCATCGTTGCATGCCCACAACATGCAACTTCATCCATGATCGCTCTCGATATCAACACGGTATATACGGTCGAACTCTGCAGCGGAGAGTTGAGGCAGTGGAAATACCTTGGCCTGGACAGTCGGCGCCTGGTCTGGTGGATGGATCTGGAAACCAGGCAGGAGTTCAACGAGTCATCCCTGATGTACGCGTGGAGCGTAAAGAGGGAGTCATCAGGCCAAACTGCACCGGGTAAACCTGTCGACCGCACCGGCCGCTGCGGCAAATAACCGGATTCGTTAAGGCATCCAGAACTTTGAGCGCTCGGTGACGGCGACGCTTGCATCGGCCACGTCCACGATGTCGAAAGCGACAGGAGTGGCGCCGCTGCCCGTCGCCCCGGGGTCGGCCCTGACGACCGCCGTCTGCGTGCCGATCTCGCCGCCGGCGACAGTGACTTCGTTGCCCCCGGCCAGGCGGATACCGTCGATACCAGCAATGCTGATGCGGAAAGTCCGGGTCTGGTCACCGGTATTCATGATCTGCAGGCGATATGTATTCTCGATCGCGCCGTCGTCCGCCTCGCGGGAGAGCACGTTGCGATCCTTCAGGACGTTGACCTTCAGCGGGATGCGGGTAGCCACGGACCAGGCGGTTGCCACCGTGAGCAGAAGCAGGATGGCGGTGTAGATGATCACCCGTGGCCGGGCGGCCCGACGGACGATATCCATTGGCGTGTAGCGCATGCTGACCGCGTTTTCAGTCGAGTAGCGGATCAGGCCGCGCGGGTAACTCATCTTGTCCATCACCTGGTCGCAGGCATCGATACAGGCGGCACAGCCGATGCACTCGTTCTGCAGGCCATTGCGGATGTCGATGCCGGTCGGGCAGACCTGAACGCAGATGCCGCAGTCCACGCAATCACCGAGTCCCTGGGCGCGCGGGTCGCTGCCCTTGGCGCGGGCACCGCGTGATTCGCCCCGTACCGTGTCGTAGGCAATGATCAGCGTATCCGGGTCGAGCATCACGAACTGGAAGCGGGCGTAAGGGCAGATCTGCCGGCACATCTGCTCGCGCAGGAAACCAGCATTGCCGTAAGTGGCGAAGGCGTAGAACACCACCCAGAACGCCGACCAGGCACCCGGCGACAGGGTCACCAGGTCGTGCATCAGTTCGCGGATCGGCATGAAGTAACCGACGAAGGTGATCCCGGTCCACAGCGAGAAGAGTCCCCAGGTGGCATGCTTGGCACTCTTGATCGCCAGCTTGCGCGGCGACCACGGCGCTGCATCGAGCTTGATGCGTTGCGGCCGTTCGCCTTCGATGACTTTCTCGAACCACAGGAAGATTTCCGTATAAACGGTTTGCGGGCAGGCATACCCGCACCACAGACGCCCGGCCACGGCGGTGAACAGGAACAGCGCCAGCGCCCCGAGAATCATCAGCAACACGAGATAGATCGTGTCCTGCGGCCAGAGAACAAGGTCGAAGAAATAGAACTTGCGGTTGTCGATATCGAACAACACGGCCTGTCGACCGTGCCAGGGCACCCAGCACAGGCCGTAGAAGACGATCTGCGTCAGCCAGACGCAAACCCAGCGCCAGCGCGTGTAGGGGCCGCTGATCGAACGCGGGTAGACCTTGGCGTCCGGGTCGGCGACCGGCTTGATCTCGAAGACTTTCCTGGTAGCGGGCGGCTTTGACATTCTTGCTTCAGCCAGGGCGATCGGTAAGGATTGCGCCGGGCATTTGCCATAAGGTATAAATGAAATGAATCTTGATCCTAACAAGCTTCTTTGCCATAAGCAATATATTAAATATATCTTATAAGCTGATATGCGCCTGAGTACCTTTTCCGACTACAGCCTGCGCGTCCTGATGTACCTTGGCGCGCAGCCGGACCGACTGGCGACGATTGCCGAGATTGCTGCCGGCCATGGCATTTCCGAAAGCCACCTGATGAAGGTCGTGCATCAGCTAGGCCGCTGCGGCTTGGTCGAGACGGTTCGCGGCAAGGGTGGGGGAATGCGGCTGGCCATTGCACCGCAGAACATTGTGCTCGGTGATGTGATCCGCCAGACCGAGAGCGATTTCACGCTGGTTGAATGTTTCGGTGCCAACGCTACCTGCCGGATTCAGGGGGCATGCCATCTGAACGCCATTCTCGATGAGGCTTTGAACGCACTGTTCCTGGTGCTTGATGGCTATACGCTGGCGGATCTGTTGGGGAATCCGCAAGGACTCATCCCGGCGATACCATGCAGCGAAACCGCCAGCCAGACGGTAACGACGGACTCGGTTACTGGAGATGACCATGGGTAGTAATAAGCAGCCAGTATCCCTGCTCGGGGATTTGATAGTCGAACAGGCTGCCGATGCCATCATCTATTCCGACCGGCAAGGCATGATCGAACGCTGGAACGCCGCAGCGACAGCAATGTTCGGCTACACCGCTGCCGAGGCGCTTGGGCAGAGCCTGGACCTGATCATCCCCGAGCATTTGCGTGCTGCGCACTGGCGTGGTTTCGATGCTGCAATGGCAAGCGGTACAACGCGGCTGCATGGCCGCCCTACGCTTACCCGGGCGCAGCACAAGTCAGGTAGCAAGCTTTATGTCGAGATGAGTTTTGCCCTGGTAGTCGATGCGGCAGGAGCGGTTCTCGGGTCGGTCGCGATGGTGCGTGATGTGACCGAACGCATGGAGCGGGAAAGGATGGCGGCACAAGGAGCGGCGCAAGGGAGGCCATGATTGCTTCAGTGTTGCCGGAGCGTTGAATTGGCGATCATATCCGGATTCCAGCATGCGTTAGCTGGGGTTATGCCGACTCATCATCGGCCGGGTCGATGCCCCAGTCCCCCCACTTGTACCAATCCTCTCCGAGCATTTCGGCCGGGTGCTGGGTGCGACCGGAACCGTTGCCGCACTGCAGCGAATTTACGGAGCAATACTTGTCGCACCCCCAGCAGGTTCGCTCAGGGTGTTTGGGGTGCAGCGGAAATTTTTTTGCCATCTCGGAAGATTTAAAAAACAAGGGCTTCGCACTCATAATCCGTCACCTTGGCATCAACCATGCCGGTCTGTTTCACAATAGTTGAGTATACAACTCAGCTATTTTGCAGGGATTTGATCTCCGTCACAGAGCAAGCGGACAGAGGGGCAACTGACCGACCAGCATTTCCGACAGAAAAAATACCTTCCGGATATTGGTGCCTTGCCAAGCCAAGGACTGTTCAGGCCGCCGATGTGATGCAGCGGCAGGCAGTCCAGCCAGAGATCGCCGGCCTTCAGGGGCAGATGGCGATTGGCGACGGTGGCCGCGGCGTCGAGGCTGGCGTTGCTCAGCATGACCCCGCGCGGCTCGCCCTCGCTGCCGCTGGTCGCAATGACCAGCGCGACGCGCGGCGGCAGTTCGCCGGTCCAGTGCACCGAACGGTTGCGGTCGACCGGCCAGAACGGCCGATTTTCAAGGCTGCAGGCGTAGGCGTGGCGGGCGAGGTCGAGGCTGTCGCCGGCAACGACGAGCGGCGCCGTGCCGCCTTCCAGTGTCGCACCCAGCGCGCCGGCCTCGGCCAGCAGTTCGGCGAACGTCCGGTTCTGCCCGGCGTAGCTCAGGGCAAGCGCTTCCGGCCGACGCCGGGCGGCGGCAAGTCAGATCAAGAAATCCGCGCTGCAGGCGGCTGCGGCGTTCCCGCTCAGGCGCAGGCGCGGCGGATGATGCGTTCGGTCTTCGCGTCGTCGACCTCGGCGTGGGTGCCGAGCGCGGCGTTTCCATGGGCGCGAACGGCGGCAAGGACGCGATCGGCGGCGTCGCTGTCGGCAATGCCGGCCTCGCGCAGGTGCACCGGCATGCGCAGGCTGCGGTAGAAGGCTTCGATGGCGGCGATGGTGTCTTCGGCGCTCGGGTCGGCGAGGCCGAAAACGTTGCGCCCCATCTGCTCCAGCTTGGCGCGCTTGGGCTCGATCAGCTCGCGCAGCAGGTTGGGCTGGATGATGGAAAGGGTGCGGCCGTGGTCGATGCCCCACAGCGCGGTGAGCTCGACGGCGATGCGGTGGGTGACCCAGTCGGCAGGCACGCCGACGCCGATGATGCCGCACAACGCCTGGTTGGCGGCCCACATCAGGTTCTGCTGCCAGGCGGTTTCGCGGCGCTGCGCGAAGGTGTCGGCCAGCGTCTTCAGCGCCCTCATCACCGCCTCGGCGTAGCCATCCTGCACCAGCGCGCCGACCGGGTAGGTCAGGTACTGCTCGCAGACATGCACGAAGGCATCGACGACACCGTTTTCCAGCTGGCGGTCGGGCAGGCTGGCCATCACCTCGGGATTGAGCACGGCGAAGCGCGGCCGCGCCGGCGGCACGTAGAAAACCCGCTTCTCGTGCATGGCCTTGCGCGTGACCACGGCGGCGGGATTCGATTCCGAGCCGGTCGCCGGCAGCGTCAGCACGATGCCGACCGGCAGCGCCTCCCGGGGCGCATGCCTGCCGCTGACGATATCCCAGCCGTCGCCATCGTAGAGCGCGGCGCAGGCGACGTACTTGGCGCCATCCGACACCGAACCGCCACCGACGCCGAGGATGAAATCGATTTTCCGCCTTTTTGCGAGGTCGACCGCAGCAGACAGGGTTTCCAGCGTCGGGTTGGGTTCCACGCCGGCGAATTCGACCACCTCGCGCCCGGCCAGCGCGGCCACCACCTTGTCGTAAACACCATTGCCCTTGATCGAGCCGCCGCCGTAGAGCAGCAGCACCTTGGCATCGGCCGGAACCAGGCTGCCCAGCTTGGCAAAGCTGTTCGGGCCGAAAACGATCTGGGTCGGGTTGTGGTATGTGAATTCGAACAGGTAGGGCATGAGCGGGTCCTCAGGGGGCGGCGGCGGAAAGGTCGGTGGGGAAAGGATACGCCTGGTGGGTGGCGGTTCAACAGGCCTTTGTTCCGGGCTGTTTGAGGGGCGCTGTTTCGGCCAAAGCCGACTCTCAGCTCCCAGCTCTCAGCTGGAATTGGGCAGCTATATTTTGGTTACCTGCCGCTCATGGGGGAGAAGGTATGTCGGCGTGCCGGCGGGCGTGGCTGCCGCCGAACAATCCCTACTTGTCACTCACACGTCGCGCATAGATCGCGGCAGATGGCATCGATCAGGAAATGCTGCGCCGAATTCAGGCGCTCAACCTCCCCGTGTTGGAAATCGACATCCTTCGCCCGACGGCAGGGTCAGCCGGGAGAGATGTCTCGTGATCGACGCGAGCCAATTCGGCCTATGGCTCGCCTTGGCGTCGGATCAAAGTGGTCAGCGTCAATGAACGGTCACCATCGACGGCAACATGCATAACTGACGATCTCACATTCGAAGCCAAATGACGGCCGGTCAGCGCTGCGAACGAGCAACGCCATGTGGCTGACCTGACCGTCTGCCCGCGACAACCAATCACCATCTGTCAGCGATTGACGTCCACGATTACGCGGCCGCGAATCTCGCCATTGACGAGCTTCAAAGCCGTGGGGATTGCTTCACTTAGCGAAATCTCATTGCTGATCATCGCCAACTTCGAGACATCGAGGTCAGTACCCAGGCGACGCCATGCCTCAAGGCGATCGATGCGCGGGCACATCACACTGTCGATGCCGGCAAGTGTCACACCACGAAGGATAAACGGCGCGACCGTAGCCGGGAAATCCATCCCACCAGCCAATCCGCACGCCGTGACCACGCCACGATATTTAGTGGTCGCACAGATATTTGCCAGGGTGTGGCTGCCGACGACATCGACTGCGCCGGCCCAACGTTCCTTACCCAGCGGCTTACCCGGCGTTCCAAACTCTGCGCGATTAAGCACTTCACTGGCCCCCAAGTGTTTCAGGTAGTCTGCCTCTTCTGTCCGTCCGCTGATCGCGACCACCGTATAGCCGAGCTTTGCAAGCACTGCGGTTGCTACGCTGCCGACCCCCCCTGCCGCACCGGAGACAACGATCTCCCCGTGCGCCGGTGTTACACCATGGCGTTCCAGTGCCAGCACGCACAGCATGGCGGTGTAGCCAGCAGTGCCGATTGCCATTGCCTGCTGCGGGGAAAACTGTTCTGGCAGTGGCACCAGCCAGTCCCCCTTGAGACGCGCTTTCTGGGCCAGGCCGCCCCAGTGCCCCTCGCCGACGCCCCATCCATTCAGTAGCACACTGTCTCCGGCCTTGTATTCCGGGTGTGTACTCGATTCGACGATGCCTACCAGATCGATGCCAGGCACCATCGGGAAGCGTCGAACCACCGGCCCCTTACCCGTGATGGCAAGGCCATCCTTGTAATTGAGCGTCGAATGACTAACACGGACGGTGACATCGCCATCGGGCAACTGCCCTTCGTCAATGTCCTTGATGTTGGCGCGGTAGCCGGCATCATCCTTCTCAATCAGAATACCTTTGAACATGTTTAGCTCCTTGATAATTTAGACCGATCGTCTATAAAAAGTTAAAAAAATTAGGCCCTCTGTAGCCCGACGAAAAATCCGCGCGCAAAGATTTCCAGAGGTTTGGTACTACGTTCGAGCTTGGCGCGCAGGACCGCACCTTCCCAGCCGATCCAGAAAAAAGTGGCCTGCTGCGCGCAGTCCACGGCGGCGGGGATTTCGCCCTCCCGTTGCGCCGCTTCGAGACAGCGTGCAAAGCGCCGTTCCCAGTCGTCAAACACGGCGTTGAGACTCGCGCGAAAACTCTCCGGCAAGGCAGCCATCTCCTGGCCGAGGTTGCCAATCAGACAGCCACGGCGGAAATCGTGCCGCGCCATTCCACCTCGGGCGTCTTCGACAAAGGCCCACAGGCGCTCAAGCGGTTTCTTCGATTGGTCATTGAAGTGACGTTCCAGTTTGTGGGCAAAGTAGCTCGCGTAACGATCAATCAACGTCGCCCCGAAGGCTTCCTTGCTTTCGAAATAGTGATAGAAGGAACCCTTCGGTACGCCTACCCGCTTGAGCACTTCGTCAATGCCCGTAGCCGAGAAACCCTTTTCAGTAAGCGCCTCCAGTCCGGCGCGAACCAATAGCTCTCTGGTTTCGAGCGTCTCTTCGGGTCGCTTTGGCGGGCGGCCCCGCTTACGGGCAACGGATTGCTGAATGTCCATGGATATATATTAGACCGATTGTCTCATTTAATGCAAGCATTATTGCTACCCGACGAGGGCGACCTGGACAAATTAAGGCTGTCGCTTACAACTTCCCACCAAGGGCCACCAACCGATTAATTACTGACTGAAATGCTCACCGGTCGAGCGGCAGCCATTACCGGTGCGCCTCCCAGAGTTATTGGGCAGGATCTGTTGCGCCTTAACCGGGAGCGCTAATGCAGCGCTTCCCCTCCATCGCAAACCCGACGCCGTTGCCCTTCGGCAATCGCATCCGTCCATCGACGACGGGCGGCGATGGGCCGGTATCGCTGGCAAACCAGTCGCCGGTCGCCAGCCCGTGCACGGCATCGGGTGCTACGGCGGCAGCGAAGTGGGCAAGGGCGGTGATGCCACAGGCGCTTTCGAGGGCCGAGGTGACGATCACTTCGAGGCCGCTGGCGCGGGCGCGCAGGGCGAGTTCGGTGCTGGCGAGCAGGCCGCCGTGGCGCGCCGGTTTTAGGACGAGGCGGCGGACCGGCGGGTGGCGGAAGAAATGTGCATTGAGCAGGTGGGTCGATTCGTCGATGGCGAGCGGGAAGGCAGCGGCCGCTTGCAGGCTGGCGAGTTGGCCCGGTTCGGGGTTGGCCAGCGGTTCTTCCAGGCCGTCGATGGGCAGGTCGGCGCTGGCGGCGACGAAGCGTTGGGCGGTGGCGAAAGGCCAGGCGCGGTTGGCGTCCAGGCGCAGGCGCAGCGTGGGGGGCAGGACGGTGGCGAGCCGGTACAGGGCGGCGATTTCGTCGGCGACCGGGGCGACGCCGACCTTCAGCTTGGCGACGGTGTAGCCTGCGTTGGCGGCTTGGGCGAGGCTGTTGCGGTCGACCGTGAAAATCGGCACAAAACTGGCGTTGACCGCAACAGACGCTACCGGGGGGCGGCCGCTGAGCCAGGCGTTGAGCGGCAGGCCGGCGCCTTGCGCGGCGAGGTCGAGGGTGGCGCATTCCTCGGCGAAGGCGGTGGCGGCGGTTTCGTCGATGCCGAATTCGGGGAGCGGGGCGCAGTCGCCCCAGCCGGTGCGGCCGTCGTCGGTGGTCAGGCGGCGCAGGCGGCCGTGCCTTTCGGTCAGGACGCTGCGGCTGGTCTGCCACGGCCTGCGCAGCGGCAGGCAGTAGGGCAGCCAGTCGGCGGCGACGACCTTCACGGGCGCTTGCGGTATTTGCCGAAGTTCGGCGGGCGGCGTTCGAGCCAGGCGTTGCGGCCTTCCTGGCCTTCCTCGCTCATGTAGAAGAGGCCGGTGGCGTTGCCGGCGAGTTCCTGGATGCCGGCCAGGCCGTCGGTGTCGGCATTGAAGCCGGCCTTGATCATGCGCAGCGCCATCGGCGACAGCTTGAGCATGTCGCGGCACCAGCGCACGGTTTCGGCTTCCAGCTCGGCGACTGGGACGACGGCGTTGACCAGGCCCCAGTCCAGCGCGGTGGCGGCGTCGTATTGGCGGCAGAGCAGCCAGATTTCCTTGGCCCGCTTGAGGCCGATGGTGCGCGCCATGAGGCCGGCGCCGAGGCCGGCGTCGAAGCTGCCGACGCGCGGCCCGGTCTGGCCGAAGCGGGCGTTGTCGGCGGCGATGGTCAGGTCGCAGACGAGGTGCAGCACATGGCCGCCGCCGATGGCGTAGCCGGCGACCATCGCCACTACCGGCTTCGGGCAGCGGCGGATCTGCATCTGCAAATCGAGCACGTTGAGGTGCGGCGTGCCGCCTTCGTCGATGTAGCCCTCATCGCCGCGCACCTTCTGGTCGCCACCCGAGCAGAAGGCTTCGTCGCCGGCGCCGGTGAGGATGATGGCGCCGATGGCGTTGTCGTGGTGGGCGCGGTGGAAGGCGTCGATCAGCTGCGTGACGGTTTCCGGGCGGAAGGCGTTGCGCCGCCCGGGGCGGTTGATGGTGATGCGGGCGATGCCTTCGGCGGCATCGTAGAGGATGTCGGAGTAGATGGCCTGGGGCTGCCAGGCCGGGAGTGTGCTGGACATGTCGAACGCTGGGTGATGGACAGGCAGCGAGTATAGCTGTCCGTGCCGTCCGCCGATTTGATGATTACTTGGTCGGCGGCGGCGTACCTTTCGCGGCGCTCGCGAGCAGGCTGCCGAGCAGATCGACCGGGACCGGGAAGACCAGCGTCGAACTCTTGTCGCCGGCGATCTGGGTCAGCGTCTGCAGGTAGCGCAGCTGCATCGCCGCCGGTTCGCGCGAGAGCATTTCGGCCGCCTCCCGCAAGGCCTGCGCCGCCTGCTTCTCGCCTTCGGCGTGAATCACCTTGGCGCGCCGTTCGCGTTCGGCTTCGGCCTGGCGGGCGATGGCGCGCACCATGCTCTCGTTGAGGTCGATGTGCTTGATCTCGACATTGGTCACCTTGATGCCCCAGGAATCGGTCTGGGCATCGAGGATCTGCTGCACATCGAGGTTGAGGCGCTCGCGTTCGGCGAGCATCTCGTCGAGTTCGTGCTTGCCGAGCACCGCCCGCAGCGTGGTTTGCGCGAGCTGGCTGGTGGCGACGAGGAAGTTTTCGACCTGGATGATCGCCTTCTCGGGATCGACGACGCGGAAAAAGACGATGGCGTTGACCTTCACCGAGACGTTGTCGCGCGAGATGACGTCCTGCGGCGGGACGTCCATGGTCACCACGCGCAGGTCCACCTTGACGATCTGCTGGATGCCGGGAACGACGAGCACCAGGCCCGGCCCCTTCACCTTCCAGAAACGGCCGAGCATGAATATCACGCCACGCTCGTATTCGCGCAGGATCTTGATCGAGCTGAACGCGAGGACGGCGAGCGCCAGAAGCAGGGGAAGGAAGCCGAGTTGCAGGTCGATCATGATGTACTCCCGAAGGTTGTGGAATCGCCGACCGGCGAGACGTCGAGGGTGAGGCCGTCGAGGCGGTCGACATGCACCCGGCAGCCGGGGGCGAGCGGCGCTGCCGAGCGGGCGCGCCAGTTTTCGCCATGCACGGTCACCCACCAGCCGCCGCCGTCGGCCGGGCCGCTGACGGTGCCGAGGGCGCCGGTCATTTCCTCGCGCCCGCTGACCACCGGTCGTTTGTGACTGCGTACCGCGAAGTTGCCGATCATCAGCAGGGTCGCCAGGCTGGCGAGCGCCAGTCCGCCGATCAGGGCGAACGGGATGCCGAAGCCGGGCGCTTCGGCGTCCATCAGGAACAGCCCGCCGACGACGAAGGCGATGAAACCGCCGACCCCGAGCACGCCGAAGCTCGGCATGAAGGCTTCGGCCAGCATCAGTCCGGCGCCGATTGCCAGCAACGCCACGCCGGCCCAGTTCACCGGCAGCAACTGGAAGGCATAGAGGGCGATCAGCAGCGAGATGGCGCCGGCGACGCCGGGTACGCCGAATCCGGGCGAGGTCGCCTCGAAGAAGAGGCCGTAGATGCCGATCATCATCAGGATCAGCGCGATCTGCGGGGTGGTGATCACGGCCAGGAAGCGGTTGCGCCAGTCGGGTTCGAGGCGTTCGATCGTTGCCTTGGAGGTCGCCAGGGTGGCCGTGCCGCTGCCCAGTGCGACCTGGCGCCCGTCGATCCTGGCCAGCAACTCGGGCAGGTCGACGGCAACGAGGTCGATAACCTTGTTTTCCAGCGCCTCCGCCGCCGACAGGCTGGCCGCTTCGCGCACGGCGCGTTCGGCGAAATCGGCGTTGCGGCCGCGTAGCTGCGCCAGGCTGCGCATATAGGCGGCGGCATCGGCCACCGACTTGGCCGCCATCGCGTCGCTGCCGGCGAGCGGCTTGGCGGCTGACCCTGGCGCTTCGCCTTCCTTCCTGCCGCTCTCCGCCTCGGGCTTGGCGCCGGGTTTTTCCGGCGGGCTGCCGCCGACACCGATGGCGACCGGGGTGGCCGCGCCGAGATTGGTCGCCGGCGCCATCGCGGCGACATGGCTGGCATACAGGATGTAGGCGCCGGCACTCGCCGCCCGGGCGCCTTCGGGGGAAACGAAGGTGGCGACGGGAACCGGCGAGGCGAGAATGTCCTTGATGATGGCGCGCATCGAGGTGTCGAGCCCGCCCGGCGTATCCATCTCGATGACCACCAGTCCGGCGCCCGAACCGGCGGCGCGTGTCAGGCCGCCGCGGATGTAGTCGACCGTGGCCGGGCCGATCGCGCCATCCAGGCGCAGGACGAGCACGCTGCCGGTGCCCGTTGTCGCCAGTGCGCTGCCGCTTAAGGCCAGCATGGCCAGCCAGAGCGACCATCCGACGAAACGCCTGAACCAGGCCAAGCTGCAAGACGGCATGCGATGATCTCCGTGGGAACCCGATCAATCATTGGACAGACATCACTCTGCCCTTGTTTCCCGGGAAGACCAAGCAGCTTGCCGAATTACCACGTCATGGGCACTGGCCTGGCGGCAGTCTCAGGGCCGGAAGAAGGCCTCCAGTTCACTGAATACCGCGTGATCGGCGTTGTGGCGGCGGATGGCGATGACGTCCTCCAGCTTCTCCGCCTGTTTCATCATCTGCGGCAGGCGCTGGTCCTCGTTGACCAGCAGCCAGATGCGGCTTTGCCGGCCGTCGCCGACCGGCAGACAGAGGATGCCCTCGACGTTGTAGGTACGCCGGGAAAAGAGGCCGATGACGTGCGACATCACCCCCGGGTGGTTGTTGACGTCGATTTCCAGCACGGCGCGCGAGAGGGCCTGCAGTTCGTTGCGGTTGATGGCGTTCATGTTCAGTTTCCGATCATTTCGTGGTTGGCGGCGCCGGGGGGGACCATCGGGAAGACTTTCTGCTCGACGTCGATGCTGGCGTGGATCAGGCAGGGGCCGGGACGTGCGATGGCCTCCATCAGTGCGGCGCAGGGATTGGCGGCGGTGTCGAGGTCGACCGCGGCGATGCCGAAACCTTGCGCGACCTTGACGAAATCGGGCGTCGCCTTGAACTGCGAGGCGAACAGGCGCTCGCCGTAGAACAGCGTCTGCTGCTGGTGCACGAGGCCGAGCGAGGCGTTGTCCATCAGCACGATCTTGACGTTGACGTGCTCCTCGGCGGCGGTGACCAGTTCCTGGATATTCATCAGGATCGAGCCGTCGCCGGTGAAGCAGACGACGGTGCGCTGCGGCTCGGCGAGCGCGGCGCCGATGGCGGCCGGCACGCCGAAGCCCATGGTGCCCAGCCCGCCGGAGGTCAGCCACTGGCGCGGGCGGCGCAGCGGGTAGCCCTGGGCGACCCACATCTGGTGCTGGCCGACGTCGGTGGCGATGATGGCGTCGTCGTCGAGGCAGGCGGCGACGGTGCGGATGAGGCCGAAGTGCGACAGCGGCTGCTCGAGATCGGGCATGTGCTGCGGGAAGTCGCGCTTGAGTTCATCGACGCGCGTGTTCCATTCGCGGCGCGGGTTGGCGCTGACCAACGGCGACAAGCGTTCCAACGCTTCCTGCACATCGGCGGCGATGCCGACGTGGGCGGTCTTGATCTTGTCGAGCTCGGCGGCGTCGATGTCGATGTGAATGATCTTCGCCTGCGGGCAGAAGGCGGCGACCTTGCCGGTGGCGCGGTCGTCGAAGCGGGCGCCGACGGCGATCAGCAGGTCGCACTCGTCGAGCGCCAGGTTGGTGCAGCGGGCGCCATGCATGCCCAGCATGCCGAGCGACAGCGGGTGATCGACCGGCATCGCGCCGAGCGCCATCAGGGTCATCACGGTCGGCAAACTGGCCTTTTCCGCGAGGTCGACCGCAACCGACGCGGCGCCGGAATGCACGACGCCGCCGCCGAGGTAAAGGATGGGGCGTTTGGCGGCATTGATCATTGCCGCCGCTTCGGAAATCGCCCAGGCATCGGCCGGCGGCGGCAGCTGGCGGGCGCCCGGCGCCGGCCAGTCGGTGACCTCGATGGCCTGCGTCTGGACGTCCTTGGGAATATCCACCAGCACCGGGCCGGGGCGGCCGGAAGCGGCGATCTGGAAGGCACGTGGAATGACTTCCAGCAGTTCCTCGACCGATGAGACCAGGAAATTGTGCTTGGTGATCGGGATCGACAGCCCGTAGGTGTCGACTTCCTGGAAGGCGTCGGTGCCGATCATCGCCTTCGGCACCTGGCCGGTGATGGCGACGAGCGGGATCGAATCGAGCTTGGCGTCGGCGATGGCGGTCAGCAGGTTGGTCGCGCCGGGGCCGGAGGAGGCCAGGCAGACCGCCGGCCGGCCGCTGGCGCGCGCCATGCCCTGGGCCATGAAGCCGGCGCCCTGTTCGTGGCGGGCGAGGACGTGGTGGATCAGCGTCGATTGCCCGAGGGCGTCGTAGATCGGCAGGATGGCGCCGCCGGGAATACCGGCGACGGTGCGCACGCCCTGGCGTTCGAGCAGGCGGATGGCGATCTGGGCGCCGGTGAGGGTTTCGGTCATGCAAGGCTCCTTTCGGGTTCTGGCGCTACCGGCGGAGCTGCAAAACAAAACCCCCGCCGGTTTGCGCCGGCGGGGGTTTGGGAAATCTGCTGTTTTGCTTGCTTACCCGATCCGCGACGGCGCGTGCGTAACGACGCCTACGATGACGACGCGTACGACGACCGGTTTGGCGGCAATGGCAGCAGCGCAGCAGGGTCGGGTAGCGATCATCAGGATGGGGTGTGCATGAAAATGGAACGAGGCCGAACTATCGCCGAGAAATTCCTGAAAATCAAGCCCTTGAATTGTAGGGTTATTTCGCGGCGACGGCCGGCACCGGTTCGAGGCGGACGATGCGCCCCTGCGGGCTGTCGGTCAGCAGGTAGAGCAGCCCGTCGGGGCCGTTGCGCACGTCGCGGATGCGACCGAGCACGCCTTCGAGCAGGCGCTCCTCGCGGACGATCCGCTCGCCGTCCAGCTGGAGGCGGACCAGCATCTGGAACTTGAGGGCGCCGACGAACAGGTTCCCGCGCCACTGCGGAAAGCGGTCGCCGGTGTAGAAGGCCATGCCCGAGGGAGCGATCGACGGCGTCCATTGCAGCAGCGGCTGCGCCATGCCGGGCTTGGCCGTGCCCTCGCCGATCCTGGTGCCGGTGACGTAGTTGCGGCCGTAGGTGATGACCGGCCAGCCGTAATTGACCCCGGCGCGGATGATGTTGATCTCGTCGCCGCCCTGCGGCCCGTGCTCGTGCGCCCACACCTCGCCGGTCTGCGGGTGCAGCGCCGCACCCTGAACGTTGCGGTTGCCGAGGGTGAATTTCTCCGGCTTTGCCCCCGGTTTGCCGACGAAGGGATTGTCCGCCGGCACGCGGCCGTCGTCGTGCAGGCGGATGACCGAGCCGGCATGGTCGTCGAGGCGCTGGGCGCGCTCCATGTCGCCGCGGTCGCCAAGAGTGATGTAGAGGTAGCCCCGGCGGTCGAGGACGAGGCGCGAGCCGAAATGGTGACCGGCCCGCGACTTGGGCTGCAGACGGAAAAGAACCTGTACGTCGCGCAGCGCATGGCCGTCGAGTTTGGCGCGCAGCACCTCGGTGCCATAGCCGCCGGGGCCTTCACCGGCGTAGGAGAGATAGAGCCAGCCGTTTTTGGCGTAATCCGGATGCAGCGCGACGTCGAGCAGTCCGCCCTGGCCGACGGCGGCGATCGGCGGCAGGCCCGAGACAGGCTGCGGATCGAGCTTGCCGTCGGCGCCCACTAGGCGCAGCCGGCCGGGACGCTCGGTCACCAGCATCCGCCCGTCGGGCAGGAAGGCGAGGCTCCACGGATGTTCGAGCTTTTCGGTGAGGGTGATGGCGCGAAAGCGTTGCAACTCGCTATCGATGACCTGGGCCGTTGCAGAAGATGAAAGAAGGGCGGTCGTCAGCAACAGGATGCCGGCGTGCAGAATGCGGCTTGGGGCAGGCGCGGTGTGGCTTGATCGCATGGCGGCAATCATATGCCTTTCCCGGCTGGCCGGTGCCGGAAATCGCCCGGATTACGGCGTCGACCGCAGCCGGCCGATTTCCCGCGTGGTTTTTGTACCGATGACGGCGCTGGCGAGGCTGGCGAGGATTGCGCTCAGGGTCGTAGAGAGCAACAAGATGCCACCTTTAGCCCGGGGCCGGGGCGGTTGGCAGCGGCGGCCGGGTACATGGGTGATCTTGCTGAACTCGATGCGAAATCAGGGGCAGCAGGAATTGTGCGTGAATACTTCCTCTGCGCTCTGGATTCTGATTTCTTGGGGTACGGCACTGGATTCGTGGAGCGCCGCATACTGGACCGAAACGGCGTCCTTGCTGACGTGCCTGGATTTGATGCCGGTGTGATGGTACTTGACCTTATGAACTGCGCCGGTTTGATGATTGTGAGTGACCTTGACTGTGGCGGCAAGACCTTGACTGGCCACACCCAGGGCGAGGATAGCTGCGGCAATGACTTTGGGTGACATGATTTTCTCCCTTTCATTGGTAGAAAATTTGCCTGGTTGACGATGCTGCTCGAACAACCCGGCTCATGGGGCAGGTTGAGATTGCAGCGAGCGCATCGTTGATTTGGAGTCTGTTCCGGTTACCCCGCATTTGTCATCATCAGAATGGATGAACTTCCGAGCCGGCGACCAACTCGAATCTCTTATAAATCGCGTAAGCCACCATCAAAAATGAATAGCGTCGGGTCGCCAAAAGATCCTTGGAATATTGCCATGCTCGAAGGAGCGCTGGATCTGGTCTGCACGGGGATTGCCTTTTCCCGCAGGAGCGGCGAGCTCATGTATGCGAACGAATGCGCCAGAGAACTCCTGAGCCTGTATTCACTTGTGGTACGCGACGTCGCGGCAGCAGAAGGTAGCTGGCAACACCGCTTGCGTGGCGGCCTGGCGCGGGTGGTTCAGGAGATCGGTAGCGTGCGCGAAATCTGGGGCAGTCCGTGCGGCAACTTGCTGATCCAGATACTGCCCCTGCGGGTGACCTGTGACTGCCCGAGCATTCTCGGCCGCCGCGGCGGCGCCATGCTCATGGTGCAGGAGCGAGGTTGGCATCAACTGCCGAGCCCGGAGCAATTGATGGTTCTGTTCGGCCTGACCTCGGCCGAAGCGCGAACCTGCCTGACGCGCTGTCAGGTCGAGTCGGCACAAAAATGTGCGGAGGCCTTGAACGTCAGCGTTGCGACCGTCCGGACGCAACTGCAGGCTGCCATGCAGAAGACCATGACGTCGAAGCAGACGGAGCTGCTTTCCGTGGTGCTGAGCGTGCCCGTGTGCAGGTCCGGGGCGGGAATCGCGAGCGGACTCGGCGGTTCTGCATCTTGACGGTGCCGGATCTGCGAATCTGTTTTTGAAATCTGGCCGTTTTACGGCGTCGACCGCAACAGGCCGATTTCCCGTGCCGTTTCATTGCCGATCACCGTGTCGGCGAGGCTGGCGGGAATGTCGGCGCGCTGCTCGTCCACCGGCGTGCGGCCGCCCATGATTTCCGCCTTGTCCTGTGGCAGGCGGGGATTCCTGTCCGGTTCGGCATAGCCTGCCGGGAAGATCGGCTGCAGCGTGGCGAGGTCGTACTTGTCGCTGGCGCCGAAGGTATGCAGCAGTTCGTGGGCGATGACCACGGCGTTCTGCCGGCGTTGCGGCCGGCTGGCGAAGGCGTGGATGACGCCGATCTGGCCCTTGCTGAGGCCGGTCGAGTGCGGCAGGACGCTGCTGCGCTCGGGGTCGTGGAAAAGGACGAACAGGCGGACTTGCGGCCTGGGGCCGTCGATGCTGTTGTGCCGCGCAGCCCACCAGCGTAGTTGCAGGCTCCACAGGATCGCGTCAAGCGGGCCGGAACGGCCGGGGGGCGGCAGTGGCGGGCGGGCGCCGAGCGGCGGCGCGATGTGCAGGGCTACCGGCTGCAGGAGCGAGCGGCCGTAGCGGTCGCTCTGCTCCTGCAGCCATTGGCCGATGTCGGCGAAGGCATCGCCATCCAGTTCGGCGACGAAGTGGGCCGTCGCCGGGGAATCGTCGGCGGCGATCGGGTAGATGGCGACGTGGACGGTGTGTTCCCAGGCCGTCAGCCGGCTGTTGGCACGCCAGGCGCCGAGGCCGACGGTGGCGAGGATCAGCAGCAGGATCAGGATGCGGAATTTGCGGAACATGCGCTTGGAACCAGGAGGGGTATTGCCGGGCTGGCGGAATTCTGTTGGCGGGATTTTACGGAAAGCGCGGCGCGGCGGGCTAGAATACTGTCATGCAGCCCCAACTGCGTGAAATTTGAAAACGCCCTACATTATCCTGAGGAGTGAATGATGAAACCCAAAACCTTGATTCGCGCGCTGCTGCTCGGCGCAACCCTTGCTGCACCGCTGGCCGCAACCGTGCAGGCACAAACCGGCAGCTCCGCAGCCCAGTTCGAAGGCCGGGTTGGCACCGTTGAATCCGTTCGCACCCAGGCGGTGCCGACTTCCGGGTCCACCCTCGGCACGGTCGGCGGCGCGGTCGTCGGCGGTGTGCTTGGCAATCAGGTCGGTCAGGGCCGGGGGCGCACCGTCGCCACGGTGGGCGGCGCTGCCGCCGGGGGCATGGTGGGTAACCGCATGACCAGCGGCACCACGACGGTGTGGGTCGTCAATGTGCAATTCGATGATGGTACGAACGCTAATATCGAACAGGATTCCCAGCCGCCGGTATGGGCCGGTGAACGCGTTCGCGTCAGGAATGGCAGGCTGGAACGTATTCGTTGATCTGCGATTGGTGATTTTTGCCGTTTTTTGCGGGTCGACCGCAACAGGCGGCAATTTCCAGACATGAAAAAGCCCCCGGCAGGCGGGGCATCACGAACCGGCCCGAGGGCCGGTTTTCTGTTTCTGGAATCAGGCGGCGACCGGGATCTTGCCGATCTTGACCTGCCATTCCTTCGGGCCGGTGTTGTGAACCGAGGTGCCCGAGGAGTCGACCGCAACCGTCACCGGCATGTTCTCGACGTCGAACTCGTAGATGGCTTCCATGCCGAGGTCGGCGAAGCCGACGACCTTGGCCGACTTGATCGCCTTGGCGACCAGGTAGGCGGCGCCGCCGACGGCCATCAGGTAGGCCGACTTGTTGTCCTTGATCGCCTCGATGGCGACCGGGCCGCGCTCGGACTTGCCGATCATCGAGATCAGGCCGGTCTTCTCCAGCATCATGCGGGTGAATTTGTCCATGCGGGTGGCGGTGGTCGGGCCGGCCGGGCCGACGACTTCGTCGCGCACCGGGTCGACCGGACCGACGTAGTAGATGACGCGGTTGGTGAAGTCGACCGGCAACTTCTCGCCCTTGGCCAGCATGTCGGCGATGCGCTTGTGGGCCGCGTCGCGGCCGGTCAGCATCTTGCCGTTCAGTAGCAGCTTCTGGCCCGGCTTCCAGGCAGCGACTTCTTCCTTGGTCAACGTGTTCAGATTGACTTGCGTCGCGGCCTTGAGGTCCGGCGTCCAGGTCACGGCCGGCCAGTCTTCCAGCTTCGGCGGCTCGATCTTGGCCGGGCCGGAACCATCGAGATGGAAGTGGCAGTGGCGGGTCGCCGCACAGTTCGGGACCAGCGCTACCGGAAGGTTGGCGGCGTGGCAGGGGTAGTCCAGCACCTTGACGTCGAGCACGGTGGTCAGACCGCCGAGGCCCTGGGCGCCGACGCCGAGGGCGTTGATCTTTTCATGCAGTTCTAGGCGCAGTTCCTCGGCGCGGGTCTTGGCGCCGCGGGCCTTCAGTTCGTGGATGTCCACCGGCGCCATGATCGATTCCTTGGCCAGCAGCATCGCCTTTTCCGGCGTGCCGCCGATGCCGATGCCGATGATGCCGGGCGGGCACCAGCCGGCACCCATTTCCGGAATCTTGTGCAACACCCAGTCGACCAGGTCGTCGGATGGGTTGAGCATGGCGAACTTGGACTTGGCCTCCGAGCCGCCGCCCTTGGCCGCACAGATGACCTCGACGTGGTGGCCGGGAACGATTTCGAAATGGACGACGGCCGGGGTGTTGTCCTTGGTGTTCTTGCGCGCGCCGGCCGGGTCGGCCAGCACCGAAGCGCGCAACGGGTTGTCCGGGTTGGCATAGGCGCGGCGGACGCCTTCGTCGATCATCTGCTGGATGCTCATCGTCGCATCCGGCCAGGTGACCTGCATGCCGACCTTGATGAAGACCATGCCGATGCCGGTGTCCTGGCAGATCGGACGGTGGCCTTCGGCGGCCATGCGCGAGTTGGTGAGGATCTGGGCGATGGCGTCCTTGGCGGCGGGGCTTTCCTCGCGCTCGTAGGCTTCGCCCAGCGCCGTGATGTAGTCCAGCGGGTGATAGTAGCTGATGTACTGGAAGGCATCGGCGACGGACTGGATCAGGTCTTCCTGTTTGATGGCGGTCATGCGCAACTCCGGATCAATGATGTTTTTGATGTTGCAGGGCGAGGGTCTGGGTCATGGTCTTGTCGACGATGGCCATGGCCAGGGCGGAGAAAAGGAATACGACGTGAATGATGACCTGCCACTGCAGCGTGTGCCCGGACAGGTTGGCGGCATTGATGAAGCTCTTCAGCAGGTGAATCGACGAGATGCCGATGATGGCAGTCGACAGCTTGATCTTGAGGACGCCGGCATTGACGTGCGAGAGCCATTCCGGCTGGTCCGGGTGGTCTTCGAGGTCGAGGCGCGAAACAAAGGTTTCGTAGCCGCCGACGATGACCATGATCAGCAGGTTGGCGATCATCACCACGTCGATCAGGCCGAGGACGACCAGCATGACTTCGACTTCGCTGAAGTTGCTGCCGGTGAAGGCGCCATGCACAAGATGGCTCAGCTCGACCATGAACAGCCAGCAATAAATGATCTGGGCGACGATCAGGCCGACGTAAAGCGGTGCCTGAATCCAGCGGCTGGCAAAAATGACGGTTTCGAGAGATTTGACTGGGGAATTCATTTTTTGATTGACTGATTTTGGGGAGGCAAAAGTTTAACACGGAGCATATGGCAGCCGGGATGCCCTGGATTGCTGCGCCGCAGCGTGATTTCGTAAGGACTTTGTAAGATTATCAACGTCTAATGCCGCCTCAACGCTGGCGAGGGGAGTGGTTTTTCTCCAGCTTGTGCGGCTTTAAACAGTCCCGGGTGCCTACCCGAGATCCGATCGGTTGTTTCAACATAATTGCGAAGTACCGCAGAGGAGAAGAATATGTCGAATGAGTCCGTGCAGCTTATTTATCCGTCTGACGAAATCGTCAAGAACGCGGCGGTTTCCGGGATGGACGCCTACCGGGCGCTGTGCGCGGAAGCGGATGCCGACTATCCGGGTTTCTGGGCCAAGCGCGCCCGGGAATTCATCACCTGGAAGGAGCCGTTTACCCAGGTGCTTGACGAGTCCAATGCCCCCTTCTTCAAGTGGTTTGCCGACGGCAAGCTGAACGTTTCCTACAACTGCCTCGACCGCCAGGTCGAAGCCGGTCTCGGCGACAAGGTCGCCATCATCTTCGAAGCCGACAACGGCGAAGTCACCAAGGTGACTTATAAGGAGATGCTCTCCAAGGTCGCCAAGTTCGCCAATGCCCTGCGTGGCATGGGCGTCAAGAAGGGTGATCGTGTCGTCATCTACATGCCGATGACCATCGAAGGCGTGGTTGCCATGCAGGCCTGTGCCCGCCTCGGCGCCATCCACTCCATCGTTTTCGGCGGCTTCTCCGCTCAGTCCCTGCGCGACCGCATCAACGACGCTGGCGCCGTTGCCCTGATTACCTCCGACGGCCAGTTCCGCGGCGGCAAGTCCATTCCGCTCAAGCCGATCGCTGACGAAGCCTTCGCCATGGGTGGTTGCGAGTCGGTCAAGAACGTCATCGTCTTCAAGCGTACCGGTGGCGAAGTTAACATGGTTGCCGGCCGTGACCAGTGGCTGCACGACGTGGTCGCTAACCAGTCCGAAGTTTGCGAACCGGAATGGGTCGAAGCCGAACACCCGCTGTTCCTGCTCTACACCTCGGGTTCCACCGGCAAGCCGAAGGGTGTCCAGCACTCCACCGGCGGCTACCTGCTGCACGCCATCATGACCATGAAGTGGACCTTCGACATCAAGCCGAACGACGTCTTCTGGTGTACCGCAGACATCGGCTGGGTGACCGGCCACACCTACATCACCTACGGCCCGCTGGCCTGCGGCGCCACCGAAATCGTTTTCGAAGGCGTCCCGACCTACCCGGATGCCGGCCGTTTCTGGAAGATGATCCAGGACCACAAGGCAACCATCTTCTACACTGCCCCGACCGCCATCCGTTCGCTGATCAAGGCTGCTGATTCCAATGCCGCCGTGCATCCCAAGAGCTACAACCTCTCCTCGCTGCGCATCCTCGGTTCGGTCGGCGAGCCGATCAACCCGGCCGCCTGGCAGTGGTACTACGACAACGTCGGCGGCGGCCGTTGCCCGATCGTCGATACCTTCTGGCAGACCGAAACCGGCGGCCACATGATTACCCCGCTGCCGGGCGCCACGCCGCTGGTGCCGGGTTCCTGCACGCTGCCGTTCCCGGGCATCCAGTTCGCCGTGGTCGATGAGACCGGTGCCGACCTGCCGTGGGGCCAGGGCGGTATCCTGGTCTGCAAGAAGCCGTGGCCGTCGATGATCCGCACGATCTGGAACGACAACGACCGCTTCGTCAAGTCCTACTACCCGGCCGACTTCCAGGGCAAGTACTACCTGGCAGGCGACGGTGCGATCCGCGACAAGGACACCGGCTACTTCACCATCACCGGTCGTATCGACGACGTGCTGAACGTTTCCGGTCACCGTATGGGCACGATGGAAATCGAATCGGCGCTGGTTGCCAACCCGCTGGTTGCCGAGGCTGCCGTCGTCGGCCGTCCTGACGACCTGACCGGCGAGGCCATCGTTGCCTTCGTCGTCCTCAAGGGCCAACGCCCGACCGGTGACGATGCCAAGAAGATCATCAAGCAACTGCAGGACTGGGTTGGCCACGAGATCGGACCAATCGCCAAGCCGAAGGACATCCGTTTCGGTGACAACCTGCCGAAGACCCGTTCGGGCAAGATCATGCGCCGTCTGCTGCGTGGTCTGGCCAAGGGCGAGGAACTGACGCAAGACACCTCGACGCTTGAGAACCCGGCGATCCTGGAACAACTGAAGGGTTAATTCCCCCGGTTTTCCTGATCAGCCAAGGAGGCGGCGAGCTTGCCACGCCGCCTCCAACCAATAAAGGCAAGGAGGAGACAATGGTCGCCCATAAGGTGACCTCCCGTGTGGTCGCAACAGACTGCATGCCACCAACGGCTGGCACGCTTGGCGTGTCGGCCGTTTTCTTTTCCGGGGGGAGCGCATGAAGCGTGCAAATCCGATGCGGCAGCGTCTGGCGGCGCTCGGCCTGCTCGGTATTCCCTTGTTGACCTATCCGTTGCTCAGCTTGCCGACCGGGGAAATCGCCGGAATTCCGGCGTCTTACCTTTATCTTTTCGGCGTGTGGACGCTGCTCATCGCACTGGCGGCAATGGTCGCCGAGCGGCGGGGGAAATAGTTGCTGTCACCCGGCTTCGTCCTCTTTCTGTCGGCGGCCTATCTCGGCCTGCTGTTCGCTGTCGCGCGCTTTGGCGATGCGCGGGCCGATGCCGGAAGGTCGATCATTTCGGCCAATGTGTATGCGCTGTCGCTGGCGGTCTACTGCACTTCCTGGACCTTCTACGGCAGTGTCGGCCGTGCCACTTCGGGTGGCCTTTCCTTCCTGACCATCTATATCGGGCCGACGCTGATGCTCCTGTGCGTCGGCGTCATCGTCAAGATGATCCGCATCAGCAAGGCGCAGCGGATAACCTCGATCGCCGACTTCATCGCCTCGCGCTACGGCAAGAGCCAACTGCTCGCCGGGCTCGTGACGGTCATCGCGGTGGTCGGCGTCGTTCCCTACATCGCGCTGCAACTGAAGGCGGTTTCCGCCAGCCTGCAGATCCTCTTCCAGACTTCCGGTGGCGAATTCCTGCCTGGAATGATCGATTCCACCTTCATAATCGCCGCGCTGCTTGCCTTGTTCACCATCCTCTTCGGCACCCGCCATCTCGATGCGACTGAGCGCCATGAGGGGATGGTCGCCGCCATCGCGTTCGAGTCGGTGGTCAAGCTGGCGGCGTTTCTCGCGGTCGGGCTGTTCGTCACCTACGGCATGTTCGGCGGCTTGTCCGATCTCTTCCAGCGGGCGGCCGCCGCGCCGGAACTGGCGCGCCTGCTGCAGATGGATTCGAGCCGTGCCGGAACGTGGACCGCACTGATCCTGCTTTCCGGTCTCGCCATCATTTTTTTGCCACGCCAGTTCCAGATCATTGTCGTTGAGAATGTCGACGAGGCCCACCTCAAGCGTGCCGTCTGGCTGTTTCCGCTCTACCTGGTGGCGATCAACATTTTTGTCCTGCCGCTGGCGCTGGGCGGCCTGCTGCATTTCCAGGGGCAGGATTTCAACCCCGACACCTTCGTGCTGACCCTGCCGCTGGCGCGCGGCGCCGAGTCGCTGGCACTGCTGGTGTTCATCGGTGGCCTGTCGGCGGCGACCGGCATGGTCATCGTCGAGACCATCGCCCTGTCAACCATGGTCTGCAACGATCTGGTCATGCCCTGGCTGCTGCATGCGCGCTGGCTTGGGGTCGGCGAGCGCAAGGATCTTTCCGGGGTGCTGCTGGGCATCCGGCGGGCCGCCATCATCCTCATCCTGCTGCTCGGGTACATCTATTTCCGGGCTGCCGGTGAGGCCTATGCGCTGGTCGGCATCGGGCTGATTTCCTTCGCAGCGGTCGCGCAGTTCGCGCCGGCGATGTTCGGTGGCATGTACTGGAAGCAGGGCACGCGGGCCGGTGCCGTGGCCGGGCTGCTCGGCGGCTTTGCCGTGTGGACATACACACTGTTGCTGCCATCGTTCGCCAAGTCGGGCTGGATCGCCAACGGTTTCGTCGAGCAGGGGCTGTGGGGCATCCATACACTCAAGGCGCAGGCATTGTTCGGCTTATCCGGCCTCGACGAAATTTCGCACAGCCTGTGGTGGAGTCTGCTGACCAATATCGGCCTGTATGTCCTGGTTTCGCTGTACTCGAAGCCGGATGCCGTCGAGGCGGGCCAGGCCGAGCGTTTCGTCGATATTTTCCGGCACGGTGCGCGCGATACCGACGCCCGCCTGTGGCGCGGCACGGCCTCGGTCGACGAACTGGTCAGCCTGCTCGAACGTTTTCTCGGGCCTTTCCGGGCAAATCAGCAACTGGCCGCCTATGCTGCCGCGCAGGGCGTCAGCGACTGGCATGCGCTGCCGGCCGACGCCGGCTTCGTGCGTTTTGCCGAGGCCCAGCTGTCGGGAGCGATCGGCTCGGCCAGCGCGCGGGTGATGGTCGCCTCGGTCGCGCGCGAGGAAGACCTGGGGCTCGAAGAGGTGCTAGACATTCTCGACGAGGCGACCCAGGTGCGGGCCTACAGCCGCGAACTGGAGAGCAAGTCGCGGGAACTGGAAGCGGCGACCGCCGAGTTGCGCGAGGCCAACGAGCGCCTGCGCGAACTCGACCGGATGAAGGACGACTTCATCTCGACCGTGACCCATGAGCTGCGCACGCCGCTGACCTCGATTCGCGCACTCTCGGAAATGCTGCACGACGACCCGAAAATGGACCTCGTCGACCGCAAGCGCTTCCTCGGCATCATCGTCAACGAGGCCGAGCGCCTGACGCGCCTGATCAACCAGATTCTCGACATGGCCAAGCTCGAATCCGGGCGGGCGGAATGGACGACGAGCGCGGTCGATATCGGCGAAGTGGCGCGCGACGCGATGGTGTCGCTAGGCCAGCTCTTCCGCGAGAAGGGCGTCACGCTGGAAGGCGAGATTCCCGAGAATGGGCCGGTAGTGCTGGCCGACCGCGACCGCCTGACGCAGGTGATGATCAACCTGCTGTCGAATGCCGTGAAGTTCGTTCCCGGCGAAACCGGGCTGGTGCAGGTGCGGGTGATGTCCAATGACATCGAGGTACGCGTCGAGGTTGTCGACAACGGACCGGGCCTGACGCTGGAAGAATGCAATGTCATTTTCGAGAAATTCCGTCAGGGTGGGAACACCATGACCAACAAGCCACAGGGCACGGGGCTCGGGCTGCCGATCAGTCGGCAGATTGTTGAATATTTTGGTGGTAATCTGTGGGTTGAAAGCCGGCCGGGCGCTGGCGCAAAATTCATTTTCACGGTGCCGTTACCGGCCTCGGAAAAATAAGGGAGACAAAAAGATGGCGCACAAGATCCTGATCGTTGACGATGAGCCGAACATCGTCATTTCACTCGAATTCCTGATGAAGAAGGAAGGCTTCGAGGTCGCTGTCGCCAACGACGGCGAGGAGGCGCTGGCCAAGGTTGCCAGCTTCAATCCCGACCTGATGCTGCTCGACGTGATGATGCCCAAGAAGTCGGGTTTCGAAGTCTGCGAGGCGCTGCGCGCCGACCCGGGACGCAGCGGCCTGCAGATCGTCATGCTGACCGCCAAGGGACGCGACACCGAAGTGGCCAAGGGGCTGGCGCTCGGCGCCGATGCGTATGTCACGAAGCCGTTTTCGACCAAGGATCTGGTAGCCAAGGTCAAGGAAATGCTGGCTCGCTGATATCGCCACCCTGTTGCGGTCGACGGCCGCAATTGCCCGAAATCCATTACGGATGCCCGCCATGAAGGCAAAACACCGTTTCATCCTCGCTGTCGTCGTGCTTGGTCTGCTGATGACCGGCCCCTTCGTCGTCACCTCGCTGCTGGTCTGGCTCGACATGAAGGAGGGCGAGCGCCAGATGCTGACCGAGCTGCTGGTCTCGCGCCTGCCGGTCGGCACCATGATGACGCTGTTCGGTTTCGTCGTCGGCGTGCTGGTCCTGCACCGTTTGTTCAAGCAGTACGTCGAGGGGCTGTTGCGCATGGCCGAGACCCTGCGCCTGATGCTGGGGGCCAACCGCAATTTCCGGGTCACCATCGAAGGCCCGCCAGAGGTGCAGCAACTGGCGCGCGCCGCCAACGACCTGGCGCAGCAGCGCGATGCACTGATGGACGATGTCGATGCGCAGATCGCCATGGCCAAGGCCTCGGTCGAAGAAGAAAAGAACCGGCTGGCGGCGCTGATGTCGGAACTGGCCCAGGCCGTTGTCGTCTGCAACCTCGATGGCCGCATCCTGCTCTACAACAACCGCGCCCGCCTGCAGTTCAAGGCGCTGGCGCAAGGGCCGACCTCGGTTTCCGGCGGCGCCTTGATCGGCCTCGGCCGTTCGATTTTTTCGATTCTGGAAAAGAACCAGGTGCAGCACGCACAGGAAGTCATTCGTCAGCGCGTGGCCACCGGCAAGACGGCGATGGCCAACTTCATCACGACCACGCGCGGCGGCCAGCTCCTGCGCATCCAGATGGTTCCCGTCCTGGCAGCGCCGGGCGAGGGCGAGGCGGCGATGTCCGGCTACGTGCTGACGGTCGAGAACATTACCCGCAGCATCGAGCAGGAAGCCCACCGCGACCAGTTGCTGCACGTGATGACCGAAGGCAGCCGGTCGGCGCTGGGCAACATCCGGGCCGCCGTGACCAACCTGATCGATTACCCGGACATGGAACCGGAGTTGCGCGAACGTTTCCTGCGGGTGATCGAAGAGGAGGTCGCCAAGCGCGGTCAAAGCGTCGACCAGACGATGGCCGAGTTTTCGCACTCGATGAAGACGCGCTGGCCGCTCGAGGACATTCTCGGCATCGACGTCATCGCGGCGGCCCAGCGCCGAATCGAGGACAAGCTCAAGCTGCCGACCAAGACCGAGGAACTGGACGATGCCTTGTGGATCAAGGCCGACAGCTTCTCGCTGGTCTTCGCACTGGTTTTCCTGGCGTCCAAACTGCAGGATCACTACGAGCCGCGCGAATTGCGCTTCCGCCTGACCGCCGAAGGCAAGCTTGCCTACCTCGACCTGATCTGGGCCGGCCCGGCGATGTCGTCCGAGACTTTCTATACCTGGGAAATGGAGTCGATGCATGCCGCCGGAGAGACCTCGCCGCTCAGCCTGCGCGATGTCATCGACCGCCACGGCGGCGAGATCTGGTATCAGCGCGAAAAGGCGGCGCACCGCGCCTTCTTCCGCTTCGTGCTGCCGGTGGCGACGCCGGAAGCCGGCCATGACGAAGACAGCTCGCGCGGCAGCAACCGGCCGGAGTATTACGACTTCGACCTGTTCAAGTTCGAGGACAAGTCGATCGACCTCGACCGCAAGCTGAGCGAACTGACCTACACCGTCTTCGACACCGAAACCACCGGCCTGGAGCCGTCCAAGGGCGATGAAATCATCCAGATCGGGGCCGCGCGCATCGTCAACAACCGGCTGCTGCGCCAGGAAATCTTCAACCAGCTGGTCGACCCGGAATGTCCGCTGAAGCCGGAGTCGATTCCCATCCATGGCATCACCGAGGACATGGTGCGCGGTCAGCCGAACATCGACATCGTCCTGCCGGCCTTCCACGAATTCTGCGAGGACACGGTCCTGATCGCCCACAACGCGGCGTTCGACATGCGTTTCCTGCAGCTCAAAGAGGAACGCACCGGGGTGAAATTCTCGCAGCCGGTGCTCGATACGCTGCTGCTGTCGGCGGTCGTCCATCCCAACCAGGAGTCGCACAAGCTGGATGTCATCCTGGAGCGCCTTGGCATCCATATCGAGAGCCGTCACAACGCGCTGGAAGATTCCCTGGCGACCGCCGAGGTGTTCCTCAAGCTGGTGCCGCTGCTGGAAGAAAAGGGCATTGTCACCGTGCGCCAGGCGCTGGAAGCCTCCGAGAAAACCTTCTTTGCCCGCGTGAAGTACTGACGTGCCCTGGTCCCTGGAAAGCGTTCTGCCCTGCCGCCGGCAGCTGGCACTCGAAAACGACCTGAACGCGCTGGCCGCGCTCGACGACGCGCCGCGCCTCGCCGTCCGGATCGATGAATTCCTGCGCGAGCTGGCTGCCCGCGATCTCAGCGGCCGCCTGCTGACGCGCCTGATTTCGGCCTTCAACGACCGCCTGTCGCTGCGCGTCATCGAACTGACGGCGCGTCGCCATCGCCTGCCGGCGGTGTCCTGGTGCTGGCTGGCGCTCGGTTCGGAAGGGCGGCACGAGCAGACCTTCGTCAGCGATCAGGACAACGGCCTGGTTTTCAGCGCCGCCGACCGCCAGGAGGCGGACGCCCTGCGTCAGCTCTTCCTGCCCTTCGCCCAGGACGTCAACCGGCGCCTGGCCGATTGCGGCTTCACGCTGTGCACCGGCGGCATCATGGCCGGCAACCCGGCCTGGTGCCTGTCGCTCGACGAATGGCGGCAGCAGTTCATCGAATGGGTGCGGCGGCCGGAACCGCGGGCGCTGCTCAACGCCACCATCTTCTTCGACCTGCGCCCGCTGCATGGCGACGCCGATCTCGGCGAGACCCTGCGCAGCCTGCTCCTGTCGCTGACCGTCGAGACGCCGGCCTTCCTGCACCTGATGGCGAGCAATGCGCTGCACGCAACGGTGCCGCTGAATTTCCGCGGCGAGGTGGCGGGGGAGAGCGGCGAGTCCGGCGAGCAGGTTGACCTGAAGAAATTCGGCAGCCGCATCTTCGTCGACGCGGCGCGTATCTTCGCCTTGTCCGGCGGTGCCCGTGCGGTGAACACCAGCGCCCGGCTGATCGATGCCGGACCGGCCAGCGGCTTGCTGGCGGACGAGATCGTTGCGGTCGACGCCGCTTTTTCGCACATTTTGCGGCTACGCCTGGCGCACCAGATCACTGCCGGGCCGGAAGGCGGCAACGGGGTGCCGCTGGCCAGCCTGAACGACATCGACCGGGCGATCCTCAGGGAGTCGCTGAAGCAGGCAAGACGACTGCAGCAGCGTCTCAAGTTAAACTACGGACTTTGAAGAAAAATGAGGTTGTCGTGAGCACCGAACAACAGGCCATCGGCCAGGCAGAGATGGAATTGCGGCAGCAGGGCAGCCGCCGCGTCGCAGGCAGCACCCAGAGTTTCCTCAAGCTGCACGCGCCGTTCGACAAGATGGCGGCGGAAGCGCTGCAGCTGTTCGCAGAAAAGGCGCAGCTGACCTTCTATGCCGCCGGCAGCGAGATCGTCGGCCCGGATTCCGGCAACGTGCGCTTCTTCTACCTGATCGAGAGCGGCAAGGTGCAGGCCCGCCAGGCCGGCGAAGTGACGGTGACAGAATATTCGATCCTCAGCCTCAGCCCCGGCGAGAGCTTTCCGATCGGTGCAGTGACCGCCGGCCGGCCATCGACCAATACCTACACCGCGGTCGAGGATACCTTCTGCTACCAGTTGCCGGCCGAGGACTTCCTGACGCTGATGGCGACCAGCCGCGAATTCAACCTGTTCTGCACCCAGTACATCGCCAGCCTGCTCAACCAGTCGCGCCAGCAGCTGCAACTGCAATTCGCCCAGCGCGCCAGCGAACAGCAGACGCTCAACTCGCCGCTCGCCGGCATCGGTTCGCGCTCGCCGGTCAGCGTGGCGCCGGAAACGCCATTGCGCACGGCGCTGGAGAGCATGTCGAAAGCCGGTGTCGGCTCATTGGTGATTGCCGGCGAAGACCGCAAGCCGGTCGGCGTGTTCACCCGCTCCGACCTGCTCGACCGCGTCGTGCTGGCCGACCTGCCGCACGATGCGCCGATCAGCCAGGCCATGTCGCCGACCCCCTGCATGCTCGAAGAGCACGCCACTGCTTATGACGCCATGCTGGCGATGGCGACCAACGGCATCCGCCACGTGCTGGTCACCGACGCCGAAGGCAAGCTCACCGGCGTCGTTTCCGAGCGCGACCTGTTCGCCCTGCAGCGTGTCGGCCTGCGCCAGATCCGCCAGACCATCGAGTCGGCGGCCAATGTCGAAGCGCTGCAGCAGTCGGCCGCCGACGTTCGCCAGCTGTCGTTCAACATGCTGGCTCAGGGCGTCGGCGCCGAGCAGCTGACGCAGTTCATTTCCGCGCTCAACGACGCGCTGACCCGCCGCGTCATCCAGCTCAACCTCGAAAACCACAACTTCGACGGCATCGAGTGGGCATGGCTGGCTTTCGGTTCCGAAGGGCGCGATGAGCAGACCTTCAGCACCGACCAGGATAACGGCATCGTCTTCGCCTGTGCCGACGAGGCTGGCGTCGATGCCCTGCGCCAGCGCTTCCTCGCCTTCGCCCTCGAGGTCAACAAGGATCTCGACCGCTGCGGTTTCCCACTGTGCAAGGGCAACATCATGGCCAGCAACCCGCAGTGGTGCCTGTCGCTGGATGAATGGAAGGAACAGTTCTCGCAGTGGATCCGCGTGCCGCAGCCGGAAGCGCTGCTCAACGCCACCATCTTCTTCGACTTCCGCACCCTGTTCGGCAAGGCCGAGCTGGCCGAGGCGATGCGCCGCCACCTGCTGATGCAGACCTCGTCTAACCCGATGTTCCTGCGCTGCATGGCGCAGAACGCGCTCGACGTCGAGCCGCCGCTGGGCAAGATCCGCGACTTCCTGACCGATCTCGAACCCGATCATCCGGGCAAGATCGACCTCAAGAAATACGGCTCGCGCATCTTCGTCGACGTCGCGCGCATCTACGCGCTGGCCACCGGCGTGCACAACACCAACTCGGTGCAGCGCCTGCGCCTGGCCTCGAAGCGCCTGTCGATCCGCGACGAGGAAATCAACGCCGTGCTCGAAGGCCTCGATTTCATCCAGTTGCTGCGCCTGCGCCACCAGTACCTCGAAGGCGAGCCCGGCCGCCAGGGTGACAACCTGATCAATCCGGACAACCTGAACGAACTCGATCGCCGCATCCTCAAGGAATCCTTCCGTCAGGCGCGCAAGATCCAGACCCGTCTCAAACTCGATTACCAGGTGCATTGATGGTATTCGGACTCAAGAACTTTCTCTTCAAGGGCGGTGCCCGTTCGCCGGCCAACCTGCCCGAGGACGTGCGTCAGGCGCTCGCCGACTGGCGCGCCAGCAAGGCGCCGGCCTTGGACGAACCGCATTTCCACACGCGTTACGTGGTGGTCGACATCGCCACCACGGGACCACGCGCGACGGAGGACGAATTGCAGGGGATTACGGCCGTCGGCCTGCCGAACGGGGCAATCCAGCCGATCGACGCCTTTGCCCTCGACCTCTCAGGCGAGGAGGCCGACGATGCTGCGGTCGACCGTCAATTGACGGCATTTTTGACCTATGCCGCCAAGGCGCCACTGGTGACCTACCACAGCCCGTTCGTCAGCGGCTTCCTGCAGCGCGCCTACAAGGAACGTCTCGGCGTCGATTTCCAGCCGCAGTGGGTCGATCTCGCCTGGCTGTTGCCGTCGCTGTTCAACGAGAAATCGATGGTCACGCTGCCGCTTGACGACTGGCTGGAAATGTTCGGCATTGCCAGCAGCGGGCGCCGCGACACGATGGCCAACACGCTGATGCTGGCGCGCCTGTTCCAGATGCTGCTGGTGCGCGCGACGGGCAAGGAAATCGCCACTGCCGGCAAGCTGATCGAGGAATCGCAGGCTGCCACCTTCCTGCGCCGCAATCACTAAAAGGTGGCGATGCCGGGCTCCCTGACCAGGCTTCAGCGTTACTACCTGCTCTATACCGGGGGGTTCGTCCTCTTCGTGGCGGCGCTCGCGCTGCTTGAAGATCACGGCATGCCGCCGCGCTGGATCGGCTATTCCTTCCTGATCTTCACGATCTCGATGTACGCGGTGATCGGCATCATGAGCCGGACCTCGGACGTTTCCGAGTTCTACGTCGCCGGCCGCCGCGTGCCGGCCTTTTTCAACGGCATGGCGACCGGCGCCGACTGGATGAGCGCGGCGTCCTTCATCGGCCTCGCCGGCACGCTCTATCTTTCGGGTTACCAGGGGCTGGCCTTCGTTCTCGGCTGGACCGGTGGCTTCGTCCTCGTCGCGCTGCTGCTCGCACCCTATCTGCGACGCTTCGGCGAATACACGATTCCCGATTTCCTGAGTGCCCGCTATGGCGGCAACGCGATCCGGCTGGTCGCCGTCGCTGCCGCCATCCTCGCCTCGTTCGTCTATGTCGTGGCGCAGATCTACGGCGTCGGCGTCATTACCAGCCGCTTTGTCAGCCTGCAGTTCGAGATCGGCGTCTTCGTCGGCCTCGCCGGCATTCTCGTCTGCTCCTTCCTCGGCGGCATGCGCGCGGTGACGTGGACCCAGGTCGCACAGTACGTGATCCTGATCATCGCTTACATCACGCCGGTCGCCATCCTGTCCTGGTCGGTCACCGGCAACCCGGTGCCGCAGGTGGTTTACGGCCATGTGCTGCAGCAGGTGCAGCAGATGGAAGACAGGCTGTTCGACAGCCCGGCCGAGGTCGATGCCCGCCGTCTTTACCGCGAGCGCGCCGACGAATACGCCCAGAAGATCATGCAGTTGCCGAATTCGCTGTCGCTCGAACGAGAACAGCTGACGGCGAGGATCAATGAACTCAAGGCCAGTGATGCCCAGATGAAGGACATCGTCGCCCTGGAAAGGCAGCGTCGCGAACTGCCGCACGACCCCGATCAGGCCCGGCTGCGCTGGGAAGCGGCGATGTTCGCCGCTGCCGAGAGGGCCGCGCCGCCGATCCATCATGCGGCAGCCTTCCCCGGCGACGACGAGGACGGCTGGGCGCAGCGCATCAATTTTCTGGCGCTCGTCTTCTGTCTGACGGTGGGTACCGCTGCCTTGCCGCATGTGCTGATGCGCTATTACACGACACCCAGCGTCCGCGAGGCGCGGGAGTCGGTATTCTGGTCGCTGCTGTTCATCCTGCTGCTCTACATCACGGCGCCGGCCTATGCCGTGTTCGTCAAGTACGAGGTGTTCACGCACCTGGTCGACATCCCCATCGCCAAGCTGCCGGGCTGGGTTGCGGCGTGGAGCAAGATCGGCCTGGTCAGCATCGAGGACATCAACCGTGACGGCATCCTGCAACTGGCCGAACTTTCGCTCAACCCTGACGTCATCGTGCTTGCCACGCCCGAGATCGCCGGCATGCCCTATGTCGTTTCCGGCCTCGTCGCCGCCGGCGGCCTGGCGGCAGCGCTGTCCACCGCCGACGGCCTGCTGCTGACGATCACCAGTGCCCTGTCGCACGATGTCTATTACCGGATATTCCGTCCGCAATCCTCGACCCAGTTCCGCCTAGTGATCTCCAAGTCCATGCTGCTGGTGGTCGCGGTACTGGCCGCCACGGTCGCCGCGCAAAAGCCGGGCACCATCCTGTCGATGGTCGCCTGGGCCTTCTCGATTGCCGGTTCGGCCTTCTTTCCGGCCCTCGTGCTCGGCATCTTCTGGCGCCGGGCGACGCGCCCCGGGGCGCTGGCAGGCATGGTGGTCGGCCTTGCCGTCGCGATCTACTATATCTTCCGCGTCGAGTTCGACAGCATTCCCTGGCTGGGCATCAGCGGCCTGCGCATGGAGCTCTGGTTCCACGTGCAAAGCACCTCGGCCGGCGTCTTCGGGGTGGCCGCCGGCATCGTCACCATCATCCTGGTCAGCCTGTTTAGCAAGGTCCCGGACAAGGAGGTCGGGGCCTTTCTCGATACCATTCGTCGCACCCGTTCCCGGGAGGGGAATTGATGCCGCGCGACCTCTACTGGCTGAAGACGCGGCGCCTGACCCTCGGTCTGCTCGTCATCTGGGTCTTCATCACCTTCGTTCTCGCCTGGTACGCGAAGGAACTCAATGCCTTCAGCCTGTTCGGGTTTCCGCTCGGCTTCTACATGGCGGCGCAGGGATCGCTCGTCATCTACCTTGCCATCATCTGGTATTACAACCGACGGATGCGGCAACTGGAGAAGGAATTCGGCATCGATGACGAATAGGGCGCGCCCATGCTTGTCTTCATGATTGGCGCGTTGCGGGCGATCGTCGAAATGCTCGGCCTGTGCCTGATCGGCCAGGGTTTTCTCCACCTGCTGGCATGCGAACGGCGGCAACAGAATGCCATCTACCGGTTTTTCGACCTGCTGACGCGTCCACCGCGACGACTGACTGCGTTGCTGTTGCCGAAACGGGCTTCCAATAGCCTGGTCGGACTGCTCGCATTCATGCTTCTATTCGCACTCTGGATCGGGCTGGCGTGGCTGCGAAAGTTCCTTTGACGAACAGCCCCCCTCTGCTACAATGCGCGCCTTCCGGAGAGGTGGATGAGCGGTTTAAGTCGCACGCCTGGAAAGCGTGTTTAGGGTAATACCCTAACGCGGGTTCGAATCCCGCCCTCTCCGCCAGTTAATATTGAAACCCGCACGGCAGATCGCTTGGCGGGTTTTTTCCATTTTGCCTGCCAGTCGCATGGTGAAATGGTTTCGTCGGGAGCGGAAATTGGAGCCGGAAGACGCCCTTGAACTGGAACGAAGCTACCTTGAGGCGCTGGTCAGAGTTGAAGCGCATGCGGCGGAGGTTGCGTATGAACTTGGGTTGGTGGGGCTGAAGGAACAAATCAGTGCTGACAGGCGCCATATTGAGCAGCTTCTTCTGAAACTGTTGGCCGAGCAGCGTGCGGCAACGGATGGGCAGTCGGGTAGCGTGCTCGATGCTTCTTGAGCATGCGATGAGCCCTTGTGCGACATCAATTCATACCTTGCGCCCATTCTGCAGCTTGCGATAAAGCGTCCGCGGGCTGATGCCGAGCTTGCCGGCCAGCGTTGGCAGGTCGCTTTCCGGGTTTGTCCGGACCCATTCCAGGTAGCGTTTTTCCAGTGTCTCCAGATCGACCACCTCGCTCAGGTGGAACGAAGCAGTCGTTTCGGGAGGTGCCGGGGGGATGTCGTCGGCCATTTCGGCGAGGTGGTGCACGTCGATCACGTCGCCGTCTGCGAGCAGGGTGGCACGTTCGATCAGGTTGCGCAGTTCGCGGATATTGCCGCTGTAGCGGCGGCCGGCCAGCCAGGCGAGCGCTGCCGGGGTGAAACTGCGCCCGGTCTCGCGGTCGACGCGCTCGAGCAGTGAATTGGCCAGTAGCGGAATGTCTTCGGCCCGTTCGTGCAGCGCGGGGGTGTGGATCGGGAAGGTGTTGATGCGGAAATAGAGGTCGCGGCGGAAGGTCTCGGACTGCACCATGGCTCGCAGGTCGCGGTGGGTAGCGGTGATCAGGCGGAAGTCGGCGGGCAGCCAGTCGAGACCGCCGACCCGGCGATAGGTGCCGGTTTCCAGCAGGCGCAGCAGCTTGACCTGCAGGACGAGCGGCAGTTCGCCGATTTCGTCGAGGAACAGCGTGCCGCCGGACGCCGCTTCGACCAGCCCCTGCTTGCGATGGCTGGCGCCAGTGAAGGCACCTTTTTCATAACCGAACAGTTCGCTCTCGAACAGCGTTTCGGTCATTCCGGCACAGTCGACCGCAACGAACGGTCCTTCGTTGCGCCGGCCGGCATCATGAATCGCGTGGGCGACCAGTTCCTTGCCGGTGCCGGTTTCGCCGAGCAGCAGCACGGCGGCGTCGGAAGGTGCGACACGCAGCACCTTTTCCAGCATGCCGACGAAGGCCGGCGCCCGCCCTACCAGTCCTTGCGCCGCCGCCCGGCCGCTGGCCTGGCGGACAAGGCGCATGGTTTCCACGAAATAGACGATCTGGCCCTGGTCGTCGCGGATTGGTGTCGTCTCCACATCGACATGTTCTTCGCCGCGCGGCGTCTGATGCAGGTGCAGGACGCGCTGCGGGGTGCCGGCTTCGAGGCTTTGCTTGAGCGGGCAGGATTCGCCGGCCTGGTCGCAGGGCACGTCGAAGTGGTGTGAAACCTCGTAGCAGGTGCGCCCGGCGACCGCAGCATTGCCGCCGAATTCCCGCATGTAGGCGGCGTTGGCGGCGACGATGCGGTAATCGGCATCCATCACGATACGCGGTTCGGGCAGGCCGTCGAGGAAGGAAATCAGTTCGCTCAGAAAGTGGGCAGTCATGCCAAGGAAGTCATTATTGACAATTTTGTGTGCCAATATTGACACAAGGAGTCATCGTTCGAAAGTGCTAGTCCAAATGGATTGGCTCAAGCTGCTGATTTATAAGAAAAACATAATTTTCGCGATGCAGGCACGCATCTTGTTAATGGCTTTGTCGGAAACCGGTGACCCGTTTCCGGAAGAAGTGCAGTGCCGGCTTCATTCGGGGATGCAGCCGGTCAATCGTGAGGTGGTCCGGCGGCATTTTTTCCCAGCTTCGCCCCGCAGGCCTGCTTGATGCGGCCAGACCCGCGACGATGACCGTAGTCCCGGTTTCCGACCCTATCGACAAGTCGAAAACAGATCATCAATGAGCCAGCCAGAAACCAGCGTATTGCCGGAAAAACCCAATCAAGTCTCGTTCTACGAAAAGCGCAAGAAGATCTACGCCAAGGGCGTGCGCGGCTTCTTCGACAACTGGCGCATCGCCCTCGTCGTCTTCACGCAGATCCTGTTCTATGTAACGCCATGGCTGGTGTGGAACGATCGCCAGGCCGTCCTCCTGCATCTGGTCGAGCGCAAGTTCTACATTTTCGGCCTGGTCTTCTGGCCGCAGGACGTCATCTACCTGGCGGCGCTGCTGATCATTTCCGCCTACGCGCTGTTCCTGGTCACCGCCATCGCCGGCCGCCTGTTCTGTGGCTACGCCTGCCCGCAGACGGTCTACACGCAGATGTTCATGTGGATCGAGAACTGGATCGAAGGCGACCGCAATGCGCGGATCAAGCTCGACAAGGCGCCGCTCGATGCCCGCAAGCTGCGCATCAAGGGCAGCAAGCACCTGCTCTGGGGCCTGCTGTCGCTGTGGACCGGCTTCACGCTGGTCTGCTACTTCACGCCGGTCAGCGAACTGATGGAATCGGTGCGCACCGGCAGTCTCAGTGGCTGGGAAACCTTCTGGATCTTCTTCTACGGCGGCTTCACCTACCTGATGGCCGGCTTCATGCGCGAGCAGGTGTGCAAGTACATGTGTCCCTACGCGCGCTTCCAGAGCGTGATGTTCGACCCGGACACGCTGATCATCACCTACGACCCGGAACGCGGCGAAACCCGCGGGGCGCGCCGCAAGGGCGTCGATGCCAAGGCGGCCGGCCTCGGCGACTGCGTCGATTGCGGGCTTTGCGTCCAGGTCTGCCCAACCGGCATCGACATCCGCAACGGCCTGCAATACGAGTGCATCGGCTGCGCCGCCTGTATCGACGTCTGCGACCAGGTGATGGACAAGGTCGGCCTGCCGCGCGGCCTGGTGCGCTATTCGACCGAAACGGCGATGACCCGGCACCTGACGCCGAAGGAAATCGCCAGCCACGTCGTCCGGCCACGCATCCTGCTGTACACGGCCATCCTCGTCCTCATCACCGGCCTCGCCGCGTGGTTCCTCGCGCACCGCATCCCGCTCAAGGTGGACATCATCCGCGACCGCTCCACCCTGGCGCGCGAAGCCGACGACGGCAGCATCGAGAATGTGTATACCCTGCAGATCATGAACACCGAAGAGCAGCCGCACCGCTACACGGTTACGGTCGACGGTCTGCCGGGGGCGGAAATCGCCGGCGCCAGCGAAGTCGAGGTGCCGGCCGCCTCGCTGCAGGCCTTCAATACCGTCGTGCGCGTGGCGCCGGATGCCGGCAAGCGGGGCGCCAATCCGATCCATTTCGAGATCGCCGCCGCCGAAAACGCCGACATCAAGGTCCGCGAGAAAGCCTCCTTCCTCCTGCCGTGACGTCCGTCCCGGCAGACTCCGCTTGGGCGGGAGCTGGTCTCCCGCCTCTTTTTTCGCGCTTACACAGGCTGCAGTGTCTGCCGATAGCGGCGGGCGTTGTCGACGTAATGGTCGGCCGAGGCTTTCAGGCGGGCGACATCGTCGTCGGAAAGTTCGCGCACGACCTTGCCCGGCGAGCCGACGATCAGCACGCGGTCGGGAAACACCTTGCCCTCGGGGATCAGGGTGTTGGCGCCGACGATGCAGCCCTTGCCGATCACCGCGCGGTTGAGGATGACCGAGCCGATGCCGATCAGGCTGCCATCGCCGACGGTGCAGCCGTGCAGCATGACCAGGTGGCCGACGGTGACGTTGGCGCCGATGTGCATCGGGATGCCTTCGTCAGTGTGCAGCACCGAACCGTCCTGGATGTTGGTGTTCTCGCCGATGTGGATCGGGTCGTTGTCGCCGCGCAGCGTGGCGTTCCACCAGATCGAGGCGTTGGCGCCGAGGCGGATGTCGCCGATCACGGTGGCGTTGGGGGCGACCCAGGCGTTCTCGCCGAGTTGCGGCTGCTTTTCTCCGAGGCGGAAGAGGGACATGCGGGCTCCTTGCGAAATTTGGAAATCGGCCATTTTGCGGCGTCGACCGCAACAGCCCTGCAATGTTACGCTCAGCGGCGACTTGCCGATTAGTCCGGCCTAATACTCAGGGGGAAGCATGAATTTCCGCAAAATCAAATCGTGGCAGTGGGCGCTGCTGGTGCTCGCGCTGCTGGTCGCCCTCGACTGGGCGATCCGCCGCCCGGATCCCCGCACGCGCGAGCTCAATGCCATCATCCAGACCCAGGGCAGCCCGCAGCTGAAGAATTATCCATATCCCTTCCATGTCCTGCGGGTGGAGGGCAGCACGGCGGTCATCGGCACGCCGCGCAACTTCGACATGCCAGCCTTCCGTTTTCTCGGCGCCATGTACCCGGACGTGAACGTCAAGGACGCCAACAACCCGGCCTTCATCGCGCTGCAGAATGCCCTTGGCAAGGTGCAGGACGAAGTCCGGGACATCGTCCTCGCCCAGCCCGGCATCAAGGAGGTGCGCTGGGAACTGGACCGCGAGTGGCTGCGGCGCAATCACATTCAGGTGCCGGACAAGTAGCCGGCCCCAGCCTTACGCCGGGCGGTCGGCCAGTTTCTGGACGATCAGCGCGCCGACCATGTCGCCTTCGACGTTGACCATGGTGCGCGTGGTGTCGAGGATGCGATCGATAGGCAGCAGGATGGCGATGGCCGCCGTCGGCAGGCCGACCGATTCGAGCACCAGCACCATGCTCAGCATGCCGACGCTGGGGATGCCGGGGGCGCCGATGGCGCCGAGCATGGCGACAAAGAAGATGATCGCCTGGTGCGCGAGATCGAGTTCGATACCGGCCAGGCGGGCGACGAACAGTGCGGCGGCGGCTTCGTAAAGTGCGGTGCCATCCATGTTGACGGTAGCGCCGAGCGGCACGACGAAATTGGCGATGTCCTTCCTCACGTGCAGGTGCTGCTCGGTGCAGCGCAGCGTCACCGGCAGCGTCGCGGCGCTGGAACTGGTGGCGAAGGCGGTGATCAGCGCCTCGCGCGCGCCCTTAAAGAAGTGGAGCGGTGAGATCCGAGTAAACAGCCAGAGGATCAGCGGCAGCACGACGATACCGTGGAACAGCGTGGTGCCGGTAACGACGACGATGAAATGCGCGAGGCTCTGCAACAGCGCGCCCTGTTGGCTGGCGACAAGTTGCAGTAGCAGGGCAGCCAGGCCAAGGGGGGCGAGGCGCATGATCCAGCCGACGACCAACAGGCAGAGTTCCTGCAGTTCCTGAAGCAGGGTGCGCAGGTTGCGATAGCGCTCGCCGCCGACGACCAGCGCGATGCCGAGGAAGAGGGCGATGATAACGATGGCCAGGATTTCTCCCTGGGCCAGCGCCTTGAACGGGTTCTGGAACAGGCCGCGCAGGAACTGGGCGATGTATTCCGGCAGCGGCATCTGGCGCGCCTGGAAGTCGCGCGTGGCGTCGGCGAACATTTCCAGTTGCAGTCCCTCGCCCGGCCGGAACAGGTGGGCGGCGCCAAAGCCGATGACGATGGCGATCCCCATGGTGGCAAAGAAGAAGACCAGCGTCGTCGTCCACACGCGGTGCATCTGGTCGTGCGCCCGCAGGTTGGCGACGCCGACGACGATGGACGAAAAGACCAGCGGCACCAGTACCATGCGCAGCAGGTCGAGGAACAGGTTGCCGACCAGCCGGGCGCCGTACAGGGTATTTTCGACCGCCGGCGTCGCCCCCTGCGTCTGCAGGAACAGGCCGCCTGCTATGCCGGCAGCGCAGCCGATCAGGATTAGCGTGTTGAGCGACAGCTTTTTCGCCATGCGGCTGTTTCGAGAAACTTGACTGGGGGTCGATTGTATCCGGCCATCGTCCGCCGGGTCAGGGAGCGGTCAGATTATTCGGGCAGAATGAACCTGCAACTCCTCCTAGAATAGTTTAACCCGCCTTCGTGGCGGGTTCTTTTTTTGTCCGGGCGGCAGCGCTCAGTGCAGGGCCTTGGCCAGCCGCGGATGGGTGGAGAGGTAGTAATAGAGCGTCGGCAGCACGAAAAGAGTCAGCAGCGTCGCCGAAATCAGGCCGCCGATGACGACCAGCGCCAGCGGCCGCTGGGTTTCCGAGCCGATGCCGTGCGACAGCGCCATCGGCACCAGGCCGAGCATGGCGAGCAGGGCGGTCATCAGCACCGTGCGCAAACGCGACATGGCGCCCTGGAAGACGACCTGGTAGGAATCCATGCCCTGCTGTTTGAGCTGGTTGAAATAGCTGACCATCACCACCCCGTTCAGCACCGCCTGCCCGAAGAGGGCGATGAAACCGATGGCCGCCGATACCGAAAGCGGTATGCCGCTCAACAGCAACGCGAAAATGCCGCCGATCAACGCGAAGGGAATGTTGCAGATGATGATCAGCGCGTCCTTGAACGACTCGAAGGCATCGAAGAGCAGCACGAAGATCAGCAGGATCGACAGCGGCACGACAAGCATCAGGCGCTTCATCGCTCGCTCCTGGTTCTCGAATTCGCCCGACCAGAGGATCGAATAGCCCTTGGGCAGCTCGATATCCCTGGCGTGGGCCTGCATGTCGGCAACGACGCTGCCCATGTCGCGGTCACGGATGAAGACACCGATGGCGACGACGCGCTGCCCCGATTCGCGGGCGATGTTCATGGCGCCGCTACCGAGCTTGAAGTCGACCAGGTTGGCGAGCGGCACCTGAGCGCCGGAAGGGGTCGGAACCAGCACCTCGCGCAGGCGGTCGAGCGACCGCTCGTCGTTCTTCAGACGGACGACCACGCTGAAATGGCGGTCGCCTTCCCACAGTTCGGTCGCCGCCTTGCCGGCGAGTGCGGTTTCGATGACATCCTGGACGTCCGCCACATTGAGGCCGTAGCGGGCGGCGGCGGCACGGTCGATTTCCAGCCGGTACTGCGGCAGGTCGCCGTCGCGGTCGATGAAGGCGCGCGCCACGCCCGGCACGCTGCCGATGCGGTCGAGCAGCTGGCGTCCGGTTTCCCGGAGCTTCGTCATGTCGTCGCCGAAAATCTTGATGACGATCTGGCCGTCGATCTGGGAAATGGATTCGAGGATCTGGTCACGCACCGGCTGGCTGAAGGTCGGTTCGATGCCCGGCATGTCGTTGATCTTGTCTTCCATCTCGCGGACCAGTTTCTCCTTGGTCATGCCGGAACGCCACTGGGCATCCGGCTTGAGATCGACCAGCATCTCGGTCATGTTGATGTTCTTGGGGTCGGTGCCATCCTCGGGGCGGCCGGCCTTCGAGACGACGGCATTGACTTCGGGGAAGCTGGCGACCACGGCGCGCAACTTGCGCAGGTCGCTTTGCGCCTCATCTACGGAAACCGAGGTCGGCAGGGTGATGTTTATCCAGATCGAACCTTCGTTGAGTTCCGGAAGAAATTCGGTGCCGAGTTGCGAGACCAGGGCGGCGGTGATGGCGAGCGCGACCAACGCCCCGCCGAGCACCCGCTTCGCATTGGCCAGCGCCCATTTGAGCGCCGGCTGGTAGAGGTTGGCGAACCAGTGCATGAGTTTGGTTTCCTCATGCGGCACATGGTTGCGGAAGGCGATCTTGCTGAGGAAGGGGACCAGCGTGAACGAGAGGATCAGCGAGGTGACCAGCGCGCCGACCACCGAATAGGCCATCGGCGAGAATATCTTTCCTTCATGGCGCTGCATGGTGAAGATCGGCAGGTGGGCAACGATGATGATGATGATCGAGAACACCGTCGGGCGGCCGATTTCGATTACCGCATCGTGGATGGTGCGCGTGTGCGGCCGGTGATCGTTGGCTTTTTGTGCCTCGCCGAGGCGCCGGAAAATGTTTTCGATGACGATGACCGCGCCGTCGACGATGATGCCGAAATCCATCGCGCCCAGTGACAGCAGGTTGGCCGGAATGCCGACCAGTGACAGGCAGATGAAGGTGCCGAGCAGTGCCAGCGGAATGATCGAGGCGACGATGGCTGCCGCGCGCAGGTCGGCGAGGAAAAGGTATAGCACCAGCGTGACCAGCAGGGCGCCTTCGAGCAGGTTCATGAAAACCGTTCTCAGGGTCTTGCTGATCAGCCACGAACGGTCGTAAAAGGGAACGATGCTGACGCCCGGTGGCAGCACCGAACTGTTCAATACGTCTACCTTGGCCTTCAGCGCGTCGAGAACCATCGACGGGTTTTCGTCCTTGCGCAGCAGCACGATACCTGACACGACGTCGTCCTGATCGCCGGTCGCGTCGGTGAAACCGACCATGCCCTGTGGCGGTACTCGCGATTCGACGACCTCCGCGACATCGCGGACCAGGATCGGTGTTCCGTTGTTTTCGGTCACGACCACGCTGCCGATGTCGGCCGAGGAATGCAGGAGCCCGAGCGAGCGGATCAGGAACTGCTGCCGGCCCTGTGCCACCGAGCCGCCGCCGGCGTTGGCGTTGGCCCGTTGCAGCGCGGCGAAAAGCTGGCCGATGGTCAGCTTGTGATCGCGCAGTCGGCCGAGATCCGGGCGAACTTCATACTGGCGGATCGGTCCGCCGAGCGAAACGACATCGGCGATTCCTGGCACCTGCTTGAGCTGACGGGCGATGGTCCAGTCCTGAATGGCCCGTATCTCGGTGGGCTTGAGCCCTGGCGCCACGACCCGGTAGCGGAAAATTTCCCCGGTGGCGGTGGCCGGCGGCGCCAGTTCCGGCTCGACGCCGGGTGGCAGGTCGAGGCCGCGCAAGCGTTCCTCGACCAGTTGGCGGGCCATGAACAGGCTCGGCTTCTCGTCGAAGGTGACGACGATGAACGATAGCCCGAACTGCGTGTGCGAGAACATTCGGATCGAGTTCGGCACGCCGGCGAGCGCAATTTCCAGCGGGATGGTGACCTGCTTTTCGACTTCCTCGGGGGCCCGTCCGGGGAAGAGGCTGATGATGGTGACCTGGGTGTCGGTGACGTCCGGAAAGGCCTCGATCGGCAGCGAACGGAAGGCGGAGATGCCGACGCCGACGAACAGCACCAGCCCGAGGAGAATGAACAGCGGTTCGTGCAGCGCGAAATGGACGATGCGCTTGATCATTTGGCGGGCTGCTTCAGCTGGGCAGGAGCAGCCTTGAAAAACTTGATCAGGTGCAGGTTGCCTTCGACGATCACTTTTTCACCTTCCTTGACGCCAGCGAGGACGTCGATCATGCCGTCCCGCTCCGAACCGGCTTGCACGGCGCGGCGAAGGTAGCGGCCGGGCGCTTCCTCGATGAAGACGTAGCGCTGGTCGCCGACCAGGAATACCGCGGCGGCGGGTACATGCAGGGCCGAGGTTGGTGGCAGTTCGATCAGCGCCGTGGCGAACATGCCGCCCTTCAGCCGGCGGTCGGCGTTGGGCACTTCGCCGCGCACGCGGATGGTGCGGGTGGTCGGATCGACGAAATCGCCGACATGACGGATAACGCCGGCGAAGCGTTCGTTCGGGTACTGCTTGACCTGCAGGCTTATTTTTTCCCCGGCCTTGAGCGCTGCCAGGTCGGCTTCGCCAGCGTCGAGTTGGAGCCACAGGCTGGTCGGGTCGGTGACAACAAACAGCGGGTCGCCGCCCGCTTCAGGGCGGAATTCCAGCCCCGGGTTGAGGTTGCGTTCGACGACGATACCGGCCAGCGGCGTGCGCAACGTGTAGGAACCATCGCTGGCGCCACCAAGACCGGCCAGGCGCCGACCGGCGCGATCGGCCTCGGCCTGGGCGCGGGCGGCTTCGGCCTGGGTCTGCTGCCAGTCCTTGTCGGCAACGATGCCGGCGGCGTGCAGTTCGCGCTGCCGTTCCAGCGCCTGCTTTGCAAGCTGCTGGTCGGCCTGTGCCTTGCGGGCATCGGCCTGGGCCTGCCCGAAGTCGGGGGAGGAGAGGATTGCCAGCAGCTGTCCGGCCTTGACCTCGCTGCCGATTTCCACGGCGATCTTCTGCACGCGGCCGCCAACCTGGGGCACGATGCGCACGGTATGGTCCTCGTTCCAGATCAGCCGTCCCGGCAGGCGCAGCGTCGATCCCTGGTCCTTTTCGACAGTAGCCAGCTTGAGGAAGTCGGCCTTGTCCGGTTCGCTGAGGATGGCGCGGTCGCCATCGACCTTGATCGCGGCTTCCTTGGCCGGTTCCGGCTCGTTGCCGCAGGCGGCGAGGGCGAGGACCAGGAGGAGGCAGGTCAGTTGTCGCTTCATTTGTATTTTCCGTAGTCGGCCTGCAGGCGCCAGGCGGCCAGCGCCTTGGCATAATCGGCGCGGGCGGTGGCCGCTTCGATCTGGACCTGGCGCTGGGTCCGCCGCGCATCGAGCAGGTCCATCAGGTTCATGGCGCCCCGGCTGTAGGCGAGTTCCGCCGCCCGTGCGACGCGCTCGGCATCGGCGAGCAGTCCGGTTTCGAGGCGCCGGAGGCGCTCTTCCGCCGAGCGCAGGGCGCTGGACGCCTGGTCCGAGCTGCCAGTGGCCTGCGCCAGGGTCCGTTCATAGAGCAGACGCGCAGCACTGAGGTCGGCCTCGGCACGGCCGATTTCCCCTTCGTATTCATGCCAGATGAAGAGCGGCACGCTGACCCCGAAGCCATAGCTGTTGGTCGGCTCGCTCTGCATGTTGTGCTCGTACTGGAGGCCGAACGTCACATCCCGGGTTTTTTGGGCCTTGGCGAGGTCGCGTGTCGCTTCGGCCGCTGCCACGCGCAGGCGGGCGGCCGCAACATCCGGGCGCTGTTCAAGGTCGCCACGTTTGAGTTGCTGGTCGCCAACGGACGGCCAGTTGTCGTCGGCCACAAGCAAGGCGGCGTCGCTCTCGCGGCCGATCAGGTAGGCGAGCGCGACCTGGGCCTGTTCCAGTTCAGCTTGCGTCTGGCGGGCATCGTTGTCGGCGCGCGACTTGTCGATCTGCATCCGCGACAGCTCGACCTGCGAGATGTCGCCAGCCTTGAGGCGCAGGCGGCCGGTTTCCAGCGCCTTGTCGTAAGTGGCTGCCGTTTCGCCGGCCAGGCGGCGTTTGTCCTGGGCCAGGCGCAGGTCGTAATAGGTTTGCTGGAGGTTCAGCAGCATCAGCCGGCCGGTATCGTCGAGATCGTGCCGGCTGGCACCGAGCAAGGCACTGGCACCCTTGACGCGCAAGTCGCGCTTGCCGCCGCGCTCGATCAGTTGATCGAGGCGCAGCACGTTGTCCATCTTCTTGTCTTTCCAGGGACCGGAGCCGTAGCCAGACCACGGGCTGATCTGAGTCAGGTTCAGCGATACCTGTGGATTCGACAGCCGGTCGGCGGTGAGGACATCGGCTTCGGCCCCTGATACGGCGGCCTTGGCCAGTTGCAATTCGCGGTTGTGTTCCTGCCAGAGCGTCTCTGCCTCAGACAGCGACAGGCGTTGCGGCGTTTGGGCCAGCACTGCGACGGGGAGCAGCAGGAGAGCGGTGAGCAGGCGGCGCATTGGTTCGATTTATGGCGGGGAGTGGTATCGTATTGGGCAATCCTGACCAATTGCTGACCGTAATGCGGATACTGCTTGTCGAAGACGATGCCTTGCTGGCCGATGGCCTGGCGCGGGCGCTGAGCTATTCCGGCTACCTGGTGGAAATGGCTGCCGACGGAAAATCGGCGGATCGCTGGATCGAAGGCGGAACCTTCGATCTCGTCATTCTCGACCTCGGCCTGCCGGGACTTGACGGCGCCGAGGTGCTGCAGCGCCTGCGTGGACGCCGCCAGAAAACTCCCGTTCTCGTTCTCTCCGCGCGCGAGGGGCTGGAGGAGCGGGTTCGCCTGCTCGACCTGGGCGCCGACGACTACCTGGTGAAGCCGGTGGCACTGGCGGAACTCGAGGCGCGGGTGCGCGCCCTGATCCGGCGCGGCCTGGGAACCCCCGATCCGGTCATCCGCCTCGGACGCCTGACGCTCGATACCGTCGGCAAGCGCGCCTGGCTGGATGGTGAGGCGCTTGACCTGACGGCGCGCGAATGGGCGGCGCTCGAGTTTCTTGCCCAGCGCGTCAACCGGATCGTCAACAAGGACCAGATCATGCAGGCCTTGTACAGTTGGGAAGATGAAATCACGCCCAATGCCGTCGAAAAGTTCATTTCCCGCCTGCGCGGCAAGCTGGAGCCGGCCGGCATCGTCATCCGTACCGTTCGCGGCCTCGGCTACTACCTGGAAAAACCGCCCGAAGCCGGCGATGCGGCAACCTAGCCTGCGTTTTCTGCTGCTGCGCTGGCTGCTGCCGGCGATGCTGGTGCTGTTGCTGGCCGGCGCCGTAACAGCTTACTGGGTGGCGCTGCGCAGCGCGACGAAAGCCTACGACCGGGCGCTGTTCGACACCGCGCTGGCGATCGTCGAGCAACTGGCAATGTATGACGGCAAGCCTGTGTTGCCGCTTACCGCGCAGGCGCGGGACGTCCTGCTGGTCGACAAGTTCGATGAGATCTTTTTTGCAGTGCGCGGCCCGAATGGCGAGTTGCTCGACGGTGAAGCAGGTTTGCCGATGCCGCCGCCGCGGCTGCCGAAGGAAGTCTGGAGCGAGGGGCGCTATTACTTCGATGGCCGGCTCAATGACCAGCCGGTTCGGGTCGCGGCATTGAAAGCCGAGCGGGGTGGCCAGACCTTCACCGTCCTCGCCGGCGAGACGCTGGTCAAGCGCACTGCGCTGGTCCGTGAAATCCTGCTCGGCATGCTGTTGCCGGAGCTGCTGCTGATTGTCGTCAGTCTGGCCGTCGTCTGGTTCGGCGTACGTTCGGGTCTGACACCGCTGGCCAGCCTGCGCGAGGAACTGGCCGGGCGTTCGCAGGCCGACCTGCGGCCGGTGACCACCGACGTGCCGGAGGAAATCCAGCCGGTGGTGCGGGAAATCAACGAACTGCTGAACCGGCTCGGGCATTCGCTCGACAGCCAGCGCCACTTTGTTTCCGACGCGGCACATCAGTTGCGGACACCTATCGCGGCACTCCAGGCGCAGGTCGAGGCGACGCTGGCCGCATCGGACCCACTGATGCGGCAGCAATTGCAGGGCATACTCGCGGCGGCGCATCGCCTGTCGCATCTCGTCGAGCAGATGCTGATGCTGGCCCGGGCGCAGCCCTCGCTGGCCCGGACCCAGCCGCGCGTGGCGCTCGAAGAAGTGGCCCAGGCCGCGGCCGAGGACTGGCTGCCGGTGGCGATCAGGAACGGAATCGATCTCGGCTTCGATCTCGCCCCGTGTGCGGTGCTCGGCAACAGGCTGCTGCTGCAGGAGGTGTTTGCCAACCTGATCGACAATGCGCTGCGCCACACGCCGCGCGGCGGCAGCGTCACCGTCCGCTGCGGCGCGGGTGACGACGGGGCGTGGCTGGTGGTCGAGGACAGCGGCGCCGGCATTCCCGCGGCCGACCGTGACAAGGTGTTCGAGCGCTTCTATCAGGCGCTTGGCAGCGCCAGCCGTGGCAGCGGCCTCGGCCTCGCCATCGTCCGCGAGATCGCCCGCCAGCATGGCGGCCAGGCGGCTATCGATCGGTCTCCCGAACTGGGCGGGGCGCGGGTGACGGTGCGATTTGCGCTAGCATAGGAGTCCGTTGCCTTTGCCTGGGGTTTGAAATTGAGCGATTTTGAGGCGTTGACCGCAGCAGTCCTGGAATTTCGCGATGCGCGCGACTGGCGGCAGTTTCATTCGCTGCGCAACCTGATCACCTCGCTCAACCTGGAAGCCGCCGAACTGCTGGAACTGACGCAATGGAAGAGCGACGCCGAGGTCGAGGCGCTGCCGGCCGACCCGCTGATCCGCGAGGCGCTGCACGACGAATGCGCCGACATCCTGCTCTATCTGTTGCTGATCGCCGAAACGGCGGGGATCGATCTGGCGGCAGTCACGCGCGCCAAGCTGGCGAAGAACGCGGAGAAGTATCCGGTCGACAAGGCCCGGGGATCGCGGGCCAAATACACCGAACTCGGCTGAGCGTCAGGCGCTCTGGCTTTCCAGGGTGAATTTCGCCCCGGCATCCTGGGCCAGGATCTCGGTCAGTTTCGGCAGGGTTTCGTGCAGCTTCTTTTCCAGCGTCCACGGTGGATTGATGATGAACATGCCGCTGCCGTTCATGCCGAACCCGTCCTTGGACGGTGCGCTGACCTCAAGCGTGACATGCAGCCAGCTGGCGGCGCCGAGACCCTTCAGCCTGTCCGGCAGCTTGCGCGATTCGAGTTTGGACAGCATCGGGTACCACAGCGCGTAAGTGCCGGTGGCGAAGCGCTTGAGCGCCTCCTGCAGGCCCTTGACGACGTTGACATAGTCGTCCCGCGTTTCGTAGGAAGGGTCGATCAGCACCAGCGCACGTCGGGTCGGTGGCGGCAGGATGGCCTTCAGTCCGGCGAAACCGTCGCCGGCGGTGATCGTGACCTGGCGCCCGGCGCCCTTGAAGCATTCCTGCAGCAGCTTGACGTCGGTGCTGTGCAGTTCGTAGAGGCGCAGGCGGTCGCCCTCGCGCAGCAACTGGCTGGCCAGCCACGGCGAACCCGGGTAGTGGCGTAACTGGCCGTCCGGGTTGAGCATTTTGACGAATTCCAGGTAGTCGACCGCAGCCGGCGGCAGGCCTTTCCTGTCCCACAGGCGGCCGATGCCGTCGCGGTATTCGGCGAGCTTGCTGGCGTGCGCCGATTCCAGCGCGTAGCGTCCGGCGCCGGCGTGGGTGTCGATGATCCAGAACGGTGCCGGCTTTTCGCCCATGTATTCGGCGATCTGCAGCAGGATGAGATGTTTCAGCACGTCGGCGTGGTTGCCGGCGTGAAAGGCATGACGGTAGCTGAGCATGGGCGCCTGAAGGCCTAGAGTGGAACGAGGGCGAAGAACTCCAGCCCTTCGGAGGCTTCGAGGCGCCTGCCGATCTGCCAGAGCTGGGGTTCGCCGGCGGCGGCAAGCTTGAGTTTGTGACCGCTGGCGAGATGGCCGGGCCGGGCGATGATGCCCGGGCGATCGCCATAGCCCGGCAGGCGGTGGAGGTAGATGCCGCGCCGGATTTCGCCATGGCCGGGCAGGTCGACCACGCTGACCTGCGGCGACAGCGCCTGCAGGCCGAGTTCGAGACGGCCCTGGGTGTTGGTGGCGATGCGCCGGACCATGCAGACGTGCACCTTGCTCGATTCGCGCGGCTGCAGGGCGACGATGTTGCCGACGCCGACTTTCCAGTTTTCGCCCTGGATGAAGCGGACGAGAAAGCCGTCCGGGCTCTGGTCGATCAACGACCATTCGCTGGGGACGAAGCTCTTCGGGCCGTGCTGGCTGGCGGCGTCAGCCGAGCGCCGGGAGCGGGCGCTGCCCTCGATAAAGGGAATGACCTGTCCGATGCCGCCGACCAGATCGGCGTGCGGCTTGAAGCGCTTGCGCGCGAAGCGCCGCATCGAGCGGCCGCCGAGCGCCAGTTGCAGGGTGTGCAGCAGGGCCGGTGGGATGTCGAGGCCGGGTTCGTCGAGGTTGTCGGGGCTGCGGTTGCCCGATTTGTCGAGAGCTTCGAGGACGCCGCTGCAGTCGATGATTATCCCGTCGAATATCGGAGTTCCCTGCGGCATGCGCTGCAGCGGGGTGCCGGGGGTGCCGTCTTCCGGCCGGACGAAGAAGCACGACGCGCTGGCCGGGCTGCTGTTCGTTTCCGGCGTGACCTCGGCGACCCTGGCATGCACGGCCAGCTGCTGCGTGCAGAAGATGGCGGCGGCCAGGTCGATGCGCGGCAGCTTGCTGGGTTCGAGGTAGGCGAAAAGCAGGGCGCTCAGGTACTGGTGTTCGATCGGTGAGATGTCTTCGCCCGGGTTCCGGGTGCGCAGCGTGCGGGCCATCTGGTAGAGCTCGTGCAGCATGATCCAGGACGACGACGACGGTTTGGCGTAGGTGCGATAGGCCAGCTGCTGGCGCCGGGCCAGCAGCAGCATCGCGCGCAGTGTCGCACGCTGGAACATGCGGCTGAGCGCCTTCTGCTGGCTGCCGTTGGCAATCGCCCTGGCGATCTCGAAATAGCCGACGGCCAGCGTCTTCATCAGGTTGTCGGCGGCGAGGGCGGAGGTGGTCGCAGCCAGCGGCAGGGGCAGGGGCGAGTAATCGATGTGCCGCTCGAGCACCGGCAACGCCTTTTCGGCTTCCTGGCGTGCGTCTTCGAGCAGTTTGAAGCGCATGTGGAGGTTCTGCTGCTCGACGATGGCCGGAATGACGTGCGCCGTCAGTTCAGTAACCACCTCGTAAGACGACAATCCGGCTACCGTGTCGAGCAGTTCGCGTACTTCGGCGGCCTTCCGGTCAGCCGGCGGCTGGCTGAAGGGGAGCAGGTCGCGAAACAGTCTGAGGGCGGACTTCATGGCTCGACACGTTTTAAAAGTACGCGGATTATCCCGCAAATCGTCACAAAACAACGTGGCATGTTTCACGGTTTACGTATACTTGGGCGATGGATTTACTCGAATTGCTCGTACTCGGGCTGCTGGGGGCCGGCGTCTGGCTCTGGCTCGACAGCCTCAAGGCGCGCGAGATCGGCGTCCGGGCGGCGCAGCAGGCATGCGCCGAGGAAGGGCTGCAGCTGCTCGACGAAACCGTCGTCATCCGCTCGCTGCGGCCGGCGCGCGACGATGACGGACAACTGAAGCTGCGCCGCATCTACGCCTTCGAATACAGTGACAACGGCGACAACCGACGGCCCGGCAGCGTGACCATGCTCGGCCACCGGGTCGAACTGCTGCATGTCCGCCCGCAACTTTACGTGGTGCCCAGGGCACCGGAAACTCATGAAACCGAATATCGAAACGATTGAATTCCACGGCATCGAGGCCTTGCGCCTGCACGGGCCGCGCGGCTCGTCTGCCGTCATCAGCCGGCTCGGCGCCCAGATCCTGTCATGGATCACGCCTGACGGCCGTGAACGCCTGTTTCTTTCGGAGCGTGCCGTTTTCGACGGCAGCGTCGCGATCCGCGGCGGCATTCCGGTCTGCTTTCCGCAATTCGCCGGGCTCGGCGACCTGCCCAAGCACGGCTTCGTGCGCACCCGCGAGTGGTCGGTCGCCACGCAGCGCTGTGGTGACGATTACGCGCTGGCGACGCTGGAACTCGCCGACGATGCGGAGACCCGCGCCCTGTGGCCGCATGCCTTCAAGGCCGAAATTACAGTGATGCTGGAGGTCGACCGCATCGATCTCGAACTCTGCATTGTCAACAACGGCGCGGCGCCGTTCGCCTTCACCGGTGCGCTGCATACCTATCTGCGGGTCATCCAGGTCGAGGATGTCGCGCTCGAAGGCCTTTACGGCCACGACTACCGTGATGCCGCCAACGGTGACAAGATAGTTCGCGAAAGCGGTACCGAACTGGTCGTCGAGGGCGAGGTCGACCGCGTCTATCATGACGTCAGGCGGCCGCAGCTGCTGAAGGCCGGCAACCTCAGCCTGGGTATCCAGAGCCAGGGCTTTCCAGATGTCGTGGTGTGGAACCCGTGGCTGGACAAGTGCGCCGCGCTGGCCGACATGCCGGCCGACGGCTGGCGCCACATGCTCTGCGTCGAGGCGGCCATCGCCCGGCAGCCGGTGACCTTGCCTGCTGGCGAGGAATGGTACGGCAGGCAGACGCTGGTCGCCGTCTAGGCTGCCGGCTACCCCGCCGGTTGCAGTTCCAGCGGCCCGGCGACGCGGTTGCGCCCCGATTCCTTGGCGTGATAAAGCCATTCGTCCGCCTCGTGGATCAACTGGTCGAGGCTTTCGTGCTCGCCGCGTTCGGCGATCCCGAAACTCGCTGACAGCCGGATCGGCTTGCGCGGCGAACCGAGGCGCAGGGCGGCGATCTTGGTGCGCAGGCGTTCGGCCAGTTGCGCGGCCTGGGCGGCGGTGGTTTCCGGCAGCAGGATGGCGAATTCCTCGCCACCCCAGCGCGCCGTGATGTCGCCGCCGCGGCAGACTTCCGAGAGGAGCTGGGACACTGCCTGCAGTACCCGGTCGCCCATCGCATGCCCGTGGTTGTCGTTGATCGCCTTGAAGAAATCGATGTCGACCATCATCGCCGCCAGTGGGCGCTTGCTGCGCTGAGCCGTGCTCCAGACCGGGCCGGCGTGTTCGAGGAAGGCGCGCCGGTTGGACAGCCCGGTCAGCGGATCGGTGCGGGCGAGATGCTCGGCTTGCAGGCGGGCACGCTGGTATTGGCGCATCCGGTAGGCGAGTGCCAGGGCGAGCAGGATGCCTTCGGCGACGACACCCCAGCCGGCTGCGTGGAAGGCGAGCGGCGAATAGGCGAGGCCGAACCAGACGGCCAGCGCTGTCGTCGAGGTGCCGACCATGGCGGTCAGCGCGGCAGCCAGGAAGTAGCGAGCGGCGACCTGGCCATGACGGATCGCGATGAGCCCTAGCCAGACCATGACGATCGAGAACAGCAGGACGAAGGCGAAGGCGAACAGCACTGCATCCTGTTGTCGTTCGAGCGCAATCGTCAGGAAGATCATGAACAGCCCGGAGAGCGACATCCAGCGGATCAGGCGGTGGATGTCCGGGGAGTGCTGGCGGAGGTTGAGAAAGCCGTCGGCGAAGCGCAGGCCGAGGCAGCCGAAGATCACCATCATCAGCGGAATGGCGTATTGCTGGATGGCAGTATTGCCGGGCCACAGCCAGATGTAGCCGTGGCCCGTGTAGCTGATGTGAGCCAGCGTGAAGCTGCCGAGGTAGAAGGTGTAGTCGAGGTAACTGCGTTCGCGCAGGCCGATGTAGAGCATGGCGTTGTAGGCGATCAGCGCCAGCAGGAAGCCGTAGAGCAGGCCGTAGCCGTAGTCGTACTGCCGCTGCAGGGAACCGATCTGGGCATTGTCGAGCAGGCGGACCGGCAACAGCAGCGGGTCCGGTGTCTCCACCCTCAGGAAAATGCTGCTCTGCCCGGGCGGCAAGGTGAGGTCGAAGACGTAGCCAAGGCCGGGCAGCGGGTGCTGCGCCGCGGCATCGCCATCGCCGGCGGTCTTGTAGAGGAGCATTTCGCCGTCTTGGACGAGATAGACGTCGATGCGGTCGAGCCAGGAAATTTCCAGTTGCAGGCGGCGTTCGGCAGGGCGCAGACTGCCATTGTCGACGGCCAGGTGCAACCAGGCCGGGCGTGCACCGATGCCGAACTTGAGCACCTCTTCGTGGCCGCGGACGAAGGCGCCACCGCGCAGTCGCCCGTGCGCTTCGTCGAGCGTCAGCGGGCGGCCCTTCTCGATCATGACCTCCATCCAGCGGCCGAGCGGTTCGGCGGGCAGGGACTCGAGGCCGGCGGCATGGACCAGGACCGCCTGCATTGCCATCAGCCAGAACAGCGCGACGCTGACCCACCGGTGCATGGCCGGCGGGGCGGGGGTGCGGCAACGGAGGGGGGAAGGGGGAACGGCGGCTGGCATGGCTCGCAGAATATCTGCGCGGCCAACCGCACTACTATGAAATTTGCCACGGTTGCTGCATAACAGCAATTTCAGTAGGGAAATTATTTGATCTGGATCGGCGCTCGTGCCCCGGCTTTTCGCTAGGCTTGCCTTTTCAGCCATGATTCCTGCAGCCACGCCATGAAAATCCAGCCCATCACGCTTGCCACGCTGCGCCAGTCGCTGGCCGACGGCTGGCATCTCGCCAATGCCACGCGCAGCGTCAGCATGGCCTATTCGCTGCTTTTCGTCATCGGCGGCGTGGCGATCATGGGCGGCTTGCTGGCGCAGGGCTGGTCGCCATTCGTGATTGCGGCGGCCGGCGCCTTCATGCTGGTCGGGCCGGCGATCCTCGCCGGGTTCTTCGGGATTGCCCGGACGTACGAGGCGGGCGAGCGGGTGACGGCGGGGGCAGTGGTTTCCGGTTTCACCGGCGCGGCGCGGGCACTTTGGGCGCTGGCCTTGGTCTGTGGCCTGCTGTTCATGATTTTCGTCACCGATGCCGCCATTCTGTATGCCTACATGGTGGGCGCGACGCCGGTCTGGTTGGGCGACCTGATCCCGGCGGCCGCCGGCGTGATCGGCTTCGTCAAATGGGCGGCAGTTTCGGGCCTGGTCGTCGCGCTGCTGCTGTTCTGCATCTCGGCGTTTTCCGTACCGTTGCTGTGCGAGCGGCGGGCCGGGCTGGTCGATGCCGTGGTGACCAGCGTGCGCGTCGTGTTCGGCAATTTCGCGCCGGCCATTTTATGGGCTTTTTTGCTGTCGACCGCAACCATCGCCAGCGTCGTGCTCCTGCCGCTGCTGCCGCTCACGCTGCCGTGGCTGGCCTATGCCAGCCGCGCGCTATATCGACAGGTGTTGCCGCCAGGCTAGCTCTTTGTTGCATTGCGGCAACGGTATAATCACGGACTTTCCGCTTTTTGCCCATTGCCGTGACTGCATTCGACAACGAAATCTCCCGCCGCCGTACTTTCGCGATCATTTCCCACCCCGACGCGGGCAAGACCACGCTGACCGAAAAGCTGCTGTGGTTCGGCGGCGCCATCCAGGTGGCCGGCGAAGTGCGCGCCCGCAAGGCTTCGCGCCATGCGACCTCGGACTGGATGGAACTGGAAAAGCAGCGCGGCATTTCGGTGACCTCGTCGGTCATGCAGTTCCCCTACCGCGAGTGCATGATCAACCTGCTCGACACACCGGGCCACGAGGATTTCTCGGAAGACACCTACCGCACGCTGACCGCCGTCGACTCGGCGACCATGGTCATCGATTCGGTCAACGGCGTCGAGGCGCAGACGATCAAGCTGTTGAACGTCTGCCGCATGCGCGACACGCCGATCCTGACCTTCATCAACAAGCTCGACCGCGAAGGCAAGGAGCCGATCGACCTGCTCGACGAAATCGAGTCGGTGCTCGGCATCCAGTGCGCGCCGATGACCTGGCCGATCGGCATGGGCAAGCGTTTCCGCGGCGTCTATCACCTCTACGACGACAGCATCACCTTCTTCGACCCGCAGGCCGAGAAGGGTACGGCCGAGATCATCCAGGGGCTGGACAACCCGCGCCTCGACGAGTTGATCGGCGTGCAGGCCGATGAATTGCGCACCGACATCGAACTGGTCCGCGGCGCTTCGCACGCATTCGATGCCGATGCCTACCTGGCCGGCCAGCAATCGCCGGTCTTCTTCGGTTCGGCGGTCAACAACTTCGGCGTGCAGAGCCTGCTCGACGCGGTGGTCGACCTGTCGCCGGCACCAATTGCCCGGCCGGCGGTGACGCGCAAGGTCGAACCGAACGAGCCGAAATTCTCCGGCTTCGTGTTCAAGATCCAGGCCAACATGGACCCCCGGCACCGTGACCGCATCGCCTTCCTGCGCGTCTGCTCCGGCCGCTTCGAGCGCGGCATGAAGGTCAAGCAGGGCGCCGGCGGCAAGTTCCTGGCGGTCAACAACGCCATCACCTTCATGGCGCGCGACCGCAGCACGACCGACGAAGCCTATCCGGGTGACATCATCGGCATTCCCAATCACGGCACCATCCGTCTTGGCGAGACCTTCACCGAAGGCGAGGACCTGCGCTTCACCGGGATTCCGTCCTTCGCGCCCGAACATTTCCGTCTTGCACGGATTGCTAACCCACTTAAAATCAAGCAATTGCAGAAGGGTCTTCAGCAATTGGCTGAAGAAGGGGCGACCCAGCTTTTCCGGCCCTTGTCGGGTACCGACCTGATCCTCGGTGCGGTCGGCACCCTGCAGTTCGACGTGGTCGCCAGCCGGCTCGAAAACGAATACGGCGTTCAGGTCACCTTCGAGAACTACAACTGTTCGACGGCACGCTGGATTCACGGCGACGCCGCCGAACTGCGCCAGCTATCCGATCGCTACAGCGCCAACGTGGCGCTCGACGGCGCCGATGAGCCGGTCTATCTCGCGCCGAACAATGTCTATCTGAACATGGTCAGGGAAAAGTACCCGAACCTGCGCTTTGTCGACGCCCGCGAGGTAGTGTAGTCACCGTCAGTGATTGCCCGACGCTTCGGACAGTAGTCGGGCGCATTCGGGAATTTCGGCGATGTAGGCCTGGGCATCTTCCTTGCCAATGCCGAGCCGCGCTTCCGCACGTTCCCTGTTGCCCCAGCCCGCTGTCTTGATGTCGCCCCATGCCGGCAGGAATTTCAGATTGCCTGAATCGGCGCTGCCCCTTATCGGATGCGTCCCCTGCCAGCACAGGATGCGCTCGTAGGCCTTGCCGCCGGGGTCGGCACGGACCCGGTCGACGGCAAGGATTGCCTGACGCGTGTAGTGCCGGGCCAGTTCACGGTAGGCGCCATAGATGTTGGCGCTTGAATTGAACGTCATCTTTACCGTCGATCCCTGGGGAAACTCCGGCGTGTCGAAGTCGGAAACGTGCCGCAGGTAGTTGTTATTGCGCAGCAGCACGGCGGAGCTTTCACAGGGCAGTTCGTCGTTGCCGCCACAACTCGCGATGATCCGGCGGGAAGGTTGACCGTCCGGTGGTACAGGGCAGCCGGGACCTTCCGCCCTGGGTGTTTGACAGCTGGTTTGCTGGTTCAGCCAGTACGGGTAGTCAAAAGCCGGCTTGACGATCCAAAGGCGATTGAGCGGTTCGGCAAGGCAACTGGCCGGGTTGTCGCTCCGGCTGACGCAAGCGGCGAGGAAGGGGTAGGGCCAGCCCCATATCGGGTAGAAGTATGCCGGGTCGCCGGCTGCCTTCTCGTGTCTTCTCAGTAGTTGCAGCTTGTCGGCAAGTTTCGCGTCCGTCCCGGTATCGCGGGAGCGACGGAGGATATTTCCGCTCAGGCAACCTTCAGGCCAGCGCGCCAGTCCCGGAACGTGAAGGTGCAGGCCGCGCCGCAGGTAAAGTTCGTTGTGCAGGTAGCAAAGGTCTCCCATAGAGCCTTTGTCGTCCTGTGAGTGGTCCGAGATGATGATGTCCCGGACGCCTTCGACAATCGGGCCGTAGGCGCCGAGATTGTCCGATGAGCCGCCATCGACCAGGCGCACGAACACCGGGGCGCTCCCGGCGGCATGCGCACTTGCCGATTCTGCAAGATACAGGGGGAAGGGGGCGATTTCATGAGCCCTTTCGCGCACCTTGCTCGCCCGGGGCTGGTGATTTCCGTCCAGATTGATCAGGTCGATGCCCCAGTTGAGGTTGCTTGCCTGCAGGCCGACTCCGGCAAGAAAACGTGCGGGTTGTCCCAGGGTCTGTTCGTTGGCGTCGAAGAATGCGGCTGAGGCATTCACCGCGTTTAATAAGGGTGAGAGGTTTTCGACGGGTTCGTCGGTGTCCCACAAGGTGCGATGATCGATCGGTATCGGGCCGACAGATTCCGCGCATTGCTCGCGGCCCGACATGTGAAAGATGTGTGCGTCGAGGTTTACGTCGTTCTGGCCGATCCAGCCGAGCAGGTGGCGGCTGGGAGCTGCGGTCGCATTGATCACCCAGAGTGGCGGATCCGTGGGCTTGCCGGGGGTCAGTTCGCGCAGCTTGGCGAAATCCAGATTCCTGGCATCGGGCACCAGGCGGTCATCGACGAATTTTGCGCCGGCGACGGCATGCACGTTGCTGGCCCATTCGGTCGTTCCCTGCAGGGCTCGGGCGTCGAGGGGGCGCAAACCGAAGGCCATGCCGATCCCGTCACGGTAGGCGACGCGCGATGGCGAGAGGTTGACCGGCCAGTCGAAGATGAAATTGGCGGTCCAGGAAAATGGCAGCGAGATGCCCGTAGCCAGTACCAGAACGGCGCCCGAAGCCAGGTTAGGGGCCGTATCCCCCTGGCCGTCGTCGGTAACGCCGAAATTGCAGAATTGCCAGGCAAGGACATCCTGATGGCAGCGGAGAAACTGCTGGTGCAGGGTCTCGGGGCGGGTCGCGTTCCAGTAAGTGTTTGCGTTTGCCAGCTTTTCCGTCCCAGTGTCGCGAATGGCGTTGACGTAGGGCGGGCAGAACAGGTTTTCCGTGGTCGTTCCCCGCCGCGCGGCTTCAGCTGCCTTGATTTCGTTCTGATTCGCGAAATGTTCCCGGAGATTGTCCGGAATGCAGTCAGCAAAGTAGTTCCTGAGCGTGTCAGGTTTCCAGGTTGTGTTGGGCTTTGCCGTCTTGCTGGATGCTTCCTCGCCGCTATTCGCATCGATAAGCCGTGAATAGAGGAAATATCCCGCATAACTGCCGCCGGATACCGTGGAAATCATGTCCGTCTGAGCGATGGCCAGCTTGCTTCCCCGCTCTGCCAGTCCGCTGGCTTCCATGTTTTGGCTGGACAATGCCGCGAGGACGCCCATGCCGAAGGATGCCGCCTTGGTGCCCCCACCGGCCAGGGCGGCCGCCAGGCTGAACGGGCCGTTGCGCGCATCGTCCATGAGTGGCAGGCACTTTTTGCCATGGCTTTCGTCGGCGCTGACCGGACCTTCGGCGCCAAGGAGCAGTGATGCCAGCGCCAGCCAGGGAAGGACAGGTTTCATGGATCACCTCTTGCAGATGAATTGAAACGAAGTCGGTGGAAATGGTGTGCGAGCCTCCGGCACGGCAACGTGACACCCGAAGGCTATGTACTCAGAATATCCATGCGCAAGGCTTGGCGCAATGAATCTTCCCCTGGCAAATGGTCAACGCCTGGCCAGCAGACGGTCGAGCTGGTTGGCGAAGGCCTGGCGGTCGGCCTGGCTGAAGGCCGGCGGGCCGCCGGTCTCGACGCCACTGCTGCGCAGGACGTCCATGAAATTGCGCATGTCCAGCGTCTGCCGGATGTTTTCGCTGCTGTAGAGCTCGCCGCGCGGGTTGAGTGCCAGTGCGCCCTTGTCGATGACGGCAGCAGCCAGGGGAATGTCGGCGGTGATGACCAGATCGTCCGCCTGTGCCTGTTCGACGATGTAGTTGTCGGCCACATCGAAGCCCTTGGCCACCTGAACCGAGCGGATGCCCGGGTAAGGCGGCGTCTTCAGCCACTGGTTGGCGACCAGCGTCAGCGGCAGGCGGGTGCGCTCGGCGACGCGGTAGAGAATTTCCTTGATGACGCCGGGGCAGGCGTCGGCATCGACCCAGATATGCATGGGGAGTCCGGTGGTGGCTGACCCCCGATGATACCTCCTGGCTGGGTCAGCGCAGGGGGATGACGATGGGCGAAATGCCGATGGTCACCGCCGGCGCCGGACGCGGCACGTAATAGCTGGGTTGATAGACCACCGGCGGCGGCCCGTAGTAAACCGGTGCGGGCGCGTAATAGGGCGCATAGACGGCCGGGCCGCGATAGTGGTGGTGATGCGGGTGGCCGCCGCGATAGCCGTCATAGTAGCGGTTGTCCCACCCGCGGTCATGGCCACGCCCGTCGGCAAGGGCGGCGGAGGCGGAAAGGGACAGGATGGCACCGGTCAGGGTGGCGGCAAGGATCTTGGTCAGGTTTTTCATGTTCGTCTTCCTTCGGCTCGAGGTGCCGGCGTTGATGTGCCGGACTGCATGAACGAAGGATAGCGGGGGGCCCTCCCGCAAGCTGTTAAGATTTGTAAGCAAATGTAGACCGGCGTTGCGCCGCCGGATTTGGGATAATCCCCGCTTTCCCGCCACGCCGACGTACCTGCCCATGTCCATCCAATGGTTCCCCGGTCACATGACCTCCGCCCGCAAGAAGGCGGCCGAAACGCTGGCCATGGCCGATGTCGTCGTCGAAGTGCTCGATGCCCGCCTGCCACAGGCGAGCAGCAACCCGATGATCCACGAACTGCGCGCCTTCCGCCAGCGCCCCTGCCTCAAGCTCTTGAACAAGGCCGACCTGGCCGATCCGGTCGCGACCAAGGCGTGGCTCGACTATTTCGCCCAGCAGCCCGGTGTCAAGGCGGTGGCGATCAGCTGCAAGAAGCCGGGCGACGTGGCGCGTGTGCCGGCGCTCGCCCAGCAGCTGGCGCCGCACCGCAACGATGCCGTCAAGCCGCTGCGCCTGATGATCATGGGTATCCCCAACGTCGGCAAATCGACCTTGCTCAACGCCATGGTCAAGAAAAAGGTCGCCGCCGTCGGTGACCAGCCGGCGGTGACCAAGAGCCAGCAGCGCATCGACATCAGTTCCCGTCTCACCCTCTACGACACCCCGGGCATGCTGTGGCCGAAAATCGCCCATCCGGTCGACGGCCTGATGCTCGCCGCCAGCCACGCAGTCGGCGTCAATGCCTATATCGACATCGAGGTCGCCACTTTTCTCGCCGGCTTCCTGCTTGACCATTACCCGGCCATGCTGACGGCCCGTTACGGATTTCCCACCCAAGGCAGCGATGCCGTCGCGGTCATCGAGGCCATCGCCAGAAAGCGCGGCTGCATCATCAAGGGCCGAGGCGGCGAACCCGATCTGGAGAAGGCGGCGGCTATCCTGCTGGTCGATTACCGCAGCGGCGCCCTCGGGCGCATCAGCCTCGAAACCCCGGTGCTGCGCGCGGCGCGGGCCGGCGCACTGCAGCAGCCGGTTGCGGTCGACAGTGAAAAAGACTGAAAAACCGGGTTCATGCGAGAAATATCTTCCGGAACGGACAAGGTAGCTTCCGGCGCAGCTTCAGCGCCGGAGGCCAGGGCGTTTCCAGCCGACGCCACGCTCCAGGGCATTCTGGAAAACATGCTCAACGGCGTCGCCTACTGTCGAATGCTGTTCGAGGACGGCGTGCCGCAGGACTTCGTCTATCTCTACACCAACCCGGCCTTTCACCAACAGACGGGGCTGGGGCAGGTCTGCGGCAAGCGCGTCAGCGAAGTCATTCCCGGCATCCGGGCCGCCGACCCGCAGCTTTTCGAAATCTACGGTCGGGTCGCGGCGGGCGGCGGCCCGGAGAAATTCGAGACTTTCGTCGAATCGCTGCAGGCCTGGTTCGCCATCCAGGCCTATTCGCCCGGGCCAGACCACTTCGTCGCGGTTTTTGACGTGATTACCCGGCGTAAGCAGCTCGACAGCGAACTGCATCTGCAGGCGCTCGTGCTCGACCAGATCCAGGAGCAGGTGACGATCACCGACCTGGCCGGCACCGTGACCTACGTCAACCGGGCGGAAACCGAGGCGCTCGCTTCGCCTAAGGAGAACCGGCTCGGCCGGCATGTTTCGGTCTATGGCGATGGCCCGGAGGCCGACGCGACGCAGGAGGAAATCGCCGAGGCGACCCGCCGCTTCGGCGCCTGGGCCGGCAAGGTCGTCAATTACCGGGCTGACGGTTCGCCCATGCTCATCGACCTGCGGACCACCCTGGTTCGTGACGAATCCGGCAAGCCGGTTGCCATGGTCGGCGTCAGCACCGACGTCACCGAACGGCAGATCGCCGAGGAAACCCTGCGGGCGAGCGAAGAGCGCTACCGCCGCCTGCACGAGAGCATGCTCGACGCCTTTGCCATGGTCGATATGGCGGGCTATCTCCGGGAATGCAACCAGGCGTTCCTGGACATGACCGGCTATTCCGCCGATGAACTACGCCAGATGACCTTCTTCGACCTGACGCCGGCCCGGTGGCATGAGATGGAGGCGCGGATCGTCGCCGAGCAGATCATTCCCGACGGTCATTCCGAGGTGTATGCCAAGGAATACATCCGCAAGGACGGCAGCGTGTTGCCGGTGGAATTGCGGGCTTTCCTGATGCGCGACAAGAGCGGGCAGCCGGAAGCGATGTGGGCCATCGTGCGCGACGTCACCGAGCGCAAGAAGACCGAGGAACGGATGCAGCTGGCACAGCAGATTTTCGACAACGCCAGCGAGGCCATTTTCGTCAGCGATCTGCAGGGCAATCTGCTCGACGTCAATGCCGAAGCCTGCCGGCTCGCCAAATACACGCGCGAAGAAATGCTGCGCCTGCGTAATGTCGACATCGTTGCCTTGGAGGAAGCACCGCGCATCGCGCCGGAACTGGCGCGTTGCGATGCCGGGGCCGTCATCGAACAGCGCTGGCTGCTGCGCTGTTCCGACGGCTCGACGGTGCCGCTCGACCTGGTCGTCCAGCGCCTGCCGGGCGACCGCTATCTGGCGATCGGCCGCGACCTGACCGAGCGCGAGAAGGTGCTGCGGCAACTGGCGCAGGCGCGCGACGAGTCGGAAAAGGCCAGTCGCGCCAAGTCGCGCTTTCTCGCCGCCGCCAGTCACGATTTGCGGCAGCCGATCCTGGCCATCAACCTGTTCCAGGATGCCCTGGGCAAGACCGAACTGAGCCCGGAGCAGAGGCGCATTGCCGATTACCTTTCGCGATCCGCCGAAAGTCTGTCGGGCATACTCACGGAACTGCTCGAGATTTCGCGCTTCGATGCCGGCGCCGTCCAGCCTTGTCCGGGGCCGCTTCCGGCCGCGGAAATATTTCACCGGATCGATACGGAATTTTCCCCGCTGGCCGGCGTCAAGGGGCTGCGTTTCAAATTCTTCTTCCCGCAACAGGGGCTGGTGCTGTTCACCGACCAGAAAATGCTCCTGAATCTGCTGCGCAACCTGATCGACAATGCCTTCAAATACATCGAGACCGGCGGCGTGCTCGTTGCCATACGCAGCCGCGGCGACTGTGCCCTGATCCAGGTATGGGACACCGGCATCGGCATTGCGCCCGAGCACATCGAAGCGATCTTCGACGAATATTTCCAGGTCGGGAATCCCCAGCGCGACCGGGCGAGGGGACTGGGACTCGGGCTTGCCATCGTCAAGCGGCTGGCGAAGACCCTCGGCTGCGAGGTCAGCTGTCGTTCGCGCCCGGGCAAGGGCTCGGTGTTCGAGTTCCGTGTGCCGCTGGCCGCTGAAACGGCGAGCTAACCGGTTGGCCGGATGGCGCGTTTGCCGCTAGCTGCGCGCCTTCCAGGTGACCGTTGCCTGCAGCCCATGCAGCGCTTCGCCGGTCGATAGTTCCAGGTCGGCGCCGTGCAGTTCGGCGATGCGGGCGACGATGGCTAGCCCCAGGCCGCTGCCCGGCTGGGTGCCCTGATCGAGGCGATGGAAGCGGCGCAGGACCGATTCCCGTTCGCCGGCCGGAATGCCCGGGCCGCTGTCGCTGACGCGCAGGCGGCAGCATCCCTCGCTGCCGGCGATGGCAACCCGCACCTGGCCGCCGGGCGGGGTGTAGCGGATGGCATTGTCGACCAGGTTGCGGATCAATACCCGCAGCCATTCCGCCTGGCCCGTCACGCGGCAGCCGGGGGCGGCGTCGAGGGCGAAATCGAGGTTCTTGTCGAGGATCAGCGGCCCGAGGTCGGCGCAGACCGACTCGGCGAGCGTTCCCAGATCGACCGGCTGCGGATTCGGCAGGCCGGATTCCGGGTCGAGGCGGGCCAGTTGCAGCATCTGGTCGACGAGATGGGCGGCGCGGGTCAGGCCGCTTTGCAGCTGGCCCAGCGAACGGGCGCGTTCCTCGTCGTCGCGGGCGCGCAGGGCGACCTGCAACTGGGCCTGCAGGGCAGCCAGCGGGGTGCGCAGTTCGTGGGCGGCATCGGCGGTGAATTGGCGCTCGGCTTCGAGGGCGGCTTCGACGCGCTGGAACAGGCCGTTCAGCGCCTTCAGCATGGTGCGGATTTCTTCGGGGGCAGTGACTGGGGTGAGCGGCTGCAATTGCTGCGGCGCCCGGCTGGCGATCTGGCGGGCGATGCCGTCCAGCGAGGCCAGACCGTGCCGCGTCGCCAGCCAGACCCAGAGGCCGATCAGCGGCAGGCCGAAGAGGGCGGGAAAGAGCAGGCGCCAGGCGATGTGGCCGATCAGGTCGTCGCGGATGTGGTGGTTCTCGCTGACCTGCACCTGCAGGCTGCGCTCCTCGTTCCACTGGCTGAAATGGCGCCAGTGGCCGTCCTCGCCGCGTGTTTCGGAGAAGCCGTCGGTTGCGGTCAACGCCGTTTCCGGGGCATTTTTCGAGCGCATCAGCAGCTTCCCGTCGCCGCGCCAGATCTGGAAACGCAGACGGCGCTGGTATTTGTGGGCGACATCGCCGAGATCCTCGATGTCGTCGCCCTCGTCATGCCCAGCCAGCGCCAGCAGGGTCTGCGCGGCCTGCGCGAGCTGGGCGTCGAACAGCTCGTCGACCTCGTGATGGGCATCGATGTAGCTGAAGACCATGGTCGCCAGCCAGGCGGCGGCGACACCGCCGAGCAGCAGGCCGAGCAGGCGGCGGCGCAGTGAGAACCAGGCGGTCGTCACTTGGGAATCGTGTAGCCGACGCCGCGCAGGGTTCGGATCAGCTCGCTGCCCAGCTTCTTGCGCAGGTGGTGGATATGCACTTCGAGGGCGTTGCTGTCCGGCTCGTCGCGCCAGCCGTAGAGCGACTGTTCGAGCTGGGTGCGGGTCAGCACGCGGCCGGCGTTTTCGAGCAGCATCTGCAACAGCGAAAACTCGCGGCTGGAGAGTTCGACCCCTTGGCCGGCGAGCGTGACGCTGTGTGCGGCGGGGTCGAGCGCGAGGTCGCCGTGGGCCAGCAGCGGCGCGGCGCGGCCGGCGCTGCGCCGGGTCAGGGCGCGGATGCGGGCGGTCAGCTCGTCGAGGTCGATCGGCTTGACCAGGTAGTCGTCGGCGCCGGCATCGAGGCCGGAAACCTTGTCGCCGGTGGCGTCGCGGGCGGTCAGGATGAGCACCGGCATGGTCTGGCCGCGACTGCGGGCGCGGGTCAGGACGTCCATGCCGGAGAGACGCGGGAGGCCGAGGTCGAGGACGACCAGATCGAAGCTTTCCGCATGCAGCGCGTGGTCGGCGGCATTGCCGTCCCTGACCCAGTCGACCGCGAAGCCCGACTGGCGCAGGCCGACGGTCAGGCCGTCGCCGAGCTGGGGATCGTCTTCGACAAGCAGGATGCGCATGGCCGGATTCTATCAGGTGGCAATCCACCAGCCAGCCACTGCGACCCAGGCCAGCAGCAGCGCTGCGGCCAGCGGCCGAGCCGAGCGGATGGCCGCCTCCGGCGCGCCCTGCTTGTGGCCGTTCACCATGGCGCGGACCAGGTTTTCGCCGTGCAGCAGGCTGCCGGAAATGACGCCGGCGACATGGACGATGACGACGGTAAGCATCGTCGCCGCCAGCGCTTCGTGCACTTCTTCCAGCCAGTGGCCGCCGATGTCGTTGTAGATGGCCCAGCCGGCCAGACCGGTCACGATGCCGAGGCCGAGCAGCAGCACGATGGCCCAGCCGCCGGCCGGATTGTGGCCGACATGGTGGGCGGGCTGCAGCCGCAGCACGCTCGTCAAGTAATCCTTGACCGCCGTCGGCCCGCGCACGAAATCGACGAAGCGGGCGTAGCGCGAACCGATGAAGCCCCACGCCAGGCGGAAGCTGGCGACGCCGAGCACCGTGGCGCCGGCGACTACATGCACCAGGCGGAAGGTTTCGCTGTCGCCGGTCAGCCAGGCGAGCGAAAAACCGCCGACCATCAGCCAGTGGCCGAGGCGTACCGGCCAGTCCCAGACGAGGATCTTTTGCATGGTTTACCTCTTCAGTTCGCGAATGGCGATGTCGTGTTCGCTGTAATTCCCGTCTGCGGCGCCGCGATGGCAGGCTTCGCAATTGGCCGCCGATTTGACGCGCGGGTCGTGCCAGAGCCTGGCTGGCACTTCGCGGTGCTTGCGGACGAAGCGGGCGGTCGTGCTGATGCGCGGGGGATCGCCGGCGGGTCCGAGTTTTTCGGCATTGCCGGCACGGCGTTCGAGAAAGGCCGTGATTTCCTGTCTTTTTTGGGCGTCGACCGCAGCATCCGTCCCGAAGTGGTCGTCGAGGCCGGCCATGACGCGCCGCCAGTCCCCGGCGGAAAGCAGGGCGGGTGGGTAAGCGAGGTGGCAGCTGCCGCACTCCGCCGCGTAGCTAGCGGGCGTATCGGCGGGCAATGGCAGGCGGTCGGCCAGCGCCGGCAGCGCGACGCCAAGCAGCAGGGTCAGGGCGATGCGTTTCATGTCAGCGCACCTCGCTCATGTAGGCCACGAAATCGGCTTTCTCGCCCGGCGTGCAGGCGCGGCCGACGACTTCCTTGCAGTTGCGGCCGAACCATTTTTCGACCTTGGCCGGGTCGCTGAACCGTTCGCCATTGGCGGCCACGGCGAGCGGCCGGATCGCCTTGCCGGTCACCGCATGCTGGCCGGCGTTCAGCGGGCTGTCGGTATGGCAGCTGGTGCACGCCGGCATCTTGTCGTTGTGGACAAAGCGCTGGCGGAACAAGGTCTCGCCGCGTTTGGCCGAAGGTGTGAAGCCAGTCTGCTGGGCGGCGGCTTCGGCGGTATAGGTCTGGCCGATCTGCTGTGGCGTTTCGGCGTGGGCGGCCAGGCTGGCGAGCAGCAGGGCGAGGGCGGGGAGGGCTTTCATCGTCATTCTCCTTGTCATCATGGAGAACGAGTCTAGTGCACCAGCCTTAAGCGCCTCTTAGCTGAAACTTAAGGCAGGATTAAGGGCGGTCAGCCTTCGGTGAGCGTCATCAGGATATCGGCGTACTAGGCGCAATTCAGCCCGAGGGCCTCGTCCAGTTTCAGATCGCGCGTGCCGACGTCGAGGCGCGACGAATGCACGCCGAGCAGCATCCACGGCAGGTCGCCATGTTCCGGGTCCTTGTCGGTAACGCGCATGACAACCGGGGCGCCACTGGTGCCGCGGTGCGTGCGCGCATCGGTGAGGAAATAGCCCTCGCCCTGAAAGCGCAGACCGAACGAAGAGGCGATCGCCGCCTGGCGGACAACGGGCATGTGGTGCAGGGTGTCATGGAAGCCGAGCGGAAAGCCGACGATCAGCAACGAGGTGCCGACCTCGACCTGATCGAACCGGTCGGCCAGGTGCTTGGGGGAGAAGGCACGGTAAACCGCAGTTTTTGGCAGCGCCTTGCGTTCGATTTCGATCACCGCCACGTCGATCTCGCCCGCCGCATCCTTGCCCTGGCGCCAGATGGCCTTGCCGTTGCGGTAAAGCGGAATCGAGAAACCGGTAGACTTGGCCATGTTTTCCGGGTCGATATGCAGTTCGACTTCGATCCGATCCGGGAAGTGCTTGCTCTGCTTGTCGAACATGACGTGCCGGCTGGTGACCAGAAACAGCCGCCGGCCGCGCTCGAAGAAAAAGGCGCTGGCATTGGTCAGCGCCCGTTCCCGTTCAAAAGTGCAGACGCGGGCGGCGGTGAGGAGAATGGATTCGATCATCGGTGATTCGCTTGCTCGTGACGGTGGTTCGCCACCGTGATCCGGTTTCAGAAAGTGCGAGCCTGCCTCTAACGACGAGGGGGGTCGAAGCTCCCACACTAACAGACTTGTCGACTTATCCTGCCGTTCCCCCCACTTGATTCCCTGCCGCATGGGACAATGCCGGCAATGGATACGAAAATCGACCCCGCCGCCGACCCGGCAATAAGCTGCGCCAACTGCGAAGCCTGCTGTTGCCGGCTGGAGGTGCTGCTGATGGGCGACGACGACGTGCCGCCCCGCTTCATCGCCGAGGATGCCTGGGGCGGGACGGTGATGCGGCGCCTCGACGACGGCTGGTGCGCGGCGCTCGATCGCAACACCATGCGGTGCACCATCTACGAACGCCGCCCGGACATCTGCCGCGAATTCGCGATGGGCGACAGCGCCTGCATCGAGGAACGGCTCGAATATGTCGCCCGCCAGGCGGAGCCGTGACCGATATTCATCATCGTTTCGTCAAGGAAAGACCACCCCATGCCTGACGCCATTTCTCCGCTCTCGCTCCTCGAAACGCGCGTGCTCGGCACGCTGGCCGAAAAACAGCGGACGGTTCCCGATACCTACCCGCTATCCCTCAATGCCCTGGCGGCGGGCTGCAACCAGAAGACCAGCCGCCACCCGGTGCTGGAAGCCGGCGAGCCGGAAATCCTGCTGGCCATCGAAAACCTCAAGGAACTCGGGCTGGTGTCCGAAGTGAGCGGCGGCCGGGTGGTCCGATTCGCCCACCATCTGGAAAGGGTCCTCGGCGTGCCGACGCAGGCCTCGGCGCTGCTCACGGTGCTGATGCTGCGCGGCCCGCAGACGGCGGGCGAGTTGCGCCTGAACTGCGAACGCCTGCATAAATTTGCCGACATCTCTGCGGTCGAAGCATTCCTCGAAGAACTCGCCGCGCGTACCGCTGGTGCGCTGGTGGTCGAATTGCCGCGCCTGCCGGGGGCGCGCGAGAACCGCTGGAGTCACTTGTTGAGCGGGCAGCAGGCAAGCGAATCGCAAGCCGGCGGACGGGGAACGGCAGCTTCTGCCGGGCAGGAAATCGACGAACTCAGGTCGCGTGTCGAGTTGCTCGAAGCCGAAGTTGCGGCGTTACGGGAAATGGTCGAGCAGTTGCTTGGCTAAACGCCGACCTGGCGTTTACACGGGCCGTCGCCACAAGGGGTAAAGGCCGAGCAGGCCGAGCAGCGGCCCGGGCAGCAGCAGCCAGGCGATGCTGGCGCCCCAGTCGCCGATCCAGGCGGTGCCGAGCTGGATCGACAGCATGGTGATGGCGAAGCCGATCGAATTCTGGAAAGCGAGAGCGCTGCCGACGATCTCCGGGGCGCAGGCGCGCGCCGACAGCGCCGAGAAATGCGGCGAATCGGCAACGACGCTGGCGCCCCACAGGAGCAGCAGAGCGATCTTGATCCAGGCCGGCCAGTCGCCGCTGAAGGGGAAAACAGCGCAACAGATTGCCGACAGCGCCAGCGCCGTGGCCGCCACGCGCGCGCTGCCGATGCGCTGGCTCCACCAGCCGCCGAGGATGCAGCCGAGGGCGCCGATGCCGATGACGGCGAAGGCCAGCCCGGACAGTGTCGTGCTGCCCGGCGTCGCCAGTCCGCTCAGCAGCACCAGCGCCGGGACCAGCGTCCAGAAGGCGTAAAGCTCCCATTGGTGGCCGAAATAGCCGAGGGCGGAGGCGCGAAATTCTCGCACCGAAAAAGCATAGAACACTCGCCCCAGGCGAAGCGGCGGCGCGTCGTGCCGGCGTTTCAGGTGCGGCCCGTCGCCGAGGCGGAAGATCATCGCCGCCGCCGCCAGCGCCAGCGCCGATGAAACGAGGATGGTGGCCTGCCACGACCAGCCGGCGCCGGCCAGCCGGATGCCGTGCGGCAGGGCGGTGCCCAGCGTCAGCATGCCGACCAGTTGGGCAAGCGCGGCACCGGCCCGCTCCGGCACCCAGCTGACCACCAGCTTCATGCCCAGCGGGTAGACCCCGGCGAGGCAGAAGCCGACGGCGAAGCGCAGGGGAATGCCGGCCGCCATGCCACTGGCGAACAGGGCGAAGGCAGCGTTGCCGAGCGCACCGAGGATGGCGCAGACGGCGAAGATGCGGCTCGCCGCATAGCGGTCGGCGAGGCCGGAAATGGCGAAAGTCAAGGTGCCGAGGATGAAGCCCAGCTGTACGGCGTTGGTCAGCGTGCCGATGTCGGCGGGCGCGATGCCCCAGGTGCGGATCAGGTCGTCGGCGGCGCTGTTGGCGGAAAACCACAGCGAGGTGCCGAAGAGCTGCGCGACGACGATGACCGGGACCGGGTTTTTCATGCCATGGGCTAATGTTGAGCGTCACGCAGCATACATCAGCCGGCATGTGGCGCGTGCGTCTAGTCGAAATCCCAGAGCTGGTGTGCGTCGAGCAGCAGGCGATAGCGCAGTTCCAGCGCGTCGAGCTGGCTCAGGCGGGCGGCGAGTTGCGCTTCGTTGGCCAGGCGGCGGGCGGTCAGCAGGTCGTTGAGGTTGCCTTCGCCGAGCTGGTAGGCGCGCGCCGTCATGTCGGCGGCGCGCGTCAGGCGTTCGGCGGCGCTGCGGCTGGCGTTCCAGCTGGTCAGCGCGGCGTTGGCGGAATGGTAAAGGGCGGCGGCCTCGGCGGTGACTTTCTGGGTGGCCGCGGCTTCGCGGCGATGGGCGACATCGGCCTCGGCCAGCGTGGCGCTGGCGACGGCCTGGCGAGCGCCGCCGGGCAGCGGAATGGTGATGTAGGCACCGAGGATGTGTTCCTCGTTGCCGCGTTCGCGCGCGATGTGAACGCCGACGGTCGGATCGGGAAGGCGGTCGTTTCCGGCGCGCCCGGCGATGACCTGCGCGCGCTGGGTTTCGCCGCGCGCGACGCCGAGTTCGTGGTTGTGTTCGAGAATCGCTTCCAGCCATTCACTTTCGCTGCCGGCAATGGCCTGTGGTTCGGCGATGCTGGCCGGCTCGATCAGCGGCAGGCCGGGAAAGCGGCGGCGCAGGTCTTCGCTTGCGGTGGTCTGGCGTGCCCGCGCCTGCGCCAATTGGGCTTCGGCCTGAGCCAGCGCGCCCTCGGCCTGGACAGCTTCGAGGCGGGCGGCGTCGCCCAGTTGCTGGCGGCGCTGGACGGCCTTGGTCTGCCGTTCGAGCAGCGTGAACTGCGCGTTCCATTGGTTTGCCGCCGCGCTTTCCTTGAGCCAAGCGAACCAGGTCTTGAGCAGCGCGCGGCTGGCTTCATGCAGCGCATCGCCCTGGCCCGTTTCGGCGATGGCCACCCCGAGCGATCCGAGTTCGGCATCCGCCGAGGATTTTCCGGGCAGGCGCAACGGGCGTTCGAGCTGGGCATTCCATTCGTTGTAGCGTTCGTCGTTGCCAGCCGACGGATAGACCCGGCGCTGGTTGGCGCCGAAGCGCAGGTTCCATTCGTAGGGGCCGGCTTCGAGGCGGCTGCGGTTGGCTTCCTCGACGCGCACCTGGCCGCTGGCCGCCTGTACCGTGGGATTGGCGCGCAGCACGCGGGCGACGACCTCCGTCGGCGGCAGGTTGGGCGTCGGTTCGGCAGCGCTGGCGCCGAAACTGGCGGCTGTTGCGGTCAACAGCAAAAAACGGGCAATTTTCATAGCCGCCCCATCTCGATCACCGGTACCAGCCAGAAAAACACATTGGCGCGCGGCAGTTCGGCCTTGATCAGGGCCAGCACGGCGCGCATGTTTTCTTCCGGGCCGACCATGCGGATCTGGGTGCGCGGCGAATGCCCGGCGACCAGTTCGCCGGGCTCGACCAACGGCACGACCGAGCCGTGGCCTTCGGCGACGCTGGCGGTGAAGCCGCGGACCAGGTCGGGCCGCGACAGCAGCAGGTCCTCGACGTCCTGGGCGACGTCGTTGGGCAGGGTTAGCGAAAGCAGGACATCAGCCATGATTTTTCCCGGTGAAACTGACGGTGGTCTTGACCCCGAAGCGACGGAACAGGATGGGCAGCAGCACCAGCGTCAGCGCGGTCGACGTCAGCAATCCGCCAATAACGACGATGGCCAGCGGCCGTTGCACCTCGGCGCCGGGGCCGCTGGCGAACAGCATCGGCACGAGGCCGAAGGCGGCGATGCTGGCGGTCATCAGCACCGGCCGCAGGCGGCGTTTGGCGCCTTCGACGACGACTTGCGCGACCGGCAGGCCGCGCGCCAGCAACTGGTTGAAATAGGTGACCATCACCACGCCGTTGAGCACGGCAATGCCGAGCAGGGCGATGAAGCCGACCGAGGCTGGCACCGACAGGTATTCGCCGGCAAGCAGCAGACCGAAGACGCCGCCGATCATGGCGAACGGGATGTTGGAGAGGACCAGCAGCGCCTGGCGCACCGAGCCGAAGGTCGAGAAAAGCAGGAAGAAGATCAGCAGCAAGGCCACCGGCACCACGACCATCAGCCGTGCGGCCGCCCGCTGCTGGTTCTCGAACTGGCCGCCCCAGGCCAGGCGGTAGCCTTCCGGCAGCTTGACGTCGCGGGCGACAGCCGCTTTGGCATCATCGACGAAGCCGACCAGATCGCGGTCGCGCACGTTCGATTGCACCACCACGTAGCGCTGGGCGTTTTCGCGGTCGACTTTCACCGGGCCGTCGATACGCTGGATTTTTGCGACGGAAGCGAGCGGCACGCTGTCGCCGCCCGGCACGCTCAGGCGCAGCGCCTCAAAATCGGCCGGCGAATTGAGCAGGCTTTGCGGGCCGCGCAGGACGACCGGCACGCGCCGGCCCTGATCGATGACGATGCCGACGTTGCGGCCTTCGAGCAGCGCCTTCAGGTCGTTCTGGATGTCGTCGACATTGAGGCCGAATCTGCCTGCCGCCAGGCGGTCGACCGCAACCTTCAGGTATTGCACGCCGTCGTTCTTGAGCGTGAAGGTGTCTTCGGCGCCGGGTACTTTCTTGACTGTGGCGACGATCTCGCCGGCGAGATGGTTCAGGGTGGCGAGGTCGGGGCCGTAGACCTTGATCGCCAGATCGCCGCGCACGCCGGTCAGCATTTCGGAGACGCGCATGTCGATCGGCTGCGTGAACGAGAAACCGATGCCGGGAAAATCGGCCATCACTACACGCATCTGGTCGGCCAGCCAGGCGGGGTCGGCATTGCGCCAGGTGTCGCGCGGCTGCAGCACCATGAAGGTGTCGGTCTGGTTGAGGCCCATCGGGTCGAGGCCGAGTTCGTCGGCGCCGGCGCGGGCGACGATGGCCTTCACCTCCGGCACGTTCGCCAGAATGGCTTGCTGCACGCGGCTGTCGATGGCGATGGTCTGGTCGAGGCCGATCGACGGCAGCTTTTCCAGTTGCATGATCAGGTCGCCTTCGTCCATCGTCGGCATGAAACTCTTGCCGAGCAGCAGGAAGGCGCCGGCAGCGGCAGCCAGCGCGATCAGGGCGCCGAGCGTGTAGGTACGGCTGTGGGCGAGGGCCGAGGTCAGCACGCGGTCGTAGGCGGCGGCCAGCTTTTTCACCAGCCATGGCTCGTGGTGGGCGCCGCGCTTGAGCAGGTACGAGGCGAGCACCGGCACCACGGTCAGCGACAGCAGCAGCGACGAGGCCAGTGCGAAGACGATGGTCAGCGCCACCGGCCCGAACATCTTGCCTTCCAGTCCCTGCAGGGTGAGCAGCGGGAGGAAGACGATCATGATGATGACGATACCCGAGGTCACCGGCGCCGCGACCTCGCTGGCGGCACGGAAGATCAGGTGCAGCGTCGGCAGGTTTTCCGGCGCCTCGGCGAGCTGGCTTTCGACGTTTTCGACGACGACCACCGCTGCGTCGACCAGCATGCCGATGGCGATGGCGAGGCCGCCGAGACTCATCAGGTTGGCCGAGAGACCATACATGCGCATCAAAATGAAGGTGGCGAGCGCCGACAGCGGCAGCATCAGCGCGACGACCAGTGCCGCACGCAGGTTGCCGAGAAAGGCGAGGAGCAGCAGGACGACGAGGACAATGGCTTCGAGCAGCGCTTTCGCCACCGTGCCGACGGCGCGCCCGACCAGGTTGCTGCGGTCGTAGAAGGGTTCGATGGTGACGCCTTGCGGCAGTGTCGGCGCGATCTCGGCCAGCCGTGCCTTGACGCCGGCCACCACGCTCTGCGCATTGGCGCCGCGCAGGCCGAGGACCAGCCCCTGTACCGCCTCGCCCTGGCCGTTGCGGGTCACCGCGCCGTAGCGGGTGAGGGCGCCGAAACGCACGTCGGCCACATCGCCGACGCGCACCACCTTGCCGTCTTTCGCCTGCAAAACGATGGCTTTTACGTCGTCGACCGTGCGGATCGCCCCTTCGGCGCGCACCAGCAGTGATTCCTCGCCATCGTTCAGGCGGCCGGCGCCGTCGTTGCGGTTGTTGGCTTCCAGCACTGCCTGCAGATCCTTCAGCGCCAGCCTGCGCGCGGCGAGGCTTTGCGGCTGCGGCACCACCTCGAAGGTGCGCACCTCGCCGCCCAGGCTGTTGACGTCGGCGACGCCGGGAATGGTGCGCAGCTGCGGGCGGATCACCCAGTCGAGCAGGGCGCGTTTCTCGGCCAGCGGCAGGTCGCCTTCGATGGTGAACATGAACATCTCGCCGAGCGGTGTCGTGATCGGCGCCATGCCGCCGCTGGCCCCGGGCGGCAGGTTGCCCATGGCGGTGGCCAGGCGCTCGCCGACCTGCTGGCGCGCCCAGTAGATGTCGGTGCCATCCTCGAAATCGATGGTGATGTCGGTCAGCGCGTATTTCGAGACCGAGCGCAGCAGGCGCTGGTGCGGGATGCCGAGCATTTCCTGCTCGACCGGCACGGCGAGGCGGGTTTCGACTTCCTCAGGCGTCATGCCGGGCGCCTTGAGGATGATCTTGACCTGCGTCGTCGACACATCGGGGAAGGCGTCGATCGGGAGGCCGCTGAAAGCCTGAATGCCGGCACCGATGAGCATGACAGTCAGCACCAGCAGCAACAGACGCTGGGTCAGCGAAAAACGGATCAGTGCGGCCAGCATTATTCGCTGCCGACGCCGGTCAGCATGGCCTTAAGCCCGGAAACGCCGCGCACGGCGACGCGCTCGCCGGCCTGCACGCCATCGACCAGCGCGCTGTCGCCGCCCTGGCTGACGATGTGCACCGGCCGCGCGGCGAAGCGAGCTTCCTTGTCGTCGCCGGCGGTCTGCACGAAGACCCAGGTCTTGCCGTCATGCCGCACCAGCGCGGCGGCCGGCAGGCGTTGCTGTTGCTGGCCGGGCGGGCTGGCGATCTCGACTTCGAGCACCTGCCCGGCGTGCAGGGCAGCGGCGCCCTTGTCGACTTCAGCGCGCAGCAACACGGTCTGGCTGGCCGGGTCGACGGCGCGGCCGATGGCGATCAGCTTGCCGCTGATGTCGCGGCCGGCGAGTTTGATCGGCATGCCTTCCTTGAGCGTCGCGGCGACCGGCAGCGGCACCTGGATTTCCAGCCACAGCGGCGTCAGTTTGGCGATGCGGTAGATCAGCGTCGCCGCTTCGACGCGCTGGCCGAGTTGCCCGCCCTGTTCGAGCACGACGCCATCGATCGGTGCGGTCAACGCCAAAGAAGCGCCCAATTTGCCCGGCGCGATGCCGGCCAGCGCCAGACCCTGCTGGCGTTCGCTGGCCTGCGCCGCAGCCTGGCTGGCGGCGGCGCGCGTGGCCTGCAGGCGGGATTCGGCGATCAGGCCTTCGGCAAAAAGCTGCTGGTCGCGCTTCAGGCTTTGTTGCAGCAGCGCCGACTGGCTGCCGGCCTGCAGGGCATCGCGTTGCAGTTCCAGCGCCTGCGGGCTGGCCAGGCGGGCCAACACCTGGCCTTTCTTGACCGAAGCGCCGGGCGCCACAGCGAGCATTTCGAGCATCCCAGCGACCGGCGCGGCGACGACGCGCATCTGTTCGTTGGGCACCAGCACGCGCGCTGGGTAAACGCCCTGGCGGGACTGACCGGCCTGGCCGACGAGCGCCGTTTCGATGCCCAGCGCCCTGATCTGCGCGGCCTGCAACACGAGCGGTTCCGCCGCGCCCGCGGCACCGGTGAACAAGGCGACGAACAACACGGGCAAATATGGGAAACGGCGGATGGTTCGGGACATGGCTCGACTCGCGAAGATGCAGCCGCCGAGTCTATTTGGCCCAGATTAATGTTTCCTTAACGACCCCCGCCAGAGCGAGGCAGGGCGCTATTTTCCGCCGAATTTCAGCAGCTTGCGGAACAGGCGCGGCCAGACGCGGGGTTGCGGGCGCGGCAGGTCGAGACTGACGATTTTCACCCCCGCGCCCTCACGGCTGTAGTCGACCATGAAGCCATGGGCACGTGCCAGCTTGAGCATGGGGCGGTTGTCGGCGAGGACGCTGCCTTCCATCTGGCTCAGGCCGCGCCGTGCCGCTTCGCGAATCAGGGCACGCAGGATGCGGTGGCCGATGCCCTGGCCCTGCCAGGGGTCGCCGATCAGCAGCGAAAACTCGCAGCGCCGCCCGTCGTCGTCATGAACGAAGCGGCCGCCGGCGAGCGGAATTTCCTTGCCCTTTTCCGGACGCACGACGACCAGTGCGAATTCGGTCGCGGTGTCGAAATGGGTCAGCCGGTGCACCGTTTCGTCGGAAAACTCCCTGATCGCGCTGAAGAAGCGATTGCGCCGCGATTCGCTGGAGAGGTTCCCGAGCGATTCCTTGACCAGCGGCGCATCGCTCTTCAGCATCGGGCGCAGGGTCATCCGGGTGCCGTCGGCGGCTCGCCAGCGTTGCGGTTTCATGGCTTCGCGCTTCGCGCCGGCATGCTCTTACACCCGCAGCAGGGCGATTTTCAGCGGCGCCTGCCCGTCGTGGCTGGGGAAGTCGTCCTCCGGAGCGATCCATTCGAATTCGCGGATCGGCCGGCCGACTTTCCTGGCGCAGCGCTGGAGCTGGTCGGCCCACACCTCGCGCTCGATCTGCGCCGCGTTGTTGCAGCAGATCAGCGTGCCGCCCTCGGCGGTGCATAGCAGCGCCGGCTTCATCAGCGCGGCGTAGTCGTTGACGATGTCGACGACGCCGAACGGGCTTTTGGCATAGCGCGGCGGATCGAGAAAAACGAGGTCGAAGGCGCGCTGTTCGAGCTTGGGGAAAGCCGGCATTTTCCTCCCGCGCACCATGCCCGGCTGGCCGATACCGGCGAGCTGGCGCAAGGCGGCGAAAGCGTCGCTGTGCACGAAGCGCAGGCGGATCGGCAGGTCGTTGAGGCGGGCGTTCTCCTTGCCGACCGCCAGGCTCGATTCGGCGAAATCGACATTGACGACATGGGCGGCGCCGGCCTTGGCGGCGGCGATGCCGACGCCGCAGGTGTAGGCGAACAGGTTGAGCAGCGACTTGCCGGCGGCTTCCTGCATGACGCGCCGGCGGCCGGCGCGCAGGTCGAGGAAGAGCCACGGGTCCTGGCCGGCATGGCGTGCCTGGACCAGGTAGCGGACCCCCATTTCATGGAATTCGCGCGGCTTCTGAGCTTCAGCCAGCACTTCGGCAGGCAGCGGGTTGGTCACCCGCGAATTGGCGCCGCTGCGGTCGTTGTAGATGGCGACCAGACCGGGCAGGGCGTCGGCGTAGAAACGCTCGATGGCAACGCGATCGTGGCCATCAAGCGGCTCGTGGAAGGTCTGGATAAGCAGCAGGTCGCCGTAGCGGTCGACGTTGAGGCCGGGCCGGTTTTCGCCGGAACCGTTGAACAGGCGGTAGGCGTTCGTGTCTTCACCGTGCAGGCGCTCGATAAGCGGCTGGCGGGCGGTAAAGGCGGCTTGCAGGAGGTCGGTCAGTTGCGGGGCGGGCATTGGGGCTTTCGCGGGAGGGGGGCGGCGATCATTGCGGCTGGGGCGCCGGCAGGCCGTGAATGGCGCATTTTACCGGACTGTGCCGGCCGCCGCCGGGTCCAGCGCGGACCACAGCTTCCAGTGGCCGCAGGCGGAGCGGGCGCGGCGCTCGGAATTGTCCCAGCCGCCGCCGATGCAGAGGCCGGTCACGGTTTCCGCTGCGACCATGACGGTGTCCGGCGTCGCGCCCGGCTGGCGCTCGCCCTGCCAGCGTTCGCAACTGGCGCAGCGCTTGCGGTCGACGGCCTGGTTCAGCAAGTTTTCGCGGCGCGGCAGGCGGCGATGCTCTGCGTCGCCGGAACGACGGCGCCCTTGTCGGCCAGCCAGCCCTTGATGCCGCTCTTGACGTTATAGACCTTGGCATAGCCGGCCTGCTGCGAGAGAAACTGGCTGACCGGCTTGGTCCGGTTGCCGGAACGGCAGATGACGACCACCGGGTCGCCCGGCTGGGCGAGCGGCTTGACCTTTTCCAGCCAGGCGGCGGGGTCGGCCTTGCCGCGTTCGTCGAAGAAGGTGAGTAGCTTGCTGCCGGGCAGGATGCCGGTCTCTTCCCACTCCGGCTGGGTGCGGATGTCGATCACGGTGACGCCGCTTTTCATCAGCCGCGCCAGTTCGCCGTTGTCGATGTCGATGACCTCGGCGCGAGCGGCCAGCGCCGAGAGGGCGATACAGCAGAAAACGATCAGTTGGCGCATGGCAGTCTCCTCAATCAGTGTTTGCTGATTATAGTCGGTCGCCTTCGTTGGCGTTCCTTCTCTGGGATAATCCAGCCTTTTGCGAGTTCCCTCATGGCGCTGAAATCCACCGTTTTCAAGGCCGAAGTGCAGGTGGCCGATCTCGATCGCCAGCATTTCGGCGACTACGCATTGACGCTGGCGCGCCATCCCTCGGAAACCGACGAGCGGATGATGATCCGCCTGCTCGCTTTCATCCTGAATGCGTCGGAAACGCTGGTTTTCGGGCGTGGCTTGTCGACCGAGGACGAGGCCGACCTCTGGGACATCGACGCCACCGGCAGCATCGAGCGCTGGATCGACGTCGGCCTGCCCGACGAGAAGGCCATCCGCCGCGCCTGCAACCGCTCGCGTCACGTCGTCGTGCTCAGCTACGGCGGCCGGGGCGCCGAGATCTGGTGGCAGCAGAACGGTGGGAAACTGGCGAACCAGAAGAATCTGCGGGTTCTGGCGCTGACGGCGGAGGAAGGACAGGCGCTGGCGGGACTGGCGGAGCGCACGATGCGCCTGCAATGCACGGTTCAGGACGGCGTGGTCTGGCTGGGCAGCGACAGCCAGCATCTCGAGCTGACGCCGAAGATTTTGTTTGCGCCCGACTTGGCATAGAATGCCGGATGGTTTTGACCGGATTTTGGCCGTTTTCCATTTTTTGAGAGGTGAGTATGGCGTCAAGTGAAGAAGAAGAGTCCACAGCGGTCGTCGCCGGCGTCCTGGCCGGTATCGTGCTGGCCGTGGTGGCAGTGGTCTATGGCGCCAGCGCCGGCAAGGCGGCGGTAAAGCCGGCGGCCGCGCCGGTCGCGGCACAGGCGGCGGAAGAGCCCGAGATCGCGCCGGTCGGTGAGGCACTGGTCAAGGTCTTCTTCGCGGTCGATTCGGCGACGCTGGCCGTGGTCGACAGCGAAGGCGTGGTCGTCAAGACGATCGAAGTCCTGAAGCTCCAGCCCAAGGCAATCGTGCTGCTCTCCGGTTTCCACGATCCATCCGGCGATGCCGCGCACAACGCTGCACTGGCCAAGGCGCGCGCCGAAGCGGTGCGCGATGCGCTGGTCGCCGCCGGTGTCGAGCCGGCACGCGTCAAGCTGCGCAAGCCGGAAACGACAGTCGGCAGCGGCAGCCCGGAAGAAGGGCGGCGCGTCGAAGTGCGCGTCCAGTAAGCGTCGGTATTCCGGCGAAAAGGCGGGCTGCGCAGACTGTGTAAAAACGTTCTGTTGAAGCTGGCTGAAAGAAGCGCCTCGCGATGGTTGCGAGGCGTTTTTGTTTTATGAGGCTGAGGAGCGGAAAGAGAAGGCCCGCTCAGGCAGCCAATC
>JAGOAU010000031.1 GCA_017983755.1 Azonexus sp. | reverse complement strand
CCGCAGATAAAATGACCACCGACTTTCCCACCGCGCCACCTGCCTACGGTCTGAACGGACCTTCGGCAACCGTCACCGTGGAAAAGTCTCCTCACGCCTCACACACAGAAATTCTGACAACCCCGCGCAGGCCGGTGAATTCAAACGTTGAACGTCAGCTTTCCCAACTTGCCAATTTCCACTTTAGGTCGAATCCGGCAGATCAGAACTACCGCTACACACCTTTCCAGCCATCCCCAACCCGTTCCGCCACCCAATCCAAGGCCTTGCCACAGGCCTCCGCAATCGGTGGCGACAGGCCGGCGTGCCCTGCCCCGGCCACGGCGAGCCAGCGCGCTTCGGGCCATCTGCGGTGCAATTCCTGCGCGGTCGATAGCGGGCAAACCGGATCGGCGGTGCCATGCACGATGGCTGCGGGAATGTGGCGAATCCGCTCGATGCCGGCAAGCAAGGCGCCGGGCGGCACGAAGCACGCCTGTGTCAGGTAGTGCATCTGGATGCGTGCCTTCGCCATGCGGGCGCCGTCCGGCGCTTCGTTCAGCGGCGCTTCGCCCATCAACGCGCGTTCGTAGTTGAGCCAGGCGCTGACTGCCGGTGCGGCAATGGCGGGGTCGCCGTCAAGAATGCGGCGGGCGCAGGCGGCCAGCAGGTCGGCGCTTTCGGCAGCCGGGATGGTGTCGGCAAAACTTTGCCAGCTGTCGGCAGGACCGCCCGAACGGCCTTCGAGATAGGCACGGATTTCATCGTTTGAACCCAGGAAGATGCCGCGCAGCACGAGACCGAGGACGCGCTCCGGGAAAGTCTGGGCATAGGCAAGGCCGAGGGTGCTGCCCCACGAGCCGCCAAAAACGATCCAGGCCGGGATGCCGAGATAGTCGCGCAGGCGTTCGAGATCGGCGACCAGATGCGCCGTCGTGTTGGCCTCGGTGGCGCCGAGCGGCGTGCTGCGCCCGCAGCCGCGCTGGTCGAAGAGGATGGCGCGGTAGCGCGCCGGGTCGAACAACCGGCGCTGCGCCGGCGAGCAGCCGCTGCCCGGGCCACCGTGCAAAAAGACCACTGGCAGGCCGTCGACCGCAGCAGATTCCTCGACATGGAGCGTATGGCCGTCGCCCACCGCCAGGTGATGCACGGCCCACGGTTCGCTTTCCGGGAAGAGCGGCAAGCCGGCCTCAGGCTTCGATCAGGCCGCTGCGCATGGCGAGCAGCGCCATTTCGGCGGTGTTCTGCAGGTTGAGTTTCTGCTTGATGTGGTAGAGGTGGGTGCCGACTGTACTCGGGCTGAGGAAGAAGCTTTCGGCCACATCATTGACCGAACGCCCCTGGGCGAGCTGCATGAAGACGGCGAGTTCCTTTTCGGTCAGCGTTTCGACCGGGCTGGCGGAACCCGAGAGCTGGGCGAGCGCCACTTCCTGCGCCAGTTCGGGGTCGAGGTAGCGCTGGTCGGCGGCAACCCGGCCGACGGCGCGCAGGAATTCGTCCGGCGCGGCGCGCTTGCACAGGTAGCCGCGGGCGCCGAGACGTAGCGCCCGCACCGGCACGACGGCGTCGTTGTGCGCCGAGAGGATCAGCACGCGCGCCTCGGGGTGTGTCGCGCGCAGCCTTTCGAGCGCGGCCAGGCCGCCGATACCGGGCATCGAGACATCCATGACCAGGACGTCGGGAACGGTTTCGCCATAGCGGCGGATCGCTTCTTCGCCGCTGCCGGCTTCACCGACCAATTCCGCGCCGGCGCCTTCGAGCAGCAGGCGGAAGCCGAGGCGGACAACCGCATGGTCGTCGGCCAATACGATGCGATGGGCTTTCAGGGATGGGTTCATGGTCATGCCTCCAGACAGGTTACAGGGCGCGCCGCCGGCAGGCGGGCGCTGAGGTGACAGCCGTTGCCGGCCGGCGTCGTCAGTTCGAGACAGCCGCCGAGCTCGGCCAGCCGCTCACGCATACCGGCCAGCCCGAAACCGCAACCGGCCTGTGCCGATGGGCCGACGTGCAGGCCGCAGCCGTCATCGGAAACGCACAATTCGAGCCAGCTGCCGGTACTGGTCAGGCTGACGCTCACCCGGCTGGCCGCGGCGTGGCGCAGGATGTTGGTCAGCGCCTCCTGCGTCACGCGCAGCAGCGCGGCGGAAACGGCTTCGGCGACCACCGGCAGATCCCCGGCGATATCGATGACGAGTGCGATCTGCGGCTGGCGTTGCGCCCAGCAGTCGAGGAAGGGACGCAACGTGGCGGCCGGATTTGCCCCCTCCCCGGCCGTCGACCGCAGCTGCTGCAGTACCTTGCGGACGCCGTCCTGCAATTCGCCGGTGACGCCGATGATGCTGGTCGCCGGTGCCTGGACGGTGGGTAGATCGGCGCTGCGCTGGACGATGGCGCCGGCCAGTGCGCGGACGGCGGTGATGCCCTGGGCCAGTTCGTCGTGCAGTTCGCGGGCGATGCTGCGGCGCTCGGCGGCGAGGCTGGCCTGCAGGCAGCGGGCGACTTCCTGCTCGCTTTCGAGGCGCACGTTTTCATCGACCGCCTGCGCCAGACGGTCGGCCATGCCGTTGTAGGCGCGGGCCAGGCGCGCCAGTTCCGGGGCGGCAGGCAGCGGCAGGCGGAAGTCGAAGCGGCCGCGCCCGGTGCGGTCGAGCGCCGCCAGCAATTGTTGCAGCGGGCGCAGCGCCCGGTCGAGCGCCAGCCGCGTCCCGGCAAAAAGCAGCACGAGCAGCGCGGCGGCCCAGTCGGCCATGGCACAAAGATCGTCCCAGGCGTCGATGACCGAACGCGACGCGTCGGGGTGGATGACGACGGTAAGCGTGCCGAACTCGATGGGGCGGGCGGCGAATTGCGGCGCCAGCAAGGCCACGAAGGCAGCCGGCACGACCCTGCCCTGCTTGTAGGTCGGCGGCGGCGACAGATACAGGCGCTGGCCGGCGGCATCCAGCACTTCCAGTGCATTGGCGCGAATGCGCCCGGCCGGCTGCAGCAGGGCGAGCAAGGCATCGGCATCGATGGCAGCGCCGCCGCTGCCGGCCTGGCGGGCGAGTACGCCGAGCCATTGTTCGCTAACCCGCGTCGCCGCTTCGACTTCCTCATGAATGCCGTTACGGGCGCCTTGCAGCCACAGCCCACCGAGCGCGGCGAGCAGGCAGGCGAACAGCGCCGTCAGCACGAAGCTGAAGCGGGTGCGCAAGCTGAGTTTGTGGCGGGCCCGGTTCATCACGTTTTGCCGAAGCGGAAGCGCACGCCGATCCAGGCGGCGCGGGGCGCACCGGGGGCGAGGAAGGTTTCGTGCATCCAGTTGGAAGAATCGTTCTGGAAGGCGCCGGCGCTGTTGAAAGGGTTTTCGGCAAGCGCGGAGGCGGTGCCGTAGCGCTTGTCGAAGACGTTGTTGATGTTGGCGAAGACTTCCCAGCCGGCGCCGAGGTCGAGGGTGCCGTTGAGGCTGAGGATGCCATAGCCCGGCAGGCGGCCGGACCCGAAAAATTCCACGTTGTCGGCTTGGTGCTGGTTGTTCTCGTTGCCCCGCGCATACTGGCCGGAGAATGCCTGGACGTCCGCCCCCAGGCGCAGCTTGTCGGTTGCCCGCCAGGTCAGCGCCAGTTTCAGGGTATGCGCCGGCAGGCCGGGAATAACATCACCCTTCTGCACGAAAATCTCGTCGCCCGCCGGGCATTCGGCAGACTGGCCGCGCGAGCTGTTGCTGGCCGAGAGCAGGCAGGCGGACGACTGGAAGGTGGCGTTCAGGTAGCTGTAGTTGATGCGCCAGTCGAAGCGGCCCTGCTCGCCGGCCAGCCCGAGTTCGACGCCCTGCCGGCGGGTCTGGCCGAAGTTGGTGAAGTAGCCGGCGCTGGTCGAGGTGCCGACGAAGAGGATGTCGTCGGTGTTGTTCGTCCGGTACACCCCGGCATTCCATTGCACGCCGCCGACGAATCTGCCTCGCAGCCCGGCTTCGACGGTGCGCGCCACAACCTGCTTGAGATAGGGGTCGGAGGCCATCGAATTGGGCAGCGTGCACGGGTTGGCCGGGTCGGCGCAGCCCAGTTCGATCGGCGACGGCGCCCGGTTGCCCTGGTTGAAGCCGGCGTAGACATTGAGCGTCGGCAGCGCCTGCCAGGTCAGGCCGAGGGCCGGGTTGAGCTTGTGGTAGGTGTAGTCGCCATCGAGATTGGGCGCCACGTTGTTCAGTTGGTCGACGGTCTTAACCCGCGTCCGGTTGTAGCGGGCGGCGGCGGTCAGATGCAGGTCCGGACGCAGCGTGATGGTGTCGGTGAAATACAGGCTGGCGGTCCGGGTCTGGCCGCGCAGCGAGTTCTCCGCCTCTTCGTCCTCCAGGTTGCCGATGCCCCGGTTGCTGTCGACCATGCCCTCCTGGGCCGACTGGCTGAAATTCATCCGGGCATAATCGCCGGAAACACCGAGCGCCAGTTGCTGCCGCTCGCCGCTGTAATTCCACTGGGCCGCCGCGCCGTAGCCGTTCTGGGTGGTCCGGGTCCGGTTGTAAACACCGGACTCTTCGTCCGAAACGCCATCGAAGGGGCCGTCCTCGAATTCGTCGTTGATGTCGCCGTTGAGCGTGCGCGTCTTGGTCTGGCGGTAGTACGCGGAGCCGGACAGGCTGCTCGCGGCGCTCAGCCAGTAGCGGCCACTCAGGGCGACCTGCGTCAGGTCGTTGTTGGTCTGGTCGGGATGGGTAAAGACCTGGCTGCGGCGCTGGTTGAACATCGATTCGGGCAGCAGGCCGTTGCCGGTGAGTTCGGTCGACGTCCGGTTGACGCTCAGATCCGCTTCGCCGTCGCTGCCGCGATAAGAGAGTTTGCCGAAGAACTGCTTGACCTCGGACGGCGAGTAATCGCGCCAGCCGTCTTCCCTGAACAAGTTGCCGGCGGCATACCAGGCGAGCGGTCCGGATTTGCCGCCGGTCTCCAGTTCCAGCATCCGGCGCCCCCAGGAACCGCCGGACAACTCGATCTGGGTGCCGGGATGGGTATCGCCGCTCTTGGTGCGGAAGGCCAGCGCGCCGCCCAGGGTATTGAGCCCGAACAGCGGGTTGGAACCGGGAATCAGGTCGATGCCGGCAATCGCCGCGCGCGGCAGAAGATCCCAGTTCACCGTGTCGCCGAAGGGCTCGTTGACGCGCACGCCATCCAGATAAACCGACAGACCTTGCGGCGTGCCGAGCAGCGGCGAAGCGGTGAAACCCCGGTAATTGAGGTCGGCCTGAAAGGGATTGCCCTGGATCTCGTTGATATTGACGCTGGGCAGCTGGGTCGCCATGAATTCCGGCAGCGTCAGGTTTTCCGCCTCTTCGAGACGGCGCCCGCCGACCGACTGGACGTTGGCCGGTATCTGGTCGCCGGGAACGCCGAAGCCGGGCAGCGGTGTGCTGCCGATGATATTGATCGGCGCGGTTTCGACACCGGCTTCCAGCCCGTTTTCCGGGGCGGCGAAGGCGGCGTTGCCGAGGGCGGCGAGTGCCAGTGCGATGGAGGTCGGTTTCATGCCGATTTCTTCAGGCGGTAATTAACGGGAACGATGACAAGGATTTCGCTGCCTTCCAGGCCATCGGGCAGCGGCGGCAGGCCGCTGGCCAGATCGACCAGTTGCAGGGCGTGCTGGTCGAGAATGTCGTGGCCACTGCTGCGGTCGACCTGTACGGAGAGCAGATTTCCCTGGCGCGCCACTTTCAGGCGCAGGCGCACCTCGCCCTCCCAGCCGCGCTGGGCGGCGAGACGCGGGTATTCCTGGTGGCTGGCGAGGAGCCGCGACAACTGCTGCGCGTAGCGGCCAAGCAGGCTCTGCTGATCTGGGTGGGCGGCGACCGGCGTTGCGTCGCCGGTGGTCGGCCTGGCAGCCCCGTATGCCTCCGGCGCTGGCCGATGCTCGGATGGCGGTTGGGGCTGCCTGACCTCCTGGGGAGCCGGTCGCGCATTGGCGACGGGCTCGGATCTGCTCGCCGGCGGCGATTCGGGCCGCCGGGAAAGGGATGGTGGTTTCGGCGCACGGCTCGCTTGCGGCACGGCAGCGGCCGGCGCCGGCGAGACTTGCGCCGTAGCGGGCGCAGCCACCAGACGCAAGGTGGCGGAAATCAGCAGTGGCGGCGACGGCAACTGGCGCGCCGGGCCGTTCGCCCAAGCCAGCACCAGTGCGTGCAACGCCAGCGAAAACAGTAACAAGCCGGCGAAGCGCCACGCGCCCTCCTCCTTCGAGGAAAAGGGAAAACGGGCTTCCGGCAGCATGGCTTCAGTGCGCATGGCCCAGCGCTTCCTGCTCCGCCGCCGGAAAAAGATGGCTGACCGAGCGGCGGTATTCGCTTGCTCCAAGCGCCATCGTGGAAAACTCGGCCGGCAGCGGCCGGGCCAGCACTTCGTTCATGTCGAGACCGGCTGTCGCCGCTTGCTGCATGCTTTGTTCCAGCCAGCGCAGCCAGGCGCGGGTCTGGCGGATCGGCGCCGCATCGCGGGCGATCGCCCCGTGGCCGGGCACGAGGGCGGTGAAGCCGGCTTCGCGGGTGATCGCTTCCAGCGTATCGAGCGCCGCCAGCCAGTCGGCGATGTGGGCGTGCGGCGTGGTCGGCGCACGCCCGTTGAAAACCAGGTCGCCGGCGAAAAGGACGCCGCTCGTCTCGTCGTAGATGGCCAGGTCGGCGGCAGTGTGGCCGCTCAAGGCCAGCAGGCGCAGCGGACGACCACCCAGTTTCACATTGCCGGGGGCAACCGTCGCGCCCGGTGAAACTGCCTCGGTGCCGCGCATCCAGTCGCCGGAAAGGCGGTAGAGATTTTCGGCAAAGGCGTTGCCGGCGGTGGCGATGCCCTGCCGGGTCGCCTCCAGCGCGACGATGGGCACGCCGGCGAAAGCCTGGTTGCCAAGAAAATGGTCGGGATGATGGTGCGTGTTGAACACCTGCAGCGGCGGCCGCTGGTCGATTGCCGCCATGGCGCGGCGCATCTGCTCGCCGTAACGCAGCGAGGGGCCGGTATCGATGACGAGCAGGCCATTGTTACCGGTGATGAAACCGGTATTGACGACATTTCCGCCGTTGACCGCAGTGAAGTCCTCGTTGCGACCGATGAATACGTAAACGTCGGCGGCGACCCGCTCTGGCTGCAGGGCGTAATCGAAGGCCGGGCCGGCAACTGCTGCCGCGCCAGCCAGGAGCAGCGGCGCGATGACGCAAAACCGGCTCATGGTGCGATCAACACGCTGAAGGTATTGCCGTTGTTGTCCCGGCCACTGGCGCGGACCGGGCCGGCGATCGCCTGCTGGACGGTGAATACCGGGTTCTCGCTGACCGGCTCGAAGGTTTCGATGCGCATCAGCGGCTGGTCGCCGGCATCGGCCAGGCGGATTTCCTGCAGATGGAAGGCCGGCGTGCCGGCGACCAGGCCGGTATCCATCGGATGCACGATACGCAGGCGCAGGCGGCCGGCGAGTTCGCCGTCACGCCACTGGCGGGCGCTGACCATGTTCAGCTGCCGCTGCCATGCCGGCGACGCAGCAGCCGCGGAAGGCGCTGTGCAGCCGCCGCCGATGGTTTTGACCCAGCTGCCGCCGACATGCCAGACGCCATCGGCAGTGCGCACCGCCGCCCGCACCGGGGTCGATTGCTGCAGCTTGACCCGGAAGCCGAGGTAGGCCGCAGCCCCCTCGGGGAAAAAGCGCAGCACCTCGACGATGGGATTGAAATCGGCGAAAACGACGACCTCGACGACCCTGCCGATCGCCGTCGCGTCCACCGTCACCGGCACCTGCATCGGGTTTTCCGCCTCGCCGGGGGCGATGACGCGGACGCGGGGATCGAAGACATAGGGGAACCCGGCCAGAAACGCCCTGTGCATTTCATTCCAGCGCGCCGAATTCAGCGGGTCACCGCGCTCTTGCAGGTTGGCGGCATCCGCCGCCGGCATCAGTGCCGACAAGGCTACTGCAGCGACCATTAGGGGCAATTTCATCCTGTCTCCTCTCGCCCCTGATAAGCCGCCGGATCGAATCGCGTCAGCCCAATGGGGTCTGGCAACACTTCTGCAAAGCCTGTGCCAGACCGAAAAGCCCCTTCAAGCAGCAGCGCCCCCACCTGTATCGCCGGCAAGTTGCTGCAATTTGGAGCAGTTGATGCCTTTCGATACAGCACATGCCGATTTCCCCTACCAGCAACGAGGAAAAAGCGACTGGCACACCCCTTGCAGTTCGGGATGCCGATGGTGCGGCCGGCACAGGGACACAAAGGCGGCGGCGCCAGATGTAGTAATGGACAACCAAGGAGACAATCCATGCACACACCCAGCAAGCATCGGCAGCGCGCCAGCGTCCTCGCCATCCTCGTCGCCGCGACTTTCGCGGGCAACGGCGCGATGGCAAAGGAAGTGACCGACGCCGACATCCTCAATGACGCCA
>JAGOAU010000030.1 GCA_017983755.1 Azonexus sp. | reverse complement strand
TGTTTAAATCCATAGCCACAAATAAAAAATGGGCGAAACGCCCACCTCAAATAAAAAGATGCCTCGCCGGAAACGACGAGAGGAACAAACCCGTGAATTATAACGAGTTTATTCCCCCCGGTAAATCAGTCCAAGCGACTTTATGCGCTTTCCTAGGGCGTTTCCAGCGGCCTGATCATTTTGTCCAGTTCGCGCACCAGCACCTTGACCTCGGCCTCGTTCAGCTCATGCACACGGCCCCGCTTCAATTGTGGCGGCAGATTGAACGGGCCGTAGCGGACGCGGATCAGGCGGCTGACCGTGCAGCCCACTGCTTCGAACATCCGCCGCACTTCGCGGTTGCGGCCTTCATAGAGCGTCACGCGATACCAGTGGTTGGCCCCCTCGCCGCCGGCATCCTGCAGGCTGGCAAAACTGGCCGGGCCATCTTCGAGCTCGATGCCGTTCAGCAACTGCTGCTGGGCCTCCAGCGTCAGTTCGCCGAGAACGCGCACGGCGTAATCGCGCACAAGTTCCGAACTCGGATGGGTCAGCTTGTTGGCCAGTTCGCCCGAGGTGGTGAACAGCAGCAGGCCGGAGGTATTGAAGTCGAGACGGCCGACGGCGATCCAGCGCCCGCCGCGGATGCGCGGCAGCGCGGCGAAGACCGAGGGCCGCCCCTCGGGGTCGTCGCGCGAGACGATTTCGCCTTCCGGCTTGTGGTACATGACCACGCGTGGCGTCTTGGTCGTCGTGAAACGGACATTCACCAGGCGGCCGCCGATCTTGATCTTGTCGGTCGGCACCACGCTCTGGCCGAGTTCGGCGGTCACGCCATTGACGCTGATGCGGCCGGCGGCGATCCATTCCTCCATTTCGCGGCGCGAACCGATGCCGGCCTGGGCCAGCACCTTCTGCAGGCGTTCCGGCTTGGCCTCGGCGAGCGGCCGGCCATCGCGGGCGATGGCGCCGCGATTCGCCCGCCCGCCGGTATTCGGCGCCGGCTTGCGGCGCGATACCGGGGCGGCTGGCGCATCGCCACGCGCGCCCCGCGCATGTGGCGGCGGGCTGTTGCGGTCGACGCCCTTTTCAGGCCGTTTTTCAAAACCACCCTCGCCCTTATTCGGCGATTGACGGAGCGGTGTGCGTTTAGTTTTCATTGTTCAGTTCCAGTGTCTGGCTGATTTGTTCGAGCGGCGGCAGTTCGCTGACGCTGCGCAGGCCCAGATCATCGAGAAATTGTTTGGTCGTGGCAAACAGCGCCGGCCGGCCCGGCGTGTCGCGATGGCCGACGACGTCGATCCAGCCGCGCTCTTCAAGGGTTTTGATGACGTTGGCGTTAACCGCGACGCCGCGGATTTCCTCGATATCGCCGCGCGTCACCGGCTGCCGGTAGGCGATGATGGCCAGCGTTTCGAGCATCGCCCGCGAATACCTGGGCGGCTTTTCCGGATTCAGCCGTTCGAGGTAAGGCAGGAACTCGGCACGCGTGCGGAAGCGCCAGCCGGAGGCAAGCTGGATCAGCTCGACCGGCCGCTCGGCCCAGTCCTCGCGCAGTTCGTCGAGCAGCTTGCGCAGGGTGTCGGGCGCCAGGCTGTCGTCGAACATCTTGCGTAGTTCGAGCGGCGTCATCGGCTCGCGGGCGGCGAGCAGCGCCGCTTCAAGCACTTTCTTGACCAGGCTCGGTTCCACCTTGATGCAATCTCACGTAAATGGGCTGAAACGCCTCGGTTTGGGTAAATTCGACCAGTTTTTCGCGGGCCAGCTCGAGCATCGCCAGGAAATGCACCACCAGGCCGGGAGCGCCCATGGCCGGGTCGAACATGGTTTCGAAACGGACGAAGCCGCCACGCTCCTGCAAAAGACGCAGGATGATGCCCATATGTTCGCGCACCGACAACTCTTCGCGGCCGATCTTGTGGTGCTTGTTCAGCTTGGCCTGGCGGAAGATGGCCTCCCAGGCTTCCTTCAGGTCGGCCACCGAAACCTCGGGATGGCGCACGTAGAGCGATTTCTCGACCAGCGTCTCGACCCAGAAGAACTCCCGCTCGGCCTGCGGCAGCTCGTTGAGCCTCTGGCCGGCGATCTTCATCTGCTCGTATTCCATCAACCGGCGCACCAGCTCGGCGCGCGGGTCTTCGGCCTCGTCGCCCTCGCCCGCCTTGTGGCGCGGCAGCAGCATGCGCGACTTGATCTCGATCAGCATCGCCGCCATCACCAGGTAGTCGGCGGCCAGTTCGAGGTTGCTAGTGCGCATGCTCTCGATGTAGTCAAGATACTGGCGGGTCAGCGGCGCCATCGGGATGTCGAGGATATCGACGTTGGCCTTGCGGATCAGGTAGAGCAGCAGGTCGAGCGGTCCCTCGAAGGCGTCGAGCATGATCGCCAGTGCATCGGGCGGGATGTAGAGATCCTGCGGCAGGTGCTCCAGCGCCTCGCCGTAGATGCGGGCAACCGGCTCGAAAAGCAGTGCCTGGGGCGCGTCGACCGCGGCGTTCATGTCAGGAAGCGGCCGCGCGGCCCTTGCCCTTGTAATGCAGGTGCAGGTTGCGGAAATAGATGATCAGGCCGAGCCCCTGGCCGAAGATGAACACCGGGTCGTTGCGGTGGATGGCATAGACGGTCAGCACCACGCCGCCCAGGATGCTGAAATACCAGAAGGCGACCGGCACGACGACCTGCCGGGCCTTCTCGCTCGACCACCACTGGACGACGAAGCGCATCATGAACAGCCCCTGGCCGCCAAAACCGATGGCGATCCAGATCAGCGTTTCCCAGTCGTAGCCGAACATCAGTGGTATTCCAGGCCCATCGCCTCGCGCACGTCGCGCATGGTTTCGCGCGCCAGTTCGCGGGCTTTCTCGCAGCCGTCGGCAATGATGTTCTTGACCAGCGTCGGGTCGTCCAGATAGACCTGCGCCCGCTCGCGCATCGGCGCCTGTTCGCGCAGGATGCCGTCGATCACCGGCTGCTTGCACTCGATACAGCCGATGCCGGCGCTGCGGCAGCCCGCCTGCACCCATTCCTTGCAGGCATCGTTGGAATAGACCTGGTGCAGTTGCCAGACCGGGCACTTGGTCGGTTCGCCCGGATCGTGGCGACGGACGCGCGCCGGGTCGGTCGGCATGCTGCGCACCTTCTTGGTCACCGATTCCTCGGATTCGCGCATGGTGATCGTGTTGTGGTACGACTTGGACATCTTCTGGCCGTCGAGGCCCGGCATCTTCGATTCCTCAGTCAACAGGTAGCCCGGTTCGACCAGGATCATCTTGCCGGTGCCTTCGAGGAAGCCGAACAGCCGCTCGCGGTCGACCGCCGAAAGATGCTGGATTTCATTGAGCATGGCCTTGGCCTGCTCGACGGCTTCCTTGTCGCCGTTCTGCTGGAAGCGGGTGCGCAGATCTTCATAGAGGCGCGCCTTCTTGCTGCCCAGCTTCTTGACCGCCTCGCGCGCCTTGTCCTCGAACCCCGGCTCGCGGCCGTACATATGGTTGAAGCGGCGCGCCAGTTCGCGGGTGAATTCGACGTGCGGAATCTGGTCCTCGCCGACCGGCACCTTGTCGGCGCGGTAGATCAGGATGTCGGCGCTCATCAGCAGCGGATAGCCGAGGAAACCGTAGGTCGTCAGATCCTTGCCGGCCAGCTTCTCCTGCTGGTCCTTGTAGGTCGGCACGCGCTCCAGCCAGCCGAGCGGCGTCATCATCGACATCAGCAGATGCAGTTCGGCGTGCTCCGGCACCCGGGACTGGATGAACAGCGTCGCCTGGTTGGGATCGACGCCGGCCGCCAGCCAGTCGATGACCATGTCCCACGTCGCCTGCTCGATGCCCTGCGGATTGTCGTAATGCGTCGTCAGGGCGTGCCAGTCGGCGACGAAGAACAGGCAGGGATACTCGTGCTGGAGCCTGACCCAGTTCTTGAGGACGCCGTGGTAATGGCCGAGATGCAGCGCCCCGGTCGGGCGCATACCGGAAAGAACACGTTCTGCGTACATAGTTTTTGTTTAGTAAAGACCGAAAATGGATTCGATGGCCCGCGCCGAGAAGATCACCAGCGGGTTCATGACGGCGCCGAGAATACCGGTGAACAGCAGGAGCAGCAAAATCGGGAAGCCCCAGCGCTCCAGCTGCGCGAATTTCCAGGCCAGCTTGTGCGGCAACAGGCTGACGGCGATGCGCCCGCCGTCGAGCGGCGGCAGCGGCAGCAGGTTGAGCACCATCAGCACGCAATTGACCATGATGCCGATCTTGCTCATCTCGGACAGCGGCAGCGTGAACATGTTGCCCGGCAGCAGCCAGGCCAGCTTGAGCATGAACGCCCAGCAGCAGGCCATGAACAGATTGGCACCCGGGCCGGCAGCGGCGACCCAGAACATGTCCTTTTTCGGGTTGCGCAGGCGGCTGAAGTCCACCGGCACCGGCTTGGCATAGCCGAAAAGGAAAGAGCCGCCGGAAAAGAGCAGGATCGCCGCCGGGATCAGGATGGTGCCGACCGGATCGATGTGGCGCAGCGGGTTTAGGCTGATGCGCCCGAGTTGCCAGGCGGTCGGATCGCCGAAATGGCGGGCGGCGTAGCCGTGCGCCGCTTCGTGCAGGGTGATGGCGAAGATGACCGGCAGCGCGGCGACGGCGATGGTCTGGATCAGTGCGTTGATGTCCATGTCAGTCCAGCCCGAAGGGCGCCAGAGAACCGCGGCCGGCGCGGATCAGTTCGGGCGTGGAACCGGTCAGGTCGATGATGGTGGTCGGCTCGGTGCCGCAATGGCCGGCGTCGAGGATCAGTTCGATCTGGTCATCGAGGCGATCCTGAATTTCCCAGCCTTCGGTCAGTGGCGCCTCGTCGCCCGGCAACTGCAGGGTCGTCGTCAGCAAGGGTTCGTTCAGTTCGGCAAGCAAGGCCAGCGCCACCGGATGAGCCGGTACGCGCAGGCCGATGGTCTTGCGCTTGGGGTGCAACACCCGGCGCGGCAATTCCTTGGTGCCTTCGAGAATGAAGGTGTAGCTGCCCGGCGTCGTCGCCTTGAGCAGCCTGTACTGGGCGTTGTCGACGCGCGCGAAATGGGCGATTTCCGAAAGATCGCGGACCATCAGCGTCAGGTGATGGCGCTCGTCCATCTGGCGGATCAGGCGAATGCGATCCATCGCCTCCTTGTCGCCGAGATGGCAGCCCAGCGCATAGCACGAGTCGGTCGGCAGCGCGACGACCCCGCCGTCGCGGATGAACTCCGCCGCCTGCGCCAGCAGACGCTGTTGCGGCGAATCGGGGTGGATGTTTACAACACGGGCCATGAATCAGCGAACCAGACGCCAGACCGGCTTGAGGTCTTCCGGCAGTTGCGGCAGCTTGCCGAGATCGACGTAGCTCTCCTGCGGGCCGTGGAAATCCGAGCCGCGCGAGGCGTGGAAGGCGTAGTGGCGGGCCAGGCGGGCGAAATGCATGACATGGTCGGGCGAATGGCTGCCGCAGGTGACCTCGATGCTCTGCCCGCCGAGATCCTTGAAATCGTCGAGAAATTGCCGCATCTGCGCACCGGACATCTTGTAGCGCCCGGGATGCGCGACGACCGGGACACCACCGGCGGCAGTGATCCAGCCGATGGCATCCTGCAGCGTCGCCCAGCGGTGATCGACATAACCGGGCTTGCCCGGCGTCAGGTAATGCTGGAACACACCCGGAACGTCCCGGGCGATGCCGATCGACACCAGGTAGCGGGCAAAGTGGGCGCGCGAAATCAGGCTCGGGTTGGTCGCAAAACACAGCGCGCCCTCATAGACACCGGGAATGCCGATGGCCGCCAGGGCGTCGCCCATCCTTTTTGCCCGTTCGATGCGGCCCAGGCGCAGTTCGTCCAGCCCGCCGGACAGGCCGGGATGCGAGGGATCGAAGCCGAGGCCGACGATGTGGATCGGCACGCCCTTCCATTCGATGGAAATCTCGACGCCCGGGACAAACGCCATGCCTGCTTCCTCGGCCGTCTCCCTGGCGATCTCCAGACCGCCCAGATCGTCGTGATCGGTCAGCGCCCAGAGATCCACACCGTTGGCCGCCGCCCTTCTGGCGACCTCCTGCGGCGGCAGCAGGCCGTCGGAAACGGCTGAATGGCTATGAAAATCGAAATTGGCTGGAGTCACGGGCTGCAAATGCTGGATAAATGGGGAGTTTAACATGAAGGCCGCCGCCGCCCCGCCTCGCTTGTGCGGTGCAGCAGGTTGATTAGATGTTGTCATCCCGATATAGTGCCTTCGTTCTGTGGGAGAGCGCAGCGCAAGCTGCCGCCGAAGGCGCAAATCCACCCGAAAACGCTCAGGCAAAAGGACCGCAGAATCAGCAGCTTGGCCGCTGAAACTCTGGAGAGTGGTGAAGACTGTCGCGGTCAACACCCACCGATGGGGCAAATCTCTCAGGTATCGAGGACAGAGGGGTGAAACGCAAGATGTGTGTCTTTCGTTTCACCCCTTTTCCGTTTCTAGAAGTGGCGTTAATAAACGTTCATAAAGGATTGATATGCTGAAGAAAACGGTTTTGAATGCAGCCCATCGTACGCTTGGCGCCCGGATGGTCGATTTCGGCGGATGGGATATGCCGGTCAACTACGGCTCGCAGATCGAGGAACACCACGCCGTGCGCAAGGACTGTGGCATGTTCGACGTCTCGCACATGTGCCCGGTCGATGTCGTCGGCGCCGATTGCCGCGCCTTCCTGTCGCGTCTGGTCGCCAACGATGTCGCCAAGCTGCAGGTCCCCGGCAAGGCGCTCTATTCCGCCATGCTCAACGAGACAGGCGGTGTCATCGACGACCTGATCATCTATTTCCTGACCGACACCCGCTTCCGCATCGTCGTCAACGCCGGCACCGCCGAGAAGGATCTCGCCTGGATGCGGGCCAGGGTGGCCGAATGGCAGTTGGACGTGACGATCACCCAGCGCCGCGACGGCGACAACGCGCTCGCCATCATCGCCGTGCAGGGCCCGAATGCCCGCGCCAGGGTCTGGCAGGTGCTACCCCAGGCCAAGGCTGCGATTGCCGATCTGAAGCCCTTCTTCGGCGCCGAAGTGGACCGGTATTTCATCGCCAGCACCGGCTACACCGGCGAGGACGGCTACGAGATCATGTTGCCGGCCGGCGAAGCCGAGAGTCTGTGGAACAAGCTCAAGGCCGCCGGCGTCGCCCCCTGCGGGCTGGGCGCCCGCGACACGCTGCGCCTGGAGGCCGGCATGAACCTCTACGGCCAGGACATGGACGAGGCGGTTTCGCCGCTCGACGCCGGTCTCGCCTGGACGGTCGCCATGAAGGACGGACGCGATTTCGTCGGTAAACCGGCGTTGACCGCAACCGGTCAGCAGAAAGCTTTCCTCGGCCTGATCCTGCTCGACAAAGGCGTGCTGCGTGGACATCAACAAGTCGTTACAAAACATGGCAATGGCGAAATTACTTCAGGTAGTTTCTCGCCAACGCTGCAGCAGTCCATCGCCCTCGCCCGCCTGCCGCTTGGCGTGCAGGTCGGCGATGAAGTCGAGGTCGACATCCGCGGCAAGCTGCTCAAGGCCAAGGTCACCAAACCCGTATTCGCCCGCAACGGCAAAGCAGTCATCTAATTCAACCCCATTCAGGAGAAAACCATGTCCAACGTCCCCGCCAATCTCAAGTACGCTTCCTCCCACGAATGGATGCTGCTCAATGCCGACGGCTCCGTCACCGTCGGCATCACCGACCATGCCCAGGAAGCCCTCGGCGACCTCGTTTTCGTCGAACTGCCGGAAGTCGGCACCCATTTCGCCGCCGAGAAGGAAATCGCCGTCGTCGAATCGGTCAAGGCTGCCGCCGACGTGTACGCCCCGATCGCCGGTACCGTGACCGAAGTCAATCAGGCCGCCGCCGACGCGCCGGAATCGGTCAATCAGGACGCCTATGCTGCCTGGCTGTTCAAGATGACTCCGGACAATGTCTCCGACCTCGACAAGATGCTCGACGCCGCTGCCTACCAGGCCGTTGCCGACGCCGCCTAAGCAAGGACTGCCCATGTCGCTCAATCAACCGCTCGCCGCGCTGGAGCAGCACGACGAGTTCATCGGCCGTCACATCGGCCCCTGCGCCACAGAGATGACCGCCATGCTGGCCGCCGTCGGCGCCGCCAGCCTCGACCAGCTGATCGACCAGACCGTGCCGGCCGCCATCCGCCTGCCGGCCGACCTGCCGCTACCGGCGCCGCGGCGCGAACACGAGGCGCTGGCCGACCTCAAGGCCATGGCCGGCAAGAACGTCGTCAACAAGTCCTGCATCGGCATGGGCTATTACGACACGCTGACGCCCAAGGTCATCCTGCGCAACGTCATGGAAAACCCGGGCTGGTACACCGCCTACACGCCCTACCAGGCCGAAATCGCCCAGGGCCGCCTGGAAGCGCTGATGAA
>JAGOAU010000009.1 GCA_017983755.1 Azonexus sp. | reverse complement strand
TGCTGACCAGATCGCTCTGCGCCGACAGCGGCACCGCGACTCCCAGCGCATCGAACATCTCCTCGGCGGCCGGCACATACCTGACCAGCTCACTGCGGAAATGATAGGCAAGCTGGGCTGACAAGACACCGAGCAGCAGCAGCGCGGCGACCACGAAAGGCCACCTCGTCCGCCTGACCGGCTCGCCGTCGAAACCGCCGCTTGTGCCGCCGCTCAGCGCACCGGCTGCCCAGCGGTTGTAGGCAGGTGCTTCAGCCAGTTCACGCGCCGCCACCAGGCCGGCCTCGCGAGCCGCTTCAGTCGACTCGGCGGGGGTTTCCGACAACTCATCCGCGCGCTCCGGTTCCTGACTTTCGGCATCTGTTGCGGTCGACGTGTCGGAAAGGGCCATTTCTGAAGTTTTCGCGGAAGCGGCTTCATCCTCCCGATGCGCCAAGTCCTCGGTGACGGCATCCGCTACTGGATCGGACTCGCCACCTGCCTCCGGGCGAAACTCTGGCTCTGGCTCTGGCTCTGGCTCTGGCGCTGGCTCTGGCTCTGGCTCTGGCTCTGGCTCTGGCTCTGGCTCTGGCTCTGGCTCTGGCTCTGGCTCTGGCTCTGGCTCTGGCTCTGGCTCTGGCAGCGTCTCAGGCTCTGGCAGCGTCTCAGGCTCTGGTATCGGAGCGGATTCGGTCACGACCTGCTCCGGCGTGACCTCATCGAGGCTCAGGGAATCATCCGCAGTGATTTCGGAAGCTGGTCCGGCAAGTATCGGCGACGCATCCGGTGGCGGCTCGGCACTTGTCTGTTTGTCGTCGACCAAGCCGTCGAAAGCGTTGAAAATTGACTTGCAGTAACCGCAGCGAACCTTCCCGGCCTTGGCGCGCAACTGTTCCGACGTGACACGGAACACCGTGTTGCACGCCGGGCAACGGGTACGCATCAGGGTTTGATACCGGCCAGACACACCCAGTCCTCACGAACGTCGGCCACTTGCATGGGCAGCCACTGCGCGTAGATTGCTATGATTTCGTCGGCCTGCTCGCGCAGGATGCCAGACAGCGCCAGCCGGCCGCCGGAACGGACATGGGCGCAGATGGCCGGCGCCAGAACGCGCAGGGGGTTCGACAGGATATTGGCGACGACCAGATCGTATTCGCCGGCAACCGGCTGCGTCGAATCGGCGAACAGCGCCGTGACGCCGTTGCGTTCGGCATTGGCGCGCGCCGCCTCGACCGCCTGCGGGTCGATATCGACGCCGGCCACCCTGCCGGCCCCGAGACGGGCGGCAGCAATGGCCAGAATGCCCGAGCCGCAGCCGTAGTCGAGTAGCGAGGCCCCGGCCGCAACATGGCGTTCCAGCCACTCCAGGCAAAGCCGGGTGGTCGGATGCGAACCAGTGCCAAAAGCCATTCCCGGGTCGAGAATCAGGTTGACTGCAGCCGGGTCGGGCGATTCGTGCCACGATGGGACGATCCACAAGCGTTCGGAAACGCGGATCGGGTCGAACTGGGACTGCGTCAACTGCACCCAGTTCTGTTCCGCCACTGCCTCGACGGTCCACGCCGGCACACCAGTCAGGCCGATTGCCGCAGATGCCTGCGCCAGCAACGCCGCGACATCGGCATCCGGCTCGAACAGGGCTACGACCCGCGAATGAACCCAGCCGGGCGAATTGACCGAGCCCGGCTCGCCGAACTGCGGCTTCTCTTCAGCCGTGCCGGCGTCGGCATCCTCGATGCTGGCAGACAGCGCGCCCGCTTCCAGAAGGACATCGCACATTGGCTCGGCATGCGCTGCATCGGTGAGAAAACTGACGTTCTGCCAGCCCATCGCCTACTTCTTGACTTCGCCCTTTTCGGCGAGCTTCTGTTCCAGATAGTGAATGCTGGTGCCGCCCTCAAGGAAGCGCGCGTCGTGCATCAACTCCTGATGCAGCGGGATATTGGTCTTGATGCCCTCGATGCTCATCTCCGACAACGCGATCCGCATGCGGCGAATGGCCTGTTCGCGGGTATCGCCATAGGCGATGACCTTGGCCACCATCGAGTCGTAATGCGACGGTACGGTATAGCCCTGGTAAATGTGCGAATCGACACGGATACCCGGCCCGCCCGGCGGGTGATAAAAGGCGATCTTGCCGGGACATGGCACGAACGTGAAGGGATCTTCAGCGTTGATGCGGCATTCGATGGCGTGGCCACGAGGCACGATATCCTTTTGCCGGTAACGCAGCTTGTGGCCGAAGGCGACGCGGATCTGTTCCTGGACGATATCGACGCCGGTGATCAATTCCGTCACCGGATGCTCGACCTGAACGCGCGTGTTCATTTCGATGAAGTAGAACTCGTTGTTCTCGTAGAGAAACTCGAAGGTGCCAGCGCCGCGGTAGCCGATCTTGCGGCAGGCGTCGGCACAGCGTTCGCCGATGCGGTTGATCAGGCGCGCCGGGATGTGCGGCGCCGGTGCCTCCTCGATTACCTTCTGGTGGCGGCGCTGCATCGAGCAGTCGCGCTCGCCGAGATAGATTGCGCTGCCATGCTGATCGGCCAGCACCTGGATTTCCACATGGCGCGGATTTTCCAGGTATTTTTCCATGTAGACCGCAGGGTTGCCGAAGAAACTGCCGGCTTCCTGACGGGTCATCGCCACCGCATTGACCAGCGCGGCCTCGGTGTGGACGACGCGCATGCCGCGCCCGCCGCCGCCACCGGCCGCCTTGATGATTACCGGGTAGCCGACGGCGCGGGCGATCTTGACGATCTCTTTCGGGTCTTCCGGCAACTCGCCATCGGAGCCCGGCACGCAGGGCACCTGCGCCGCCTTCATGGCATTCTTGGCCGATACCTTGTCACCCATCAGGCGGATGGTCTCGGCCTTCGGGCCGATAAAGCTGAAGCCGGAGGTTTCAACACGCTCGGCAAAATCGGCGTTTTCCGACAGGAAGCCGTAGCCCGGGTGGATCGCTTCGGAATCGGTCACTTCGGCTGCCGAGATGATGGCCGGCACATTCAGGTAACTCAGGGACGACTGTGCCGGACCGATGCAGACCGACTCGTCGGCCAATTTGACGTACTTGGCTTCGCGGTCGGCCTCGGAGTGCACCACCACGGTCTTGATGCCCAGTTCGCGGCAGGCGCGCTGCACGCGCAGCGCGATTTCGCCCCGGTTGGCGATGAGAATTTTCCCGAACATGGCGCAATCAGCCGATCACGAACAGCGGTTCGCCAAATTCGACCGGCTCGCCATTGTCGAGCAGGATGGCCTTGATCACACCGGACGCGTCAGCCTCGATTTCATTGAGCAACTTCATCGCCTCGATGATGCACAGCGTATCGCCTTCCTTGACGGTCTGGCCAATCTGGACGAAGGCTTCGGCGCCGGGCGACGGCGAGCGGTAGAAGGTACCGACCATCGGCGCCTTGACGACGTGTCCTTCCGGCAGGTCGTCCTCGTCGTCGAGATTGACCGAGGAGGTGCCGGCAGGCGCCGCGCCGGCAACCGGCAGCGCCGGTGCGACCGCATACTGCACCGGCGGGGCGGCCACTGCGCCGTAGTGTTTGGCGATGCGCACCTTTTCTTCGCCTTCGGTCACTTCCAGCTCGGAAATACCGGATTCCTGAACGAGGTCGATGAGCTTCTTGAGTTTACGCAGATCCATGGATTACTCCCTTCTGTTTTGCGCCGTTTCGACGCAAATGCCGGCAAGTTGCCGGGCTATTCGATATTGAGTCGGTTAAGCAGGTATTCGAGGGCCAGCAGATAGCCCTCGTGACCCAGGCCGCAGATAACGCCGACGGCCAGGTCGGAAAAATAGGAATGCTGCCGGAACGGCTCCCGGGCATGGACATTCGAGAGATGCACCTCGACAAAGGGAATCGCCACCGCCGCCAGCGCGTCACGCAGGGCGACGCTGGTATGCGTATAGGCCGCCGGATTGATGATGATGGCGCGCACGCCCTGCTCGCGGGCGGCATGAACGCGCTCGATCAGTGCCCCTTCGTGGTTGCTCTGGAAAGCTTCGAGGTCGACGCCGGCGTTTTCCGCCATGCGCGCCAGCGCCACGTTGATGTCGGACAACGTCAGCTTGCCGTAATGTTCGGGTTCGCGGGTGCCAAGCAGGTTGAGATTGGGCCCATGCACCACCAGGATGCGGGGTTTGTCGGCCGGCTTGGAAGCGGTTTTTTGCTTCTTCATGACTGCAAGTTTGCCGCAAATCGCAGCAAGTTGTCTAGTCTTGCGCCGAAAGTAATACGCGCAGCGCATCGGCGCGAACGCGCTCGCGCGGGCGTCCGTCGCGATGTTTCAGCACCACGCGCTCCAGTTGCGGCGGGAAGATGACCAGGTTGGCATCGGCCGTATCGGTTTCCATGACCAGCACCGCTTCGACACGATCGTTGCGCGGCTCGACATGCGCGAAGGTGATCCCGTGGTTGAGCAGAAAGATTTCCACCTCCTTGGCGCTGTCGGCGAACAGCAGGATGTCGATATGTGAATGCTCGCCGGCCGTCCCGTCGAGCACCGAGCCAGCAAGATAGGGCGAATAGTCGGCGAGCAGTTCGAGCAGGCCGAGGGCGGTCCGGCGCAGGGCAAGGATCAGCTCGGCATGCCCCTCCTCCTGGTAAAGGCTGCGGTAGGCGCGCAATTCCGCCTCGATCTCCGCGTTGTCCGGGAAGGCTGTCCGCTCCGACAGGCCAAGCTGGCGTGCCGCCTTGCGCTTGGCGTGATGGCAGTCGGTGATGCCGTCCTCGGCCATCAGGCGGGCGGCGGCGCTGGCGATGCTGGCCCGGGCGCTGGTGCCGGTTCGGGGCCGTTCATGGTGGGGCATGCTGGCTCGATCAGGGTAGAATCGCCCCCATTCTAACGGGTCTATGTGACATGCACATTCATATTCTGGGCGTCTGCGGGACATTCATGGGCGGGCTCGCCCAGTTGGCGGTTGCCGCCGGCCATCGCGTCACCGGCTGCGACGCCAACGTCTATCCGCCGATGAGCGACCAGTTGCGCGACGCCGGGGTCGACCTGATCGAAGGCTTCGAAGTCGACCAACTGGCGTTGCAGCCCGCTGTTTTCGTCATCGGCAATGCCATCTCGCGCGGCAACCCGCTACTCGAGGCCATTCTCGACCAGGGCTTGCCCTATGTTTCGGGCCCCCAATGGCTTGCTGAAAACGTCCTGCAGGGGCGCTGGATGCTCGGGGTCGCCGGCACCCATGGCAAGACGACGACGGCGTCGATGCTGGCCTGGATCCTTGAGGACGCCAACATGGCCCCCGGTTTCCTGATCGGCGGCGTGCCGCTGAACTTCGGTGTTTCCGCCCGCCTCGGCGAGACGCCGTTTTTCGTCATCGAGGCCGACGAATACGACACCGCCTTCTGCGACAAGCGGTCGAAGTTCGTGCATTACCGGCCGAGAACGGCGGTCCTCAACAATCTTGAATTCGATCATGCTGACATATTCATTGATCTGGCAGCGATCGAAACGCAATTTCACCATCTCGTGCGCACCTTGCCTCGGTCCGGCCTGATCGTTTCGAACGCCGCCGAGGCCAGCCTGGAGCGTGTATTGCAACGCGGTTGCTGGACGCCGGTCGAGCGCTTCAACGATCCGGCCGGCTATCGCGTCACGGGCGACGACGCTCGCGGCGAACTGATCCTGCACGGTCCTGAAGGAAGGATCGGCCGCACGGCATGGCAACTGTCCGGCGAACATAACCGGGCCAATGCCTGCGCCGCGCTGCTCGCCGCCCGCCATGTCGGCGTGCCGCTCGCCCAGGGGCTGGATGCGCTGTCGCGCTTCGAAAACGTCAAGCGGCGCATGGAGGTGCGCGGCGAGGTACGCGGCGTCACGGTCTACGACGATTTCGCCCATCACCCGACGGCGATCGCGACGACGGTGGCCGGGCTGCGGCGCAAGATCGGCGGCGCCCGGATTCTCGCCGTACTCGAACCGCGCTCGAACACGATGAAACTGGGGACGATGAAAGCGCAATTGCCGGACAGCCTGCGCGAAGTCGATGCCGCCTTCTGCTACGCCGGCAACCTTGGCTGGGATGCGCGCGAAGCGTTGGCGCCGATGGGCGAGCGCGCCGTGATCGAGGAGGATCTCGGCCGGCTGGTCGATCAGGTCGTCATCGCCGCGCGACCGGGCGATCACATCCTGGTCATGAGCAATGGCGGCTTCGGCGGCATCCACGGCAAGCTGCTGGCCGCACTCGCTGAGTAGCTGCTGCGGTCGACCGCCAAAAAAGGCCGAAAATGAGAAAGGCGCGGCGAGGTTGCCCTCCCGCGCCTTTTTATCGCGCGAAAATCAACGCTCGGTCGATTCGACGACGGCCAGCGCCGTCATGTTGACCAGACGGCGCACGGTGGCGGTCGAGGTCAGCACATGCACCGGCCGCGCCACGCCGAGCAGGATCGGGCCGATGGTCACGCCTTCGCCGCCGGTCATCTTCAGCAGGTTGTAGGAGATGTTGGCGGCGTCGAGGTTGGGCATCACCAGCAGGTTGGCCTCACCCTTGAGCGGCGATTCCGGATTGGCTTCGCGCCGGATGTCCTCGTTCAGTGCAGCGTCACCGTGCATTTCACCGTCCACTTCCAGTTCGCCGGCCGACATGGCCGACACCAGGCCGGCGGCAATGCCCATCTTGCGCGACGACTCGGAACTGCCGGAACCGAAATTGGAATGCGACAGCAGCGCGACCTTCGGGTGGCTGCCGAAACGCTTGACCTGCTCGGCGGCCATCAGCGTCATTTCGGCGATTTCCTCGGCGCTCGGGTTCTCGTTCACATGCGTATCGCAGATGAACAGCGAGCGGCCGGGCAACATCAGGTAGTTCATCGCGGCCAGCGTATTGACGCCGTTGCGCTTGCCGATGATCTGGCTGATGACACCGAGATGGTGGCTGTACTGGCCGGCCATGCCGCAGATCAGGCCGTCGGCGTAGCCCAGCTTGAGCAGCATCGCGCCAATCACCGTCGGCTTGCGGCGCAGCGCCTCCTTGGCGATTGCCGGCGTCACGCCGCGGCGGACCATCAGCTTGTGATAGGCCGTCCAGCATTCGCGGTAACGCTCGTCGGATTCGGGATTGACGACATCGAAATCGACCCCCGGCTGGATGCGCAGCTTGGCTTTTTCGAGGCGATGCTGGATGACGGCCGGGCGACCGATCAGGATCGGCCGCGCGAATTTTTCCTCGATCACGACCTGGGCGGCTCGCAGCACGCGCTCGTCCTCGCCCTCGGCGAAAATGATGCGCTTGCCCTTGGCCTGGCGGGCAGCCTGGAAGATGGCGCGCATGCCGACGCCGGTGTGATAGACGAACTCGGAGAGCTTGGCGCGGTAGGCATTCCAGTCGGCAATCGGCCGCGTGGCGACACCCGAATCGATCGCCGCCTGGGCAACGGCCGGCGCGATCTTGACGATCAGGCGCGGATCGAAGGGCTTGGGAATCAGGTATTCCGGGCCGAAGGAGAGATCGTGGCCAGGATAGGCCATGGCGACTTCGTCGGTGACTTCGGCTTCGGCCAGTTCGGCGATCGCGCGCACGGAAGCCAGCTTCATCTCTTCGGTGATGCGGGTGGCACCGACGTCGAGGGCGCCGCGGAAGATGAAGGGGAAACAGAGGACGTTGTTGACCTGATTCACGTAGTCGGAACGGCCGGTGGCGATAATGGCGTCCGGGCAGACCTCCTTGACCAGTTCCGGCATGATTTCCGGCGTCGGGTTGGCCAGCGCGAAGATCATTGGCTTGGCGGCCATGGTCTTGACCATGTCCTGCTTGACGACGCCGGCAGCGGACAGGCCGAGGAAGACGTCGGCGCCGACCATCGCCTCGCCCAGCGTGCGGGCCTCGGTGTTCTGCGCGTAACGCGCCTTGGTCTCGTCCATGCCGCCGGTACGGCCGACGTAGATGACACCCTTGGAGTCGCAGACGGTGATGTTCTCGCGCTTGACGCCGAGGTCGCACCACAGGTTCAGGCAGGAAATCGCGGCAGCGCCGGCACCGGAAACGACGACCTTGATCTCGTCGATCTTCTTGCCGACGACCTTCAGGCCATTGAGCATGGCGGCGGCGGAAATGATGGCGGTACCGTGCTGGTCGTCGTGGAAGACCGGAATGTTCATCCGCTCCTTCAGCTTCTGCTCGATGTAGAAGCATTCCGGTGCCTTGATGTCCTCGAGGTTGACGCCGCCGAGCGTCGGCTCGAGCGCGGCGATCATGTCGATCAGCTTGTCGGGGTCGTTCTCGGCCAGTTCGATGTCGAAGACGTCGATGCCGGCAAACTTCTTGAACAGGCAGCCCTTGCCTTCCATGACCGGCTTGGAGGCCAGCGGGCCGATGTTGCCGAGGCCGAGCACGGCGGTACCGTTGGTGACGACGCCGACCAGGTTGGCGCGCGAGGTGTAGTCGGCCGCCGTGGCGGGATCTTCGACGATGGCGTCACAGGCGGCGGCGACGCCGGGCGAGTAGGCCAGGGCGAGGTCGCGCTGGTTGGTCAGCCCCTTGGTCGGGCGGACGGAAATCTTGCCCGGCGTGGGCCAGCGATGGTATTCGAGTGCGGCTTCGCGCAGGTCCTTTTCCACGGAATCTCCTCTGGTTTTCTGCGATGGGAAAACCCTGTAGGTTACTCCAAAGGCCGATTCGCTGGAAGCGTAATTATGAATTACAAATCAGAACCGGTGCGAAAAGGTCAGCCGAAAGGTGCGCGGTTCGGCCGGATGAATGTGGCGGTCGAACACCGGCGAGGTTTCGTTGCGCAGTTGCGAGTCGTACCAGTATTCGATGTCGTTCACCTGGCGATCGAACAGGTTGAAGACATCGAGCGCCACCTGCGTCCGGGCGTCGATCCGGCAGCCGAGGCGCAGGTTGGTCAGCGCCGAGGCCTGCGAGCGCACCGAATTGTCCTCGACCAGCGGCCGCGGCCCGAAATAGCGAAAGCGCAGGGCGCCGAACCACGGGCCGAGGCTGTCGACGGTGACCCCGACATTGGCCGTCGTCACGACGGCGCCGGGGATGTAGTCGCCTTCCGGCGCCGACTCGCTGAAGCGGGCATGCGACCAGGCGAGGTCGGCATCGAAAGCCAGCCAGGAATTGGCGACGTAGTAATTGGTCCATTCGACCCCGTAGCGGCTCGACGGGCGCGAGGGCTCGGTCGTGCCGGCATCGCCGACGAAGAGCAGTTCGGAATCGATGTTCAGCTGCCAGAGCGCCAGCGTCGTCTGCCAGCCGGGCAGCGGCTCGCTGCGCAGGCCGGCTTCGTAGCCGGTGGTGCGCACCAATGGCGAGACCGGGGCGCCCGGCGTCGTTCCGTCGATCGGATCGACGCGGATGGTCGTGCCGCGCGCGTCGTTGGAATGGAAGCCCTGGCCGTAGTTGAGGTAGAACTCGGTACGCTGCCACGGGCCGAAGATCAGCGCCAGCTTGGGCGTCACCATCTGGTCGCTGGCCTTGCCCGAATTGGCCGGCAGACTGGCGTCGACCGTGAAGTCGTAGGCATCGCCGCGCAGGCCGACCTGCGAACGGAACCAGTCGTTCCAGCGCGTCTCGTTCTGCGCCCAGAGCGACAGGTTGCGCTGGGTGACTACATCCTCGCGCACCGTGTTCCAGGTCACACGGCGCTGGGTGTTGTAGAGGCCGACCGGGTTGATGCGGTCGATGCGGCCATCGAGGCCGAACGAATTGGCCACCTCGAAGCCGCCCCAGCGGTCGTAAACCGTGTGCGCTGCCGAGAAACCGCCGGCCGTCCGCCGCTCGCCCTGCTTGAACTGGTCGCCGGTATCGCAGGTGCCGGTCGCCGCGTAGTCGTTCAGGCAATACTGGAAGTTGGACCACAGGTCGAGGCTGGAACTCAGCCACCAGGCGCTGGCCGTCGTCTGGCTGTTGTCGCCGCGCCGCGCCCATTCGGCGGAGAGGCTGTAGCGCGAGGTTTCGCCGCCGGTACTGTCATCGAGCGAGCCATAGCGGCCGACCAGACCGCTGTCGATGGCGCGCTGGGCGATCTGGTCGGTCGACGTCCATTTGCCGCGATAGGCCATGCCGGTGACGGCGAAGCCGTTCTCGCGCGTGCCCCGGCTGTAGCGCAGTACGGCATTCACCTTGCGATAATCCTCGGGAACCTCCCACGGGCCGTCGTTGTGGAAGAGTTCGAGCGCATAGAGCAGGTTGCCATCGCCGACCACCGGCGAACCGGCCAGCAGGGCGCGCGCGTAACCGTTCTGGCCGGCGGTGAGCGTGGCCAGCGTGCCGTCCAGCCGGCGCAGGTAATCGATGCGGGCGACGCCGACCGAAGAGAAATCGCCCTCGTCGGCGAAATACGGCCCCTTGCGGAAACGGATGCGGTCGACCAGCTCCGGGATCAGGAAATTGAGGTCGGTGTAGCCCTGCCCGTGGGCGTGGGTCGGCATGTTGACCGGTACGCCGGCGACCCAGGTCGCGAAATCGGTGCCGTGGTCGAGGTTGAAGCCGCGCAGGAAATACTGGTTCGCCTTGCCGTCGCCGGCATGCTGGGTGACGATCAGGCCGGGCACCATCTCCAGTGCCTCGGCCGGCCGCACCAGCGGCACGGTGGCCAGCCGCTGCCCGGAAACGACACCCTCGCTGCCGGCGACGGCCAGACCCTCCAGATTCTCGGCGCGGGCCCGCACTTCCACCGGCGACAGCGTGGGCGTCTCGTCAGCCACTGCTGCCTGCAATGTCAGACACAGGTATGAATAAAAAAAAATTGTCTTAATTGCATCGAAAAAAACCGGCCCCTCGCTCAGGAAATGGTTCGGGTCTGGCGCGTCAGGCGCACCGCGAAGACGTAACTGAACGCGATCAGCGCCACCAGCGTGGCGCCGAACAGCAACTCCTTGCCGTCACCCCAGGCATCGACGGTCGGCGACAGCAGGCGGGCCGCGCCGAAGGCAGCCACCAGCAGGCTGATCCCCGATACCACAAGCGCCATGACGCGCGAGGCGATCAGCGCGACCTGGTCGGCGCGGGCGATCAGGCGGGCGATCCACAGGCCGTTGATGCCGTCGGTAACGAGCATGCCGGCCATGAACAGGCCGGCGAGCAGCAGCGCGTGGCGCCAGCCGCCGAACTGCGTCGCCGTCAGCGCGAAGAAGGCGGCTTGCGAGAGGGTGTCGAAGGAGAGCGCGAACAGCGCGCCGACCGCCGCCACCAGCACCGGGTGCGAGACATGGCGCAGCTTACCGAGCAGTCGCCCCTTGAGCCCGACCGGCTGGACAACCTCCTCCGGCGCGGTGCCCAGCACGGCCGTCAGGTTTAGGACGCCAAGGGCGACCAGGAAGGCGATCGAGATCGTGGCGCCGGCCGGCCCGAACCACGCCGGCACTTCCCAGCGGCCAGCGAGCAGCGAAACGCCAAGGGCGATTCCCATGACCACAGCACCGTGGCCGAGCGAGAACAGCGTCCCGCACCAGCGCGCCATGCCGGGCCGGGAACGGACGTTGTAGCGGGTCAGGCCGTCGATGGTCGCCAGATGGTCGGCGTCGAAACCGTGCTTCATGCCGAGCATGAAGGTCAGGAGCAGTAGCGACAGCCAATCGGAGGGCGGGGCGGGCATCACGGAAAGTGTATGACGAATATTAAATTTCTCATATCGCATGATGCCACGGCGCGACGCCGCTGCCCATACGCACTATTGCGCAGCGTCAGCGCAGCGGACGATAGTGTTTGTGCGGAGCGCCGTTCCGCCCGTGGCTGTGGGAATGTTCGGCCTCGAGCGCGATCACGTTGAGTGCCCCGTGACGCACCCCGCGCTCCGCCATCAGGCCTTCGGCGAAATGGCGGACGGCGGCCGTTTCGCCGCGCAGGACGACCGACTCGAGGCAGTTCTCGTGGTCGAGGTGGGTATGCATGGCCGCCACCGTCAGATCGTGATGGTCGTGCTGGAGGCTGGTGAGACGCTCGGCCAGTTCCCGTTCGTGGTGGTTATAGACGTAGGACAGGTTGGCGACGCAGTGGCCGGTCGGCGCGGCGCGCTGGCGGTCGCCTTCGATGGCCCCGCGAATCAGGTCGCGCACGGCTTCCGAACGGTTGCTGTAGCCGCGGGCGGCGATCAACTCGTCGAATTGCCGGGCCAGCGATTCATCGAGGGATATGGTGAAACGGTCCATGACAGCTCCCGGGAGATTGGACAGGCGCAAATTCTTGCATACCGATCGGGTTTTTTGCGTTCATGCGAATTTTCTTGCACGAGAACTGGCGCGGCATGCCGCTGCCCGGCCTCTCACTGCGCATAAATGTATAACCTTCGCCATATTTTGCGAATAGCGACTCTTGGTTAGGATGCCCATAAAGGACTTGGGCAATCAGGGGGATCGATGCAATATCAACGCAAGCAGGCCGTCTCACGCAGGCCGCCGGAGCGGGCGGTGGCGCGCCCGGAATTCACAGCCGCGGTACGCTACCTGAACGGCAGGCGGGAACTGTTCCGGGTGCTCAAGGCTGACGACATGAACGACGCCCGCGCCGTCGTCCTGGCCGAACTTGACGACGTGCAGACGGTGGTCATCGCGCTGCGCAACTGACGCTGCGCTTCAGCAAATGCGTGGCAACTGATCGCCGGCCAGCCAGTCGACAATCCGTTTGCCGCCGAAACCGGTCGTCATCTGCACGAAATGGTGGGGATCTTCGTGCACCGAACCGATGATCGCCGCCGCAGCGCCGAGCGCGTGGGCACGCATCGTCGCCAGCAGCCTTTCCGCATCGGATTGCGCGCAGATCGCTACCAGTTTGCCTTCGTTGGCGACATATAGCGGGTCCAACCCGAGGAACTCACAGGCCGCAGCGACAGCCGGAGCCACCGGCAGCGCCTTTTCCTGCAACATCATGCCGACGCCGGATTGCCGGGCGATTTCGTTGAGCGTCGTCGCCAGTCCGCCGCGCGTCGGATCGCGCAACACATGCAGGTCGACACCGGTTTCCAGCATGGCGGCGATCAGGCCATGCAGCGCCGCCGTATCGGAGACGATCGGCGAGTCGAAACCGAGACTTTCCCGCCCGGCCATGATCGCCATGCCATGATCGCCGAGGGTGCCGGATACCAGGATGGCGTCGCCCGGCCGCGCCCGGCGCCCCGAAAGTTCGCGACCGGCCGGCACGACGCCGACGCCGGCGGTCGTGATGAAGACGCCGTCCCCCTTGCCGCGCTCGACCACCTTGGTGTCACCGGTAACGATGGGCACGCCGGCCGCGTTCGCCGCCGCTGCCATGCTGGCGACGATGCGCGCCAGATCGGCCAGCGGGAAGCCCTCTTCAAGAATGAAGGCCACCGACAGCCACAGCGGCTGCGCGCCCATCACCGCCACATCGTTGATCGTTCCGTGCACGGAAAGGCAACCAATATCGCCACCGGGAAAGAACAGCGGCGAAACCACATGACTGTCGGTGGCCATGACCAGCCGCCCGGCGCCCGGCGCCGGCAGCACGGCACCGTCGTCGCCCTGGGCCAGCCATTCGTTGCCGAGGTGGCGGGCGAACAGTTCGTCGATCAGCTGTGCCATCGCACGGCCGCCGGCGCCGTGCGCCATGTCGACGCGGCCATGCCTGATGTCGAGCGGCCGCACGTAGTTCTTGCGCGACTCAGACATCCTTGTAGCGTCCGTAGGTGTAGTGGGCAGCGCAGGCGCCTTCGGAAGAAACCATGCACGAGCCGACCGGGTTCTCCGGGGTGCAGACGGTGCCGAACAGCTTGCAGTCCTGCGGCCGCTTGACGCCGCGCAGGATGTCGCCGCAATCGCAGCCCTTGTGGTCCGCCACCGGCTGGTAGGTGAGGGCAAATCGCCGTTCGGCGTCGAATTCGGCGAATTCCGCACGAATCCGGCGCGCCGAGTGGGGCAGGGAACCCAGGCCGCGCCACTCGAAACTTTCCCGCAGTTCGAAGACTTCATCCATCAAGGCCTGCGCCTTGCGATTGCCGTCGCGGTCGACGGCCCGCACGAACTCGTTTTCGACCTCCGCCCGCCCTGCGTTGACCTGACGGATCAACATGCGGATGGCCTGCAACACATCGAGCGGCTCGAAACCGGCGATCACCACCGGCTTGTGGTATCGGGCAGCGAACGGTTCGTAGGGCCGGCTGCCGATGATGGTCGAGACATGGGCCGGGCCGACGAAGCCGTCGAGTTGCAGCGACGTATCGACGCCCTCCATGATGCTGGCGATCGCCGGCGGGGTCAGCACGTGGCAACAGAGCACCGAGAAATTCTTCAAGCCGAGCGCGGCAGCCTGCTTGATGGCGACCGCCGTCGGCGGCGTCGTCGTCTCGAAGCCGATGGCGAAGAAGACGACCTGCCGGTCCGGATTCTGTTGCGCCAGCGTCACGGCATCGGCACACGAGTAAATCATGCGAATGTCGCCGCCCAGCGCCTTCGCTTTTAGCAGCGACAGGCCATCCGACGCCGGAACGCGCAGGCAGTCGCCATAGGTGCATAGCGTCACGCCGTGCTCCAGCGCCAGGCGGATAGCCTGGTCGACGCGGCCGATCGGCAGCACGCAGACCGGGCAACCGGGGCCGTGGATCATCCGCACGTTTTCCGGCAGCAGGTCGGTGACGCCGTAGCGCGAAATGGCGTGCGTGTGGCCGCCGCAGAATTCCATGAAATGGTAGCGACGTGCCGGGTTCACCTCCTGGCGAATGGCGGCAGCCAGCTTTTGCGCGACTTCGCCGTCGCGGAATTCGTCGATGTATTTCATCAGTGCCGGGTCGAATCGCCGTCCAACTGGCCGAGTTCGGCGAACAGCGCCAGCGTTCTGGCGGCTTCCTCCGGGTCAAGCCGGTTCAGCGCATAGCCGACATGGACGATCACGTAGTCGCCGAGCGCCACGTTTTCGACCAGCGCCAGCGAAATTTCCTTGCGCACACCAGCCAGGTCGACCACCGCATTGTCGCCTTCGCGCAGTTCAACGACTTGCGCGGGAATTGCCAGACACATTCACATCTCCTTGAACATCCATCGCGCCACCCAGCCCTGGCCAAGCGCCAGGCCGCCATCGTTGGGCGGCGCCTGCCGCGCTTCGAGCAAACTCACGCCCGCCGTTTCCAGATGTCCGCGCAATGCCGAGATCAGCACGGCATTCAGCGCACAGCCGCCGCCGACCGCCATTTTTGCCACTTTTTCCCGGTCGACCGCAACCAGCGCCCATTCTGCCAGCCCGGCGGCCAGTGTGGCATGGAACAAGGCTGCGCCGTAAGCCTGGTCGCCGCAGTCGAGCAGTGCGGGCACCAGCGGCGAGAAATCGAGTACGCCATTCCGGATGCGCCAACCGCCAGCCTGCGGCGCCACCGGGCCGTTAGTCACCGCCAGCCCTTCAAGTTCCATCGCCGCCTGCCCTTCGTAACGCATTTCGGCGCGCAGCCCGAGGATGCCGGCCGCCGCATCGAACCAGCGCCCGAGGCTGGAAGTCGGCGGGCAGCGCAGGTCGCGGGCCAGCATCGTCAACAGCGGCCCGGCGTCGCGTTCCGGGTAATGCTGTTTCAGCCAGGCGCCGACCCGGTAGCCGAAGCCGGTGCCGTGCAGTGCCGACACCGCCATCCGCCACGGTTCGCGGGCGGCGCGCTCGCCGCCGGGCATCCGCAGCGGCTGCAGATGGCCCAGCCGCTCGCACCGCGCGCCGGTGACCCGTAGCAGCTCCCCACCCCACAGGCCGCCATCCGGGCCGAGGCCGACGCCATCTATTGCCAGCCCGAAAACCGGCTCGTTGACGGCATGTTCGGCACAGATGGCCGCAATGTGGGCATGGTGATGGCCGACAGCCAGCGCCGGAACGCCGAGTTCGCGGGCCAGCCGCAAGGCCAGGTGCGTCGACGGGAAGTCCGGGTGCAGGTCGTGGGCGATCAGGTCGGGCCGGATGTCGAGAATGGCCAGCAGATGGGCAACCGTTTCTTCGATAAAGCCGATGCTAGCGGCGTTGTCCAGACTGCCGACATGTTGCGACAGGAACGCCTCGCGCCCCTTCAAAACGCAGACGGCGTTCTTCAGGTAGCCGCCGAGCGCCAGCACGCTCGGCCCGCCCTTGGCCAGCGGGATCGGCACCGGCACGTAGCCGCGGGCACGGCGAATGAAGACCGGACCGGCGCGGACCACCGAATCGTCGCAACGGACGACGATGTCGCGGTCGTGCAGTAGGAACGCATCGGCGATGCCGGCCAGCCGTTCCAGGGCCTCGTCGTTGCCGGTGACCAGCGGCTCGCCATGCGGGTTGGCGCTGGTCATCACCAGCAGCTGGTCGCTGGCTTCATCGAGCCAGTGAATTCCGCCCGGACGCCCGGCTGCTTCGTGCCACAGCAGCAGGTGCAAGGGCGTCGCCGGCAGCATGGCGCCGAGCCAGGCGAGGCCGGGGGCGAGGCCGGGCAAATCGCCCCGGCCCTTGGGGCAGAGGACGATGGGTGCGGCGGGGGTTTTCAGCAGGCTTGCCTCCGCTTCGCCGATCCGCGCGTAATCGCGCAGGGAGGCAGCGTTCAGTGCCATCACCGCAAAGGGCTTTTCCTCGCGCTGCTTGCGCTGGCGCAGTTCGGCGACCGCCTCGGCATTGCCGGCATCGCAGGCGAGGTGGAAGCCGCCCAGTCCCTTGATGGCGACGATCTTCCCCGCGCGTAGCAGGCGCAGGGTGGCGGCCAGCGGATCACCGGCCAGCGCCTGGCCGGCCGCATCGAGCAGCCGCAGTTGCGGGCCGCAATCCGGGCAGCAGGTGGTTTCGGCATGAAATCGCCGGTCGGTCGGCGCCGTGTATTCGGCCTGACACGGCGTGCAGAGCGGAAAGGCGGCAAGGCTGGTCTGCGCCCGGTCGTAGGGTATGCGCCGGCTCACCGTATAACGCGGACCGCAGTGCGTGCAGGTGGTGAAGGCGTAACGCCAGCGGCGCCCGGCCGGGTCGCAGATGTCGGCGATGCAGTCGGGGCAGATCGCGGCGTCCGGGCCGATGGCCGTCCTCACGTCGCCGGCCAGGCTGTCGAGGATGGTGAAGCCTGCGCCCACCGCTTCGCCCGGCTCGACCTCGATGGCGTCGATACGCGCCAGGCGCGGCGCCTCGTTCGGCAGGCGGGCCATGAATTCCGGCACTTTTTCGCCGTCGACCGCAACCGTCACCCCGGCGCCGTCGTTACGCACCCAGCCATTGAGGCCGAGCTCGCTGGCCAGCCGCCAGACGTAGGGACGAAAGCCGACGCCCTGGACCAGGCCGCGAATGCGTAACACTTTGCCCGACATCAAGCCTTTCCCGACTGAATCCCGAATGCGGCAAGCTTACGCCAGCTTCGGTCAGGCGGGAAAATGGCCAGCGGCGCCGGCCCCCGGATTACAATGAAAATTGCGTATCCCGATCCACTCACCTCGTGCCCAGCCCCGACGACGCCTCTCCCGCCCCCCGCACACTCAACCCGCAATGCTTGAGCATCGATCTTGAGGTCGGCCGCACCAGCGGGATCATTCATCAACTGGCGGCACTGCGCGGCGATACGGCGGCCACCCAGGTATTCCCGCCCGGCTCGCTGAGCGAGGCGCTCGATGCCGTCGACCGGCTCGCCGACAGCACCGCCTTTCTGCTCGGACATAACCTGATCGCCTTCGACCTGCCGCATTTGCGGGCCGCCCGGCCGAACCTGCGCCTGCTCGCCAAGCCGGTGGTCGATACCCTGCGCCTCAATCCGCTGGCCTTCCCGAAAAACCCCTACCACCACCTCGTCAAGCATTATCAGGAGGGGCAACTACTGGGCAATCGCAAGAACAACCCGCTGCTCGATGCGGAACTCGCCTTGCAGGTTTTCTGCGACCAGGAACAAAGCCTGCGGGCGCTGCAAGCGACGAACCCCGATCTGCTGCTTGCCTGGCACTGGCTGACCACACGCGACCAGACCGTCTCAGGTCTCAATAGCCTGTTCATGACCATTCGCAAGCAGCGCACGCCCGACAATGACGAAGCGCGGATGGCATTGGCGCGCTTACTGCTGGGGTCCACCTGCAGAACAGCCGCCGCGGACATCATTGGCCAATCCGCGGCGTATGCCTGGCCGCTCGCCTACGCCCTCGCGTGGCTCTCCGTCGCCGGCGGCAACTCGGTCATGCCACCCTGGGTTCGCCATCAGTTCCCGGAAGCCGGGAAGCTGGTTCGTCAGCTGCGCGACACCCCCTGTAGCGACCCAGGCTGCGCCTGGTGCCGCCGCGAACACGACGCACTCAAGCAATTGCAGCACTGGTTCGGCAGCACTTACGAATTCCGTCCCGAGCCGATGGACAAGGTTAGCGGGCGACCGCTGCAGCAGGTCATCGTCGAGACCGCTATGCGCGGCGCACATCTGCTCGGCATTCTCCCCACCGGCACCGGCAAATCCCTGTGCTACCAGATCCCGGCCCTCTCGCGCTTCGTTCGTACCGGCGCGCTGTCGGTCGTCATCTCGCCACTGGTCGCGCTGATGGAAGACCAGGTCAAGGGCCTGCGCGACCGCGGCATCGACAGTTGCGCGGCGATCAACGGCCTGCTCTCGATGCCCGAACGCGCCGAGGTTCTCGAACGCGTCCGCCTCGGCGAAGTCGGGATTCTGTTGATTGCCCCCGAGCAGTTGCGCAACCGCAGCGTGCGCAAGGTGCTCGCGCAGCGCGAAATCGGCGCCTGGATTTTCGACGAGGCGCATTGCCTCTCGAAATGGGGCCAGGATTTTCGCCCCGATTACCGCTACGTCGCCCGCTTCATCCACGAAAGTCGCGAAGCTTCGCCCGACAAGACCCTGCCCCTGATCCAGTGCCTGACGGCAACCGCCAAGCCGGAAGTGGTCGCCGACATCATCGGCCACTTCCGCGAAAAGCTGGGCATCGAGCTGTGTCTGCTCGATGGCGGCGCACAACGCGATAATCTGAAATTCGAGGTCATCCAGACCACGGCGGCGGAAAAGTTCGCTCTCGTCGCCCGCCTGATCGGCCAGGCGCTGCCACCCGATGTATCGGGCGGCGCCATCGCCTATTGCGCCACCCGCAAGCAGACCGAGGAACTCGCGCAATTCCTGCGCGAAAAGGGTGTCGCGGCAGCGGCCTATCATGCCCGCCTGCCACCGGAAACCAAAAAGAACACACAGAAATCCTTCATCGCCGGCGAATTGCTCGCCATCGCCGCGACCAACGCCTTCGGCATGGGCATCGACAAGCCCGATGTTCGCCTCGTCGTCCATGCCGACATTCCAGGCTCGCTGGAGAACTACCTGCAGGAAGCCGGGCGTGCCGGCCGCGACCGCGCGACGGCGCATTGCGTGCTGCTTTACGTCACCGACGACGTCGAGCGCCAGCACAGCATGTCGGCCGCCTCGCGCCTTTCGCGGCGCGACATCCAGAGCGTACTGCGCGCGCTGCGCCAGCTGCAGCGCAAGAAGAATCGCGATGAGCCGCTGATCGCCACCTCGGGCGAAATCCTCGACGAGGACGATGACGGCAATTTCAAGCGCGACATCGCCACCGACGACACGCGCGTGCGCACCGCCATTGCCTGGCTTGAGGAAGCCGCCCTCGTCCGGCGCGAGGAAAACAGCGTGCAGATCTTCCCCTCGGCGTTGCGCGTCAAGGATCTGGCCGAAGCCGAAGGCAAACTGGCCGCACGCATTCCGCTTGCGGTCGACCGGAAAAAATACCTGAATTTGATCCAGATCCTCATGTGCGCCCCAGCCGACGAAGGCATCTCGACCGACGAGTTGATGATGAGCGCCGGCTTCGACGCGGATTCTCTGCGTCAGGCGTTATTCCTCTTCGACCAGTTGGGCATATCAAGCAACGACACCGGGATGACCGCCTTCGTTCACGTCGCTGTCGAGCGCTCGTCGAAGAAACGCTTCGACGAGGCCTGTGAGCTTGAAAAAGCCCTCATCGCCACACTCCGCGAAACCGCACCCGATGTCATCGCCGGCGAAGGCTACCCGCTCAACCTGCGTCTGTTGGCCCAGCGGATCAAGGATGGCGGGCAGCCGCAGGCCCTGCCACAAAACCTGCGTCAAATTGTCGCCGGTTTGGCCGGCGATGGCCGCGACAGCGCGGATGGCCGCGGCAGCCTGACCGTCAGGCGCGCCGGCGACCCGGAAACCCTGCATGTCAGCCTCAACCGGAGCTGGAGCGCACTCGAAAAGATCGCCGAGCGGCGGCGCAGCGCCGCGGGACGACTGCTCGAACACTGGCTATCCTGTCTGCCCAATAGCGCACGCGGTGTCGACCTGCTGGCCGAAACCACGCTCGGCAAGCTCACCGCCAGCGTTGCCGGCGACGCCTTGCTCGCCGCCGAAACGCCGGACCTGCGCAAGCTCGTCGAGCGCGCCCTGCTCTGGCTGCACGAACAGGAAGTGCTGCGCCTCAACAAGGGCCTGGCGATCTTCCGGACCGCGATGACGCTGCATATTGAATCCAACTGGAAACTGCAGTTCGAGAAGAACAACTACCTGCCGCTGCAGATGCATTACAGCGAGCTGACCCGGCAGATTCACATCATGGCCGAGTATGCCGAGCGCGGCATGCAACGCATGGCCGATGCGTTGCAACTGGCAATGGATTACTTCCGCCTCGGTCGCGAGGATTTCTGCAAACTCTGGCTGCCCGGCCGTGAAAGCGAGTTGGAACGGCAAACCACCCCGCAATCCTGGGACAGCATCGTCGAAACCCTGGCTAAACCGCACCAGCGCAGCATCGTCGCCGACGACCGCGAGAACGCCAATGTGCTCGTTCTCGCCGGCCCCGGCTCGGGCAAGACGCGCGTACTCGTCCATCGCATCGCCTATCTGGTCCGCATGCGCCGCGAGAACCCGCGTGGGATTCTCGCCCTGGCTTACAACCGCCACGCTGCGCTGGAAATCCGCCGCCGTCTGCGCGACCTGATCGGTGCCGACGCCAATGGTGTCACCGTCCTTACCTGCCACGCGCTCGCCATGCGCCTGGTTGGCGCCAGCTTCGCCGACCGCAACGAGCGCCGCACCGACGACTTCGACCTTGTGCTCAAGGACGCCACTGCACTGCTCGAAGGACGCGGCCTGCCGCCGGAAGACGCCGACCAGCAGCGCGACCGTCTGCTCGCCGGCTTCCGCTGGATACTGGTTGACGAGTACCAGGACATCGGCCCCGACCAGTACGCGCTGATTTCGGCACTCGCCGGGCGCAAGCGCAGCGATGAGGACGGCAAGCTCAACCTCTTCGCCGTCGGCGATGACGATCAGAACATCTACGCCTTCAACGGCGCTTCCGTCGAATTCATCCGCCGTTTCGCCGACGACTATCAGGCGCAGGCCCGTTTTTTGGTCGAAAATTACCGGTCGACCGCAAACATCATCGAAATCGCCAACGCCCTGATCGCGCCCGCACAGGTGCGCATGAAGGAGGAGCAGCCGATACGCATCAACTCGGCCAGGCTCAAATCCGCCCCCGGCGGCAACTGGCAGGGGCAGGACAGCGTCGTCCAGGGGCGTGTACAAATCCTGCCCGCCGGTCGCACGGCCGACGAACAGGCGCTGGCCGTACTTACCGAAATCCAGCGACTGCAGACCCTGGGCCTTGATCTGACCCGGGCCGCCGTAATCGCCCGCCAGTGGAAATACCTCGACCCCTTGCGCGCCGCCTGCGAAAGTCTCGGCATCCCGGTCAACATGGCCGACGAGGAAGAACCGCCGCTCTGGCGGCTGCGCGAAACACAGGCCTTGCTCGGCCATATCGCCACCCTCGGTCCTCTGGTGAGGGCTGAACAACTGTTCGACTGGATTGCCGGACGCGCCGGCAACGACTGGGCTGCCTGCCTTGAGCAAGCCATCGTCACCTTCGCGGAGGACACCCAAGGCGTTGAAGTCTCTCTGGACTACTTCCGAGACTGGCTTGCCGAATGGGGTCGCGCCAGCCGACACACGCAAAACGGGCTGCTCCTGCTCAGCGCCCACCGCGCCAAGGGGCTGGAATTCGATCACGTCATCGTGCTCGACGGCGATTGGCGGCCCCAAGATGGCGAAGATCCGGACGCCGTGCGCCGTTTGTATTACGTGGCGATGACGCGCGCCCGCCAGACGCTGACCCTGGCGCGCATGGACGGCAGAAATTTCCTGATCGACCAGCTTCCGGCAAGCACAGCCCTGTTACGCCGCTCGTCGACACAATGGCCGCCGGCACCACCGGGCATGAAGCACCGCTACCTCATTCCCTCGCTGCGCGACATCGACCTCGGCTTTGCCGGTAGGAAGGCATCCGAAGCAGCCATCCACCGCGAAATTTCTGCGCTACAGGTCGGCGACGAACTCCATCTGGTTGGCAACGAACTCCGCACGCTTGTCGGCTTTTGCGTCGGCCGCCTCTCGACCAAGTTCGATTTTCCAAGCGACCTGCGCTGCATTCGCGCCAACGTGCGCGCCATCGTTGTTTGGCGGCAGCGCGACAGCGATCCGGAGTATCAGCACCTATGCAAGTGCGAGCACTGGGAGGTCGTGCTACCCGAACTCGTTTATGCGCCCTGATCAGCGGTTGGCCAGTTTGCGCTCCAGTTCAGCCACCCGCCGCCGTAGCGCATCGACCGTTTCCGCGCGCTTGTCGCGCCAGGCTTCCAGGCCTGACTCGATCCACGACACCCAGGCCGCCAGACCTTCGCCGCTGGTTGCAGAGACGCGGAAGATGGTCAGTTCCGGATTGACCCGGCGGGCGTTAGCTTCGGCCAGATCGGCGTCGAATTCGAGGTAGGGCAGCAGGTCGCACTTGTTGAGCAGCAGCACGTCGGCAGCGCGGAACATGTCCGGATACTTGAGCGGCTTGTCTTCGCCCTCGGTGACCGACAGGATGGCGACCTTGTGGTGTTCGCCAAGATCGAAGGCGGCCGGGCAGACAAGGTTGCCGACGTTCTCGATCAGGAACAGCGACGCCTCGGCCGGCCGCAGGCGTTCCAGCGCGTGGCCGACCATGTGGCCGTCGAGGTGGCAGCCCTTGCCGGTATTGATCTGCAACGCGGCGACGCCGGTGGCGCGGATGCGCTCGGCGTCGTTGGAAGTCTGCTGATCGCCCTCGACGACGCTGATCGCCACCTTGTCCTTGAGCGCCGCTATGGTTTTGACCAGCAGCGTGGTCTTGCCGGCGCCGGGACCGGAGACGAGATTCAGCGCGAAGATGCCACGCTCGTCGAAATACCGGCGGTTTTCCGCCGCATAGCCGTTGTTCTTGGCCAGGATGTCCTGCTCGATCTGCACCATGCGCGCCTGGCTCATGCCCGGCACGTGCGTGCGGGCCGGGCCGGCACCGAAATCGAGATCGCCGCCGACGCCAGGCTCGTGGTGGTGATGCTTGTACTGATGCGTGTGGCCATGCACCGTGCCGTCCGCATGCACATGCTCGTGCGGGTGACCCGCACCCTCGATTTTCGTTTCGCCCTCGCCGCAACCGCAAACTGTGCACATCGCCTGGCTCCTATTCGATTTCGATTTCCCTGACCCGCATTTCGCTGCCGCCCGTCGGCTGCAGGCGGTGACTTCCGCATTCCGGACAGACGCCGAACAACTCCGCCATCGGCTGCGCCAGGCCGCATTCCATGCACCGGCCGGTGCCGGGCACAGCGATGATCACCAGGCGCGCCGCGCCGGCCACGCCTTGGGCTGCAACCGCGGCAAAGCAGAATTCGAGGGCCGCCGGCTCGACCGTCGACAATTGCCCGATCTCCAGCACGACCGTCTTCACGCGCCGCGCATTTTCCCGCCTGGCCGTCTCCTCGACCAGCTGAAGAACGCCCTCGGCCAGTGACATCTCGTGCATCGATTTTCCCGTTACAAACGGCGTGTCGCGCACCGCTTCCACGGCACGACACTTGGTCCATACGAACATTCTAGCGATAGTACATAATGTTGACGAAGCCATCCTCCCTGAAGCGCCATGCCTACCTCGTCGCCTGATCGCGTCTCCCCCACCCACCGCTTGCGTGGCCTGCGTCTTCCGGCCATCTTCCTTGCCGTCGGCCTGGCGGCCGCCAGCAGCTGCCTGGCGAACACCGCCACTGCAGAGGCGCCGGGCGCAGCCACGAGCGCCAGCAGCACAGCCCTGCCGCAGGAGGCGGAACTGCGCACGGCACTCACCCGCTACCGCGAACTGGCCGGCCACCCGGCCTGGCAGCTTCCGTTGCCGCCGTTGCCGCGCCCGGAAGGCAAGCTGACGCCGGGGCAAGCCTACGCCGGCATCCGGCTGGTGAATGATCGCCTGGCGGTGCTCGGCGACCTGCCGGCCGACAGCGTGCCACCGCCGCGTTACGAGGGCCAACTGGTCGCCGGCATCAAGTCGTTCCAGGAGCGCCATGGGCTGACGCCGGACGGCGTCATCGGCAAGGGCACCTTCGAGCAGCTCAACGTCGCGCCGGAAGCCCGTGCCCGGCAACTTGAACTGGCGCTCGAAAGGCTGCGCTCGGCACCGCCGCTGCAGGCGCCCCGCGCCATCGTCGTCAATGTGCCCGAATTCAGGCTGCGCGCCTATGAAGTGCGTGATGGCCGCGTCACACTGGCGACCGCGATGAACGTCATCGTCGGCAATGCCCGCAAGACGCGGACGCCGCTTTTCGAAGCCGAAATGCAGTATGTCGAGTTCAGCCCCTACTGGAACGTGCCGCCCTCGATCGCACGCGGTGAAACCCTGCCCAAGCTGCGCCGCGAGCCGGGCTATTTCGACCAGCAAGGCTTCGAATTCGTCGGCAGCGACGGCCGGGTGGTCGGCGGTTTCTCCGAAGCCTATCTCGACGCTGTCCAGCGCGGCCAGATGCGCATCCGCCAGCGCCCGGGGGCGAAGAATGCGCTCGGCGACATCAAGTTCGTGTTTCCCAACCCGGACAACATCTATCTGCACCACACGCCGACGCCACTGCTGTTCAAGAAGGATCGGCGCGATTTCAGCCACGGCTGCATCCGCGTCGAGGAACCGCTCGAACTGGCGAAATTCGTTCTCGCCGACGAACCCGAGTGGACCGAGGAGCGCATCGTCCAGGCGATGACTAGGGGCCGCTCGGCGACCCTGCGCCTGCGGGAACCTTTCCCGGTGGTGATTGCCTACGTTACCGCCGCCGTCATCGACGGACGGGTCCATTTCTTCCCCGATCTCTACGGGTATGACAAGGAATTCGACGCTGCGCTGCGCCAGCGAACGCTGGCCATCGAGACTTCCCATCGGGAAAAGATAGGCGCAGAATCAAAGAATTAGCTTTTGGTAGATCACGCAATGTCCAATACGCACAAACACTCGCGCCGCCTCTTTCTCAGCCGCGCCGCCCGCTTGGCCGTCGCCGGCGCCGTCCTGCCACTCGCCAAGCCGGCGCTGGCCTCGCTGCCCAATGCGCGCAGCCTGGATTTCGATCACACCCATACCGGCGAACGCATTTCCGTCGTTTTCGCCGTCGGTAATCACTACGTTCCCGATGCGCTGCTGACGCTCAACCGTTTCCTGCGCGATCATTACTCGGGCGAAGTCGGCGCCATCGACCCGCAGCTGTTCGACCTGCTGTTCAAGACGCGCCAGGAACTCGGCACCGATCAGGTCTTCCAGGTCATTTCCGGCTACCGTTGCGCCGCGACCAACTCGCACCTGCGCAATTCCCGCGGCGGCGGGGTCGCCCGGCAAAGCCTGCACATGCACGGCAAGGCCATCGACATCCGCATTCCCGGCATTCCGCTCTCCGACCTGCGCGATGCCGCCAAATCGCTCAATGCCGGCGGCGTCGGCTTCTATCCGCGCGACAAATTCGTCCACGTCGACACCGGCAAGGTGCGCTACTGGTAGCCTGCATCGGCATGGCAAACACGACGGGGGCTGCGGCCCCCGTTTTTCTGTCCCGATTTGTTTGATGATCGTCAATCTGCCGGTACACTTGCGCGTTCATAATTTGCGCCTGATTTCTTTCGGTTTTTCCCCTGATGCTTGAAGCTGACAATCTGGAATGCGTGCGCGGCGAGCGCCGCCTGTTCGCAGGCCTCAACTTCAAGTTGGAAGCCGGAGAACTACTGTATCTGCAGGGCCGGAACGGTGCCGGCAAGACCAGCCTGCTGCGCATGCTGATCGGCCTGCTGCCGCCGGAAGCCGGCGAAATCCGCTGGCGGGGCGAGTCGATCAAGTCCGACGATTTCCGTGGCGACCTCTGCTACCTCGGCCACCTGAACGCCATCAAGGAAGAACTGACGCCGCTGGAGAACCTGCTTGCCGCCGCCCGCCTGGCCGACGAGGAGCTCTCCGAAGACGATGCGATCGACGCGCTGGAACAGGTCGGCCTCGCCGGGCGCGAGGATCTCGCCTGCAAATACCTGTCGCAGGGGCAAAAACGACGTGTCGCGCTGGCCCGTCTGGTCAATGAGAAGCGCCCGTTGTGGATACTCGACGAACCCTTCGTCGCCCTCGATACCGTTGCGGTCGACTGGCTGGCAGGCATCATTTCCGCCCACCTGCAGCGCGGGGGCCTGGCCGTGATGACGACGCATCAGTCGGTCAGCATCCCCGCGGGCACGGTGCGCGAATTGCGTCTTTCCTGATGTTCAAGATCATCACGGCGGTGATCGGCCGCGATCTCAAACTGGCAATGCGCAGGCAGGCCGACATCGTTTCGGCACTGTTCTTCTTCATCATCGTCGTCAGCCTGTTTCCGCTCGGCATCGGCCCGGAACCCGATTTGCTGAGAAAGCTGGCGCCCGGCGTACTGTGGGTCGCCGCCCTGCTGGCGACCATGCTGTCGCTGCCCCGCCTGTTCGCCGACGACCATCGCGATGGCACGCTGGAACAACTGGCCCTCGCACCACACCCCCTCGGTCTGGTCGTGACCGGCAAAGTGATCGCTCACTGGCTGGTGTCCGGCCTGCCGCTGGCGCTGATCGCCCCGGTGCTCGGCATCCAGTTCGACCTCTCTGCCGATGCGCTGCTCGTCCTCACCGGCGCGATTCTGCTCGGCACCCCGGCGCTGTCCGGCATCGGCGCCATCGGTGCGGCACTGACGCTGGGCCTGCGCGGCGGCGGCGTGCTGCTTTCGCTGCTGGTGCTGCCGCTTTACATCCCGGTGCTAATATTCGGCGCTGGCGCAGTGGATGCGACGGTGACCGGGCTCGGGGGGGAAGGTCATCTATCACTGCTCGCCGCCATTACTTTTGCTTCTGTCGGTTTCGCCCCGTGGGCGACGGCCGCTGCCTTGAAGATCGCCCTCGAATGAAAGACCGCTTCAATCTCTACCGCTTCGCCTCGCCGGCCACCTTCTACCCGCTCGCCGGCGCGATGATTCCCTACTTCGCCGCCGTTTCGGTCGTCTTCGGCCTCGCCGGCCTGTGGCTTGGCATGCTGGTGGCGCCGACCGATTTCCAGCAGGGCGAGGGCTACCGCATCATCTTCATCCACGTCCCGGCGTCCTGGATGTCGATGTTCATTTATCTGGTGATGGCGTTCTGGGCCGCCATCGGCCTCGCCTTCAACACCCGGCTGTCGGGCATGATGGCGCAGGCGCTGGCGCCGACCGGCGCGCTGATGGCCTTCCTCTCGCTGTGGACCGGCGCCCTGTGGGGCAAGCCGATGTGGGGTGCATGGTGGGTCTGGGACGCGCGGCTGACTTCCGAACTGATCCTGCTTTTCCTTTACATCGGCTACATGGCGTTGACCGCAGCGATCGACGACCCGAAGCGCGCCGACAAGGCCGGCGGCCTGCTGCTGCTGGTCGGCGTGGTCAATGTACCGATCATCTATTTCTCGGTGAAGTGGTGGAACACCCTGCACCAGGGCTCCAGCGTCAACCTGACCAAGTCGTCGATGGCCGAAACCATGCTCTGGGGCATGCTGCTGATGGCGATGTGCTTCTGGATGTATTCGATCGCCGTCGCCTTCATGCGCGTGCGCACCATCATGCTCGAACGCGAGCGCAACACCGACTGGGTCAAGGCGCTGCTCGCCGGAGACGAAAAATGATCCACTGGAACAGTTTTTCCGATTTCCTCGCCATGGGCGGCTACGGCCTCTACGTCTGGGGCTCGTTCGGCGTCACCGTCCTGATCATGGCCGTTGAACCGATTCTGGTCGTCCGCAATCGAAAGGCCACCATCGCTCGCCTCAAGCGCCAACTTCGTGCAGACGCACGCGCTGAAAACAGGAACACCGCAGAATGAAATCCCGTCACAAGAAACTCGCCCTGATCGGCAGCGCGCTGGCCGTCATCGGCATCATCGCCGCCCTCGTCCTCAACGCGCTGAACAGCAACATCGCCCTTTACATTTCGCCGACCGACGTCGCCGCCGGCAAGGCGCCGCAGGGCAAGGTCTTCCGCATCGGCGGCATGGTCAAGGAAGGCAGCCTGCAGCGGCAGGCCGACGGCGTCACCATCGCCTTCGTCGTCACCGACACCGAGAAGGACATCACCGTCAATTACAAGGGCATCCTGCCTGACCTCTTCAAGGAAGGCAAAGGCGTCGTCGCCCAGGGGAAAATGACCCCGGCCGGAACGTTCACCGCCAACGAGGTGCTGGCCAAGCACGACGAGAACTACATGCCGCCGGAGGCCGCCAAGGCGGTCGATGATGCCCAGTCGCGGGCGGCCAGCAAGCATGTCTCCCCATCCTCCGGCGGCCAGCCGAAAGCGAGCTACTGAGCATGATCCCCGAACTCGGCCATTTCGCCCTGATCCTTGCCGCGCTGGTGGCGCTGGTCCTCGGCACGCTGCCGCTGATCGGCGCCCACAACAACCGTCTCGCCTGGGTCGCCGTCGCCCGCCCGGCGGCTTCGGTACTGGCGCTGCTCGTCACTTTTTCCTTCGCCTGCCTGACGCATGCCTTCGTCAATAACGATTTCTCGGTCGTTTATGTCGCCCAGCACTCGAACTCGCTGCTGCCGCTGCAATACCGCGTCGCCGCCGTCTGGGGTGGCCACGAGGGCTCGCTGCTGCTGTGGATGCTGATGCTGACCTGGTGGGCCTTCGGCGTCGCCATGCTGTCGCGCCAGTTGCCCGAGGCCATGGTCGCCCGCGTCCTCGGCACGCTGGGGCTGGTCGCCTTCGGCTTCCTGCTCTTCATCCTGATCACCTCCAGCCCCTTCGAGCGGCTGCTCCCGGGCGCCGCCGAAGGCCGCGACCTCAATCCGCTGCTGCAGGACTTCGGCCTGGTCATCCACCCGCCGCTGCTCTACATGGGCTACGTCGGTTTCTCGGTCGCCTACGCCTTCGCCATCGCCGCCCTGCTCTCCGGCCAGCTCGACGCCGCCTGGGCGCGCTGGTCGCGGCCGTGGACGATGGCCGCCTGGTGCTTCCTGACCCTGGGCATCGCCATGGGTTCGTGGTGGGCCTACTACGAACTGGGCTGGGGCGGCTGGTGGTTCTGGGACCCGGTCGAAAACGCCTCGTTCATGCCCTGGCTGGTCGGCACAGCGCTGATCCACTCGCTGGCGGTCACCGAAAAACGCGGCAGCTTCAAGAACTGGACGGTGCTGCTGGCGATTTCCGCCTTCTCGCTGTCGCTGCTCGGCACCTTCCTGGTCCGTTCCGGTGTCCTCACCTCGGTCCATGCCTTCGCCACCGACCCGCGCCGTGGCATCTTCATCCTGATCTTCCTGGTCGCCGTCATCGGCACCTCGCTCGCGCTGTTCGCCTGGCGCGCACCCAAGGTCGGGCTGGGCGGCCGCTTCGCGCTGGTCTCGCGCGAATCGCTGCTGCTGACCAACAACGTGCTGCTGGTCGTCGCCTGCGCCACCGTGCTGCTCGGCACGCTCTATCCGCTGCTGATCGACGCGCTCGGCGTCGGCAAGATTTCGGTCGGCCCGCCCTACTTCAACGCCGTCTTCGTACCGGTGATGACACCGATCCTTTTCCTGATGGGCGTCGCCCCCTTCGCCCGCTGGAAGGAGGCGTCGGTACCCGAGATCGCCCGCGCCGTGCGCTGGGCGCTGGTTCCGGCCGTCATCGTCGCCAGCGCCATGCCGCTGGTTTATGGCAGCTGGTCGGCGTTGACCGCGCTCGGCCTGCTGTTGGCGACGTGGATCGTCGCCAGCGCCCTGCTCAACTTTGCCGAGCGCGTCCAGCACACGCGCGCCGGCCGCTCGTTCCTGGCGGCGGCGCTGAAGCAGCCGCGCCATTTCTTCGGCATGCACCTCGCGCACATCGGCATCGCCGTCTTCGTCGTCGGCGTCACCATGGTCAGCAGCTTCCAGGAAGAAAAGGACGTCAAGATGGCGCCAGGCGAGTCGGTCGATGTCGCCGGCTACCACTTCACCTTCGTCGGCGTGAAGGGCGTCGAGGGGCCGAACTACACCGCGGCGCAGGGCGAGTTCGATCTGGCGGTCAACGGCAAACTCCTGCGCAAGATGAACCCGGAAAAGCGCAGCTACCATTCGTCACAGATGCCGATGACCGAGGCCGCCATCGACGCCGGCTTCCTGCGCGACGTCTATGTCTCGCTCGGCGAGCCGATCGACCGCGACAAGCCGGAAGGCGAATGGGCGGTGCGCGTCTATTACAAGCCCTTCGTCGACTGGATCTGGGGCGGCTGCGTGCTGATGGCGCTCGGCGGCCTGCTCGCCATGCTCGATCGCCGCTATCGCGTCAAATCCCGCGCTGCAGCGGCAGTCACCACCCCGGCAGGAAGCCAACAAGCATGAATCGTTATTACTGGATACTCGGCGCCTTCGCCGCCCTCGTCGCCCTGCTCGCCGTCGGTCTCGGCCTCAACCCGCGCGACGTGCCGTCGCCGCTGGTCGGCAAGCCGGCGCCCGCCTTCAACCTGACCGTGCTGGCGACCCCGGACAAGACACTCGGGCCGCAGGATCTGCAGGGCAAGGTCTGGCTGCTCAACGTCTGGGCCTCGTGGTGCGTTTCCTGCCGCGCAGAGCACCCGATCCTCGTCGAGTTCTCGAAGAAATCCGATGTGCCGCTGATCGGCCTCAATTACAAGGAAGTGCGCGGCGACGGCGGCTTCGACATGAGCAAGATGGCGCCCGAGGAAGAGAAGAAACTCGCCTTCCAGCGCGCCAACGCCTGGCTGACCCAGCACGGCGACCCGTACAAGCTGACCGTGATGGACCTTGACGGCCGCGTCGGTATTGACTACGGCGTCTACGGCGTGCCGGAAACCTACGTCATCGACAAGGCCGGCATCATCCGCATGAAGCACACCGGCCCGGTCACGCCCGACATCCTCGGCCAGAAGATCATGCCGCTGCTGGCGGAGCTGAACAAATGAAGCTGCTGCTGCCGCTGATTTTTGCCCTTTTTTTCGCGTCGACCGCAACGGCCGTCGATAGCGCCACCGAAGCGGCGCTGGCCGCCGACCCGGTCGCCGAAAAGCGCCTGCAGCATCTCTCCGAGGAGCTGCGCTGCCTGGTCTGCCAGAACCAGACCATTGCCGATTCCAACGCCGAGCTGGCGCAGGATCTGCGCCGCGAGATTCGCGGCATGATCAAGGATGGCAGGAGCGACAAGGAAATCATCGATTTCATGGTGGTCCGCTACGGCGATTTCGTGCTCTACCGGCCGCCGGTGAAAGGCATCACGCTGCTGCTCTGGGGCGGTCCGGTGGCGCTGATGCTGCTCGGCCTCTTCGTGCTAATCCGTTACCTGCGCCGGCGCGCCACGCGCATCGCCGAGGACCAGCCGCTCTCTGCCGACGAGACCAGCCGCGCCGACGCGCTGCTCAAGGAAATCAACCCGAAATGACCCAGTTTGCCATCTTCGCCACCCTGTTGATCGTGGTGGTTGCCGCCTTCATCCTGCCGCCGCTGTGGCTCGGCCTGCGCGCGCCCAGGGGCAGCGCCGACCGCAAGGAAGCCAACCTCGCGATCTTCCGCGACCAGTTGCTCGAACTCGAACGCGAGAAAGGCGAGGGCACGCTGGCCGATGCCGACTTCGAGCAGGCCAAACGCGAACTGCAACGCCGTCTGCTGGAAGAGGTCGAGCCGGAAGCCGCCGCTGCAACGGCGGCCAGCCACGCCCCCAGCCGCAGAACCGCCATCGCCCTGCTGTTATTGCTGCCGATCCTCGCCCTGCTCGGCTACGGCATGCTCGGCAAGCCACAGGCGCTCGACCCGGCGCAAACCAGCGCCCCGCCGAAGATGACGGCCGACCAGATCAACACCATGGTCGCCAAGCTGGCCGAGCGCATGCAGGCCAACCCTGACGACATGCAGGGCTGGCTGATGCTGGCGCGCTCGTACAAGACCATGGGCCGCTACGAAGATGCCGTCGCCGCCTACGGCAAGGCCGAAAAGGTCATCAACGACGATCCCGAGCTGCTCGCCAGCTATGCCGAAACCATTGCCATGGCCGCCGGCAAGGGGCTCAAGGGCAAGCCGGTGCAACTGGTCGAGCGCGCCCTGAAACTTGACCCGCAAAACGCCCACGCGCTGTTCCTCGCCGGCGCCGCGGCCATGGAAGCCGGCGACAACAAGAAAGGCATCGCCTACTGGGAAGCCCTGCTGCCGCAGGTCGAGCCGGGTTCGGAGATCGACCAGATGCTGCGTAGCGGCATCGACAAGATGAAGGCCGGCGGCTGAACCGTGGTCGACGCCAGCCGGCGCGGATTCTTCCGCGGTCGACCGCGCCCGAAGGCCGAAATCCGCCCGCCCTGGGCGCTGGCCGAAGCTGAATTCACCGATTGCTGCACGCGCTGCAACGATTGCCTCGGCGCCTGCCCGGAGCACATCATCGTGGCCGGCGACGGCGGTTTTCCGACCATCGATTTTCTCCGTGGCACATGCACGTTCTGTGGCGATTGCGTCAGTGCCTGCAAGCCGCACGCCCTGCGCCGTCGTGAAGACCAGCCCCCCTGGCCGTACAAGGCCGCCATCGGCCCGGCCTGCCTGCCGAACCACGGCGTCGAATGCCGTATCTGCGGCGATTTCTGCGACGTCCGTGCCATTCGCTTCCTTCCCCGTCTCGGCGGCAGCCCGCTGCCTGCGCTCGATCTGGAACTATGCACCGGCTGCGGCGCCTGCGTCGCCCCCTGCCCGGTTGCCGCCATCACCGTTTCCGGCTGAACGGCGGCTTGCTGATGACGCCAATGCGCCCAATCCCCGCATTGCGTAGGAGCAGATCGCGGCGGCCGGAATCTACTCTGCCGCCGGCGGTGGCGTGACGAGTGGTTGCGGCGAATAACCCAGTTCGACCATCTCTGACTCCAGCTTGATGCGCAGGATCAGCAGGCCGTGCAGGGTTTCGCGGGCCTTGTCGGCCGCCCAGGTATCGTGATGAATACGCAGGCAGGCCTCGATCTCGCCACGATTGGCCAGGTCGACGCCACAGACAGCAGCGTAGTGGCGAATCTCGTGATCCAGATCGGCCAGTTCGCGTTCATAATGCTCGAATCCGCTCATGGTCGAAGCATAACCCAAAGGAACCTCCATGCACCGGCTGCGCCTGCCCGAGCCCAAAAACGACACGACACCCGCCTTCACCGACCAGGCCGCGGCCCACGCCTGGCTCGGCCTGCAGGCGCCGAAGCCGGCCCAGGACGCGCTGGCAGCGATACTCGAACAGATCGATGCGATCGACGGCGGCAACCTGCCACCGCCACAGTCAATCGCCCTGCTGAACCTGCTCCGCAGCGCCGCCGTGCCGCGCCAGGCGATTGCCGAGGGGCAATTCACGCGCAAGGCACTGCCCATGCTGGCGGACGAAGAACGAAGCTTCACCGTCGCGCAGCAATTGTGGACCCGCATGGGTATCGCCTACCTGCGTCTCGTGCCACAATGCACGCCGGCCAACCGCTGTCTGCCGCTGCACCGGGCAGCGAGCGCCTTCCGGGTGGCGGAATATTGTCATTTCCTGGCCGCCCGTACCTGCCCGCCACTGCTCGTTCAACTGCACCTTGCCGTGCTGGCGTCGGCCGAAGCCAACGGCATACTGCGCCGGCCGCTGGCCGACCCGGATTATCCGCAATACGGCAAGGGAACCATTTCCGGCCAGCTGGCCTGGGCCTTCCTGGTCCACACGACCGACCCCTATCACCTGACACCGACCCAGCTTCAGGTCGCCAACCGGGCATTCAGCCGCTGGCGCGAGCTGGTCCCGTTCGAAGCGGAGCCGGGTAGCGGCCGGGGCACCTACAGCCTCGAACTGTCGCGGCTCTTCGGCGACGATCTGCCCCCGGGCATTCCGCGCTACCTCAACGTGCGCTCGGTAGCGCATAAACTGTCCCAGCGCATCCAGGCCCTTCAGGCGGGCGAATCGCCGGAGGCGCTGAAGCTGGGACGCACCCTCCCGGCCAGCGCCGCCATTCGCCTGCTCAAGGATATCGAGCAGCACCTGCATCCCCGGCACAAGGCCGGATTGGGCGGACACGGTGCCATCGAACTGGTCTTCGGTGGCGACGATGCCTATGCGATCCTGAAGAACAAGACCCTCAATTCACTGGACACCGAAGGCGCCGCCGACCGCTCGCTCAGCTACCAGCGCATGGCGATGTATGGCTTCGATCGTGTTTCACACATGCCGACCGAGGTAACCAAGAAGCTTGATATCGCCAGCGAGCACTGGGTGCTGGCCGACGGCATCGCCACGCGCCCAGCGGGAAGCAGCGTGACCCGCCGGCTCGCGCCCTGCCTGGTCGCCGCGCTGGTAGACGGGGAGCCGCGGCTGGGAATTATCTCGAGCCTGCAGGATGACGGCAAGGGAACGCTCTCGGCGCGCCTGACCTGGCGTTCCGAAGAGGTCGAAGCGGGTACGCTGAAGCGCCTCGCCCCGCGCGGCAAACGGCTGGTGCGCGTGCCCGCCTTCGCGCTCCGGGACGGCGAAACGTATTCGCTGATCGTGCCGGCCGATACCGGAGCCCGGCTCGGAGTCAAGCTCGACCTCTCCGGTCTCGCCATCGAAGCGCTGCTACCCGAGGAAGTCGTCGAACGCGGCACCGATTTCGTGCACTACGCCGGCACGCCGGCGGACTGAATGGCCAGGCCAAGAAAAAGGCCCGTCCGGAGACGGGCCCTGCCTGTTGCGGTCGACCATCAAAAATGGCCGAAAACCATCATTCGAACTCGATGATGACCTGATCGACGGAGAGGCTCTCGCCGGCGGCGGCGGAAACCTTTTTCACCTTGCAGTCCTGGTCAGCCTTGAGGATGTTTTCCATCTTCATGGCTTCGATGACCGCCAGCTTCTCGCCGGCCTTGACGTCCTGGCCGACCTTGACCGCCACTTCGCGCAGCAGGCCCGGCATCGGCGAGAGCAGGAACTTGGAAAGGTCGGGGGCCGGCTTCTCGGGCATCAGCGCCAGCAGTTCGGCAGCACGGGCACTCATGACCATGAAATCGGCGCGCGTGCCCCAGTGGAACAGCGAATACCTGGTTTTGTGGCGCTCGACCTGCAGCGTGAATTCCTCGCCGTTGCAGGTGCCGTTGAACAGCGATTGCCCGAGTTTCCAGTCGGACAGGATCTCGTACTTCTCGCCCTTGTACTCGATGTGGTAGCCACCTGGAATCGTGCGCGCCGTGACCGGATGATGCTCGTTGCCATCCTTGTTCAGGCGCACGACCATCCAGTGGTCGCCTACGATGCGCTCGTGACCCTGCAACTGGCCGGAAACCGAAGCCCCGCGGTCGGTGTAGGCGCGGTAGACGTAGGCAGCCACCGAGACCAGCAGCGCCGGATCGTCGTGCGGCACCATCGAGGCGTCGAAGCCCTTCGGGTATTCCTTGGGGATGAAGCCGGTGTCGAAGATGCCGGAATGGAAGCCAGGATGTTGCATGAGCGCCGCCTGGAACGGGATGTTCGACGAAATGCCGCGGATCACGAAGGCGTTCAGCGCGTCGCGCATGCGGGCAATCGCCTGTTCGCGCGTGGCGCCATGCACGATCAGCTTGGCGATCATCGAGTCATAGAACATCGAGATCTCGCCGCCGTCATAAACACCGGTATCGACACGCACCTGACCCGGGATTTCCTTCGGCGGCTGGAACTTGACCAGACGACCGGTGGACGGCAGGAAGCCGCGGAACGGGTCTTCGGCGTTGATCCGGCACTCCATCGCCCAGCCGTTGATCTGCACGTCGGCCTGGCTGATCGGCAGCTTTTCGCCGTAGGCGACGCGGATCATCTGCTCGACGAGGTCGAGGCCGGTGATCAGTTCGGTAACCGGGTGTTCCACCTGCAGGCGGGTGTTCATTTCCAGGAAGTAGAACTCCTTGGTCGCACCGGAAACGACGAACTCGACCGTACCGGCCGACTCGTAATTCACCGCGCGAGCCAGAGCCACGGCCTGCTCGCCCATCGCCTTGCGCATTTCCGGATCGACGAAGGGGCTCGGCGCCTCTTCGATGACCTTCTGGTGGCGGCGCTGGATCGAGCAGTCGCGCTCGTTGAGGTACACGTAGTTGCCGTGCGAGTCGCCCAGCACCTGGATTTCGATGTGGCGCGGTTCGAGAACGTACTTTTCGATGAAGACGCGGTCGTCGCCGAAGGAGTTGCGGGCTTCATTGACGCAGGACGAGAAACCTTCGTGCGCTTCGGCATCGTTGTAGGCGACGCGCAGACCCTTGCCGCCGCCGCCGGCCGAGGCCTTGATCATGACCGGGTAGCCGATGCCCTGGGCGATCTTGACCGCTTCGTCCGGACCGGCGATGGCATCGTTGTAACCCGGAATGGTATTGACCTTGGCTTCGATGGCCAGCTTCTTGGACTCGATCTTGTCGCCCATCTTGGCGACAGAATAGTGCTTCGGACCGATGAACTTGATGCCTTCCTCTTCCAGACGGCGCGAGAAGGTGGCGTTTTCGGACAAAAAGCCGTAACCCGGATGGACCGCCTGCGCGCCTGTCTGCTTGCAGGCGTCGATGATCTTGTCCATGACCAGGTAGGACTCTTTCGAGGCGGCCGGGCCGATACAGACGGCTTCGTCAGCCAGGTCGACGTGCAGGGCGTCCTTGTCGGCCTCGGAGTAGACGGCAACCGTCTTGATGCCCATCTTGCGGGCAGTCTTGATGACGCGGCAGGCAATTTCGCCGCGGTTTGCGATCAGAATCTTGGTGAACATATTCCTTTTTCTCCCTGACGCTTACAGAGGAATGTTGCCGTGCTTGCGCCACGGGTTGTCGAGCTTCTTGTCGCGCAGCATGGCCAGCGAACGGGCAATGCGCTTGCGGGTGGCATGCGGCATGATGACGTCGTCGATGAAGCCGCGGGCGCCAGCGACGAACGGGTTGGCGAACTTGGCCTTGTACTCGGCTTCGCGCTCGGCCAGCTTGGCCGGATCGTTCTTTTCCTCGCGGAAGATGATTTCAACAGCGCCCTTCGGACCCATGACCGCAATTTCAGCGGAAGGCCAGGCCAGATTGACGTCGCCGCGCAGGTGCTTGGACGACATCACGTCGTAGGCGCCGCCGTAGGCCTTGCGGGTGATCACGGTCACCTTCGGCACGGTGCACTCGGCATAGGCGTAGAGCAGCTTGGCGCCATGCTTGATGATGCCGCCGTATTCCTGCGAGGTGCCGGGCATGAAGCCCGGGACGTCGACGAAAGTGACGACCGGAATGTTGAAGGCATCGCAGAAGCGGACGAAACGGGCCGCCTTGATCGAGGACTTGATGTCCAGACAGCCGGCCAGCACCAGCGGCTGGTTGGCGACGATGCCGACCGGATGGCCGTCGACGCGGCCGAAGCCGATGATGATGTTCCGGGCGTAGTCGGGCTGGATTTCGAAGAAATCGTTGTCGTCGACGACCTTGACCAGCAGTTCCTTCATGTCGTACGGCTTGTTGGCGTTGTCCGGCACCAGCGTGTCAAGCGAATGGTCCATGCGGTCGGCAGGATCGTTGGTCGGCGTGACCGGCGGCTTCTCCTTGTTGGAAGCCGGCAGGAAGTTCATGAAGCGGCGCAGCATCGACAGCGCCTCGACGTCGTTCTCGAAGGCGAGGTCGGCGACGCCGGACTTGCTGGTGTGGGTTACCGCGCCGCCCAGTTCCTCGGCGGTCACATCCTCGTGGGTCACGGTCTTGACCACTTCCGGGCCGGTCACAAACATGTAGGAAGAATCCTTGACCATGAAGATGAAATCGGTCATCGACGGCGAGTAGACCGCACCACCGGCACAGGGGCCCATGATCATCGAGATCTGCGGCACGACGCCGGAAGCCATCACGTTGCGCTGGAAGACGTCGGCGTAGCCACCCAGGGAAGCGACGCCTTCCTGGATGCGCGCGCCGCCCGAGTCGTTGAGGCCGATCACCGGAGCGCCAACCTTCATCGCCTGGTCCATCACCTTGCAGATCTTCTCGGCATGGGTTTCCGACAGCGAGCCGCCGAAGACGGTGAAGTCCTGCGAGAAGACGAAGACCAGCCGGCCATTGATCGTGCCGTAGCCGATCACGACGCCGTCACCCGGAATCTTCTCTGCCTGATCCATGCCGAAATCGGTGCAGCGGTGCTCCTTGAACATGTCCCATTCCTCGAAGGAATCGGGGTCGAGCAGCAGCTCGATACGTTCGCGGGCGCTCAGCTTGCCCTTCTTGTGCTGGCTGTCGATGCGCTTCTGGCCACCGCCGAGGCGGGCCAGTTCACGCTTTTTTTCGAGCTGGCGAATGATGTCATGCATAGAAAACTCCCTCAGTAGATCGGGTAATTTGAAATCAGTGTTTCAGATAGCCGAGCAGGGTATACGCAGCGGCAGCCGGAGTCGTATGGCCCTGTTCGACGGAGCGGGTCAGCGCCGGCAGGTTGGCCTGCACGCGCGGGTGATGACGAAAATGCTGGCGCAGACCGGAATCGATCAGCTGCCACATCCAGCTCAGCGCCTGATGCTGGCGCTTGGCGTCGAACTCGCCGGTCGGCTTCAGGGCCGACTGGTATTTCTCGACCTGCTCCCAGAAATCGGCGATGCCTTCCTTGTGCAGGGCGGAGAGCGTGATCACCGGCGGCGCCCAGTTCGGCGAGGCCGGACGCAGCATGTGCAGGGCGTTGCGCCACTGGGCGCGGACGACGGCAGTCGCCTGCCGGTCGATGTCGGCCTTGTTGATGACCACCATGTCTGCGATCTCGACGATGCCCTTCTTGATCGCCTGCAGGTCGTCGCCGGCATTCGGCAACTGCAGCAGGCAGAACATGTCGACCATGCCGGCGACCGTCGTTTCCGACTGGCCGACGCCGACGGTCTCGATGATGATCACGTCGTAGCCGGAGGCTTCGCACAGCAGCATGGCCTCGCGCGTCTTTTCGGCAACGCCGCCGAGCGAACCGGCCGACGGGCTGGGGCGGATGAAGGCTTCCTCACGCTGGCTGAGCAGTTCCATCCGCGTCTTGTCACCGAGGATGGAACCGCCGGACACCGACGACGACGGGTCGACCGCAAGCACCGCCAGCTTCTTGCCCTGTTCGATCAGCCAGACCCCGAGCGCCTCGATGAAGGTCGATTTGCCTGCCCCCGGCACGCCGGAAATGCCGATTCGGATCGCCTTGCCGGTGCTCGGCAACAGGGCGTTCAGCACCTGCTGGGCACGCTGCTGATGGTCGTGACGGGTCGACTCGATCAGCGTGATCGCCTTGGCCAGTGACCGCCGCTGACCGGCGAGCACGCCGTCTACCAGCGTCTGGTCAGCCGATGACAGGGAATGCGCCAGCACGGGTGCTTCGCCTAGATTCATCCCTTGCCTAGCCGCGTGCCTTGCGGATTTCTTCCAGCACCTTGCGCGCCGAATCCTCGATCCGGGTACCCGGCCCGAAGATGGCCTTGGCGCCAGCATTGAACAGATAGTCGTAGTCCTGCGCCGGGATGACACCGCCGGCGAAGACGATGATGTCGTCGGCGCCCTGCGCTTTCAGCGACTTGACCAGCTCCGGCAGCAGGGTCTTGTGACCGGCGGCCAGCGACGAGACGCCAACGGCATGCACGTCATTTTCGATGGCCTGGCGGGCGGCCTCTTCCGGGGTCTGGAAGAGCGGACCCATGTCGATGTCGAAGCCGAGGTCGGCATAGGCGGTGGCGACGACCTTGGCGCCCCGGTCATGGCCGTCCTGGCCGAGCTTGGCGATCATGATGCGCGGGCGGCGGCCTTCTTCTTCGGCGAATTTGGCGACATCGGCCTTGATGCTTTCCCAGCTTTCCTGGCCTTCCACGACACCTCCGTAAACACCCGAAATGGTCTGGTTATTGGCGCGGAAGCGGCCGAAAACCACTTCCAGCGAATCGGAAATTTCACCGACCGTGGCGCGCAGGCGTACCGCCTTGACGGCCAGGTCGAGAAGATTGCCCTCACCGCTCTTGGCGCACTCGGTCAGCGCCGCCAGCGCGGCGTCGACCTTGGCCTGGTCGCGCATTGCCCGGATGCGTGCCAGACGCTCGACCTGGGCCTCGCGCACGACGTGGTTGTCGATGTCGAGGATGTCGATCGGGTCTTCCTTGGCCAGCTTGTATTTGTTGACGCCGACGATGACATCCTTGCCGGAGTCGATGCGCGCCTGCTTGTCGGCGGCGCAGGTTTCGACCTGCATCTTGGCCCAGCCGGATTCGACCGCCTTGGTCATGCCGCCCATCGCCTCGATTTCCTGGATGATGCCCCAGGCCTTGTCGGCCATGTCCTGCGTCAGCTTTTCCATCATGTAGGAGCCAGCCCACGGATCGACGACGTTGGTGATGTGTGTCTCTTCCTGAATGATCAATTGGGTATTGCGGGCGATGCGCGACGAGAATTCGGTCGGCAGCGCGATCGCTTCGTCGAGCGCGTTGGTGTGCAGCGACTGGGTACCGCCGAAGACCGCCGCCATCGCCTCGATGGTGGTGCGGACGACGTTGTTGTACGGATCCTGCTCGGTCAGCGACCAGCCGGAAGTCTGGCTGTGCGTGCGCAGCATCTTCGACTTCGGGCTCTTGGCGTTGAAACCGGTCATGATGCGGTCCCACAGGAGGCGGCCGGCGCGCATCTTGGCGATTTCGAGGTAGAAGTTCATGCCCACCGCCCAGAAGAACGAGAGACGGCCGGCGAAGGTGTCGACGTCCATGCCGGACGCGATGCCGGTGCGCACGTATTCCATGCCGTCGGCCAGCGTGAAGGCCAGCTCGATGGCCTGGTTGGCACCGGCTTCCTGGATGTGGTAACCCGAAATCGAGATCGAGTTGAACTTCGGCATGTGCTGCGCGGTGTAGCCGAAAATGTCGGCGATGATCTTCATCGACGGCTTGGGCGGATAGATATAGGTATTCCGCACCATGAATTCCTTGAGGATGTCGTTCTGGATCGTGCCCGACAACTTCTCCTGGGAAACGCCCTGCTCTTCGGCGGCGACGATGTAGCCGGCGAGAATCGGCAGCACGGCGCCGTTCATCGTCATCGACACCGAAATCTTGTCGAGCGGGATGCCGTCGAAGAGGATCTTCATGTCCTCGACCGAGTCGATCGCCACGCCGGCCTTGCCAACGTCGCCCAGCACGCGCGGGTTGTCCGAGTCGTAACCACGGTGCGTCGCCAGGTCGAAAGCCACCGAGACACCCTGGCCGCCGGCGGCGAGCGCCTTGCGGTAGAAGGCGTTGGACGCTTCGGCAGTGGAGAAGCCGGCGTACTGGCGGATGGTCCATGGCTTGACCGCGTACATCGTCGGTTGCGGGCCGCGCAGATACGGGGCAAAACCGGGCAGCGTGTCGGCAAATTCCAGCCCTTCGACATCGGCCTTGGTGTACAGCGCCTTGACGGCCAGTCCTTCCGGGGTATTCCAGACCAGATTGCCGACATCGCCACCCGGCGATTGTTTGGCCGCCGCCTTTTCCCAAGCGTCCAGGTTATTGGAATCAAAGAACTTTTCAGACATGACACACCCCTCGCTGATTCGATTTTTTCGGGCTTATGATGCAGAATTCAAAATTCTACGCTTTTGGACCCAGCTTGACATACCAAGTAGTGCATAATACTTTATCCATAATTATGGAGGCAAGTGAGCAGGGGAAAACCGGCTCACCTCCGGCACATCAAACATGACCCGCATTGCTCCTACCGCGCTCTATCAGGAAGTGGCCGAACGCCTGCGGCAGCGCATCTTCGCCCATGAACTGACGCCCGGCACCTGGATCGACGAGCAGAAACTCGCCGAACAGTACGGCATCTCGCGGACGCCGCTGCGCGAAGCGCTCAAGGTGCTGGCTTCGGAAGGCCTGGTCGAACTGAAGCCGCGGCGCGGCTGCTACGTGACCGAGATTTCCCGCCAGGATCTCGACGACATCTTCCCGCTGATGGCCATGCTCGAGGGGCGCTGTGCCGCCGATGCGGTCAAGGCCGCCAAACCGGCCGACATCAAGGGTCTCAAGGAAATTCACGCGCGCCTCGAAGCGGCGGCCCGCGAGGGGCGGATCGATGCCTTCTTCGAAGCCAACCAGGAATTCCACCGGCGGATCCAGGAACTGGCCAACAACCGCTGGCTGCTGTCGGTGATCCAGGACCTGCGCAAGGTACTGAAGCTCTCGCGGCTGCATTCGCTGTCGCTGGAAGGGCGCCTGCAGCAGTCGCTCGAAGAGCATCGCGCGATCATGGCGGCCTTCGAAGCGGGCGAGGGCGCCAAGGCCGAAAAGTTCATGCACGACCACCTGCTGTCGGGACGCGAAGCCTTGGCCAAAATGGACAGCAAGACCGTCAAGGCCGCCTGAAGCAATAGCCGCCTGCTGCGGTCGACCCGGTAAAACGGCAGAAAATCAGCGATAAAAAACCCTGGCGGGCGAACCGGCCAGGGTTTTTTTTGGCGGCCGCTTTTTAGTGGCTGGCCGCACCCGCTGCGCCGTAGCCCGTCTGGGCACGGACGTACTGGTCGTCGAAGGCTTCGATTTCCTTGCCGGCACGCACGCTGGCATCGGTCTTCGAGAAGACGTAGGCGAGCAGGAAGGCGATCGGCATCGCGAACAGCGCCGGTTGCGTGTAGGGGAACAGTGCCGCCTTGTTGCCCAGCACATCGACCCATACCGACTTCGAGAAGAGCACGAAGAGCACGGCGGAGATCAGGCCGCCGTAACCGCCGAACAACGCGCCGCGGGTGGTCAGGCCCTTCCAGTACATGGAGAGGATGAGCACCGGGAAGTTGGCCGCTGCCGCAACGCCGAAGGCCAGGCCGACCATGAAGGCGATGTTCTGCTTCTCGAACAGGATGCCGAGGATGATGGCGACGAAGCCGAGGCAGATGGTGGCGATCTTCGAGACGCGGATTTCCGCAGCTTCCGAGGCCGTACCCTTCTTAATGACGCGGGCGTAGAGGTCGTGCGAGATCGCCGAGGCACCGGCCAGCGCCAGCCCCGAAACCACCGCCAGGATGGTGGCGAAGGCGACCGCAGCCAGGAAGCCGAGCAGCATGTTGCCGCCGACCGCCTTGGCCAGATGCATGGCGACCATGTTGCCGCCGCCGATCAGCTTGCCGCCGATGGTGCCACCCTCGAAGAAGTCCGGGTTCTGGCCGACGATCAGGATGCCGCAAAGGCCCATCAGGAAGATGACGTTGAAGAAGTAGGCAACGAAACCAGAGGCGTACAACACCGACTTGCGCGCTTCCTTGGCGTCGGTCACGGTGAAGAAGCGCATCAGGATGTGCGGCAGGCCGGCGGTGCCGAACATCAGGCCGAGACCGAGCGAGATGGCGGTCACCGGATCGGCGAGAAGGCTGCCCGGATACATCAGCTTGGGACCGAGCTTATGGACGGCGGTGGCCTTTTCCAGCAGCGTCTGGAAGGAGAAACCGAACTGGCCGAAAGCGAGGAACATGACCAGCGTGCCACCGGCTAGCAGCATGCAGGCCTTGATGATCTGCACCCAGGTCGTCGCGACCATGCCGCCGAAGGTTACGTACACCATCATCAGGATGCCGACGGCGAAGATGGCGACGTTGTACTCCAGCCCGAAGAGCAGCTTGATCAGCTGGCCGGCACCGACCATCTGGGCGATCAGGTAGAAGCTGACGACAGTGAGCGACGAGATCGCCGCCATCGTCCGCACCTTGCCCTGGTCGAGGCGGTAGGCGGTGATGTCGGAGAAGGTGAACTTGCCCAGGTTGCGCAGGCGTTCGGCCATCAGGAACAGGATGATCGGCCAGCCGGCGAAGAAGGCCAGCATGTAGATATAGCCGTCGTAGCCCTGCGAGTAGACCATGGCAGTCAGACCGAGCAGCGTGGCGGCCGACATGTAGTCGCCGGCAATGGCCAAGCCGTTCTGGAAACCGGTGATACCGCCGCCGGCGGTGTAGAAGTCGGCGGTCGACTTGGTGCGGCTGGCTGCCCAGTAGGTAATGCCCATCGTCATCGCGACAAAAATGCAGAACATGATGATGGCGTGCCAGTTGGTCGCCTGCTTTTCAGCGGCGCCAAGCGGATCGCCGGCCGCAACGGCGAGGGCGGAGAGGCTCAGTAGTCCGAGCGCGATAATCAGTTGGCGCATCATTTATTCTCCTTCCAGGCTTCCTTGACGATTTCCTGCGTCAGGGCGTCGAATTCCGTATTGGCGCGCTTGACGTAAACGGCAGTCAGCACCCAGAAGAAAATGAACATGAAAAGTTCCACGGCGACACCGACCGTCAGCATCGAGCCTTCGGCAACCGGTTGTCCCAGCGACGTGGGATTGAAGGCGACCACCATTACGAAACCGTAAAACATGGTCAGGACAACTGCTGCCAACGTCCAGGCAAACCGCCCCCGTCTTGCGACAAGCTCCTGGAATTTCGGGTTGGCCCGCATTCGCTCATACATCGCGCTGCTCATGGCTTAATCTCCTAACTTTTAATTAATAATTACCGCCGAAAAATCCGCAGTATTCTATCTTATACAAGACATGCTGCCTTTGATTTGGATCGATTAATCCCATAATTTTTATATGGTCATTCGAGATAACCTATGAGCACTATTGATTTTTTTCGCGACGGCGAAATCGCCACCCTGACGCTGAACAATCCCGGCAAGCTGAACGCCATCAACCTCGACATGTGGCTCCAGCTGGCCGAAAACATGGCCGCACTGTCGGTCGACCGCGACATCCGCTGCATCGTCCTGCGCGGCGCCGGCAACGAGGCATTTGCCGCCGGCGGCGATCTCGAGGAATTCGTCACCGCCCGCGCCACGCTCGAACAGGCGCTCCACTATCACGGCCAGGTCGCCGCCGCGCTCAACGCCATCGCCGATTGTCCGCACCCGACCGTCGCCCTGATCCAGGGGGCCTGCATCGGCGGCGGGCTGGAAATCGCCGGCGTCTGCGACCTGCGCATCTGCAACGAATCGGCCCGTTTCGGCGCGCCGATCAACCGTCTCGGCTTCTCGATGTATCCGGGCGAAATGGAAGGCCTGCTCAAGCTCGCCGGCGCCGCAGTGATGAAGGAAATCCTGCTCGAAGGGCGCATCCTGAATGCCGGCGAGGCCTACGAGAAAGGCCTGGTGACGCGCGTCGTGCCGGACGCGCAGGTCGCCGACGAAGCCTACGCCACGGCCCGCCGCATCTGCGCCGGCGCGCCGCTGGTCGCCGGCTGGCACAAGCAGTGGATCCGCCGCCTGCAGAGCGGCCGCCCGCTCAACGACGAGGAAAAGGCGGCGTCGTTCGCCTTTCTCGACACCGAGGACTACCGGGAAGGTCTGGCCGCCTTCCTGGAGAAGCGCAAGCCGATCTTCAACGCGCGCTGATCAACCGGCGAACACGGTATGCAGCATCTTCGCCGAGAGCAGAACGAGCACGCCGGCAAAAATCCTCTTGAGGGTAGCCACCGGCAGACGATGGGCCAAGCGGGCGCCGAACGGCGCCGTAAAGGTTGAGACAGCGCTGATCAGGACCAGCCCAGGCAGGAATACATAACCCAGCGACCATTCTGGGAGGCCGGCACTGCCCCAGCCGTTGATGAGATAGCCAGCTGCGCCGGCCAGCGCAATCGGCAGACCGATCGCCGCCGAGGTGCCGATGGCGTTCTGCATCTTCACGTTGCACCAGGTCATAAACGGAACAGAGAGCGAACCACCGCCAATCGCCACCAGTGCCGAAACGACGCCGATACCTGTGCCGACGCCCGTCAACCCGGCGGCACCGGGCAACTCGCGCGAGGGCTTGGGCTTGACGTTGAGGATCATCTGCAAGGACACGTAGGCCATGAAGCAGGCGAAAAAGATCGCCAGCGGCCGGGTCGACACGGACGACGCGACGAAGGTGCCGGCAAAGGTGCCCAGCAACACGCCGGGCGTGATGCCCTTGACGATATCCCAGCGCACGGCCCCGTGCGCATGGTGCGCCCGGAGGCTGGCGATGGATGTCAGGACGATGGCCGCCATCGATGTGCCGAGCGCCAGGTGGACCATGTGTTCCTTGGGAAAGCCTTGCGCAGCGAACATCGTGGTCAGCAACGGCACCATGATGCCGCCTCCGCCGACGCCCAGCAGACCGGCGAAAAAACCGACAAAAGCCCCCAGCAGCAAATAGGCGGCGAGCCACTCGATACTCATTTCTACCCCTTGAATCCTTCTATGCCGAGCAGATGTTCGGTGATGAACCTCCATTCCTCGACCGTCACCGGCGTGATCGACAGCCGGTTGCCGCGCGCGAGGAGGCGCATGCTAGCAAGTTCGGGATGGGTGCGCAGTTCGGCCAGCGGAAGGTAACGCGTTTTCCTGACGAAACGCACGTCGCGCAGCCACCAGCGAGGCTGTTCAGGTTTGGATTTCGGGTCGAAATAGGGGTCGACCGCAACGAACTGGGTTTCATCGGGATAAGGCTCGGAGCAGATCTCGCAGATGCCGGCAATGCCCGGTTCGGCGCAACCCGAGTGATAGAAGAAGGCGAGGTCGCCGATCTGCATCGTGTCGCGCATGAAATTGCGCGCCTGGTAGTTGCGCACCCCGAACCAGGGAACGATACGGTCGGGGGCGGCGGCGAGGTCATCGATCGATACCTCGTCCGGCTCGGATTTCATCAGCCAGAACTGCATCGCTTCAGGAAAGATGCTCGATCATTTTCTCGGCCAAAAAAAGGCCCCCGCAAGTGCCGTCAGACCGGCATCCTGAACCTGGGTTCAGAGTGGCTGCTTTCCTCCCGCTTCAGGACCACCCGACGAAGGGCGTTCACAACAGCGGTTTCAATGGTCCGCAACCGATGCCAATTAGCATTGGTTCAAGGAATCTATGGTCTAGACAAACACCGCAGGGGACGCTCGGCGGGCGGCGCCGGGGTCAGCGGCAAATGACTACAAGTCCAGTTGCTGCTGGGGCGCAAGCACGACATCGATCCGTGCTCCCATGTCGTCGATTCTACGCTTTGCGTCGGAAGTATCAACCGCATAATCGACTTCTTTTTCCGCCGCGGCCGGTGGCATGGAAAGGTGTTCATGCGCGATGTTGAGCGCCGCCATCACCGCCACGCGTTCGGCGATGGTGCTCTTGGTGCGTTGGGCGATTTCGCGCATCTTGCTATCGACCAGATCGACCGCCGCCAGCAGCGCGTCGCGTTCTTCCGGGGTGCAGGCGACGCGGTAGTCGCGGCCCATGATCTTGACGTCGAGGAAATTCGGTTCCGCGCTCATCTCAGGCATCCTCGGGCAGCTTGTCCATCAGGCCTTCGAGACGCTCGCGGGCGACCGTCATCGTCTGGCGCAGGTGCAGGCGTTCGGCCTCGGCCGCCGCCATCTGGTTCTTCAGCACTTCGTTCTCGGCGCGCAACTGATGCACCAGGGCGACGACCTGTTCGATCTTGTTTTCGAGCGCATCGAGTTCGGTATTCATGGCGCGCACTATAGAGGCTGAAAGCCCGTGTGGTCAAGGACTAAGCCTTTATTCTGAAAGTGCTTTGTCGGGATCGGCGATGCAAGTTTCTGGTGCATCGCAGCAAGCCGCCATGTAGAATGCGCGCCGTGTCAGGTGCTGCGGAAGGATTCTCCAACCGCGGTTAAACGGGAAAGCGGTGCGTCCTTTCGGACAATTCCGCTGCTGCCCCCGCAACGGTAAGCAAGTGCGGGCGCGCCACAACGCCACTGGGTTTCGGCCTGGGAAGGCGGCGCGTCAAGACTTGCGAGCCCGGATACCGGCCTGGGACAAACCAGCGGAAGTGCCACGGGGGTGTGGTGCCGGGCCTTGACCTGCGTTCATTCTCCCAGTGCTTCCTTTTCAGTCATTCCGGCATGCGGGGACGCCTGCCGCGAAAGGGAGAATCATGAATCCACGTCTCACGCCGCTCGCCGCGGCCCTCTCCGTCGCCTTTCTGGCGCCCGCGCACGCCCAGGCCGCCGATCTCGACCCGGTCATCGTCAGCGCCACCCGCTTCAGCGAACCCGATACCAACGTGGCGGCCAACGTCAGCGTCATCACCCGCGACGACATCCGCAACACGCCGGCGCGCGACCTGCCGAGCATGCTCAAGGGCAGCGCCGGCGTCGATGTGCGCGCCCTCTACGGCAGCCTCGGCATCGACTCGACGGTCGACATCCGCGGCTTCGGCGAAACCGCCGGCAGCAACACGCTGATCCTCCTCGACGGCCAGCGCATGAACCCGATCGACATGGGCAGCGTCAGCTGGTCGGCGATCCCGCTCGACAGCGTGCAGCGCATCGAAATCATGCGTGGCGCCGGCACCGTGCTGTACGGCGACAAGGCGACCGGCGGCGTGGTCAATATCATCACCGACAAGTCGGGCACGCCGCGCTTCGGGGCGACGGTGGGCATCGGCAGCTACGACACCCAGACCGTCGACCTCAACGGCGCCTACGGCAACGAAACCGGCTATGCCAACGCCTTCGCCCGTTATGCCCACACCGGCGGCTGGCGCGAGAACTCGCAGGCCGAGCAGGCCGCCCTCAGCGGGCGCGGCGGACTCTACATCGGGAAGGGCGAGGCCTTCGTCGACTACGCCGTGTACAACGACCATTCCGGTCTCCCCGGCTACCTGCTGAGCGCCGCCTACCAGAACAATCCGAAGACCTCGACCTCGCCCAACGACTCGCAGCGCAGCGACGGCTATCGCCTGCGCCCCGGCGTCGCGCTGCCGATCACCGACACCCTGCGCTTCGAGGCGGAGATCTCGTACGACCGCCAGAACCAGCACGCCAACTACGTCTCCTTCGGCAGCCAGGCCGACCGCACGCGCGACAACTGGTCGGTCACCCCGCGCCTGCGCTGGCAGCACGGCCTCGGCGTCCTGAAGAGCGAGACCGTGGCCGGTATCGACTACTACTCCGGAGAAGTCGACGCCACCTACACGACATCCGCCACGCAGGGCGCCAAGCAGGACAGCACCGGCTTCTACTTCCAGAACGTCACCGAATGGGTCGCCGGCCTCGCCACCACGCTCGGCGCGCGCAGCCAGCGCGTCGACCAGTCCGCTACGCAGGACGCCTACATGGGCTTCTTCGGCATGCAGCCGGCGATGAGCGGCAGCGCCGAATACACCCGCAGCGCCTGGGATCTCGGCCTCAGCTATGCCGGCAACGGCTGGCGCGTCTACGGCAAGGGCGGCACCACCTTCCGCTTCGCCAACACCGACGAACTGTTCGGTTACGACCCGTTCACCGGCAACCCCACCTTCGCCGGCAACCTCAAGCCGCAGACCGGCACGCTCGGCGAAATCGGCGGCAGCGTGACGCTGGGCCCGGTCAAGGGTCGCGCCGCGCTCTACCGGATGGACCTGGACGACGAAATCGCCTACGACGGTTCGCTGTTCTCCAACGTCAATCTCGACAAGACACGCCGCCAGGGCCTCGAACTCGAAGGCGACTGGCGCATCGTGCCCTCGCTGCTGGCCCGTGCGACCTACACCTACACCGACTCGACCTTCCGCGAAGGCATCTACGACGGCAAGCAGGTGCCGCTGGTTCCGCACAACAAGGCCTCGGCGCGGCTGATCTGGGACGGCGCCGCCATCGGCCAGTATTCGGCGGTGCTCAACTACGTCGGCGAACGCTACTACAGCGGCGACTTTGCCAATATTCACGACAAGCTGTCCGGCTACACCACGGTCGACTTCATGGCCGGCTGGAATTTCAAGCCGTGGTCGATCTCGGCGCGCCTGCTCAACGCCTTCGACCAGAAGTACTCGCCCTACGCCGGCTATTCGACCTTCCAGTCGGACTATTATTACTACCCCGCCGATGGCCGTACCTTCCTGATGACCGCGAGCTACAACTTCCGCTGATGCCCGACCGCCGCCGCGCCTTCCTGATCCTCGCCGTGCTCGTGCTGCTAGCACTGGCGAGTTTCTGGGCGGCGCTGGCGGCCGGCAGCATCCCGGTCGCGGCGGCCGACGTCCTCGCCGCCCTGCTCGGGCGCGACGCGCCCGGCGCCGACATCGTCCGCGAACTGCGCCTGCCGCGCGCCCTCGCCGGTTTCGCCTGCGGCGGCCTGCTGGCATTGGCCGGCGGGCTGATGCAGGTGCTGCTGCGCAACCCGCTGGCCGATCCCTACATTCTCGGTATTTCCGGTGGCGCCGGCGTCGGCGCGCTGTTTGCCATCATGGTCGGCCTGCCGACGTTCGGCATCGACGGGCTGGCCTTCGCCGGCGCCCTCGGCGCCATGTTCCTGGTCTTCGGACTGGCCCACGGCGACGGTAGCTGGACGCAGACGCGCCTGCTGCTGACCGGCGTCATCGTCGCCGCCGGCTGCGGCGCGCTGATCTCGCTGATGCTGGCGATCGCCCCGGAAGACCGCCTGCGTGGCATGCTCTTCTGGCTGACCGGCGACCTCGGCCAGGCCGCCAGCGCCTGGCCGCCCACGTTGGCGCTGGCCATCGCGCTGGTGCTGGCGATGCCCTTCGCGCGCGAGCTCAACCTGCTGGCGCGCGGGCTGCTGCAGGCGCAGGCGCTGGGTGTTGCGGTCAACCGCCTGCGCTATGCCGTTTTCCTGCTCGCCTCGCTGGCCACTGCCGCCTCGGTAACGACGGCCGGCTCGATCGGCTTCATCGGCCTCGTCGTCCCGCATCTGGTCCGGCTTGTCACCGGCAACGACCAGCGCCTGCTGCTGCCCGCCTCGGCACTGGCCGGCGGTGCGCTGCTGATGCTGGCCGACACCCTGGCGCGCTCGCTGATCGCCCCGCAGCAACTGCCGGTCGGCGTGCTAACGGCGCTGATCGGCGTGCCGGTCTTCCTCTTCCTGCTCTCGCGTCAGGCCCGATGAGCGCCCCGTTGCTGGCCGCCCACGGCCTTTCGGTAGACATCGGCGGACACCAGGTCGTGCGCCGGCTTGACCTCGACATCACGGCTGGCCAGCGGCTGGCCATCCTCGGCCGCAACGGCGCCGGCAAGTCCACCCTGCTCGCCACACTGGCCGGGTTGCGCGAACCGGCTGCCGGTCGCATCGAACTGGGCGGCACAGCCTATGCCGCGCTGGCGCCGCGCGCCGCCGCGTTGCGCCGCGCCTGGCTGGGCCAGACGCAGGCCGACCCGTTCGGCTCGACGGTCCTTGAAACGGCTCTCACCGGCCGCCACCCGCACCTCGGTCGCTGGGACTGGGAAACACAGCGCGACGCCGACCTGGCGCGCAGCGCGCTCGCCGCCGTCGGCCTCGACGGCATGGAAGGGCGCCAGATCCACACCCTCTCCGGCGGCGAACGCCAGCGTCTGGCCATCGCCACCCTGCTCGCCCAGGCGGCGCCGCTTTACCTGCTCGACGAACCGCTCGCCCACCTCGACCTCAACCACCAGATGGCCGTCCTCGAACTGTTCGCCGGCGCGGCGCGCGACTGCGGCGCGGGCGTCGTCATGGTCCTGCACGACCCGGCGCTCGCCCACCGCTTCTGCGACCGGGGGCTGCTGATCGACGGCGACGGCCATTGCGAACTGGGCGCGGTCGACACCGTTCTGACCGCCGAAAAGCTCAGCGCGCTCTACGGCTACCCGCTGCGCCAGTTCGAACAGGCCGGCCAGCGCTGCTTCGTTCCCGCCTAGCTGGAACAGCTGACCTCGAGCCCGTTCGCCCAGTCGGGCGGCAACGCGGCATAGTGTTCGAATTCCGGCTGCTCGTCGAACGGGCGGCGCAGACAGGCGAGCAGACGTTCGACCTCGGAAAAATCCTTGTCCTGCGCCTGGCGGATCGCGACTTCGGCCAGCCAGTTGCGCAGCACGTATTTCGGGTTGACGGCGCGCATCGCCGTCTGGCGCGCAGCGTCGTCCCACGGCGTTTGCGCCAGCCGGGCGCGCCAGTTGGTCAGCCAGGCATCGCAGGCGGCGCGGTCGACGAACTGGTCGCGCAGCACGGCGTCGGTTTTGGCCTGTTTTTCGGGGTCGACCGCAGCAGGCAAGTGCGACAGGGCACGGAAGAACTGCGTGAAGTCCGGACGATGCTGTTGCAGCAGGCCGAAGGTTTCGCCGATGAAGTTTTCGTCGTCTTCGAGGGCGACGCGGAAGCCGAGCTTGGCGCACATCAGTTGCTCGAATCTGGCCTCGAAAGCCGGCCCGAAATGGTCGTCGACCGCGCCCTGGGCCAGCGTCGGCTTGCCGATCAACGGCAGCAGGGCATCGGCCAGGCGGTAAAGATTCCATTGCGCGACATGCGGCTGGTTGCGGAAAGTGTAGCGGCCGTGGGTGTCGGAATGGTTGCAGATGTGGCCGGCGTCGAAGGCTTCCATGAAGCCGAAGGGGCCGTAGTCGAGGGTCAGGCCGAGGATCGACATGTTGTCGGTGTTCATCACCCCGTGCATGAAGCCGACTGACATCCAGTGCGCCATCAGCTCGCCGGTGCGGCGGCTGGCGTCGGTCAGCAGCGCGGCGTAGGGATTGGCGGCCTCCCGGCATTCCGGGCGGAAGACCGCGATCACGTAGTCGGCCAGCTGCCGCAGTTCGTCGTGGCGGCCGCGCGCGGCCCAGTGCTCGAAGGAGCCGAAGCGGACGAAGCTGGGCGCCACGCGGGCGACGACCGCCGCGGTCTCGATCGTTTCGCGGCGCACCGGCAGATCGGCGCCGACGACGGACAGCGCCCGCGTGGTCGGGATGCCGAGTCCGGCCATCGCTTCGGAGCACAGGAACTCGCGGATCGACGAGCGCAGCACGGCGCGCCCGTCGGCACCACGCGAATACGGCGTGCGCCCGGCGCCCTTGAGCTGGATTTCCCAATGCCCGCGCGCGTTGCGCAGGCCGCCCAGCAGATGCGCGCGGCCGTCGCCAAGCTGCCCCGCCCAGACGCCGAACTGGTGCCCGGAATAGACAGCGGCCAGTGCGTCACTGCCCGGCGGCAGGCAGTTGCCGGCGAAGATTTCACAGAATTCGGGGCGCCGGAACTCGCCGGGATCGAGTCCGATCAATGCCGCCACGTCGGGGCTGGCGGCGACCAGATAGGGCGCCGGCAGGCCGAGCGGCGCCAGGCGGGTGTAGAAGGTCTCGGGCAGGGCGGCGAAGCTGTTGTCGAAGACGAGTTGTTCGAGGCGAAGGGTTTCTGGTGCGTTCATTGGGTTGCCAGAGAATCTGAAATATCGGAGCCAGCCTTGAGAGTAGCAAAACAGCCGATGGTTCGGCATTTCGCGCGCGCTCCGCCAGGCAGACTTGGGCGCCGCGCTCCGGTAAAATCGCCGACGCTCCCCTCCTGAAAGCCAAGCCATGAGCGATATTCCCAGTCAGGTTTCAAGCCTTGCCCAGATCATCCAACTGGCCGTCGCCCCGGTATTTCTGCTGACCAGCGTCGGCGCCTTGCTCGGCGTGCTCTCCAATCGCCTTGCACGCATCATCGACGCCTTTCATCGGATCGAAAAGGAACTGCTCGAGGAATCGCCGCTGAGCGACCGCATCAAGAACCTGTCGTCGGTCGTTTCGCTGTCGCGCCGCGCCAAGCTGATCCACTGGGCGATCATTCTGTGCACCACCTGTTATCTGCTGGTTTGCCTGGTCGTGGTCGCCCTCTTCGTCGGCCACGAACTGCAGGTCGACGTCTATGCCAAGATCGGCGGCTTGTTCATCGCCGCCATGCTGACCCTGATTACCGCGCTCGGCTGCTACCTGCGCGAGATCACGCTGGCGACCAGCGTCATCGAAAACCTCAAGCAATCCGCCCTGAGATTCGACGGCCGGCTCTAGGCCGCTCGCTCAGCGCCGCGCCAGCTCGCGGAAGCGGTTGGGCAGCCCGAGCACCAGGCGGCCGAATTCGTCGAGCAAGGCCTGGTCGACCGCATCCGGCCGGATCGCCTGGCTGGTGCTGCCCAGGCGTTCGAGGTTGCGCGATTCGAGGATCAGCTTGCCGTTGGCGAAATCCGCCTTCCAGCGGGCACTGACGGCAACCTGGCCACTGACCTGGAATTCGGCGCGCTCGACGTAGCTGCGCTCATTCTTGAATTCCTTGCACGAGAACTGCAGGCCGTAATCGAACAGCGCGGTGCGCAGACGTTCGACGGCCGGTCCGTCACGCTCGATCGTGAAGGTGAGCGGCGATGCCAGCTGATAGGACAGCGTGACCAGCTCGACCATCGCCCCCGCAGCCTGCGATTGGGTCCGGTAATCGGCGAAACCTTCCTGCCAGACCAGATCCTTGAACACGACATCGCCAGCCGCCGTGTAATCGCGCGGGATGGCCGGCTTGACGATATTGAGCTGCTGCACGAGATCGTGCAGGTAGAAGAACATGTACTTGAGCGTCTGCTCCAGCGCGTTGTTGCTGGCCGAGCGCTCGGCCAGCTCGGTGTGCAGTTCGCGCTGGCGGACTGCCGCCTGCCTACGCAGCTGGCCAAGCAGGCTGCTGCCTTCGACAATGCTCTGCGGATCCTGTCCGTCATCGCCCTGGCCGACCCGCCGGCTGTCAAGGTTGCGCACGGCCCCGCTCGGCACGATCTCGGGAAAGGCCAGCGCCGCGCTGCCCATGCCGCCAAGGCTCGCCAGCTGCTCGCGCCGTGCCTGCCGTTCGGCCTCGTTGAGGTCGAAGGCCTCGATGTCGGCAATCAGCGAAGCTTCCAGGCCGGCGATGTCGCCGACATGGCCCGTGCGGCGCTCGCGCTTGGCACGGATGGCGTCGAGAATCTTGCTCGATTCCGCAGTTTTTTCCGACTGGCTCATTGCACTGGCTGACGATGGTTGGGAACAGGATTAATAGTGGAGCGATTCCACACCAAATGCAACATCAGCCTTGTCTTAATCAGCTTGCACTGCACTCTCAGGCTGCCAGCGTATCCAGCCAGTCGCGCAGGGTGGCGGCGACCAGCGGCCAATCCTTCTCATGGGTCACGGCATGGCCCATGTCGCGGAAGATATGGACCGGCAGGCCGTAGCTGTGGCCGGTCGACTGGACCAGAAAAGCCGGGGTCAGAACATCGAGCTCGGCCCCGAGAATCAGCATCGGCGGCCGGTTCATCGCGTGCAGATTGGGCAGGTTGAACATCGACATGTCCCACAGCGCCCGGTGCGACTCGGTCTGCATGCGCCCCATCCAGACCTGGAGCATGGCCTCGTCGACCTCGCCGGCAAACAGGGCTTCGCGCAAGGTCTGGCTGTCCGCGTGGTCACCCGCCATGATGCTGTTGATGTCCATGAACAGGTGCGGCTTCTGGAACAGCATGTGGAACTGGGCGGCGATCAGCCCCTGCGGCGGCACCGAGCACAGCAGTGCGGCACCGGGAACGGTGTGGTGTTCCAGGTATTTCTGGACGATGAAACCGCCCATCGAATGGCCGATCAGCACCGGCGCCTCCCCCAGCCAATCGACAATGGCAGCGACGTCATCGACGTAGTCGTTAACCGAATGCCAGTCGATGTGCTCGCGCCCGTAGCTGCCGCCATGTCCGCGCAGGGAAAGGGCGTGACAGGGATAGCCGGCTTCGGCGAGGAAGGGCATGAAGGTCTCGGTCCACATCCAGCCACCGGCAAAGGCGCCATGAACGAAAAGCAGGGGCGGGCGATTGGTCTTGCGCGCCGGCATGCAGGAGAAAACCTCCAGGCCGTCGATTTTTTCGGTTTTTATCATTGCAATTCGCTTGTTGGGTGAAGCATGCTTAAATGCGTGCTTACCAAGGGTAGCGCAAGTCGACATGCTGAAGTGGATTCTGACACTGGTGATCGCCATTTTCCTGCTGGGCATCATCGCCCCGCATGTCGCGCGTTTCATCCGTTTCGGCAAGCTGCCGGGCGACATCGCCTTCCGCTTTCGCGGCCGCACCTACTACCTGCCATTTACGACGACGATCCTCTTCTCACTGATTCTCCTGGTCGTTTCGCGCTTCATCTAGCAGGCGCTTGACGGCGGCAACCCGCGCCGCATGGATGCTTTCCGGAATTTTCGCCTTGTCGGCGCAGGCGGCGGCGATTTTGCCCGCTTCGACGGCGTTGACCGCAGCCAGCACCGCCAGCAGGCGTTGCGGACTGTCGTAAGGGCGGTCCTGCCAGCCCAGGCGGCCGTTGTAATCGCACCGGCAGGCCTGCAGCAACTGGCGGAAGCGCTCCGGCCGGCGCAGCGCATCGGTCCGTTCCAGCAGGGTCACCAGCGTCGCCGCGCGCAGATCGCCGGCACGATGGATGTCGCCGTGGTAGCGCGCGGCGAGCAGGGCGAGGTCGCGGCACTCGCCGGGCACGCGCAGGCGTTCGCACAAGGCGGTCACCAGCTGCACGCTGCGCATCTCGTGGCCGATGTGGCGCGGCAGGATGTCGGCCGGCGTCGTTGCCTTGCCGAGATCATGGGTCAGCGCGGCGAAGCGCACCGGCAGCGCGAAATCGTGGCGTGCCGCCTGGTCGACCACCATCATGGTGTGCACGCCGGTATCGATTTCCGGATGGTAGTCGGCACGCTGCGCCACGCCGAACAGCGCGTCGACCTCGGGCAGCAGGCGGGCCAGTGCGCCGCATTCGCGCAGCACTGTGAACATGCGCGAAGGCTGCGCTTCCATTAGACCCTTGGCCAGTTCCTGCCAGACGCGCTCGGCAACCAGGTGATCGACCTCGCCGGCGGCGACCATGCCGCGCATCAGTTCGCGGGTTTCCGGGGCCAGCGAAAAATCGCCGAAGCGGGCGGCGAAGCGGGCGATGCGCAGGATGCGCACCGGATCTTCGGCAAAGGCCGGCCCGACGTGACGCAGGATTTTGGCCTCCAGATCGCGTCGACCGCAGAAGGGATCGACCAGCGTGCCGTCGGCCGCCCGCGCCATCGCGTTGATGGTCAGGTCGCGCCGCGCCAGGTCGTCTTCCAGCGTGACCTCCGGCGCCGCGTGGAAGGCGAAGCCGTGATAGCCGTGCCCGGTCTTGCGCTCGGTCCGCGCGAGCGCGTATTCCTCGTTCGTTTCGGGATGGAGAAAAACCGGGAAGTCCTTGCCGACCGGCCGGAAACCCCGGTCGAGCATGGCCTGCGGGCTGGCGCCGACGACCACGTAGTCGCGGTCGGCGACCGGGCGCCCGAGCAGTTCGTCACGCACGGCACCACCAACGATGTAGATCTGCATCGGCGGCGCCGCGGGCTCAGCGCCCGGCGCGGTAACGGAAGCCGTCCAGCTTGCCCTTCGGGGTATTGTGGGCGACGTAGGTCGGCGCAATCGCTTCCAGCGCCGTCGGCCGCCAGTTGGCCGGCAGGTTGCACTTGCCGTCGCAGACGCTGTCGACCTGCATCGAACGCAGGTTGTCGGGCGACATCAGCGGCTTCGGCGACAGCCACATCAGGCCGGCCTGCAAGTAGGCCCAGCCTTCGGAGAGCGGGATCACCCTGGCCGTACTGCCGACCAGTCGGGCGGTGTAATCGACCAGTTCGCGCAGGGTGTAGATGCGGGGACCGACCAGGTCGTAGGCCTGCCCGAAGGTGTCCGGGTTGCCCATGCTATCGACGAAGGCATCGGCGACATCGGCCACCCACACCGGCTGGAAGCGGGCGTGGCCGAAGCCGAGCGGGAAGAACGGCAACTTGCGCAGCACCCCGGCGAACATCGACAGGAAGGAATCGCCGAGACCGAAGATGACCGAGGGACGGAAAACGGTGACGTCAAGATCGCCCTGGGCGGCCATCACGACCGCCTCGCCGTCGCCCTTGGAGCAAAGGTATTCCGACGGCCCCTTCGGGATAGCACCAAGCGCGCTCATGTGCAGCAGACGACGGACGCCGGCCTGCTTGCAGGCGGCGACGATCTTTTTCGGCAATTCGACGTGGGCCTCGGCAAAATCCTTGCTGTACGGCAGCTGGACATCGCGGCTGTGCAGGACGCCGACCAGATTGATGACAACATCCTTGCCGCGCATCAGTTCGACCAGCGCTCCTTCGGCATTGATGTTGATTTCCGGCATCTCGACGTTGGGCTGGATGATCAGCGCCTTGGTCCGCTCGCGGCGGCGCGTCGGAATGGTGACCTCGACGCCGCGCTGCGACAGCCGATTGGCGATGTAGGTACCGACGAAACCGCTACCCCCCAGCAGCAAGACCTTCTTGATGTCCATTTGGAACCCCGGAAACTGTTCTTTGAAAACCGGATTTTAAGGCAAATCGATCAGCTTTGGCGTACTTCGGCCGCCTGAGGCGTACGCCGCAGCGCCTGCTCGGCCGCCGCATTGAACAGCGAAACCCCGGAGCTGATGCTGGCCAGGCCGTCCCTGAGCTGGCTCTCGGCCAGCACCGGATGCAGCAGGACGGCGAAGTCCCAGTCCGGATTGGCCAGCAGCAGTTTGCCGGTACCCTTGGCAACATGGCAGATGCGGCCACAGATCGGCTCCTCGTCGGCCAGCCGGAAACTCAGCCAGTCGCCGGCGCGGACGGCTGATTGACGATAGCGGCCAGCGCCCCGGGCGGCCCCGCCCAGATCGTAGATGCGCAGCCGCTGGACACCGCTGCGCAATTCGCTGAGGGCCGGCGCCACGCCGGCAACCGGCCGCGCCGCTGCCGGCGTCACCGTCGGAATGGCTTCGCTCTCCTGGCGTGGAGCACCGCGCATCGCCGCCGTCTGCAGCGCGAAGCAGGCGTCGAGAAATTCGGCGCGCGCCGCCTCCGGCACCGACACCCGCTGCATGCCTGCGGAAATCCTTTGCAGCATCTGCGGCAGATCGCGGGCCAGCCGTTTGCGCTCTTCGATATCTACCTTGGGCTGGACACTCCACAGCAATTGATCGACGACTGCCTTGTTTTCCTGCCACTCGGCGCTCGCTTCACCGCTTTCCAGCCAGACCTGGCGCAGCAGTCGCTGCCAGTGGTCGCGCAGGAAGCGCGAAATCGCCGGCGGCACGTCGCTGCGCAGGCAGAAGGTATCGATCGCCTGGCGGCTCGCCATATCCGCCTGATCGCCTTGTTCGAGGCGCTGCAGCAGCGGCCGGTAACTGGCCGCCGCCTGTGCGGCGCTGTTGTCGCGGCGGGCGATCAGCTTGTCGAGCTCGCCCACGTAACGCGTTAGCACCTGCGTGTCATTGACGAACTCGGCGCGCACGCGCGAGGCGATCTGCTGGATGATGGCGCACAACGGATGCCGGGACGACACATCGAACGGCAGGCCGACTGCGGCCCGCGCCATCTTGTCGAGCAGCTGGCGCGCCGGATGGGCATCGGCCGTGAAGAAATCGCGATCGAGCATGACCGCACGCAAGGTCGGGATCTGCAGGCTGGAAAGCGCCGTCTTGATCGGATCGGGCAGCGTCGGCGAGGCGAAAATGGCCTCGAAGATCATCGCCAGGGCATCAATTGCCGCGGCCTCGGGCGCCCCCGCCGGCACCCCGAGACGGGTCGAGTCGAGCGCACGCGGTGCCTTGCCCTCCGCGCCGCCCTCGCCGCCATGGCCCAAGCGTTCGAGATCGTCGAGGCGGGCCAGCAGGCGGCCGAACATCGCCTGGCTCAACAACGAGGCAGCGATGCCGGCCCCCATGGTTACGTCGCCGCCACCACTCTGCGCCTGCCCGAGCAGACTTCGCTGCAGGGCGACCGCCGGGTCGACCGCGATGCTGCCGGCCACCCCGCTGGCCGACGCCGCCGTGGCCGCATCGGGTGCCGTGACGATGGTCGGCTGGGCCGCCGATACCTTGCGCCCGATCAGGAAATCGTTGAGACCGGCATAGAGCGCCGGGAGAAATTCGGAAAAGTGCTCTTCCAGACGTCCGATCCGCTCCAGCGTCAGGTCGGAAGCCTCGTCAAGCACGCCGCACAGGGCGGTCAGCCCGCGGGCAAAGGCCTTCGGCCCGACCGGATTGTCGGCCGGCGACAGATCGGGACGCCCGAGCAAGGTGACGAAACGCAGATAGACGCGCCACAACTCCTTGCCGTTGCTCTCGGTCAGCAGTGCAGAAAAGCTGCCGAGGCGAATGTCCAGTTCGAGGTCGCACTCGCCGACCAGCGAAATGTTGGAGGCGGTGAGATCGCCGAGCTGGTCAAAGGAAGTCCGCCGCTCGCTGGTGGTCTTTTCATCGAAATACGTCCCGATGGCCTTGACGTAGGCAGCCAGCGCCTCCTCGGAAACCGGGTCGGCCTCGCGGAGCAGTTGACTGGCCTGCTTCAGGAACCAGGCGCGGCAGTCGCGCAATATTTCCCAGGCATCGTCAGGTACTTGCAGGGTTTCGTTGTCAGTGGTGAAGGACATTTCGTTTCACGCGTTTCTTTTGCAGCAATCTGGATATCAGGGCAAGTCCGCATCCTTCGGGGCATCGGCCGTGCGGGCACCGACGACCCCGAGCCGCGCCTTGAGCGAATCCGGGCGGCCGGTGAATAGCGTCGAGTAGTAGACCGAGTTGCTCATCACTTTCTTGACGTAATCGCGGGTTTCGTTGAACGGGATGGTCTCGGCGTAGATGGCGCCCTCCAGCGGCTGGTCGGCGCGCCATTTCTTGGCACGGCCGGGGCCGGCGTTGTAGGCGGCCGAGGTCAGCACCGGATGATTGTCGAGATTTTCCATGACCAGACGCATGTAGCTGGTGCCGAGCAGTACATTCACCTCGGTATCGTTGACGCGCCCGTGGTTGTAGTCCTTGAGTCCGATCTTCTTGGCCACCCACTTGGCGGTGGCAGGCATCAGCTGCATCAGGCCGGAGGCGCCGACATTCGACTTGGCGCCGGTGATGAAACGGCTTTCCTGGCGCATCAGACCGTAGACCCAGGCGTCGTCGAGCGCCTGGTTCTGTGCCGCCGGACGCACCTGGTCACCATAGGGCGCGAGGAAGCGCAGCGTGAAGTCGTGCTCGTTTTTGGTGCGGTCGGCGGTATTGATGGCACGGTCCCAGATCTGGTTGCGCTTCGCCAGTTCGGCGGCGGCCAGCAGTTCGCGGTCGTCCATGCCGCGCAGCGACCAGTTCCATTCGCGGACTGCCTCGGTCCGCATGTCGACGCGGAAGAAGGCCAGCGCCCGCCGGATACCCGGGTTGTCGCGCGCCGCCTTCTGTTCTTCGGCGGTCGGCGCCTTGGCTTTCGGCGGGATGATAACCTTGCGCCCGAGCTCTTCGTCGGCCAGATTGCCGTAAAAATTGGCCTGGCCGGCGATCTTCTCGAACAGCGCATCGGCTTCGCTGGTCAGGCCGCCCGCCTTGTAGGCGCGGGCCAGCCAGTAGATCCACTCGGGCTGCGCGGCGAGCGCCGGCGGCATCTCGCTGATGGTCGCCAGGACCATGCTCCAGTCGTGGGCGCGCAGGGCGGCACGCACCTTCCATTGATAACCCTCGTCGGAGAGCGGCGCCGAGCCGGCCTGGGCAAACCACGCCACGGCTTCGGGATAGTGTTTTTTGGCGCCCTGCAGGCCGATCTGGCTCCACGCCCACTGGCGTTCCGACTCCTGCATGCGGCCCTGCAGCTTTTCCAGTTCGTTGGCCGCTGCTCGCGGGTCGTTGGCGGCGATGCGCTGGATCGCCAGCGCTGCCAGTTCGCGGCCGGCGCGCGTCGTTTGCCAGTTGCCCGCCTGCCTGACCAGGTAGCCCATCGGGCTGGAGATCACCAGGTCGAGCGCCTTGGCATCCGGGGCCTGGCTGGCCGGCAGGGCGCCGAGCGTATTCCTGGCGTTGCCGGTGCGGTTGGCCTCGAACTGCCGGCGCGCACGGGTCCAGACATCGTCGGCCGTCACGCGGTTGTCGCGGATCAGCGCTTCGAGCACCGGGCGGCAGGCTTCCGGCGGCTCCAGCATGGTCAGCCACAGCTTCTGCGCCTCGTCGAGCACCACCTTGTCGCCGGCGGCGAGCCGCGCCTGCTGGAAATAGCAGGTGACATCGGGCTCGGGGGCGATCAGTTTCGGGTATTCGACATCGATCTCGGCCCACATGCCGCGCTTGCCCAGCCAGCGGATCCAATCGGCGCGCAGCTTCTCGGCGACGTAGCTGCGCTCGTTGCGCTCCAGGAAATCACGGATGGCCTGGCTGTCGCCCTGGTCCATGTTCATGCGCAGCTGGTAGTTCTCGACGTAGGGCGCCAGTTCGTGGTTGCCGAGTTGCCCGGCGGCGCGCTCCAGCTTGTTGCGGTCGCCGGCGCGGAAGGCGTCGCGGGCGGCGAGGAAGGCGCTGTCGCGGCTGTCCTGGGCAAAGAGCGGCAAGGAAACGAACAGGCTGAGAAGGAGCGCGTGAAACTTCATGCTAGATTCTTGGGATGAAAAGGCTTTCCGAGGATAACACGGCGTGGCGACGCGGGCTGCGGCAGGAGATGGTGGCGCGCCGCGCCGCGCTCGCCGAGGCCGAACACGCTGCGCTGTCGGCGCGCATCGTCGCGCATGCGCAGGCCGCCGTGCCGCTGCCGGCGGTCGCCGCCTTCTGCTGGCCGATCAAGCACGAACCGGACGTCCGCGCCTTGCTGGCGACCTGGGCGCGCGCCGGTGCGCGCACGGCGTTGCCGGTCGTCGTTGCAGAGGGTCAGCCGCTCGCCTTCCGTGAATGGACACCGGAAACGCCGCTCGAACCCGACCGTTACGGGATTCCGACACCGATCGCCGGCGCCTGGCTGACGCCTGACCTGATCCTGCTGCCGCTCAACGGTTTCGACGCGGCGGGCTTCCGCCTCGGCTACGGCGGCGGCTTTTTCGACCGCACGCTGGCGGCGCTCGTACCGCGCCCGCTGGCGGTCGGCGTCGGCTTCGAGATCAACCGCATGGACAGCATCCGGCCCGAGGAGCACGACCAGCGGCTGGACTGGATCGTCACCGAGAACGGCGCCTTCAGGCCGGTCGCCTGAGCCCATGGACGGCGAGCGCCAGGAGCAGGGAGGCGACGCCGGCCAGCACGGCCTGGCGGAGGTCGTAGAGGCCGGTGCTGACCGCCAGTTCGAGCGCGTAGCCATGCTGCAGGGCGAAGATCAGCGAGGCGATGGCCAGCGCCATCCACGAGCGGCGCGCCAGCGCGCTCTGCTCCGTGCGCAGGAAGCGTTCGGTCGCCAGCCCGGTGGCCCACGACTGGGCGATCAATGCCGCGAGCAGCGCCAGCAGGGTCAGGGTGTAGGCGCTCATGCGGCGCGGCAGGCGGCGGCGAAGCGCCCGAGCGCCGCATCCAGCGTGGCGCGGGCGCAGCCGAAGTTGAGCCGCAGCCAGCCCGGTGCGCCGAAATCGGCGCCATCGGAAAGGCCGAGCCCGTGCGCCTCGAAATGGCTGGCCGGGTTGGCCAGGCCCAGTTCGCGGACGTCGATCCAGGCCAGGTAGGTGGCCTCGACCGGCGTCATTTTTGCCCCTTTTTCGGCGTCGACCGCAGCAGCCACCAGATCGCGGTTGCCTGCCAGATAGGCGATCAATTCGCGATGCCAGGCACCACAGTCGCGGTAGGCGGCTTCGCAGGCGGCGAGGCCGAGCACGTTCACGTGCGGCACGATACCGTCCATGGCGCGCAGGAAGCGGCGGCGCAGGGCGGCGTCGGGAATCACCGCGAAGGCGCAGCCGAGACCGGGGATGTTGTAGGTTTTCGACGGCGCCATCAGCGTGATGCTGCGCTTCGCCGCGTCCGGCGACAGGCTGGCGAAGGGGAGGTGGCGCTTGTCGGGGTCGAGGATCAGGCCGCAGTGGATTTCGTCGGAACAGACGATCAGGTCGTTCCGTTCGGCGAAGACGGCGAGGTCGCGCAGTTCTTCCTCGTTCCAGCAGCGGCCGACCGGATTGTGCGGGTGGCAGAGCAGGAAAAGCCGGGTTGCTGCGGTCGACGCGTTTTGCAGGGCAATTTTGTCCCACTGCCAGCGGTTATCGCTGCACGCGAGTTCGACACGACTGAGTTTTCTTCCCGAAAAACGGGGCGCCGACAGGAAGGGCGGATAGATCGGCGTCGCCGTCAACACTTCGCCGTCGACCGCGCGGCAGGCGACGTTGAGACCGGTGACCAGCCCCGGCAGCCAGACGATCCATTCCGCTTCGATCGCCCAGCCATACTCGCCTTCGAGGTGAGCGAGCACTGACTCCGTCAGCGTCGGCCATGGTCCGCCATAGCCGAAAACGCCGTGCTCGATGCGCCGATGCAGAGCGGTAAGCACCGGCGGCGGCGCGGCGAAATCCATATCCGCCACCCACAGCGGCAGGATGTCGCGACCGGCGTACTTGCCCCACTTGATGGAGTCGGAGTCGCGCCGCTCGACCGGCGTGTCAAAGATGCTCAAACCTCGAGATGCTGGTAGAGCGCGGTCGACAGGTAGCGTTCGCCGAACGACGGAATCACGACGACGATCAGCTTGCCGGCATTCTCCGGGCGCTTCGCCAGTTCGAGCGCGGCCCAGGTCGCGGCGCCGGAGGAGATGCCGACCAGCAGGCCTTCCTCGGTCGCCATGCGGCGGGCGATGGTAAAGGCGTCGTCGTTCTTGACGCGAATCACCTCGTCGTAGATCGCGGTATTCAGCACCGCCGGCACGAAGCCGGCGCCGATGCCCTGGATCGGGTGCGGCCCCTTGGCGCCGCCGGAAAGCACCGGCGAGGCGTCGGGTTCGACGGCAACGATGCGGACGCCCGGCTTGCGCGCCTTCAGCACTTCGCCGACGCCGGTGACGGTGCCGCCGGTGCCGACGCCGGAAACGAAGATGTCGACCTGGCCGTCGGTATCCTTCCAGACCTCCTCGGCAGTCGTGTTGCGGTGGACGGCCGGATTGGCCGGATTTTCGAATTGCTGCGGGATGAAATACCTGGAATCGGCTTCGGCCAACGCCTTGGCCTTGGCGATGGCGCCGCCCATGCCGTCCGGACCCGGGGTCAGAATCAGCTCGGCGCCATAGGCCTTGAGTAGCAGCTTGCGCTCGCGGCTCATGGTTTCCGGCATCGTGAAGGCGCACTTGATGCCGCGTGCGGCGCAGACCATGGCGAGGCCGATGCCGGTATTGCCGGAAGTCGGCTCAAGGACGACGGTATCCGGGCCGATCTTGCCGGCGGCCTGCGCGGCGTCGAGCATCGAGACCGCGATGCGGTCCTTGACGCTATGGCCGGGGTTGAAGAATTCCAGCTTGGCGGCGATGGTGGCGCCGCAGCCTTCGGTAACGCGGTTGAGCTTGACCAGCGGCGTGTTGCCGACCAGTTCGGTGACGTTGTTGGCGATTTTCATGTCCGGGCTCCGGTTGGGGATAGGGAATTGTAGGCGACTCTCTGGCTGCTGTGGGTGGCGCGGCAATCGGCCTGCGGCTGGCCAAAGAGATTGCCCTGGCCCAAATCGACGCCGGCGGCGCGTGCCAGTGCAAAATCCTGGCCGCTGTCGATGCCGGTCAGCTCGACGGCAACGCCGGCATGGCGCGCGGCGCCTGGCAAATCCCCTTCTTCCCCCAGGCGAAATTTCACGATGTCCGGCTTCAGCGCCAGCAGCGCGGCCGGCGCTGCGTCCTCCGGCGGGACGCTCAGCGCCAGCCGGTAACCACGCTGGCGATAGCTGTTCACCGCCTCGCCCAGACGGGCGTCCAGGCTCCCCTGGCCGGTGTCGATTTCCAGCACGATGTCCGTGGGGCCGAGCCCGCAGCGCTTGAGAATCGCCTCGTATACCAGCCCGTGCTGATTCTGGACCGCCCGCAGGTGACGCGGATGCACCGCCAGTTGCAGATAGCCACCGACATGGCGCCGTTGGGCGAGCAGATTGAGGGCGTGCAGCGTCCGGCACAGGCGGTCGAAATGAATGACCGCCTCGGCGGTTTCACACAAGGCGTAGGCCGCTTCGCTGCTGACCGGCGTACCGTCCTCGCGCCGCGCGCTGAGCGAGGCCCGGTGGCCGACGACGCGTTCGCGCTGCAGATCGACGATCGGCTGGAACAGCGAGCCCAGCCGCAAGCCCATGTGCCATGCAGCCGCCCGCTCGCCTTCCAGATACAGCGTGCTCTCGCCGGCAGCGTCGGCAAGATTGAAATAACGGACGAGATCGGTCAGCGGCATGGCTTCCTCCTATTTCTTCAGGTAGATCTGGTCGAACGTCCCGCCATCGGCGAAGTGTGTCTTCTGCGCCTTTGGCCAGCCGCCGAAGGTGTCATCGATGGTAACCAGCTTAAGTTTCGGAAATTGGTTCACGTACCTGGCCGCTACTTTGGGGTCGCGCGGCCGGTAGTAGTGCTTCGCGGCGATCGTTTGCCCTTCCTCGGAATACAGGTAGTCGAGATAGGCCTGCGCCGTCAGCCGCGTGCCGCGCTTCTCGACCACCTTGTCGACGACGGCGACCGGCGGCTCGGCAAGGATCGACAGGCTGGGGGCGACGATCTCGAACCTGTCCTTGCCGATTTCATTCACGGCCAGTTGCGCCTCGTTCTCCCAGGCGATCAGCACGTCGCCGAGGCCGCGTTCGACGAAGGTGGTGGTCGAGCCGCGCGCCCCGGAATCGAGGACCGGCACGTTCCTGAAGATGGCGGTGACCAGTTCCTTGGCCTTCTGCTCGTTACCGCCCGGCTGCTTGAGCGCCCAGGCCCAGGCCGCCAGGTAGTTCCAGCGCGCGCCGCCCGAGGTTTTCGGGTTGGGCGTGATGACGCCGACGCCCGGCTTCGCCAGATCGCCCCAGTCCTTGATCCCCTTGGGGTTGCCCTTGCGCACCAGGAAAACGATGGTCGAGGTGTAGGGCGAGGAATTGTGCGGGAAGCGCTTCTGCCAGTCGGCCGGAATCAGGTTGCGTTCGACCAGCGCGTCGATGTCGTAGGCCAGCGCCAACGTCACGACGTCGGCCTCCAGCCCGTCGCGCACGGCCATCGCCTGCTTGCCGGAGCCGCCGTGCGACTGGCGAAAATTCAGCGTCTGCCCGGTCTTCGCCAGCCAGTGCTTGGCGAAAGCCGCGTTGTAATCCTTGTAGAGTTCGCGGGTCGGATCGTAGGACACATTGAGCAGCGAGGTCTGGGCGACCGCGCTGCCGAGCGTGAGTGTTGCGGTCAACGCCGCGAAAAGGGCAAATTTGCGCATGGGGGACTCCAGTCATTTGAAATAAATTCGCGATGACTGGAGTCTAGGTTTGCTTGGTTATTCTGTGAAAGAATGAATTTTCACAAAAATATAATCAAAATGAATTAACCAAGGAACAACTTGTAGGCCGGGTTCCGGCTTTCGTCCCAATGCGCGTAGCCGAGGTTCTTCAGGAAGGCCTTGAATTCGCTCATCTCGCCCGCCGGCACCTGCATGCCGACCAGCACGCGACCGTAGTCGGCGCCGTGGTTGCGGTAATGGAACAGGCTGATGTTCCAGCCGGCGCTCATCTGGGTCAGGAAATTCATCAGCGCGCCCGGCCGCTCGGGGAATTCGAAGCGATAGAGCAGCTCGCTCATGCCGTTGTTGCAGACCTGCGGCGCATGGCCGCCGACCATGTGGCGGACATGGTTCTTGGCCATCTCGTCGTCGGTCAGGTCGAGCGTCGGGTAGCCATGCTTCTGCAGGCTGTCGACCAGCTTCAGCGATTCCTTGCGGTCAACGACCTGGACGCCGACGAAAACGTGGGCCTCGGCCGCCGTGTGGTAGCGGTAGTTGAATTCGGTGACGTTGCGCTTGCCGATCAGCGCCAGGAATTTCTTGTAGGCGCCCGGCTTCTCGGGCAGCGTGACGGCGAAGACGGCCTCGCGCTGCTCACCAAACTCGGCGCGCTCGGCGACGAAGCGCAGGCGGTCGAAGTTCATGTTGGCGCCGGAGGTGACGGCGATCAGGTTCTTGTCCTTCAGCTTGTGCTGGCGGGCATACTCTTTCGCACCGGCGACGGCCAGCGCGCCGGCCGGTTCGAGGATCGAGCGGGTATCCTCGAAGACGTCCTTGATCGCCGCGCAGATGGCGTCGGTATCGACCAGGATCACCTCGTCGAGGTATTCCTTGCACAGGCGGAAGGTTTCCTCGCCGACGAACTTGACGGCGGTACCGTCGGCGAACAGCCCGACCTGCGGCAAGCGGACGCGGTGGCCTTTTTCCAGCGACTGCTTCATCGCGTCGGCATCGAAGGTTTCGACGCCGATGACTTTGATTTCCGGACGCAGACGCTTGATGTAGGCAGCCACGCCGGCGGCCAGCCCGCCGCCGCCGATGGCGCAGAAAACGGCGTGGATCGGCCCGTTGTGGCGCGAGTGCTGGCGGAGGATCTCCATGGCGACGGTGCCCTGGCCGGCGATCACTTCGGGATCGTCGAAGGGGTGGACGAAGGTCAGCTTCTCGGATTTTTCGAGTTCGAGGGCATGGGCACAGGCCTCGTCGAAGGAATCGCCGAACAGCACGACTTCGCCGCCGCGCCGCTTGACTGCCTCGATCTTGATCCACGGTGTCGAGGTCGGCATGACGATGACCGCCCGGCAGCCGACCTTGGCCGCCGACAGCGCGACGCCCTGGGCATGGTTGCCGGCCGAGGCGCAGATCACGCCGCGCTTGAGCTTCTCGGCCGAGAGGCTGGCGATCTTGTTGTAGGCGCCGCGCAGCTTGAAGGAAAACACCGGCTGCATGTCCTCGCGCTTCAGGCTGATCTTGTTGCCGACCCGGGCGGAAAGGTTGCCGGCCAGGTCGAGCGGCGTTTCGATCGCCACGTCGTAAACCTGTGCGTTAAGGACTTTTTCGAGATAATCCGGGTGCATTGCGCGCAACTCATTAAGGCAAAAGGGAGATTCTACGGGTGGAGTGGCTAAACGTCACGGCGGAAAGCGGTCTTTGGGGCCTGCTGGCGGCGAGTTTCCTCTCGGCGACCATCCTCCCCGGCGGTTCCGAGGCCCTGCTGTGGGGCTTCCTGCAACTGCATCCCGGCGAACAGGGGGCGGCGCTGACATTGGCGACGCTGGGCAATACCGCCGGTGGCATGACCTCGTGGTGGTGCGGCCGCGTGCTGCCGAAATGGCAGCGTCTTGAACGCATTCCCCACAAGGACAAAGTCGAGCGCTGGGGCAGCCCAGTGCTGTTGCTGGCCTGGGCGCCGCTGATTGGCGACGCGCTGTGCGTGGCGGCCGGCTGGCTGCGCCTGCACTGGCTGCCGTGCTGTGCCTACATGGCCATCGGCAAGCTGGCGCGTTACTGGCTGGTGGCGCAGGCCGCGACAAGCATGTGAAACCTCGCCGGCCTGCGACGGTCTACCTGACCCCGCGTGTTGCGCTGCAATACGCTAAAATCCACCTTTTGACGGACCTCCGGCCGCTTCCATGACTGCCCGCCTGCGCGAAATCCCCTACAACTACACCTCGTTTTCCGATCGCGAGATCGTGATTCGCCTGCTCGGCGCCGACAACTGGGCGGTGCTCGACGAATTGCGCAGCGAGCGCGTCACCGGCCGCTCGGCGCGGATGCTCTACGAGGTGCTGGGCGACATCTGGGTCGTGCAGCGCAATCCCTACCTCGAAGACGACCTGCTCGACAATCGCGAGCGCCGCGAAGCGCTGGTCAATGCCCTGCGCCATCGCCTGAAGGAAGTCGAAAAGCGGCGCGCCGAGAGCGAACTGGAAGATCCGGAACGTTCGGCCAAGGTCAGGCGGCTGGTCGAAGCCGCCCATGAAGCGGTCGACCGCTTCGAGGTCCGCTTCGGCGAAACCATCGACCTCCGGCGCAAGGTACAGAAGATCCTCGGCAAGCACACGCGCAAGGATAACATCGCCTTCGATGGCCTCGCCCGCGTCTCGCACGTCACCGATGCCACCGACTGGCGCGTCGAATACCCCTTCGTCGTCCTCAATCCTGACACCGAGGAGGAAATCGGCCATCTCGTGCGCGGCTGCATCGAGGCCGGCCTGACCATCATCCCGCGCGGCGGCGGCACCGGCTACACCGGCGGCGCCGTGCCGCTGACGCCCTACTCGGCGGTGATCAACACCGAAAAGCTGATCGACATCGGCCCGGTCGAAGAACTGGTGCTGGCCGGCCACGAAACGCCGTACGCGACCATCCGCACCGGCGCCGGCGTCGTCACCGAGCGCGTTTCGGAAGCCGCTTCGGCGGCCGGCCGCGTCTTCGCCGTCGACCCGACCTCGGCCTCGGCCTCCTGCATCGGCGGCAACATCGCCATGAACGCCGGCGGCAAGAAGGCCGTGCTGTGGGGCACCGCGCTCGACAACCTGGCCTGGTGGAAGATGGTCGATCCGGACGGCAACTGGCTGGAAGTCGAACGGGTCAATCACAACTACGGCAAGATCCACGAGCAGGAAAAGGTCGAGTTCCGCCTGAAGCGTTTCGACCCGAGCGGCAAGAAGCTGCTCGGCGAGGAAATCCTGACCATGCCGGGCGCCGCCTGCCGCAAGATCGGGCTGGGCAAGGACGTCACCGACAAGTTCCTCGGCGGCGTGCCGGGCGTGCAAAAGGAAGGCACCGACGGCATCATCGTCGCCGCCCGCTGGGTGCTGCACAAGATGCCGCCGGTGGCGCGCACCGTCTGCCTGGAATTCTTCGGCCAGGTCCGTGAAGCGGTGCCGGCCATCGTCGAGATCACCGACTACTTCAAGCCGGGCGGCGCCGGCCTGGCCGCCGGCGTGCAACTGGCCGGCCTCGAACACCTGGACGAGCGCTATGTAAAGGCCGTCGGCTACGCGACCAAGGCCAAGCGCCACGGCCGGCCGAAGATGGTGCTGTTGGGCGACCTCGTCGGCCACGACGAAAAGGCCGTGATGGCCGCCGCCTCCGAGGTCGTTCGCATGTGCAACCTGCGCTCGGCCGAAGGCTTCATCGCGGTCGACGCCGAAACGCGCAAGAAATTCTGGCTCGACCGCTCGCGCACCGCCGCCATCTCGCGCCACACCAACGCCTTTAAGGTCAATGAAGACGTGGTGATTCCGCTGCCGCGCATGGGCGATTATTGCGACGGCATCGAGCGCATCAACATCGAGCTGTCCACGCAGAACAAGCTGGCCCTGTGCGACGCGCTCTCCGAATTCCTCAAGGGCGAACTACCGCTGCATGCTGGCGACGCCAACCTCGACAAGGACGTGCTGATCGGCGACCGCCGCCAGGCTGCGCTCGACTACGTCGCGGCCGTCCGCCTGCGCTGGGAGTGGCTGCTCGACAACCTCGACCTGCCGCTGGCCGAAGCCGAATCGCGCTTCCTGTCCTACGGCGTGCAGGCCGGCGAACTGACCAACAAGGCGAACAATCCCGTCCTGTTCCACCGGATGCAGGACTACTCGGTGCGCACCTCGTGGAAGCAGGAGCTGAAGGCACGCCTGGCCAAGATCTTTGATGGCACGGTCTATCGCCCCATCGTCGAGCGCATCGAGGCCATCCACAAGGATGTGCTGCGCGGCCGCGTCTTCGTCGCGCTGCACATGCACGCTGGCGACGGCAATGTGCACACCAACATCCCGGTCAACTCGGACAACTACGAGATGCTGCAGACGGCGCACCATGCCGTCGAGCGCATCATGCAGCTCGCCCGTTCGCTGGATGGCGTCATTTCGGGCGAACACGGCATCGGTATCACCAAGCTGGAATTCCTGACCGAAGAAGAACTCGGTCCCTTCCGCGCCTACAAGCAGAAGGTCGACCCGGAAGGCCGCTTCAACAAGGGCAAGCTGATGCCCGGCGGCGACATGGGCAACGCTTACACGCCGTCGTTCAGCCTGCTCGGCACCGAGTCGCTGATCATGGAGCAGTCGGAGATCGGCAAGATTTCCGACATGGTCAAGGACTGCCTGCGCTGCGGCAAATGCAAGCCGGTGTGCTCGACCCACGTGCCGCGCGCCAACCTGCTCTACTCCCCGCGCAACAAGATTCTCGCCACCTCGCTGCTGGTCGAAGCCTTCCTTTATGAGGAACAGACGCGGCGCGGCATTTCGCTGAAGCATTTCGACGAATTCAACGACGTTGCCGACCACTGCACGGTCTGCCACCGCTGCCTGAAACCCTGCCCGGTCGATATCGACTTCGGCGACGTGTCGGTGGCGATGCGCAACTTCCTGCGCAAGCAGGGCAAGAAGCGAACGAGCCCGGGCACCCTGGCGGCAATGACCTACCTGAATCTGAAGGACCCGGCGACCATCAAGCTGATGCGCGGGGTCATGATGGACTTCGGCTTCAAGGCCCAGCGTCTGGCCCACAAGGCGGCCAAGGCGGTCGGCCTGGTCCGGGAGACCCGCGTCCATCCGCCGGCCACGCTTGGTGCGCCGAGCATCAAGACCCAGATCATCCACTTCATGAACCGGCCGATGCCGGGCAACCTGCCCAAGCGCACCTCGCGTGCCCTGCTCGACATCGAGGACGACAAGGTCATCCCGGTCATCCGCAACCCGCAGAAAACCACCGAGGACTCGGACGCCGTGTTCTACTTCCCGGGTTGCGGCTCGGAACGCCTGTTCTCGCAGGTCGGTCTGGCCACGCAGGCGATGCTCTACGAGGTCGGCGCGACCACCGTGCTGCCGCCGGGCTACCTGTGCTGCGGCTACCCGCAGAACGCTTCGGGCGACGACGACAAGGGCCAGAAGATCACCACCGACAACCGCGTGCTCTTCCACCGCGTCGCCAACACACTGAACTATCTCGACATCAAGACGGTGATCGTTTCCTGCGGCACCTGCATGGATCAGTTGCAGAAATACCAGTTCGAGAAGATCTTCCCCGGCTGCCGCCTGCTCGACATCCACGAATACCTGATGGAAAAGGGCGTCAAGCTGGAAGGTGTTACGGGTACCCGCTACATGTACCACGACCCCTGCCACACGCCGATGAAGGCCTACGCGCCGCTGGCCGTGACCAAGACGCTGATGGGCCAGGAAGTGCCGCTGACCGACCGCTGCTGCGGCGATGCAGGCTCCTTCGCCTATTCACGGCCGGATATCGCGACCCAGGTGAAGTTCCGCAAGCAGGAAGAAATCGAGAAGGGCGCCGCCAAACTACGTGCCGACGGTTTCACCGGCGAGGTCAAGATCCTGACCTCGTGCCCGGCGTGTCTGCAGGGTCTTTCCCGTTATGACGACGATGCCGATACCACGGCGGACTACATCGTCGTCGAACTGGCCAGGCACCTGCTCGGCGAAAACTGGGCAGCGCAGTACGTCGACCGCGCCAACAACGGCGGCATCGAACGCGTTCTGCTCTGATTTTCGGCTGTTTTTTGCAGTCGACCGCAACAGCCTGCGGGACAATCGAGGAAGCACTTGCAGTATTTTTATGCAAGTGCAATCCTTGCAACCTTATTGAATCAGGAACGGCTGGATGGACGGCAATATCTGCGAGTTATGCGCTGCAACGGGCGGGACCATCCTCTGGGAATCGCCGACCTGCCGCGTCGTACGCGTCGATGACCCGCACTACCCGGGCTTCTGCCGGGTCATCTGGACAGCCCATGTGCGCGAGATGACCGATCTCGACCCCGGCGAGCGCCAAGGCCTGATGAACGTGGTCTTCGCCGTCGAAAAGACGGTGCGCTCGCTGTTCGCACCGGACAAGGTCAATCTCGCCAGTTTCGGCAACATGACGCCGCACCTGCACTGGCACGTCATCCCGCGCTGGCACGATGACCGCAATTTTCCCGAGCCGGTCTGGGGCAACGTGCAACGCGAGAACCCGGCACGACAACGCGCCGTCGTCGCGGACGACACGCTGCGCCAGGCACTACGCAAGCAACTGCATCCCGAAGAAAACCAAGGCTGAACAACATGAACATGGCGTCGTCCTCCCTGTCGATTCCCGACCTGCAAAGCGGCGCGAACTATCTTTCGCAGCTGCCGCTGGCCAACCCGCAACTCGCCGAAAAACAGCTCATCGAATTCCTCGACGCACTGCTCGAGAATCCGCCCGAGGCCAGTATTCTGATGGCCTTGCTCGAGCAGGCCCGGGTGCCGATGCACTTCGTCGAGGAGGAGATGGCGCGGCGCTACCACAACAAGCCGCTGGTGCTGTCGGATGAAGAAAATCAGTGTTTCCAGCAGGTGCTGGCGGGCTGGCAGCGCATGGGCAAAGCCTACGCGCTGTGCGCGCGCCTGCAGGAACCAGCGCCCGACAATCCGCAATATTCGACCCTGGTGGCGACCATCCTGCACCGCTGCCTGTACTACACCGGCATGCTCATTCTCGAACATTTCCGGGCACGGCGCGAGGTGCCGGCCGGCATCTGGCACGACCTGCACGGCTATTACGAGACCGCCGAGCAATGGGGCATCATCTACACGCCGGTCAACGATTCGCTGGAGAACGATCTGCAGGCGACGCATTGTGCCGCCGCCTACGTCACGCTGCTGTTGATCGAAGTGGCCAGCCCCTATAGCAACAGCGTTCGCAACCTCAACCTGATCCGCCGCTGGGCCGGTCTGTGGGCGCCGCTGGTCTCGCTGCACCGCCTCGACGACGAGTACGAGGTGCCGCCCTACATCGTCGAACTGATGAAGGATCTGCCGATCCACCCGACCGGTGCCGACAATCATATCGGCGCCGACGCCCGCCGGCTCGATACCAGCCGCCTCGGGCTGCAGATCAGCCACATGCTCGCGCAACTGCATCAACGCATGACGCCGTCGCAGCTCGGGCTCGGCGAAGACACCTCCGGACATGTCATCCAGCTGCTTGAACACCTCTCCCGGCCGTGGACGCAGACGGCCTCGCCGCGCCGCTTCCGTCGCTTTCCCTCGGAGGGCGCCGCGCGGGTCGCCGTAGGTTTCGACGCGATGCATTTCTTCATCGGCGGCGAGGAGTTCATCCAGCCAGACTCGGCGAGCACCTATTCGCGCGCGGAGTTCGAGGAACTGTTCACTTTCCGCGACCAGGCCATACCCGGGCAGGCGCTGAGCATCAAGCCAAAACTCGATTTCCCAATCGAAGAGTGGGCCGTGATCAATCACTCGGCCAACGGTTTCCGCTTGGCCCGCAGTCATGCCGGACAGAAGATCGCCCACAGCCAGTTGCTCGCCGTCTGCCCGCACGACGGCGAGCGCTTCCTGCTCGGCCAGGCGAGTTGGCTGATGCAGGAGGGCAGCGGCGACCTGGTGGTCGGCGTTTCCGTCCTCCCCGGCATGCCGGAAGCGGTTGGCGTTCGCCATGCCCCCAAGAATGCCGGGCACGCCGACCGTTATGTGCGCGGCTTTCTGTTGCCGCCGGTTGCCGCCATTCACGAAGAGGGATCGGTCGTCATTCCGAGTGGCATGTACCAGGCCAGCGGTACCCTGGAGGTATACGCCGGTGGAAATTCAAGGCTGCTGCGCATGAAACACATCCGGCAACGCGGCAGCGATTTCGACCGGGTCAGCTACGAGGCGCTTTGACGCATCTCGCCTCCCGATGGCGGCGAGTGCGGTAAACTAGCCCCCTCATTGTGGAGACTTTCCTATGGCTGGCATCGAACGCGACACGCCGATTCCGAGCGAAATCAAGCTGCACCAGAAATCACGCCTGCTCGAGATCGCCTACGAAAACGGCGAGCGCTACAAACTGGATTTCGAGTACCTGCGGGTCTATACGCCGTCGGCGGAAGCGCGCGGCCACGGTCCGGGACAGGAAACGCTGCAGACCGGCAAGCGTAACGTGGATATCGAACGCATCGAACCGGTCGGCACCTATGCCGTACGTTTCGTCTTTTCGGACGGGCACGACAGCGGCCTCTATTCCTGGGATCTTCTCTACAACCTGGGCAAGCATCACGACGAACTGTGGCAGGAATACCTGAAGCAGATCGACGCACAGGGGCTGTCCCGCGATATCGACACCACTTCACGCCCGAGCGGCGGCAGTTGCGGTCAACACCATTGAAACCATGAAAAACGACACCACGCATTTCGGCTACGAAACCGTCAAGGAACGCGAGAAGGCGCGCCGCGTCGCCGATGTCTTCGACTCGGTTGCCAGCCGCTACGACTTGATGAACGATCTCATGTCCGGCGGCATGCACCGGCTGTGGAAGGCCTTTACCATCCAGCGCAGCGGCGTCCGCGAAGGATCGCGCGTGCTCGACGTGGCCGGCGGCACCGGCGATCTCGCCCTGGCCTTTGCCAAGAAGGTCGGCAAGAGCGGCCAGGTCTGGCTGACCGACATCAACAACGCCATGCTGGCACGCGGCCGCGACCGCCTGCTTGACAAGGGCTACATGGTACCGACCGCTCAGTGCGATGCCGAAAAACTGCCCTTCCCGGACGACTGGTTCGATTGCATCACCGTCGCCTTCGGCCTGCGCAACATGACGCACAAGGACGTCGCGCTGGCCGAGATGCATCGCGTGCTGCGCCCTGGCGGCCGTTTGCTGGTTCTCGAGTTTTCGCAGATCTGGAAGCCGCTGGCGCCAGCCTACGACTTCTATTCCTTCCATGTCATCCCGCGCGTCGGGAAACTGGTGACCAACGATGCGGACAGCTATCGCTATCTTTCCGAGTCGATCCGCGTCCACCCGTGCCAGGAGGAGTTGAAGGGGATGATGGAAAGGGCCGGACTCGAGAAGGTCGAGTATTTCAATATGGCGCTGGGGGTCGTCGCCTTGCATCGGGGCTTCAAGTTCTAGACTGGAAGGACCAGATGCAACTGACGATACTGGAAAACTGATGCTGGCCCCCAGTGCCATCATCCTCCCCCTGCTGAATCACCTGCTCTCCGGAGAAGAATGGGCGCGCCTGCGGCTGCAGCCATTTCGCGGACAGACTGCACTGATCGAAGGGGGACCCATCAGCCTGGCAATGACCGTGGATGATTCCGGACTGTTTCGTCCCGCAACCCGGGAAGAAGCGGCAGCGGTTACCATATCCTTCGGACCGGAAGCCCCGGTTAAATTGCTCACCGAGCCGGCCGGCCTGTTCGCTTCGGCACGCCTGAGCGGCGCCGCGAATTTCGCTGAAACCCTCGCCTTCGTCTTCAGGAACGTGCACTGGGATTATGAAGGTGACCTCGCCGGGGTAATCGGCGACATACCAGCGCGGCGACTGGCGCGCCTGTTGGTCGACGGGATCAACTGGCATCGTTCTTCGGTTCAACGACTGGGTGAAAATTTCGCTGAATACGTAACCGAGGAATCACTGCTGCTTGCAACCGCCCGCGATCTTCTACTTTTTGCCGAGGAGGTGGATCGTCTGCGGGACGACCTGGCTCGTCTGGAAAAGCGGATTGCAAGGCTTCAGGCCTGAATTAATCCAGTCGTTCCGGCAAATAAAAAGGGCAGCCGAGGCTGCCCTTTTTTGTCCGCTGACGTGAATCAGTGGATCGATTTGCGCAAACGCTGGATGGCCTGCAACTGGGCGATGGCCTGTGCCAGTTCGGATTCCGCCGCAGCGTAGTCCATTTCGGCGTTGCGATTGGCGAGAGCTTCCTCGGCACGCTTCTTGGCTTCCAGGGCCTTGGCTTCGTCCAGATCGTGAGCGCGGATAGCCGTATCGGCCAGCACGGTGATCATGGAAGGCTGAACCTCCAGCATGCCACCGGACACATACACCAGTTCGAAATCGGTCTGACCTTGCAGCTTCAGACGAATGGTGCCCGGCTTGATGCGGGTAAGCAGCGGCGTGTGATGCGGCAGGATGCCGAGTTCGCCAGCTTCGCCGGGGAACACTGCAAACTCGACCACACCCGAGAAGATCGACTCTTCCGCGCTGACGACATCACAATGAACAGAAATTGCCATGACTGGCTCCTATGCTGGAGACGCTAATTACAGCGTCTTGGCCTTCTCGATGACTTCCTCGATACCGCCGACCATGTAGAACGCCTGTTCCGGCAGGTGATCGTATTCGCCAGCACAAATGCCCTTGAAGCCCTTGATCGTTTCCTTGAGGGAAACAAACTTGCCGGGAGAACCGGTAAAGACTTCAGCAACGTGGAACGGCTGCGACAGGAAACGCTGAATCTTGCGGGCACGGGAAACGGCCAGCTTGTCTTCAGGAGACAGTTCGTCCATACCGAGAATTGCGATGATGTCACGCAGTTCCTTGTATTTTTGCAGGTTCATCTGCACTGCACGGGCGACCGAATAGTGCTCTTCACCGACGACCTGCGGGTCGAGCTGGCGGGAGGTGGAGTCAAGCGGATCGACGGCCGGGTAGATACCCAGCGAGGCGATGTCACGCGACAGCACGACCGTGGAGTCCAAGTGCAGGAAGGTGGTAGCTGGCGAGGGGTCGGTCAAGTCATCGGCAGGCACATAAACGGCCTGGATGGAGGTGATCGAGCCAACCTTGGTCGAGGTGATACGCTCCTGCAGACGGCCCATTTCTTCGGCCAGCGTCGGCTGATAGCCCACGGCGGAAGGCATACGGCCGAGCAGTGCGGAAACTTCCGTACCAGCCAGGGTGTAGCGGTAGATGTTGTCGACGAAGAACAGGATGTCGCGGCCATCGTCACGGAAACGCTCGGCCATGGTCAGACCGGTCAGCGCGACGCGCAGACGGTTGCCCGGTGGTTCGTTCATCTGACCGAACACCATCGCCACCTTGTCGAGAACGTTGGAGTCCTTCATTTCGTGGTAGAAGTCGTTACCTTCGCGGGTACGCTCACCCACGCCAGCAAACACGGACAAGCCCGAGTGCTGCTTGGCGATGTTGTTGATCAACTCCATCATGTTCACGGTCTTGCCGACGCCGGCGCCACCGAACAGACCAACCTTGCCGCCCTTGGCGAACGGGCAGATCAGGTCGATAACCTTGATGCCGGTTTCGAGCAGATCGACGGAGGACGACAGTTCGTCGAACTTCGGCGCCGGCGCGTGAATTTCACGCAACTCGTTGCTGTCGATCGGACCAGCTTCATCGATCGGGCGGCCGAGAACGTCCATGATGCGGCCGAGCGTGCCCATACCGACCGGAATCGAGATGCCGGCACCGGTGTTGTTCACTTTCATGCCGCGACGCAGGCCGTCGGAAGAGCCCATGGCGATGGTACGAACCACGCCGTCACCCAGTTGTTGCTGAACCTCGAAGGTCAGGCCGTCTTCGGCCATGCCATTGGATTCCGAGGCATCCAGCTTGAGCGCGTCGTAAACCTTCGGCATCGCATCGCGCGGGAAGTGCACGTCCACAACGGCACCGATACACTGAACGATTGAACCTTGACTCATATTCAAATCCCCAAAAATTAAAAGCTTCGCGCTTGCGTCAGACGGCGGCGGCGCCGCTCACGATTTCCGAAAGTTCCTTGGTAATCGCGGCCTGACGGGCCTTGTTATAGACCAGCTTCAATTCACCGATAACGTTCTTGGCGTTGTCGGAAGCAGACTTCATGGCGACCATCCGGGCGGATTGCTCGGAGGCCATGTTTTCAGCCACGGCCTGATAAATCAAAGCTTCAACATAACGGATCAGCAGGTCATCGATGACGGCCTTGGCATCCGGTTCGTAAACATAATCCCACTTGGTCTTGGCCGATCCGACAGCCTCGCCGGACAGCGGAAGCAGTTGCTCGAACACCGGTTCCTGCTTCATCGTGTTGATGAAGCGGGTATAGCCGATATACAGCGCGTCAATCTCGCCCTTCATGTAGGCGTCGAGTTGCACCTTGACTGGCCCGATGAGCTTTTCAAGATGCGGCGTATCACCGAGTGCCGTGACGTGTGAGGTGATCTTGCCACCCGCGCGCTGCATGAATCCCAGACCCTTGTTGCCGATACAGGTTGCCTGAAACTTGATGCCCCTGGATTCCAGTTCCTTCATCTTGACCACGGCCAGACGCAGGATGTTGGAATTCAGGCCGCCGCACAAACCCTTGTCCGAAGTAACCAGAATCACGCCGACATTGGCGGGGTCACGATTCACGAGGAACGGATGCTTGTACTCGGTCAGAGCATGAGACAGGTTGCCTGCAACGCGCCGGATCTTCTCGCCATAGGGACGGGCGGCCCGCATCCGGTCCTGCGCTTTGCGCATTTTGGATGCGGCCACCATCTCCATGGCCTTGGTGATCTTGCGCGTGTTTTCGACGCTCTTGATCTTGTTGCGAATTTCCTTGCCGCTAGGCATGGCGTTCTCCTAGATCAGGCCCAGCTGCTCTTGAAAGCGACAATGCCGGCGGCAAGTTGCTTCTCGGACTCGGCATTCAGTTCGGCGGTCGACTCCATGGTGTTCATGAGGTCGGCACAGTTAGCCTTGAGGTAACCGATCATGGCCTTTTCGCATTCCAGGGCGCGCTTCACTTCGACATCGTCGAAGTAGCCCTTGTCCGCTGCGTATAGCGTCACGGCCATTTCGGAGATGCTCATCGGCGAATACTGGGGCTGCTTCATCAGTTCGGTGACCAGACGGCCGCGCTCGAGCTGCTTGCGGGTAGCTTCGTCGAGATCGGAAGCAAACTGCGCGAAGGCAGCCAGTTCGCGATACTGGGCCAACGCCAGGCGGACACCGCCGCCGAGCTTCTTGATGATCTTGGTCTGGGCGGCACCACCGACGCGCGACACGGAAATACCGGCGTTAATGGCAGGGCGGATACCGGCGTTGAAGAGGTCAGTTTCCAGGAAGATCTGGCCGTCGGTAATCGAGATGACGTTGGTCGGAACGAAGGCGGACACGTCGCCGGCCTGCGTTTCGATCACCGGCAGCGCGGTCAGCGACCCGGTCTGGCCCTTGATCTCGCCGTTGGTGAGCTTCACAACCCAATCTTCGGAAACGCGAGCAGCGCGTTCCAGCAAGCGGGAGTGGAGATAGAACACGTCACCCGGATACGCTTCGCGGCCCGGCGGACGACGCAGCAGCAGGGAAACCTGACGGTAGGCCCAGGCTTGCTTGGTCAGATCGTCATAAATGATCAGTGCATCTTCGCCACGGTCGCGGAAGTACTCACCCATGGTGCAACCGGCGTACGGTGCGATGTACTGCAGTGCGGCGGATTCGGAGGCGGTGGCGGCAACGACGATTGTGTAGGCCAGCGCACCGTGCTCTTCCAGCTTGCGCACGACGTTGGCAACGGTAGAAGCCTTCTGGCCGACAGCCACGTAGATACACTTAACGCCGGTACCCTTCTGGTTGATGATCGCATCGACAGCGACGGCAGTCTTGCCGGTCTGACGGTCGCCAATGATCAGTTCGCGCTGGCCACGGCCAACCGGCACCATGGCGTCGATCGCCTTGAGGCCGGTCTGAACTGGCTGGGAAACCGATTTACGCCAAATAACGCCAGGGGCGACCTTTTCGATCTTGTCGCTCGCCTTGTTGTTCAGTGGGCCCTTGCCGTCGATCGGCTGACCGAGCGAGTTGACCACGCGGCCCAACAGTTCGGTACCGACCGGGACTTCCAGAATGCGGCCCGTCGTCTTGACGATGTCGCCTTCGGAGATGTGCTCGTATTCACCAAGAACCACCGCACCGACGGAGTCGCGCTCGAGGTTGAGCGCCATGCCGAACGTGTTACCGGGGAATTCCAGCATTTCGCCCTGCATTACATCCTGCAGGCCGTGCACGCGACAGATACCGTCAGTAACGGAAACCACCGTGCCCTGCGTGCGCACTTCCGATGCGCCTTGCAGGTTCTGGATCTTGCTCTTGATCAGTTCAGAAATTTCGGAAGGATTCAACTGCATGAAATTCTCCTAGTTGTTCAGCGCCGTAGCCATGGCGTCGAGCTTGCCGCGGACTGAAGCATCCAGCATCTGGTCGCCAACGATAACCTTGATACCACCAATCAGTGCCGGATCAACCGACACCGAAGCCTCGAGCTTGGTCTTGAAGACTGCTTCGAGCTGGGGAACGAGTGCGTTGACCTGGGAAGCGTCGATCGGGAAAGCCGAAACGATTTCGGCCTGCTTAGTGCCTTCCTCGGCCTGCTTGTAGCTTTCGTACAAGCCGGCGATTTCCGGCAACAGCCCCAGACGGTCATTGTTGGACAGCAGCTGGATGAAATTCGACAGCTCCGCACCTACCGCCGTACCGCAGGCAGACCGGAACAGGTCGACCAGTTGCGGGGCCGCCACATTGGGATCGCCGATGGCCGCACGGGCCTCGGGATTGGCAGCCACCTGACCGAGCAGGGCTAGCTGCTCGGCCCACTTGGCCAGATTGCCGCTTTCCTTTGCCGCACGAAACAGGGCTTCGGCGTAAGGGCGGGCGATAGTGACGGATTCAGCCATGCTTACAGGTCCTGTTTCAGGGCGACCAGCATGTCGGCATGCGCGGACGCGTTGATTTCCTTGCGCAGGATCTTCTCGGCACCGGCAACGGCCAGTTCGGCGACGCGCTCACGCAACTGCTGCTTGGCACGTTCGACTTCCTGTTCGATTTCGGCTTGAGCGCTGGCGACGATCTTGTCCTTTTCGACATTGGCCGTGCCTTTGGCTTCTTCGACGATCTGTTGCGCACGCTTTTCGGCTTGGGCGACGAGATCCGCGGATTTCTCCTTGGCTTCACGCAGCGCATCAGCAGAACGCTTGGCAGCGAGCTCTTGCTCGTGCTTGCCACGTTCGGCCGCAGCCAGGCCTTCAGCGATCTGGGCTTGACGGTCTGCCATCGCTTTTTGCAGCGGCGGCCAGACATACTTCATCGTGATCCAGATGAAGACAGCAAACCAGATTGCCTGGCCAATCAGTGTCGCGTTGATATTCACGCTAACCTCCTGGTAATTAGGGTTACAGGCGCGTGGAGATTACTTGACCAGAGCGATGAACGGATTGGCGAAGAGCATGAACAGGGCGATACCGACACCGATCATGGTCACCGCGTCAAGCAGACCGGCAACGATGAACATCTTGACCTGCAGCGTCGGGATCATTTCCGGCTGACGGGCAGCGCCTTCCAGGAAACGGCCGCCGAGGAGACCGAAGCCGATGGCGGTACCGAGAGCACCAGCGCCGATCAGGATGGCAACAGCGATAGCGGTGTTGGAGAGAACGGTTGCGAGTTCCATGTTTACTCCTCAGTAAGGTAGGTTGTTACGGTTAAAGTTAAGAACTGAAAACTACGGGAAACTGCCAAAAAACTTAGTGCGACTCTGCGGCCATGGACATGTACACGATGGTCAGCATCATGAACACGAAGGCTTGCAGGGTGATGATCAGGATGTGGAACAGCGCCCAGGGCAAAGCCAGGGGAAGCTGCCAGATCCCGAGCAGGGCGATCAGGATGAACACCATTTCGCCGGCATACATGTTGCCGAAGAGACGCAGTGCCAGCGAAATCGGTTTGGCGATGTCTTCGACGACGCGGAAGAGGAAGTTGACCGGAGCCAGCTTCATGCCGAACGGCGCGGAAAACACTTCATGCAGGAAGCCGCCGACGCCCTTCACCTTCAGGTTCATCCAGATCATGATGCAGAAGACCGTGATCGACATGGCGAACGTCAGGTTGGGGTCGGTGGTGGGGACCGCCTTCAGATAATGGATGCCGACCGCGCCGGCAAGAAGCGGCAGGAAGTCGACCGGAATCAGGTCCATGGCGTTCATCACGAACACCCATACGAAAATGGTGATGGCGAGCGGGGTGACCAGCGCGCTCTTGCCGTGGAAAGTATCCTTGACCTGCTGGTCAACTAGGCCGACGACCATTTCAACGAAGTTCTGCAGGCCGCCCGGCACGCCGGAAGTCGCCTTGCCGGCAACCTTCGCCATGAGGCCGAAGACGAGGATACCGAGCAGGCCGGAAATGACCAGGGTATCGAGGTGAAAACTCCAGAATCCGTGACAGTGACCCGCCGCATCCCGAGCCGCGTCGGAACAGACGGTCAGGTTGGTCAGGTGGTGTTGGATATAGGCCGTTGTAGTCAGGCCGCCTTCAGCGCTCATGATTTCTCCAGTCAGCTCAACGTTGCTTCAAGAGTGCCACCCAGAAGATGACAAAAGTTGATGCGTAGCCAAGAAAGAGCGGCAGAGCCGAAACTTCCTTGTACCCCCAAAACACCAGCGCAAACCCGGCGAAGGTAAGAGCAAACTTGAGCCCCTCTCCGGCCGACTGCGCCCGATAAAGCTTGAGCGGGTCATCCCCCGTCGTCATCCGCATCGCCCTCAGGACGTACCCCAAGTTGGCGATGATGCCGACTGATCCCCCGATCAGAACCGAGACTGCTGCATTACTGCTGGCGAACATCCAGACGGCGATCGCCAGGATTATTGTCAGCGCCGCTTGCCGGCTGAGTATCCAGCTTACATGCGGGTGCAAGGCAGACCCCGATTGAAAACTGCGCGAGTGTACCGAAGTCTTATACATGAGTCAAATGCTGCAACGCACAAAACAAGGGTTTTCCCGAATCGGCGAAACGTTCGCGATTTTGCCATCGAATCACCCGCGCAGGCGCGAAATCAGGCCATCGAGCTGGTCGAGGCTGCCGAAGTCGATCGTCACCTTGCCGGCACCTTTCTTGTTGGAACGAATGGCGACATTCGCCCCGAGACCATCCGACAGTTCTTCCTGCAAACGCAGCAGGTCACGGTCGATGTCCTTGGCCGGCACTTTTTTCGGGGGATTCAGCAGATGCTGCACCAGACGCTCGGCTTCGCGCACCGACAGGCCTTTCTGCACGATGCGCTGGGCCACCGCCACCTGCTGCCCGCCACTCAGCGGCAGAAGTGCCCGGGCATGGCCCATGTCGAGCTTGCCGGACATCAGCATTTCCTGGACGGTTGCGGTCAACTGCAACAAACGCAGCAAATTGGTGGCGGCGGGGCGCGAACGGCCGACGGCATCGGCCGCCTGCTGGTGGGTCAGGCCGAATTCGTCGATCAGGCGTTGCAGGCCCTGCGCTTCTTCCAGCGGGTTCAGGTTCTCGCGCTGGATGTTCTCGATCAGCGCCATGGCCAGCGCCTGCTCGTCGGGAATGCTGCGGACGAGCACCGGCACTTCACTCAGCCCGGCCAGCTGCGAAGCGCGCCAGCGGCGTTCGCCGGCGACGATTTCGTAGCGCTCGGCACCCGGCGTGTTATCGACCGCGCGCACCAGGATCGGCTGCATGACCCCCTGCGCCTTGATCGACGCCGCCAGCTCGGCCAGCGAGGTTTCATCCATGTGGGTGCGCGGCTGGTATTTGCCCGGTTTCAGGCGGTCGACCGGCAGGTTCCGCTGTTCGTCGCCATGCGGCCTGTCATTGCCGGTGAGCAACGCATCGAGGCCGCGGCCGAGTCCTTTCATCTTGATCATGGGGCGACCCTTTCGAGGATTTCCTTGGCGAGCGCGCTGTAGGCCTGCGCGCCCTTGGAGCTTTTGTCGAAGGCGATGACCGGCTTGCCATAGGACGGCGCCTCGGCCAGGCGCACATTGCGCGGCACGATGGTCTGGTAGACCTTGCTGCCGAAGTGGCTTTCCAGCTCGCCGGAAACCTGTTGCGTCAGGGTGCTCTGCGGGTTGTACATGGTGCGCAGCAGGCCCTCGATCTCAAGGCGCGAATTAAGGTGGGCGCGTACCTTGCGCAGGGTTTCGACGAGGTCGGACAGGCCCTCCAGCGCATAGTATTCGCACTGCATCGGAATCAGCACGGAATCGGCAGCCACCAGGCCGTTGACCGTCAACATGTTGAGCGCCGGCGGACAATCGATCAGGATGAAATCGTAGCTGGCATGGCCGGCCTGCAGGGCATTCTTCAGGCGGTATTCGCGCTGATCGAGTTCGATCAGCTCGACTTCGGCACCGGCCAGTTCTCGGTTGGCCGGCAGCACGTCGAAGCCGAAATCGGTCGCGATGCAGACCTCGGCCAGCGTGGCAGCCCCGATCAGCAACTGATAGACGGTCGGCAGTGCTTCCTTCTTGGTGATGCCGGCGCCGGTCGTCGCGTTGCCCTGCGGATCGAGGTCGATCAACAGGACGCGCCGCCCCTCGGCAGCGAGGCAGGCGGCAAGATTGACCGCCGTCGTCGTCTTGCCGACGCCGCCTTTCTGGTTGGTAATGGCGAGTGCTTTCATGACCCGGCTTTCAAAATGATCAAATGTCGTTCGGCAGCGAGCCCCGGCACGGTCAGCGGCAGGATGGCCTCGACCGCGACATCGGCCGGCAAGGCCCTGAGTTCAGCATCCGGGCGCCCCCCCTTCATGGCCAGCCAGCGACCGCCCGGCGCCAGCAGGTGGCGGGTCAGGCTGACGAAGAGGCCAAGTTCGGCAAAGGCGCGCGAGCTGATCTGTGCGTATTGTCCCTGCATTTCCTCGACCCGGGCATGGTGGACCGTAACATTCTTCAGGCCCAGTTCGATCGATGCCTGTTGCAGAAAGCTGGCCTTCTTCTGGACCGTGTCGACCATGGCGACCGCAAGCGCGGGGCGGGCGATGGCCAGCGGAATGCCCGGCAGGCCGCCGCCGCTGCCAACGTCGAGCAGTGAACCTTCGCCGATCTGCGGCAGGATGGCCAGCGAATCGAGCAGGTGGTGCGAGATCGCCTGATCCGGATCGCGCAGGGCGGTCAGGTTGTAGGTCTTGTTCCACTTGAGCAGCAGGTCGCGGAAGGCTAGCAACTGCCGCTGTCCCGCCTCGGGCAGGGCGATTCCCAGTTCGGCGAGGCCGTCAGCCAGGGGGGTGCTCATGCGGCCTGCGACAGGTTGAAGCGTTTCAGGTGGATCAGCAGCAGCGAGATCGCCGCCGGCGTCACCCCCTGGATGCGCGAGGCCTGACCGATCGTTTGCGGCTTGTGCTGTGTCAGCTTCTGCTTGACCTCGTTGGACAGGCCAGCCACCGCGCTGTAATCGAGATCGGCCGGCAGCACCGTGTTTTCGTAGGCGCCCGAGCGCGCCACTTCTTCAGCCTGACGGTCGATGTAACCCTGGTACTTGGCGGAGATTTCCAGTTGTTCGACGACCAGCGGATCGGTTTGCGCTTCCCCGGCACCGGGCAGCGTCAGTAGCTCGCCATAGGAAATTTCCGGCCGGCGCAGCAGTTCGAACAGGTTGTATTCGTGCTCGATGGGCTTGCCGAGGACGCGGATGCAATCTTCCGCCGGGGTCATCTTCGGATTGACCCAGGTCGCCTTCAGGCGCTCCTGCTCAGCGGCGATGGCGTCGCGCTTGCGGCAGAAAGCATCCCAGCGGGCGTCGTCGACCAGGCCGAGTTGGCGCCCCCGTTCGGTCAGGCGCAGGTCGGCGTTGTCCTCGCGCAGGCTCAGGCGGTATTCCGCACGGCTGGTGAACATCCGGTAGGGATCAGAGACACCGCGCGTGATCAGGTCGTCGACCAGCACGCCGAGATAGGCTTCGTTGCGCCTCGGGCACCAGCCGTCCTCGCCACGGACGTAGCACACGGCGTTGATGCCGGCCAGCAAACCCTGCGCTGCCGCTTCCTCATAGCCGGTGGTGCCGTTGATCTGGCCGGCGAAGAACAGGCCGTGGATCGCCTTGGTTTCCAGTGTGTCCTTGAGGCCGCGCGGATCGTAGAAGTCGTATTCGATGGCGTAGCCGGGGCGCAGAATATGGCAGTTTTCCAGGCCGCGGATCGAGCGCACCAGCGCCAGCTGGATGTCGAAGGGCAGGCTGGTCGACACGCCGTTCGGGTAGATTTCGTGCGTCGCCAGGCCTTCCGGCTCGAGGAAGACGTTGTGGCGATCCTTGTCGGCGAAACGGTGGATCTTGTCCTCGATCGACGGGCAGTAACGCGGGCCGACCCCCTCGATGACGCCGGTGTACATCGGCGAGCGGTCCAGCCCGCTGCGGATGATGTCGTGCGTGCGTTCGTTGGTCTCGGTGATCCAGCACGGCAGCTGTTTCGTGTGCTGCGCGGCATTGCCGAGGAAGGAGAACACCGGCAGCGGATCGTCCGAATGCTGCTCCTCCATCACCGAGAAATCGATGGTCTTGCCGTCGAGGCGTGGCGGTGTGCCGGTTTTCAGGCGGCCCTGCGGCAGGTTCAGTTCCTTGAGCCGGGCGGCCAGCGAAACCGAGGGCGGATCGCCCATGCGGCCGCCAGTGTAGTTCTCCAGTCCGACGTGGATCTTGCCGTTGAGGAAGGTGCCGGCGGTGAGGACGACGGCCTCGGCCATGAAGCGGATACCGAGCTGGGTGATGGCGCCGCAGACCTTATCACCCTCGACGATCAGGTCGTCGCAGGCCTGGGCGAAAATGGTCAAATTGGCCTGATTTTCGAGTCGACCGCGGATCGCCTGCTTGTACAGCACGCGGTCGGCCTGGGCGCGCGTGGCGCGCACGGCCGGGCCTTTCGAGGCGTTGAGGATGCGGAACTGAATGCCGGCCTCGTCGGTGGCCGCCGCCATCGCGCCGCCCAGCGCATCGACCTCGCGCACCAGATGGCCCTTGCCGATGCCGCCGATCGACGGGTTGCAACTCATCGCCCCCAACGTGTCGAGGTTGTGCGTCAGCAGCAGCGTGCTCGCACCGGCCCGCGCTGCGGCAAGCGCAGCCTCGGTGCCGGCGTGACCGCCGCCGACGACGATGACATCGAAACGGGTGGGATAAAGCATCGAAAAGGGTATGTTGCGGCGCAGTAGGGAACCGCGGATTTTACGTCAGGCCGCTGAAAAATCACAGGTTTTCCCGCGCCATCGCGGCCTGCGGCAGGTCCGGAAGCGCCGTCCGGCAACATCCTGAAACGATTTTGCGCGCTCGAAATTCATCCGATCGGGTTCTAATGCGTTAAGCAGTCTACCAATGACCCTGACAGTCAGCCGCGGCTGACGGAGTTGATGATGTATTCACGCATTCGCTATTTTCTCGGGCTGGCCGCCCTGCTCGGCTTTCTGGCACCGGTACAGGCCGCCGGTGACCCGCCGGGGCGGGTTGGCCGCCTGTCGCAGATCGATGGCGATGTCACCCTGCGGGCCGACCGCCAGGATCCGGGCAGCCCGGCAGCGATCAACTGGCCGATCAGCAGCGGCACCATCATCGATACCGAACGACGCAGCCGCGCCGAGGTCTGGATCGGCTCCACCGCCTACCGCCTGGCCGGCAACAGCCGCGCCGAGTTCGTCGCGGTCAACGACCAGATCGTCGATCTTTTGCTGGCCGAGGGCACGTTGGCGGTGACCATCCGCGACCGCGACCAGGCCGACGACCTGCAGGTCAGTACGCCGGGCGGGCGCGTTCGTTTTCCCGGGCCCGGCCGCTACCGGATCGAGGTGCAGCCCGACCGCACGACCGTCGCCGCCCAGGCGGGCAGCGCCGAGGTCGACACCGGCGAACGTCCGATCGTCGTGCGCCCGGGCGAGATGGCCACCTTCGACGAGCGCGGCTTGATCGGCGTCGATGCGGCGCCTTACGGGGACGATTTCGACGCCTGGGTTTCGGTGCAGGACAACCGCGAACGTTCGAACGCCGCCCGCCGCCACGTTTCGCCCTACATGACCGGCTATCAGGATCTCGATGCCTACGGCGACTGGAGTTCCGCCCCCGACTACGGCACGGTCTGGTATCCGCGTGCGGTTGCCGCCGACTGGGCGCCCTATCGCGACGGGCGCTGGGCCTGGATCGAACCCTGGGGCTGGACGTGGGTCGATGCCGCTCCCTGGGGTTTCGCCCCCTTCCATTACGGGCGCTGGGTGCAGGTCGGCGGCCGCTGGGGCTGGGCGCCGGGCACCTACGCCGCGCGTCCCGTGTATGCGCCCGCCCTCGTCGGCTGGGTCGGCGACCCGGGCTGGAACGTCCGCTTCGGCTACAGTTCCGCGCCGGCGGTCGGCTGGTTCCCGCTGGCGCCGCGCGAAGTCTATGTGCCCGGTTATCGCACCAGCCCGACCTACGTGCGTCGGATCAACGTCGCGCATGTCCACGACCACGCGCACATCGACCGCGCGTTGCGCCCGGAATATCGGCCGCACTACGCGCACCAGGGACAGCCGCATGCGGTCACCGTCGTTCCCTCCAACATGCTCCGCGAAGGCAAGCCGATCAACCGCAACAGCGTTCGCCCTTACGACCGCAATGAACTCGGACAGGCGCCCGTCAAATCCCGGGCACCGGGCGGCGAATGGCTGGCGCCACCGGCCGGCGCAGCCCGCGCAGCCCAGCAGAACGGGCCGGAACGCTATGCTCCCCCGCCGCGACAGCAGGTCAGGCCACCGTCCGAGCGCTTCCAGCAACCCGCGGCCGCCATGCCGCCGGGCGGCCAGGAAGGTCGGCGCGACCAGGCATCGCCGGCCAACCGTCCGCCGGAGACCGGTGGGCGCTACCCCGGGCCGGATGCTGCGCGCGGTGCGCCGGAATACAACCGGAACATGGAAAACCGCGGACGCGCACCTTATTCCGAGGATCGCCAGAGTGGCCGGGCCATGCCCAGCTCGCCGGCCATGCCGGGCACACCACGCGTCGACCATGATCGTCCGCAACCCGCCATGCCATCCCAGCCAATGCGGGAAGAGCGCTATCGCCAGGCGCCGCCAGCGATGCGCGAAATGCAGCAGCCGACGCCAGTCCAGCGCGAGCAACGGCGCGACACCTATCGCGAGCCGCAGCAATATCGTGAAGCGCAGCAATTTCGCCAACCGCAACCCGAGCGGGCGGCGCCGATGCCGCGCGAAGCGCCGCGGGCCATGCCGCAACCGCAATTCCAGCCACAGCCGCAGGCCCAGCCGCCACGCCAGCCTTCACCACCGCCGATGCGCGAGATGCCGCGCAACGAACCGCGCCCGCCGCCACAGGCGGATCACAATCGGGGTGGCCGCGGGCCGGACGAGCGCCGCGGCGGCGACCGGGGGCAGCGTTAGCCGGACTGCCGGTCAGTGCTGCTTGTGGCCGAGGCCCAGGTAGCTTTCGATGACGCGCGGATCGGCCGCCAGATCCTGGCTGGGACCAGCCAGCGAGACTTCGCCGGTCTCCAGCACGTAGGCGTAGTCGGAAACCTGCAGCGCGGCGCGGGCATTTTGCTCGACGAGCAGGATGGCGACGCCGGTTTCCTTGAGCTCGGCGATGATGCGGAAGATTTCCTTGATGATCAGCGGCGCCAGGCCAAGGCTGGGTTCGTCGAGCATCAGCAGCCGGGGCTTGGCCATCAGCGCGCGGCCCATCGCCAGCATCTGGCGCTCGCCGCCGGACAGCGTGCCAGCCAGCTGGGCGCGGCGCTCCTCGAGGCGCGGGAAGAGCTCGAAGACCTCGTCCATCGTCTCCATGTGGTCGCGGTGACCGGTACGGTAGCGGTCGAAGGCACCGAGGATCAGGTTGTCCTCGACGCTCATCTCCGCGAACAGCTCGCGCTTTTCCGGAACCAGTGTCATGCCGTGGCGGACCAGCGTCTCGACTTCGCGCTCGCGGCCCTGTCCCTGGCCCATGTAGACGATATCGCCGGTCGCCGGCAGGAGGCCCATCAGCGCCGAGAGCAATGTCGTCTTGCCGGCACCATTGGGACCAATGACGGTGACGATCTCGCCGCGGCGGATGGTCAGGCTGACGTCGTGCAGCGCCTCGACCTTGCCGTAGGCGACGGACAGGTGCTTTACGTCGAGGATGATTTCGTGGTCGTGCAGGTGCGGATGCCGCGTCATCGTCTCACTCCACGCCGCCAAGGTAGGCTTCGAGCACGCGCGGGTCGCGCTGGACTTCCTCCGGCCGCCCCTCGGCAATCTTCTCACCGAACTCCATGACCACCACGCGGTCGGCGAGGCCCATGACGAAATCCATGTCGTGCTCGACGAGCAGGATGCCCATGCCCTCGGCACGTAATTTGTGCAGCAGTTCGGCCAGCGCCTGCTTTTCCTTGTAGCGCAGGCCGGCGGCCGGCTCGTCGAGGAGCAGCAGGCAGGGATCAGAGGCCAGCGCGCGGGCGATCTCGACGATGCGCTGCTGGCCAAGTGCCAGGCTGCCGGCGGCTTCGAACATGTGTGCGGCGAGGCCGACGCGCTCGATCTGGTGCGCCGCCTCGGCGAGCAGGCGCTGCTCCTCGGCGCGATCGAGGCGCAGGGCTGCCGCCGCGACACCGCGGCCGCCGCGCAGGTGGGCGCCGATGGCGACGTTTTCCAGCACCGACATCTGGCCGAGCAGGCGGACATGCTGGAAGGTACGGCTCATGCCGCGCCGGGCGACGTCACGCGCGGCCAACGTTGCGGTCGACTCGCCGAGAAACTCGATTTTGCCCTCGCTGGCCGGGTTGACCGCGGAGATGCAGTTGAACATCGTGCTCTTGCCGGCGCCGTTCGGACCGATCAGCGCCATGATCTCGCTGGCCTTCACCGAGAGCGACAGCCGGTTGTTGGCGACCAGGCCGCCGAAGCGCTTGGTGACATCGCGCGCATCGAGCAGCAGGGTGCCGGCAGCGAGCGCCGGCCGCCGCGGCAGGGCTTCGCCGTGCGGCACCTCATGCGCCGCCGCGCGCGCCGGCAGCAGGCGCAGGACGACCGGCCACAGGCCGGCGCGGGCGCGCTGCAACACCAGCACCATGGCGATACCGAAGACGATGATCTCGAAATTGCCGCTCTGGCCGAGCAGCTGCGGCAACCAGTCCTGCAGCCACTGCTTGAGAAGGGTGATCAGCCCGGCGCCGAGCACGGCGCCCCAGACGTGGCCGATGCCGCCGACCACCGCCATGAACAGGTATTCGATGCCCTGCGTGAGCGAGAACGGCGTCGGGTTCACGAAACGCTGGAAATGGGCGTAGAGCCAGCCGGAAACGCTGGCCAGCAGGGCGGCGAGCAGGAAGATGACGATCTTGGCGCGCGCCGTGTCCACACCCATCGCCTCGGCCATCACCGTGCCCCCCTTGAGCGCCCGGATGGCGCGCCCGGTGCGCGAATCGAGCAGGTTACGGATGCCGAGGATGGCCAGCAGGACGATCAGCCAGATCAGGTAGAAGAACTCGCGCCCCGACTTCAGCTCCCAGCCGAACAGCGATACCGCCGGAATGCCGGTGATGCCGGTGTGGCCGCCGAGGAACTCGACGTTGCCGAACAGGAAATAGAGGCTGATGCCCCAGGCGATGGTGCCGAGCGGCAGGTAGTGGCCGCCCATGCGCAGCGTGATGAAGCCGAGGAAGAGGGCGACCGCCGCCGTCAGGGCGAGGCCGATGAGCAGCGTCAGCCACGGCGAAACGCCGTGCGCGGTGGTCAGCCAGGCCGTCGTGTAGGCGCCGAGGCCGACGAAGGCCGCCTGGCCGAAGGAAGTCAGCCCGCCGACCCCGGTCAGCAGCACGAGGCCGACGGCGACGATGGCGTAGAGGCCGATGTAGTTGAGCAGGGTGACCGAGAATTCCGGCAGGACCAGCGGCGCCGCAACGAGCAGGCCGACACAGGCGAGCAGCGGCAACTGGCGGACGAGTCGGTTGCGGTCGACCGTCTTTTTGGCCGAAATTCGCCGGCCGCCGCCGGCGTCGTCGGCCTTTTCCTCTTCCTCCTCGACGTGGTGCGCGGTCAGCGAGCGCCACAGCAGCACCGGGATGATCAGCGTGAAGACGATCACTTCCTTGAAGGCGCTGGCATAGAAGGACGAATACGACTCCAGCAGGCCGACCAGCAGGGCGCCAAGCGCCGCCAACGGGTAGGAGGCGAGGCCGCCGATGATCGCCCCGACGAAGCCCTTGAGGCCGATCAGGAAGCCGGAGTCGTAATAGATGGTGGTGATCGGCGCGATCAGGACGCCGGAAAAGACGCCGATGGCGGCGGCCAGCGTGAAGCACAGCTTGCCGGCGAGCGCCGGCGGGATGCCCATCAGGCGGGCGCCGGTGCGGTTCATCGCGGTGGCGCGCAGGGCCTTGCCGTACACCGTGCGCTCGAAGAAAAAATATAGCCCGATGATGAGCAGCGCCGAGGCGACGACGACAAGGATCGTCTGCCCCTGCAGCGGCGCGCCGGCCAGTTCGAAGCTGATGTCGGTGAAGGCCGGCGTGCGCGACCCCTCGGCGCCGAAGAAGAGCAGGCCGAGGCCGATCAGCGCCAGATGCACGGCGACCGAGACGATCAGCAGCACCAGCACCGAGGCGCCGGCCAGCGGCTGGAAGGCGACGCGGTAGATCATCGGCCCGAGCGGCACGACCAGCAGCATGGCGACCGCGACCTGCGCCCACAGCGGCAGCTGGGTTGGTGGCACGACGAAGAGGCCGCCGGCGCAAAGCAGCGGGATGCCGACGTTGAAGATGAGCAGCGGCGGCAGCTTGCGGAAACGCCCGTCGCGCACCAGCCGGACGCCGTCAACCAGGGCGACCGCCGAACCGAGGGCGAGCAACAGCCAGACCGTTCCCGGCACCTTGCCAGCCTGCAGGGCAGCCAGGGTCAACGCCCCGTAGGCGACGAATTCGCCCTGCGGAATGAAGATGACGCGGGTGACGGCGAAGACCAGCACCAGCGCCAGGGCGAGCAGGGCATAGATGGCGCCGTTGGTGACGCCATCCTGGCCGAGGAGGAGGAGAATTTGCAGGTCCATGCGCGGAAAACGACGGTCGGAAAATCCTGGCAGCGCGAGCTGGCGCTTACTTCACGAGCTTCCAGCCACCGTTTTCGATGGTCACCATGACCCGGGCGCGCTGGTCGAAACCCTGGTGATCATTCGGCGACATGTTGAAGATGCCGTGCGCGGCCGGCAGGTCCTTGACGGATTCCAGGGCATCGCGCAGCGCCTTGCGGAATTCCCTTGTCCCCGGCTGTCCCTTTTTCAGCGCCTGAGGAATGGCGTACTGGAGCAGCACGCCGGCATCCCAGGCGTGGCCGCCGAAGGAACTGACGCTGCCCTTGCCGTGCACCGCCTCGTACTTGGTAACGTATTCCAGCGCCGACTTGCGGACCGGGTTGTCGGCCGGCAACTGCGCGGCAACCACCATCGGCCCGACCGGCAGGAAGGCACCCTCGACATCCTTGCCGCCGACGCGCAGGAAATCGTTGTTGGCGACCCCATGCGTCTGGTAGATCAGGCCCTTGTAGCCCTTTTCCTTCAGCGTCTTCTGCGGCAGCGCGGCCGGCGTGCCGGCGCCACCGATCAGCACCGCATCCGGCCGGGCGGCCATGATCTTTAGGATCTGGCCGGTCACCGAGGTGTCATTGCGCTGGTAGCGCTCGCTGGCGACGATCTTGAGCTTGCGCGCCTCGGCGATCCTGGCGAACTCCTTGTACCAGCCTTCGCCGTAGGCGTCGGCGAAACCGATGAAGGCAACGTTCTGCACGCCCTTGTCGGTCATGTGCTGGACGATGGCGGTCGCCATGTGCGCGTCGTTCTGGGCGGTCTTGAAGACCCATTGGCGCTTGGCATCCATCGGCTCGACGACTATCGCCGAGCCGGCCATGGAAATGAGCGGCGTTTCGCTGTCGACCGCGACGTCCATCATGGCCAGCGAATTGGGCGTCGTCGTCGAGCCGATCATCACATCGACCTTGCTCTCGCCGATCAGCTTCTTGATGTTCTTGGTCGCCGCTGTCGGGTCGGTGGCGTCGTCAAGAACGATGTAATTGACCTTCTGGCCGGCGATCGTCGTCGGCAGCAGGGCGATGGTGTTCTTTTCCGGGATGCCGAGCGAGGCGGCCGGGCCGGTGGCGGAAACGGACACGCCGACATTGACGTCGGCGAGCGCGACGGAGGACAGGACGGCCAGCGCAGCCAGCGTCGGTTTCTTGAACATGGAGTCGCTCCGTGGCGGAAAGGGCGGCAGTTTACCACGCCGCGCGGTGCCGCCCCGGGCCTCGCGCGGCAAACGACGATGCCTACTTGACCAGTTTCCAGGTGCCGTTCTCGACCTTGACCATGACGCGGGCGCGCTGGTCGAGGCCGAGGTGATCCCTGGCGCTCATGTTGTAAACGCCGTGGGCACCGGACAGGTCTTTGGTCGTTTCCAGCGCATCACGCAGGGCCATGCGGAATTCCTTGCTGCCGGGCTGGCCCTGCTTGAGGGCGACGGGCACGGCATTGGCGAGCAGCAGCCCGGCATCCCAGGCATAGCCGCCGAAAGCGGTGACGCTGCCGGGGCCGTAGGCAGTTTCGTACTTGTTTACGTATTCGCTGGCCGATTTCTTGACCGGGTTGTCGGCGGGCAACTGGGCGGCGACCAGGACCGGACCGGTGGGCAGCAGCGTTCCCTCGCAATCCTTGCCGCAGACGCGCAGGAAATCGTTGTTGGCGACGCCGTGCGTCTGATAGATGATGCCCTTGAAACCCTTTTCCTTGAGCGAGCGCTGGGGCAGGGCGGCCGGCGTGCCGGCGCCACCGATCAGCACGGCGTCCGGCTTGGCGGCAAGCACCTTGAGTACCTGCCCGGTGACCGAGGTGTCGGTACGGTTGAAGCGCTCGTTGGCGACCAGCTTGAGCTTGCGCGCCTCGGCGATCTTCGAGAAGCCGCTCCACCAGCCTTCGCCATAGGCGTCGGAAAAGCCGATGTAGGCGACCGTCTGAACGTTGTTGCTGGTCATGTGCTCGACGATGGCGGTCGCCATCTGGGCGTCGTTCTGCGGCGTCTTGAACACCCACTTCCGCTTGTCGTCCATCGGCTCGACGATGCGCGCCGAGGCAGCCAAGGCGATCATCGGCGTCTCGCTCTCGGCGGCGACGTCGATCATGGCCAGCGAGTTGGGCGTCGTCGTCGAGCCGATGATCACGTCGACCCTGTTCTCGCTGATCAGCTTGCGCGCGTTCTTGACCGCCGTCGTCGTATCGGAGGCATCGTCGAGCACGATGTAATTCACCTTCTGGCCGGCGATCGTCTTCGGCAGCAGGTCGATGGTGTTCTTCTCGGGGATGCCGAGCGAGGCGGCGGGGCCGGTGGCGGACAGCGTGACGCCGACGTTGAGGTCGGCGAAGGCGGCCGCAGCCAGTGTCGACAGCAGCGTGGCGAGGATGGTCTTCTTCATTATGTCTCTCTCCCTTTGATGAATCGATTATGCAAAGGTGAAGACCCTATTACCAACCGGATTTCCCTGCAAGCCGCATGGTCAACGGCGCGTGATAAAGTTGGATTTTTGTTGAAATGGTGTCCCCCATGTTCTCCGGAATCATCGCCGCAGTCGGCCGCATCACCCATCTCACCTCCCGCGAAGCGGGCTTTCGCCTGCATGTCGAAGCCGGCAGCCTCGGCCTCGACGACGTCGCCCTCGGCGACTCGATCGCCTGCAACGGCGTCTGCCTGACGGTGGTGGCGCACGAAGGCAATCACTTCATGGTCGACGTCTCGCCGGAAACCCTCTCCTGTACCGTCGGCCTCGACGCCCCCGGCGAGATCAACCTGGAGAAGGCCCTGCGCCTGGCCGACCGCCTCGGCGGCCACCTCGTTTCCGGGCATGTCGACGGCGTCGGCACCGTACTGCGCTTCGACCCGGTCGGCGACAACCGCCTTCTGGAAATCCAGGCGCCGCACGAATTGGCGAAATTCATCGCGCGCAAGGGCTCGATCACCGTCAACGGCACCAGCCTGACGACCAACGAGGTCGCCGGCGACATCTTCACCATCAACCTGATCCCGCACACCCTGGAAAACACGACGCTTAATCAACTCAAGGCGGGCAGCCGGGTCAATCTCGAAGTCGATCTGATCGCCCGCTACTGCGAGCGACTGCTCGGTGCCGAGCGGGATGACTGAAGCGGCTGTGCCCTCGCGCGCCGAAGCACAGCAGCGCGCCGACGACATCCGCACTTTCCGCGATGAACTCGCGCGCCTCGCCGACGCGGGCATCCTCAATCTCGACGCCGCGCAGCAAGTGGCGGTACGCACCCACCACGAACGGCTGCTGGCCGAATTTGCCTCACTTTTCGATGTCGACCGCGACAACCGCGCCAAGCAGCTGTCGCTCGGCATGCGCGTCGCCTCCTTCCTCGGCGCACTGGCACTGGCGGCCAGCGTCTTCTTCCTCTTTTACCAGTTCTGGGGCCACTTCGGCGAAAGCGCCCAGGTCGCCATCCTGATCGCCAGTTCGCTCGCCACCTTCGGGCTGACGCTGTGGATTCAGGGGCGCGACACCACCGGCTACTTCACCAAGCTGGCGGCGCTGGTCGCCTTCGCCAGTTTCGTGCTGAACATCTCTATGCTCGGCCAGATCTTCAACATCACGCCAACCGACAACGCCCTGCTGCCGTGGGCGGCGATGGCCTTCCTCCTCGCCTATACCTGCGACCTGCGCCTGCTGCTGGTCGCCGGCATCTGCTGTGTCATCGCCTGGGTGCAGGCACGGGTCGGCACGTGGAACAGCATCTACTGGCTGCACACCGGCGAGCGCCCGGAAAACTTCTTTCCCGTCGCCGCGCTGCTCTTCGCCTTCCCGCTGCTCGTCCCGCACCGCCGCTTAAACGGCTTTGCGCCGCTCTACCGGATCTTCGGCCTGCTCTGCCTGTTCGTCCCGATGCTGGTCCTCAGCCACTGGGCCCATGGCAGTTATGTCGACGCCGCGCCGCGGACGATCCAGAACGCCTACCAGGTCGCCGGCTTCGTCGCCAGCGCGCTCGTCATCTGGCTCGGCGCCCGCCGTGGCTGGCCGGAAACGGTCAATACCGGCATCGTTTTTTTCATCATCTTCCTATACACCAAGTTCTACGAATGGTGGTGGGAAATCATGCCGAAATACCTGTTCTTCCTCGTCATCGGCCTGACGGCAGTGCTCATCCTGCTCATCCTCAACCGGCTGCGCCGAAGCTTCCGCCCGGCCAACGCGGAGGAAATGCCATGAAGGCCTGGGCGCGTGCACGTACCCTCGCCGTCGGCCTCGGCCTGATCGCCCTGACCAACGCCGTTGCCCTTGGCGGCGTCTGGTGGAACCGCGCGGCGGCTCCCGAAAGCTCCCTGACCCTCAGCGAGCGCGAATTGGAGCTGCCCTGGCGCGCCCTGCGCAACCGGGAAAACAGCGGCCTGGCGCTCAACCTGAACTGGCGCGTTGGCGACCGCGAGGCCGGAGAATTCATCAGCGGCTACACGGTCAACGGCGGCACGCCGGAATGGCTCGACGGCACCCGCATGCAGGCGCTCGGCTTCACCCTCGGCGACACCGATACCGACCACGGTCGCCGGCGCTATACCCGGCAGTTGCCGCGCCAGGCGGTCTTCGTCCTCGAGCTCGACGGACCGGCAGCACAACGGGCGCTCGACCAGGCGCGGGAAAACGCCGCACGCCATGCAGCGGCGGCCGCGGCGAACGCAGGCAGCAAGGAATTCGCCGGCCGCGCCAAGCGCGCCCAGGACGCCTTGACCCAGGAAGAAAACATCAGCAGCCGGCTTTTCGTCATCGATGCCGGGCTGGACGCTGGCGCCTTGCGCCAGAAATACCCCGACCGCAGCCGCTTCATGCTGCTGCGCGGCACCGTGCGTCCCGCCATCCGCGACCGCGGCCCCGGCCAGCCGCAGATGACCGGCTACATCGCGCGCGTCGGCAGCGGCCCGATCCACGTCCCGCACGCGCTGCGCGGCCCGCTCGAATCACTGCGCGCCCGCGGCGAACCGGGCGGCGGCGACCACTTCAGTGCGACGCTGGCTGTCGGCCAGCGCCTCGAACCGTGGATCGCCGAAGTGATCCCGCCGGCCGCTGCCGCCCATTGACTCTTCCTGCAAACGATCGCGAGATGTCCCAATGAAAAAAACCCTCGTTACTCTGATCTGCGCCCTCGTCATCGCCGGCTGCGCTTCCTACAACGGGCGCGGCCTGAAACCGGGCATCAGCACCGTCGATGACGTCATCCAGCTCATGGGACAACCCGCCATGCGCTGGCAGGAGCCGGGTGGCGGCGAACTGCTGGCTTACCCGCGCGGCCCGGCCGGCTTCAACACCTTCATGGTGATGATCGACAGCAAGGGAATCATGTCCAGCCTCAACGGCGTCCTCGACATGAAGCATTTCGCCCTGATTCGCCAGGGCATGACCAAGGATGATGTGCTGCGCACACTGGGCCCGTCGCAGCCGCAGTGGACCGTCTATTTCGAGCGACGCGACGAACTGGTCTGGGAGTGGCGCTATTGCGACGCCTGGAACGAACCGGCTCGCTTCAACGTGCTGTTCGACAATACGACCGGCCTCGTCCGCTCGACCCAGAGCTACACCGAAAGCATGCTCAGGCGCTTCCGCGAAGTATGCAGCCGCTAGGCGGCCGACGAGAAATGGCTGAACCTCGCGCCGGGCGGCTTCAGCCCTGAAGCGAACGGCCCTGGCCCTTGAGCCAGGCATCGAGATCCGCGCGCTCGATGAAGGTCCGCATCCGGTCGATATTCCCTTCGAGGCGTTCGCCTTCCCACTGCTCGGTCGCCCAGCGCAGAATGTTCGCCGCCAGTTCGCCGCGGTCGACTGCCAGGGCAAGCTCGATTTCGGCGGCACGCAACGCCGCCGCATCGGAGGACAGCAGCCGGGCCGCGTCATGGACACTCAATGTCGGCTTCAGTTTCAGCTGTTGCAGGTCATCCATCTTGAAACCTCCCAGGAAAAGCGCTCACGGAGAAAGAGTACACGACAAGGCGCGGGAAATAAAAAACCCGTCGTTTGCACGGCGGGTTTTGATGCTGCCCTGTTCTTGGCCGCTAGTTGCTGTTCTCAAGTTTCCTGGCGACCGAACCGAAATATTTCTCCCAGTCAGATTCGGAAATGGGCGCCTCCTGCGGGGTCGGTAACCGGCGTTCAGCCTGCACACGCCGTTCGCTCATTCCGCTTGGCGCCCCCAAGTCACGTACGCGTCGATCCGTACCCTTCCTTCGCTCTGCGGTTGCCGCCATTTCCCCCCCAGCTAGAAGCCGCATGCAATGCCTGCGGCGAAAACCCGAGCACCGGATTCCCCGATCCCGTTCTTGTTGCCATCACGATACAAGCCGGGCTGTTGAGCAACTTCCAACCCTGAAAACAGCGAAGGCATGCTCACTGTCAGCCTCATTTTTATTCCATCTCCCCACTGATTTATCGAGTTTTAAGCGAAGGATAAGCAAGTCGCAGCAAGCTGATCAACGACTTTTACCGTTGTCATTCTTGGAAAAAGGCCGCAACGTCGGGATTTTCATTATTTTTGCCACACAAAAGAAAAACCCGTCGATTTCGCGACGGGTTTTCAAGGTTTGGTGGGGCGGGGACTATAAAACTGATCGCCGAAAGCACTGTGCTGCAACGATCTATATTTTTAAAATTTCATAGTTACCGCCAAAGTTACTGTCAGCAGAGTGATGCTGCTCATGATTAGCGTTCAACGCCATGCAATGCCAAGCAGTGCCTTGCGCAGATGGCGAAGCCATCAGCTAAGTAACGAATGCCGCCTCTTCTGCAACTCCGTACCCCCCAACGCAGACCTTTTCAAAACGCTCCAGCATATCTTTACGAACATCAGAAGGCTGCGAGTAGAACAACTCCCAGATCGCGGCCTCTCCTTCAGAAGAAACACGGAACCCAAGCTCCTTTGCATATCGCCGCACTCGCTCTAGTGTTGCTAGGGCGTACTTCCAGTTTACGAGCGGTTCAAGCAACAAGACCTCGCGTCGCTCGACTGATTGCAGGGCCTGACGATGAATTAAGGCAGACCAACTTCCGCCGGGTTGATGCTCAACACCGACGGCAGAGAGTGCAATATCAAAACGGCTCAGCCGATCGTGCAAGCTTGCTGGCTCGGTCCTGAATGGAACCTCTACCACACGTCCTCCAATCTCGAAGACATCAGCGAATGCGGAATCCGGCAACCTGATGGCCCCTCGTTTTTGCAGTTGATCCAACAATATCTCCCGATCACGAGGCGATGGCGCCCAAAAATCCAGGTCTCGGGGAGGCCTTCCCGTGAGAAGTGACTTGAACGCTCCGCCAGCAAGGAAAAAGCGTGCATCACAGCCCAGACCAACTGTCTCGGCAATCTCTCTTCGAGCAAACTCGATCACCTCGCTCTCATTCAACTCGCACAACCTGTCCATTCTATTGAGGCTTTCGCTTTCCCTGTATGCCACATGCAAGCCTTCTGCACCCCACCAGAAAAGTGCTCCCTCAAGGAACCATGGCCAGTCAGACGGGCCGTGATGCACGCCCTGCAGCCTCGCAACAGTGGCCGTTATCAGACTGTCATGCGTAACAAAGACATGAAGACCAGGCGTTTTACCAGCCAAGGAGAGCATGTGATGAACCAGGAATCGGGCCGACTCATCCGGCCGAGCCATGCCTGGCAACGCATCGCTCTCCGAGACGAGATGCCGCATAACCTCCTCGTGACCAAGTGTCACCCAGTTGTTCCAGGCAGACTCACCATCGAGTACATAAACACCAGGATCTCCAAGCAACCGGTTCTTTGTAATGTCTGTATGGACGCCTGCACCATCCTTCAAGGCTTGAGCAGTTTGAACACAGCGCGGCACCGGACTGCTTTGCAGTGTTTTAAGACGCGCCCCTAACGTCTGTCCAAATTCGCGAGCAATGCTCCAACCCGCCTCCGTAATCGGTACGCTGTTGCCTGCATCACCAAGTGGTAGCGGCCCACGAACGGAGTGCCTCAACAATAAAACAACGGGGCGATCAATCGGAATGCTTTCGAGATTACGTACCAGCGATGGGGGGATAACCCATTTGATCTCATCACTCATACAGCCTCTGCCAGTAATACAGCTGGGAGCGCCGCCAACCGGCGAACTTCGACAAGGTGAAACCCTGTTCGCCAGAGTAGTTTCTCGAAGGCTTCTCGGGATCTTTCCCTGCCCCCGGTGACCATCAGCAAATGCAGGTCACACAGAGCGCCGGATACACCCTGTTCAGACACCAACATCTCGATAATGAAAAGCCGTCCTCCTTTGGGTAAAGTTGCTCTAGCTTGCATCAGGATTCGCACTGCATCTTCGTCATTCCAGTCATGCAGTACTCTGGCCAAGACCACCACATCGGCGCGGATACCCCATGGCTCTAAGATATCTCCGGGCAGCCAATTCAGGCCCGAAAGAGAGTTCAGCTCTCTCCGTGCCTGCTCAACCACTTCAGGCTTATCGAGCACCGTTATGCGAACATCGGGATGCGCATTCAGGATGTTCATTGCAAGCGTCCCGAATCCTCCGCCTGCATCAATAACTAACTCGTTACCTTGCAAGCCCAACGCCTCGGGAATTAACGCATAGTCGTGGCAAGCATAACTGCGAAGCATGCGGTGAAATCCATTCAAACGTGCAGGATCTCTTGTGACATCACCAAAGATGTCAGGCGCTTGCCAATCGCCACCCTTCTTTAGCGCCTCGGGCAAGCATGTCCACAACTCACCAAGAGCACCAGAGTATTCAAGCGCCGCATCAGCCAAGGTCAGTGGATGGTTTGCGCGCAAGAACTCGCCACGAACGCTCAGACGCCAGGTTTCAGCATTGCGCTCAACGATTTTGAGCTCTCCCAGTGCGCGAAGCAGCCGCAGCGCTCCATCGCCATTCAACCCACACAAGGCAGCAAGATTGCTGGATGAGCAGGGCAAAGCCTCGATAACCCCTAGGCGTACCGCTGCAGCAATGGTTTGGGTTCGCCAAAAGCCGACCAGATCCGCCGAGAGCGATGCAAATTCGGATTGCTTGGCCGAACGAAGCTCGATCAACCTCTGCCCTTGCTCGTCGATGACCTCAAGGCCACCGTCAAATCGCTCCACCCTTGCCTGGCCGTTATAGAACGGCTCGACAGCGGAAAAACGCCGAACATAGACCGGCCTCCCCTGCAGATCAACGTGCATCCACCCATCTTCATCACGAGCTCGTGCGAACCCCTTGTGATAGACGTCCAGGTCGACGAACCAGTTGCCATGAAGCTGCTCTCCACTCAAATCCAGATGAGTAGAGAGACCAGCATCGTTCTGGACGACACAGAATCCATCCTTGTAGTCACCTGCATAACGCCAAATCGTCGGATACACAGGTGATCGATCCGCAAACACATGTCGATAACTTCCGTCACGAAGTCTTACCGTACAACGCCCGCTCTGGAAGTTTCCGCACCAATCGTACCGTTCGGGATAGACATCACTCCCATCTGGCCGAATGTGGTGCCAGCCATCGAGGGCTTGCACCGCTGCGAATCCTTCATAGAAGCCAAATGCGCGCAGGAATCGACGTTCATAGGCAGCCTGACCATCCGGGCCGATATGCCACGCCTCATCGCCTCGCGTTACGGATGCCAGGCCAGGAGGGTGGAACTTGAGTACTTCGTCGAATCGCTCGGAATAGACAGGTTGGCCAGCTTGTTCGTGATGTGTTCCCAAGGCAGATACATTCAGTTCATGCCAGTTCATAAGCCGTCCTCCACGGGCTTTCTCATTATGCAGGAGGCGCACAAGGTGCGATTCCAGTAACTGGCAACCAGAGAACGGTAGGATTCACCCCGCCAGATCTTGAGCAGCGACATTTCGCTCAAATCGCCGAACTCCCCCAAAGTCCTGCGCTGCGCGTCTGGCGCACAGCAAGGATCGAAGCGCCCCTGAGCACTAACCCATGCCTCCTGCCCCAAAAAGGGACAGAGGCCATCAGGCGTAAGTTCTTGGGTGGAGTTTTCATCCAACGGAAAGATGTTCTCCAGAAGGATTGCCTTCCCGCTTGCCAGGGGCGTCTCCAGGGCGACATTTCGAGCTTTCTCAACCGCTGCATTCCAGCGCTTGATCGCGTCGACACTGCGTCGCATCGAAAGTTGTTCGATCTCTGGGAAGTGAGTCCAGAGATGATGGCCCTTGATCCGGTCCACACCGAGTTCAATGCCAAGGCGAACGACATCCGCAAGTTCTTCGACATTGGACTCAAGGAAGGTCAGTTGGAGCGTGACACGGCAGCGGTTGCCGCCACTCGCTGTGTACTCATCGCGAACAGCGATGAACTCACGCAAGTTGTGCAGCGCCTCATCCCACTTCGAATCCAACATGATCGACTCATGCGTTGTTTTGCAGGCTCCGTTCCAGGAGATCTTTACATCTGAACTGACCGGCACGATACGTCCTGCCCAAACCCTAGCCCCGCACCCAGGAAAGGTCCCGTTGGTTGTCAGGTTCAGTTTGACCTGATGCTTCTCGCACAACGCCAGAATGTCCTCGAAGTGCTCATAGAGCAACGGCTCACCCATCGTTGAGGGGATAATCTCTCGCAACCCTCTTCCGGCAGTTTCTTCAACAATGCGTTTCAGCATCTCGAACGGCATGCGGCGATGGCGACGCCCATCCAACTTGCGCAATGGCTGCAAAGCGCTGTGCGGCGAATGCTCTTCGCACATCACGCATTTGAGGTTGCAGGTGTCTGGGTTCGTATCAAAAGTAATGCGCCAAGGCGCATCGGCATGTTCCAGTTTCGTTCTGTCCCGCCGGAGCAGGATGCGCTCGTACAGGGCTTCAATTTCCTGAACATGGGTATCGATGTCAGGAATGTCGCCACTCTGGCTGAACGCATATCCACGACTACCAAGCTTGGCCGCATACAAGGGTTCATCAACGAAGCGTTGCATCTGCTCAGCTAATGCTTTGTAGGAACGATGCTCAAACAAGAGTCCGTTAACCTCATGATGTACATACTCCGCCATCCCGCCCGTGTTGGCCGTAATGACGGGCACGCGAGCCTGCTGCGCTTCATGAATGACGAGCGGTGAGTTTTCCACCCAGACCGACGGGACAACAATGGCATCGACGCGATTAAATACATCGCGAACGATGTCCTGATTTCTATATTCCGGCATCCATTCGATCCGGCCCGCTATCTCTGCAGGGAGGCTCGCAGCGATGTCTTTCAAGGCAGCAGTTTCCTGGCCACGCGGGCGCCCCCAGATTCTGAGCCTCGCCTTCCCTTTGATGAGCCCAAAAGCACGAATCAGGTCATGAATCCCCTTGGCTGGGATGTGGGTACCAATGTACCCAAACGTGAAGTCAGCCTCCTGGGCCCTGTTGCGCCCAGCAGAGCGCTTTCTATCGAAGCCGTAATCCAGATAGATGAGTTTGCGCTCAGGCAAGCCGAAGTCGTTGCGATACCGATCCTGGAGGTAGCGCGCTGGAGCAATGAAGAGATCAACCAACTCCGCCATCTCACGCATATGCGACATACGTCGATTGACCCAGCCTTGCCAATACGCGACATCTGCCTCGTATTCATCGGGCGCACCACTGAAGTAGCGCGCATAGCAACGCTCCGCACACTTCCGATCCTCTTGTCCTTCGCAGGCAGCCCAAAGATTGTTTGGATCTTCCGGGAGGGTCTGCATGAACTGCCCTCTCGGACACATGACCCAGTAGTCATGTAGCGTGTAAACAATCGGAATCCCACGCTCGGCGGCCTCTTTAAGTAGCGAAGTTGAGAGATGGTTGAGGTGCCCGACATGCACGACATCAGGCAGAACCTCTTCCAGCACTTCGGCAAATTTCTGATCAATCCCTTCTGCCCGGTATCTATCCTTGAGCCTTGGGTTATTCACCAGATGCAAGTTGATCCTTGCATCATCCGGATCCTTCTCTTTACGGAGACGGTAGTCCGGCGCAAAGGGGTCTTCCTCACGCGTAAAAACATGGACTTCGTGCCGGGCAGCCAGGCCCTGACAGAGTGTCTGGCTATAGACTTCGGAACCGGCGTTGTAGCGCATCGGATAGCCATGGATCACTTTCAGGATTTTCATGCTGTTACCTCCGCTACGCTGCGTAATTTGAGTGCCTGTCTGAAGTCATCAATGAGCCGCATCAGACCCGCCTCCAAAGGAGTTTCAGACTTCCATCCGAGAACCGTCAGTGCTCGCGTCGGATCCCCGTAAAACTGAGCGACGTCATAGGATCGAGGCGCAGCCTCAGTCACGACCGCGCCACTCTTCGCCAGTCGAAGACAGAGCGCTGCCAACTCTCCCAGAGAGGTCGGACGCCCCGACACCAGATGCAAAGGTGGCAAGAGTTTTTGTCCAGAGCAGAGGGCGTCGATCAGCGCGTTAATTCCTCGGACGACATCATCGACGTGCGTGAAGTCAAACGTGTGATTGCTGCCTTCAACGCGTAGCGGCAGCCCTTCGACGGCAGCCTTGGCGAAGGCAGGAATGACGCGATCAGCATGATCTTTCGTGCATCCATAGACGTTCGATAGCCGAACGACAGCTGTCTGCAAGCCTTGATTGCAGGCCTCCATGACTATGCGTTCGCCTTTGCTCTTGGAGCGCGCATAGACGTTAAGTGGATTCAGCGGAGTCGTCTCCTCGACCGGGAGAGAAGGAGCCTGCCCGTAAACCTCTCGGCTACTCGAAAATAGAATCCACGGCTTTGATTTCTGAGCTAACGCGACCTGGGCCAAGTTCTGTACCCCCGTAACGTTTGTACGCCAACACAAATCAGGGTCTCGCTGCCCCCAAACCACCCTTGAAACAGCTGCAAGATGAACAACGCCTGTGCAGTTCCGGATGGCCCTTTCGATATCGGCCATATGGGTGATATCACCGTAATTCGAACCTTCACCCCGTAGATCCAACTCGTTCACTGAAATACCGTCGCTTCTGAGAGACGCGCAAAGCCGCCGCCCCACCAGGCCGCATGAGCCGGTGACCAATATTGTCTTTGTCATGATTCATCCACGATGAACGCCGGAACTCATCCAACGAGAATTCCGGCAATTGGAACAATCAGCCGCGTTCGCGCTGTTGCGTTTGCTTCTGGTGGGAGACTTCGATCTGATAGCGTTGCTGCGCGAGCGTTGCCAGCGCAATAGCGTCATGAGGCGCGTAGCCTCGGTCCCGGTAGTACTGCGGAGAGACGGGATTGAGTTGCTCGGCCCGACAATCAATGTCGGCTTTAGACAGGGTATGACTCATTTGTGGCTCCTTAAGGTCAAGTCAGTACGGACAGCCATTACTTCCTCGGGTCTGGGAAGCGCTTGGAGCAAAGCTAAAAATGGTGTCTGCACTAACGTTCGGGTCAATTCTGCGGCGGTACGTACTCACCGACCAAGTCGTCGCCCCGGACCCGATCCTGGGGCGCAAAGAAAGGTATCACTGCGGCTTTTATGCTAAATACATTTTCGCCTCAATGCAAATTTTGCAGTTGTGGCGCTGATGTTCCTGGCCAACGCCGAGCGTCTGTTTGGTAACGCGAACCTGCCGCACGATGGATGGTGACAGGATGGCCGCTATGATCGAGTTGTACGCGTAACCAGCCAGTCACAAGCTGACTTGTTGCTTTCACGCAACGATAAATCAATCACAGGCGCCCGGGCTGATCATGAAGCTTGAAACATTTCCAAGAAGGTGCAAAAGTGAAATCGTGGTCGTATTCGGCACCAATGGAATCGACCTCCGGCCTGCGCAATAGCGGCGCAACGTCGTGACAGTACGCCATCGAATCAAAGACACCCATTGCCCACAAAGGGCAACAAAAACTGTTCCGGTTACTGGGCAATCGTCCAGGTAGCGGACAAACCTGCCTCCATCCTGTGCTCCGCATGGGAGGGGTTTTTGTAACCTGTCTTTGTCAAAATCTATGCGCTTGTTGACGCTCGTTGAAAACTGACCAGAAAAGCGAGGTTGTGCGCGCTGAAAATTGACCAGGGTGATTAACTCGTCCGCTCATTTTTTGAGCAGGATTTTAGGAGATGATCACCATGAAGGATCTGG
>JAGOAU010000008.1 GCA_017983755.1 Azonexus sp. | reverse complement strand
CGATCCGTTACCCTGATGCTTACCGCTATCTGTCGGAAGATGCGCACCAAAAGGACGTCGCCGCCTATCTGGCGCGAATCGGACGGAAGCTCTCGGTAACCGGGCTTGGGGGCGGCTGGTATATGTCCTTCGACCAGATCGGGCAGGATCAGCGCCGATCCGTACGGGATGAATTTTCTCGAATCAAACTCGACCTCCGGTTCCTGGTGGAATTCTTTGTCAAAGCAATGCGCGCCTCGGAACGGGAAGAGTTCTATTCCCGTGGCGACAAGATCGAGGCGCATGCGCTGATGGCCGCCATTGATAGCAATCCAGGCCTTCGGGCGGAATTTCAGGCATTGGCCACCGTCGGCAGGGGCTCCGGCTCGGACGGCAAGCTCAAGTCCAACCTCGATCGACAACTGAAATATCTGCGCGACGAGGGGTACCTTGTCCTCGCCAATTCGGACCGCGAAATTTATCAGGTCACCGGAAAGATCGAATATCTCTACGAAGTCGTGCAGTTCCTGATGGGGATCGACGGCATCGCCGATGATGTCGACGAGGAAGGCCCGACTACACCGCAGATGTTCTAAGCCATGGCCACCAAGACAGACCTCGTTGAAAACCACCTGGTCAAGCTGTTCCGTCACAAGGAACTGTTGGCCGCCGCCTATCACCGCGGCGTGGTCAGCAAGGCCGACGATAAATTTGACGGTCGTGGGCTGTACGAGCTGCACCAGGCTCGTGCCCTTGTACCGTACGCGAACGAGACCTACCGTTTGGCCTCGTCGCTGGCTCGCCATTTCGATGAAATCCTGCAAACCGAACATCTCTATGCGGCTGTGGGGGCGGACGTCGGCGATTTGGCCGCCCGCCTTCCGCTGTTGTCGGATGCGGTCGCCAAGGCTGCGATCGAAGGCAGGAACGAAGATGCCGACGAATATATCGACCAGTTTGACCGAGCAGTCTTTGAACTGGCTGACAGCATTTCCGGAGCCTTGCAGTTCCTGCGCATCCTTGCGGACAACAAGTTCGCCAACGTGGCCACCTATGCGGAAAAGAAGCGCCAAAACGAGTTCTATCTGGAGCGCGTCAGGAAAATCAGCGATGCGCTTGTTGCCATCCAGACAAGCGGCCTGATCGAATCCCTGGAATCCTCTCCAGAAGGGGAGCGTCTGCTGCTCTCCTACCGGTCCCAGATCGCCGACCACCTGCCCGAGTGGCGAGCGAACCTTCTGGACATTACCGCGATTCTTCGGGAGTACTTGTTCCGAACCCGCCAGATCGAGGCAACAGCACGTCGCTTTCGTGCCTTTGCGCTGTTTCTCAAGCGAACACCGGAGTATGTCCCGCCGGACATCGATGCTTTGGCAGATCTGCCGGATTGGGCCTACCGAGCCCCAGGCTTTGCGCTTCGCAGCCGGGCATCCGTCAATGATCCGGCACTGGACGATCCCTTGCTGGAAATCGCCAAGGCAATTCCGGCAGCCAAACAAATTACCGTTACGGTGCCCAAGGCCGGCACGTTGAAAGATGATCCGCCTGTCGCCCCCGGCGATGAGGGAGTCAAGCCAAAACTATGGCAAGAGGCCGTTCAAAGCTTGATCACCACGGTCGGCAAACAACCCGTTTCCGCTATGTCATGGAAACGGCGAACCCCGTCAATTTCAGACCTACCGAACGACATCTGGCTACTGTGCTTGCTCCATGAGGAATCCTTGCGCCGCCGGCGCACAGAAGGCATTCGCTTTGAGCAGATACTTGAAGCGGCCGAGCCGCTTTCCGGAATGCTGAAGGTTCGAGACATTCTGGTGTCGAGAGCAGACCAATGATGACCAAACTGCTGGCCCAGAGCCTACTGCGCGTCGTGCAGAGCCCTGAGGATAAGGAAGCCTTCAACGCATCGAAGATATTGTGTGATTTCGTGCGGGAAAGCGGCATTGGAATAGTGCGTGGCTCCCAGATTCTTTTCCCGACAGCCCAGAAGGAACGCATCCGTGCGTGGCTACGAGCTGACAATATCGATCCTTCGGCATCACTTGAAGCATGGGATGGCATAGCGCGCAGCGCCGCCCTGAATCTCGGGCCCGACGAAAAATGGGCGCAGAGCCCTGTGCGCGCAAACCGCATTGCTTTCAAGACGCTTCATGGAAAAGCCCTGTTCATCGATGGACGGCCGACGTTCTTGCCGAGACGGGCAAACCTCGAGTGGCTCGTTGATGATGCGGCATGCAGCCTCAACCATGATTCAGTGATTGTTGTCGAGAACTGGGAAACCTTCGACCGCGTAGATGACCTTCAGGTAGATTTCTCCCGTGCTGGCCCCAATCCGCTTGTCGTTTGGCGCGGAGGAGGTCAGCGCTCGAGCACTGGCGCGGCGATGTCTTTTCTGGAGATGTTCAAGAGACCAGTCTGGTCCGCCCCCGATTATGACCCGGAGGGTTTGGCAATTGCCTCTCGTCTGCCGTACCTAGCGGGCATTCTCTACCCGTCCCTTGAACTGCTACGGGCACTACTGCAGGATTCGAAGTTATCGGATCGCTACCGTCAGCAGTTGCCTGGGGCCATTCCGACATTGGAGGCTGCCGCACATCCGGATATCGTTGTGCTGTGGGCATTGGTCCGACAAAGTGGCAAGGCGCTACCTCAGGAGAGGCTTTGCTCATCTCCCGCCATTCCGCTTCATACAACTCAGCATACGTGCTGAGTATGATGCCAGAAGGTGAGATTATAGAATCATCACACCATCTGCTGCAGCAGACATCCTGCTGCAGCCACGCGATAGTGCGATACCGAGTGTCTGCAAAGGCCAACAACGGTCTCATGCCAAAGACAACAGGCAACACCTCGGCCAAAGCAGTCACCCACAGCAGCAACCGAGGAAGTCAGCTTGAGGCTGAAGGCGGATGTTCGCCAGCGGCTGCTTTGCGGCATCTCAGTGCTGGTCAAGGAGCCCTGTGGGCTACTAGCTGGTGGCCCTGATCCTGATTTAGCGATTGCGGGCTAAACAGCGCTTCTACCACGCCGCGGAACTGCTGCATTCCTTCCGTGATCGTGCGAGTGGGTGCAACGCCGCTGGCTTGAATCTACCCCTACTCATGCTGCGAAATCATGGGTAGAAATTCTCGCGGTCGGGCAACGGGAGAGAGATCAAGTCTTGGACCTGAACACTAAGCCACCAGCGCATTGTCCGGCTCCCACGGTATGACCCTCGTGTTTGCCAACGAGTCGCCGTTGGCCGATCGCCCCAGTTCGACCGTGATCAGAGTGTCACCGTCAAATGATGGACTCAACTCCAGCGTCAAGTAATCGAACAAGGGCTTTTCGTGAACAGCGATGATGATCTGCCTGCCGTGCTGCTTGGCAAGCGTGCGCAGCAGAGCCGCGAACTGCGAGATGTGTACCTCGTCCATGCTCTGCACGGGGTCGTCGATGATCAGCCACGGCAGTCGTGACTTGGCTGAGAGGTGCAGAGCCAGGAACAGCGTCAGGGCGGCAGTGTTGAGGTTGCCAGCGCTGAGCATGGCTCTCGGATTACCTCCTTTGCCACCATCGCGGTGCAGAGTCTCTAGCGTCGCCTCGACGGCCCCTTTCGTAGACTCAGGTAGCGCAAAAGCCGGAACGAAAGGTTCGTCTGGCGCGAGGCGCACAAACAGGTCCTTCCAGGCCGTGTTGAGCGAGTCGTTGAACACCCGCCTCACGATCGACGTGCGCTCGGCCTGTGCGATCTTGGTCAGTTCCCTTGTCTGATCGATGGCGCGGTCACCGGCCGTCTTGCGCTGAGTCAGCTCCTCGATTTCTCTTCCCAGAGCCGCGCAACGGCTTTCGATTTCCCTAACGGCACCAAGCCTCACGTCATGCTCGCGCAGGGCATCCTCTGCACGTTGCCGCGCCGCGTTTCTGGCAGACAGATCCGCTTCCATCTTCACGACATGCGCGAGGAATCGATCGAGGGCGGCGGTCAACGGTTCGTTCACGCCGATCGGTTCTACGGCCAACTGATCCGCGAGCTTGTCGGCAACACTGCGCATGGATACGGTGAACTGATCGTTGGCCCTCAGGGATGCCAGTCCTTGCCCGGCGCTGGCGGCGGTCTTGAACAGGGCTTCGCCCCTTATGGACTCCGAAGCCAAGGCCTCCAGGGTGGTCAAAAGTTCACGCAGGTCGGTCAGCCGGCGTTCGAGTTCTTGCTTGGACGGGTCCGTCAGAAGTCGAGCCACCTCGCCAGCCAACTCACGCTCCCGCGTTGAAATCGCTGCAATCGTGTCGGCACGCTCCTTCGACAAGGCGGCTAGCCTGCCAGCCGCCTCGGTGAACGATGAAATGTTGGTTGCCAGATGTCCGACCAGAGGCGTGCTGGACACCTCCCCGAAGTTGCGATTGCAGACCGGGCAATCGTTGGAATGTACGTGGGGCAACAGCGAAGAAAGCGCCTGAGCAAGTTGTCCGGCCTGTTGCGAATGGCGACCGATCTGTTCATCGAGAAGCGCCAGGCGATCTTGGTGGCGCTTTCGGTCGGCTTCCGCGCTAGTGGCCTTCAGCCTTGCGGCAGCATCCTGGGCAAGTGCTTGCTCGCAGCGCCGCGTCTCGGCATTGATCGCTGTTGTTGCCGTGACGCGGGCGTACTCCGGTCGGCTGGCCAACGGCGATGGCAAATCTGAAAAATAGGCAGCGAGCCTCTGGAACGTGTCCGACAGTTGCTTCCCGACCGTCTGCAGCCATGCCTGCAGCGCCTTGTCTGAGTCACTGGCACCTGCTTCGGCGTTCGCCATCAGTCCTTGGCTCGAAGTTGTTCCTTGGGAGCGACGCAGTTGATCGGCCTGGGCGGAAATCTCGATTCTGAACTGCACCGTGCGCGTCAGTTCCGCTTCGTAGGTCTGCTGAGCCAGGAAGTCGCGCCACCTTTGGACCGGCTGCTCTACCTGGGCCGGCCAGTGGGACTTGAAGAGATCTTGCGCGGTCTTGAGGAACTCCTTCGCCTGATCCCGAGCCTTGGAAACTTCGCCTGCCAGCCGGTCCACCTCCTGCTGGACGATAGGGAGGCGGTCGCGGACCTCCCAGTACATGCTGGCACCGCCCCTGAGCCGGCGCACGTCCCCGGCGTCGTGCAGGCCATTGATGAGCGCGTCGAGCGCGTCCAAGCCGAGCAACTCCTTGACGAAGCGTGTCAGCGGTGACGCAGCGGCCGCGACATCTTTAGGCTGGTAGATCTCCAGCAAGCGCCCAAGTGTCGACTGCGCCAGGTAGCAACGCTCCGAAAAGTGCCTGGCCAAGCGCTGATCCAGGACGGCGTTTCCCTTCGGGCCAAGGCTATTGACACGGAACTCGCCAGTTAGCATCGCGCTATCCGCAGCGCACACGGAAGCCGAGACGAACGCTTCATCGCGCCCCTTGTTGACAAGGTATTTTCGGAGGTTGGGGTCGATGCGGTCCAGCGATTCCAGTTGGCCGGTCAGCGCCAGCTCCATGCCGGACAGCAAGCTGGTCTTGCCTGCTCCGTTCTTGCCATGGACCAGAATGATCGGCGCGTTCATCGGCACGGTGATGTCGCCGCGGATGCTGCGGAAGTCGCGCACCGTCAATGAATTGATCCGGTAACTCATAAATCCAGTTCCTTGGGTGCGCTCGACGCGTCATCGATGAGCTGGTGTAGTCGTTGCCGAACGGCAGATTCTCCGTGCGCAGCCACGTCGAGGAGGTGTCGCAGCGGCTCGTCAAGATTTGCGGCAAGGGTCTCGATCCGCGTCAGCGGATTGATCGCCGAGTCATCCGCCTGCGGAAGGGCGAGGGGCAACAGCACGGCCAGCCAATTGCGAATGATGACGTTCGCGTCGGTGCCAGTCACGCTGCCCAGCGGCAGCACCCTGCAGACCCTGCCCAGAGACTCCAGCGTCGATGGCTTCGGCCTCGGGCCGGTGAGCACCAGAGTTAATGATCGACGGGATCGGCTGACGTCTAACGCGCGCGCCACGCCATTCATTTTTCGGATAAGAAGCGCTTCATCCTCGGCGGCCGTGTCGGCGACCAAGACTAGTTCAGTCGAGCTGTTCTGGTTTACGAACGCAGCTGAGAAATCGAGTCTCATGCCGCCGACGAGCAGAACGTCGGGAAGGCGCACGTAACCAGCGCCGACTAGCGCTGATGCCACGCGGCCTACGGGGGTCGAATCGGTCATATGGCCAGCTCCCGTCTGAAATTGGCGTACAGATCATCGAAAGTGAGACACGCATCCATCATGGACGCGATGCTGATCTCGCGTGTGGGCGGGAAGCCACTTCGACCAAAGGAACCAACGGGTGACCGTGACATCGAAGGCACCAGAGGCCTGGCCTGGATCAGGATTGGAGCCTCCGAGTCATCGAGTTCCCCTTGTGTCGCCAGCAGCATGGCAAAGTACGCGTGCGCGGTGAGGTACACCTTTGTCCGGCTCGCGCCGGGGCGCGTGCTAGTGACGGCCACAGCCCCTGCACCAGTCACTGCAGGTTCAGCGTCCAAGGTCCAGTCGCCGCAGGCGACACCGGCCCCTAGCAGGCCGAGGGCCACTGCAGCCTCGCGCAAGCCCAGGGCGGCCAGATCAGCGTTTCCTGCCATTCCGGGAATGGCATCCGCAGAGATGGGTACGTACTTGACGTCGGGCTGCACTACCTCGCCGGCGCGCATCAATTGCGATGCCCGTGCCCATCGCTCCAGCAGGCCGACGATGAACGCCGTAGATGTGGTGGCGGCTGAGCTCAAGTCATTGCGAAGCCGTCGGACCCCATCGATCAGCGGCTGGCGTTCGTGAATGGGCAGTAGCCCGGGCATCATGCCTATTAGGGCGACAAGCTTTCTTGCGAGGACATCCAGCAAGAGGGCCGTCAGCAGCGGCTTGGCGAAAGCTTGAATCCTGGCTGCGTCGCAGACCGCGTCATAGTTTGTTGGGGTGATCTGGTCGCCGTAAACGTTCTCAAGCAAGGACTTTTGGTCCAGGCCAAGCTCGTTCTCGGAAAACACGTAGCCCGGAGGGGCTGCCGCGATATCCCATGGAATCTGCTTGGCGGCCATCTGGAACACATGCTGGATGTTTCCGTCCTGGGCGGACAACCCTAGCATGAATGTCGGTTTTTCATTGAGCAGCGCGACGAGCGCGGTCATAAACGGCTGATTGGGTGGATTGGCACACCAACCATTGATCTGAGGGTGTCGGGCAACGAGCCACTGGCGATATCTGGCTTCGTTGGCAGCCGCTTTATCGGCGCATCCGTGGAACTTGATGATGCGGCTGCGGTTGCGCGGCAACTGCACTTCGTCGGGCCTGGCCACCACGGTGGGAGCGAGCGCGACATTTCCATTGGTCAGCATGGCGACTGCGCGTTCCACCAGCGGATCCCAGTTCGCCGAGACCATGTCGGTCGCAATACCTTCAAGGCTGAGCGCCGCCAGGCACAGGTGTTCAACGTCGGGCTGAAGCGCCACAGCGGCGTAAGTATCGGGGACCTTGACGACGTTCCACACCAGATAGTCGAAGGGCTCTGTCCCGATGCGAATGGCGAGAAGCTTGGAGTAGTTTTTCAGCAACGCCAAAATGATCGGCTCGCGCGTCTCATTTGGCAATGTCTCGAAGGGGATGGTTAAGTCCAGCGCACCTATCTGAGCGTTGTTGAGACCAGCCAGTTGCAGGGCCTCTTCTAACGCGCGGTTAAATTTGCAGGTGGCATCCGCCGGGTTCCTGCTGGCGCGCAAGAACTCGATAACCGTGCCGACGACGCCCCAGAGGCCAGGAACGACACCAAGCGAGATGCCTGAGCCAAGCCAGAATGCATAACGGCCATTCGCGACGCCTTCGGCAAAGCCAGGGAACTGGTTGTCAAGCAGATCCAGAGTGTCCCGGATCGAAATCGCCGCCGCGGGCGGTGGTGCCATGTCCTCTCCTCAAATACCGCTTGTCGCTAGAAAATTACTGGCCCTGGCAGCCACGCTCAACGCATAAGCTCTGGGCTTCTATTCGCCGAGCCGCTTTGCGCAGGAAATGAAGCGTCAGGGTGTGCCCGTCCTTGCACCTGTCATTCTAGTGGTCCGTCTACGGAATGTCATCGATGAACGACTGGTTTTGGACTTCGGATTCAGCAAGGAGAACGACAGCAGCCGCTGCCAAGCGGTCGTTCACGAAATGTAACTTCAATGTCTGCACTGGCCGAAAAGTTCCCTTAACCCATTGTTGAAGCCGGTTGCGCATCGGCACCATCAAGCCAATCAAATGCGAGGCTATAACATCCTGTTCGCAACAAACCTGGCAGCATCTTCATCGACGTCTTTCAGTTCACGTACGATGCCGCAATCGGACTTCCTGACACTTCGATGCCCCCTAGGATAGATGCCCCGGCTGAAAGCACCGCCCCTGACGCAACGAATCTGCCAGCAGGTATTGATCGCCCTTCGTCAGATACCCTAGTACGTAATCCACCAGAAAACCGCGCTTCACCACATCATTTCGGTGGATTTGCCCTATCCCCAGATAGGCGTAATGTTCCTTGAACCGGTTGCAGTTCCAGTAGACTCCGCGACCGTCGGTAATGCGCAGCTTCCAGAACTCCCCCAGCATTTTCGCCAAATGAATGTCAGCCATGCGGTAATGACCATCGTAGACGACAATGGCATGGAAATGACAACCCTTCTTGGGTGACCATTCGAGCTTCCACAAGTGGCCGAGCAGGTGCTTGCCAAGATTCTTGTGTTGCTTGGCCCGCTTGAACAAGCGCCCAATATCCTCCCGCGCCCGATCCGGCGTGATCACTGGCGAGAACTCTATGAGGTAGGCAAAGTCGACACGCAGTACCAGTAACTTGGAGTAAGTTTGCAGGAACAGTTTGCCAAGGTATTCTGAACCGCGCTTCTGATTATCCGCTGAACGCTCTTTGCGACGACTGAGGCGGCGACGAAACGCCGAGGAGCGGCCTCGTTCTCTAATCAGCGCCAGGAGATCGTTGAAGCGCTCGAAGGGTTCCTTGCCAGGAACAGTCGAATACCCGCGCTTGTCGGCAAATGCTTCAAGTCCCAACTGGAGATCACGCCAGCATTCGAAGAATAGCTGAATCGTCTCGCTGAGTACGTAACTCCGCGTATGGACTGTCGAGAGTTTTTGAACGTCCCGGAAATGGCGCGCCAGCATACCTTCATGCAGGATGGGATTGCCCGTGGCGTTGGGTACGAGGACAAATGCCGCTTCGTCGCTCGCCAGGACTTCGGCGACGAATTTCTCAATCTGGATCAGCGTGAGGAGAAACCACTCATGGTCTTCGTCGTACAGCCGCCGAACCTCCCCGTCGACTCGGTCGAAGTAGGTCGTGTCGTTATCGAAGAGTTGGTGGTATTCCCTGTCTATCGACGACGGTACGGCGTACGGTGTCAGTATGGACGGCATGAATTGGGTGAAGAAACTTAACGAGAGTGGTGTATCCCATCATTCTACTGAAGGGGGGCCACTGTCCGGGGCAATCGCGCACAGCGATGCGCCTCGTGTGATGACTATTTCTTTGAAACGATGTTGATTGCGCTCGCAATCGAGTCACATGGAGCCGGCGTATTGAATATGGTTGTGTTATCGAATAGGAGCTGGCTGTTTGTATCTTATATTCAATAACATACGATCCAATTTTCCGCCGAGGCGTTTTCCCTTGCGCCATCAGGACTACTCGATACCCGATCCCCGATGAATTCGGACAATTAAGCAAATCGACGTGACGTCCAATTAGCCGGCGCGCGTTGCTTGGCATACTCTGTCGCAATGTGTCCTGAGATCCCTGGGGGGGCATCCAGCGCTCAAACCATCCCACAACTCGTAAATCACCATCTCCATTTTCTGGCACATCCTGCGGAGGGTGAACAGGACTGCCTTCGGGCGCAATTCGCGGTCAGCGAACAAGATCGGCTTTTCGGCCAAAATCACCCCGGAGTCAGCGTTAAATTTGAAGGTTCCCAGCGTGCATTCCAGGCTGGCTTGCGCCAACACCCGCTCAGCGTAAGCGCGGCAGGACACTGGCACCACTGGGTGCGCCCGTACTTCTAGCGCTGCATTACCGACCTCAGGGCCGATTCTGATCATCGGGATGCAATTCGGGTAGGCATTGAGTCCAAGGCATTCGATCCACAGCGTACCCTGACGATCGGTGCTTGTTGCGTAGCGCATCCTGCGTTCGTCCAGGGTGGTCGTGAGCGTTAGCCAGGCGTAGACATTGCGTTGTTGAACCGATTGGGTATCCAGGTAATTCATGGTTTTTCCTATTAATGTAGATGGCGTTCAGATCATTCCGCGCGTTTGTATTTTTTTACGCTCCCGACGCTGAACCCCCAATCCATCCACAAAAAAAGAAACTTGCCGCCACCGGACCTCGCGCGAGGTCCGGGGTGGTGGTTTTATGCCGCTGCGTCAGTACGACCGAACTGGCGTCCGTGCTTCTCCCGCGCTCGGCCATACGCCCGCACCAGGCAAACTGAAGCTGCCCCGGCGACGAAAGCCAGGGCATACGAGATCAGGGTTTCAATGGGTGACGTCGGATACATGGCACCCTCCTCAGGACAGGACCGGATCGTCGAGCATCACGGCCGCAGTGCGCCGAACCCGTTCTTCAAGCTTGTCGGCCAGGGAATTTGCATTAGATGCCACCGGCGTCGGCACCTCGCTCCCGGCGCCTGCGCCTTCCTCTACCGGAAAGAACTCGTCGACCACCGCACTCCCCTCGTCCTCGGACTCCTCGAACGCCCCATTGCCCAGCCCCTGCCGTGCCGCCAGATCGAGCGCCATCTGGTCAAAGCCCGCTGCCTGCCGCTCGCCATCCGTCTGTCGGGCCTCGGCCAGCGCTTCCGCCAGCGTCATCCCGGCCCGCGTCGTGAGATCGACGAAATAGATCGGACTGCCATGGCTTTGCCGTGTCGACTTGCCACGCAAGCGCAGTTCCAGTGGTAGACAGGCCAGGCGGTTGCCGGAAACCGCCGAGAAGTACTGCAGGCGTGCACTGAGCGTCCGGATGCTGTTGAACCCGGTCGTCCGGAAGATGAAACTCCCCAGTGGATCGTCATCGCCAATCGTCACGTTGAGCCGACCATAGGGTTTGCACGCCCCACCCTTGGCCAGCACACAGCCATCGGGTGAAGGACACGGCAGGGACTTGATCCCCTCCTCGGATTGACGCTTGCACGTCTCGCCACTCCCGACACAGAGCGGCCGGCCGGTATTGCGGTCGAACAGACTGTACTCGGCCCGGAAGTTCAGATCGGGATCGTTGAACAGCAGGCGGATCGGGATACTGCGGATCTTCCCGCCCTGCGCCTTGCGGATGCCTTCATCGAACGGATGCGCTAGCCAGCCGTCCTTGCTTTGCACCTGGCTGGTGATGGTGAACTGGTCATCCTTCTCGGGCAGCCGTTTGCCGTTCTTCTCGATGACCTTGCCGATGGAAATCCGCCCGAGAACCGGCGGGGTGATGGCCAAGCCTTTCAGCATGTTTTGCTCCTTCAAATGAAATAGCCGAACCCCGCCCCGCCAGACTTGCTGTCCTGGCGGGCGGGATGCGGTGAATGGTTAGGGATAGAAATCAGGCGACAAGGAATCGCCGGCTGCCCGGCTTGCTGATCCGGTAGCGTTGCGCCAGCTCGGGTTGTTCCTTGAGCAAGTTCGTCACATCGAGACCGACGCTGTCCTTGGCCTTCTTCCAAGTCACGCTGCCCGTCTCGAAGAGGGCCTTGCTGGCCTCGCCCATGGCCTGCTGAATCGTCTGCTTGAACTGGGCTTCGAGCTTCGCGAAACCGTCCAGGGTTTGCCGGACACTGAGCAGATCGGCGAAGGCTGCCGACAGGGTGCGATCCTCGGTGAAATCCACCGTTTGCCCCTGGTCTTCCGGGTAGAGGCAGCGCAGTGCCAGCTCAGCGGACTCCGAGCCATCGGCCGGTGGCGGCGTGTCCGATTCCACGTAGTCCCAGAACTGCCGTTCCAGTTGCACCAGGCGGGCAATCAAGGTTTCATCCCGTTCGATCCGGTGGATCTCCAGATGTTGGCCACCGAGCAACACGGCGACATCAGCCGCGGCCTTGCCCGTCACCGCCAGCTGGTGTTGCACCTGTAACTGCACATACTCGGGAACACCTTCCTTCCACAGGCGGGCGCCATTGATCCCGGCCGTTTTGCATTCGAGAATCTGGACCTCGCCGGTGCCAATGACCTCGCGGTCAATATTGGCCAGCATCCAGCCCTTGTCGGGATCGGGATGCTGGAGGACGGCGTTGATCCGCCGGACCCGGTGGCCGGTGCGCTTGCTATAGTGGGCGGCCACAATGGGTTCGAGGAGGTTGCCCCAATACGCCGGGCTCTCTTCATCATGCGGATCGGTCTTGGGCAGGTTGCCGTCACGCCCGGTCTTTTCCAGCCAGAGTTCGAGCTGGGATTTGTACGGGTTGAGACCAACCGCAGCGGCGGCATCGGAACTGCCGATGCCCTGCTTCCTGACGGCCAGCCAGTCTTCTCTTGGCAATTCCTTGGTGGCGATGAGCCGCAGGGCCGGTTTGGTTTTCTCCTTGGGTACACGTAAGGCGGGGTTGTTCATGTTCGCTCCTGGAAATGAAGACGCCCGGCCAGACGAAGCTGAACCGGGCGTGGGGGGGTGGCAGGGAATTGCTCAGGCGGCGAGCTTCATGGCTTCCTGATAGGCCTTGCCCTTGATGGCAGCCCCCTGACCGAACCAGGCCGAGTCGAGGCGATAGTCCTGGCTTCTGGCACGACGTTCATGGTCGACAAACTGTGTGACGGCATTGAGCAGTCCCCAGGCAGTACCGTTGGCCGATGACAACTCGGCACCCATGCCTTGCCCGGAGTACAGGGCATAGACGTTTTGTAGCGCTTTCTGGTTGGGCTGGTCGGCCAGGGGCAACTCGGGATCCCCCAGGACGTTGACGATCAGGTTCATCGCCTCAAATTTGTGGATTGGTCGGTCGGCGAGTCGCTTCATGTTGCCGACGAAACGTTCCCAGCTGCTCAGACCAATCCCCAGCTCCTGCTTGACCAGCTGCGAGTCGAACTTTCGGCTGTGCGGTACCTTGACCGCGCCGGAGGAATCACCCACCGCCATCTGCAGGGTGTTGTTGCAGACGACGCGAATGGAAGTGAACTGCGCCGTCGTACACAACGTACCGTCGCAACTGGTGGCCAGCAGCAGGTAGGCCCCGACCTTGTCACCACCGCGCAGGAGGGTTTCCTGACCGGTTCTGGCCAAGGCCCAAAGCTTCCTGCCTTCCTTGAGGACCCCGGCGGTTTCCAGTTCGAAACCCCCAGCTTCGGTGAGATCACGGTAGAACTCCAGCACCTCATGCGGCTGGACGACCTGATAGCGCTTCGAGACGACCGAGAGCGGGGCATGGGTATCGGAGCGGAACAGGACCTTGTTGTCAGCGTGCGCTTTGACGTGCAGTCCGCCATCGGCAGAGATATTGAACAAAACCGGGGTTTCGTTGATCTGCCAGTCCATGCCGGCTTGCTGCTGCCAGACTTCAAGAGGTTGATTGGGTTGAAGACGGTTGCCGAGGCCGTGCCAGGGTTCGGCATTGGCGTAGGCCATGGTTTGGACGAGGTGGGCCATAGGGAATTTCCTTTCAGGAAGGTGGACGTGCGGAGACCGCCCGCGCGATCGGGATCGTTGAGTGCGCACGAATTGGATTAAAGGGGAGACGGCCTTCCGCGAACGGGAAGGACCTGAGCAAGCCGGTCTAGGGTTGGACTTGCGGGGAGGCGGCAGCGGGTGCTTCGGGTGTGGCTGCCGGCGTGCTTACTTGAACGTTGATAGGCGGCAGCGGATCGACGCCATCGGCGCTGAAACTGTAGCCGCAGTCGAGGCACTGCAGGTTGTCGAGGACACGCTCATCGATGGCGGCACCGACGCGTGCACCCGCCAGGCAGCCGGTGGCGCCACCCACCAGGCCGCCAATCAGGGCCCCGGCAAAACCGCCGACACCGCGACCGATGGGGCCGGCCAGTGCACCGAGGGCTAGGCCGATTTCAGCGCCGGTTACTGCGCCTGCAGCTCCGCTTGCTGCTCCACCTACCGTCCCGACGAACGTGCAGGTTTTCTTGGCCAGGTCTTTGGTGACGATGCGTTGTGAACGGCAGATTGGGCAATTGAGGCTCATGGTAATACTCCTTTGAAGGTTGGGACGACAACAAAAATCCGCCAGCGATGCCTCGTATCGGGCATGGCTGGCGGATTGGTGGGGAGGGTGCTGCAATTAGCTGCCTAGCGGGCTGGCCGGAACCGGTTGATAGGCTGACTCAGATTGAAGTTGAAGTCTGGCTGATGGAAGTTGGCTAGGCCGAGGGCAAGGCTGGAATATGTGACTGAAAATTCTTGGGAATTGGATTTTGCCAACGCCAACGTTGCTGCCTTGCGACACGATTTGGTTAAGCAAGCGGTTTACTGCAACGCGCGCAGATAGCGCCTTTAACTGCGAGTCTGTCTGCCCTTATTGGCTGCCCGGAAAGCCATAAAATTCGCCACTACGGAACTAATATGGATTGCATTTTTGAATATTCTTCACCCCCCCTGAAAAACATCCTTCTAGCATCGCTAAAAAAACACTTTCGCTAGCGCCGTTTTTCACTATCGCGCCAATTGATAGTCTGCAACTGTCATCAAAACAGGAGCACAAAAATGGCAAAAATCATCCGCATGAACGAATCGGCGGCACGCCTCGGGATCGCCCGAAGCACCCTGTACGACTGGAATAATCCGCTGTCGCCAAGGCACAACAGCTCCCTGCCCCGGCGCGTGAAGCTTGGCCGCTCTGCGGCCGGCTTCATCGAGGAAGAGCTTGACGCCTGGATTGATCGCCAAAAGACCACGGAGAAGCGCTGATGAAGGATCGCGACAAAATTTTGGCAAAAATCCTCACCGAGACCAGCCTCGTTCACTTTGAGCAGAACGGCAAGGTGACCCCCGTGATTACGGAAGAGCACGACGCTTTGCAGTGCCTCCTCGAATACGAAAGTGTAACCCGGAAGATGATCGCGAGCTCGAAAACCCTTTTTACAGCGCAACGCAACAAACGGACAAAGCGCCTGATACTGCGCTCACCCGGCCTGGGTGGTGACGCGCTGCGCCTTTTGTCACACGGTTACAAAGAGTCGATCGAACGACATTTTCCGGCACACGAATTTACCCCGTACTACGAGCTGTTTTGGGAGCAGGCCCAGAAGTGCGAACTCCTCGGCTTACCTTTGGTGCATTTGTCCGCAGATTTACCTGATCACCAGATTCAGGAGATCGCCGATCATCTGTCGGATTGGGTGGCCGCAATTCGGAACAAGGGTCATTCCCGCCAATTCCGGGCGCGGATCGACAATTTCCGTCGCGTCACGATCAAATCAGCCCAAGCGCTGAGATCCTATCAACGGAAGATCTTACATCGCTATCCGTATCTGGAGGTCGTTCGACTGGACCTGACCTATCAGAAACGGGCCAGCCTATCGTCGATGATGCCAGCGCCCCCTAAGGACTTCGACCTCTTCTTTGGTCAGATCAAGGCCCATCGACAAGCGCTGGTGAAATACCTGCAAAAATCGTCGATCAGCAAGTACGTGCTTGGCTACGCTTGGAAACACTCCTACGCCCTTCAGCGCGGGGCCAACCTGCACCTCCTGCTGCTCATGAAACGATCGGACAAGCATGCTTTTGGGTCCATCATCGGAAAGCGCTGGACCCAGAACATCACGAAAGGCCAGGGGGTTTACTTTGATTGCGCCAGCCTGGGTGCCGGATATCGGGCATGGGGCTTTGTTGCCTACAACGTCACCGAGATGAACGCTCAAATTGAGAACGCTGCATTGTTCATGACCTTGCCTGACCAACTGTTGAAGCTCACGTTTCCCGGTCACACTTTCCACACCGGTCAGGGCGAGCGTACCAAGTCCACGGCCAAATGTCGCCAAAACGCCCGGCCGACGATAGTGCAAGCGTTGCAGCGCCTCGTCCCTCCGTTGAGGTTGAAGAAAAATTCAGGTCGCAAGGCCTAGGTGGACTGATCTTGCTTTGTCATCTGAAAGGCCAACTTGACGCTCGCCTCATCATCGATCCATCTGAGGATCGTTTCTTCGATGTCGAATTTGTTGTTGGCACCGAGCGTTTTAATTTTGTTTTCCTTCAGGAACTGCTGCATAGGTGCCTTCAATTCCTTCGCCACATGGGTCGGGTTCTTCCAGCCATTGCCAGGTCGCTGCTTATACAGCAGCAACGCCAGCATCGTTTGGATCAAGAGAAGATTTTGACTTTTTTTCGCGCCGCCTTTGGACCCGGCCTGCGTCGGGGAATCCAGATAATTCGGCAATTTCTTAGGCCTTTCTGGAGTTTCCAAGAACTCCAGATACGTTTCACATTTAGCCATATTGCCATTCACGAGCAACAGCGCGCTCCACATGATATTTGGGTTGGCCTCTTCGTAAGCCAAGGCCGTTGCCAAGCCTTCCAATGCAGACAGGAAGCAAGTGCTGGCCCCATCGAAGATATCCGCTGTGGTGTAAAAGCGCCGCGACGATTCACTAACAGCGTACCGCAATTCACCGCAGTTCGCGGCAGCGATAAGCGTGTCGGGATCCGACAGATAGCAGGCCTTGAAGGAGGTATCCAATTGATGCTCACGGTCACCCTTGATTTTGAGAAGGTGCTCACTGATCTCGGTGAGCCTTCTTTGAGTATCCTCCAGGGCCTGTCCTGGCAGACGCCTACATCGAAAATCCAGTCCGGGCATGATTATGACCTCCTCCCACGCGCGGCGAGACACCCCAGACTCTGTGTTTTTCATGTATTAGTCGGTCCGAATCAGTTGTTCATCAAGTTTGTCAGGCCGTGGGCACGCACCCATGACATACCTGACCAAAGCGCAGTTTCAAGTATTCACCTTACCCGCAGAGATGAAAAAAATCCGCCGAGCGGCAATCGTGGTTGAGCACGGCATAAATGTTCGCCTGCCTGCCATCAACTCGCCCGGACACGACCTGAACACCATCGTTTACTGCAAATAGCCAAGCAATCTATCTGCCAAGCTTTCGTGCAGATCCGACCAAGCCGCAGTAACTTTACATTATCAATATTGTTCCTGGAATCTAACTGCCATGCCCCTGACCGAACACATCATTGAGAAGACACCGACGCCCACAAAACCCACCCGCCTGAACGATGGCAATGGTTTGTTTCTGATCATCAACCCGAATGGCAGGAAGTGGTGGCGGTTAGATTATAAATTCGACGGCAAGCGCAAGACCTTGTCCATGGGCATCTACCCCGGCACCGACCTGTGCACAGCTCGTGAGAACCGGGATAAAGCATTTAAATTACTGGCAAACGGGATCAACCCGAGTGACCAGAAAAAGGCAGCTAAGATCAGTGAGAGGGCAGCAAGCAAAACGCAATCCAAAGAACGCTTCCTGATTGATAACGAAGGCGCCCTTACGTTCAATCTGGGTCGTAGATCAGTGGTGCTGACCCAGGCTGAAACGATGGACCTCTGTGCCTTTCTGGAAACTAGAAAAAAAGGTGACCCTATCGCTCGTGTCGGCTCCAACGCGGAGGTTGGCGCTCAAGACCAGACGCAAGCGACACCCCCTTCCCAAGACACCCAACCTCTACTGCAATCTCAGGACAAGACATCGAAGCATGGCCTGACATACGTACACTCCGGGACGAAGTCGATGCGAGTTGAAGTTCGGAAAAAACGGATGTTTATAAAAACTTGAGTTGTCAGAGGTTCCGTGACGCTCATTCACAGAGATTTAGGTCAATCCAGAGAGATTGACGGTAACTTTGACGGTAACTTGTTTTTTATCGGAATTATTTTCAATATATATCTCAGTTTGGAGGCGTTTTTCGAGTGAGCGATTGCCACCAAGAATTTGTATCAGGAAGTCCGAAAAAGGCCAGAAACCCAATGGGTTCTGGCCTTTTTTGCGTCTACCGCCAGTGCAATATTTTCATTCATGCGCTGACTGTGTTTTTCTGCTTTACTTACAGCTTCGGGTTGTTGAAAAAATCAGAGGAGAGGCGACATGTTCAGAGGAATCCTGATCACCAAGGACGACGCAGGGTACAAGGCAGCGTTGCAGAACATCGACGATGCCATCCTGCCGGAGGGCGACGTTACGGTCAGTGTCGAATGGTCCACCCTGAATTACAAGGACGGCCTCGCCATTACCGGCAAGTCGCCGGTCGTTCGTCGCTTTCCCATGGTGCCGGGCGTCGACTTTGCAGGAACCGTGACGGCAAGCACCCATCCCGACTGGAAGTCGGGTGACCGCGTGGTCCTGAATGGCTGGGGGGTCGGTGAAACCCATTGCGGCGGTCTGGCGGAAGTCGCCCGCGTCAAGGGCGACTGGCTGGTGGCGCTGCCACCGCAATTCACGGCGCGCCAGGCGATGTCGATTGGAACTGCCGGATATACGGCGATGCTTTGCGTCCTTGCCCTGGAAAGACATGGCATCAGGCCCGAGGATGGCGAGATTCTGGTCACCGGGGCGAACGGCGGGGTCGGCAGCGTCGCGATTGCGCTCCTTTCCCGGCTTGGCTACACGGTGGTGGCGTCTACCGGCCGTGCTTCCGAAGCGGCTTACCTCAAGGGCCTGGGTGCGGCCGACATCGTTGACCGCAACGAGTTGTCTGTGCCAGGCAAGCCGCTAGGCAGGGAGCGTTGGGCTGGTGTCGTCGATGCTGTTGGCAGCCATACGCTGGCCAATGCCTGCGCCACGACAAAATATCGCGGTGCGGTTGCGGCTTGCGGGCTGGCGCAGGGGATGGACTTTCCTGCCAGTGTCGCGCCGTTCATTCTGCGGGGCGTCACCCTTTATGGCATCGACAGCGTCATGGCGCCGCAGCCGGTGCGCCAAGAGGCCTGGAAGCGCCTTGGGCACGACCTCGATATTGCCAAGCTGGATGCGATAACCCGGGAAATCGGACTCGGCGAGGCGATTACGGTTGCAGCCGATCTGCTCGAAGGCAAGGTGCGCGGCCGGGTCGTCGTTGATGTACGGCGTTGAGTGGCCGGAAGGTTCGTTAAGCAGGAGATTCGGGATCGGGAGGAACGATTCCGACCGTTCGTGAAATTCGTCACTGCGTCGTTTTTCGGCGCGTGGCAGACTTCAAACGCAGGATGATGATGCCTTGGCGGCATGTGTTGGTCGGCGAAGAACACAAATAGGGCATGCAATGAAATATTCGAGGAACAGACGTGCGGGTGAAGACCGGCGCAACGAAGACAAGGGGCCGCCGGCAGGTTGGAGCGAGCGCCGACATAGCGTTGAACGACGCAAGCCGGAGGTGCGCGAGATTACCTTCGCCGAATGGATCGCCTACATGCGCGAAAGGCCGTGCGAAGTCGAGTGATCGACATGGCCTACCCGGCGGTTAGGCTGCCTGAGCGGGGTGGCGACCCTGCCAACCGCAGGTGTCGGTTTGCATATCGATAATCCGGCATCGTTGCTGGAGCGGTGTTTTGCCGAACGCCGCGATCAGACCGTGGCAAATCCCTCATTGACCTGCCGTGCGGTCGCTTTTTCGCGATACCGGGGCGACTGGCTGGGCGTGATCATTACACCGTGGTTCATGGATCTGTTTCTGTTGCCCGGCGGCGGAGACCTCTGGGGCGATATTCCGGCAGGCCAGCGCCGCTATGTGGAGCTACCTGGGGGGACGGTTCCCTTCACGGCTGCCGACGACCCAATGATCGGCCCGTATCAACATTCGCCGCTGGTAGCACCGGTCAGGGCCCTGCCGGACATGGCGGCTGCCCTGAAGCTTGCACACGAGGTCATGCGCGGGATTTGCGGCGGGGCGTCCTCAGCGACTACGGCAACCGCCAACCCTGAAGCGCAGCCAGTCGTGGCTGCCGATCGGGAAACCAATTCGCGCCGTGGTTTTCTCCGCCGCCTGGCCGGCAAGCGTTAGGCTGTGCTTTCAGCTGGATCAGGGGGCTAGCGTGGATCGGCCGGCGGCGCCTCGGCCGGGGCTGCAACCGTATCGGTTGCGGCGGCTGGCGGCGTGGCGGCCGGCGCGACAGCGGGGTGTGCGCCCGGTTGCAGTTCGGGGGGCACCGGCTGGCCGAGCAGCCCCGGGTGCACCTTCAGCGTACCTTGCTGCGAAATGTTCTTGTTGGCCAGCGCGTCCTTGTCGGAGGCGCATGCAGCAAGCAGGGTGGAGAGCAGAAGGGCAAGGGTCGCGGATACGCGCATCATGGTCAGGGCAGAAGTAACAACAAGCGCCAATGATAGCTTCTTGGAATGGCGGCGAACAGGTCCGCTCCCTAACTTATACTTTTGAAATGCCTGTGTAACTTCGGAGATTCATGATGCCGGATTTGTTGCGGAGCACGACGATGGATTTGTTGTTGTGGCGCCATGCCGAGGCGGAAGATGGCGAGGAAGATCTGAAAAGACGGTTGACGGTGCGCGGTGAGAAGCAGGCGCGGCTGATGGCGGCGTGGATACGCGATCATCAGCCCAAGGATTTGCGCATTATCGTCAGTCCGGCGATGCGTACCCAGCAGACGGCCGAGGCTCTCAAGCTGCCGTTCGAGACGCAGCGCAAGATCGGGCCGGATGCCTGCGTCTCGGAGTTGATCGCCGCTTCCGGCTGGCCGGGGGCCAGCGGCGCGGTGCTGATCGTCGGCCACCAGCCCTCGCTGGGGCGCATGGCATCGCTGCTGCTGGCCGGGCACGAGGCGGAATGGACGATCAAGAAGGGCGCGTTGTGGTGGCTGAGCAACCGGGTGCGCCGAGGTGAAACGCAGACCGTGCTGCGTGCGGTGATTCCGGCAGAACTGCTGGAGTAGACAAGGGCCGCGCTTTGCCGTGAAATAGCTGTTTTGCATCAAATGCGGAGGCGGCATGGTCACCACGAAAAAGACAGTTGCAGGAGAACCGGGCATTGCGACGCAGCCGAAGGCGAGGATCAGCCGGCAGCGGCCGGTGGCGAAGGGCGATATCCCGCCCTCGATGACGCCGGCCGGCATCGAGGGCTTCGCTGTGCATGCTGCGGTCGACGCCGCCCAGGAGTCGAAAATGGGCGCCATGCGCGATGTTATCGCCGGTGTCCCAGTCGAGGAATCGGTTGCGCTGTTGAAGTCGCTGCTCAGGCAGCAGCGCATGGTGGCCGGCGATCTGGCGCTCAACCCGGACGACGAGCTGGCCAAGGATTGGCGCGATGGCGGCTACCCGTACAAGAATCTGATGCAGCGCCGCAACTACGAGCGGCAGAAATACCGTCTGCAAGTCGAATTGCTCAAGCTGCAAGCCTGGGTCAAGGAAACCGGGCAGAAGGTGGTGATCCTGTTCGAGGGTCGCGACGCGGCCGGCAAAGGCGGCACGATCAAGCGCTTCATGGAACACCTCAATCCGCGGGGTGCACGCGTGGTGGCGCTGGAAAAGCCGAGCGAGATCGAGCGCGGGCAGTGGTATTTCCAGCGCTATGTTGAGCACCTGCCGACCAATGGCGAGATCGTCCTGTTCGACCGTTCCTGGTACAACCGCGCCGGCGTCGAGCGGGTGATGGGCTTTTGCACCGATGCCGAGTACGCCGAATTCGTCCGTCAGGCGCCGGAATTCGAGCGCATGCTGGCGCGCAATGGCACCCACCTGATCAAGTTCTGGTTCTCGGTCAGCCGCGACGAACAGCGGCGGCGCTTCGGCGAGCGCAAGGTGCACCCGCTCAAGCAGTGGAAGCTGTCGCCGATCGACATGGCCTCGCTCGACAAATGGAACGATTACACCAAGGCCAAGGAAGCGATGTTCTTCCACACCGACACTGCCGACGCGCCATGGACGGTGATCAAGTCCAACTGCAAGAAGCGGGCACGGCTCAATGCCATGCGCTACATCCTGCACAAGCTGCCCTACAAGAACAAGGATACGGCGCGCATCGGCAACCTCGACCCGCTGATCGTCGGCCGTGCCAATGTCGTTTACGAACGTGGCGAGCAGCAGGGCGTGCCGATTCTCTAGCTGATGACGTAGGAGGCGCCGCCGGTGGCGATCAGCAGGCCGGTTTCGTTTTCGAGCGACATCTGCACCGAGGCGATGCGGCCACCGAGGCGGGTAATTCGTCCGGTGGCCGTAAATTTTTTGCCGATGCCCTGGCGCAGGTAATCGGTACGCAAGTCGATGGTGCCGATGCGGCCGAAGCGATGGCCGACCTGTTCGGTCGTTTCGCCATTGAATTTTTCGGCGATGGCGACCGTGGCGGCGAGGCCGCCGACGGTATCGAGGACGGTGGCGATCACGCCGCCGTGCAGGCGTCCATGCTGATAGTGACCGATCAGGTCACGGCGCATCGCGAAGCTGATCTGCGGTGCTGCGGGGTCGAGGGACTCGACCTTGAAGCCCAGCAGTTCGTTGAAACAAAGCTTGCGTTCGAAGATGTCTCGCAGGGTGGCTTCGAGACGGATTTGCTCCTCGGCGGAGCGGCGGGGCAGGTGGGGCGTGGCGGTCATTGGGTCCGATGAAAACAAAAAAGGGCGACGGGGTTGCCGTCGCCCAAATCGAACGCAATTTTAACCCAGCTTACTTCTTGCGCGGCGGCGGGACGTCCGTGCAGGTGCCGTGGGCGACTTCGGCGGCCATGCCGACGGTTTCGCCCAGGGTCGGGTGCGGGTGGATGGTCTTGCCGATATCGACAGCGTCGCAGCCCATCTCGATGGCCAGGCAGACCTCGCCGATCATGTCGCCGGCCGACGGGCCGACGATGGCGCCGCCGATGATGCGATGCGATTCGGCGTCGAAGACCAGCTTGGTGAAGCCGTAGTCGGCGCCGTTGGCGATGGCGCGCCCGGAGGCCGCCCACGGGAACTTGGCGGTCTCGACCTTGCGCCCTTCTTCTTTCGCCTGCGCCTCGGTATAGCCGACCCACGCCACTTCCGGATGGGTGTAGGCGACGCCGGGAATCACCGTCGCATCGAAGGCCGCCTTGTGGCCGGCGGCAACTTCGGCGGCGACGTGCGCTTCATGCACCGCCTTGTGCGCCAGCATCGGCTGCCCGACCAGATCGCCGATGGCGAAGATGTGCGGCACGTTGGTCCGCATCTGGGCATCGACGTTGATGAAGCCGCGGTCGGTCACCGCCACGCCCGCCTTCTCGGCAGCGATCTTCTTGCCGTTCGGCGAACGACCGGCGGCCTGCAGGATCATGTCGTACTTGACCGGCTCGGTCGGCGCGCCTTCGCCCTCGAAGCTGACGTAAAGTCCGTCTTCTTTGGCGTCGACCGCAACCGTCTTGGTCTTCAGCATGATCTTGTCGAAGCGGCTGGCGTTCTGCTTTTCCCAGACCTTGACGGCGTCGCGGTCGGGGCCCTGCATCAGCGCGTCCATCATTTCCACGACATCGACGCGGGTGCCGAGGGTGGAGTAGACGGTGGCCATTTCCAGGCCGATGATGCCGCCGCCGATAACCAGCATCTTCTGCGGCACGAAGCGCAGTTCGAGCGCGCCGGTCGAGTCGACGATGCGCGGGTCGCGCGGGATGAAGGGCAGATGCACGGCGGCCGAACCGGCGGCGATGATGCACTTCTGGAACTTGATGATCTTCTTGACGCCGGTCTTGTCCTGGCTGCTGCCGGTGGTTTCCTCGACTTCGATGTGGTGCGGATCGATGAAGGAACCGTAGCCGCGCACGATGTCGACCTTGCGCCCCTTGGCCATGCCGGCCAGACCGCCGGTCAGCTTGCCGACGACCTTGTCCTTGTGCGCGCGCAGCTTGTCGATGTCGACTTGCGGGGCGGCGAAGGTGACGCCGAGGTCACTGGCGTGCTGCGCTTCTTCCATCACCGCGGCAACGTGCAGCAGGGCCTTGGACGGGATGCAGCCGACGTTGAGGCAGACGCCGCCGAGCGTCGCGTAACGCTCGACGATAATCGTCTTCATACCGAGGTCGGCCGAGCGGAAGGCGGCGGAATAGCCGCCGGGGCCGGCGCCGAGGACAAGCATTTCGCACTCGAGATCGGCACTGCCGGCGTGGCTGGCGGCGACCGGCGCGGGCGCCGGAGCGGCTGCTGCGGTCGACGCCGCTGGCGGGGCAGAAACCGGGGCAGCAGCAGCGGCCGCGCCGGCTTCGACCTTGATCAGCACGACGCCTTCGCTGACTTTGGAGCCGAGCTGGATCAGCACTTCCTTGACGACGCCTTCGACGGTAGAGGGGACATCCATCGTCGCCTTATCGGACTCAAGTGTGGCGATCGCGTCGTCCACCTTGATGGCGTCGCCGACCTTGACGAACAGGTCGATGACCGGCACGTCGGAGAAATCGCCGATATCCGGGACTTTGACTTCTACGAGACTCATAGTGATCTCCTTCCCGGGTTACAGCGCGACGCGACGGAAGTCGGCCAGCAACTGAGCGATATAGACGTTGAAGCGGGTCGCCAGCGCGCCGTCGATGACGCGGTGGTCGGCGGTCAGCGATAGCGGCAAGGTCAGGCGCGGCACGAAAGCCTTGCCATCCCACACCGGCTTCATGGCCGACTTGTTGACGCCGAGGATGGCGACTTCCGGCGCATTGACGATCGGCGCGAAGTAGGTGCCGCCGATGCCGCCCAGGCTGGAGATCGTGAAGCACGCCCCGGACATGTCGGCCGGCTTGAGCTTGCCGTCACGCGCCTGCTTGGCGAGGTCGCCGGATTCCTGGGCCAGCTCGAAGACCGACTTCTTGTCGGCGTTCTTGACTACCGGGACGACCAGGCCGTTCGGCGTGTCGGCGGCGAAGCCGATGTTGAAGTATTTCTTCAGCACCAGGTTGTCGCCGTCGAGCGAGGCGTTGAATTCCGGATACTTCTGCATCGCCTTGACGCAGGCCTTCATCAGGAAGGCGAGCATGGTCAGCTTGGCGCCGCCGCCCTTCTCGTTCTCCTTGTTGAGCAGGACGCGGAAGGCTTCGAGCTCGGTGATGTCGGCGTCCTCGTGGTAGGTGACGGCCGGGATCATGACCCAGTTGCGCGACAGGTTCTGGCCGGAAATCTTCTTGATGCGCGACAGCGGCTTGACCTCGATCTCGCCGAACTTGGCGAAATCAACCTTCGGCCACGGCAGCAGGTCGAGCGTGCCGCCACCACTGATACCGCCGCCAGCGGCAGCGACCGGGCCGGAAATGGCACCGGACATAACGCCCTTGACGTACTTGGTCAGATCTTCCTTGACGATGCGGCCCTTGGGGCCGGTGGCCGGCACCTTGGACAGATCGACGCCGAGCTCGCGGGCATAGGCGCGGACCGACGGCGAGGCATGGACCTTGGCGCCGAGCGGCAGAGCCGGAGCCAGTGTCGCCGGGGCGGCTGCTGCGGTCGACGCAGCTGCCGGGGCAGAAACCGGGGCAGCGGCGGGAGCTGGCGCCGGGGCAGCAGCAGCCGGTGCGGGGGCGGCAGCCGGTGCACCAGCACCGGTTTCGACCTTGATCAGCACGACGCCTTCGCTGACCTTGGAACCGAGCTGGACCAGCACTTCCTTGACCGTGCCGGCAACCGTGCTCGGCACATCCATCGTCGCCTTGTCGGATTCCAGCGTGGCAATCGCATCGTCGACCTTGATGCTGTCGCCGACCTTGACGAACAGGTCGATGACCGGCACGTCGGAGAAGTCGCCGATATCCGGCACCTTGACATCGACCACGCCACCACCGGCGGCCGGGGCGGCAGCCGGTGCCGCAGCGGGCGCTGCTGCAGGTGCCGGTGCGGCAGCCTGGGCGGCCGGAGCCGGTGCAGCCGCAGCAGCACCACCAGTTTCGACCTTGATCAGCACGACACCTTCGCTGACCTTGGAGCCGAGCTGGACCAGAACTTCCTTGATGACACCTTCGACGGTGGACGGGACGTCCATCGTCGCCTTGTCGGATTCGAGCGTGGCGATCGCGTCGTCGACCTTGATGCTGTCGCCGACCTTGACGAACAGGTCGATGACCGGGACGTCGGAGAAATCGCCGATATCGGGGACTTTGACTTCAATGATTTGGCTCATGTCGTCTCTCCCTTCTTATACCGACATCGGATTCGGCTTGGCCGGATCCAGGTTGTATTTGACCAGCGCGGCGGCGACCTTCTCGCGGGCGATCTCGCCGTTGTCGGCCAACGCCTTGAGGGCGGCCAGCGTTACCCAGTGACGGTCGACCTCGAAATGGTGGCGCAGCTTCTCGCGGGTATCGGAACGACCGAAGCCGTCGGTGCCCAGCGTGACGTAGGGGGCCTTGACGAAGGGGCGGATCTGTTCGGCGAAGAGCTTGACGTAGTCGGTGGAAGCGATGACCGGGCTGGTGTTGCCGGCCAGCTTTTCCTCGACATGCGACAGCTTCGGCGCCTCAAGCGGATGCAGCAGGTTCCAGCGGGCGACGTCCTGGCCGTTGCGGACCAGTTCGTTGAACGACGGGCAGCCCCAGATGTCGGCTTCGACGCCCCAGTCGGCCTTGAGCAGGTCGGCGGCGGCGATGACTTCGCGGAAGATGGTGCCCGAACCGAGCAGCTGGACGCGCAGCTTGCCTTCGCCACCCTTCTTGAACAGGTACATGCCCTTGATGATGTCGGCTTCGGCACCGGCCGGCATTTCGGGGTGCTCGTAGTTCTCGTTCATCACCGTCAGGTAATAGAACACGTCTTCCTGCTCAGCAAACATGCGGCGCATGCCGTCCTGGGCGATCACGGCGACTTCGTACTGGAAGGTCGGGTCGTAGGAGACGCAGTTCGGGATCAGGTTGGAGAGGATCAGGCTGTGGCCATCCTCGTGCTGCAGGCCTTCGCCGTTCAGCGTCGTGCGGCCGGCGGTGCCGCCGATCAGGAAGCCGCGGGCGCGCTGGTCGCCGGCTGCCCAGCAGAGGTCCATGACGCGCTGCAGGCCGAACATCGAGTAGCAGATGTAGAACGGAATCGTCTGGACGTTATGCACCGAGTACGAGGTGGCGGCGGCGATCCAGTCGCTCATCGCGCCCGACTCGTTGATGCCTTCCTGCAGTACCTGACCGGTTTTCGATTCCTTGTAGAACATGAGCTGGTCATGGTCTTCCGGCACGTAGTTCTGGCCTTCCTGGTTCCAGATGCCGACCGAGCGGAACATGCCTTCCATGCCGAAGGTGCGGGACTCGTCCGGCACGATGGGCACGACGTTCTTGCCGACATTCTTGTCCTTCAACATCATGTTCATGATGCGGACGATGGCCATGGTCGTGGACAGTTCGCGGCCTTCGCCGGAAGCCTTGAGCAGGGCGGCGAAGGTGTCGAGCGGCGGGATGGCCAGCGGCTCGGCCTTGCGCCGGCGCTGCGGCAGGAAGCCGCCGAGGTCCATGCGGCGCTGGCGCATGTACTTGTATTCCTCGGAGTCTTCCGGGAAGGTCAGGTAGGGCAGTTCTTCCAGCTTGTCGTCGGGGACCGGCAGGTTGAAGCGGTCGCGGAAGCGGCCGATCTGCTCCTTGTCCATTTTCTTCTGCTGGTGGGAAATGTTCATCGCTTCGCCAGCCTGGCCCATGCCGAAGCCCTTGATGGTCTTGGCCAGGATCAGCGTCGGGGCACCCTTGTGGGTGACGGCGGCGTTGTAGGCGGCGAAGATCTTGAAGATGTCGTGGCCGCCGCGATTCAGTTGCCAGACCTGGTCATCGGTCCAGTCGGCGACCAGTTCGCGCAGTTCCGGCGTGTTGAAGAAATGCTCGCGGACGTAGGCGCCGTTCTTGGCCTTGAAGGTCTGGTACTCGCCGTCGCACAGTTCCATCATGCGCTTCTTGAGGATGCCCTTCTTGTCGCGGTTGAACAGGGTGTCCCACTGCGTGCCCCAGATCAGCTTGACGACGTTCCAGCCGGAGCCGCGGAATTCGGATTCGAGTTCCTGGATAATCTTGCCGTTGCCGCGGACCGGGCCGTCGAGGCGCTGCAGGTTGCAGTTGATGACGAAGATCAGGTTGTCCAGCTTTTCACGGCCGGCCATGCCGATGGCGCCGAGCGATTCGACTTCGTCGGTCTCGCCGTCGCCGAGGAAGGCCCAGACCTTGCGCTTTTCCGCCTTGGCGGCGTCGATCAGGCCGCGCGAAGCCAGGTACTTCATGAAGCGGGCCTGGTAGATGGCCTGGATCGGGCCGAGGCCCATCGAGACGGTCGGGAACTGCCAGAAATCGGGCATCAGCCACGGGTGCGGGTAGGAGGAGATGCCCTTGCCGTCGGTTTCCTGGCGGAAGTTGTCCATCTGCTCCTCGGTCAGGCGGCCGAGCATGAAGGCGCGAGAATAGACGCCCGGCACCGAGTGGCCCTGGAAGAAGATCAGGTCGCCGCCGGTTTCGTCGTTGATGCCTTTCCAGAAATGCGAGAAGCCGACGTCGTAGAGCGCGGCGGCGGAGGCGAAGGAGGCGATGTGGCCGCCGACGTTGGTGTCCTTGTTGGCACGCACGACCATGGCCATGGCGTTCCAGCGGATGTAGGAGTGAATCTTGATTTCCATGTCCGCGTTGCCCGGGTACTTGGGCTGCTGGTCGGCGGGAATGGTGTTGATGTATTCGGTGTTGGCAGAGTACGGAATATCGACCCCGGCTTCACGGGCCTGGCCGATGACCTTCTCGATCAGATAGTGCGCCCGCTTGGGGCCTTCCTGGGCAATGACGCCTTGCAGCGCCTCGGTCCATTCTTGTGTTTCCTGGGGATCTGCGTCCGTCGGATCAGGCAGGGCATTCGGCTGGTCGGCCATGTTTTGTCTCCTAAGTTGGTTTTGACTCCGCTTCGCCTTTTAAGCAAAGCGACTTTAACGCTAATTGTGGCGCTTCGGGGATGGATCGCAAACCCGTAATTACCCCTAGGCAACGTTTCGCATTGTAAAAACTAAATTCGCATCGTGCAATACGGTCGACCGCGATTTTTGCGAAATTTCTCTTGGGGATATCCCGTAGGCGATCGCGAACCGGTGGACGTGTTTCGTCGCACCCGGCCGTTCAGCGGCGGGGGCGAGATGTGCAGTCCGGGTGGTTTAAAGCGTGGCCCAGCGGGCCAGCGTGTCGCCGAAGAAGGCGGTGAGGATCAGGGCAGTCGGCGCGATGGCAATGAAACCCTGCAACAGGCGGGCGATGAACGGGTGGGCGAGGTGCGACTCGATGAACTGGCGCGCCACCAGCGCCCCCTTGAGCCAGATGATGGCGGCGACCAGCAAGGGCAGCCAGCGTGCGTCGCGGAACCATTCGCCGAGGCCGAGGCCGACCAGCGTCAGGGCCACCAGCCCCAGCCATGCTGCGGTCAACACGCGAAAACGGTCGATTTTCGATTCCATGGTCAGGCCAGCACGTAGAACAGCGGGAAGATGATCAGCCAGATGATGTCGGTCGCGTGCCAATAGCTGGCCAGCGCTTCCAGTCCGGAATGATCCGCCGCCGTGTAGCCGTGGAAGAGCAGGCGGGCGAGCACCCAGAGAATGCCGAGAATGCCCCAGGTGGCATGCACCAGATGATTGAAGGTCAGGTAGTAATAGACGGTGAAGAAAATGCCGGAACTGCCGTCGATGCCGTGCGCCAGGTTCCAGCTGATTTCGAGGAATTTGGCGACAGGGTAGCCAAGCGCCACCACCAGCCCGGCGACCAGCCAGGCGACGGCGGCGCGGTGTCTGCCAAGGCGGATGGCGTTGACCGAGCAGGCAATGAAATAGCTGCTGGTCACCATCAGCAGCGTGATGACGGTGCCGGCGAGGACCGAGAGGCGCTGCGCACCCTCGTGAAAGGCGTCCGGGAAATGGGCGCGGGCGACGAAATAGACCGCGAAGAGGACGACGAACTCGATGATTTCGCAGGTGATGCCGACCCAGATTCCCTTGTTGCCGGGAATGCGCCTTCCATCCGCGACGGGGATTTCTGGGGGGCTGTGGAGGACCGCTGCGACCATGCTTGTGCTTCCGGGTACTGGCGAGTGAATGATTCTGCGCCGGGCGTCGCTGCGTGGCTTTGATCCAGATATTGAAAAGCCACTGGCGCCGGATGGCTAATTACACAAAAAATAATTGCAACATGCCTTGCGTTGTATCAAATGCCGGATCGCACGCCTTCCTATAATGGTCGATTCTGGTAATGCTGATCGAGGAGTCGCCATGGCGGCAGTCATGCCCTTACCGGCCGCGAGCCGGGTTCTATTGTCTGGTAACGAAGCAGTCGCCCGCGCCGTCTGGGAGGCGGGGGTCAAGGTTGCGGCCGCCTATCCCGGCACGCCGTCTACCGAAATGCTCGAAGTCATCTCGACCTACCCGGATCTCTATGCCGAGTGGTCGGTCAATGAGAAAGTATCGCTGGAAGTGGCGATCGGCGCCGCCTATGCCGGGTCGCGTGCCTTCTGCTGCATGAAGCATGTCGGCATGAACGTCGCCTCCGATGCGCTGATGACACTGACGCTGACCGGCGTCATCGGCGGCCTGGTCATCGCCATCGCCGACGACGTCGGCCTCTCCTCGTCGCAGAACGAACAGGACTCGCGCTACTGGGGCCGCTTCGCCCACGTGCCGGTACTGGAACCGGCCGATTCGCAGGAGGCCTATGCGATGACGCTATACGGCTATGAGCTGTCGGAAAAGTTTCAGGTGCCGGTCATCCTGCGCATGACGACGCGCATCAACCACGTCAAGTCGCTGGTCGAAGTCGGCGAGCGCGTACCGCACACCGGCGCTGGCTTCAAGAAGGAGCCGGGGCGCTTCGTCATGGTGCCGGGCAATGCCGGCAAGCGCATTCCGCTGATGTTCAAGCGCGACATCGAACTGCGCGCGCTGGCCGAAAGCTCCGAGCTCAATTTCATCGAGCCGGGTGCCGACACGCGCGTCGGCTTCATCGCCTCCGGCCCGGCCTACATGCACGTCAAGGAATCCTTCCCGAATGCGCCAGTCCTCAAGCTCGGCTTCTCATGCCCGCTGCCCTTCGAGAAATGCCGTGAACTGGCGGCGCTGGTCGATCAGGTCGTCATCGTCGAGGAAGTCGAGCCGCTGGTCGAGACCGAACTGAAGGCGCAGGGCCTCAAGGTCATCGGCAAGGAAATCCTGCCTCTGCAGGGCGAGCTGTCGCCGAACGTGCTGAAACCTGCCATTGCCCGCCTGCTTGGCGAAATCGTGCCGGAAACGCGGTCGACCGCAGCAATGCCGGTTTTCCCGCGGCCGCCGACCATGTGCGTCGCCTGCCCGCACCTGGGCGTCTATTACACGCTGTCGCAGGTGCGCAACCTGACCATTTCCGGCGACATCGGCTGCTATACGCTGGGCGCCGGCCATCCGTGGAATGCGCTCGACACCTGTGTCTCGATGGGCGCTTCGATGGGTATGGCGCTCGGCCTCGACAAGGGCCGCGGCGAGGCAGACAAGGACAAGCGCATTGTCGCCGTGATCGGCGACTCGACCTTCCTGCACATGGGCATGCAGGGCCTGCTCGACATGGTTTACAACAAGGGCAATGTCACCGTGCTGCTGCTCGACAACCGGGCGGTCGGCATGACCGGCGGCCAGGACAACCCGGGCAACGGCCGCGACATCTACGGCGACGACGCACCGCGCGTCGATTTCGCCAAGCTGGTGGCCGCGCTGGGCGTCAAGCAGGAGCGCATACACGTCGTCAATCCGTACGAACTGCCGGTACTGTTCAAGACCATCCGCGAGGAGGTCAAGGTGCCGGAAGTGTCGGTGATCATTACCGACCAGCCCTGCGTGCTGATCAAGGACTATCACAAGCTGAAACCCTTCGAGGTCATCGACGACAAGTGCACCGGCTGCGGCAACTGCATCGACGTCGGCTGCCCGGCGATCCACGTCACGCGGCGCGGCAAGGAAGTGAAGCCAAGCGGGCGCGAGGTCGATCTCGCCTTCGTGCGTATCGAAAGCTCGGTGTGTACGGGTTGCGGCCTGTGCGTCCAGCCCTGTGCGCCGAACGCCATCGTCCATTACGCGCCGGTGTCGCCGATCAAACTGGTCGGCAAAGGCTGTGGGGCCTGAGATGAGCGAAAACACCAACATCCTCGTTGTCGGCATCGGCGGTCAGGGCGTCATGACTGCCACCGAGATCCTCGCCGAAGCCGCCATCGCCATGGGGCACGACGCCAAGAAGACCGAAGTCGCCGGCATGGCGCAGCGCGGCGGGGTGGTTTCCTCGCACCTGCGTTTCGGCCGGAAAGTGTTGTCGCCGCAGATCACGCCGGGCACCGCCGACGTGCTGCTCGGCTTCGAGTCGGCCGAGGCGATGCGCTGGCAGCACATGCTCAAGCCGGGCGGCATCACGCTGATGAACACCGCCCGCCTGGTGCCGCCGGTCGTCGAACTGGGGCTCTTCGACTACCCGGAAGACCCGCTCGCCGAAATCAGGAAGACCGGCAACCGCGTCGTTGCCTTCGACGCCACGTCGATCGCGCTGGAACTTGGCGACATCCGGCTCGGCAACACCGTGATGCTCGGCGCCATCGCCGACCACCTGCCGTTTTCGGCCGAGACGCTGCTCGATTGCGTGCTCAAGCGTTTCCAGCGCAAGGGCGAAAAGCTGGTCGAGCTGAATCGCCGGGCCTTCGAGGCAGGCCGGGCGGCGGTCGGCGAAGCGGAAGCCGCTGTCGCTTAATCTGTTAAAATAGTCGCCAATTCAAAGGGAAAGGCCGCCGCCTTTCCCCTTTTCATTTTTGTTGGATGCGACGATGACGGCACAAATCATTGACGGCAAGGCGCTGGCTGAAGAACTGCGCCAGAGCTTCAAGGCACGCGTGGAAGCGCTGACGGCCAAAGGCCAGCGCCCCGGCCTGGTGGTCATTCTGGTCGGCGAAGACCCGGCCTCCCAGGTTTACGTGAAGAACAAGGTCAATGGCTGCCTGGCCATCGGCATGCATTCCGAAAAGATCACCTACGATGCTGCGGTCGACCAGGCCACGGTGCTGAAAAAGATCGCCGAGCTGAACGCCGACCCGAATATCCACGGCATCCTCGTCCAGTTGCCGTTACCGAAACACTTCGACGAAGAAGCCGTCCTCGAAGCGATTGCCGTCGACAAGGACGTCGATGGCTTCCACGCCGAAAACGTCGGCGCGCTGGCCCAGGGCAATCCGCGTTTCATCCCCTGCACCCCTTACGGCGTCATGAAGATGTTCGAGAAGTGCAACGTCGACCTGAGCGGCAAGGAAGCTGTCGTCATCGGCCGTTCCAATATCGTCGGCAAACCGATGGCGCTGCTGCTGATCAACGCCGGTGCTACCGTCACCGTCTGCAATTCGCGCACCAGGGACCTTGCCGGCCACACCCGCCGTGCCGACATCCTGGTCGCCGCCGTTGGCAAGCCGCGCTTCGTCACCGCCGACATGGTCAAGCCGGGTGCCGTGGTCATCGACGTCGGCATCAACCGCCTGCCGGACGGTAAGCTGTGCGGCGACGTCGATTTCGCCGGCTGTCTTGAAGTCGCTGGCCAGATCACGCCGGTGCCGGGGGGCGTCGGGCCGATGACCATCACCATGCTGCTGGCCAACACCATCGAAGCCGCCGAGCGCAAGGCAGGTATCTAAATGAGCGACAAGAAAATCTCCGTCGGCGTCGTCATGGGTTCCGATTCCGACTGGCCGACCATGCAGGCGGCCGCCGTCATCCTCAAGGACTTCGGCGTCGCCTTCGAGGCCCGCGTCGTCTCCGCCCACCGCACGCCGGACCTCCTCTTCGAATATGCCGAAGCCGCCGGCCCGCGCGGCCTCAAGGCGATCATCGCCGGCGCCGGCGGCGCCGCCCACCTGCCGGGCATGCTGGCCGCCAAGACGACGGTACCGGTGCTCGGCGTGCCGGTGCAGTCGAAAGCGCTGTCCGGCGTCGATTCGCTGCATTCCATCGTCCAGATGCCCAAGGGCATCCCGGTCGCCACTTTCGCCATCGGCGAGGCCGGCGCCGCCAACGCCGCGCTGTTCGCCGTCGCCATGCTGGCCAACGAGGATGCGGAGCTGAGCGCGAAGCTGCAAACCTTCCGCCGGGTCCAGGCCGAGAAGGTCCTGGCCATGAAACTGCCCGAAGTCTGATGTCGGGCACGATGATTCTCCCACCAGCTACGCTGGGCATGCTCGGCGGCGGCCAGCTCGGCCGCTTCTTCGTGACGGCTGCCCACGAACTGGGCTACCAGGTCTGGGTGCTTGACCCGGACAAAAATTCCCCGGCTGGCCGCATCGCCGAGCGCCATTTCTGCGTCGCCTACGACGACTACGCGGCACTCGATGAATTCGCCAACGGTTGTGCGGCGATCACCACCGAGTTCGAGAACGTCCCGGCCGACACGCTCGACTACCTCGCCAAGTTCGTCCCGGTACGGCCGTCGGCGGCGGCGGTCGCCGTCTGCCAGAACCGCATCGTCGAAAAAACCTTCCTGCGCGACAACGGCTTGCCGCACGGCCCCTTTGCCGCGATCCGCAGCGAAGACGACATCAAGAGTGCCGCCGCCTCGCTGTTCCCCGCCATCCTCAAGGTCGCCCGCTTCGGCTATGACGGCAAGGGGCAGGCGACGGTCAACAACCGCGAAGAGGCGCTGCTGGCTTTCGGCCGCTTCAAGGGCGAGGCGTGCGTGCTCGAACAGCGCCTGACCTTGGACTATGAGGTTTCGGTTGTGCTGGCACGCGACGAGCATGGCCGGGTGCAATGCTTCCCGACCGGCGAGAACCGTCACACCAACGGCATCCTCGATGTCTCGATCGTGCCGGCGCGGACTTCCGGTTGCGTCAGGAGCGATGCCGAGGACGTCGCTGCGCGTATCGCCGAAAAGCTCGGCTACATCGGCACCATGGGCGTCGAGTTCTTCGTCAGCCGCGGCCGGCTGATCGTCAACGAAATGGCGCCGCGCCCGCACAATAGCGGCCACTACACCATCGACGCCTGCGTCACCGATCAGTTCGAGCAGCAGGTGCGCGCCCTGTGCGGCCTGCCGTTGGGCGAGGCGCGCGCGCACTCGGCGGCGGTCATGGTCAATCTGCTCGGCGACCTCTGGTACGACGGCGAACATTACCGCGAGCCGGACTGGGCGAAATTGCACGCCATTGCCAACCTGAAGCTCCATCTCTACGGTAAGCACCACGCCCGCCTCGGCCGCAAGATGGGCCATTTCACTGTAATCGGCGATGACGCCGCCAAGGTGCAGGAAACGGCGAAGGCCGCCCGCGCCGCCATCGGCATCAGGGACGAATGATCCCGTCGGCAGCCGATTACGCCCGCGCCGTCGAATTGCTGCGCGCTGGCGAACTGGTCGCCTTCCCGACCGAGACGGTCTACGGCCTGGGGGCGGATGCCGCCAACCCGGCCGCCGTCGCCAAAATCTTCGCCGCCAAGGGGCGGCCTGCCGATCATCCGCTGATCGTCCACCTTGCCGGTCACGATGCCGTCGACCATTGGGCAGAGCAGGTTCCCGCTGTGGCCTGGGAACTGATGGAAACCTTCTGGCCGGGCCCGCTGACGCTGATCCTGAAAAAGCGTGCCTGGGTGCCGTCGACCGTAACCGGTGGCCAGGATACCGTCGGCCTGCGCGTGCCCGGCCATCCGGTCGCACTCGAACTGCTGCGCCGTTTTGCCGCCGTGGCTGGCGACCATGCCGGCATCGCCGCGCCGTCGGCCAACCGCTTCGGGCGCATCAGCCCGACCACGGCGGCGCATGTGCAGGAAGAACTCGGCGACCGGATTTCGCTCATTCTCGACGGTGGACCGTGCAAGGTCGGTATCGAATCGACCATCGTCGACTGTTCGCGCAGCGAGCCGGTCGTCCTGCGCCCGGGGCATATCTCGCCGGCCCATCTTGAAGCCGTCCTCGGCCGTTGTCCGGCGATTGAAACCGCGACCGGCGCGCCGCGCGTCTCGGGCTCGCTGGCTGCGCACTACGCGCCGCAGACGCCGATGCGCCTGGTCGCCCGCAACCGGCTGCTCGATTTTCTCAACGCCCAGCGCCACAAGGGCGACCGTTGCGGCGTCATCGGTCACAGCCAGCCCCCGCAGGCCGGCATGCCCCATCTCTGGCGCATGCTGCCGGCCAACCCGGTCGGCTATGCGCACGACCTTTACGCCGCCCTGCGCGACATGGACCATGCCGGCGTCAGCCTGATCGCCGTCGAAGCATTGCCCGAGGAGCCGGTCTGGGAGGCTGTCGCCGACCGTTTAAGGCGGGCGGTGGCCGGCTCGGGGCAGGGCTAGGCGCAGCCAGTTGCGGTCGACCTACAAAACAAGCAGTTTTTCCAATTTGGCAGCACTGATGAAGTCGTTTTCCGACAGGCCGCCAATGGCGTGTGTCCAGTAACTCACCCGGCAGTCCTTGTAGCCAACCGTCAGTTCCGGATGGTGGTTTTCGCGATGTGATACCCAGGCGATCGCATTGACGAAGGCCATGGCTTCGTAATGGTTCTTGAAGACAAACGTCTTTTCAAGCTTGCTGCCGATTAGTTGCCAGCCCTTCAACTCGGCCAGCAACTGCCGGCTTTGAGCATCGCTCAAGGGTGGCACGCCACCTTCGCAGGGCTGGCAATGGCGGTTGGCAATATCGCAACTGGCCATGACATTCTCCTTCCGGGTAACCGATTGGCCTGCAAGTCAGAGTGCAATGTTCCTTCAAGGTTCCGCCGCCACAGCTTGGGTTTCCAGATGAGGGGGAACTGCTATAATCCGACCCATGGGCCGATAGCTCAGCTGGGAGAGCGCCGCGTTCGCAATGCGGAGGTCGTGAGTTCGATCCTCATTCGGTCCACCATTATTCCAAGGCCAGACAATGCTCTGGCCTCTTTGTTTTTCTCCATCGCGCCAGCACTGATGGGGCGCCGGGGGGGGCGTCAGGGCTTCAGAATCGTCTTGACGAGGTCGAGCGCAAACTTGATGCCAGCCTCTTCACCACTCAGGAACTCGGAGTTCGGTGCTTCTTCGACTTTCTGCTGTGCTTGACGATAGGCGCTGGTGAGCAGGCGAATAAGTTGTTCCTCGTGGGTTTCCTGGGCTGGTCCATGGACATGCGTGCTGGCAAAGGCAACCCGGCGATAGATTTCAACCTGATGCGCCCAGTTTGACGGAACCCCCGGGGCATTGTTTTGTTCGGGATTGGTTTCCAGCCAACCCGCCCGCCATTCCAGCGTCCGCACGGAGTCATAGGGGTGTCCCGCCAGCTTGGCGGCTCTGCCGCGCTCATGCTCAGTGTGCAACATGTTCGTTCTCAAAAGGTTTCGGGTAAGCATAGATGTTTTCGCGACTGATACCAAATTCGCGGGCGCTTCCCCGATGCGAGCATCCGCCGAAGATGTCGGCATTGAAATCTCTGTATCCGCAATCTATAAACAGTTGACGTGTCGCTTACATGGAACAGGGGATAGTCATGGGTGCAACTCTTGATCGCAGAGCTGGGGCCGAGCGCAGAGCCGGGACCGATCGTCGCGTATGCGACCCAATGATCACGAGCAACTTCTTCGAGCGGCGCTGGCGCCCGGAGCGCAGGTTGCCTGATCCGACGGAAGCCGCAATGGCGGATTCCGAATGGGAAAGGTATTTCGCCGCCATCGAGCGGCGGGCTAGGGAAAGTGACACCTAGCGGTTGCAGGCAGGGCGGCAGTGTTCTGGAGGCGGGCCAAGTTTCCGGTTTTTAGAATTGCCGGGAATTGCAGCGCGAGAGGCTGAAGGCGCGGTTCGTCGGGCCGCCTGACACAAATGCCCAAAAGGCCATCCGGTTGCGGATGGCCTTTGTTTTGTGCCGCATTGGGGTTTACCCGCGGGGTTATTGCAATCGGGCGGCTGCCGTCCAATACTGATTGCCACAAGGGAACGTGGTCAAGAATTCAAGGTCTCCCTGTCATCTGTCGTCGTTCCCGTTGAACAACCATCGCATGGAGGAGAGAGTCATGACGATTGCGGCAAAAGTGCGTACGCGCAAGATTTCACCGAAGGCAGTGCTGTGTGTTTCCGGAAGCTATAACCTGATCGGCCTGGAGTCGCCGGCGATCGAGGCGATGACCGACTTCGCGCGGGTCACCGTGGCGACGATCGGTGCCGGCGCGTCCGTCGCTGCAGCCAACTCGACCATGATCGCCCGCGGCGTGCGGCTGCTTCTGGTACTCGATGGCGAAGGGGAACTGCAGGGCCTGGTCACTGCCCGCGATACGCTGGGTGAAAAGCTGATGCAGGTCAGCCAGGCGCGGGGGGCCAAGCACCATGAAGTAACCGTGGCAGACCTGATGTGCCCGGTCAGCGATATCGATACCATCACCCTCAAGGACGTCGTCAATGCCCGCGTCGTCGACATTCTCGATGCGCTCCGCAGCCTGGGGCGGCAGCACATCCTGGTCGAGGATGTCGATCCGGGGACGGGTTCGCCGCGGGTGCGCGGCGTCTTTTCGGCAACGCAGATCGGCCGCTTGCTCGGCGTACCGGTTCAGACCTTCGATTTCGCGCGAACCTTCGGCGAGATCGAGGCGGCGCTGGCGAACTAGGGGCGCCTGATGATGCGGACAGTTCATCCTGCAGCGGACAGGAGGCCGGCATGCTGATTAGGGCCGACCACTCGCTGCTATTGCTGATCGACCTGCAGGAACGCCTGGCCCCGGCCATCCGTGACATTGATGCGGTGTTGCGCCACAACCTCTGGCTGGTCGCGGTTGCGCAGCGACTGGCGGTGCCAGTGGCGGCGACCGTCCAGTATCCCGCCGGTCTGGGGCCGATGGTGCCGGCGCTGACGGCGCGCATCCCGGCCGAGGATGTGGTCGAGAAGATCCATTTCTCGGCGGTTGCCGATGGTTGCCTAGAAGCGCTTTCCGGCTTTTCTCGCCGCCAGGTCGTGTTGACCGGAACCGAGGCGCACGTCTGTGTCCTGCAGACGGCGCTCGGTCTGCTGGAATTGGGCAAGGAGGTTTTCGTCGTCGCCGAGGCTGTCGGTTCGCGGCGGCCGGAAGACCGCGAATTGGCGCTCGAGCGCCTGCGTCAGGAGGGCTGCCGTATCGTCTCGCGCGAGATGGTGGCCTTCGAGTGGCTGCACAAGGCCGGTTCGGATATTTTCCGGGAGATCAGCCGGGAGTACCTGCGCTGACCGGCTGGTAAAAAGGGGCCGCTCAGCGCGGCCCTTGTTTCTGCTTTTTCGCCATTCAGCTGGCGACGGCCTTGGCAGCCTGCTTGCGGCGGTCGGCGGCAACCAGTGCCGCGACCGCGCAGGAAGCGAGGCGCGTCAGCACCGAATCGGCGCGGCTGGTCAGGATGACCGGCACGCGAGCGCCGAGGACGATGCCGGCGGCGTCGGCGTCGGCCATGAAGCTGAGGCTCTTGGCCAGCATGTTGCCAGCTTCAAGATCGGGAACGACCAGGATGTCCGCCTTGCCGGCTACCGGGGATTCGATCTTCTTGATCCTGGCGGCGTCCAGGTCGATGGCGTTGTCGAGTGCCAGCGGGCCGTCGAGGACGCCGCCGGTGATCTGGCCGCGATCCGCCATCTTGCACAGGGCGCCGGCCTCGATGGTCGATTGCAGCTTCGGATTGATCGTCTCCATGGCCGAGAGGATGGCGACCTTCGGCTTTTCGTTGCCCAGCGAATGCGCGAGGTCGATGGCGTTCTGGATGATGTGCATCTTGTCTTCCATGGTCGGGAAGATGTTGATCGCCGCATCGGTGACGAAGATGGCACGGTCCAGGCTCGGCACGTCCATGATGAAGCAGTGGCTGATGCGCCGGTTGGTGCGCAGACCGGTGCCGCTCTTGACGATGGCGGCCATCAGTTCGTCGGTATGCAGGCTGCCCTTCATCAGCAGTTCGGCGCGCCCTTCATGCACCAGTTGCACGGCCCGCTCGGCGGCGGCGTGGCTGTGCTCGGCATCGACGATTTCGTAAGGCGAAGTGTCGAGGCCGAATTCGCGGGCCACCGCTTCGATCTTGCCGCGCGGGCCGACCAGGATCGGCTGGATGATGCCTTTTTCCGCCGCCTCAAGGGCGCCGCGCAACGAGCTTTCGTCGCAGGGGTGGGCGACGGCCGTCGGTGCCGGGGCGAGTTCCCGGCAGCGGGCGAGCAGGCGTTCGTATTTGGCGTGCTTCTGTTCCATGGCGAGTCTCCGGATGCGTTGTTGTGGGCGAATCATAGGCATCCACACTGAGGTGCGCAATGCCGTTCGCTTGGCCATGATGCTATGCCGGCGGAGGCTAGTGATTTAACATGATTGGTCTGTGCCGCACACGCGGCCCCCTCCGAGGAGAAATGGCATGAAGTCGACGGTAAAGAAGCTGTCCCAGAACCTTCAGATCGATCGCAATGTCGCGGAACTGCTGCAGAAGCGCCTGAAATTCGCCCAGGAAGAGTTTGCCAGGGCCCTGCGCGAGGCGCAGGCGAAGAGCGCGGCAACGCTGCCGTCGCTGCTGGCGCCGGGTACGACGTGGAACGATTACGCGGTCGACTTCGCGCAGCGGGCCATTTTGTTCTGGGACACCATGCGCCAGCGCGGCAACGATTTCCGCGAGCACCAGAAGAAGGGGCTGCCGCCGCTGCTGCATTTCGACTACGAAACCGTACTCGATGCGCGCAAGTTCGCCCGTCCGGTCAACTACACCCTGCTGCGCATCGTGCCGCCCAAGGGCGTCACCGTCGATCCCAGGCGCCGGCCCTATGTCGTCATCGACCCGCGCGCCGGCCATGGCCCGGGCATCGGTGGCTTCAAGGATGATTCACAGGTCGGCGTCGCCCTGCGCGATGGCCACCCGGTCTATTTCGTTTCCTTCTTCCCGGACCCCGAACCCGGCCAGACCCTGCTCGACGTCTGCGAAACCGAGTCGATCTTCGTCAAGAAGGTGCGCGAACTGCATCCCGACAGCCCCAAGCCGGTGATCATCGGCAATTGCCAGGGCGGCTGGGCGGCGATGATGCTGGCGGCTTCCGATCCCGACGATACCGGGCCGATCGTCATCAACGGCGCGCCGATGTCCTACTGGGGCGGCGCCTGGGAGCAGGGCGCGGGCGACAACCCGATGCGCTATTCCGGCGGCCTGCTCGGTGGCACCTGGCTGTCGTCGATGGTTGCCGACCTTTCCAACGGCGTCTTCGACGGCGCCTGGCTGGTCCAGAACTTCGAGAGCCTGCATCCGGCCAATACCTTTTTCGACAAGTACTACCACGTCTTCAAGAACGTCGACACCGAGCCGCCGCGCTTCCTCGAATTCGAACGCTGGTGGGGCGGCATGTTCATGCTCAACCGCGAGGAGATCGAGTGGATCACGCAGAATCTCTTCGTCGGCAACAAGCTGTGGAACGACACCAAGTCGAAGCAGGGCAAGCTCTTCGATCTCAAGTCAATCCGCTCGCCGATCGTCCTCTTCGCCTCGATGGGCGACGACATCACACCTCCCGAGCAGGCCTTCAACTGGGTCGCCGATACCTATGGCTCGACGGCGGAGATCAAGGCCAATGGTCAGGTCATCGTCGGCCTGCTGCACAAGAACGTCGGCCACCTCGGCATCTTCGTTTCCGGCGCCGTCGCCCGCAAGGAACACGCGCAGATCGTTTCCGTGCTTGGTTCGATCGAGGCGCTGCCGCCAGGCCTCTACGGCATGAACATCATCGAGCACCAGAGCAAGGATGGCACGGTCAGCTATAACGTCGAATTCGTCGAGCATTCGCTGGAGGAGGTCAGCAAGCGCCTCAACCGTTTTGAGCGCAAGGACGAGAAAGCCTTCGAGGCGGTCGCCGCAGTGTCCGAATTCAACCAGAAAGCCTACGAGCTGTTCTCCCAGCCGCTGGTGCAGCAGCTGTCGAACGAGACGACGGCCAAGCTGGGTCGAACCTTCCATCCGCTACGCATGCAGCGCTGGGCGATCTCCGATCTCAATCCGTGGCTCGGCTGGCTGGCGCCGGCGGCCGCCTTCGTCAAGAAGCAGCGCAAGGCGGTAGGGCCGGAAAATCCGCTGCGCCAACTGGAAATGGCCGGCTCCAGCATCCTCTCGGCGACCATGACCTACTATCGCGCCGTGCAGGACGCGATCAGCGAGGCGGCCTTCTTCCAGCTCTTCGGCCACATGTTCACCAACCTGATGGCCGAGCACAGCCCGTCGCTGGTGCGCGAACAGACTGCCGGGGCGCGTCAGGCGGAAACGGTGAGTGCGGCACTGGCGCAGATCGACGAAGGCGGCTACCCGGCCGCCGTCTCGCGCATCGCCTTCCTGCTGAAGGACAAGGGCAATGCCCTGCCGCTTTCGCGCCTGCAGTTGAAAGCCGAACTGATCAAGGAATACGCCGACCTGTTGCCGGAGCTGGCGCCGGACGAGCAGCGCCGCATCCGCGGCACCCAGGAAATCATCGTCGGCGAGTCGCCGGAAGTGGCGATCGCCACCCTGCCGAAACTGCTGGCCGATCCGACCGATGCCGCCCGTCTGCAAACGCTGCTCGACAAGCTGATGCAGGACGAGCGGATTCTCGCCGCCAAGCCGACGGCGGCCCAGAAGGCGATGCTGGAGAAAATCCGCAAGGCCCTGGGACACAAGACCCTGGCGGCGCCGGCAGCGAAGAAGCCGGCGGCCAAGCGTGCCCCGGCAACCGCGAAAAAACCCGCGGCCGCAGCCGCGGCGCCCGCTGCAGGCAGCGCCGCCAAGCCAAAGGCTGCCGCCAAAGCGAAACCGGCAGCCAAGTCGAAGCCCACAGCCCGGGCCAAGGCGCCGGCGGTCAAGCCGGCTGAAAGCTGACTTCGCTCCGGATGTCGTTTTTTACCCGGCTTTCCCGCTGGTTTTCCGGCCGCAGTCAATCGCCCGAGGAGCGCCTGCGGGCGGCGCTCGAAGCCTTTCGCGACCCCGCGGCCGATACCCTCGACCTGATCCGTCGCGTGGTCGCCGTAATTCGACCGAAAGACCGGCACGACGACGGCGCCGCCGAGCGTTACGAATTCATGCTGGCCTGCCTCGAGGCGGATCCCGAACTGCTGGCGGTCTTCCGCAGCCGCGTCATGCATTTCATCGCCACGCGCCGTCTCGTCACCTTCTTCACCGACAGCGGCATCCTGCCCGGCACCGGCTTCTTCTCCGAATGGTGGCGCATCCTCGGCCACCGCCTGTTGCCCGAGGCGCCCGACGAGCGGCGGCTGAAGGACTGTCTGCATGTCATCTACGACCGCAGCGACGACTGGCGCTGGCAGGAGACGATTCCGCTCGAACTGTCGCGGCGCTACTGGGCGCTGCTGGCGCCGGCGGACGAACTGCGCAGCGTCGACTGGCGCGGCATCCGCGAGCAGATCCACGACGCGGTGCTGTTGCTGGCGCATCGTGTCAGCGGCCTCGGCGTCGAGGGCGAGCTGATGCGCGCCTCGCCCAGTTTCGACGACGACCTGCCGTGTTTCGTGGCGCTGTCGGCCGAGGCGCTCGATTTCGTCAATGCGCTGCGCGCCGCGCTCGACGACCCCTCCAGCCCAATTGACGACGGCAGCCAGCTGCTGGTCATCGCCGACCAGTGCCAGAGCACGCTGCAGCGCATCCGCAAGCGGGCGTTGACGGTCGGTACCAGCCTGCACCTCAGCTACCTGCTGACGCGCAGCGAGCAATGCCTGGAACGCCTGCGCGAGCTGGTGACCATGCTGACCGCTTCGCAGGCGTCGACCGAGCGCGGCAAGGCGATCGTCGCCTGGGCCGAGTTCGCGCGCTCCGCCTATCTCGCCGAGAACCGCCGCAACAGCCTGAGCCACTACATGGCGCAGCTGTCCAAGCTGCTGGCGGTGCGGGTGACCGAGAACGCGGCGCGCTCGGGCGAGCACTACATCTGTGAAACTCGCAGCGACTATCGCCAGATGTGGCGTTCGGCGGCGGGAGCCGGCGTGCTGATCGGCTGCATGGCGCTGCTCAAGATTTTCGCCAGCGGCCTGCACGCGCCGCTGATCGTCGAAGCCGTCCTGTTCAGCCTGATCTACGGCCTCGGCTTCGTCGCCATCTACCTGCTCGGCATGACGGTCGCCACCAAGCAGCCGGCGATGACCGCGCAGACCCTCGCCGGCCTGCTCGGCGATGTCCGGGCGACGCGTCAGGCGGAGCTCGAACGCCTGGTCGACGTCGTCGCCGCCGTCTGCCGCAGCCAGCTCGCCGCCATCGCCGGCAACGTCATGGTCGCGCTGCCGATCGCCATCCTCGTCGGCCTCGGCCTTAGCCAGTGGCTCGGCCACCCGGTCATCGCACTGGAGAAGGGCGCCCACCTGCTGGCCGATCTCGATCCGCTGAGCTGGGCGATCCCGCACGCGGCGATTGCCGGCTTCTATCTGTTCCTGTCCGGCCTGATTACCGGCTATTTCGACAATAAGGCCGCCTACAGCGACGTCGGCACCCGCATCGCCCGCCTGCGCTGGCTGCGCGGCCTCCTCGGCGGCGCGCGCGCGACCCGGGTCGGTGCCTACATCCAGGATCACCTCGGCGGCATCATGGGCAACTTCCTGTTCGGCTGCATGCTCGGGTCGACCGGCGACATCGGCAAGATGATCGGGCTGCCGCTCGATATCCGGCACATCGCCTTTTCGTCGGCCAATCTCGGCTATGCCTTCATTGGCTTCCAGTTCGAGCTGCCGCTCAAGGTCATCCTGTGGGCCGTGTTCGGCATCGCGCTGATCGGCATGACCAATCTCGCGGTCAGTTTCGCGCTTGCCCTGCGCACCGCCCTCGGCGCCCGCGGCGTTCGCTTCGAACACTGGGGGCCGTTGCTGCGCGCCATCTGGCACCGCTTCCGGCACGAGCCGCGCAGCTTCCTGCTGCCGCCACGCGCCGTGGCGACCAACGGTCAAGGGTAAAATAGACCGGTGTCTTTCTTCGCCCGCGCCATCCGGCGCCTGTTCCCGCTGGCCCTGCTCGTTCTTGCCCCGCTGGCGCCGGCGGGCGAGATCGACCTGCGCGCGCCGGATGAAATTGTCGAGCTTCTGACCCCTTTCCTGCCCGACGAGACGGCGCCGGGGGCGGGCGGCCAGGCCCGCCTGCAGCGGCTGGTCCGCCAGATTCTCGAAACCGAAGGATACTTCTCGCCGCAGATCGAATTCGTGGACAGCGACAACGCCGTGCACCTGACGGTCGATCCCGGCCCGCGCACGCTGATCGCGGCGGTGGCTGTTGCGGTCGACGGCCCCGTGGCGGCAAAAACGCGGCAGGAACTGATCGCCGGCTGGGAACTGCCGGTCGGCCAGCCGTTTCGCCAGCAGGACTGGAACAGCGCCAAGCAGCAGATCCTATCGCGCCTGCTGGCGGAGAACCATGCCGCGGCCCGCCTGCTCGACAGCCAGGCGACGATCGACCCGGCGACCAGAGAGGCAAGGCTGATGGCGCGCTACGACAGCGGTCCGCCCTTCCGCTTCGGCGAGTTGCGGGTCGAGGGCCTGGAGCGTTACCCAGTGACGCTGGTCGAGCGCCACAACCGTACCGTGCGCGCCGGCGAGCCTTACCGCGAGGCCGACCTCAACGCGCTGCAGACAGCCCTGCAGGCGACGCCGCAGTTCCGCTCGGTGCACGTCAGCATCGACCGTGAAAAGCCGCCGGATGCCGACGGTATCGTCACCGCGCCGGTCATCGTCCGCCTGAGCGAGCGGCCGGCGCACCGCTTGTCCTTCGGCGCCGGTATTAGTTCCAACACCGGCGCCCGCGTCGAAACCAATTTCCAGACCGCCGACCTCTTCGGCCAGGCCTGGGAGCTGAACACCGGCCTGCGCATCGAACAGAAGAAGCAGACCGCCTACGCCGACGTTTTCTTCCCGCCGACCGAGTCGCAGCGGCGCAACAGCGTCGGTGCCATGGTCCAGGCGACCGACATCCAGGGCCTGCGCACCGAGCGCATTGCCATCGGCGGCCAGCAGGCATGGCGCGAAGGGCCGTTCGAAACGCGCCTGTCGCTGACCTGGCAGGACGAGCGCCTGGAGCCGGACGGCGCCCCCGACAGCATCAGTCGCGCGCTGGTCCCGAATATTGCATGGACCTGGCGCCACGTCGACAACCCGCTCGACACCCGCGACGGCATCGTGCTGCAAGGCCAGGTCGGCGGCGCCGCCAAGGCGGTGCTGTCGGACCAGAACTTCATCCGCCTGCTCGGCCGCTACCAGCAGTTCTTCCCGATCGGCCAGCGCGACACGCTGATGCTGAGCGGCGAAATCGGCTACACCATCGCCGATTCGCGCAACGGCATCCCGCAGGAATACGTCTTCCGCACCGGCGGCACCGGCTCGGTACGCGGCTACAGCTATCAGAGCCTCGGCGTCAGCGAGGGCTCGGCCATCGTCGGCGGCCGCTACATGGCCAACGCCACCGTCGAATACACGCACTGGCTCGACGACACCTGGGGCATCGCCGCCTTCGTCGATGCCGGCAACGCGGTCGACGACCTGAGCCAGGTCGACCTCGCCTACGGCTACGGCCTTGGCGTTCGCTGGCGCACGGTAGCCGGGCCGATCGCCGTCGATCTCGCCTATGGCGAGCAGAGCGAGGCGATCCATCTGCATTTCTCGCTGGCGATCCCGTTCTGAGATGAAGCGTCCACTTTTCCTGTTCACCGTTCTGCTCCTTGCCACCGGCTTCTGGCTCGGTTTCAGCGAGAGCGGGCTGATCACGCTCACCCGCCTCGCCAGCAAGGCGAGCGCTGGCCGCTTCGCTGTCGACCAGCCGAGCGGCCGCCTCGTCGGCCCGCTCGCCTTCGCCCGCCTGAGCTGGAAGGAGCCGGGGCTGGAAGTCGAGGTCGACGATCTGCGCATCGCGTGGACCCCTGCCGCCCTGTTCGAGAAGCGGCTGGTCATCGGCGAACTCGCCGCGGCGCGGCTCCGGCTCGACATCGCCAGCTCCGACGAGGCGACGCCGCCGCCGGCCAGCCTGGTCTTGCCGGTTGCGGTCGACGTCAAAAAAATGGCCGTTTCCCGGCTCGACTACGGCCAGGTGTTCAGCGTAGGCGACCTGCGCGGCGTCTTCGCCAGCGATGGAAAGACGCACCGCCTGAACGACTTCGGTGCCCGGCTTGGCCTGGCCGTGATCGCCGGTTCGGCCGAACTCGGCGGCAGCGCGCCGCTGCCCCTGCGGGCGGATGCCAGCATCGCCGGCAAGCTCGACGACCAGGCGGTGCGGCTGACGGTGACTGCCGAGGGTCTGCTCGAGCGCATCGAACTCAAAGTCACCGCCGCGGAAGGGGTGAGCGGCAGCGGTCGGGCACTGCTGACGCCCTTCGCCCGCCAAGCTTTTGCCGAAGCCTGGCTGGAACTTGCCGATGTCGACCCGGCCGCCTGGATCGACGGCGCGCCGGCCGCCCGCCTTACGCTGCAGGCCGATGTCCGGCCGGACGAGCGGGAGGCAGATGCCGTCGCCGGCAGCTTCGATCTGCGCAACGCCAGCGCCGGCCCGCTCGACCGCCAGCGCCTGCCGCTCGAGCGCCTGAGCGGTCGCTTTGCGTGGAATGATGACGGCGGCCGCTTCAGCGACCTGCAGGCGCGCTTGCCGGGGAGCGGCCGGCTGAGTGGTACGGCCGTCTGGCGCGACGCCGCCCTGAGCCTCGATCTGGTCGCCCGCGAACTCGATGCCGCACAACTGGCCAGCGTGTTGCGGTCGACCCGCCTGAACGGCCCGATTTCAGCGACCGTCGGCAGCACCCGCCAGCAACTCGATTTCCGCCTCGCCGACCAACGATTCACGCTTGCCGCCGAAGCCAGCCACGAGAACGGCAAGCTCAGCCTGCCGCGTCTCGAACTGAGTGCCGGCGACGCCGTGCTGCGGGCCAGCGGCGAACTGGCGACCGGCGAGGAAATGGCATTTGCGGCCAGCGGCGAACTGGCGCGTTTCGACCCCAGCCGCTTTGCCAAGGTGCCGACCGCTGCGCTCAACGGTACACTGGCTGCCAGCGGCCGGCTGCAGCCGCGTCCCGTCGTCGAGGCGCAGTTCGCTCTGCGCGACAGCCGCTTCGCCGGCCAGCCGCTGGCCGGGCGCGGCGAGCTTGTCATCGACTGGCCGCGCATCCCGCGCGCCGACGTGCAACTGACTGCCGGGCCGAACCGGCTGACGGCAAGCGGTGCCTTCGGCCGCCCCGGCGACAGCCTGCGCGTCGACATCGCGGCGCCGGAGCTCGGCCCCTACGGACTCGACGGCGGCCTCGCCGGCACCATCCAACTCGCCGGCATGCCGGAAAACCTGACGCTGGCGGCCGAACTGGCGACGCCGCGTCTCGGCCTGCCGGGCATCGGGCGTCTCAAGGAGGCGAGCCTGACGGCCGACCTCGGCAGCCAGCCGGCGAGTCCGCTCAAGCTCGACCTGCGGGTAGCGAGCTTCGACGGCGTCGACCGGCCGGGGCTGCTCAAGAAGCTGAACCTGCAGGTCGCCGGCACGCGCCGCCAGCACACCTTGCGCGCCGGCGGTGAAATCGCCGGCCGCAACGTCCTCGAACTGGCGGCCGAGGGCGGCTTCGCCGACGATCTCCAGAAGCCGCGCTGGGATGGCAAGCTGACGGTCGCCAGGCTGGCCGCCGAACAACGCTTCCGTTCCTTTTCGCTGGCGCAGGCGGCGCCGCTGACACTGGGCAGCGACGCCTGGCGCGTCGGTCCGGTCAACCTCGACGGCGACCCGTGGAAGCTGCGCCTGGCGGCCGAAGCCGGGGCGCAGCGCCTGCTCGTCGAAGCAACTGTCCGCGGCCCCCGCCTGGGCAATATCGAGGCGCGGCTGGAGGCGGGCATGCGCGATGCGTGGACGCTCAACCGGCAGGCGGCATGGTCGGGCTCGCTGCGCACCGACACGCCCGACCTGGCGTGGCTGGCCGAATTTCTCGACGAGCGCGGCAAGACCGGCGGCCGCCTGAACAGCGAAGTGAAGCTGGCCGGTACGCCGGAGCATCCCCTGCTCTCCGGGGTATTCAAGGGCGAGGGGCTGGCGCTGGCGCTGCCGGAAACGGGGATGCGCCTGAGCGACGGCGTGCTCGATGCGCGTCTCGACGACAACCTGCTGCGCGTCAGCCAGCTGGCTTTTGCCAGCCCGCTGCAGCCGGCGCCGCGCCAGTTGCAGCGGGTGGCCGGCGAGCGCCTGGCCGAGATCACCGGCCGCCCCGGCCGACTTGAAATTGCCGGTCAGATGCGGGTCGACCGCAGCAACGAGAGCGCGGCGCTCGAACTGAGCCTGGATCGCGTCGGCGTCTACCAGTTGCCCGACCGCTGGCTCACGGTGTCCGGCAAGGGCAGCATTTCCTGGCTGGCCGAGACGCTGACGGTCAGGGGCCGGGTCGCAGTCGATGCCGCCTGGTGGCAGATGGCGCCGATGGGCGCGCCGCGCCTGTCCGACGATGTGGTCATCCTCGCCGCCGACGGTACGGCACAGCCGGGCGGTTTCCGGCCGCGCCTCGACCTCGATCTGGAAACCGATCTCGGGCGCCAGTTCATGTTCAGCGGCCTCGGCCTGGAAACCCGCCTCGCCGGCAGCGTCCGCCTGCAGGCCGAAGGGCGCGACCTGCCCCGGGCGACCGGCCGCATCCGCTCGCAGGGTGGGCGTTTCGAGGCTTTCGGCCAGCAGCTGGAAATCGAGCGCGGCATCCTGACCTTCCAGGGGTTGGTCGACAATCCGGCGATCGACGCGCGCGCCGTCCGCCGCGGGCTGGCCGTCGAGCCCGGCGTGCAGATCAGTGGCACGGTGCAGCGGCCGGTCGTGCGCCTGGTGTCCGACCCCGACCTGCCGGACGTCGAAAAGCTGAGCTGGCTGGTCCTCGGCCATGGCCCCGAGCAGGGCGGGGCCGGCGCTGCCGGGCTCCTGCTGTCGGCGGCCGGAAGCCTCTTCGGCAACGAGTCGGGCGGTCTCGTGCGGCAGATCAAGCAGGGCTTCGGCATCGATGAGTTCAGCGTGCGCCAGGGCGAGATCGGCGACAGCGGCGGGCGCCAGATGGGTAGCCGGGTCGTCGGCAGCACCTTCGACACGACGGCGGGCACCGGCAACCAGATTCTCAGCGTCGGCCGGCGCCTGTCGAGCAATGTGCTGCTCTCCTACGACCAGTCGCTCGGCCGCGCCGGCAGCGTGGTCAAGCTGAGCATCGCCCTCAATCGCCAGGTATCGCTGATCGCCCGCGCCGGCACCGACAACGCGCTGGACGTGCTGTACACCTTCGTTTTCGGCGAACCGCCGTCGCGCCGCGGGCAGCGCGGCGAGGGGTCAGCCCGGTAGGCGACCGCTCGCGTCCGGCGGCGAACCGGCGGCGGGCACGACCTGCACCGGCAGCGCATCGCCAACGCTGAGCCGGATGTCGCGCTGCGGGAAGGGGATGTCTATGCCGGCCGTGCGCAGCCGCTTCTCGATCGCGAAGCGCAGGTCGCTGTCGATCCGCCGGCCCGGCACGCTGGCGTTGAGTTCGACCCAGAACACAAGCGCCATGACCAGGGCGTTGTCGCCGAAATCCTCGAAGAAGACGGCGGGCGGCGGGTCCTTCAGCACCTGGCCATGGTCCTCGGCGCAGCCGGCGATGATGTCGGCCGCCTCATGCACCGGCGAACCGTAGGCGATCCCGATGCGGATCTCGCGGCGGATCTGCGAATTGGAATAGGTCCAGTTGACCACCTGGTTTTCGAGGAAACTGGAGTTGGGCACCAGCGCCTCGACGCCGTCGAAGCTGCGCACCGTCGAGGCGCGCAGGTCGACGGCGGTGACATGGCCGGTCGTGCCGCCGATGGCGATGATGTCGCCGACGCGGATCTTGCGCTCGAAGAGGATGATGATGCCGCTGATGACGTTCTTGATGATGGTCTGGGTACCGAAGCCGACGCCGATGGCCAGCGCGCCGCCCATGAAGGCGAAGGCGGTCAGCGGGATGCGCGCCAGGTTGAGGATGAAGACGAGCAGCACCAGGCCGAGCGAGATCATGACCCAGCGGCGGATGACGCTGGCCAGCTGCTGGTTGACGCCGAAGCGGTCGACCATGACGCGCTGCAGGCGGCGCGCCAGGCGCGAGAACAGCCAGTAGCCGAGGATGAACAGCAGCAGCGCGCCGATGCTCTTGCCGATGGTGACGCCGTAGGTCACGGTGACCGTCTTGCCGTCGACGACGGTCGAGTCCTCGACCGCGAACATCTCGAAATCCCAGACGTGCTTGAGTTTCTGCAGGAGCTCCAGGGCGCCGACCTTCAGGTAGCTGGCGCCGGCTTCGCCGGAAAAGCCGAAATCGCCGGAGAGCCAGCGTTCGAGCTGGCGATCGGCGCGCTCGGCTGCGAGGATGAGCCGCTGGTAGGCCTCCTGGCGCTGGCGCAGTACGTCGAGCACGGCGGCTTCATGGGCGGCGGCCGGCGCATCGAGCGCGGCGCTGTCGATGCGCAGTTCCTGGTCGCGCACCGCCACGTCGGCGCCGGCGGCAAGTTCCTCGAACAGCGGCTTGCGGGTGTGCAGTTCCTCCCTGATTTTGCTCAGCGTCGCCACGACCTTCTGGCGGACCCCGGCATCGCTGGTCGACAGCCCGGCGAAGCGCTGCGCCCAGGCTTCGCTGAATGCCTGGTTGAGGTTTTGCAGCCAGTTCAGCGTCATCAGCACGACGCGATCCGTTTCCAGCGTTTCGTCGAGCAGCTTCAGGCGCCGGACGTCCTCGAGCGAGGGTTCGCCTGCCGCCGTATCCTTTGCCAGGCGCTCGCGTTCGGCCGCCCGCCGCGTATTGTCGGCCAGCCGGCGCTCGGTTTCCGCCGCCAGCTTGTTGAGAATGTTGCGCAGGCGGGCCTGCTGCTGGTCGGATTCGTCCTTGGTCAGGCGCTGCTGCGGCAGAACGCGGGCGATCAGATCCTGCAGCTCGCTGGCTGCGGCCTGCAGGATCTTGCGCTCGGCCTGTATCCGCTCGTCGCCGGTCAGCATGTTGGCCAGTTCGGCATCGGTCAGCTGGCGGCGCAGGGTGGCGACTTCGACCGCCTGCCGCTCCTTTTCGGCTTCGGCGTCGTTGCGTGCGCGGGCCAGGCGGTCCTCGGCCAGACGCACCGCTTCCTGCGTGCGCCGCTGCAACTCGACCTGCGTGCGCTTCTGGGCATCGAGGGCGCGTTCGCCGGAGGCCAATGTCTGCAGGCGTTCGCGCTCGGCATCGAATTCCTGGCGCAGGGCGTCGACGCGCAGGGCGGAATACGGGGGAGGCCCGGCGAATTCGGCGTACAGGGCCTGCCGGCGGGCCTGGTCAGTGCGGCCGTCGCGCAGGGCGTCGAGTTCGTCGAGCAGCTTGAGGCGTTCGCCGTAGGAAACGACGAGGCGTTCGAGCAGGCGCTGACGCTCGCTGGTCAGCGCGCCGCCGCTGCCGACCGGGCCGCTTGCCTCCAGCTGGCGGCGCGCCTCCGCGAGTTGCTGTTCGGCCTTGGCGCGCGGGTTGGCATCATTGGCAACCTGTGCGCTCTTCGCCGGCGCATTCGCCGCCGGTTTGGCCGCTTGGAAGGGGAGCTGCGCCAGCGACTGGCCGGCGAGCAGTAGCAGGGCCAGAGCCGGGATCAGGCGCAGCGCGCCACGCCGCAGCGCCGACAGACGGCCGCTCATGCCGGCGCCGGCCCGAAGTTCCCGGTCGCCGGTCACGGCATCAGCGGACGCCGCCTGCGGCGGCCGTCTTTTCCGCCGCGACGTCCCAGCCACCACCCACTGCCTTGTACAGGTTGATCATTGCCTGGAACTGGAACTGCTTCGACTGGGTGAATTGGAGCTGGGCGTTGAACAGGCTGCGCTCGGCATCGAGGACCTCGATGAAGCTGGTGTAGCCATTGTCGTAGCGCAGGCGCGCCGTGTCGGCATACTCCTTGAGCGCATCGACCTGACGCTTCTGGGCTTCCAGCTGGACGCGCGTCCGGTCCTGGTCGACGAGCGCGTCGTTGACCTCGCGGAAACTCTGCTGGATCGCCTTCTGATACGAAAACAGCGCCTGTTGCTGGCCGGCTTCGGCCGCCTGGACCTGCCCGGCGATGGCGCCGGCGGTGAAGATCGGCATGGTGATCGCGCCGCCGTACTGCCAGGCGCGCGACTGGCTGTCGAACAGGTTGCTCAGGCTGGTGCTGCTGTAACCCAGCAGACCGGTCAGCGAGATGGTCGGAAAGTACTGTGCCTTGGCGGCGCCGATCAGCGCATTGGCGGCGACCAGCTGCTGTTCGGCTGCGCGGAGGTCGGGGCGGCGTTCGAGGAGTTCCGACGGCAGGCCGGCCGGAATCGCCGGCAGGGCCAGTTCGTCGATGGTCTTGCCGCGCGCGATCGGTCCGGGGTTGCGCCCGAGCAGTACGCTCAGCCCATTTTCCTGCTGGGCGATGGCCTTCTCGATGACGGGAATCGTTGCCAGCGCTTCCTCGTACTGCGAACGGTTCTGGCTCAGCTCTAGCAGCGAGATGATGCCGCCCTCGAAGCGCAGCTTGAAGATGTCGTAGGATTCGCCGCGCGCCTTGGCTGTCGCCTGGGCGATTTCGAGCTGACGGTCGAGGTCGCGCAGGTTGATGTAGCCGCCGGCGGTGCTGGCCACCAGCGTCATGACGACGCCGCGCCGCGCTTCCTCGCTGGCCAGCAACTGGGCGCGGGCAGCCTCGGTCTGGCGGCGGATGCGGCCCCAGAGGTCGATTTCCCAGGCCGCGTTGAGCGCCGCCCCGTAGGTGTTGAAGGTGGATTCGCCGCCGCTGCCGGAAATGACTGACGAATTGACGCGCTGGCGGGCGGCATCGTAGCCGGCGCCGACCTGCGGGAACAGTTCGGCGCGGACGAAGCCGTAGCGCCCCGCGAATTCGTCGACGCGCGCGCTGGCGATCATCAGGTCCTTGTTCTCGCGCAGCGCGACGACGACCAGGTCGTTGAGCACCGGGTCGCCGAGCTGTTCCCACCAGGCGGTGTTGGCGAGGTCGCGGACATATTTCTCATCGAGGCGCCAGGCCGCCGGCGCGTCCACCGGCGGGCGGACGTAGTCGGGGCCGACCATGCAGCCGCCGGCGAGCAGGGCGAACAATGCTGCGGCGATTGGTTTACGCATGGCCGTCTCCTTCCTTGCCGGCTGCCGGTTTATCGCCCGTGCCGGCACCTTCGGCCGGCAACGGATCGGTCTTGCCGCGGTGGCTGAGCCGCTCGATGACGTAGAAGCTCACCGGGATCATGAAGATTGCGATGCCCGTAGCCGCCAGCATGCCGCCGATGACGGCGCCGCCCATCACCTGCCGCGAGATGGCGCCGGCGCCGCTGGCCAGCGCGAGCGGCACGCAACCGAGGATGAAGGCGAACGAGGTCATCAGGATCGGCCGCAAGCGCAGTTGCGCGCCCTTCAGTGTCGCTTCCGCCAGCGACAGCTCGCCTTTTTCGTACTCCATCTTGGCGAACTCGACGATCAGGATCGCGTTCTTGGCCGCCAGGCCGATCAGCATGACGAGGCCGATCTGCGCGTAGACGTTGAGTTCCTGCCCGCGAAGCAGCAGCGCCGCGAAGGCGCCGGCGACGGCGATCGGCGTGCCGAGCAGCACCGAGAACGGCAGCGACCAGCTCTCGTACTGGGCGGCCAGGATCAGGAACACGCAGAGCAGCGAGAAGGCGAAGATGGCGACCGGCGAGACGCCCTGGGCGGCTTTCTGTTCCTGGAATGACATGCCCGAGTAGTCGTAGCCCATTTCACTGGGCATGGTCTCGTGGAAGACCTCTTCCAGCGCGCGCATGACCTGCGTCGAGCTGAAACCGGGCGCCGCCGAGGCGTTGATCTGAGCGCTGCGATACAGGTTGAAGCGCATCGTGAACTCGGGGCCGGCGATGTTGCGGATCGACGTCAGCGCGGACAGCGGAACCGGCTGACCGTCCTTGTTGCGCACGTAGAACTGGCCGACATTCTCGATGTCGGTGCGGAATTCGCCCTCGGACTGGATGTAAACCTGCCACTGGCGGCCGAAGCGGTTGAAGTAATTGATGAAGCCGCTGCCGAGGAAGGATTGCAGCGTCTGGTAGACCTCCTTGATATTGACTCCCTGCTTGAGCACCTTGTCGCGGTCGACGTCGACGAACAGTTGCGGTACCACCGGGCGGAAGGTCGAGGTCACGCTGGCCAGTTCCGGCCGCTTGCGCGCCGCTTCGAGGAATCGGTTTGTCTGCTCGGCGAGGTAGTCGACATCCTTGCCGGCGCGGTCCTGCAGGATGAAGGTGGCGCCACCCGAAACACCGACCCCCTGGATGGCCGGCGGCGGGAAGGCGAAGCCGATTGCCCCGCTGATTCCGGCTAGCCGCTTCGAGAGTTCGGCCTTGATTGCGCCGTATTGTTCCTCTGGCTTCTTGCGCTTGGACCATTCGTCGAAGGTGATGAAGAAGAACGCGCTGTACGTGTTCTGCACTTGGCTCAGCATGCTGTAGCCGACCACGGTGGTGACGTACTTGACGCCGGGGACATCCTTGATCAGGTCTTCGGCCTGGCGGGCAATCTCCGAGGTACGCTGCAGCGACCCGGCATCCGGAAGCTGCACGCCGGCGAAGACGTAGCCCTGGTCCTCGTCGGGCAGGAAGCCGGTTGGCAGCGTCTTGCCGAACAGCCCGGCCAGGGCGGCGAGGCCGAAAATGAACAAGAGGCTGACCATGCTCTTGCGAATTGCCAGGCGGCAGACGCCGACATAGCCGCCGGTGATCCGGCCGAAGATCTCGTTGAAGCGGTCGTAAAACTTCTGCAGCGGCCCGGTTCCCTTGACCTTGGGGCGAAGCAGCAGGGCGCACAGGGCCGGGCTCAGGGTCAGCGCGTTGAAGGCCGAGATGACGACCGAGATCGCGATGGTCACCGCGAACTGCTGGTAGAGCTGGCCGGTGATGCCGGGGATGAAGGCGGTCGGCACGAAGACCGCGGCGAGGATGACGGCGATGGCGATGACCGGTCCGGTCACCTCGCTCATCGCTTTGAGCGTTGCCTCCTTCGGCGACAGGCCCTTCTCGATGTGGTGCTCGACTGCTTCGACGACAACGATGGCGTCGTCTACGACGAGACCGATCGCCAGCACCAGGCCGAACAGCGACAGCGTGTTGATCGAGAAGCCGAACAGCGGAAACAGCATGAAGGTGCCGACCAGCGATACCGGCACCGCCAGCAGCGGGATCAGCGTCGCGCGCCAGCCCTGCAGGAAGACAAAGACGACGATGATGACCAGCACCAGTGCTTCGAACAGCGTGTGCTGGATTTCCTTGATGCCTTCGGTAACCGATAGCGTGGTGTCGAGCGCGATGACATAGTCGAGGTCGGGCGGGAAGCTCTGCTTGAGTTTCTCCATCAACGCTTTGGCGCCGTTCGCGGCATCGAGCGCGTTGGCACCGGGAATCTGGTAGAGGGCGATCAGTGCTGCCGGCTTGCCGTTCAGGCGGCCTTCCATGTTGTAGGTCTGGGCGCCGAGTTCGATCCGGGCGACATCGGAGACGCGGACGATCGAGCCGTCCGGGTTGGCACGCAGCACGACCTTGCCGAAGTCCTCCTCGGTTACCAGCCGGCCCTGGGCGCGGACGGCGTAGGTGAATTCCTGGCCGGCCGGCACCGGCTGGGCGCCAACCTGGCCGGCCGGGTTGACGGTGTTCTGGGTCTGGACTGCGTTGATGATCTCGGGAATCGTGATGTTCAGCTTGGCCAGCACGTCAGGACGCACCCACAGGCGCATCGCGTACTGGCCGGCGCCGAAGACGGTGACGCTGGCGATCCCCTTGACCCGCGTCATCTGGTCGTTGATGTTGATGTACGAGTAGTTGGCCAGAAAGATGTTGTCGTAGGTACCGTTCGGCGAGTACAGCGCGAACATGACCAGCGGCGACGACGTCGATTTCTGCACCGTCACGCCATAGTTGCGCACGTCCGAGGGCAGTTGCGACTCGGCCTGTCCCTGGCGCATCTGGGCGAGCAGCTGGTCGGTGTTGGCATCGGTGCCCAGCGCGAAATTGACGTACAGCGTCGTTTGGCCGTTGTTGGCGTTGATCGAATACATGTAGTCCATGTTGTCGACGCCGGACATCTGCTGCTCGATCGGGGTGGCCACGGCCTGCTCGACGGTCAGGGCATCGGCGCCGGTGTAGGTGGCGTTGACCTGGATCTGCGGCGGCACGATGTTAGGGAACTGGGCGATCGGCAGCCCCGACATGGCGACCAGACCGATGATGGTCATCAGGATCGAGATGACCATCGCCACGATCGGGCGATTGATGAAGAATTTGGACATGACCCCTTACCCCTTGGCCGCCGGCTTGGCTTCTCCGCCGGCGGCAGGCGCCGCGGCCGGGACGAAGGGCTTCGTTTCCACGGTCATGCCCGGCCGGACCTTTTGCGTGCCCTCGGCGATTACCTTCTCGTCCGGCTTGAGCCCTTCGCTGACCACCCATTCGGCGCCGATGCGCTCGCCGACGCGCACCGGCCGGATGTCGACCTTGTTGTCGGCGCCGACGACGGCGACCAAGTACTTGCCCTGCATTTCGGTGACCGCCCGCTGCGGCACGAGCAGCGCGCCCTTGATCGTCGACATGGTCGCCCGCACCTTGCCGTACTGGCCGGGGCGCAACAGGTTGTTCGGGTTGGGGAAGAGGGCGGCGACCTTGAAGGTGCCGGTGGTGGCATCGGCCTGGCGGTTGAAGACGGCCACCTTGCCCTGCTGCGGGTAGACCGAACCGTCGACCAGGATCAGCTCGAGCGGGACGTTCTCCGTTCTGCTGCCGGAAGCCTGCGCGGCGTTGGCGATTTTCAGGTATTCGCGCTCGCTGATGTTGAAATAGACCTTGATCGGGTCGACCACCGAAACGGTGGTCAGCTCGGTCGGCATGCTCGGGCTGAGCAGGTCGCCGAGCTGCGCCTTGGCGATGCCGGCGATGCCGGTGACCGGCGAGGTGATCTTGGTGAAGCCGAGATTGAGCTTCGCCGTCTTGAGGTTGGCGTCGGCGGCTTCGAGCTCGGCCTTGGCCGACTGGTTGGCGCCGGTGGCGTCGTCGAGATCCTTCTGGCTGACGGCGTTCTTCGCCGCCAGCGGCTTGATGCGGGCCAGGTTGGCAGCGGTGGTTTCGTAACGCGCCAGCTTCTGGGCGCGCACGCCCTTGGCCTCGTCGAACGCCGCCTCGAAAGTGCGCGGATCGATCTCGAACAGCAGTTGCCCCTTCTTGACCAGATCGCCTTCGCGGTAGTTCTGCTTGATCAGATAGCCGGTCACCTGCGGACGAATGACGGCGTTGACGTTGCCGTCCATCGCGCCAACCCACTCCAAGTAGATCGGCACGTCGCGCTGGGCGACCTGGACGACCTGGACGACCGGGGTGGCGGGCGGCGGTGCCTGGTGTTTTTCGCAGGCAGCGGTAAGCAGAAGGGCGAGGCTGGCGAGTCCGAGGGCGTAGCGCCGACTGCGCTTGCCGACAGTGATGTTTTTGAGCATGGGGGTCATGAGGGATCCTGCCAGTCTGAATGAGTGTTTGGCGGTGGATTGCCGGTTCTTGTAACAGATGGTGACAGATTATCGTTCAAGTGTGACGAGTAATCCAGCGTCCGGGCCGCCTTTTGCGGCGCACCGCTAGCGGCGCCGGAGCGGGGCTCAGCTGCCCGATGCGGGCCGTTGCCGCTGGGTATTGATTTATGTCATTTGCACCGCAGACGCAGGCACAATAGAATAAGCAAAATCTTATATAAAGGAGTGTTCATGAACAGCAAATCCTTCGCCACCATCACCAGCGATCTTTCCAAGGCCATGAGCGCCTTGCGCAAGGAAATTCCCGACACCATGCAGGGCTTCAGCGCCATGCACAAAGGCGCGATGCAGGCGGGCGTTCTCAGTGAACTCGACAAGGAGCTGCTGGCGCTGGCTATCGGCGTCACGCAGCACTGCGACGGCTGCATCGGCTTTCATGTCAAGGCGCTGATCCGCCTTGGTGTGACCCGCGAACAGCTGATGGAAACGCTGGGCGTCTGTGTCTATATGGGCGGCGGCCCGGCCCTGATGTACGCCGCCGAGGCCGTGCGCGCCTATGACGAATTCACGGCGCCGAACTAACTCGGCGCTGTAATGCAAAAACCCGCCGAACGGCGGGTTTTTGTCGTTTTGAGTCCGGGTTGCCCGGGGACTGGTCAGGCCTGCGCAATGCCTTCCAGCATCTGCTGCAGTTCGCCGGTCTGGTACATCTCCTTCATGATGTCGCAGCCGCCGACGAATTCACCCTTGATGTAGAGCTGCGGAATGGTCGGCCAGTTGGCGTATTCCTTGACGCCGTTGCGGATTTCCTCGTCGGCCAGCACGTTGACCGTGACGAAGTCGTCGACGCCGCAGACTTTCAGGATCTGCACGGCCGTGGCGGAAAAGCCGCACTGCGGAAAGCGGGCGTCGCCCTTCATGTAGAGGACGACCGGGTTGCCGGTCACGGTGGCGTGGATGCGTTGCTGAACGTCGGACATGATTTCTCCAGATTTACAGATGGCCGCCTGAGACACGGTCGATGCCGGCCAGGTCGGGGTGGGTTGACGCCGCTTTGAACCCGGCGTGGGTCAATAAGTTCCGGCTTGCCGCGCCCTGGTCGTAGCCGTGCTCGAACAGCAGCCAGCCGCCGGGATTCAGGTGGGCCGGGGCATCGGCGACGATGCGGCGGATGCAGGCGAGGCCGTCGGCGCCGTCGGTCAGCGCCAGTTGCGGCTCGCAGGGCAGCCCGTCAAGCGCCAGGTGCGGGTCGCCGCCGGCAATGTAGGGCGGGTTGGCGACGATCAGGTCGAAGCGCTCGCCGGCCAGCGCCGAGAACCAGTCGCTGTGGCGGAATTCGACGCGGGCGCCAAGGCGGCCGGCGTTGTTGCCGGCCACGGAAATGGCCTCTTTCGAGAGGTCGACCGCAACCAGTGTCGCCGCCGGGCATTCGAGGGCCAGTGAGATGGCGATGATGCCCGAACCAGTGCCGAGGTCGAGCACCTTCGGCGCCGCCAGGCCATGCAGCTTTTCAAGCGCCTGGTCGATCAGCACTTCGGTTTCCGGGCGCGGGATCAGCACGGCCGGGGAGACCTGGAAGACGCGGCCACGAAACTCGGCTTCGCCGACCAGGTAGGCCAGCGGTTCGCCAGCGGCGCGGCGTACGACCCAGGCCATGAATTGCGTGTAAGCCGGGCCGACCACCGGCGTTTCCGGTCGCGCCAGCAGGTCGGCGTGGCTGCAGCCGGTGGCATATTGCAGCAGCAGGCGGGCGTCGAGCTTTTCAATCTGCTGCCTTGCTGCGGTCAACGCCGAAAACAGGGTCATTTTCAGTTCTGCTCGGCGAGTTCGGCGAGCAGGTCGGCCTGATGTTCGGCGGCCAGCGCGCCGAGCAGTTCGTCCATGTCGCCGTCCATGATCGCGGCGATCTTGTACAGCGTCAGGTTGATGCGGTGGTCGGTGACGCGGCCCTGCGGGAAGTTGTAGGTGCGGATGCGCTCGGAGCGGTCACCGGAACCGATCAGGCTCTTGCGCGTGCTGGCGATGGCGCTCTGCTGGGCGCGCACCTGGACGTCCTTGATTCGGGCTGCCAGCACGCGCATGGCCGAAGCCTTGTTGGCATGCTGCGAGCGGCCGTCCTGGCATTCGGCGACGATCCCGGTCGGCAGGTGGGTGATGCGCACCGCAGAGTCGGTCTTGTTGATGTGCTGACCACCGGCGCCGGAAGCGCGGAAGGTGTCGATGCGCAGGTCGGCCGGGTTGAGGTTCACGTCCTCGACCTCGTTGGCCTCGGGCATGATCGCCACGGTACAGGCCGAGGTGTGGATGCGCCCCTGGGTTTCGGTTTCCGGCACGCGTTGCACGCGGTGACCGCCAGATTCGAACTTGAGCCGCGAGTAGGCACCGTTGCCGCCGATGCGGCAGATGATTTCGCGGTAGCCGCCGAGTTCCGATTCGCTGGCCGACATCACCTCGACCTGCCAGCGCTGGCGCTCGGCATAGCGCGAATACATGCGGAAAAGGTCGCCGGCGAACAGCGCCGACTCGTCGCCGCCGGTGCCGGCGCGGATTTCGAGGAGGACGCTTTTCTCGTCGTTGGGGTCCTTGGGCAGCAGAAGTTTCTGCAACTCGATTTCCAGTTCCGGAAGACGGGCCTTGGCGTTGGCCATCTCTTCCTCGGCGAACTCGCGCATGTCGGGGTCGGCGAGCATCGCCTCGGCTTCGGCGAGGTCGTTCTCGGCCTGGCGAAAGGCGTTGAACTGGACGGTCACCGGCTCGATTTCCGAACGCTCGCGCGACAGCTTGCGGAACTGGTCCATGTCGTTGGCGGTGCTCGGGGCCGACAGCATGCGGTCGATTTCGTCGAGACGGTCGACCAGCAGGTCGAGTTTCTGGCGGATGGAAGGTTTCATCGTGACAGCGTGCGGGGGCGCCCGAAGCGGGCGCTACTCGCCGGAATGGAGGTGGAAGAGACGCGCGGCGGCGGCCTGCAGGTCGGCGCGTTCGGCGCCCTCGGCCAGGTTGAGCGTCTGCGTCGGGGCGTGCAGGAGCTTGTTGGCCAGGCGATGGGAGAGATGTTCGAGTACCTTTTCCGCCGGCTCGCCCTTGGCCAGCAGCTTCAGGGCGTGCTCTACCTCATGCCGGCGCACGCGCTCGGCCGAGTCGCGCAGCGAGCGGATGACCGGCACGGTGTCGCGCGCCTGCAGCCAGACGAGGAAGTCCTGCACCCGGCTGGCGATGATGTCCTCGGCCTCGACCACGGCGGCCTGGCGCGATTCGAGGCCGCTTTCGACAACCTGCGCCAGGTCGTCGACGGTGTACAGGAAGACGTCGTCGAGGTCGCCGACTTCCTCCTCGATGTCGCGCGGCACCGCGAGGTCAACCATGAACATCGGCCGGTGGCGGCGCGCCTTGACCGCCCGCTCGGCCATGCCGAGGCCGATGATGGGCAGCGGGCTGGCGGTGCACGAGACGACGATGTCGTGCTGCGCCATGTGCTCGCCCAGTTCGTCAAGGCGGATGGCGGTGCCGTTGTAGCGCTCGGCGAGCGCCCGGCCACGCTCGACGGTGCGGTTGGCGACGGTGACCTGCTTCGGCTGGCGGGCGCAGAAATGCGCGGCGCACAGTTCGATCATCTCGCCGGCGCCGATGAACAGGATGCGCTGCGTTTCGAGTGATTCGAAGATGCGTTCGGCGAGATGGACACCGGCGGCGGCCATCGAAACGATGTTGGCGCCGATCGCCGTCGTGCTGCGCACTTCCTTGGCGACCGAGAAGGAGCGCTGGAAGAGCTTGTGCAACTGCGTGCCGAGAGTGCCGCTCTCTTCGGCGACGCGCACCGCGTCCTTCATCTGGCCGAGGATCTGCGGCTCGCCGATGACCATCGAGTCGAGACCGCTGGCGACGCGGAAGGCGTGGCGGATCGCTTCCGGCTGGTCGTGGGTGTACAGGTAGGGGGCGATTTCGTGGCGCGCGACCTGGTGGTACTGGGCCAGCCAGTCGACTACCACCTCGGGCGTGTCGGCGGCGCAGTAGATCTCGGTGCGGTTGCAGGTGGACAGGATCGCCACCTCCTTGACCGGCTGGCTGCGCGTCAGGTCGGCCAGCGCGTGATGCAGCTTTTCGGCGCCGAACGCCACCCGTTCGCGGATGGCGAGCGGGGCGGAGTGATGGTTGATGCCGAGGGTAAAGATCACCGGGTTGGGCGGGCGCGCACGAAATGGGGGGCGATTATAACATCCGCCCCCGGCGCCCTTCCCCGATCTGGATCAGAACAGAAATGCCTGTTTTTCAGGCGTTGACCGCAACAGGTCGTCGCCATTGAACACTTTCATCTGGCGTGGCCTGAACCACACCGACTGGCCGACCGCCAACTGCAGTGCCTCATGCCGTTCGCGCGACAGCTCGACTTCGACGATTTCGCTGCCATGCAGCAACTCGATGCGCACCACCGGGCCGATCGGATGCACGTGCTGGACCGTTGCCTGCAGGCCTTCTTCGCTCGGCTGATGGGTGATGTCGATATCGTGCGGCCGGACAAAGGCCGTTGCCTTCTCGGCTGATTCATTGCGCTCGACTTCGGCATAGCCGCCCTGGACCCGGCTGTGGAAGACGTTCACGTTGCCGAGGAATTGATAGACGAAAGGCGAGGCCGGGCTGGAGTAGACCTCGTCGGGTGAACCGATCTGTTCGATCCTGCCGTGGTTCATGACGACCACGCGGTCGGCCACTTCCAGCGCCTCTTCCTGATCGTGGGTGACGAAGACGCTGGAAATATGCATGTCGTCGTGCAGGCGGCGCAGCCAGCGGCGCAGTTCCTTGCGCACCTTGGTGTCGAGGGCGCCGAAAGGTTCGTCGAGCAGCAGCACCTTGGGTTCGACGGCCAGCGCGCGAGCCAGCGCGATGCGCTGGCGCTGGCCACCGGACAGTTGCGACGGGTAGCGGTCGGCCAGCCAGTCGAGCTGGACGAGGCCGAGCAGTTCCATGACCCGGCGCTTGATGTCGGCATCCGACGGGCGTTCATTGCGCGGCTTGACGCGCAGGCCGAAGGCGACGTTCTCGAACACCGTCATGTGGCGGAACAGCGCGTAGTGCTGGAAGACGAAGCCGACCTGGCGCTCGCGGGCGTGCAGGTGGGTGGCTTCGGCGCCGGAAAAGAGGATGTCGCCCTGATCGGCCGTTTCCATGCCGGCGATGATGCGCAGCAAGGTCGTCTTGCCGCAGCCCGATGGGCCTAGCAGGGCGACCAGCTCCCCGGTCGGGATGTCGAGGTTGATGTTGTCGAGCGCGACGAAATTGCCGAAGCGCTTCGAGATGTTGCGGATTTCGATACTCATCAGGTTTTCTCCGGCGCCAGCACCGTGTTCAGCATGTCGGTTTCCTTCTTCATGCGCCATTCGACGACGGTCTTGGCGACCAGCGTGACCAGCGCCAGCAGCGCCAGGATGGACGCGGCGGCGAAGGCGCCGATGGCGTTGTATTCGTTGTAGAGGATCTCGACGTGCAGCGGCAGGGTGTTGGTTTCGCCGCGGATATGCCCCGAGACCACCGACACCGCGCCGAACTCGCCCATCGCCCGGGCGTTGGCGAGAATGACGCCGTACAGGAGACCCCACTTGATGTTGGGTAGCGTCACGCGGCGGAACATCTGCCAGCCGGAGGCGCCGAGCGACACCGCGGCCTCTTCCTCGTCCTTGCCCTGCGACTGCATCAGCGGGATCAGTTCGCGGGCGATGAAAGGGAAGGTGATGAACAGCGTGGCGAGGATCATGCCGGGGACGGCGAAGATGATCTTGATGTCGTGCTCGGACAGCCAGGGGCCGAACGTGCCCTGCGCGCCGAAGAGCAGGATGAAGACGAGGCCGGCGACCACCGGGCTGACCGCGAACGGCAGGTCGATCAGCGTGATCAGCAGGCTCTTGCCCTTGAACTCGAACTTGGCGATGGCCCAGGCGGCGGCGACGCCGAAGACCACGTTGAAGGGCAGCACGGCGAGGGCGATGGCCACGGTCAGCCAGATGGCGGAGCGCGTTTCCGGCTCCTTCAGCGCTTCGAGGTAGACCGGTACGCCCTGCGCCAGCGCCTCGACGAAGACGGCGACCAGTGGCAGGCCGAGGAAGAAAAACAGGAAGCCGAGACCGACCGTCAGCAGGCCGTAACGGACCCAGCGCGGCTCCTGGGTGGCGCGATTCGATTTCACGCTGCGCCTCCCGTGGCCTTGGCCGCCGTGACTTCGAGCGGCTCATCGTTCTTGTGGCGATTCGCCGTCCACCATTGCAGCAGGTTGACCGCCAGCAGCAGAATGAAGGAGAGCGCCAGCATGACCACGGCCAGCGCCGTGGCGCCGAGCACATCGTACTGCTCGAGCTTGGAAATGATCAGCAGCGGCGTGATTTCCGAGATCAGCGGCAGGTTGCCGGCGATGAAGATCACCGAGCCGTATTCGCCGACGGCGCGCGCGAAAGCCAGCGCGAAACCGGTCAGCAGGGCCGGGAAGATGGCGGGGAAAATGACCTTGACGAAGGTCTGCCAGCGCGAGGCGCCGAGCGAGGCGGCGGCCTCCTCGACCTCGGTCTCGATGTCCTCGATCACCGGTTGCAGCGTGCGCACGACAAAAGGCAGGGTGATGAAGGTCAGCGCGACGATGATGCCGAGCGGCGTGTAGGCGACCTTGATCCCCAGCGGTTCGATGAAGCGCCCGAGCCAGCCGTTGCCGGCGTACAGCGTCGCCAGCGTGATGCCGGCTACCGCCGTCGGCAGCGCGAACGGCAGATCGACCAGGGCATCGACGAAACGCTTGCCGGGGAAGGGGTAGCGCACCAGGATCCAGGCGACAATCAGACCAAAAAAGGCGTTGACCGCAGCGGCCAGGAAGGAGGCGCCGAAGGTGACGCGAAAGGCGGCCAGCGAGCGTTCGCCGAGGGCGATGTCGATGATCTGCCCGAAACCGAGTTCGGACGCCTTGAGGATCATGCCGCCGAGCGGCAACAGGATCAGCAGCGAGAGATAGACCAGCGTGTAGCCCAGCGCCAGGCCGAAGCCGGGCAGCACGCGGTGGGTTTTTGCCGCCATTTACTTGCTTTGGTAGATCTGGTCGAAGCTGCCGCCGTCCTTGAAGTGCGTCGCGAAGGCCTTGTTGGCGCCGCCGAACACTTCATCGACGGTAAAGGTCTTCACCGGCGGGAAGGACGCCGCGTACTTCTTCAGCAACTCGGCATCGCGCGGGCGCAGGTAGTTCTGTGCGGCGTTCTCCTGGCCTTCCTTCGACCACAGGTATTCCAGATAGGCGCTTGCCTGGGTACGCGTGCCCTTCTTGTCGACCACCTTCTCGACCAGCGCCACCGGGAACTCGGTCTGCATGGTCAGGCTGGGGTAGACCACCTCGAACTCGCCCTTGCCGAATTCCTTGGCGATCATTTCGGCTTCGGATTCGAAGGTGATCAGCACGTCGCCCATCTTGCGCTGCATGAAGGTAGTTGTCGCATCGCGGCCGCCAGCGGCGAACAGCGGCGCATTCTTCAGCAGCTTGCCGAGGAATTCCTGCGCCTTGGCGTCGTTGCCGCCCGGCTGCCTGAGCGCCCAGGCCCAGGCCGACAGGTAGGTGTTGCGGCCGTTGCCGGTGTTCTTCGGGTGCGGAATGATGATCTGGGTGCCGGGCGCCGCCAGGTCGTTCCAGTCCTTGATCCCCTTCGGGTTGCCCTTGCGCACGATGAAGACCATCGCCGAGGTGTAGGGCGAGGCGTTGTTGGGGAATTTCTTCGCCCAGTCCTTGGTGACCAGCCCCTTGTCGGCGAGGAATTCGATGTCGTTGGCCTGGTTCATGGTCACCACGTCGGCTTCCAGGCCGTCGGCAACAGCGCGCACCTGCTTGGTCGAGCCGCCGTGCGACTGCTTGATCTCGACGCTTTCGCCGGTCTTGGCCTTCCAGTACTTCTGGAACAGCGGGTTGAAATCCTTGTACACGTCGCGGGCGACGTCGTAGGAGGCGTTGAGCAGGGTGACATCGGCCAGCGCGGCGCTGGCGGCCAGGCCGAGCAGAAGGGCGGACAGGCTGTTGGCGATCTTTTTCATGGCGCACCTCGGAGAATTGATGGACCGAATTTAGCCGAGGCCTTTATAACAACAAAGACGAAAAGCGAATTTATTTATTCCAACACGAAAAGTTGACAGCTACGCTCGGGTTTTATAAAGTCTGCCCATCCCAAGGGGGAGTAGCTCCCAACCGGCGTGTCGTCACCACGAAGCTTCGGCTTCCGGCATCCGGGCAGCAGAGCAGCGCTGCGAGCAAGACCTTTGCCGCGATGGCGAGGCTCCTTTGGCATTCCACGGCTCTCGTCCATTGCGGCGCGGGCCGTTTGCTTTTTGGAATGCGCGAAAGGAATTGTATGGAAACCGTAGGCAGTCTGGGTTTGTGGGCCGGCTTCGCCGCCATCGTTGTAGTGATGCTGGCGATCGACCTCTTCGTCGTCGGCGGCGGCAAGGAGCACCGCGTCAGCTTCAGGGAGGCGGCCACCTGGTCGGTGGTCTGGATCGCCATCACGCTGGCCTTCGCCGGCGGCCTCTGGTGGTATCTCGACGGCACGCTGGGGCGCGAGATTGCCAACACCAAGGTGCTCGAATTCATCACCGGCTACCTGATCGAGAAGGCGCTGGCGGTCGACAACGTCTTCATCTGGCTGATGCTGTTCAGCTTCTTCGCGGTGCCGCTCGAACTGCAGAAGCGCGTGTTGCTCTACGGCGTGCTCGGCGCCATCGTCATGCGCACCATCATGATCTTCGCCGGCGCCTGGCTGATTACCCAGTTTCACTGGATTCTCTACATCTTCGGCGCCTTCCTGCTGGTCACCGGCGTCAAGATGTACTGGTTCGCCGACGAGAAGCCCGATCTCGAGAACAACAAGCTGGTGAAATGGCTGCGCGGGCACATGAAGATCACCACCGAGTTCGACGGCCAGAATTTCTTCACCTGGAAAAACGGGGTGCGCTACGCGACGCCGCTGTTCCTGGCGCTGGTGCTGGTCGAAGCTTCCGACCTGATCTTCGCGGTCGACTCGATCCCCGCCATCTTTGCGATCACCACCGACCCCTTCATCGTGCTGACCTCGAACATCTTCGCCATCCTCGGCCTGCGCGCCATGTACTTCCTGCTCGCCGGCGTCGCCGACCGCTTCTCGCTGCTCAAGTACGGGCTGGCCATCGTGCTGATGTTCATCGGCGTCAAGATGCTGCTGATCGACCTCTACAAGATCCCGGTCGGCTTCTCGCTGGCGGTGGTGGCGGTCATCATCGGCGCCTCGGTATGGGCCTCCCTGCGTAAGGAAGCCCGCGCCGGCAAGGGTTGAGAGATGAAGTTTTGGATTTCGGCCATTTTTTGCCGTTGACCGCAACAGGGTGCCGGGCAGATAAGGGGGCGGGCGAGGTGGAATGGAACTCGCCCAACGGAATGGAGCGCGGATCGATTCGTCATGAAGCGCTGCCCCCGGCCCGTGCCAGCCACTACAATGGCGAAATTGTCGAAATCGGTCGGGGCTATGAACAACAACGAAGCCTTCTCACGCGTCATCATCGACGCCATGTTGGACACACAGGGCTGGAACACCACCGACCCCAACGCTGTGCGTTTCGAGGTCGTCATGCCTGACGGCACCCGTGCCGACTACGTGCTGTGTGATCGTCATGGCCGTTCGCTGGCCGTCATCGAGGCCAAGCGTTACGGAATCAATCCTGCCGACGCTGCCGAACAAGCCAGGGGTTACGCCAAGCAGATGGGGGTGCCCTATATCTTCCTGACCAACGGCAACGAACTCCTGTTCTGGGAGTGGGAACGCGAAGCCTTTCCCCATGCCGTCAAAACCTTCTATAAGCAGGACGATCTTGAACGCCGCTTTGCCACGCGCCAACTGCGGCGTGACCCGCTTTCCATTCCTATCGATTTGAAGATTGCCGGACGCGACTACCAGCAGGAATGTATCCAGACCGCCTGCAAGGAAATCAAACAGGGGCGCCGCAAACTACTGCTGGAAATGGCCACCGGCACCGGCAAGACCCGCACCGCTGCCGCGCTCATCAAGCGGCTGTTCGAGGCCAATGCCATCACCCGCGTGCTGTTCCTGGTTGATCGCATTCCGCTGGCCAAACAGACTGAAGACGCCTTCGCCGAACACCTGCCCGATTACCCAGCCTACGTGCTGCGTGCCGGTCGGCGCTTTCAGGATGAAAAGCGGATCACCATCACCACGCTGCAAAGCATGATCAACATCTACAGCGAATATTCGTCGGGCTACTTCGACCTGATCGTTTCCGACGAGTGCCACCGCAGCATCTACGGCAAGTGGAGCGGCGTGCTCAAATACTTCGACGGCGTGCAGATTGGTCTTACCGCCACGCCCTGCGTTGCCAATCTCGACGATTTGGGTGGCGACGAGGAAGACAAGCTGTTCGTGCGTGACACGCTGCGCTTCTTCGAGGTCGAGCAACCCACCTTCTGCTACAAGTTGAAGGATGCGATTCGGGATGGCGTGCTGGCGCCTTATCAAATCTATGCCGCCAAGACCGTCAAGACGGCCGCCGAAGGTGGCTTCGAGGTCAAGCGCAGCGAACTGGACTGGTCGGCGATGAACGGCGAAACACAGGCCGAGTTCGAGAAACTGTTCGGCTCGGTTGCCAAACCCGGTAGCCCCATAGTCATCGACCCATCGGCCCTGGAGCGGCGCTACACCATCCCCGAGCGCAACCGGGCCATCGTCCGCGAATATCGGCAGGTGATCGAAAACGGCTTCATTGACCGCAAAGGCATCAAGCGGATGCCTTTGCTTGGCAAAACCATCGTCTTCGCCGTAACCAAAAAGCACGCCGAAACGCTGGCGCGGATGTTCGACGAAGCCTTTGCCGACAAGAAACCGTCGCCAGACATTCGCTATGCCGACTACGTGGTGTCCGGCCAAGGCCCGGATGACACGCTGGATGGCATGGCGAAAATACGCCGTTTCAAGCGCGAAGACTTCCCGCAGATACTCGTGTCCGTGAATATGCTCGATACCGGCTTCGACTGCCCGGAAGTCTGCAATCTCGTCTTCGCCCGCTTCACCCGTTCCGCCATTCTGTACCAGCAGATGCGCGGCCGCGGCACGCGCAAGACCAGCAAGAAGCCCGTCTTCACCATGTTCGATTTCGTTGGTGTCTGCGACTACCACGGCGACGACGACACCCTCGGCGGTGGCGGCCTGGTCATGGAGCCGAAAAAGCGCAAGCACTACGAACCCAAGCGCCTGCTGTCGCTGGACATCGACGATCACATCGACCCCGACACCCGCGAATGGATCACGGTGGATGAGAACGGTAACATGCTGTTCCCCGAGGCCTCGGAACAAAAGAAGGAAGCCGTGGGTGCGCGCTTCGAGGCGTGGCTTCTGGAACAAGCCGGCCTGACAATGGCGCAGGAACGCTGGTTGCGCATCCTCGGCAGCCAGATTCGGGCCAATGCCGACACGCTCGACGAAGTGATACCCGAGCATTTCGCCTTCTTCCACACTTTCTCGCAGATGGGCGGCGTGCGCGAGGCGCAGCGGGTCTTCGGCAACGCCGACAACTTGCAAGCGATGCTCGATTCGCTCAATGCAGCGGTGTTCAACGAAAACCACGACAGCCAGCCAAGCGGCGACGATCAGCGCCCATCAGCCCACTAAGCAACGCAACTTAGCAAGGAAAGCACCATGCCCCTGACCCCCGACATGCGGCGGTCGATTGACCAGATTCGCGATTACCTCTTTGGCGGCGGCTACCCCGACCCCGTGAGTAATGCCGAGCAACTGTCCTTCCTGTTCTTCTTTTACCTCGTCGAAGGTATCGACGCAGAGAACAAGATGAAGGCCAAAGTGTTGAAGCAGTCTTACGAAACCCTGTTCGCCGGTGAGTGGAAAATTCGCAACCCGCTCAACGCCGAGCACGGCCAGACGACGATTCCGCGCGACCGCTTCCGCTGGTCGGTGTGGGCCAAGGGCTTGTCGGGCGAGGCGCTGGTTCGCTTCCTGCGCGACGAGGTTTTCGCCTTCTTCGCCGAGATGGGCGAGGCGGCGGCCCACAACTTCATGGATGGCGCGCGGCTGGCCATCATCGACCCGACGGTGCTCACCCAGGTCGTCAATCTGGTCGACGGCCTGCGCCTCGATGCCGCCGACTCCGACACCAAGGGCGACCTCTTCGAGCACGTCCTGCGCCAGATTCGGCAGGCCGGCGAATTGGGCCAATTCCGCACGCCGCGCCATGTCATTCGCAGCATTGTCGAAATCATCGACCCCAAAGTGGGCGAAACCATCTACGACCCGGCGGCAGGCACGGCAGGTTTTCTCGTTGCCGCCTACAACCACATCCGGCTTGCCAACTCGTCACCTGCTGCCACGGTCAACGTCGAAATTGACGGCAAAATGCAAAGGCGCGGTCTGGGCGACCAACTCTCCGCCGCCCAGACATCTGCCCTGCAGTCAGCCACCTTCTACGGCAACGACGTCGACCCGAAAATGGTGCGCTTGGCCACCATGAACCTGACCCTGCGCGGGCTGGCCAATGTCCGCGTGCTGCTGCGCAACGTGCTGACCACCAGCCTCGACAACGAGCGCAAGGAACAACTCGGCCTGCCCGCCGAGGGCTACCACGTCATCCTCGCCAACCCGCCATTTGCCGGGCGCGTCGACAAAGACCGGGTGGTGGAAGAAGTGAAGGTCGGCACCAGCACGGCCACCGAACTCCTGTTCCTCAAATACATGATGGACAACCTGCGGCCCGGCGGCCGCTGCGGCGTCATCGTGCCCGAAGGCGTGCTGTTCGGTTCCACCGGCGCCCACAAGGAACTGCGCCGCCAACTCATCGAAAACAACCGCGTCGAGGCCGTGCTGTCGCTGCCCGGCGGGGTGTTTCAACCGTATTCCGGGGTGAAGACTTCGGTGCTGTTTTTCCGTAAGGGTGGCACGACAGAGAACGTGCTGTTCCTGCACGCCGACAACGACGGCTACAAGCTGGACGCCAACCACGACACCGCCATCGAGGCTGACGACCTGCCGGATTTGGTTGCGGTCTACCGCGAAAAAGAGGCAAATTTCGCCACCTGGCAAGTGCGCGACCCGGCCGCCGAATGGGCGGCGCAGTGGTGGTTCGCCGACGCGGCGACGCTGCGCGCCAATGACTTCAACCTCTCAGCCGGACGCTACCGGCCGATGAGCCAAGCCGCCATTGAGCACCGCGACCCGCGCGAGATTCTGGATGAACTGGCGGCGATTGAGGTGGAGATTGTCGAGGAAGTGGAGGCGTTGAGGGCGGCGCTGGCGGAGCTGGCTGCATGACCTTGATGGCACTCGGCGATACGGCCAGATTTATCAACGGAGCAGCGTTCAAGCCCTCTGATTGGGAGGAATCCGGGCTTCCGATCATTCGCATTCAAAATCTGACTGGCACTGGCGAGAAGTTCAACCTTACGACGCGCAAGGTAAAACCCGAGTTGATTGTCGAACCGGGCGATCTGCTTGTTTCGTGGAGTGCAACGCTTGATGTTTATCGGTGGTCTGGCCCAAGAGGTGTGCTCAACCAGCACATTTTCAAGGTGTTGCCCAACGCAGATATTGACCCTGAATACTTATTTTATGCGCTAAAAAATGCCTTGGCAGAGTTGTCTTCAAAGACTCACGGCTCAACAATGAAGCACGTTGTTCGTGGTGATTTTGAATCGACAAAGGTCAATGTGCCACCGCTCCCCGAGCAACGCCGCATCGTCGATCTGCTTTCCCGTGCCGAGGGCATCGTTCGCCTGCGGCGGGAAGCCGAGAAGAAAGCCGCCGAACTCATCCCGGCACTGTTTCTGGATATGTTTGGTGACCCTGCGACGAATCCGAAGGGGTGGCCGGTGGCACATCTTGGTGAGATTATTTGTGATGGTCCGCAGAATGGGCTTTATAAGCACGCATCTCACTACGGAGATGGAACACCTATCCTTCGTATTGATGCTTTTTACGATGGTCGTGTGACCGACCTAAATGCTTTGAAGCGCCTCCGGGCCACGCCAGAAGAGCAAGCCAAGTTCAGACTGTTTTCACGCAATATAGTTATCAACCGCGTTAATAGCCCTGAATACCTTGGCAAAAGTGCCATCATCCCTGCTTTAAATGAAGAAATGGTGTTTGAATCCAACATGATGCGCTTCGCCACCGATGAGGCTTTGGCTATCCCCGAGTATGTGATCGATGTTCTTCAAACGTCGCATGCCAAGTCTCATTTCTTATCAAATGCGAAACATGCCATCAATCAGTCCAGTATCAACCAACAAGACGTGAAGTCTCTTTCTGTACCGTTGCCACCTGTCGATTTGCAGTGGGCATTTGCAGAGAGGAAGGATGATATTTTCAGCATTCAATCCCAACAATCCACGGCCACCGCTAAGGCCAAAGCCACCTTTGATGCCTTACTGGCACAGGCATTCAGCGCGTAAGTCGCCATGACCAGCAACCTATTCCCTGTGTTTTCCATTTCCAGTGACCAGATCGTTGGCGACGAACAACTGGGCAGCAAAGAAAAGTTCTGGTTCAAGCAGGACGGCAGACTTTGGCTATTCAAAGAAGTTCGAGTTATTCAAAAACCTGATGGTTCCGTGCCAACTGGCGAAGATTGGGCTGAAAAAGTGGCGGCAGAAATCGCCCACTTGATGCACATCCCTGCGGCCACTGTTGAACTGGCAGAGTTTGAAGGGCGTTGGGGTTGTGCCTGCCTCAACTTCACTTCGCCGGCCCAACAGTTGATGCACGGGAATGAGGTCATGGCGGGGTATCTGAAAGGCTACGACCCTGAAATGCGTTTTCAGCAGTCCAGCCACACCGTCGAAAACATTATCAAGGCAATCAGAGCCATGTTTCCCAAGGCCAATGAGCATCGCACCGTGCTGCGACAGTTGGCCAGTTATCTGGTATTGGATGCGTTGATTGGTAATACGGATCGCCACCACGAAAACTGGGGCTTGCTTTGGCAGGTGCTGGTAAATATTGACGAGGTTAGCGAAGCAGCGCGCCTTGAAAAGCAATACGACATCGCGCCCAGTTTCGACCATGCCTCATCACTTGGCAGGGAACTTCTTGACGAAAAGCGGGCCGATATTCTGCGACGCGTGGCGGTTGAGGCTTATGTTCGGAAGGGCAAAGGTGGCATTTTCTTCCCGGATGGAAAGCGAGGGGCAAATCCCCTTCAACTGGTAGAATCAACAGCTGATGATCACCCGGATTATTTTCAGCCAACTTTGGCTGCATTGCGCGGCATTCCGCTTGCAAAACTAACTGATATTTTGGACCGTGTGCCGCATGACAGGATCAGCAATGATGCCTGTGCCTTCGCCAAGGAAATGTTGCGGGTGGCTTACGAAAGTTTGAGGAGGATTGGTTCATGAGAACCTTGTTTTTGGCTTGGCAGGCACCTACGGATAGAGCGTGGTTTCCTGTTGGTCGCCTGGATGCGGACACCGAGCACTCCCAATACCGATTTTGCTATACGCAGGGCGTCATTGGCGCCAAGAAAGTTGGCTTTCACCCTATCGCATCGTTTCCAACACTTGGGGAATCCTATCAATCCTCCGAGTTGTTCCCGATGTTCAAGAATCGGGTTTTGGGCAGTCAGCGTCGTGATTTTGCCAACTATCTGGCTTCTTTGGGTTTGGAAACGCCTGATCCCATCGAGATTTTGGCTGTCTCCGGCGGCGAACGGCAAACAGATAGTTTTGAGGTATTCCCCAAAATCGAGAAGGAAGCAGATGGCTCCTTCCGTTGCCGATTCTTTCTGCATGGCCTGCGGCACATGAGCGAAGCAGCACAGGCACGGGCGCAGCATCTCGTTCCGGGCGAACTGCTTGGCGTTTCCTTGGAGTTGAACAACCCAAAATATGGTTTGGCGATTCAACTCACCAGCCACCAGGATTACGAGTTCATCGGCTGGACGCCCCGGTATATCGTCCCTGATATTCTGAAATCCATCACCAAAGCCCATGACATTAGCGCCACGATCATCAAGGTAAATACGGATGGTGTGCCGCTGAATCGACGAGTGTTGGTTGAGATGAAGGGCGTTTTGCCAGCGGATTACGAACCGATGGCCGATGATATTTTTCTGCCTTTCGCCAATCTGGGCTGATGCCTGCACGAGCTACCGTTCTGGCCGCATTGGCACGGCATTGCAGCCCAATCACATCTTCTCGCTGACTGTGCTCGCAGTGATCATCGGTGCCTCGGTATAGGCTTCCCTGCGCAAGGAAGCCCGCGCCGGCAAGGTTTGATCAGCGGTTCTCGAAGCGGCTGTAGTCGAGCACGGCGGCCTCTTTCGGCGCCGTGCGTCGCCATTCGGCGTGCAGGGCGTCGCTGGTCGGCCAGAAACGCGGGTCGGTGCGGCGCACGCCGAAGCGTTCGGTCAGCCGTACCAGATCGGCTTCGTTGCCCAGTTTCCCGACGGCCTCGACGAAAATGGGCAGTTTTTCGGGGTCGACCGCAAAGAACGCATTGGGATAGGCGCCGATCACGCCCTCCAGCGCCAGCAGCGTGTCCTCCCTCGGGCGGCGGCGTTCCGCTTCGTCGAACATCTCGGCGACGTTGCTGTGCGCGCTGTTGCGCACCAGCGAAACGATTTGCGGCCGGTCGCCGGGCCGGCGCAACAGCAGCAGGCTCTGCTCCGGCATTACCGACGCCGGAATGCCGTGGATTTGCGATAGCCGGCGCATCTGGGCCACTTCCGCCGGACTCAGCCCAGTGTTCTTCCAGTCGAGCGCCGGGGCGCGTACTGGCGCCATGTGTTGTGCGACCGCCTGGTAAAGCTCGCCCAGGTGATCCTTGGTCCGGTACTGCATGCCGCTTTCGCGTGGGAAATAGTCGGCGGCGTCGGTGAAATAGCGGTCGGTCTGTTCCTTGCGGCCGCGATACCAGAAATCGAGAACCGGCTGGCGATCCTTGAGCGGGAGGAGGGTGAGGAAGTTGAGCTCGCCCTCCATGCGCAGGAAATCCATATAAAGCCGGGTCGCCAGCTGGTGTCCGATATTGCCGTAGACATCGTAGCCGGTGAGCAGCAGGTAATGCATGCGCTCGAACAGCGGGTAGCCGATGACCAGCATCGTCTGCGGGCGCTCGCCGGCAAAGCCGCGGCTTACCGAGGCGCTGTCGAAATGGCGGAATACCGTCAGCGCGGCATTCGGGTTTTTGCCGTCGCCGTCCCACAGATGGGTGACGTTCGGCAGATTTTTCTTGCTCTCGGCACCCAGCAAAGTGCTTTTTTCCTTCAGGAAGCGTTTTTCCAGCTTGGCGTAGTCGCGCCAGGCCAGCAGCCCGGCCGTGCTTTCATGCTCCGCCGGCAGCTGCAGGTTGATGATGTCGGCGTCGAGCAGCGTGGTCGTCATCCGGGCTTCATTGTCGCTTGGCGCTACGAAGGCGACCCAGAACAGGTCGTTGATCACGTTGAGCGCCACCTGACCGCGGCAGACCGGCCCCTTCATGAAGCCCATCATGATGAACTGCGCGTCGTCGAGCATGAAGCGATAACGCGAATTGACCGGCAGGGCGCGGAAGGTGACGAAGGGGTTGGAAGCCTTTTCGATTTCGTAGCCGGGCAGAGCATCGACCCGATAGGCAGGCGTGAAGAACCACTGCCGCACCCGTTCCATGCGCGCGGCGTCGAGTTGCAGGGGCATGAAGGTCTTGGCCACCTGCGTCGCCTCGCTGTAGCGCAGGCGGTAATAGACGCGCGGCACACCGGGGTCGTCGTAGGGACGGCGGGTCGCGACGACGTCGATCGCCTTTCCGGGTGGTGTCCGGCTACGGACGAGCTGGAAATAGCGCCCGGGCGCTGCGTCGAAATGTAAATGGCCGATGTACCAGTGTTCGTAGATGTAGCGCGCCACCAGTTGCTCCTGCAGGCTGTCGCCGTTCAGGAAGCGCTCCCAGTCTTCGACCTGGGCCAGGGCGGCGGCCGGTAACGGTTCTGCCGGCGTGTAGGGCGCCCCCGCCTCCAGCCAGCGCGTCAGGGTCTGGTGCTCGGCCTTCGCCAGCGGCGGCATGCCGAAGGGCATCCCGCGTTCGGCATGTTTGCTGGAATACTCATCGAAGGTCTCGGCCTTGGTGCAGGTGTCCGTGCGATCCAGCGAGAAGTCGAGGTCGGGGTTGGTGATTGCGCCGCTGTCCGGCCCCGGGTGCAACTGCTTCAGCGCCAGCATGCGATACATGACGCCGCCCTCGCGGTTGGCTTCCGGTGTCTGTTCACGTTCGTTGAGTATCGGGAAAAAGCCCTTCTGCCGCCAGCCGGCGTTGGTCAGGGCGTCGAAGCCGAGGCGGGTCGGTGCATCGGCGATCAGCCGTACGCTGGAATAAACGGGTTTCGGATTGGCGCCGCGGGTCAGCCCGGCGTAGCTGGTCAGGTTGAGCTGGCAGGGCGCGTCGTAGCAGGCGTGGCAGGAGACGCAGCGCTGGTCGAGCAGCGGGCGCACGTCCTTCCAGTAGTCCGGGGCGCCGGCGATTGTGGCGGGCGGATGGTCGAAGCGCGCCGGGTCGGCCGGGCCGAAGCGGTCGTCGAGCTGCAGGGTGCCGACGACGGTGGCGCAACCGGCAACGAAGGCCAGGAGAAACGGGGGCAGTAGGCGCATGGCGGGGATTCGCGTTTGAGTTGGTCGCCAGTGTAGCGCAGGCAAGATGACGCCAACCTGAATGGTACGGGCTCAAGGCGGCAGGGTGTCGCCGGCTTCGTGTGCAAACCTGCTAATATTTCCCCTTTCGCTGCATTGCACCAAAGGCGTTTTCCCGATGTCCATCCCCGCTGCCGACCGCATGAGCCCGGAAGAGCGCCGTGCCGGCGTTTCCCTGGCTTCCATCTTCGCCCTGCGCATGCTGGGGTTGTTCCTTATCCTGCCGGTGTTCTCGGTCTACGCCAAAACCCTGCCCGGCGGCGATAACCTGGCGCTGGTCGGTTTCGCGCTCGGTGCCTATGGTTTGACCCAGGCATTTTTCCAGATTCCCTACGGCATCGCCTCCGATCTCTGGGGGCGCAAGCTGGTCATCGTCATCGGGCTGGTGATATTTGCGCTGGGCAGTTTCGTCGCCGCCTGGGCGCCGGACATGACCTGGATCATCATCGGCCGCGTATTGCAGGGCATGGGTGCAATCTCGGCTGCGGTCACCGCATTGGCTGCCGACCTGACCCGTGAGCAGCATCGTACCAAGGTGATGGCGATGATCGGTTCGTCGATCGGTCTCGTCTTTGCGCTGTCGCTGGTCGGCGCGCCGCTGCTTTACGGCTGGATCGGCATGGGCGGTCTGTTCACTATGACCGGTGTGCTGGCACTGGCGGCCATCGTCTTGCTGCTCAAGGTCGTGCCACCGGCGCCGCCGCCGCATGGTCACGAAAAACTGCCGCTGCGCCGGGTAATCTTCAATGCCGACCTGCTGCGCCTGAACATTGGCATTTTCGTGCTGCACATGGTGCAGATGGCCATGTTCGTCGTTCTGCCCCATGCGCTGGTCGATCATGGGGGGCTGGAGGCGGCGGAACACTGGAAAGTCTATCTGCCGGCCGTCCTCGTTTCATTCGCCATCATGGTGCCGGCGATCATCGCCGCCGAACGCAAGGACAAGATGCGGCCGATTTTCCGCGCCGCCATTGCGCTGCTCGTCGTCGTTCAGCTTGGCCTGCTCTTTTTCGGCCAAAGCTTGTGGGCGCTGGCCTTATGGCTGCTGCTCTTCTTCGTCGCCTTCAACGTTCTCGAAGCGACCCTGCCCTCGCTGGTCTCGCGAACCGCGCCGCCGGCCGCCAAGGGCGCCGCGCTCGGCGTTTACAACACGACGCAGGCGATCGGCCTGTTCATCGGCGGTGCGGGGGGCGGATATATTGCCCAGCATTTCGGCGATAATGCGGTTTTTGCTGCCTGCGCCGGGCTGATTCTGATCTGGCTGGCGGTAGCGAACTCGATGAATTTCCCGCAACGGCGCGTCGCCGCCGCTGCGACTCAAACAGCTTAGGAGACATTGTTCATGGCATCGGTCAATAAAGTGATTCTCGTCGGCAATCTGGGTGCCGACCCGGAAACCCGCTATACCGCAAGCGGCGACGCCGTCTGCAATATCCGGCTGGCGACGACCGAAAGCTGGAAGGACAAGAACAGCGGCGAGAAACGCGAAATCACCGAATGGCATCGCGTGGTCTTCTATCGCAAGCTGGCCGAGATCGCCGGCCAGTACCTGAAGAAGGGCTCGCAGGTCTATCTCGAAGGCCGCATCAAGACCCGCAAGTGGCAGGACAAGGAAGGCCAGGACCGCTACACCACCGAAATCGAAGCCACCGAAATGCAGATGCTGGGCGGCCGCCAGGGCATGGGGGCGCCGGCTTCTTCCGGGGGCGGCGGTTACGACAGCGAGCCGGCCGATTACGCGCCGGCGCCGGCCAAAAACAAGCCGAAGCCGGCCTTCGACGACCTCGGCGACGATATTCCATTTTGAGATATACTTAAAAATGCAACGTGAACAAACCCGGACAGGTTTATAGCCTGTCCGGGTTTTTTGTTCGCTGCGTTTTTTAGCCGCGTTAGATCTCGATTTGTACATGGCTGTCCGGATGTGCACTCGACAAGGCCTTCGCCAGAATCGAACCTGCCCGCCAGACTTTTCGCGAAACCCGTCACACCTTTTCGCGCTGGTTCAACGCAAGGCGAAGATCGATTGTGCCGCGGTCGGATCCGGTCGTCACCGTGAAGCCGAGGCGCCGTGCGAGGTTCTGCATGCGCAAGTTGCCGTCGAGTGTTTCTCCGCGCAATTCACCGATTCCGCGGCTGCGGCAGTAGTCGACCAAGCACTGTAGCAGCAGTTGCCCGAGCCTCCCACCCTTGATTTCCGAGGCAACGACGATCGCAAAGTCAGCGAACCTGCTGTCCGGATCGGCAACCGCCCGCACCTCGCCCAACGCATGCTCGGCACCATCGCTTACGCGCTCGATGGCCACCAGCGCCATTTCGCGATCGTAGTCGATCTGGGAAAAGCGGGCGAGGCGGATCCGCGGCAGGCTCCTGGTCGAGTTGAAGAAGCGCATGCGTGAATCTTCGGGAGTAAGGGAATTGAGCAGTTCGCCCAGCAATGGTTCGTCCTCCGGTCGAATCGGTCGAATCAGCAGCCTGCGACTCTCCCAGTCGACCTGCCGCTCCAGTTCCTTCGGGTACGGACGGATCGCGAAGCGACGGAAGCCATGCCTGCGTTCACGCTGCTCGATGCTGATGCTCGCCCCAAGTACGACGACCCCTGACGCCTCGACGTGCACCGGATCGAGTTCCACGCCAGCCACCTCGTCGATGTCCGTGAGTAGTTGCGATAGACGAACCAGCGCATTGCTCGCGGCTGCCTGCACCGCCAGCCGCTCGTCTTCTGGGAGACCCTCGGCAAAGCCGCTGCGCGCCACCAGATCGCCGGCCAGCACCGGATTGAGTGGCGGCAGTGCGACGACCTGTTGGCCTGCGTGGAAGCAGGTGAGCGATGCCGGACCAAGAAAGATCACCGGCCCGAACACCGGGTCGTCGGCAACGCCCAGACGCAATGCGGGGGCGCTGCTGCGGGCGTGGCTCGGGCGCAGCCGGTAACCGCTGACGCGGTCGCCGGGGAGACGTGTCCGCGCACGGCTGCGCAGACCGCGCGCCGCGATGCCGATCTCGGCAGGTGAACGAAGTCCTGGCACGCGCTCTGAAAGCTCCGCTCCATTGGCAAGTACGAGAAAGAGATCGACTGGATAGCCGATTTCATCGGCGACAGCGATCGCCTTGTCGATGCTGCCCGCCAGCGGATACTCGCCAACGGCCAGGCCATAGGCATGCAACACGCGCCTTGCCTGGGGTGCCGACAGTGTCTCTGCCCCGGCAGCAATCGCTTCGCCGAGCGCGCTGCGGGCCGCCTCTGTTTCCGGCGAGAAGCCCTCCGCGAGCGACGGCGGCATCTGCATCAGCAATTCGCGATTGCGCCGGTAACTGACGGCGCCGAGAAAGACCGCAATCGCCTTTTCCGGCGACTCATGGCTCAACACGCCCTGCGCTGCGGCAATCCTTTGCGCCTCCAGCATCTCCGTGCCGCCGACCCAGCAGGTGAAGACGTTGCGCTCGGTATCCCGGGATGTATGGCAGATTGCCGCGGCAACCTCGGCGCTTTGCGCAAAAGGCGACGGCGAACAGACGGTCAGGACGTTTTCCGTGTCATTGTCGGCGAGCACAGCCGTAACCGCCGCTCCCCAGTTCGTCGCCGTGACGTCCGCCGGCAGCACCAGTGGATTGGTGAGCGCGGAGCGGGTCTGCAGCAGTCCTTCGAGGTGCTTGACGGTCGCCGCAGATAGCCTACCCAACTGACCGCCGGAACGCAGCAGGGCGTCGACGGCAATCCGTCCCAGCCCATGACCGTTGGACAGGATGGTCAGACTCTCGCCGCGCAACGGACGTACCCGCGCCATCCCCTCGATGGCTTCGAACACATCCCCGAGCGTATTGATGCACACCCAACCGGCGCGACTGAGGGCCGCTTCGTAAACGTCGGCAGCAGTGAATGGACCGGCCCCGTGAGGCCTGCCCTGCGCCGCGCCGCCACGGAAAGTGACTACTGGCTTGTTGCACGCAGCGGCACGCGCTGCCGACATGAACTTGCGCCCGCCCGAAACTTCGTCGAACTGCGCCAGGATCGATTGAGTGTCGGGGTCCGCAGCCAGCCAGTCGATTACGTCGGGCAGATCGACATCGAGGCCAGCGCCCAGGTGCAGCACCGTAGAGAAGCCGATTCCCTTGCTGGCGGCGCGATCGAGCACGGCCGCCGTCACGGCCGTCGACTGCGCTACCAAGGCGATCTTGCCCGGCGCGATCGGGACGGGGGCTGCGCTGGCGTTAAGCCCTATGGCGGGGACGACGAGACCACCGCTTCCTGGCCCGAGGATGCGCATCAGGTGCGGCCGGGCCGCTTCGAGTAGGGCCTGGCGCGCCTTGGCGATCGCACCGCCGCTCATCTTCCGCCACATCCACGGCCCGACAATCACTGCGCGGGTGCCACGGGCGCCGAGTTGAGCAATGATCGACGGCACCCGGTCGAGTGAGGCACAGATGATCGCCAGATCGGGCACCACATCGAATTCGCCAACACGTACATCGTTGCCCATGGGGAACAGCAAACGCTTCCTTGCGCTGACCGACACGACCGGGCCGTTGAATCCACCTGCTGCGAGGTTTGCGAGTACTACCTCCGCGTAGCGGCTCGGCTCGTCGGGTTCGGCGACCACCGCCACCGAGGCGGGGCGAAAGAGGAATTCAAGGTTGCGGACTGTCATGCGTGCCTACGATCGATGGTCTGGCGGTCGCCCTGCTCGGCAATTTCCGCTGAGACCCTGCTTGCCCGGGCGGGTCACAGCGTCAGTGTGCCACGTTCGCCACCACCTCCCCAATCCTTTCGCCGCAATTCCGTAAGCACTCATTGATCCGGCATCATGAAGGGTCGGGTGCCGCCGCCATCCTCCGTGCATCGCGTAGGTGTTCATCGTAGCGGTGCGGTTCCTCGGAAATTCGTGCCGAATGCGCAGATGATGGGAGAGGGCCTGGCGCGCCCTGTTGCAGAGTGACCAGGTTCATAACGACCTGCCGTGCGTTGGTAGGAAAGCTGTCCTTGAATTGCTTTTGACCTCTGGAGGGTAATGGTGCTACCTGCCATTGGGAGCATCTGTTGCGGTAATTCGTGGGTGAAAACAGCAATTGCCGTTTTTACGACAACGAACGACAACGGAAAGGTTGAGGAGTTACGAAAGATTCCTCCGCCTGAGAACCGAAAGATTCACGATAAAATAGACCCCAATCTTTATATTGCATTCTCTTTACTAGGGTCTAGGGGCGTGATGGTTGTGGAAAAGCATGCCACTAAAGGCATCGCGAATTTTCGATCAAATCTTTCTGGTTTTAAGTTTGCACAACCGTTCTAGCCGACGCCAGTGCCGTGGGAGCGGCCTGTTCCCGGCCGGTTGTCAGCAAGCGGGCGGCCTGGCCGGGTAAATTATCAGAGCGGCAATGAAGTCGCCGGTGATTTGGGGGTTCAATGAGCAGCAACGAATTGCAGGTCGCCGAGGTGACTGGCAAGCGACTGGCGGTCCTGGCCCTGGCGGCCCTGGGCGTTGTCTACGGCGACATCGGCACCAGCCCGCTCTATGCCGTGAAGGAAGTCTTCGCCGGCAATCATCCGATTCCGGTCAATGAAGCCAATATCTTCGGCAGCCTGTCGCTGTTCTTCTGGGCGCTGATCGTCGTCGTCTCGGTCAAGTACGTCACCTTCATCATGCGCGCCGACAACCGCGGCGAGGGCGGCATCATGGCGCTGATCGCGCTGGCCCTGCACGACGTCCAGAACAAGCCGAAGCAGGCGAAGGCGGTGATGATCGTCGGCATTCTCGGGGCGGCGATGTTCTACGGCGATGGCATGGTCACGCCAGCGATCTCGGTGCTGTCGGCGGTCGAGGGGCTGGAGGTGGCGACCCCGGCCCTGAAATCCTTCGTCATCCCGATCACGCTGGTCGTGCTGTTCATCCTGTTCTATGTCCAGCGCCACGGGACGGCGCTGGTCGGTTCGTTCTTCGGGCCGGTCATGCTGCTCTGGTTCAGCACGCTGGCGGCGCTCGGCCTCTATAACGTCGTCGATCATCCGGCCATCCTGACCGCGCTGAATCCGCTCTACGGAATCGAATTTCTGCTGGAAAACAAGGCGATGGCGCTGGTCGCCATGGGCAACGTCGTGCTGGCGGTGACCGGGGCCGAGGCGCTCTACGCCGACATGGGCCACTTCGGACGTAAGCCGATCCAGCGCGCCTGGTTCGCCTTTGTGTTGCCGGCGCTGGTGCTCAACTATTTCGGCCAGGGGGCATTGATCCTGGCCGAGCCGGAAGCGGCGAAAAATCCGTTCTTCCTGTCGGCGCCGGAGTGGGCACTCTATCCGCTGGTCGCCTTGTCCACGCTGGCCACGGTCATTGCCTCGCAGGCGGTCATTTCCGGTGCCTTCTCGGTGACGCGCCAGGCCATGCAGCTCGGCTTCATGCCGCGCATGGAGGTGCAGCACACCTCGGAGAAGGAGCAGGGGCAAATCTATCTGCCGGCGGTGAACTGGGGCCTGATGGCGGCGGTGATGATCCTCGTCCTCGGCTTCCGTTCGTCGAACAATCTGGCCGCGGCCTACGGTATCGCAGTGACCGGCGACATGGTCATCACCTCGCTGCTGGCTACCGTGGTTGCTGCCCGCACCTGGGGCTGGGGCTGGGGACGCGCGGCGGCGCTGTTCGCCTGCTTCCTGACGGTCGAACTGGTATTCCTCGCGGCCAACATCCTGAAGATTCCCGACGGCGGCTGGTTCCCGCTGGTTGCCGGTGTCTTCGTCTTCGTCCTGATGACGACCTGGAAGCGCGGCCGCCAGTTGCTGTCCGATCGCCTCCAGGGCGAGCGCCTCGAACTGTCGCTGTTCCTGGAGTCGCTGGCCGCCTCGATGCCGACCCGGGTAGCGGGCACTTCGGTATTCCTCAATGCCGATCCCAAGGGGGTGCCGCACGCGTTGCTGCACAACCTGATGCACAACAAGGTGTTGCACGAACGGGTGGTGCTGGTCTCCGCCCAGTTCTACGACGTGCCGTTCGTCCCGGATATCGATCGCGTCGAGGTCCACGAGTTGCGGGAGAACTTCTGGAGTGTGGTCATCCAGTACGGTTTCAAGGACGAACCCGACATTCCCCTGGCGTTGTCGATGTGCGCGGAAGCCGGGCTGGAATTCAACCCGCTGGATACTTCCTACTTCATCGGCCGCGAAACGCTGATTCCCAAGCTGGGCTCCGAGATGGCCTTCTGGCGGGAGAAGATCTTCGTCGCGATGTTCCGCAACGCCGGCTCGGCGACAGCCTTCTTCAAGATTCCCAGCAACCGCGTCGTCGAACTCGGCACCCAGGTCGTGCTTTAAGTTGGCCTAGCGCTGGCAGTGGCGGTTGCGGCCGGTGTTCTTGGCCGTGTACAACGCCTCGTCGGCGCGCTGGATGGCCGTGTCGATGGTGTCGCCCCAGAGAATCTCGGTGCTGCCGATGCTGGCGGTGAATTGCAGCGGTTGGCCGTCGCTCAGGGTGACCGTGGTTTCCCTGATCCGTTCGAGCAGGCGGTCGATCACCGGCGCCGCCATCGCCGCGTTGGTCTCGACCAGCACGACGGCGAATTCCTCGCCGCCGATGCGCCCGACGATGTCCAGGTTGCGCAGACTGGCCTTGAGCAGTTGCGCCAGGTGGGCGAGCACGGCGTCGCCCGACGGGTGGCCGTGCAGGTCGTTGATCTTCTTGAAATGGTCGATGTCGAGGATGAGCAGCGTCGGCGCCGGCCCGTGCCGCTGGCTGCGTGCCAGCTCGTGCGCGAAGCGCTCCATGAAGGCGCGCCGGTTGACCAGGCCGGTCAGGGCGTCGGTGCTGGCGAGGATGCGCAGATCCTGTTCCAGCGCGATGCGCCGCGCGATCTCGGCTTTCAGGCGGGCGCTTTCGGCCTGGGTCGCCGCCTTCTGTGCCGCGGTTTCTTCCTGATAGCGGCGCAGCGCAATTTCCGACCAGAACATGCCGACCGAAATCAGGATGGCGGTGATGACGAAGCGGATCGCGAAGCTGGCCGAATAGGCGCTGGTGCCGAAATCAGGCCCGCCGAGCAGCATGATGGCGGCCGCGGCGGCGATGCTGATGCCGGCCCAGATGGCGCCCTGGCGCGGCGGCAGCATCATGACCGCCAGTACCGGCAGCGCGAAGAACCACAGCGCCCGCCCGTGTTCGTGGCCGGAAAAGGCGACCAGGTAGATCAGCAGCGCAGTGAACGAGGCGAGCGCCGGCCACACGGTCGCGGGCCGGGTATGGCCGCGCCGCAGGGCCAGATAGCTGCCACCGATCATCAGGAGGCTGGTGGCAATCAGCGCCAGCAGCGGCCATTCACGATTGCTCAGCGCCAGCAGGCCGAAAGCCGAGAGCAGCGGCATGCCGATGAGGACGAACACCTTGGCGCGCTGGTGGGATTGCAGCAGCTGTTCGGCGGTGTGGACGTTATCGGGGGTCATCGCGAAGGGTTTTCGGGCGCCTACAGCCGGCGAATCTTTTCCAGCAGTGCGGTCGTCGATTTCTGATGAATGAAGGGAATTGAATGCACCGTCCCGCCCCAGCCGCTCACTTCGCTGCCGCCGACGATCCTGTCCACCGGCCAGTCGCCGCCCTTGACCAGGATATCCGGTCGGCACTCCAGGATGCGTTGCAGCGGCGTATCCTCGTCGAACCAGGTGACCAGCGAGACGCAGCCGAGCGCCGCCATCACCGCCAGGCGATCCTCAAGCGAATTGACCGGGCGGTCGTCGCCCTTGCCCTGACGCTTGACCGAGGCGTCGCTGTTGAGTGCCACCACCATGCTGACGCCGAGCGCCGCAGCTTGCGCCAGATAGGTGACATGGCCGCGGTGCAGGATGTCGAAGCAGCCGTTGGTGAACACCAGCGGCCGCGCCAGGCGGGCGGCTGTTGCGGTCAACCGCTCGGGGGGGCAGATTTTCGCTTCGAAGGCGGGGGCGGCGTAGGTCATGGCGGATTTGCGACAAGAATTCAACGCACTATTTTAGAGCGCCTTGATATTTTCTCGTAGTCTTTCCGCATGCTGGCTGGGTCGAAGTCGCTCAGCAGCGGGTGCGGGCGGCCCGAAGCCCGGTGTTCAAGGGTGATGGGCGCGCCAGTCGGCCAGTGCCGTGATGGCGGTGTCGAAGGAGTCGAGCGTCAGTACGCCCTCCATCTGCGGTGTCCGCAGGATGCCGCCGCCGCCGGCCCACAGTTCGACAGCGGCCGGCAGAATCTGGCGCAGTTGCTGCAACAGGCCGGGAATCTGGCGCTGCGGGAAGGCAACCGAGAAAGACAGGCCGACGATGTCGGCGCGATGCGCCTCGGCGGCACGGCCGATCTCGAGCAGCGGCATCTGGGTGCCGAGCGGAATGCACTCGGCACCTTCCAGTGCGAGCAGGGCTTCGGCCATCAGCAGGCCGAGAATATGCGGCTCGTCCGGCACGCTGGTCAGCAGCACGCGCGGACCGCGCGGACCGGACGGCAGGGCGGCGATGGCCTGGCGCAGCAGGCGCTTGGTCTGTTCGGTGAACAAATGCTCCTCGAAGACCTCGACGCTGCCGTCCTCCCAGGCTTCGCCGACCTGCCGGGTGAGTGGCGCCACGGTGTCCTGGACAAAATGCTGCAGGCCCTGGCGGGCGAGGCGTTGCTGCATCGCTTGCAGATAGCCGGCGGCATCGTGCTGCTTGATCAGCGACAACAGGTCGGCGAGGCCGGTAGCGTCGGCCGGCGCTGCGTTTTCGGCGTGGCGGGAACGACGCGGCGCCAGCGCGGTCAGCTCTTCGGCGGGCGCCGCGATCAGCTTCCCCGGGCGGTGGCCTTGATCCATCAGGCGCTTGATCAGGCGCAACCGCTCCACCTGGTCGGCAGGGTAGAGGCGCTCGCCGTTGATGTCACGATCCGGCACGGGAAAGCCATAGCGGCGTTCCCAGACGCGGAGAACATCCTTTGACAACCCTGTGTCGCGCTCGACGGCGGCAATGTTGAAACCTGGAGGATTCATATTTGTCCTGAACAAATGTTAGACAAACCGTTGACAATCTGCTTAATGATGCCTATCTTACGAACAAACGTCCTGTTTGTCCAGGACAAATATTGAAGGAGTTGAACATGACCTCGATCATCAAGCGCTGGTTCGGCATTGCCGGGCTGCTCGCTGCCGGCCTGCTGCCGCTGTCCGCGGCCGGCGCCTGCCCGGCGCTGCTCGACCACACTTTCCCCAGCCTGCAGGACGGCAAGCCGATGCCCCTGTGCCAGTACTCGGGCAAGGTAATCCTGGTCGTCAATACCGCCAGCTACTGCGGCTTTACATCACAGTATGACGGCCTGGAAAAGCTCTACGCGCGGCTCAAGGACAAGGGGCTGGTCGTGCTCGGCTTTCCGTCCAACGATTTCGGCGAACAGGAGCCGGGCAGCGAGAAGGAGATTGCCGAATTCTGCCGGCTTACCTACGGCGTCGAGTTTCCGATGGTCGGCAAGACAGTGGTCAAGGGCAAGGACGCCAACCCTTTCTACGTGAAGCTGGCACAGATAACCGACAGCAAGCCGAAGTGGAATTTCCACAAGTACCTGATCAACCGCGATGCGACGCAGGTTGTCGCCTATTCCAGTTTTACCAAGCCGGACGACAAGGACCTGCTGAAGAAGATCGACGAATTCCTGAAATGAACATCGCTGACCGAGACAGGAGCAAGACATGAACGCACCCGAACACATTTTCCTGCCGGATGTACAGTCGACCGCAGATACCCGCAGCCTGGCCATCCAGAAGGTCGGGGTCAAAGGCCTGCGCTACCCGCTGCAGATTGAAGGCGCGGCCGGCGAGCCGGTCGCCACTGTCGCCACGCTGGCGATGACCGTCGGCCTGCCGCCCGAGGTCAAGGGTACCCACATGTCGCGTTTCGTCGAGTTGCTCGAGGCCCGCCGCGGGGCGCTGACCCAGGACGGCGTCTTCCGCATGCTCGAGGAAATGCTGCTGCGCCTCGATGCGCGCAGCGGGCGCATTGAGCTGGCCTTTCCTTATTTCATCCGCAAGACGGCGCCGGTGTCGGGCGTGGACAGCCTGCTCGACTACGACGCGACGCTGATCGTCGATCAGCCGGAAGGCGAGGTCGCCAGCCTGACGCTGCGCGTTGTCGCGCCGGTCACCAGCCTGTGCCCGTGTTCGAAGAAGATTTCCGAATACGGCGCGCACAACCAGCGCTCGCACATCACGCTGGAAGCGAAGCTGCGTTCGGCGATGAGCATCGAGGAACTGGTTCGCCTGGCCGAGGAGGAGGCGTCCTGCGAGGTCTTCGGCTTGCTCAAGCGGCCGGACGAAAAGTGGGTCACCGAGCGCGCCTACGACAACCCGAAGTTCGTCGAGGACCTGGTGCGCGACATCGCCCTGCGCCTGATGAACGAGCCACGCATCGCCGAATGGAAGGTGGCTTCGGAGAACTTCGAGTCGATCCACAACCACTCGGCCTATGCCGAGTTGTATGGCTGCAACGAGTAAGGAAAAATCATGGACAGGAAGCAACGCATCGCCGTCGTCGGCGCCGGCATCTCCGGGCTGGCCAGCGCCTGGCTGTTGAGTCGGAAGCACGACGTGACGCTGTTCGAGGCCGGCGCCTACCTCGGCGGCCATACCAACACGGTCGACGTGACGCTGGAAGGCAGGACGCACCCGGTCGACACCGGCTTCCTGGTCTTTAACGAAAAGACCTATCCCAACCTGATCGCCATGTTCGCGCTGCTCGGCGTCGACAGTGTCGAAACCGAAATGTCCTTCGCCGTCAGCCTGGAGAATCCCGATCTCGAATGGGCCGGCAGCAACCTGGCGACCGTTTTCGGGCAGAAACGCAACCTGGTCCGCCGCGAGTTCTGGGCCATGCTTTCCGACATCCTGCGCTTCAACCGCGAGAGCATGACCTGGCTGGCGACGCATCCGGACAACCAGCGCAGCCTGCGCGACTTCCTGAGCGCCGGTCAATATTCCGCCGCCTTTTCGGACTGGTATCTGCTGCCGATGGCGGCCGCCATCTGGTCCTGCCCGACCGGCCAGATGCTCGACATGCCGCTCGCCACCTTCATCCGTTTCTGCTCGAACCACGGCCTGCTGCAGGTTTTCGACCGGCCGCTGTGGCGTACTGTGAAGGGTGGTGGCCGCGAATACGTGCGCAAGATCGCCGGGCAACTCGACGATATTCGCCTCGCCTGCCCGGTCAGTGCCGTGGCTCGCGAAGCCGGCGGCCTGCGCGTCACCCATGCCGGCGGCAGCGAACATTTCGACCAGGTGGTGATGGCCTGCCACAGCGATCAAGCCTTGGCCATCCTCGGCTTCACCGCCAGCGCCGCCCAGCGCGACGTCCTCTCCGCCATCCGCTATCAGCCGAATCGGGCAGTACTGCATACCGACCGCGCGCTGCTGCCGCGCGATAAAAAACTGTGGTCGGCCTGGAACTACTTTGCTGGTAGCGGCGAGCCTGGTGAGCAGCCGGTCGGCGTTTCCTACCTGATCAACAAGCTGCAGCCGCTGCCGTTCACGACGCCGGTCGTCGTCACCCTGAACCCGGCGCGCGAGCCGGACCCGGCCAAGGTCATCGCCGAATTCGACTACGCCCACCCGATCTTCGACGGCCCGGCGATCGCCGCCCAGCACAAGCTGGCCGAGGTCCAGGGCGAAAACGGCATCTGGCTGGCCGGCGCCTGGGGCAGCTACGGCTTCCACGAGGACGGCCTGAAATCGGCGCTGCGCGTCGTGAATGGCCTGGATGTCCGTGCGCCGTGGCAAGGCGAGGCCGTACCGGCCAGCCGCGAACTGGAAGAGGCCTGAGGCGGTCATGGCTGCCCGTCCCCGCCTGCTTATCGGTCACGTCATGCACCACCGCCTGCGGCCGGCAGTTAACGCCTTCGTTTACCCGGTCTTCTTCGTCCAGTTGCCGCTGGCCGATCTGAGAACCGGAAATGGCCCGATTTTCTCGGTCGACCGCAACAACCTGCTCAGCTTTCACCAGAAGGACCACGGCCCGCGCGACGGCAGTCCGTTGCTGCCCTGGATCCAGTCGCTGCTGCGTGAACGCGGCCTGCCGGCCGACGGCGAGATCGTGCTGCAATGTTTCCCGCGGGTTTTCGGCTATGTCTTCAATCCGGTCAGCTTCTGGTTCTGCCACGACCGGGCCGGCGAACTGGTCGCCGTGCTGGCCGAGGTAAGCAATACCTTCGGCGGTCGCCACAGCTACCTGCTGCACAACCCGGGCGGCGCCCCGCTGCGCGACGGCCAGGAACTGCGGGCGGGCAAGGCCTTCCACGTTTCGCCCTTCTGCGAAGTGGAGGGTGGCTATCGCTTCCGCTTCCACCTGCGGCACGCGCGTCCGCTGATCCGCATCGATTACGACGATGCCGAGGGCGAACTGCTGCGCACCGCGATTTCCGGCAAGCCGAAGGCGTGGTCAACCGGAGCCTTGCTCGGCGCCTTCGTCCGCATGCCGTTGCTGACCGCCGGCGTCATGTTCCGCATCCACTGGCAGGCCCTGAAGCTGTGGCTGAAAGGCGTGCCCTTCATCGGCGCGCAGCCGCCCGCCGCAACCCCACCCCTCCGGGAATCGCCCAAATGAACAACACGATGATCCTGCACGGCAGCGACCGCCTTGCCCGCGACACCCGCCTGGTTTTCGAACTGCTCGACAGGCTGCAGGGCGGGATGCTCGAAGTCCGCCTGCCCGACGGCGCCCGCCGCCTGTTCGGCGACGGCGAACATGGCGTGACGCTGCAGGTCCATGACGAGGCGATGTTCGGCCAGGTGCTGGCACGCGGCGACATCGGGCTGGCCGAGGCCTATCTCGACGGCCACTGGGATTCGCCGGACGTCACCGGCCTGCTCGCCCTGCTGGCGAAAAATCGCGAGGCGCTGAAGAAGGCCGTCTACGGCTCCTGGCGCAACCTTCTGGCAGCACGCCTGCGCCACTGGCTGAACGGCAACAGCCGGGCCGGCAGCAAGCGCAACATCATGGCGCACTACGATCTCGGCAACGATTTCTACAAGCTGTGGCTCGACCCTTCCATGAGCTATTCCAGCGCCCTCTACCGCGCCGTCGATGATGGCGATCTGGCAACGGCGCAGCGCGCCAAGTATCGCCGCATCCTGCGCCGCCTGCAGGCCGAAGCAGGGCAGAGCGTCCTCGAAATCGGCTGCGGCTGGGGCGGCTTTGCCGAACTGGCGGTGCAGGAAGGTCTGCAGGTGACCGGCCTGACCCTGTCGCCGGCCCAGCTGGCATGGGCGCAGCAGCGGGTGCCGGGGGCCGACCTGCGTCTGCAGGACTACCGTGACACCTGCGAGCAGTTCGACCACATCGTTTCCATCGAGATGTTCGAGGCGGTCGGCGAACGCTGGTGGCCGACCTACTTCAGAACCGTCGCCAGGGCGCTGAAGCCGAGCGGCCGGGCGGTGATCCAGAGCATCACCATCCGTGACGACCTGTTTGCCGACTACCGCAAGGGCACCGACTTCATCCAGCAATACGTCTTTCCGGGCGGCATGCTGCCGTCGCGTTCCGCCTTCCGTGCCGCCGCCGCCCGCCAGGGGCTGGCGGTGCATGGCGAATATGCCTTCGGCGCAGACTATGCCCGCACGCTGGCCGAATGGCGGCACGCCTTCGAGGCGAACTGGCCGCAGATCGCCGCCCTCGGTTTCGACGAGCAGTTCCGCCGCCTGTGGCGCATGTACCTCTGCTACTGCGAGGCCGGCTTCCTTGCCGGCAACATAGATGTCGTCCATTTCGAACTGGCGCATCGCTAGACGGCGGTTTTGCCTGGCGCTGGCCGCCTGGCCGCTCGCCGTGTCGGCCAATAGCGGGCCGCGCAGCCTGGTCGCCGGCATGCAGCGCTGGGGCAGCGGCGAGTTCCGCCGTTTTGGCTTCCTCGTTTACGAAGCGACCCTGTGGGCCGGCAGCGACGATCCGCTGCGACCGCCGCTGGCCTTGCGCCTGACCTACCGGCGCAGCATCAGCGGCAAGAGCATCACCGAAGCCAGCGTCGGCGAAATCCGCAATCTCGGGGTCGCCGACGAGGGAAGCTTGACGCTGTGGGGCGAGCAGATGGGCCGGATCTTCCCGGATGTGCGCCCGGGCGACGAAATTCTCGGCGTCCAGCTGCCGGACGGGGCGCGCTTCTTCCACAACGACCGTTCGCTCGGCGCCATCGACGATCCCGCCTTCGCCCGCGCCTTTTTCGCCATCTGGCTCGACCCACGCACCAGCGCGCCGGAGCTGCGCAGCGCCCTGCTGCAGCGCCCGCCGGCCTGAGATGACCACCGGCCGCGTCCTCGCCTACGGCCTGCTCGGCTTGCCGCTGGCCTTCGCCGCGCTGCCGATCTACGTCCATGTGCCGCGCTTCTACGCCGAAGTTGCCGGCATGGAACTGGCGCTGCTCGGCGCCATCCTGCTCGGCACGCGCCTGCTGGATGCCAGCGTCGACCCGTGGCTGGGCTGGCTGGCCGACCGCGTCTCGCGCCCGGCCATGGTTGCGGTCGCCCTGGTTCCCTTCGCCGTCGGCTTCGTCGCGCTGCTCAATCCGCCCGGCGAACATGTCGCACTGTGGCTGGTCGCCTCGCTGGCGCTGACTTACCTCGGTTTCTCGGCCGCCACCGTCGCCTACCAGGCGTGGGGGGCGGACATTGGTGTGAATTCTGGCCTTAGAACACGGTTGACCGCAGCAAGAGAGGGGTTCGGGCTGCTCGGTGTTGTCCTCGCCGCTGCCTTGCCGGCGCTGCTGGCGGCCAACCTCAGTGACGGCATCGCGCGCCTGAGCTGGATACTGCCGCCACTGCTGCTGCTTGCCGCCGCCGCGACGTTCAGCCGGGTTGCCGCCGGCCCGGCAGCGGAAGCGGTGCGCCAGCCCTTGCTGCCCAGTCTGCGCCGCGTCCTGGCCGATGGCGCGTTCCGCCGCCTGCTCGCCGTGTTCATCGCCAGCGGCATCGCCGCTGCGCTACCGGCGACGCTCTTCCTCTTCTTCGTCGCCGATGTGCTGCACCTGGAGCAGGCCAGCGGCCCGCTGCTCGCCCTCTATTTCGTCGCCGGTGCCGCTTCCCTGCCGCTGTGGGTCAGGCTGGCCGGGCGTTACGGGCGTGTCGCCGCCTGGTTGGGGGCGATGCTCCTGTCGATCGTCGCCTTTGCCGGCGCCAGCCTGCTCGGTGCCGGCGACCTGTGGCCGTTCGCCGTCATCTGCCTGGCTTCCGGTCTGGCGCTCGGGGCCGACCTGGCGCTGCCGGTAGCCATCGCCGCCGATCTCGGTGAACGCCAAGGGCAGGCTGGCGCCTGTTTCGGCGTCTGGAATTTCGTCGCCAAGCTCAACCTGGCACTGGCCGCCGGCCTGTCGCTGCCGCTGCTCGGCGCCCTAGGCTACGTGCCGGGCAGCAGCGCCGGACTGTCCGCCCTGACTTTTGCCTACGCCTTGCTGCCGCTCGTCTTCAAGGCACTGGCCGGCCTGCTGCTGTGGCGCTGGCGCCATCTTCTGGAGATCGATCGATGAAATTCCTGTTAGCCGCTGCGTTCTCCCTCGGCCTGGCCGGCTGCGCCGCGACCGGTGTCGAGCAGTACCGCGCCGAACAGCCGGCCCTCGACCTGCAGCACTACCTGAATGGGACGCTGGACGCCTGGGGCATGTTCCAGGGGCGCTCGGGCGAGGTGAAGAAGCGCTTCCACGTCGTCATCGACGCCAAGTGGCAAGGCGATACCGGCATCCTCGACGAGAATTTCAAGTGGTCGGACGGCACGACCTCGCGCCGGGTGTGGACGCTGACCCGGCAGCCCGACGGCACGTATCGCGGGACGGCCGACGATGTCGTCGGCGAGGCGATCGGCGAAGTGTCCGGCAATGCGCTGCGCTGGCGCTACGTGCTGGCCCTGCCGGTGGATGGCAAGGTCTATCACGTCGATTTCGACGACTGGATGTTCCTGATGGACGACAAGGTGATGATGAACCGTTCCTACATGTCCAAATGGGGCTTCAATCTCGGCGAAGTGACGCTGACCTTCGTCAAGCGATGAACCCGAAGATCACCGACTGGCGCGGCAAGCGCGTCTGGCTGGTCGGTGCGTCGGCCGGCATCGGCGCGGCCATGGCGCAGGAACTGGCCCGGCGCGGCGCCCGGCTGGCGCTGTCGGCGCGCAGTGGCGACAGGCTGAAGGCGCTCGCCATCGCCGACGCGCTGCTGCTGCCTTGCGATGCGACCGACACGGCGAGCCTGGCGGCGGCCCGCAAAGGGTTGCTGGCCGCCTGGGGCGGCCTCGATCTGGTCGTCTATCTGGCCGGCGACTACGTGCCGATGCGCGCCGGCAACTTCGACCTGGCGGTCGCCGAGCAGGTCGTTGCCGTCAATTTCAATGGTGCCATGCGCCTCGCCGCCACCGTACTGGGTGATCTGCAACCGGGCGGCGGCATCGCCTTCGTCGCCAGCGTCGCCGGCTATCGCGGCCTGCCCAGGGCGTTGTGCTACGGGCCGGGCAAGGCGGCGCTGATCCATTTCGCCGAAGTGCTGCACCTCGACCTGGCGGCGCAGGGTATCGGCGTCTGGGTAATCAATCCCGGCTTCGTCGCGACGCAGCTGACGGCGCGCAACGATTTCGCGATGCCAGCGCTGCTGACCCCGGAACAGGCAGCGTCTGCTGCGGTCGACGGCTTCCGCAAGGCAAATTTCGAAATCCATTTTCCGAAGCGCTTCACGCTGCTGATGAAGCTGTTCGCCCACCTGCCCTATCGCTGGTATTTTCCCCTGATCCGCCGCTTTACCGGAGGCTGAAATGAACCTCGACGCCCTGATCCGCTTCTACCACGACCTCAGCATCGAGAGCGTCGCCCGCTTTCCCGACTTCTACGCCGACGACGCCTGGTTTAAGGATCCGTTCAACGAGGTCCGTGGCGTCGCCGCCATCCAGCGCATCTTCACCCACATGTTCCGCCAGGTCGCCGAGCCGCGCTTCGTCGTCACCGAAAAGGTGGTCGACGCCGGCGGCGCCATGCTGGTCTGGGAGTTCTATTTCCGGGTGCGCCTGTGGGGCCGGGGCGAGGCGCAGGTCATGCGCGGCGTCTCCCATCTCAAGTTCGATGCCGCCGGCAAGGTCAATTATCACCGCGACTACTGGGATACCGCCGAGGAGCTGTACATGAAGCTGCCGGCGCTCGGCACGCTGATGCGCGGCCTCAAGCGGGCACTGGCGGCCTGACCGGCGCCGCCGCGCCGGTGTGCGTCAGCCCTTGATCCGCCGCGTCCAGTGGGCCAAGGCGTGCATCTGTTCGCCGACGAGGGTGGAGATCTTCGCATCGGTCAGGTTGCCCTCGGCATCGAAGGCGCCGGCGAAGGCATTCGAGAAGACCTCCGGCCTGTTGAGCAGGTGCAGGTTGAGGAAGACGCAGACCTGGCGCAGGTGATACTGCGAGCGCGAGGTGCCCATGCCGCCGCCGGCACCCATGAGCGCCGCCGTCTTGCCGGCGATCAGCGCGTTGTCCGGTTCGCGCGAGGCCCAGTCGAGAATGTTCTTGAGCGCCGGCGCCAGCGAATAGTTGTATTCCGGGCAGGCGAGGACGAGGGCGTCGGCCGCTCCGATCTGGGCCAGCACGCGGACGACGGATGCCGGTTTCTGGGAGATGTCGGCGTTGTAGAAGGGAATGTCCGAGAGGTCGGCAACTTCCATCGTCACGCCGGCCGGCAGCCGGGCGGCGGCGGCGCGCAGCAGGCCGCTGTTGGTCGAAGCGCGGCGCAGGCTGCCGGAAATGCCGAGAAACTTGAGTGAGGACATGTTTTTCTCCTTGCGTGGGTTGGGTGTGAAAGCGGTTTCAGGGCTCGCCGGCGGGTGCGCCCGGCCGGCCGGAACGCATGAAGCGTTCCCACAGCCAGCTGCCGGAAACCTCGCTGCCGGTCAGCACATAGTCGAGTTCGTTCGGGTTGTGCAGGGTCAGTTCGAGGTTGCGCCGGGCAGACAGCGAACTGGCCAGCAGCAGTTCGTCGCCAGCCGCCAGCAGCAATTCGTCCGGTGGCAGCAGGATCAGTTCCTTGTCACGCCGGATCAGCAAGGTGGCTGCCGGCAGCGCCTGGCTGCGGTCGGTGCCGTCGCGCAGGATGTCGCCGAGGGCGATGCGCTGGCCCTGCATCAGGGGGCGATACGCTCCCTGGGCTCCGGCGATGTTGAGCTTGACCGCCCACAGTGCCGGCGTACGCCCGTCGCACAAGGCTTGCAGGCGGGTGACGAGGGCGCCGCTCCAGGTTTCGTCGCGTTCGCGCAGCAGGTCGAGGAAGGCCGCCAGCAGCGGCGTCGTCAGGATGGCGATGCACTCCTGCGCGACGATGCGGCCGGGAACCATCGTGAAATCGGCGTTGTAAGCCGCGAACAGAGGATTGTTGACACTGTGGTTCTGGCGGGTGACGACGAACAGCGAGGGTTTGAGTTCGCTGGCCGTCACCGCGATCGACAGGTTGTTCACATCGTCGTCGCTGCCGGCGATGATGCCCGAGGCGCCGTCGATGCCGGCCTGGCGCAGCGTCACCGCCTCGGTGCCGTAACCGCGGATGGTCGGTGGCGAGGCGCAGTCGGTGCAGCCGGGATCGATGATGGTCAGGTCGATGCCGGCGGGTTGCAGATGGGTGGCGAGCAGGTGTCCGAAGCGGCCGTAGCCGCACAGGATCCAGCGCCCGCCCGGTGGCCGGTGCGGTTCCGGCAGCGGCGTTTCCGGCAGGCCGGTCAGCATCTCGATGAGGCGGAAGCGTTCGGGGGATGCGACGGCGAGTCCCAGGTATTCGGCGAAACGGGCGAAGGGATTGATGATGTGGTCGGTGCCGAACGAGGCCATGTTGGCCGCCACCGACGGCGTCCGGGCGCGGGCGATGACGGGAATGCCGGGATTGAGCAGGCGCACGGCGATGGCGATCGCCAGGTTGGCTTCCTCGTCGTTGGTCACCGCCAGCACGGCGCGGCATTTGGCGTGCTGGAGCCCGGCCAGCTTCAGGATGTTTGGTTGGCGGGCATCGGCGGCGAGGGCCGGGGTATCGGTCTTGAAGTCCTGCAGGTCGATTTCCTGCACCCGCAGTTCGTCCTTTTCCAGCACGACGAAGGCATGCCCGAGGCGGTCGAGGGTGCGACAGATCAGGTTGCCGGTTTCGCCGCAGCCGCAGACCAGGTAGAAGGGTTCCTTGAGGCGGCGGATGCGGCGGCGGAAGCGATTGACCGTCAGCGTGTTCTGGAAGCCCTTGTCCTGCAGCAGGGCGATCAGCGTCAGGACCGAGTACGACCAGCCGACGACGGTCAGGTAGATGCAGAACGTCACCCACAGTCGCTGCGCGTCGGAAAAGGCGGTCGGGATCTCGCCGAAGCCGATGGTCGTCGCCGTGTAGCTGATGAAATAGAAGGCGTGGAAGATGCTGAGCGGCGGCGCCGCCCGGCCTTCGCCATCGACGCCGGGCACCAGTGTCAGGCCGATCACCGAAATGCCGTAGATGACGATCAGCACGATGATCGGCGCCCGCATGCGCCGCAGGACGAGGAAGAAGGCGCTGTTGACCATCGCCGGCTCCGGGTCTAACGGCGCAGCATGACGGTTTCGACGATCAGGATGATGACCGAGACGATGTTGGCGAACAACGCGCCGCCGGATAGTGAGACGACGCTGGAAGTGACCGATGGCGTCATGCCGACGCCGGTGATATGCACGGCGACTGCCCAGGTGATGGCCGCGGCGATCAGTTGCAGGTCGGCGACCAGGCTGGTGGACAGGTGGATGGCGCCGATCTGCGTGCGGTCGCCGAACTTGAGCACGGTGGCGATCAGGCTGACGATCAGCGCGGCCGCCAGTTCATAGACATGGTGCAGTTCCGGGCGCTCGATGTCGCCGATGAAGAAGCCGAAGTTGAGCGTGGCGGCAAGGACGATGAAAAAACCGAAGATGACCTTTTCCAGGTTCATGATTGTCTCCCCCCTGCTGGTTGGTATTGTCCGTCAGCGATTCTCGACCGGCGCCGGCTGCGAAGGCGGTGCGGTGCCGGCGCTGGGCAGCGTCTGCAGGCGCTTGGCTTCGGCGTCGCTGATTACTTCGGTCAGGTTGACCACCTTGCGCACGCCGGCGGTGGTGCGGGTGACGGCGACAGCGACCTTGCCCTCGCGCTCGGTGACGATGCCCATCAGGTAGACGACGCCGGCCTCGGTGACGACCTTGACGTGGTTGGCCGAGATGGTCTTTTCGTCGACCAGGCGGGCCTTGACCTTGGACGTCACGTAACTGTCGTTGGTCCGGGACGACAGCGACGAGGCGGCGCCGACGACGGTTTCGTTGAAGACTTCCTTGACGCCTTCGAGCTTGCCGACCCGTTCGCCGATGACGTTCCGCGCTTCCTCGCTCGGCACTTCACCGGTAATCAGCAGGCGGCGGTTGAAGGCGGTGATGTTGACGTGCGCATCGTTCTTGTAATTCTCGGGAATCTGTTGCGCCGCCTTCCATTCCAGACCTTCATCGTCGGCCTGGGTGCCGGTCGTGCGGCGGTCGTGGGCAGTCATCACGCCGGCTGCCGCGCCGGCGCCGACGACGGCAGGAACGCAGCCCTGCAGCAGCGGCAGGGCGGAGATCAAGGCAGCGGCGGCGAGGGCAAGCTTGAATTTCTGCATCATTCGACTCCCAGCAGCAGCGCGTCGATGCCATCGCACAGGCAATGGATGACGAGCAGATGAGTTTCCTGGATGCGCGCCGTGCGGTCGGCCGGCACGCAGAGGTGAATATCGTCGTCCCGCAGCATATCGCCGATCAGGCCGCCGCCCTTGCCGGTCAGCGCGATGACGCGCATGTCGTGCTCGTGGGCGGCCTTGATCGCCTCGATGACATTGCCGGAGTTGCCGGAGGTGGAAATCGCCAGCAGGACGTCACCGGCGTGGCCGAGGCCACGCACCTGGCGCGAGAAAATGTAATTGAAGCCGTAGTCGTTGCCGACGGCGGTCAGGATCGAGCTGTCGGTGGTCAGCGCGATGGCCGCCAGTTCCTGGCGCTCGGCCTCGAAACGGCCGATCAGTTCGGCGGCGAAGTGCTGCGCGTCGCCGGCCGAGCCGCCGTTGCCGCAGGCGAGAATCTTGCCGCCGTTGATCAGGCAGCTGGTCATCGTTTCGATGGCGGCGGCAATCGGTGCCGCCAGCTGGTCGACGGCGTTCAGCTTGGTATTTGCACTGTCTTCAAAATGCTTGGCGACGCGGGCAATCAGATCCATTTTTTTCAGCGGGGTGGGGCCAGTAATCGGGGCATTCTACATCACAGCTCGGCGAAGACCTCGAACTCGACCCGCCGCCACGGGTTGGCGTGCTCGGTGAGGCGGGAGATGCGGGCGACCAGCTTGTCGCCGCCGTCCAGCGCGGCAGCGACGGCCCGGTTCTCGGCGCGCGGCACGTAGCCCAGCTTGTGGCCGCGCCATTCGACGCGGATGGCGTTGCGGTCGTGGCGGTTGTCCGGCTCGCGGACCAGCGTCAGCGGATCGCCGACCCGCATCTCCCGCCAGAATTCGCCGACGGCATAGTACTGGCTGCCGGCCAGCGGTGAGCTCTGCACCAGCAGGCGCACGCTTTCGGCATGGGCGGTCGCCAGCCATAGCGCCAGGCTAATCGTCAGCAGCAAACGCATTCTTGATCCACTCCAGTTCGCCGCCGTCGATCAGCACGCAATCGAAGCGGCAGTCACAAGGCGGTTTGCCCAGCAGGTAGTGTTGTGCGGCTAGGACGATGCGGCGGCGCTTGCTTGCCGTGATGCTGGCCGCGGCGCCGCCGAAATCGCCGCGGCTGCGCTGGCGTACCTCGACGAAAACCAGCGTCCTGCCGTCGCGGCAGATCAGGTCGATCTCGCCGCCGCGCACGCGAAAATTGCGCTCCACGACACGTTGACCGCAACGTTCCAGATAGTGCGCCGCCCGCGCCTCGGCTTCGCGGCCGCGTGTCGTGGTGGTATCGTTGGTCTTTGCCTGCATGCCCGTGAAAATGACGGAAGAATCCGCCGCATTGTATGTCGTCCCGACGCCGCTCGGGAATCTCGCCGACCTGACCCGGCGCGCCGAGGAAATCCTGCGCAAGGTCCCGTGGGTGGCCGCCGAGGACACGCGCCACAGCGGACCGCTGTTAAAGCAGCTCGGTTCGCAAGCACGAACGCTGCCAGCCCATCAGCACAACGAACACGAAGCCGCCGCCCGCATCGTCGAGAAACTGCAGGCCGGCGAGGCGGTGGCGCTGATTTCCGACGCCGGCACCCCCGGCATTTCCGATCCCGGCGCCCGTGTCGTCGCCGCCGTGCGTGCCGCCGGTTGCAAGGTCGTGCCGCTGCCCGGCGCCTGCGCGGCGACGACGGCGCTTTCGGCTTCCGGCCTGCTCGACGAACATTTCTTGTTCTACGGCTTCCTGCCGAGCAAAGGCGGCCAGCGCCGGCAGGCGCTGGAGGAACTGCGCCAGCAGCCTTGTGCGCTGGTCTTCTACGAGGCGCCGCACCGTGTGCTGGAAACCGTCGCCGACCTGGCGACCGTGCTCGGCGAGCGCACCCTGGTCGTCGCCCGCGAACTGACCAAGCTCTTCGAATCCATCCATTCCGGGCCGTTGACCGCGGCCGTCGACTGGCTGAAGGAAGACCCCAACCGCCAGCGCGGCGAGTTCGTGCTGCTGGTGTCAGGGGCGCCGGCCGGCACCGACGACGGCGAAGGTGAGCGCGTGCTCAAGCTGTTGCTGGACGAGGGACTGTCGACCAAGCAGGCGGCGAAGCTGGCGTCGGCGATTACCGGTGTGGCGAAAAATGCGCTTTATGAGCGTGCCCTCGCGCTGAAAAGCTAAAATTCGCGAAATCATCCAGAGAATCGACATGCAACTGACCATTACCCGCCCCGACGACTGGCACCTTCACCTGCGCGACGGTGAAGCCCTGGCTTCCGTCCTCGCCCATACCGCTGCCCAGTTCGCCCGCGCCATCGTCATGCCCAACCTGAAGCCGCCGGTGACCACCGTCGACCAGGCCGCCGCCTACCGCGACCGCATCGTCGCCGCCCTGCCGGCCGGCGCCAGTTTCGAGCCGCTGATGACGCTTTACCTGACCGACAACACGCCGCCGGCCGAGGTGGCCAGGGCCGCCGCCTCCGGCTTCGTCAAGGCGGTCAAGCTCTACCCGGCGGGCGCCACGACCAATTCCGATGCCGGCCTGACCGACATCGCCAAGGCTTACGACACGCTGGCCGAGATGGAACGCGTCGGCCTGCCGCTGCTGGTGCACGGCGAAGTGACCGATCCAAAAATCGACCTCTTCGACCGCGAAAAGGTCTTCATCGACACCGTGCTGCTGCCGCTGACCCAGCGCTTTCCGAAGCTGCGCGTGGTCATGGAGCACATCACGACGAAGGATGCTGCGGAATTCGTGCAGAATTCGCCGTCGACCGTAGCCGCCACCATCACCGTCCATCACCTGCTCTACAACCGCAACGCCATCTTCCAGGGCGGCGTGCGGCCGCACTGGTACTGCCTGCCGGTGCTCAAGCGCGAGACCCACCGCGAGGCGCTGGTCGCCGCGGCCATTTCCGGCAACCCCAAGTTCTTCCTCGGCACCGACTCGGCGCCGCACGCGAAAATGACCAAGGAGGCCGCCTGCGGTTGTGCCGGCTGCTACACCGCCTACGCGGCGCTCGAACTCTATGCCGAAGCTTTCGAGCAGGCCGGCGCGCTCGACAAGCTGGAAGCCTTCGCCAGCTTTCACGGCCCGGACTGGTACGGCCTGCCGCGCAACAGCGGCACGGTGACGCTGGTCAAGGAAAACTGGACGGTGCCGGCCGATTACCCCTACATCAGCGGTGACACCATCGTCCCGCTGCGCGCCGGCGAAACGCTGACCTGGAAAATGCGCTGAACCTGGGCAGGTGGCTGCGATGAGCGCGCATGGCAGGTTCGCGTCGCCGCTCTACTGGCCGCTGCGCCCGTGGCTGGCGCAATTGCCGCCGCACCCGGACGCAAGCGCGGTGGCGGCCCTGGCCGAACGGCATCCGATCGTAGACAGCAGTGGCCGGCGCATCCGCTTCGTCCCGCCACGGCCCGACGGTCTGGCCTACGAGTGCCGGATTTGGCAAAGCGGCGAAGTCGAGACACGCCCCGACAACTGGCACGACTGGTTCAACGCGCTGGTCTGGCTGAGCTTCCCGCAGACCAAGCTCGCCGTCAGCGCCCGCCACGTGCGGGCCATGACGCCGGCCGGCGCGGTGCGCGGCAGCGAACGCGATGCGCTGACCCATTTCGACGAATGCGGCATCGTCGTGCTCTCCGCCCGCCCGGAACTGCTCGACCTGCTGCGCGGCTTCCAGTGGCAGGCGCTGTTCGTCGCGCGCCGCGCCGAGGTCGAGCGCCACATGTGCTTTGTCGTCTTCGGCCACGCCACTTACGAGGCGTTGCTCAAGCCCTTTCGCGGGCTGACGGCCAAGGCGGTGCTGCATGCGGTCGACGAAACCTGGCTGTCGCTGCCGGCCGAGGCGCAGGTCGCTGCGGTCGACGCCCTGCTGGCAGCCGATTTGACCAGCGGCCGCTACCTCCGGCCGCGCGATTTCCAGCCCTTGCCGCTGCTCGGCATTCCCGGTGTGACGCCGGAAAACGCCGATCCGGCCTACTACGACGACCCCTGGCAGTTTCGCCCCGGACGCCAAGCAACGAAAAAGGCCGCCTGAACGGCGGCCCTGATAATGACGTCAAGTTGGAGACGAGGCTTACTTGGCCTTGGGCGGCACGACGATGATGCCGGTCGCCCGGACATAGGAGCCCTCGACCTGGTCGCCCTTCTTGATCTCGGCCAGCACCGCCGGATCCTTGATCTTGAGTTTGACGACGCGGCCCTTGGCGCCAAGGATGGTTACGGTGCTGGCCTTGGTGTCGACTTCCATAACGTCGGCGACGAAATCCACCTCGCGCGTCTTGACGGCGCCCGGCTTCTGGCCCGGCTTGGCGGTCTGCATGTCGGTCCTTTCGACCGTTTCGCGCAGGCCGCCGCCCTTCTTCAGCTTGAGCGCCAGCGCTTCGGCGTATTCGGCGATGACGCGGTCGCCGACCTTGATCTGCGGGAAGTTCTTGACCTCCTTGCCGACGGTGACATCGAACACGTTGCCTTCCGGACCCTTGAGGGTGACGGTGCGCGTCTTCTTGTCGATGCCCAGCACTTCGGCTTCGACGCGGGTGGTGTCGGCGATCACGGCGGCGGGCGTGGAGGCTGCCGGGGCCGGCGCATCGGCGGCGAAGGCGGTGCCGAAGGCCAGGCCGAGGGCGAGCAGCAGGGACGTTGAAACGAGCTTCATTGGAATTCTCCTGTCAGGTTGGGGGGGGCAAAAGTCGCTGCGCTGGCGCGCGGCGTCAGTACTTGATAAGCGGCGCAAGGCGTTGCGGGTCGCGCGGCATCTGGTCGAGAACGCAGCGAATACCCGGCGAGTCCGGGCGCGCGTTGTAATAGGAACCCAATGCCTCGACGTAGTTTTCCTGCGAAATCCTGCCGTTGAAGTAGCGGGAGGTCAGGTCAAGGAAGACAGCGCCCGTCGCCGCATCGCTTTGGCTGCTCAGCAGGCTGTTGATCTCGCGACCGCCGATGTCGAGGTTCCAGCACTTGTTCTGTACCTGGTCGAGGAAGGCTTCATACGGCGAGTCGGGCCGCCAGGCATCCGGCGCGCAGGCGGCGAGAGGGAGTGAAAGGGCAAGCGCCAGGAACACCCGTGGAAAACGCATGGCTTGGACCTTGGTCTGGTGGTTGCGGTCGACCGGGCGCCGGGGCCGATTTTCGGCCCGTGGCCCGGTGTTCCGGATGGGTTTAGCGGGCAACGACCCGTGCGTCGCTGCCGTTGCCTTCGATATATACCTTCTGGCCCTGGCGCAGGTTCGCGTTGGCCGGCTGGGTTACCGAAACCAGGACGCCATTGGTGGTGCGGACGATGATCTGCTGCCCCGGAACAGGCTTCTCGTAGTGCTGCTGGACCGCGTGACCGGCGAAGGCGCCGCCGACGGTGCCGAGCACCATGGCGACATCGCGGCCGGTGCCGCCACCGATCAGGCTGCCGATGCCGAGGCCGGCAAGGCCGCCGACTACCGCGCCGACACCCGGCTGGTGGCTGTTGCTCAGTTCGACCGAGGTGATCTGCTCGATGACGCCGCTGCGGATTTCGACTTCCTGCGGGCCGCCGGTGTTGGCGCAGGCGCTCAGGAACAGCGCCAGCGTGCAGGCGAGAAGATAGGACGAGATTTTATGGAACATGGTAGCCTCCTGAGTGGTTTAACTGGCTTCATTGACCATTGGGCCGGTGGCTTGCCGCCCCAATTCACGCAACATCATAGCGCAAGGCGGGCCGGTCGCCTGACCCGGATGTCATCGAATGTTTTCCAGGCCGTCCGCCGAGAAGCAGCCGGAGCCACCGTAGCCGCCTTCCGGGCAGGCGATCTGGAAGGTCATCTGCTTGCCGCAGCCGCTGACGCCAATAGTAAACATGCCATGCGGTACGCCGGAGAAGCGGAGGGTTTGGATCGCGGGTGGGCGCAGCTCCCGCGACAGCACCGTTGGCTGCGCGTCTTGGCACTGCAGGTCGAAGCGGCCGCGCTGCAAAGCCGTCTGGATGGCTTGCGGTTCCATGCTGTCGAGCACCTGGGCCGGCGGCGTGGCGCAGGCCGAGACGAGCAAGGCGGTGACGGCGGTCGTCCAGAGGGTGGGAGTGACTTTCATGATCGGCGCTCCGTTGAATGGATGATGACTCTCGAATAATAGTCGATGAGCGCCGAGGTTTTTGACAATTTGCGACTTTCGGACGGCTTTCCGCCAAGCCGCCCGATCCGTTGCCCTGGTCGTCAGGCGGCCCGTTCGGCCGCCATGACCTGCGCCCGGACGCCGCTGCGATTGATGCCGCTGATCAGGGCCTTGAGCGAGGCGGTGACGATGTTGGCGTCGATGCCGACACCGTAGCATTCGCCGCCGCTGCCGCCGGCGACTTCGATGAAGGCACAGGCGCTCGCCTCGCCGCCGGTGCTCATCGAGCGTTCCACGTAACTGCGGACCTGTGCAGTGATGCCGGCATTGGCGAAGGCGTGGACCGCCGCATCGATGGGGCCGTTGCCTTCACCGGTGAGGAGGTGCGGCGTGCCGTCGATGTCGACGCTCAGGCGGATGCCCTGGGCGCTGCCGTGCTCGAACAGGTGGTGCTCGCGGTAACGGAGCGGGCTGGTCGATTCGAGATAGGCGGCGGCAAAGAGCTGCCAGATGTCGCCGGCGCTCACCTCGCCGCCGTGCGTATCGGTGTGGCGCTGGACGACACCTGAGAACTCGACCTGAAGACGCCGCGGCATGGCGATGCCGTGCTCGGTTTCCATCAGGTAGGCGATGCCGCCCTTGCCCGACTGGCTGTTGACGCGGATCACCGAGTCGTAGCTGCGGCCGACGTCGGCCGGGTCGATCGGGAGGTAGGGCACTGACCATTGCTCATCCGCCTCTTGAGCGGAAAACCCCTTCTTGATGGCGTCCTGGTGGGAGCCGGAGAAGGCCGTGAATACGAGATCCCCGACGTATGGGTGGCGCGGGTGGATCGGGAGCTGGTTGCAGTGTTCGAAAGTGCGGGCGACGGCATTGATATCCGAGAAGTCGAGTCCCGGATGGACGCCCTGCGTGTACATGTTGAGGGCGACGGTGACGAGGTCGACGTTGCCGGTCCGTTCGCCGTTGCCGAAGAGGCAGCCCTCGACGCGGTCGGCGCCGGCCATGAGGCCCATTTCGGCGGCGGCGACGGCGGTGCCGCGGTCGTTGTGCGGGTGGAGGCTGATGAGCACGCTGTCGCGGCGGGCGAGGTTCTTGTGCATCCACTCGATCTGGTCGGCGTAGATGTTGGGCGTGGCGATCTCGACCGTGGTCGGGAGGTTGAGGATGACCTTGCGCTCGGGCGTCGCGCCCCATGCCTCGGTGACGGCATCGCAGACTTCCCTGGCGAAATCGAGCTCGGTGGCGGTGAAGAGTTCGGGGCTGTATTCGAGGGTGATCGCGGTTTCCGGCATTTCATCGGCGAGGCTGCGGATGAGGCGCACCGCATCGACGGCCATGGCCACGACCTCGGCCTTGCTCATGCCGAAGACGTTCTCGCGGAAGGTCTTGCTGGTTGCGTTATAGACGTGGACGATGGCCTGCTTGGCGCCCTTGAGTGACTCGAAGGTGCGGCGGATGAGATGCTCGCGCGCCTGGGTGAGGACTTCGATCGAGACGTCGTCGGGAATGTGGCCGCCTTCGATGAGATTGCGCACGAAGCCGAATTCGGTTTCGGAGGCCGACGGGAAAGCGACCTCGATTTCCTTGAAGCCGATGGCGCAGAGCATCTTGAACATGCGCATTTTCTTTTCGGCGTTCATCGGCTCGAAAAGCGACTGGTTGCCGTCGCGGAGGTCGGTGCTCATCCAGATCGGCGGCCGTGTGATCGTGCGGTTGGGCCAGCTGCGGTCGACGAGGTTTACCGGGGGAAAAGCGTGGTACTTGGCGGCGGGGTTCTGCAACATGGCACTGCTCCTGAAGACTGGATTCGATGGAGCAATCTTAAGGAAAATTTGGCGGCAGGTGCTTGCGTTTTATGGGTTGATTGCTACCATGTTTGGCAGAAAACATTAACAGATTTTATTTTTGAGCCATAAAATGGAACTTGATCGTTACGACCGGCAAATTCTCGAGGTTTTGCAGCAGGATGGGCGGATCAGCAACCAGGATCTGGCCGACCGCATCGGCCTCTCGCCCTCGCCTTGCCTGCGCCGGGTGCGCGCGCTGGAAGAATCCGGGTTGATCACCGGCTACCGCGCGCTGCTCGATGCACGCAAGCTCGGGCTGTCGCTGATGGCGCTGATCCATATCTCGATGGATCAGCACACACCGGAACGCTTCGCCAACTTCGAGGCGCAGATCGGCGACAACCCGGAGGTGCTGGAGTGCCTGCTGATCACCGGGCAGGACGCGGATTACCAGCTCAAGGTCGTGGTTCGCGACATGGACGCCTACCAGGAACTGCTGCTCAACCGCATTACGCGAATTCCCGGCGTCACCGGGGTGCATTCCAGCTTCGTGCTGCGGCGCGTGGTCGACAAGACAGCGATGCCGCTCGCCGGCGCCTAGCGGCGGCGGCAAGCGCGGAACCCTTACCGATCAGTAGCGGCGGCGTTGCGGCGCTGGGCCGCCACTACGGGGCTCGAGGTGGCGGAAGGTGATGCGGCCCTTGCTCAGGTCGTAAGGCGACAACTCCAGCGTGACCTTGTCGCCGACCAGGATGCGGATGTGGTTCTTCTTCATCTTGCCGGACGTGTAGGCGACCAGTTCGTGGCCGTTTTCCAGCGTGACGCGGAAGCGGGTATCGGGGAGGACGTCGTTCACGACGCCTTGCATTTCGAGCAGTTCTTCTTTTGCCAAGGATATTTCTCCAGTGAATTGAAAATGGGGTTTCAGGCGGCGTCGACCGCAGCAGCCGTCGACAGCGCCTCCGGTCGATGGCGGGGCAGCTCCCACGGGCGGCCGGGTTCGCTCAGGGCGCGGACCGAGATCAGCGGGGGCGGCGAGCTGACGCTGCCGAAAATGGTCGCGTACGACACGTCGGCGGCGTCGCGGCCGGTGCCGAGGCGCACGAAGCCCATCGGGATGGCGGTGCCGGACGGGTCGAACAGGTACCAGCGCTGGTCGAGAAAAACTTCGACATAGGCGTGAAAATCGGTCGGCCCGAGCGCCGGGTCGGCGCCGTAATCGATGCCGGTGGTGAAACGGGCGGGAATGCTCAGGGCGCGGCAGATGGCGATCATCAGATGGGCGAAATCGCGGCAGACACCGACGCGGTCGGTCAGCGTGTCGAGTGCGGAAGTTGCCGAACTGCTGGTCGCGCTCTTGAAGGTGACCTGCCGCCGCACCCAGTCCCGGATCGCCTCGACACGGCGGTAGCCCTTGGGCAGGTGGCCGAATTCGTTCATCGCCAGCAGGGATAGGCGGTCCGACTGGCAGTAGCGGCTCGGATAGATATAGGTCAGTGCCGACAGCGGCAAACGGCCGATCGGCGTCTCGCCGATGCTGTCGGGCGCGCCGACATGATGGTCGATGTCAAGCGTCGCCTGATAGGTGATGTGCAACGGCCCGGGGCCGGCCGTCAGGCGCAGGTAGCGGGCGCAGGTCGCCGGGTCGGTCTCGATGCTCGTCGGCACCGGCTGGCTGATCTGCAACTGCTCGCTGACCACCGCCTGGCTGGCAGTCTTGGCAGCGTGGATATTGAAGACGAAATCCGCGCCCGGATAGGTAAGTTCGTAATGAAGATCGATCGCAAATTGAATGCGAACCATGTAGTCCCTAAGTTAACTGCGCCTTGGGCAAGGCAAACCCTGGCCGCTGTCGGTGACCAGTCGAACGACGCTATGCAGCGGGGAAATGTTGGGATCAGCGTGCCGCCGGCTCAAGTATTGAGCACGGCAGGGAAGACGGGCATTTACGCGAGGCAAAACGATGAATTTGCACGGTTTTTGTGCGATGCAACAGACGAATCTTACGCCGCCGGATGCCCGCTAGCAAGGCGCCCGTAATCTGCAAGGCCGGGACAGGCGTCCGGCATGCGTATAATCGACGCCGGAAAGTCGGCCAGGCAATCGCTGGATACGCGAGTATCGGGAGGAAAGTCCGGGCTCCGCAGGGCAGGATGCCAGCTAACGGCTGGGTGCTACAAGTCGCAAGACCCAAGGCAACGGAAAGTGGAACAGAGAGTAGACCGCCTGCCGGGGGCGACCCCGGTCGGTAAGGGTGAAACGGCGAGGTAAG
>JAGOAU010000021.1 GCA_017983755.1 Azonexus sp. | reverse complement strand
GCCAGACTGGCGGCTGCCTGAGCGCAGTTTTTGGCTTTCTGACACGCCACCAACAAAAACGCCTCGCAAACTACGCGAGGCGTTCTTATGGGCTACATGCAACTACTGCGCGTTTTTACACAGTCTGCTCGGGCCCCGTTTTTTTTGTCAGCCTTTTTCGGGAAGCACGATGTTGACTTCCAGGACCTCGTAGCGGTCCTGCTTTTCCAGCGAGACGCGGATGTCGTCCGGGTTCACCTTGACGTACTTGGAGATCACGGCGATCAACTCGCGCTGCAGGTCGGGCAGGAAATTGGCGCGGCCGCCGCCATCGCGTTCGTGAGCGATGATCAGTTGCAGGCGTTCCTTGGCGACCTGGGCGGTCTTCGGCTGGTTGCCGAACAGTTTCTGGAGCCAGGACATCTCACTTGCCTCCGAACAGGCGCTTCAGCAGGCCGGGCTTGACGTAATCGACGAAACGCAGCGGCTTGTCCTCGCCGAGGAAGCGGGTGATGACATCGTGGTAGGCCTCGGCGGCGTCGGTGTCCTTCTGGTGGATCACCGGCGCGCCCTGGTTGGAGGCCTGCAGGACTTCCTCGGACTCGGGGATGACGCCGATGATCGGCACCCGCAGGATTTCCTGGATGTCCTTGTAGGAAAGCATTTCGCCGGCCTCGACGCGGGTTGGGTTGTAGCGCGTGATCAGCAGGTGCTCCTTGACCGGCTCGCGGCCTTCGATGGCGCGCCGCGACTTGGCCTGCAGGATGCCGAGGATGCGGTCGGAGTCACGCACCGAGGAAACTTCCGGATTGGTCACGACCAACGCCTCGTCGGCGAAGGTCAGCGCCATCACGGCGCCCGACTCGATGCCGGCCGGTGAGTCGCAGACGATGTAGTCGTAGCCCTGGTGTTCCAGTTCCTTGAGCACCTTCTCGACGCCTTCCTCGGTCAGCGCATCCTTGTCGCGCGTCTGCGAGGCGGGCAGCACCCACAGATTCTCGCAGTGCTTGTCCTTGATCAGCGCCTGGGTCAGCGTGGCTTCGCCGTTGATAACGTTGATTAGGTCATAAACGACGCGGCGCTCGCAGCCCATGATCAGGTCGAGGTTGCGCAGGCCGACGTCGAAGTCGATGACGGCCGTCTTGAAGCCGCGCTGGGCGAGGCCGGTGGAAAAGCTGGCGCTGGTCGTGGTCTTGCCGACCCCGCCTTTGCCCGAGGTGACGACGATGATTCTGGTCATGTGATGTTCTCGCTGGGGAAGTTGCTGGGAGTTATTGAATGTTTAGCGGAGCGCCAGGGGCGCGACGTTCAGGCGCAGCTCGCCGTCGTTTTCATACAGGCTGACGGTGGTTGGCTGGCGCGCCAGTTCGTCGGGTACACCGGCCTCGAAGGTGCGGTAGATGCCGGCCACGGAAACCAGTTCGGCTTCCATGCTGGTGGTGAAGATGCGCGCCGCCTTGTCGCCGCCGGCGCCGGCCAGCGCGCGGCCGCGCAACGGTGCATAGACATGGATATTGCCATCGGCGATGACCTCGGCGCCGGCGCTGATCATGGCGGTGACGACCAGGTCGCTGCCGCGCGCATAGAAGCGCTGGCCGGAACGCAGGGGCTTGTCGAGGATGACCGTGCGCGGCGCGGGTTCCGGCGCGGGTGGGGGGAGGGGAGCGGGTTCTGCCGCTGCAGCCGGTTCGGGTGCCCTGGCGCGCGGCGCGCGGCTCAGCGCATCTGCACTCACTGTCGGCAGACCGGCGGCGGCGGCAGTGGCCGCCAGCGCATCCGGCAAGCCGCGCGTGGCGACCGCAGCGAGACCGGAGTTGCGCAGCAGGTCGCGGATTTCCGCCCAATCGACGCGGTCGGGAAGGTCTTCGGCGTTGCTGAAATCGAGAATCGCCAGTTCGTTCTCGAAAAAGTCCGGGCTGTTGCCGGTGAGTTCGGCTAGGGCCTTGTGCAGCCTGGCGAGGTCGGTGGTGCGGAGTTGCGTCTGGATGATCTTGAGCGAGGTGCCCTTGAACTGAATCGGTGAATCTTTTGCCATGCTTGCTGCGGTGTTGCTGGAAGGAGGGCGATTATCCCACAGGGCGGTGACGGAAAATGAAATTTGGCTGTTTCAGGGTGTCGACCGCAACCGGCGAAGCTTGCTCATTGCCCATGCGCGGTTTGGGGTCTAGGGCGATTCGGATCAAGGAAACTTGGCTGAATGCCCGGCAGAATCTGCCGCGTGCCACTTCGGCAAGCCATTCAAGGAGTTATCATGCAACCCATTCATGTCTGCAACCACACCTCCCCGGAAGCCCTCTATCCCTTCGACGCGCGCGGCGTCGCCAAGCGCTTCCGCCATGCCGCCATCTTCGGCGCGCTGGACGCGCTGCAGCCCGGCGAGACCATGCGCTTCTGCAATGACCACGATCCGCTGCCGCTGCTTGCCCAGTTGCAGGCCCGTTACGGTGACAGCTTGAACATCGAGTACAAGCAACGCGAACCGGGTGCCATCGTGATCGACTTCGCCGTCGTCGCCTGATTGCTCCAGACCGCGAGCCTGACCCTTCTCTCGCTGCTGGGCAGCGCCATCCTGGCGCTGAGCGGGGTCGGTTCGCAGCTTGCGGTGGCGCATCTGGCGTTCGCCGTCGGCATCATGCCGCTGATCTTCGCGGCCATGACGCATTTCGTGCCGGTGCTGACACGCACTGGCGATCCTGGGAAAGTGATCAGGCGGCTGCCGGGCGCCGCGCAACTGGTCGGGCTGGTGGCTGTCGCCGCCATGCAGGGGCTGCTGCCGTACTGGGTATTGCATCCGGCTGCTGCGGTCGACCTCGTTCTGGCGGCCATTTTGCTCAACTGGATCGCCGCCCGGGCGCGTGCTGCCCTGGGCTCGCCGCACCCCGGCTGGCGCTGGTACGGCGCTGCGCTCGGCTGCCTGATGCTGGCCTTGCTGGCGGTCCTCCTGATTCCGGCGCTGCCCTCGTACTGGAAGCCGCTGCGGGTTTTTCACCTGCATCTGAATACCCTCGGCCTGGTTGGCCTGGCGGCGCTCGGCACCTTGCCGGTGTTGCTGCCGACGGCGCTCGGCAACCCTGATCCGGAGGCCGCCGGCTGGCTGCGCCGTCGCCTCTGGCTGGTGGCTGGCGGGGCGCTGGTGGTCGCCACCGGCGCGGCGGTCATCTGGCCGTTTGCGGCGCCGGGTGCGGCGCTGGTGCTGGTCGCCGCGCTGGGGCTGGTGGGCCAGTGGGCGCGGCGCTTTGGCTTCAGGGTCATGCTTGGCGACGGGGTTGCCGCGTCGCTGCTGGCTGCGGTCGCCGGCTTGTTGCTGACGCTGGCGGCCGGCGTCGCACACGGCGCCGGGTTGTTGCCGCCGTATCCGACTTTGCTCGCCTGGGGCGCCGGTTTTTTATTGCCGTTGGTCACAGGGGCGCTCAGTCAGTTGCTGCCGGTCTGGCGCTGGCCGGGCCCGGCGCTGCCGTCGCGTCATTTGATGCGGCAAAAGCTGGCTGCCACCGGCGGCTTGCGGGCGCTCCTGTTTCTTGCGGCGACGCTAGCGCTGCTTGCCGGTTTCGCGCCCGCGGCCGGCCTCCTGGTGGCCGGCGCTGTGCTGCTCTTTGCCGCCGGCTTGCTGCAAGCCGTGCGCGTGCCGCGGTCGACGCGGTAAAATCGCCGTTTTTCGCCTTTCAGGTTTTCGCCATGCGCTATATCTCGACCCGCGGTCACGCCGCGCCCCAGGCTTTCTGCGACATTCTCCTCGGCGGCCTGGCGCCGGATGGCGGCCTCTACTTGCCGGAAAGCTACCCGCAGATCAGCCGCGGCGAACTTGATGCCTGGCGCGAGCTGTCGTACGCCGATCTGGCCTACGAAATTCTCTCCAAGTTCATCACCGACATCCCGGCCGGCGATCTGAAGGCGCTGGTCGCCAAAACCTATACTGCTGAGGTCTATTGCCACACCCGCAACGGCGGCGATGCTGCCGAGATCACGCCGCTGACCCGGCTCGAAGTTGGTCTCTACACGCAGGAACTGTCAAACGGCCCGACGCTGGCCTTCAAGGACATGGCCATGCAGCTGCTCGGCAACCTTTTCGAGTACGTGCTCGAAAAGCGCGGCGAATCGATCAACATCCTCGGCGCCACCTCCGGCGACACCGGCTCGGCCGCCGAATACGCCATGCGCGGCAAGCACAACGTCAAGGTCTTCATGCTCTCGCCGGACGGCAAGATGAGCGCCTTCCAGCGCGCCCAGATGTATTCGCTGCAGGACCCGAACATCTTCAACATTGCCGTCACCGGCCTGTTCGACGACGCTCAGGACATCGTCAAGGCGGTGTCCAACGACGCCGCCTTCAAGGCCAAATACAAGATCGGCGCCGTCAACTCGATCAACTGGGCGCGCGTCGCGGCGCAGATCGTCTATTACTTCCAGGGCTATTTCCTGGCCACGAAATCGAACGACGAGCAGGTCGCCTTCGCCGTGCCCTCGGGCAATTTCGGCAACATCTGCGCCGGCCATATCGCCCGCCAGATGGGCCTGCCGATCGCCCGTCTGGTGCTGGCCACCAACGAGAACGACGTCCTCGACGAATTCTTCCGCAGCGGCGTCTATCGTCCGCGCAGCGCGGCCGAAACCAGCATCACCTCCAGCCCGTCGATGGATATTTCCAAGGCCTCCAACTTTGAGCGTTTCGTCTTCGACCTGGTCGGCCGCGACCCGGCCATCGTCAGTGAATTGTGGGCCAGGGTCGACAAGGGCGAGGCTTTCGACCTGTCGGCCACGGTCCACTGGCAAAAAATGCCGAAATTCGGTTTCGTCTCCGGCAAGAGCACGCACGCCGACCGCATCAAGACGATCCGTTTCGCGCAGGGTCGCTACAACGTCATGCTCGATACCCACACGGCAGATGGCCTCAAGGTGGCGCTCGAACATCGCCTGCCGAACATCCCGATGATCGTCCTCGAAACCGCCCAGCCGGCCAAGTTCGAGGAAACCATCCGCGAGGCGCTGGGTGCCGAGCCGGTACGGCCGCCCGATCTCGCCGGTATCGAGCAGCTTCCGCAGCGCGTCGTCGTCATGGCGCCAGATGTCGATGCGGTCAAGCAGTTCGTCGTTGAGCACGTGTGAGCTTTCCCGATTACGAGACCTTCTGGTTGGACCGCTATCGCGATGCAGGTGACGACTACCTTTTCGGCACGGCACCCAACAAATTTCTGGCGTCGCAAGCCGAGCGCTTTGGCGCGGGGATGAGCGTTCTCGCGGTGGCCGATGGCGAGGGCCGCAATTCCGTCTGGCTGGCCGAGCAGGGTTGCGCCGTCACGGCCACCGAAATTTCGCAAGTGGCGCTGGAGATGGCCGCGAAGCTGGCGCGTGGCCGGCATGTCGCGGTCGACTTCGTGGCTGCCGATGTTTTTCACTGGGATTGGCCGGTGGCAGCCTTCGATGCCGTGGTCGGCATCTTCATCCAGTTCGCCGGGCCGGCCGAGCGGCCGCGCATGATGGAAGGCATGAAACAGGCGGTAAAACCGGGCGGATGGGTGTTCCTGCAGGGCTACACGCCGAAACAGCTGGAATACCGGACCGGTGGCCCGTCAGCCGTGGAAAACCTCTATACCGAGGTGTTGTTGCGGGAAATCTTCGCCGACTGGGAAATCGTGCTGCTGCGCGAGCACGAGGCGTTGATTGAAGAAGGCAGCGCCCACGCAGGCCGCTCGGCGCTGATCGACCTGGTGGCGAGAAAACCTACAGGTAAATGACCGCCGGGAAAACGGCGCCGGCCAGCACCAGGACCAGCCATTCAAGGTTATGCCGGGCAAGGAAGCCGGTGAAGTGCAGAACCAGAACGACGATGGCGATTACATAGAACAGCGCAAACAGCATTTGAAACTCCCCTGGGTGATCTTGCTTTCTTGGAATGCATCGCGATTATGACCAAAAACGCTGCGGGCGACTAGCCGCCAGCGGCTAGTCGCCAAAACGCATCGATAGGTCCAGCGCCTTGACGTCCTTGGTCAGCGCGCCGACGGAGATCCGGTCGACGCCGGTTTCGGCGATGCCGCGTATTGTTTCCAGGCTGACGTTGCCGGACGCCTCAAGCACCGCGCGGCCGGCGTTGATGGCCGCCGCCTCGCGCATCATGTCGAGCGAGAAGTTGTCGAGCAGGATCATCGTCGCCCCGGCGGCCAGCGCAATGCTCAGCTCGGCAAGCGATTCAACCTCGACCTGGATGAACTTGCAGCGCTCGCCGGCCTGAGCGGCAGCGATCCGGGCGGCGGCCATCGCTTCGGGAATGCCGCCGGCGGCGTGGATGTGGTTTTCCTTGATCAGGATGGCATCCCACAGCGCCAGGCGGTGGTTGCCGCCGCCACCGCAGCGAACCGCGTATTTTTGCGCGATACGCAGGCCGGGCAGGGTCTTGCGCGTGTCGACCACCTGCGCCTTCGTACCGGCGATAGCATCGGCGTAGATGCGTGCCTTGCTGGCGACGGCAGAGAGCAGTTGCAGGAAATTCAGTGCGCTGCGTTCGGCCGATAGCAGGGCACGGGCGTTGGCGCGGATTTCGCAAAGCACCTGGTTGGTGGCGATGAGGTCGCCGTCGGCGGCCCGCCAGACGACCTCCGCCGCCGGGTCGAGATGCGTGACGCAGCGGTCGAACCAGGCGCATCCACAAAGCACGCCGGCTTCGCGCGAAATGACCGTGGCGCGGGCAGTGCGCTCGGCAGGCACGAGGCTGGCGGTGAGGTCGCCGGGACCGATGTCCTCAGCCAGGGCGGCATCGACGTTGCGGGTGATTTCGGCGGCGAGCGGGTAATCGAATTCGATGGACATGGAAGCGGCTGGCTGGGGCTAAACGAAGAATTGTACTGTCTGGGAAATCGACATGGGCAAAACCGGCTCAAGCAGCCTGGCCGGTGGCGACCCATTCGTTGAATGTTCGCCGGGCGGCGTCGATCACTTCGCCGGCCGTCAGGCCGATCGGACCGACACCGGCGGCGACCAGCCGGTCGGCCGCTGCACCGTGCAGGTGAACGCCGGCGAGCAGGGCGGGGATGGCCGGCCAGCCTTGGGCTAGCAGGGCGACGACGAGGCCGCTCAGCACGTCGCCCATGCCGGCCGTGGCCATGCCGGGATTGCCGGTGGAATTGATCCACCAGCGGCCGTCGACTGCAGCGATCACGGTACCGTAACCTTTCAGCGCCACGTGGCAGCGGTAGCGCTCGGCGATTTCCTGCGCGGCAGCGATGCGGTCGGCCTGCACATCGGCGGCGCTGCTGTCGAGCAGGCGCGCCGCTTCGGCCGGGTGCGGCGTCAGGATGGCCGGGTTGCCGCGGCTGGCCAGCGCCACCTGCAGGTTGCCTTCGCTGGCGACCAGATTGAGCGCATCGGCGTCGAGCAGCAGCGGCAGTTCGCCGGCGATGGCCGTTTCCAGCAATTCGATCGCCTCCAGGCTGCTGCCGAGGCCGGGACCGCAGGCCAGCGCCGTCAGGTCGGCATGTAGTAACGCCGGCGGGCGGCGCAGCATCAATTCAGGTTGCTGCAGGTCGCAGGCGGGTGGCTGCGGATCGAGCAGGCCGAGGTAGACGCGGCCGGCACCCAGCTTGATTGCGGCGCGGCCGGCGAGGAAGGTGGCGCCGACCATCGACTGCGCACCACCGAGGATGCCGGCGCTGCCGTAGCTCCCCTTGTGGCTGTCCAGGCGGCGCGGGCGGAGATGCGGGGCGAAGTCGGGCCAGCTGACTTGGCGGCCATCGGATGGCACTTCGGATTCCGGCGCCAGGTCGAGACGGGCGACACGAATCTCGCCGCAGTGGTCCGGCCCCGCTGCGGTCAGCAGGCCCGGCTTGGCGGCGATGAAGGTGAGGGTGTGGCTGGCGCGGATGCAGGGAGCGAACGCCTGACCGTTGTCGGCATTCAACCCGGAGGGGCAGTCGAGCGCCAGCAGTGGGCACGCGTCGCGTTCCGCCAGGCGGTTGGCAGTTTCGATCAGCTCCGCGTAAGTGCCGGCCGGCGCGCGGGCGAGGCCGATGCCGAAGAGGCCGTCGATGATCAGCGACCACTGGCCGTCAGCCGGAATGACGCTGCAGGTCGTGCCGCCGGCTGCGACGAATCGCTGGTGGGCAGCGGTCGCATCGGGCGGCAGCTTGCCGGGGTCGCCGGCAAAGACGACACAGGTATCGAAGAAGCGTTCGCGCAGGAGGCGCGCCGCTTCGAAGGCATCGCCACCGTTGTTGCCGGGGCCGGCGAGAACGAGCACCGGCAGTTCGCGCTGGATCGCCAGTTCCGCCGCCCATGCCGCAGCGGCGGTGCCAGCACGTTGCATCAAGGGCTCGCTGCTGTGCGCGGCTTCGATCAGGCGCAGGCTGGGGCTGCGGTAGAGGGCGTTATCCATGAACCGATTCTAGCGCCAAAGCTGCCGCGCGAGCCGGATGGTCGTCGCGTGGATGGCGACGGTATCCTCGATCTGCCGCGCGTAGCCGCCGGCCATGGCGATGGCGACCGGAATGCCATATGCACGGGAATGCGCGAATACCTGGCGGTCGCGTTCGGCGAGGCCGGCGAAGCTCAGGCCGAGGCGGCCGAGACGGTCGTCGTGGTAGGGATCGGCACCGGCGAGATAGATGACGAGGTCGGGTCGGGCGAGGTCGAAAGCGGTGGCGAGGCCGTCGTCGAGGTGGGTCAGGTAGGCCTCGTCGCTGCAGCCGTCGGGCAACTCGATGTCGAGATCGCTGCTTTCCTTGGTGAACGGGAAATTGCGTGCGCCGTGGATGGAAAAGGTGAAGACGCTGTCGTCGCCGGCCAGGATGCTGGCCGTGCCGTTGCCCTGATGCACGTCGCAATCGACGACCAGGATGCGCCCGGCGCGACCCTCGGCCTGCATGGCGCGGGCGGCGACAGCGGCGTCGTTGAAGACGCAGAAGCCTTCGCCACGGTCGCGGAACGCATGGTGCGTGCCGCCGGCCAGGTTGGCGGCGACCGTGCCGCTGGCGAGGGCAGCTCGGCAGGCGCCGATAGTGGCCCCGGCCGAGCGGCGCGAGCGTTCGACCATGCCGGGACTCCACGGAAAGCCGATGGCTTTTTGGGCCTTTTCCGGCAGTTGACCGCAACAGACCTGGCGGATGTAGCCGGGGTCATGGGCGCGGGCCAGTTCCTCGTCGCTGGCGGCGTGTGGTAGATGGAAATCGCCGACGGCGAAGTCGCCGCTGGCGAGCAGCGATTCGCGCAGCCGGGAATACTTTTCCATCGGGAATCGGTGCCCGGCCGGTAGAGGCAGGACGAAGACATCGGTGTAGAAGAGCTGCACTGCCGATGTCTGCGGGGAAGGCTTAGTTCAGCGCGGCCGACAGCTTGCGGCGGAACTCGCGGATCAGGTCGTCGTACTGCTCGCTGCCGCCGAGCGCTTCGAACAGTTGCAGCAAGGCCTTGCGGCCGGCGCCTTCGTCAAAGAAGCGATCGCGGACGACGACTTCCAGCGCCGCTTCCATGGCTTCGCGGAAGCGGCTTTGCGCGGCGTAGGCGCGAGAGAGTTCGAGGCGGGCGGCGTGGTCGGCCGAGTTGGCGGTCAGCCGTGCTTCGATTTCAGCGGTATCGGCAGCGCCGGCCGCCAGGGCCAGACGCGCGCGCAGGGCGTTGGCGCGGTCCGGCTCATTGGCGTAGTCGCCAGCCAGCAGTTGCTTGGCTTCGTCGTTGCGGCCCAACTGCATGAGGACATCGACGGCGTCGAGCTGAATCGCCTGATCCTGCGGGTTGGCATGGCTGGCTTCGACCAGTTTGGCCAGCGCCTCTTCGAGCTTGCCCTCGGCGACCAAAGCCGCAGCTTTCTCGCGCAGGTTGCCGCCGGGGCCGGCGGGCAGGGCGATGCGCTCGAGGAATTCGCGGATCTGGCCTTCGGGCAGGACGCCGTTGAATTCGTCGACCAGCTGGCCCTGAAACAGTACCTTGACCGAGGGAATGCTGCGCACGCCGAAATGCTGGGCGAGTTCGGGGTTTTCGTCGGAATTGACCATTGCCAGCAGGAAGCGGCCCTTGTATTCCTCGGCCAGCTTTTCGAGCATCGGCTTGAGGACCTTGCAGGGCTCGCACCAGGGGGCCCAGAAGTCGACGACGACCGGCACGGTTTCGGCAGGCAGCAGCACCTTGGCCTCGAAATCCTGGATGGAAACGTCAAATGCGAATTCGGACATGGGGATTACCGGTGATTGGATTGATGCGGATTATAGATGATGCGTGTTTGAGGAAATGCCCCCTTTCGGCTATCATTCGGCTTTCCCGCAGCCTGTCTTTCCATGACCAAATTCGTTTTCGTTACAGGCGGTGTCGTGTCCTCTCTGGGCAAAGGCATCGCCGCCGCGTCGCTCGGGGCCATTCTGGAATCCCGCGGCATCAAAGTCACCCACCTCAAGCTCGATCCCTACATCAACGTCGACCCCGGCACGATGAGCCCTTTCCAGCATGGCGAGGTATTCGTCACCGAGGATGGCGCCGAGACTGACCTCGATCTCGGCCATTACGAGCGCTTCACCAGCGCCAAAATGTCGAAGCGCAACAATTTCACGACCGGCCAGATCTATGACTCGGTGCTCAAGAAGGAACGCCGTGGCGAATACCTCGGCAAAACCGTGCAGGTCATTCCGCACATAACCGATGAGATCAAGGGCAAGATCAAGGCCGGCGCCGAGGGGGCAGATGTCGCCATCGTCGAGGTCGGCGGTACGGTCGGCGACATCGAGTCGCTGCCTTTCCTCGAAGCCATCCGCCAGATGGGCATCGAGGAGGGGCGTAACAACGTCTGCTACATGCATCTGACGCTGCTGCCCTACATCCCGACCGCCGGCGAACTGAAGACCAAACCGACCCAGCATTCCGTCAAGGAGCTGCGCGAAATCGGTATCCAGCCGGACATTCTTTTGTGCCGTGCCGACCGCTCAATTCCGGTCGAGGAGCGGCGCAAGATTGCCTTGTTCTGCAATGTGATGCCGGAAGCGGTGATCGAGTGCCTCGACGCCGATTCCATCTACCAGATCCCGGCGATGCTGCACGAGCAGATGATCGACGAGATCGTCTGCCACAAGCTGGGCATCCTGGCCAAGGCGGCCGACCTGTCGATCTGGAACAAGCTGGTCGAGGCGCTGGAAAATCCGCTGCACAAGGTTACTGTCGCTTTCGTCGGCAAGTATGTCGACCTGACCGAGTCCTACAAGTCGCTGATCGAGGCGATGAAACACGCCGGGATCCATACCCGCTGCCAGGTGGACATCATCTATCTCGATTCCGAAGACATCGAGAAGCACGGTTGTGGCGTGCTCAAGGGTGTCGACGCCATCCTGGTCCCTGGCGGCTTCGGTCGACGCGGTACGGAGGGCAAAATCGCCGCCATCCGCTACGCCCGCGAGAACAAGGTGCCTTACCTCGGCATCTGTCTCGGCATGCAGCTCGCCGTCGTCGAATTTGCCCGCGATGTGGCCGGCATGGCCGGCGCCCATTCCACCGAATTCGTGCACGACACGCCGTATCCGGTGATCGGCCTGATTACCGAATGGCTGGACGCCTCCGGCAAAGTCGAGAAACGTGGCGAAGATTCCGATCTCGGCGGCACCATGCGTCTCGGCGCCCAGGTCTGCAAGCTGGCCGAAGGCTCGCTGGCCCGTGAAATCTATGGCGCGGCCGAGATCACCGAGCGTCACCGCCATCGCTACGAAGTGAACAACACCTTGCTGGCCCAGCTTGAAGAGAAGGGCCTGAAGGTGGCTGGCCGCGCCCCGGGTACCGATCTCTGCGAGATGGTCGAACTGCCGGCCGATGTGCATCCGTGGTTCGTCGGTTGCCAGTTCCACCCGGAATTCACCTCCAACCCGCGTCAGGGCCACCCGCTATTTACTTCCTACGTGAAGGCGGCGCTGGCCAATCAACAGGCTAAAAGCAAATGAAACTCTGCGGTTTCGAGGCTGGTTTAGACCAGCCTTTTTTCCTGATAGCCGGCCCCTGTACGGCTGAGTCCGAGCAACTGTGCCTCGACGTTGCCGGCCACATGAAGGAAGTCTGCGGTCGACTCGGCATAAACTACATTTTCAAAGCCTCCTACGACAAGGCCAACCGCAGTTCCGGCAAGTCGGTGCGCGGTTTGGGCATCGACGAAGGCCTGCGCATCCTCTCCGAGGTGCAGCGCCAGATCGGCGTGCCGGTGCTGACTGATGTGCATACGGTCGAGGATATTCCGACCGTGGCAGCGGTCGTTGATGTGCTGCAGACCCCGGCTTTTCTTTGCCGTCAAACTGATTTCATCCACGCCGTGGCCTCCTGCGGCAAGCCGGTGAATATCAAGAAGGGCCAGTTCCTGGCGCCGGGCGACATGAAGAACGTCGTCGACAAGGCGCGCGAGGTCAATAACGGCGCCGACAACCTGATGGTTTGCGAGCGCGGCGCTTCGTTCGGCTACAACAATCTGGTTTCCGACATGCGCAGCTTGGCGATCATGCGCGAGACCGGTTGCCCGGTCGTATTCGATGCCACCCACAGCGTCCAGTTGCCGGGCGGTCAGGGCACGACTTCTGGCGGGCAGCGCGAGTTCGTGCCGGTGCTGGCAAGGGCAGCGGTGGCGGTGGGCATTTCCGGCCTGTTCATGGAAACCCACCCATGCCCGGAAAAAGCCTGGTCGGATGGCCCGAACAGTTGGCCGCTTGACCGTATGGAAAGCCTGCTGGCGACGCTGGTGGCGCTGGACAAGGTGGTAAAGGCCGCGGGCTTCGAAGAGCTGAAGTGACCTCCCTCGATTATTATAATTTAGTTTAATTAGTTATTTCAATCTGTTGATAACAAGGAATAAATATGAGTTCCATCGTTGATGTTGTTGCACGAGAAATCCTCGATTCCCGTGGCAATCCCACCGTTGAAGCTGATGTGCTGCTGGAGAGCGGCGTCATGGGCCGGGCGGCGGTTCCGTCCGGTGCCTCCACCGGTTCCCGCGAAGCCATCGAGCTGCGTGACGGCGATGCCGGCCGTTACCTTGGCAAGGGCGTGATGCAGGCGGTCGAGAACGTCAATACCGAGATTTCCGAAGCCATCATCGGCCTCGATGCGCAGGAGCAGGCCTTCATCGACCAGACCATGATCGACCTCGATGGCACCGACAACAAGTCGCGCCTCGGCGCCAACGCCATCCTGGCGGTCTCGATGGCGGTCGCCAAGGCCGCTGCCGAGGAATCCGGCCTGCCGCTCTACCGCTATTTCGGCGGCATGAGCCCGATGCAGATGCCGGTGCCGATGATGAACATCATCAACGGCGGCGAACACGCCAACAACAGCCTGGACATCCAGGAATTCATGGTCATGCCGGTCGGCGCCTCCAGCTTCCGCGAAGCGCTGCGTTGCGGTGCCGAGATCTTCCATGCGCTGAAGAAGCTGCTGGACAAGAAGGGCCATTCCACCGCCGTCGGCGACGAAGGCGGCTTCGCCCCGAACCTCGGCAGCCATGCCGAAGCCCTGCAGATCATCATGCAGGCGATCGAAACCGCCGGTTATGTGCCGGGCAAGGATGTGCTGCTGGCGCTTGACTGCGCTGCTTCCGAGTTCTACAAGGACGGCAAGTACCACCTGTCCGGCGAAGGTCTGCAGCTGACTTCCGCCCAATTCACCGACTACCTGGCCAACCTGGCCGACCAGTTCCCGATTGTCTCGATCGAGGATGGCATGTCCGAAGCCGACTGGGATGGCTGGAAGCTCTTGACCGACCGCCTCGGTGACAAGGTGCAGATCGTAGGCGACGATATCTTCGTTACCAACACCAGGATCTTCAAGGAAGGCATCCGCAAGGGCATTGCCAATTCGATCCTGATCAAGATCAACCAGATCGGCACCCTGTCGGAAACCTTCGCCGCTGTCGAAATGGCCAAGCGTGCCGGTTACACCGCCGTGATTTCGCATCGCTCCGGCGAAACCGAGGACAGCACCATCGCCGACATCGCCGTCGGTCTAAATGCCGGCCAGATCAAGACCGGTTCGCTGTCGCGTTCCGACCGCATTGCAAAGTACAACCAGCTGATCCGCATCGAGGAAGATCTCGGCGACACCGCTTCCTACCCGGGTCGCGAAACCTTCTACAACCTGCGCTAACGCTTTATGCGCTGGCTGACGGTCGGCCTCATCGCCCTCATCGCCCTGCTGCAATATCCGTTGTGGCTGGGTAAGGGCGGCTGGCTGAAGGTGTGGGAGTACGACCGTCAACTGCAGCAGCAAAAGGAAGTCACCAGGAAACTGGAAATCAGGAACGCGGGCCTCGATGCCGAAGTCCGCGACCTGAAACAGGGCTACGACGCCATCGAGGAGCGTGCCCGCTTCGAACTCGGCATGATCCGCCAGGACGAAACCTTCGTGCAAATTCCGGAAAAAGTTCCCGGAAAATAGGGCAAATAAAGGCGTCGACCGCAGCAGGTGCCTCCGTTAGAATCGCTCACAGCAAGACCCTACGCAGAGCGCTTCAGGAGAACAACATGCTCAAGGTTGGAGAAAAAGCCCCCGCGTTTTCATTGCCCGATGCCGACATGGAGACTGTCGATCTGGCGACTTACCAAGGCACGAAGCATGTCGTACTGTTCTTTTACCCGAAGGATGGAACACCGTGTTGCACCCGGGAAGCCACCGATTTTTCGGATCACGAAGAGGATTTTCTCGAGCAGGACTGCGTCCTGTTTGGTATCAGCCGCGACGAGTGCCTGAAACACGCGGAATTCCGCGACAAGGAGGGCATTGGCACGGAATTGCTGTCGGACGCCGAGGGCGTCGTCTGCAAGCAGTATGGGGTTTGGCAGGCAAAGGAGGTGGATGGTCACCGCAAATTCGGCATCGCCCGCTCCACGTTCGTCATTGACAAGTCCGGCGTGATTCGCCATGCCCTTTACAACGTCAATTACAAGGGCCACGCACTGGAAGTGCTGCGTCTCGTCAAGGAACTGAATTCATGAGGTTCGGGCGAGCCTTCTCCACATGAAGGCGGCCACTTATACGAATTGACGGGTATTACTCTGTCGCTCCATAACGCAGCAGCATCGCGACCATGCTTTCACTATTACCCAGTCTGGCCCATTGCAGTGCCGTTCTGCCTGTGCTGTCGCGTTGATTGACGTCTGCGCCACGTCTTAGCAGGACCTCGGCAACTCCGACGTTGTGCGACACGACGGCTGTCTTGAGAGGCGTTGCACCGTTCGAGAGCGGTGCATTCGGCGACGTTCCCTTGTCAAGGTAGTACTCGACACTTGCCCTGTCGCCCCGGGTGATTGCACTCAGAAGCGACAGACTTGCCGGACGTGCCTCGATTACGGCGGGGCGCGCTTGCTCGTAGGTCGTGGTCTGATCCGAGGCTTGGCGACGCTCAGGCGGCTTGCGCGGCGTTTCCGGTTCCAGCCGGCTGCTTGAAGTGTTCGCTGTCACACTTGGTTTTTGCGGCAGCGTTCGCGTAACTGCGACGTTGCTTGAATTCTGTGTGGGCGCAACACGTTGCGCATCCGCCACCAATTGATGCGCCTCGGTAACAGCCGTATCGGCCAAACCCGCTTCGCGAGTTGCGAAGTAGTCCTGCGCCTTTGCCAGATCCGCCTGGTCATATCGATATTTTTCGCAGCGAGCCTTGTATTCGACAATCGATGCCTGCAATAAGGGCGGGGCGGTTACCTGGTTTCTGCCTAAAATTTCGTTGATGACGTCAATCCGGTGATTTTTGGCGATACACCAGTAAATTTCGCCGACCGACAAGGGCTTCCGCTCTTCGCCACCAACGTCCGGTATCCTTTCAACGATAGCCACGCTCGGAATACTCGGTATCTGGACGGCCGATTGCTGAGGTGCTTGTGCAGGCGCTTGTACAGGCGCTTGCCGGGAGGTTTGCTGGGGCGGATCGTCGTTGCCGAACAGATAAAGTAGAGCAAACACGACGGCGCCGGCAGCCAGATATTTGAGAAATTCACTTCTCCGGCCGCCGGGCTTTGCGGGGGCAGGCGGGCTATCCGGGGTGTTGCTTGCCGGTGGCGGGCTGACGCTTGCTTGTGATGTTTCGACTTTGGCCTCGACAATCGCTGCTGGCGCCCGAATACCTTTCTGCACTTTGATGCGGCGGTCGAGTTCGCACTTGCTGCAGGGCAAGCCATCGAAGTGAATATGCTCGGCATCGTTCGGATAGGCAGGGCAAGGCGCCCATCTGATGGCTTTCTTGAGCGAGGACAGGGCAATGGCCCATTCCTTGGACGTTGGTCTGGTGTTTCCCGCAACGAAAGCGCGATCAAATAGCTGACGTAGCTTCATTGGCAGGAGGTCATGCACCGATTGCGGCAGCGGAGCGATAGCCGGGTTCTGATTCAGTCCGTATGGGTAATAACCAGCCTTGGCCCGGTCGTCGGCGTCATCTGCATGGGGATGGCCTGGCCGGATCACGCCTGAATATGGGTAGATGCCGTAATTGAAAATCTGAAAAAGCACGACTGCCAACGCAAAGCAGTCTTGCGCCTCGCCGAGATCACCTGGCTTGGTGCCACTTTTTAGCGCCTCCGGTGCGACGTAACCTTTTGAATATTGCCCGGCAGGATAGGGCGTGCCATTTTTTGCGACGACGGAATAGCCATCGCAATTTTGAAAAGTTACGAGGCCATGCGCTCGCTGTATGAGGATATTTTTTGGGTTGAAGTCGATGCAGTAGATGTGTTTTGAATGAAGGTCTGCGAGCAATCCGCAAAGACCGATCGCTACATCCAGTCGACGTTGCAGCGAGAGGCTTTCAGGGGTGAGGTTGTTTATTTCGCCAAGTTTTTGATGGAAATACGCGTCCAATGTAACCGCTGCGTGCGAATCGAATTTGGGCATCAAGTAACCAACTGGCGCCAATTCATCCGAAACCTTGTCTCGCGCATGGATGATGGCTTGTGGCCAAGCGAACTGAGGGTGGCGTGATCCGGGAGAAGCCTCGAACCAGACTTTCGAAGGTGCATTGTCGATCAGAGACTGAAGCTTCGCGGCATGACAAAAACCTGCATCACGATAGATTTTCGCGATGCTGTCGCTGAATTGCTTGGGCCCTGTAACCGCGAAAATGCTTCCGCTGGCATCCGCCCCGATCGCTGATCCAAGATCAATTTCCTCGGCCGTGGATCCGGATTTGATGTAGTAGATTGTCATTGTCTAATAACCGGAATTTCGAAGAGGCGGCCGATAACTAACTGAATTCACGGTTTTTCTAAACAAACGTACAGCGGGTTCGTTGCTGGACAGTGTTTGACCTGCCTGAAATAAACGGCCAACGGACCCGGTAATCGCTGAAATAATAATCAACAGCAAGATTGGTGACGCCGAACTTTAACATTCTCCAGCGCGGATTTTCCACCGTGTTTCCTTGTCCATCCGCGCATCCAGCCAGTTGCGTTGGCTCGGACCCGGGCGATGATAGAATCTCCCCCGTCCTCCCGGGCACCAAATTTTCACTGGCGCGTCCAAATGCACACACGATGCGCCGGGAATGCTACCCAAACCAGGAAACTCAGATATGAACATGCAGGTTGCAAAAAATTCCGTCATCACCCTCGACTATCACGTGACCGACCCCGATGGTGAAGTGGTGGATGAAGGGCGCGAACCGCTCGTTTACCTGCATGGCGGTTTCGAGGACATCTTCCCGAAGATCGAGGAAGCGCTGCAGGGCAAAAAGGTCGGCGAGTCCGTCCAGGTCAAGCTGCAGCCGGACGAGGCCTTCGGCGATTACGACGCCCAGCTGGTGCAGGTCGAGCCGCGCAAGGATTTCCCCAAGGAACTCCAGGTCGGGATGCAGTTCGAGGGCGGCCCGGAAGAGGGTGGCGACGATGAGGATTTCATCATCTACCGCGTGACCGAGATCGCCGACGACAAGGTGGTGCTCGACGGCAACCATCCGCTGTCAGGCATGGCGCTGGTGTTCACCTGCACGGTGACGTCGATTCGCCCGGCCAGTGCCGACGAGCTGGAGCATGGCCACGTCCATACCGGTGACGACGACGAGGAAGGCTGTCACTGAGCCTTGGGTGGCCAGGGATAGGTTTCGAAACGAAACAGCGTGGGTGAATCGGTATCGACGATCCCGCGCGTCCAGCCCATCAGCGGGTAGCCGAAGGTTTCGACGCGGGTGAAGTTAGGGATTTTCTTCCCTTTGTCGTCGCGCAAGGGTTGATCGATGCGGCTGATGTGGCTGTCGCCATGAACCGCGACAACGTGCCCGGAAAAGCCCAGGGTTTCCTGGCGCAGGGTTTCCAGGAAATCGCGGAAGCCGCGATGCGGCAGGTTCTCGGAGAATCGTGCGAAACCGGGATTGGCCTGGAACATTAGAACGATCCCCGCCAGCTTTTCGCGCCGGGCCAGCGCGAAGCTTTCCGTCAGCCAGGCGAGCACTAGCGGATTACGCTCGAGAAATTCGCGCCGGGGTTCGCTGCGCAGGCGGTAATTGTTGTCGTCTCCCGGCAGGTTCAGCGTGACAAACAGGACAGGGCCGAGGCGGAAGCGCGAGTGTTCGCTGTAGGCGCCTGGCTGACGCTCAAGTGCAATCTTTTTCCGGCCCAGCGAATCGGGCTGCCGCCAGAAAAGCTTGCGCAGTGCGGCGAGCCTTTCCAGCGGATCGTAGGCGCCGTTGGAAACGCGCCCGCAATCGCTCCATTCGTTGTCGCCGGGAACGAAAATGAACGGCGCGGGATTGCCGTCGAAGAGTTGCTGTCGGTCCTCGAACACGGCGTCGTCACAACGGCTCTGTCCGTTCTTGATATCGCCAATGTGAACGACGAAGTCCACGTGGCTCTCGGCAATGGCATCGAGCATGCGCGGCAATTCGCGTCGCTCGCTATCGGAATAGGGCGTATCGCCGATCAGCGCGAAGCGCCAGGTTTCGGCGCCGGTCAGCGTTGCCCAGCCGAGCAGCAGGACGGCCAGGCAACATTTCACCTGAGCAGGCCTTTCAGCGTGTAGAGGGCTTCGAGCGCCGCGCGCGGCGTCAGGCTGTCCGGGTCGATGGTGGCGAGTTGCTCCAGCGCCGGATGCGGCTCGGATTCAGGTAGTTCCGGTTCGCCCTGGGCGAAAAGATCGGGTTGCAGCGGGTCGACCGCAGTCCGCTGCTCGAACTCGCGCAACTGCTTGCGGGCGGCGCGCACGACGGCGTTCGGGATGCCGGCCAGCGCCGCTACCTGGATCCCGTAGCTCTGGTTGGCCGGGCCTTCCTCGACGGCGTGCAGGAAGACGATGCGGTCGTTATGCTCGACGGCGTCGAGATGTACGTTGGCCAGTTCGGAGTATTCGTGCGCGAGCCGGGTCAGCTCGAAGTAATGCGTGGCGAACAGCGTCAGGCAGCGGTTTTTGTCGATCAGGTGGCGCAGGATGGCAAAGGCCAGCGCCATGCCGTCGAAGGTCGAGGTACCGCGCCCGATCTCGTCCATCAGCACCAGGCTGTTCACCGTCGCGTGGTGCAGGATGGCGGCGGCCTCGGTCATCTCGACCATGAAGGTCGAGCGCCCGGAGGCGAGGTCGTCGGAAGCACCGATGCGGGTGAAGATGCGGTCGAGCGGGCCGAGCACGCAGCGGTCGGCCGGCACGTAGCTGCCGATGTGGGCGAGCAGGGCGATCAGCGCCACCTGGCGCATGTAGGTCGATTTGCCGCCCATGTTGGGGCCGGTGATCAGCAGCAGGCGGCGGTTCTCGGCGAGCAGGCAGTCGTTGGCGATGAAGGTTTCGGCGCTGTTGGCCATTTCGCCCTCGACCACCGGGTGGCGGCCACCGGTTACGGTCAACCCGGTTTCCGGGGCAAATTCCGGCTTGCTCCAGTTGCGCTTCAAGGCGGTGTCGGCAAAGCCGGCCAGCAGGTCGAGCCGGGCGACAGCGCGGGCGATGATTTGCAGGGTCGGCACGGCCGGCAGCAGTTCGTCCAGAATGGCCTCGTAGAGCAGTTTTTCGCGGGCCAGCGAGCGTTCCTGCGCCGACAGCGCCTTGTCCTCGAAGGCCTTCAGTTCGGGCGTGATGTAGCGTTCGGCGTTTTTCAGCGTCTGCCGGCGGCGGTAGTCGTCGGGAATCTTGTCGGTGTGGGCATGCGTGACCTCGATGTAGAAGCCATGCACCTTGTTGTATTCGACCTTGAGGCTGCTGATCCCGGTGCGCTCGCGCTCGCGGACCTCCATGTCGACCAGGTAGGCGCCGCAGTTGTCGTTGAGCGAGCGCAGTTCGTCCAGGTCGGCATCGTAGCCGGGCGCGATGGCGCCGCCGTCGCGAATCTGCGCGGCGGGTTCGGCGGCGATGGCGCGAACCAGCAGATCGAGCGCCGTCGTCGGCGTTTCCAGATCGCTTTCCAGCACACCGAGCAGCGGCGCACTGCTGCCTGCCAGCGGGGCGCGCAAGGCGGCCAGCCGAGCCAGCGATTCACGCAGGCTGGCAAGGTCGCGCGGTCGGGCATTGCGCAGCGCGATGCGCCCGGCGATGCGCTCGATGTCGGCGATGCCCTTGAGTTCGCGCCGCACCTCGCCGGCCATCCGCCCGTAGTCGTCGAGCAAGGCCTCGACGGCGCCATGGCGGGCGGCGGGAATCTCGCGCTCGCGCAGCGGGTGGTGCAAGGCGTGGCGCAACAGGCGCGAGCCCATACTGGTCACGCAATGGTCGAGCAGCGAGAAAAGCGTCGGCGATGGCTGTCCGCGCAGCGTTTCAGTCAATTCCAGATTGCGCCGCGTGGCGAGGTCGAGGCCGAGATAGGCGCCTTCGAGCTCCACGGTCAACGCCCGCAAATGTGGTAATTTGCCGGATTGCGTGGCCTGCGCGTATTGCAGCAGCGCCCCGGCGGCGGCGATGGCCGGCTTCAAGCCCTCGGCACCGAAACCGGCGAGCGAAGCGACCTGAAATTGCTCGCATAGCAAGCGCCGGGCGGAATCGAACTCGAAATACCAGTCCGGCTGGCGGGTGCGCGCCGCTTCGCGGCCAAAATCCGGCGACCAGGATTCGGGATGTAGGATTTCGGCGGGGCGAATGCGTTCCAGCGTCGCCTGAATCTGCTCGACGGGAATTTCGGTGAGTATGAATTCGCCGCTGGCCAGGTTCAGCCGCGCCAGCCCGGCAGTATTGCGCGTGGTGGTGATCGCCAGCAGCCAGATGTCCTGCTTGTCGTCGATCAGCGCCGCATCGGTGAGTGTGCCCGGCGTGACGATGCGCGCCACAGCACGCTCGACCGGCCCCTTGCTGGTCGCCGGATCGCCGATCTGCTCGCAGATCACCGCCGATTCGCCGGCCTTGACCAGCTTGGCGAGGTAGGGCTCCAGCGAATGGAAGGGCACGCCGGCCATCTTGATCGGCACGCCCGCCGATTGCCCGCGCGTGGTCAGCGTAATGTCGAGCAGGCGGGCCGCCTTTTCCGCATCCTCGTAAAACAGCTCGTAGAAATCGCCCATTCTATAAAACAGCAATGTGTTTTTATGCTGATTTTTTAGTTTTAAGTACTGGACCATCATGGGAGTATGGCCCGCAAACTCCGGATCTACAGGGAGAGCTGATTTTTTCTTGTTCATTGAATTCAAATAGTTATATTTTGTTTTCGAGCGCAAACGCGATGCTCATGGGTTCGCTGCCTTGATGGCTGATGTAATCAACTGGGCCGAAGTAAAGAAAGGGAGCCGCTTTCCCCGCAGAGAGTTTGTTTTCTCTAACGAACAGGTGGATTTTTCGTCCGTTCTTCTTGTGCTCGATGACTTCACGTCCGCGCTTGCTTGTCGGGTTGGTGGTGTTCTGTGATTGCCAGTGAAAGGTATTTTCGTCGATCCAGTAATCAGTGTATCGATGATCTTCTGCTTTTCCCTGCTTGTTCAAGGTGACCAGAAGTACATGTGCGTTTTGCTGGTTCAGAACGACATGGCCACTGTTCCAGCTTCCCGGGTTGTAGTCTTCTCCAAATAGCGAGGGGATTTCCTCGCGCATAAATGCCTGCCCGATGGCCAGATCGAGCGGGTCAATAACCTGCTTGAGACGGGCCAATGTTCGCATGGTGTTATCAGCCGGCAAGTCTTCGTAGTCCGGATTATTGGCTTTCAGGATGTAATGGCCTGGCCCCTGTTTGGTGACGACACGCAATAAATACTGGTTATCGCCGTATTCGTCCTGGCGTTCGATGGCGACGATGTGTCCGCTGATGGAGCCGGCATTGTGTGCGGTAAGCAGTTCCAGTAACAAGAAGTCGCCATCACGAATCGGGTGCTTGCCACCATTCATCGAGTTACCAACTGCCCGAGCGATGAAATGTCTTGCCGGGTCGAGTTGACCGTATGAGATCGGCAGCGAGCGATGTTCCAGAGCTTCGGCGGTACTGGTGCGGAAATGGCCACAGGCGATGCGCAAGTCTTCGAAATAAGGAAGTTCAAGCGGCAGTCGATCTTTGGGGGTGGGGAAGGCAAGAACCTGCGCTGTTTCTCCAGTAGCGGCTTTGCGGGCGTCGTAAGTGGCAAAACGGAAGTCGATCAATTCCTGAACCAGATCGGCGAACTGTTCTGCACGTTCGCGCGGGACGACGAGCGTTGTTTTGAAGCTGTCACGGTCGACGGTGAAAAAACGAGGTTTTTCATTGTTGCTATTTCCACCAGTCCAGGCACTGACCGGGTTCTTTTGCCAGTAACGTTGCCATTCGATGGATTCGCTGTGCAGTTGGCGAATGTCTTCAGGAAGATCGGCGAGCAGGGGCGGACGACGGTGCAGCAATGTCCAGGATGTCTGTGCCAAGGCTGACAAGGCAACAGCCCTGGTCCACCCTTGCAGATTCTGGAAGGCTTCCAGAAGCACCATCTTGAAACTACGCGTCATCGCAGTAGTTTCCAGTTCAACGAAGAAACTCCGATAGCGATCGACTAAAGCTTCATCCGCTTCACCAAGATCGCCCATCGCCTCGACCATCCCGAACCAACTGCCGTACTGCTGGCGGATACGAGTTGGCGCCGTACCTGCTCGATAAAATTCAGTCAGGGTCGGGCGGCGTCCCAGTACCTCGCGAAGGGTGGTGTAATCCTCGGCTAGACCATTGCTGTCGAGCGACTTGAGAAAGTCGATGAAACGCAGGTCGTAATTGATGAAACAACCTTCGGGAAGGGGCCAGGTGCTCTTTTCGAGTTTGCGGGCGAAATCTCCCAACTCGCGCAGCTGGCCAGATAATCCAGCGAGAGCTTGCGGTTTGTGCAAGAAGGATTTGTGATTAGCGATGAAATCCAGGACGACCAGTTGATTTTTCCCATCGGCATGACGGAGACCACGCCCGAGTTGCTGCAGGAAAAGAATTTTGGATTCGGTCGGGCGCAGCATCATCACGGTGTCGATGGCCGGCAAATCGACGCCTTCGTTGAACAGGTCTACGGAGAAGATCACCTGCAGTCGTTCGTCGGCCAGTTGTTGCAATGCCTCGCCGCGTGACAAATTTGAACCCGCATAGACTGCGTCGGCGGCGATGCCTGCAGCGCGAAACTGTTCAGCCATGAAATCGGCGTGGCGGCGTGAAACACAGAAGGCTAGCGTCCGGGTCTGCGCCCTGGTTTGCCATTCACGTAGGGCATGGTTGGCCCGAGCGCGTGTGGCGAGTTTGTTGGCCAGGGTTTCCGGGTCGAATTGACCGTTACGCCAAGGGATTTCACGGTAGTCGACCGACTCGTCGAGGATGCCGAAATAATGGAAAGGGGCCAGGAAGCCGCCGTTGATACCAGCGAATAGATTGCGCTCAAAAACCAGATTGTCGTCGCAAAGGGCGAGGATGTCAGATTGGTCGCTACGGTCCGGGGTCGCCGTAAGGCCAAGCAGAAAGCGTGGCGTGAAGTGCTGGAGCAGGCGCCGGTACATTGGTGCAGCGGCGTGGTGGAATTCATCGACGACGAGGTAATCAAAATGCGTTGCGACGAACTGCTGCAGATGCTGGACGCGGCCCAGGGTCTGGATCGAAGCGCAGAGGATGTCGACTTCGCCGTCGCGTTGGCGACCGGTATAAAAACCGATGCGGGCCTGCGGGCGGATGCGCAGGAAGGTTGTTGCTGCCTGCGTCAGAATTTCCTCACGATGGGCAACAAACAGGATGCGAGCGGCCTGCGTTTGCCGGGTATCGAAAGCCGCTAGCCAGGTTTTGCCAAGGCCGGTGGCGAGGACGACCAAACCACGCTGAAACCCCCGGAAGCGTGTTTCGCGCAAGGCCGCGAGGGCATCCCGCTGAATCTCTGTCGGTTCTGGCGGAGGATCGTCGTCCTTGTTGCTCAGCGAGATTGGCAGGGGCATTGGTTTGCGCCTGGCCTCATACGCGTTGATCCACTCATCGCTCAGTTCAACGCTACGCGGATTAGCAAACAGGATTTCGAATTGTTTGCGCGCTTCCAGAAATCCCTCATCGCCGGGGTAGTCGATGCGGTAATTCCACTCCAGACCATCGGTCAGCGCCTGGCGGCTGATATTGCTGGAACCGATGAAGGCGGTGCCGTGAAGTTGTCCATTCCGGAAGTGCGCGAACAGGTAGGCTTTCATGTGAAAACCTTGTTCGTTCGATTCGAATACCTTGATCCGGGCACCTTGGGATTGCAGCAGGATCAACAGACGCAGGGCCTCGGGGTCGGTGACGTCGAGGTAATCACTGGTCAGGATACGAAGCCGAACCGGATTGTTCGGCGTTGCCCGGTTCATCGCTTCCTGAAAATCAGGCATCAGCAACCGCAGACCGCTGGATTTGATGAAGGCGACAGTCATGTCGATTTCATCGGCATGCGCAATGGCATGTGAGAGTTGGGGCAGAAATGGGTGGTCGCGGCCACCGATAACCAGCTTTGGTGTGTCAATGAATGCCGGGGTACGACGAATCAGCGCGTTCAACCACTGCTCGTCCCGGCCGGGGCGCTGGTCAGCGGTGATCCAGATTTCCGTCGCGGCGATGCCCGGAAGATCAGCTAACCAGCCTGCCAGCCGGCTTTCAGTAGCGTCGGTGAAATGCCTACCGTTGTGTTTGCGTTCGCCTTCACCGTACTTGAAGCTGAGATAAAGGATGCCGTCGGGTTTGAGCGCGTACCAGAGGCGTTGCAGAGTTTCCGCGAGCTGGTTTTCCGGCAGGTGAAGCAGGCTGGCGCAGGCCCAGATGCCGTCGTAGGTGGCGATTTCGTGAACGTCGGCAAAGCTGCGCCGGGCAATCGGCAAGCCGGTATGCGCTTGCGCCAGGGCCACAAGTTTCGCGGAGGCGTCGAATGCCGTGACGCGGTAGCCCTGCTGATGAAAGGCCTTGCTGTCCCGCCCCGAGCCGCAACCCGCATCGAGAATATGCGCGCCAGCCGGCAACTGGGCGAGAAAACGCTGATGGAGCGGTGCCATGTCGACGCCCTGTGTATCCGAGAAAAAAGCCTCAGCATGGGTATCGTAATAGGTGACAGTGTCGAACTGTGGCATCGCTCAGTGCTGTGATGAGGCGGACTTAAATTTCAGCAGAAAACAAAACCCGCCGAAGCGGGTCCAGAAGAATGCGGTGACTCGAATGGTCAAGCCTTGGGAATGAACAGTGCGGGGCTGACACCAAAGAACTCGCCGAGCTTTCCGGCCAGCGTTGCAGATATCTTGCGGCGACCGGCAAGGATATTGGACAGGTTGCCTTGCGCGACGATATCCGAGAGATCGTCCTGTTTCAGGCCTTTGGCCTCAATCAGGAAACGCAGGGCGTCCTTTGGTTCGGAAGCTTCGATGGTGAAGTGTTCGCGCTCATAGTTAGAAACCAGATCGCCGACAAGCTCCAGAAGGCCAGCCAGCTGGTGGTCCTCATTTTCGCCAACCACATCAAGCAGGTCATTCATGAGAGCAACCATGCGGTCATAGCCTGCTTCGTCATGGATCGGACGAATATGAGCCATTGCATCGAGCTTGGCCCAGGAGGTCTGGATTGCACGGATGTCAAAACGGCTTTGCGCGGCCTGCATGATTACACCTTTCCTTTTCTGTATAGCTTGTTCCAGTTGTCGTATTCCCGATGTGTCATCACTTCGCGGACATAGACCTTCTTGAACTTGTACTGCACGACAACAATAACGCGATAGTTGTTACCGCCCACATCAAACACTGTGTAGGGAGCGACATAGTCGGCCGAGTTGAATGTGTTTTTCAGTTCGTTGAAATCCTTTGCAGTGGATTTCTCCAGAACTGAATGCCAATCCTTCAACACTTGCTCAGCCTCTGGGTGCTTTTCCCAGAACTCCCGCAACATTTTCAGTGAAATGATGTGCATGCTTTAAAGTATATCAATCTGATATAAAACTGCTGATCTTTTTTTGTAACGGTCATCATCGCTCCAGGCGAAGATTACCTGGCGATACGCTCCCGTTTCCCTGTGGGTTGGCATTATCCGGATGTCACAGCAATGGTCCAACTGCATCGGCGCCCTGTGCCTGCCACCGAAAGCCGGTCAGTCGACCACGAGTTCGATCAAATGCGGCCCGCCGGCGTGGATGGCCTGGCGCAGGGCGTTGCGAAGGGTGCTGTCGTCTTCGGCCCTGGCATATCCGAGGCCGAAGGTCATGGCGGCGTGCTCGAAGTCGAGCCTCTGCGGCGTCTTCCAGCCTTCCCTGAATTCGGGCAGAGTGGCTTGCGGCAGGAGGTCGAAAATGCCACCTCCTTGATTGTTGACCGCAACGATGACGGCATTGCGCCCGTGTGCCAATGCAAGGCCGCCGAGATCGTGCTGACAGGTCAGGTCGCCGAGCAGGGCGACGACGCGACCATGCACGGCCGCGATGCCGAGGGCGGTTGAAATATTTCCGTCGATGCCGCTGGCGCCACGGTTACCGTAGAAAACCAAAGGTTTTTCTCCGCTGCCCGAAGCGCTGTCCAGTTGGCGGATGGCCAGCGAATTGCCGACGAACAAGGGGGTGTTGGCCGCCAGTTCATCCAGCAGCACGGTGATGTGCCCAGTGACCGTTCCCGGCGCTGCTACCGTGGCCTCGATTTTCATGAAACAGGGCAGCCAGGAGGCAGGCGCAGCAGCAGGTCCGGCGGCCAGAAGTGCCTGGCAGACGGCGAGCGGGTCGGCGCGCAGCACATGGGTGAGACGGTGCGCCGAATCGCTCCAGCGCGGCCAGGGCTCGACCAGGACATGAACGGCCGAATCGGAGGCCAGGTAGTTCTGCAGGTTGCGGGTCACCGGAAACCTGCCGAAGCGCAGAATCCATTCTGGCTGGCGCGTGTTGGCCGCCTGCGGGTCGGCCAGCCAACGGTTGTAGCGGACGCAAACGTGCGAGCGGTCATGCGGACCGAAGCGCAGGTTGGAGAGCGGTTCGGCGAGGATCGGGCAGTCCAGGCGGGCGGCAAGTGCGGTCAACGCTTCGGCCAGGCCGGTTTCCATCACCAGTTCGCCGCAGACGATGATGCCCGGCCGGCCGGAAATGGCTTGGGCCAGTGCGCGAATCTCACTTTCTTGCGGTCGCAGTTCGGGCCGGGAAACGACAATCGTGGCGGAGTAGGAGGCTGGCGTTGCAGTGGCCGGCAGCAGCGGTTCGCGGAACGGCTGGTTGATATGCACCGGTCCCGGATGCGGCCAGCAGGCCTGTTCGCAAGCACGGGCGGCGAGATGCCGCAGATAGACCGGATCGAAGCCGGCGTCGGGTGTGCCGAGCAGGTGGCTGGCGCGGACATGGGTGCCGAAGAGTGCGCATTGATCGATGGTCTGGTTGGCACCACAGCCCTGCAGTTCCGGGGGCCGGTCGGCGGAGATCGCGATCAGCGGCACGGCGGCCTGGCTGGCCTCGATGATGGCCGGCAACCAGTTGGCCGGTGCCGTGCCTGATGTCGCCAGCAACAGCGCCGGGCGGCGGTTGGCCTTGGCGATGCCGAGCGCGAAAAATGCCGCGCTGCGCTCGTCGACCGCAACCGTGCATTCCAGTCCGGTCTGCCGCAGCATGGCCAGCGCCAGCGGGGTCGAGCGGGAGCCGGGGGAAATCACTGCATGCGAGACGCCGGCGGCAACAAAGCCGGCGACCATCGCTTGCGACCAAAGGAAGTTGAGTGTGCCGGTGTCGGTCATCTTTGCCGATTGTGAAGGAAACACCGGATTGTAGTTGGAAGCGCCGCCTACGCCCGCCAGAAATGCATGCGCTGTGCTATAGTGCGCCCCGTTCCATTGTTCCGGCCTGCCGAAGCAGCGAATTGGAGTGGTAGTTCAGTTGGTTAGAATACCGGCCTGTCACGCCGGGGGTCGCGGGTTCGAGTCCCGTCCACTCCGCCAGCTACAGCAAAGTCCTTATACGTCGATTGGCGGTAAGGACTTTTTGCTTTGTGAAGCCTGATATTGAGTGCCAGCGTGGTGCTCAGAAGGCAGGCGGCGCCGAGGTTGTGGGCGACGGCCAGCGGCAGTGGCAGCGAGAGAAGGACATTGGCGATCCCCAGCCCGATCTGCAAGGCCAGCAACCCCAGCAATGCCATGCCCCAGGGCCGCCATCCGCCACGTGGGGCACGCAGGAGCGCCAGCGCCAACGCACCCACGCCCAACAGGACGGCCAGCGCGCCGAGCCGGTGACTCCAGTGGATCGCCGTCAGGGCCTCGCCGGATAGCAAACGGCCATCGCCAGTGAAACCCAGTTCGCGATGCAGTGTGAATGCCTGCGCGAAATCCATCGGCGGTTGCCATTGGCCTTGGCAAGTCGGGAAATCCGGACAGGCGAGCGCCGCGTAGTTGCTGCTGACCCAGCCGCCGAGCGCGATCTGGGCGACGACGGCGAGCAGGGCGATGGCGGCCGGCAGACGAAGCTTTTGCCCGCTGCCGTCATCGGCCGGGGCGGAATCAGCTTCCTTGATCGACATGGCGACCAGCAGGGCCAGCGTGGTCATGCCGCCGAGCAGGTGCAGCGTTACGATCAGCGGCTTGAGCAGCAGGGTGACGGTCCACATGCCGAGCGCCGCCTGCAGCCCGACGATACCAAGGAGCAGCGTGGGCAAGGCCGGCGATTGGCGCTTGCGGCGTTCGGAGCGCCAGGCGAGCAGACAAATGGCTAGTATCAGCAGGCCGAGGGTGCCGGCGAAATAGCGATGGACCATTTCCTTCCAAGCCTTGGCCGTGTGCACGGTGCGTTCCGGGTAGGCCTGTTGCGCAGCCAGCTGTTCGTGCGTTTCGTCAGGCACGCCCAGCCAGTGGCCATAACATCCCGGCCAGTCGGGGCAGCCGAGGCCGGCGTCCGAGAGGCGCACGTAGGCGCCCAGCGCGATGACGGCGAAGGCAAGCGCAGTGGCAGCGAGCAACAGGCGGCGGTACAGGTGCATTTTCCCGTGTTCAGAAGGCGATCAGGCGGTCAGCGAACAGCGCCGCGAAGAGCAGGGTCAGGTAGAGAATCGAATAGCGGAAGGTGCGGCGGGCCAAGGCGTCACTGTAATTGCGGCAGAGGGCGATGGCGTAGCCGAGGAAGACCAGGTCGAGCACACTGATGGCGAGCAGGTAGAAGCGGCCACTCATCCCCAGGGAGACGGGAATCAGGCTGGCGGCGGCGAGCATCACCGTGTACCAGAGGATGTGCTGGCAGGTGAAGGAGATGCCGTGGGTCACTGGCAGCATCGGCAGGCCCGAGCGCGCATAGTCTTCGCGCCGGTAGCAGGCGAGCGACCAGAAATGTGGCGGCGTCCACAGGAAGATGATCAGGAACAGGACGAGCGGCTCGGCCGAAATCTGGCCGGTCATCGCCGTCCACCCCAGCAGTGGCGGCATGGCGCCGGAAGCGCCGCCAATGACGATGTTCATCGGTGTCGCCGGCTTCAGGATCAGCGTGTAGATGACGGTGTAGCCGACGAAGGTGGCCAGCGTCAGCCACATCGCCAGATCGTTGATGAAGGTGTGCAGCAACCAGAGCCCGGCGGCGCCGAGAATGGTCGCCAGGGTGACGGTTTCCAGTGCCGAAATGTCGCCGCGTGCCGTGGCGCGCCAACTGGTTCGCGCCATTTTGGCATCGACGGTGCGTTCGACCAGGCAGTTGAGGGCGGCGGCGGCGAAGGACACCAGCGCGATGCCGAGCGAGGCGACGAGGAAGCGCAGCAGCGGCGGAAAGCCGGGGGTCGCGAGGAACATGCCGATCATCGCGGTGAATACGATCAGGCTGTTGACCCTTGGTTTGCACAAATGGCCAAAGGCGGCCAGGCGCTGCGTGAAGGACAGGGTCGGTACGGCAACGGTTTGCATGGCGGTTCTCCTAGCCGTTCCAGGCGAATTTGAGCAGGCGTTCGAGGTCGGCGCGCACGCCCTTGGCGGCGACGTCGGCCGGGTAATCCATGACCAGCCGGCCTTGCGGGTCGACGATGTGGAGGCGGTAGCCGGCGGCGCCGGTGGTGCCGGGCAGCCAGTGCGGCGGGGCGGTGGCCACCAGCAGATCGGGTTGGCGCTGGCGGGCGGCGGCGAATTCGCCATCGTTCGGCTGGTCGCTGACGACGACACGGCGCAGGCGGCCCATATCCTTGTTCAGCGCAACCTGGATGCGGCGCATTTCATCGATCCGGGCGCTGCAGTCTGCGCCGCAGGGGCCGCTGCCGCTCAACAGCAGGAGCCATTTGCCGCCCAGATCGGCGGTTGCCAGTTCCCGCCCGTCCGGCGTCTGCAGTCCGCTGGCGGGCAGCGGCAAAGGCGGGCTGAGCAGTTGCCCATGGTTGATGGTGCGCGCCGGCTGCCAGCCGAACAGGTAGAGTCCGCCGGCAATCACGAAGGGCAGAGCCAGCAGGCCGATGACCAGCGCCAGCATGGTCGAACCGTTGCGTGGCGGCAGGGATGGTCGGATGGAGGCGGTCGTCATGGCCGGCGCCACAGGAAATAGACCCAGATGCCGAGGCTGGCGACAGCAAAGCCGAACCACTGCAATGCATAGCTGCGATGGCGGTCGGCACGTTCATCAGGGCGCGGCCATTCGCGAAGGTAGCCGCCGGGAGCGGCGGCATCGAGCTGGATGACCACGGGCTGCAGCGGGTAAGGCAGGACTTCCCGGAAACGGGCAAGGTCGAGGTTTTGCCAGACCGGTTCCCAGCCTTCGGTGGGTTGTGCTACCAGATTGAAGAAGCGCTGGGCAGGAACGATGGCGATGCCGGTCAGTTCGACCGTCCCGGCCGGCACGCCAGCTTCCGGCAGAACGCGATGATCGGCGGCGGCCGGCAGCCAGCCGCGATTGACCAGAACGTGCATAGTCGAGCCTTCGAGGCGGAGCGGGGTGATCACGTGGTAGCCGGCCTGTTCGCGATGGAGGCGATTGTCAATCAGCACCTGCCGCGCCGCATCGTAGGTGCCGCGCAGGATGACCCGCCGGTAGCGCAGCGATTCGCTGGCAACTGGCGCGGTCGGCATGATGACCGGGGCGTCATTGCTGCGTGTATCGAGTTCGGCCTGCAGCGTGGTCTTGACTTCGGCCTTGCGCCATTGCCACAGGCCTAGCGAAACGAAGGCAGGCAGCAGGAAGGCCAGCAACAAGCCGCCGAGGATCGCCACCTGCCGGCGCGAGGCTCTTGCCGCGCCGGCAGGCCGACGCGCATACTGACCGGCGGAAAGTCTTGCGGAGGACTCGTCGATGATCAAGGTGCTGGTGATTTTGCTGTTGTTGGCCATCGTGGGCAGTCTGTTTTCCGGGCTCTTCTATCTCTACCGCGACCGGGGGGCCGGCGAGCGCACAGCCAGGGCGCTGACCTTGCGCATTGGCCTGTCGATAACGCTTTTCGTACTCCTGCTGCTCGGCTTCCGGTTCGGTTTCATACCCGGTTACAGCCAGTAGACGAAGACGAAGAGGATCAGCCAGACCACGTCGACGAAGTGCCAATACCAGGCCACGCCCTCGAAGGCGAAATGGCGTTCGGCGGTGAAATGGCCGCTCAGGCAACGGAGCAGGATGACCAGCAGCATGATCGTGCCGAGTGTGACGTGAAAGCCGTGAAAGCCGGTGAGCATGAAGAAGGTGGCGCCGTAGACGCCGGCACCCATCGTCAGCCCGAGTTCGGTGTAGGCGTGGTGATATTCCCAGGCCTGGAAGCCGAGGAAGGTGGTTCCCAGCAGTATTGTCGCGGCCAGCCCAAGATTGAGTTGCGTCCGTTTGCCGCGCAGCAACGCCCAGTGCGCCCAGGTGACCGTCGCACCGGAACTGAGCAGCAGGGCGGTGTTGAGCGCTGGAATGCCCGAGGCGCCCATCGGCGTGAATGGCGTGTTTTTCGGTCCGCTGGTCGGCCAGGCGCCGCTGAAGTCGGGCCACAGGCTGGTGCCATGCGCTTCGGCCATGCCGCCCAGGGTCGGCACCGAGATGGTCCGCACGTAGAACAGGGCGCCGAAGAAGGCGGCGAAGAACATGACCTCGGTCGCGATGAACCAGATCATGCCGTAGCGGAACGAAAGATCTTCCCAGTCCCGGTAGGCGCCGCTTTGCGATTCGCTGATGACCTTGCCGAACCAGCCGAACAGGACATACAGGATGACAGCGAAGCCACCCAGCATGACCCAGCGCCCGAGAAGAAAGCCGTTGATCGACTGGATGAAGCCGAGCGCCAGCAGGAACATGCCGCCGGACAGGATCACCGGATAAAGACTGGGTTGGGGAACGAAATAGTGATCGCGCGGTGCGCTATGGACTGCACTGGTTTTCATCGAACCTCCCTGGCGCTGGTCAGCGTTTCGCGCTGCCCGTCGATGCTGAAAAAGGCATAGGACAACGTGATATGGGTGATGTTGCGGTCGACCTCCGGTTTGACGATAAAAGCGAGCGGCATTTCGCGCGCTTCACCCGGGCCGAGCGTCTGCTGCGAAAAGCAGAAGCACTCGATCTTCTCGAAATGCTGGGCAGCCTGCCCCGGCGTGACGCTGGGAACCGCCTGCCCGGTCACTTCGCGATCCGAGGTGTTGCGCACCAGGTAGCTGACCTGCTGCATTTCGCCGGGATGCAGGTCGAGGCTGATGGTGAGCGGACGCATGTCCCACGGCAATCCCGGCATCACGGTGCCGGTAAATTCGACGCGAACCGTGCGCGTGACATCCACCGCCGGCGTGGGGGTGGTGGTGCCCGCCTTCAAGCCACCGACCGCGAAGCCGTCGCGAACGATGCCGCCCGCTGTCTTGCCGTTGAAGCCGGTTGCCTCGCAGAGCACGTCGT
>JAGOAU010000001.1 GCA_017983755.1 Azonexus sp. | reverse complement strand
ACTCGCAAGCGGTACGCGTCGGCGACACCGTGTACATGTCAGGGCAGATCGGCCTCGATCCGGCTTCCATGCAGATGGTAGACGGTATCGACGCGCAAATCGTTCGTGTCTTCGAAAATCTCAAGGCCGTCGCCGAAGCGGCCGGCGGCTCGTTGGCCGATGTTGTCAAGCTCAACGTTTTCCTGACCGATCTGGCCAACTTCGCCCGGGTCAACGAAACCATGGCCAGGTATTTCAGCGAGCCCTTCCCGGCGCGCGCTGCCGTCGGCGTCAAGGAGTTGCCGCGCGGTGCGCTGGTCGAGGCCGATGCGGTGATTTTCGTGGGCAAATAAGCGGCTGATGAGCGCTGCCGGGGCTTCGGTTCCCGCTTCTGCCCCCATTCGCGCCTCCGAAGCGCTGCGCAAGAAACTGGCAAAGATCGGCCTCCACAGTGAGGCCGATTTGCTGGTGCACCTGCCGCTGCGCTACGAGGACGAAACCCGCATCACGCCGGTCGCCCGGGCGCCTTGGGGCGAGCCGGTGCAGGTCGAGGTCGTCGTCAGTTCCTGCGAGGTCCAGTTCCGGCCGCGCCGGCAGATGGTCGTCCGCGCGCAGGATGCCAGTGGCGAACTGGTGATGCGCTTCTTCAGCTTCTACCCCAGCCAGCAGGCCGCCCTGAGCGAAGGCGCGCGGGTCCGTGCCTTCGGCGAAGTGCGCGGCGGTTTCTTTGGTGCCGAAATGGTGCACCCGCGTTTTCACAAGGTCGGCGAGGACGATCCGCTGCCGACGGAAATGACCCCGGTTTACCCGTCGACCGCAGGCGTCGGCAATGCGACGCTGCAAAAGCTGATCGGCAAGGCGCTGGCAGCCGGCGATCTCTCGGACACGCTGCCCGAGGTGTTGCGCCAACGCCTGCAACTGCCCGGCCTGGCGCGCAGCCTGCGCTTCCTGCACCGGCCGCCGCCGGGCACCGATCTCGACACGCTGCACGCACGCAATCACCCCGCCTGGCGGCGCGTCAAGTTCGACGAGGTGCTAGCCCAGCAACTGTCCCTGCGCCGCGCCTACCTGGCCCGCCGCGAACAGGGGGCGCCGGTGCTGGTGGCGCAGGACGACCTCGGTGCACGTCTCCTCGACGGGTTGCCATTCGCTCTGACCGGCGCGCAGTTGCGGGCGATGGCCGAAATCGGCGCCGACCTCGCCCAGCCCTATCCAATGCAGCGCCTGTTGCAGGGTGATGTCGGTGCCGGCAAGACCATCGTCGCCGCGCTGGCGGCCTGCCAGGCGATTTCGGCCGGCTGGCAGGCGGCCTTCATGGCGCCGACCGAAATTCTCGCCGAGCAGCATTACGTCAAATTGCGCGACTGGCTGGAACCGCTCGGCATCAAGGTCGCCTGGCTCTCCGGCAGCCTCAAGAGCGCGGCGAAGCGGGCGCAACTGGCGGCGACGGCGGCCGAGGCGCAATTGGTCGTCGGCACCCACGCACTGATCCAGGATGGCGTCGATTTCGCCAGACTCGGCCTGGCCATCGTCGACGAACAGCACCGCTTCGGCGTCGCCCAGCGCCTGGCGCTGCGCAAGAAGGGCAACAACCCGCACCAGCTGATGATGTCGGCGACGCCGATCCCGCGCACGTTGGCCATGAGCTATTACGCCGACCTCGATGTGACGGTGCTCGACGAGCTGCCGCCCGGCCGCACGCCGATCAAGACGCGGCTGGTCGCCGACAGCCGGCGCGAGGATGTCGTCGGTTTCGTCAAAAAGCACGTCGAGGAAGGCCGGCAGGCCTACTGGGTGTGCCCGCTGATCGAGGAATCGGAAGCCCTGCAGTTGCAGACCGCGCAGGAAACCTATGAAACGCTTTTGGCCGATTTGCCGGCGTTGACCGTGGGGCTGGTGCATGGCCGCCTCAAGGCCGACGAAAAGCAGGCGGTCATGGCCGCCTTCGCTGCCGGCGACATCGACGTGCTGGTGGCGACGACGGTGATCGAAGTCGGCGTCGATGTGCCGAACGCGAGCCTGATGGTCATCGAGCACGCCGAGCGATTCGGCCTCTCGCAACTGCACCAGCTGCGCGGCCGCGTCGGGCGCGGCGCGCACGAGTCGAACTGCGTGCTGATCTACGCCGGCCCTCTCGGCGAAATCGCCCGCCAGCGGCTGAAGATCATCTACGAGAGTACCGATGGCTTCGAGATCGCCCGCCAGGACTTGCAGATCCGCGGCCCCGGCGAATTCGTCGGCAGCCGGCAGAGCGGCGTGCCGCTGCTGCGCTACGCCGACCTGGAGATGGATGCCGATCTGGTCGAAATGGCGCGCGATGTGGCCGAGGAAATGCTGACCGGGCATCCCGAACTCGCCGAGCGCCATTTGCAGCGCTGGCTCGGGTCGCGGGAGGAGCTGCTCAAGTCGTAAACCAGTCCTCGATCATCCGCGCGACTTCCGCCGGCTGGTCGTGGTGCAGCATGTGGTCGGCGTTGTCGATCCAGTCTTCGCGCACGTCGGCGAAGCAGGCGCGGCGCGCTTCCCAGTCGCCCGGCCGGGTGGCGTAGTCGCGGACTATCCACGACTGGCGGCCGGCCACCCACAGCACCGGGCAGGTGACCTGTTTCCAGATCGCCATCGATTCTTCCAGACGGAACAGGTAGGGCGATGTCGCCTTGTGCCAGGGGTCGCCGTTCCAGATGATGCCGTGGCGGCGCTCGCCGCTTTTGGACGAGCCGTCGCCGATGCGTGCCAGGTGGCGTGAGAGGAAATCGGCGCGCTCCGCCGTCAGGTAGGGATCGGTTTTCATCAGCCGGCGGGCGAAGGCGGCGCGCTCCGGGTAGACGTGCATGCGGGGCGGATTCTGCAATTCGCCTAGCCAGTTCCGGTAGCGTTCCGGCGCCATGTCCGGTGTCGTCGGCGCGATGCCGAAGCCTTCCAGCGAAATGACTTTGTCGACCCGCTCGGGGAGCAGGCCGGCATACAGGCAGGAGAGGATGCCGCCCATGCTGTGCCCGGCCAGGCGGACTTTGCCCTCCGGCGCGTAGCGGTCGATGATCGCCTGCATGTCGCCCAGGTGTTCGGCGAAGAAATAGGGGCGGTTCAGCCATTGCGAGGGGCCGAAGCCGCGCCAGTCGGGGGCGACGATGTTCCAGTCGCGCTGCAGTTCATCGACGACGAACTGGAAGGAGGCGGAAACGTCCATCCAGCCGTGCAGCAGGAACAGCGTCGGGGCGGCGGGGTCGCCCCAGCGGCGGATGTGCAGGCGGACGCTGGGCAGGTCGAGATATTCGGAACGGGAGGGGCGCATCGGTTTTCGGACTTTTTTGAGGGTCGACCGCAACAGGCGGCGCGGAAAGCAGATTCTAGCGCGCCCGCAGCGCGGACAGCCTGAATTGCCGCGGCGCTGCCGAATGCGCTCTTGCCTTAAACTCGGGCATCCCTACACCTGCCCGGTATCGCCCCGATGAAGCCAGCCCAACACCCCACCGCGCTGCGTACCCAGCGGCTGCTCGCCGAAGCCGGCATCGCCACCGCGGTTGTCGAATTCGAACAACCCACCCGGACCAGCGCCGAAGCGGCCGCCGCCATCGGCTGCAGCGTCGCGGAAATCGCCAAGTCGGTCGTCTTCCGCGCCAAGCCAAGCGGCCAGGCAGTCGTCGTCGTCGCCTCCGGCGACAATCGCGTCTGCGAAGACAAGGTCTCGCGCCTGGTCGGCGAACGGCTCGGGCGCGCCAACGCCGATTTCGTGCGCGAAGCGACGGGCTACGTGATCGGCGGCGTTTCACCGCTGGGGCACGCCAACCCGGTGAAAGTCGTGCTCGATGCCGACCTCCGGCGCTTCACGAAAATCTGGGCGGCGGCCGGCACCCCGTTCTCGGTGTTCCCGCTGGCGCCCGAGCAACTGGTCGCCATTACCGGCGCCGGCTGGGCGGACATCCGCCAGGACGCATAGCCCTCAGCCCTGCAGGCCGAGCTCGCGCAAGCCTGCGAAAACGCCTTTCGCGAACTCGCGGTAGCCTGCGGCGTTCGGGTGGATTTTGTCGGCGCAGAGTTCCGGCTGCGCCAGGATGTTCGAGAAGACGTCGGCCACGACCGGCACATTCTCGTCCTTGCCGATTTCCCGGTAGATCGGTGAATCGCCGGGCCGGCCGGCGACGGCTGCCAGCAGGGACAACTCGGGAACGGCAAGCAGAACCACCTGCGCCCCCGCCGCTCGGCTGATGCGTGCCAGATGGCGAATATCCTCCTTGACGGCGGCGGCCGGCCGCCGGCGAAGAAAGTCGTTGCCGCCGATCTCGATGATGACCAAGGCCGGCCGATGTTCGTCCAGCAGAGCCTGGATGCGCGCCTTGCCGGCTTCGGCCGTGTCGCCGGGGATGCCGGCATTGATGACGCGCCAGCCGGTCAGCTGGCCGAGCAGGCTCGGCCAGTCCTCGCCGGCACCCGCCCCGGTGCCGAAAGTGACGCTGTCGCCGAAAGCCAGCACCGTGCTGCCGGGCGGCACCGGGCTTGCCTTCGGCTGCTTGCCGCAGGCCGGCAGGAAAACCGCCAGCAGCCCGACAAGGATGACCTGTCGCCGGGTATTTCGGCGGGATGCCGGGGGTGTCGCGAACCGTTCGGTCACGCGACGGCTTGCTCCAGTAGCGCTTCGGCGAGCCGGGACCGGGTCTGAGAGGTGGTGGCGAGGCGGTCGCGCAACTGGGTGCACAGGGCGCGCAGTTCGGCAACGCGGGCGACGATGCGGGATTGTTCTGGAGCGGGCGGAACCGGAACCATGAGCTTCAATATAACTTCCCGGGAAACGTTCTTCATTGAGCTGCTAGTGCCAGAGGCATTAACGATGTAATAGTCTCGTGACAGTCTGGAGTTGTTGATCTCACAGTAAAGCGCTTTGTCGATATGGCTGGAGAGACGCAGGCGAATCAGCTTGTCGCTCATCATCAATCGGCCTGGAGGTTCCCAAGCGATAACGCTACGCGCCACCAATTCCTCAGTGTTTGCGCGAGAAAGAAGAAAGTCTTCCGGCTTGACCTCGAACTCGGGTTTCGGAAATAGGCCAGCAGGCAGGGCCTTGTTTTCCTCCGGGCGGAATTCTCCCCATGAAACGGCACTTACCTTGAGAACGCCCCATTCATTGCCCTCACGTGGAGTCGATTCGCAACTCGGACTCCAGCCAGCATCGCTAGAAAGAATCAGTTCGCCGAATCTTGCCCACTCCCAACCATCAGGCAACGCAAACGGCTTCTCCTCGTCGCTGATCGGCGGCAGGGGTTTGTCGCGTTTGAGTTGGCCGGTGGCGATCAGGTGGTCTTTTTCGGTGCGGATTTTTTGAAGCAGGGCGCTGGCGGGTTTGTCGGCGGGGTTTTGCGGGACGAGGCGGCCGCGGACGGCGAGTTGCAAAATGGCCTGTTCCAGGCGGTCGACCGCAGCAGGCCGGTCGAGCAGCAGGTCGAAGTGGGCGGCGATGCGCTGCCAGTGCTCGGCGGCTTCCTCGGCCGAGGCGCTGTTGGCCAGCGCGTCGAGCAAGGCCCCGGCCAGCCGCTCATGCTGCGCCGCTGCCAGTTGCCCCTTGTCCTCCAGCGCATCGCACAGCGCCATCAATTCCTCGACACGGGCGACGATGCGGGATTGTTCGGCAAGTGGAGGAATAGGTACGAGGAACAGGCCAAGCTTTCCAATGCTCAATCCTTCTCTCGATACCCCGACCTGGACATCCATAACGGTCTGTTGAACGTGAGGCGAGATCAATACCAAATGCAGGTAGGGAGTTACTGTTGGTAGCGTCGGACGAATTATGGTTACGTGCTGACTGACATTTGCCTCATCGAAGGTTGTTGGGACAACTGCGCAGCGGCCAATTGATGCGCCGGTAATGTTGAAAAGAATGTCGCCAGCAAAAACCGTAGTGCCCGACATTTTCATGTGCGTCTCTGGCTTGATATAGGCAACATCGATTAGACGCAGACCTTCGTTCCACACGTTTTGAGAGCGCAGGAATTTGATGCCTTCTGAAACGTAAACCTCTTTGCCACCAAGCGGCGTGCTACCGGCGCCAATTTTCGTTAGCAACTGGATAAGCCTTACCCACTCCCACCCCGCCGGCAGCGCAAACTGCTTCTCCTCCTCTATCGCCGCCAGCGGTTTGTCTTTCCTGATCTTCCCTGCCTTGACCAGCCGCGCCTTTTCCTCGCGGATGCGCTCCAGTAGCACGCTGGCCGGCTCATCTGCCGGGTCTTGCGGGAGCAGCTTGCCCTGCACGGCCAGGGTCAGGATCAGTTCGCGCAGGCGGGCGACGCCGCCGGGGGCCTGGGCGACGCGGTCGAAGTGCTGGAGCAGCGGCGGCGTGGCGAGGTAGCGGGCGACGGGTTCGCGGGCTTCCAGTTTGGCGCTCATGCCTGCCCTGCCAGCGATTGCGCGAGGATGGTCTTGAGTTGGTCGCGCAGTTGCTGGGCTTCTGCGGTCAACCGCCCGTATTCGGCCAAAAGCGCGTCGGGGTCGTGGGCGATGGCGTCGGGGCTGTGCGGGTTTTTCTGGTCGAGGTTGTAGTTGGCGGCTTTCAGCGTGGCGATGTCGACCTTCCAGGCGTACTCGTTTTCGACGCGGGCCTTGAAGCCGTCGGCTTCGTCGCCCCACCAGGCTTTTTCGGCGGCGAATTCCTCGATGCGGATGGGCTTGGTCTTGGAATAGCTCTTGTAGCCGGGCGGGTAGGGGTGCTCGTAGTACCAGACTTCGCGGGTCGGCGCGCCCTTGGTGAAGAAGAGCAGGTTGGTCTTGATGCCGGTGTAGGGCGCGAAGACGCCGTTGGGCAGGCGGACGATAGTGTGCAGGTTGCACTCGCTGAGCAGCTTTTCCTTGATGCGCGTCTTGACGCCTTCGCCGAACAGCGTGCCGTCGGGCAGGACGACGGCGGCGCGGCCGTTGTGCCTGAGCAGTTCGATGATGAGCACGAGGAAGAGGTCGGCGGTTTCCTTGGTGCGCACGTCGGCGGGGAAGTTGGCTTCGGTGCCGGGTTCCTCGGTGCCGCCGAAGGGCGGGTTGGTGAGGATGACGTCGACCTGGTCGCGCGGGCCGTAATCGACGAGCGGGCGCGACAGGGTGTTGTCGTGGCGGATGTTGCTGGGCACTTCGATGCCGTGCAGCAGCATGTTGGTGGTGCACAGCAGGTGCGGCATCTGCTTCTTTTCGACGCCGTGGATGGCGGCTTGCAGCACGGTGTCGTCCTCGACGTTCTTGCGTTGCGCCTTGAGGTGTTCGAGGGTGCAGGCGAGAAAGCCGCCGGTGCCGCAGGCGGGGTCGAGGATTTTTTCGCCGATTTGCGGGTTGACCGTGTCGACCATGAATTGCGTGACGGCGCGCGGGGTGTAGAACTCGCCGGCGTTGCCGGCGCTTTGCAGGTCCTTGAGGATCTTTTCGTAGAGGTCGTTGAAGAGGTGGCGGTCGCTGCGGTTGTTGAAGTCGATCTCGTTGATCTTGTTGACCACCTGGCGCAGCAGGTGGCCGGACTTCATGTAGTTGAAGGCGTCTTCAAAGACCTGCTGGACGACGTAGCCGCGCGGGTTGCGCAGCGGGTCGGCGTTGAGGTTCTTGAGCTTGGGAAAGAGGGTGTTGTTGATGAAATCCTGCAGTTCCTCGCCGGTCATGCCTTCACTGTCGGCCGCCCAGTGGCGCCAGCGCAGGTGGTCGGGAATCGGCGACTTGTAGGCGTCGCGCAGGATTTCCAGTTCGGTTTCCTGATCGTCGAAGATTTTCAGGAAGAGCAGCCAGGAGAGCTGGGAAATGCGCTGCGCGTCGCCATCGACGCCGGCATCCTGGCGCATGATGTCCTGGATGGATTTGATGAAGGTGGTGCTGATGGTCATTGAAAGCTGTCTTCGTGGGTGGCGGCTTCCGGATAGAGCTCCGGGAGCAGGAATTGCAGGGCATCGAGCGGAAAGGCGAAGCGCACGGGCGCGGTATGCCCTTCACTGGTGACGAGCCCGGTTTCGATGAGGCGGGAGAGCAGGCTGCGGGCAGTGCGTTCGCCGAGGCCGGTCATTTGCTGGAATTCTCCCCGTGGCGTGGGGCCGGCCAGGAAGAGGTGGTAAAGCGGCACGATGGCCTCCGGGCGGATACTTTTGTCATGGGCAGCGCGGAAGGAGATGAGCGCATGGATGCGGGTTTTCATGCTGTCGAGGTCGAGCATCCGGGCCATGAAGTTGACCTGGTCTTCGCAGATGCCGATGAACCAGGCGCACCAGTTGTGCAGTTCCTTTTCGCTAAGGTTGCCGCGGCCGTCGAGATCGCCCTGGCGGGGGGCGTCGGCGGCGTCGAGGCGGGCGTAGTAGGCGTCCCGCTGGCGCGCCAGCCCGCGGCTGGCCGACCACAGGCCACGGCTCACGGACCACAGGGCGCAATGGGTCTGCAAGCGGCAGGCGCGGCCATTGCCATCGAGGAAAGGGTGTATCCAGGCCATGCGCTGGTGGGCGGCGGCAACGGTGAACAGGAGGTCTTCGAGCGGTGGCTGGCGGCCATAGACCTGATCGAAACGCTCAAGGAAAGCCGGTAGCGCTTCGGGTGGCGGCGGTTCATGGCGGCCGACGGCGACCAGTTCGAGTTCGCTGCGCAGGGCGCCGGGGGTGACGAGGTGCTCATCGGCGCTCAGGCGATCGGCTTCCGGCAGCCGGCCGTAGAGCGCGGCGTGGGCTTCGCGAACGAAGGCGCTGCTGAGTGGCAGGGCGCCGGCTGCGAGGCGGGTTTCGAGTTCGCGCTCGGCTTCGATGTGGGCCAGGGCGAGGCGTTGCAGGCGGGCGACATCGGGCTTGGCGGAGAAGTCGCGGCGCAGGGCGCGTTCGATATTGCGCGGATGGGTGCCCTGGCCTTCGATCCGGTTGGAGTAGTAGGAGTTCATGGCCCGGACGAGTTCGCGCAGGCTGGCGATGGTGGCCGGGTGGGCGCTGCCGGTGAGGCGGAAGGAGCGTTCGACAATGCCGCGGCTGCGCTGGCGCAATTCTTCCAGCCTGCTTTGCGGCAGCAGCGGCTCGAATTGATGGGGCTGGGTGTAACGCGGAATGATTGTCGGGTCCATTTTGCCGGTTTGTTTGCCGAATTGAATTGCTTTTCAATTGTTTCACAACATGCGGTATTTATTGTGAAAGTTTGTTATTTACCCTGATATTTTCGGCAATTTTTTGAGCAATTTTTGCCGGTTGTTTTTCCGGCCGGTGGCCGATTTATTGGTAAAGGTGTTGTTCGAGTTCCCGAAGGGCTGCCTGGTATTGGGCCTTGCCGCCAAAGGTCTGGACGATTTCGACCGGGGAGCCGAACTGATCGAGCGGCGCGACCCGCAGGACTTCCATCTGCTCGATGTTGCCGATGCCTTCGTCGGCATATTTGTCGAGCAGTACTTCCAGCACCTTGCGCGCGGTGTCACCGTAGCGGGTGAAGTAGTCGCGTTTCCTGACACGTTCCGCCCGTTCGCGGCGGGTCAGTGGCTTCTGGCCGAAGGCAATGTGGCAGATCAGGTCGAAGGGGTCGAGTTCCTTGCCGGCTTCCTTCGCCAGTTCGTCGAACAGGATGCCCTGTTCTTCCAGTTCGGCAATGATGGCCGCCTTTTTCTCGGCGTCGTTCCAGGTTTGCAGGAAGCTGTCGAGTGATGCGAAACGCTTGTTGAGCAGGATGCGCGTGAAGTCCTTGAGCGATTCGGTAATCAGCTTGCCGTCGTTACCGTAATACTGGACACGCTCATTCACCACATAGACGGAGACATCGTCGATCACGTACCTGACCCGGCCGCCGCCCGGCGGGTCTTCGATGATGCCGCCGTCGCCGGGTATTCCGTCCGGACTGCCATCTGCGCCCGGAGGCGGCTCGGGATCTTCCGGCGGCACCACCGGGGCATCGGGGCCGGGTTGATAGATCACGACCGGCTCGCCGTCGAAGGCTTCATCCGCGAACAATTCTGTGGCGCGCTTGAAGTCGAGGATGGTGAACCAGAGCTTGCCGTAGTCCTCGTCGATGCGGGTGCCGCGGCCGATGATCTGCTTGAACTCGGTCATCGAGTTGATGGTGCGGTCGAGGACGACCAACTCGCAGGTCTTGGCGTCGACGCCGGTGGTCATCAGCCGGGAGGTGCAGGCGATGACCGGGTAGGGCTTGCGCGGATTGATGAAATTGTCGAGTTCGAGCTTGCCTTCCTCGTTGTCGCCGGTGATCTGCATCACGTACTTCGGGTTCTGGCTGGCGAGGTCCGGATTGGCATTGATCAGGGCCTGGCGCATGCGGGCGGCGTGGTCGATGTCCTCGCAGAAGACGATGGTCTTGGCCATGCGGTCGGTGGCCTTGAGGAATTCGGTGATGCGCCGGGCCACGGTCGTGTCACGCTGGGTGAGGACCAGCGTCTTGTTCATGTCCGAGGCGTTATAAATCCGGTCCTCGACCAGTTGCCCCCTGGTGTCGACCTTGCCCTGGGTCGGTCGCCAGCCGAGATCCTTGTCGAGGTCGATGCGAATCACCTTGTACGGTGCCAGGAAGCCATCCTCGATGCCCTGCTTGAGGGAATAGGTATAGACCGGCTCGCCGAAGTAGGTGATGTTCGAGATTTCCTCGGTTTCCCTGGGGGTGGCGGTGAGGCCGAGATGCACGGCGGCACTGAAGTAATCCAGGATTTCGCGCCAGGCGGAGTCCTCGGCGGCGCTGCCGCGGTGGCATTCGTCGATGACGATCAGGTCGAAGAAATCCGGGCTGAACTGCTTGTAGATGTTCTTTTCTTCTTCGTTGCCGGTGACGGCCTGATAGAGCGACAGGTAGATCTCGTAGGATTTGTCCACCTGACGCTTTTCGATCTTGGTCATTGCCCCGCCAAAGGGCTTGAAGTCGTTGGTCTTGGTCTGATCGACGAGGATGTTGCGATCGGCCAGAAACAGGATGCGTTTGGCTGCCCGGGCTTTCCACAGGCGCCAGATGATCTGGAAGGCAGTGAAGGTTTTGCCGGTGCCGGTGGCCATGACCAGAAGAACGCGATCCTGTCCCTTGGCAATGGCTTCGACAGCCCGGTTGACTGCATTCAACTGGTAATAACGCGGCAGCTTGCCGGTGGTGTAGTAGTCCTGCGCGAATACCGGCTCGGCGGCGGGGGCGATGCCTTTCCAGGCCAGATAACGCTGCCAGAGAACGGCCGGGGATGGAAATTCGTCGAGCGCGATCTCGCACTCGATCAGGCCGCTGGTCGCCGTCTTGTCGTGCCAGAGAAAACCGTCGCCATTGCTGGAAAAGGCGAACGGCACGTCGAGCATTTCCGCGTAGCCGAGAGCCTGCTGGATGCCATCCCGAACCGAGTGATTGTTGTCCTTGGCCTCGACGACCGCGATGGGGATGCCCGGCTTGAAATACAGGACGTAGTCGGCGCGGCGAATGGTTTTCTCGTCGCGCCTGGCCTTGTTCCCGCGAACGACGATGCGGCCGCTGGTGAGATTGACCTCTTCAAGGAACTGCGTTGCCCGGTCCCAGCCAGCGGCTTCCATGGCCGGTGTGATGAGTTTGGTGCAGATGTCACGCTCGGAAAGCGACTTTTTGTCCATTCAGCGCAGATGGTGGAGAGCAATGACAATGAGCTTAACATCTTGCCGTTTCGTTCGCCGAAATCGAACGGTGAATAAATGCGGTTGGCTATCCTGGCTTGAGCGGCTGACGAGACTCGCCAGAAAAATCCTCTTGACGAAGTCATGTCGATATAACTAAGATCATCGACATGAAGAATGATTACACCCAAGCCATCCCGCCCGCGTGGCAGGCGATGTCCCGCATTTTCGTCGCCCTCGGCGATGAGCACCGGCAGCGCATCCTGTTGCTGTTCGAGCCGGGCGAACGGCTCAACGTCGGGCAGATCGCCGAAGTCTCGACCCTGGCGCGGTCGACCGTCTCGCACCACCTGAAAATTCTGCACGAATCTGGCGTCCTGGCTTCCGAAAAGATCGGCAAGGAAGTCTGGTTCTGGATCAATCGCGCGGCCCTGGAAACGACCCTGGGCAATGTGCTCGACTACCTGAAGGAAAACACCTGATGCGCAAGGTATTGCGGCCGCTGTTGCGCGGCCTGGCCCGTTTGCTGTTCCGTGTCGACATCCAGTTCCGGCAGTCCGATTTCTCGCATGAGCGCCTGCTCATCGTCGCCAATCACGAATCCTTCCTCGATGGCCTGCTGCTCGGCCTGTTCCTGCCGATCGACCCGGTTTTCGTCGTCCATACTAGCATCGCCAACAGCTTCTGGTTCCGCATCCTGCTGTCGCAGGTCGATTACCTGGCGGTCGATCCGACCAGCCCGATGGCGATGAAGAAGGTTATCCGGCTGATCGAATCCGGCCGCCCGGTGGTCATCTTTCCGGAGGGGCGCATCACGCTGACCGGCTCGCTGATGAAGGTTTATGACGGCCCGGCTTTCGTCGCCGCCAAGACCGGCGCGACGGTGATTCCGGTGCGCCTGGACGGCGCCTCGCGCTCGTATTTCTCGCGTTTGTCCGGCCGCCATCCGAAGGAAATCTTTCCGAAAATCAAGTTAACCGTGCTGCCCGAAGCGCACTTTCCGATGCCCGAAGCGGCCACCGCCAAGCAGCGGCGACGCAAGGCCGGCGAGCAGATGCGCCGCTTGATGCAGGAAATGATCTTCGCCTCGCGCCCCGAGCAGACGATCTACACTGCGCTGTGCGACGCGGCGGAAATCTTCGGTCGCGGCCGCCGCCCGTTCGAGGACGTCAAGCAGATCGAATATTCGTACAACGATCTGTTGAAGATGGCGCTCATCCTCGCGCGCCAGGTCGAACGCCTGACCAAGCCCGGCGAACGCGTCGGTTTGCTGCTGCCCAATCTGGTGCCGACCCTGGGGCTGATCTTCGGCCTCAGCGCCCGCCGCCGGGTGCCGGCCATGCTCAATTACACGGCCGGTGTCGATGCCATGCAGGCCGCCTGCGACGGCGCCGAGATCCGTACCGTTATCACCTCGCGCGCCTTTGTCGAGCAGGGCAAGCTGACCGACAAGCTGGCCGGGCTTAAGGGGGTGCAAGTGCATTACCTGGAAGACATCCGTGAGCAGATCGGTCTGGCTGACAAGCTATGGCTGATCGGTTACGCCATCCACTTTCCACGCGCCTTCGAACTGAAAACCTCACCCGAGGAAGCTGCCGTCGTGTTGTTCACCTCCGGGTCGGAGGGCAAGCCGAAGGGCGTCGTGCTGCCGCACCGGGCGATTCTCGCCAACATCGCGCAGATTCGCGCCGTCATTGATTTTTCGGTGTACGACAAGGTGCTCAATGCGCTGCCCATCTTCCATTCCTTCGGCCTGACGGCGGGGGCGCTGCTGCCGGTGTTGAACGGCGCCAGCCTCTTCCTCTACCCCTCGCCGCTGCACTACCGGGTGATTCCCGAGCTGGCCTACGACCGGGGCTGCACGGTGCTGTTCGGCACCTCGACCTTCCTCGCCAACTACGCCAAGTTCGCCAATCCTTACGACTTCTACCGCCTGCGCTACGTCGTCGCCGGCGCCGAAAAGCTCTCCGAGGCGGTGCGCAACCAGTGGTTCGAAAAGTTCGGCCTGCGCATCTTCGAAGGCTATGGCGCCACCGAGACGGCGCCGGTGCTCGCGGTCAACACGCCCATGGCCTACAAAACCGGCACCGTCGGCAACCTGTTGCCGGGTATAGAACATCGCCTGCTGCCGGTTACCGGCATCGAGCACGGCGGCATCCTGCATGTGCGCGGCCCCAACGTCATGTCCGGCTACCTCAAGGCCGACCAGCCGGGCGTGCTGCAGCCGCCGCTTTCCGAACTTGGGGACGGCTGGTACGAAACCGGTGACGTGGTGCAGATCGACGACGAGGGTTTCGTGAAGATCGTCGGCCGGGTCAAGCGCTTCGCCAAGATTGCTGGAGAGATGGTTAGCCTGGAAGTCGCCGAAAAAGTGGCGACCGCGACTTCGCCGGACAAGGCGCACGCCGTTTCCAGCCAGCCCGACGCCGCCAAGGGCGAGGCGCTGGTGCTGTTCACCACCGATGGCGAACTGAGCCGCGAACTGCTGGCCGCCAAAGCGCGCGAACTCGGCGTCCCCGAACTGGCCGTGCCGCGCAAGATCCATCGCGTCGAGTCGCTGCCGCTGCTGGGTACCGGCAAGGTCGATTACGTGACCTTGAAGCGCTTGGCGGAGGCGGTGTGATGGCCATGTCACCCTTGTTGGCAAGAGCAGCGGTATTGGCCTTGCTGGCGATGCTGAATTCAGCTTGTGGTACTGGAGCAAGCGTTTCTACGGCCATAGACATCAGGAGCCCTGCGTTTTCATCGGATAGCAAGACGCTGTTCTTCGATTTCTGCAAGGGTTCGGAATGCGACCTAGTTGCCTATTCGCTTGAGGAACAGAGATTCAGCCGAATAGTTCCGGTCGAGCAGGAGTTCCGTTTCAGCAGCGCGAGCATGGCGAATCATCCGGCCATGCTCGCGGGCGTGTTGCGTTACCGGAAGGCGGAGTTCACTTCGTATCCTCAAATCGTCCTGATCGATCTGGATTCCAATACCTATCGTCGGCTAACCACCGATCCGAGCCATAAGTCCAGTCCAAGTCTCTCATTCGATGACAAAAGTGTGGCCTTCATTCAGTCTCATCGCCAGCGTACCTGGTTCAATGGCGATCCGCGCGCGACGGGTTGGGATATTCATATTCTGGATATCGCTTCGGGGTCAAATATGAGAGTGACAAATTACTGCTTCTATGGTCTCGGCAAACCATTCATCGCCCCGGACAATGATGACCTGATCTTTTCCGGCGAAGGGCCGATGTGCAATTACCCCGAGTTCGGTGTCGCATCGAGGAAAAAGGATTACAAAGAATATAAAGAACGCTTCGGTGAGGACCATATTGTCCGTCTCGGGCCAATGCGGAAGTACCTTGAGCCATGGTTTCAAACGGAGGGTAGGCACTCAAGCTCGCCGCGAGTCGCCCGGAATGGAGATGTGTTGTTCTCCTCGCGCACTAACCTGCTGGACGGTATTCAAAAGGGCTATTACAACTACGACCTCTTTCTGAAGCGTGGTGAGGAAATCAGGCGCCTGACGTGGTTGAAGTCTCTCATTGAGGGAATTGCCCTTTCCCCGAACAGCGCTTATGCAGCCTATATCAGCGATCCGGGGCGGCATCACCAGTTTTCCTTGTGGCTGTTGAATATCGCAACAGGTGAAAGCAAACAAGTTGCCTTGGAGGTGCTTTCATCCGAAACCGATAGCGTGCCTGTGCGCCGGATATCCGGGGCGCAATGAATGGCATACGGTAATCCGCCGGCGCCAGAATTTGTCTTCAAACGCCTGCTCGTGGAGCAAGGGCATTCCATTTCCTCCTCGGCTTCCCATCCCCGCCAACTTTTTTCAGCGAGCCACCCATGAGCGGACAATTCGGACTCCTCAAGCAAAAGCGTTTCGCCCCCTTCTTCGCGACGCAGTTCCTCGGCGCCTTCAACGACAACCTGTTCAAGAACGCGCTGGTCGTCCTGCTCACCTTCCAGTCGGCGCAATGGACGACACTCAAGCCTGAACTGCTGGCCAACCTGGCGGCCGGCATCTTCATCCTGCCTTTCTTCCTGTTCTCGGCGACGGCCGGGCAACTGGCCGACAAGTACGACAAGGCGATGCTGGCGCGCCTGGTCAAGGTGCTGGAAATGGTCATCATGGGCGTCGCCGCCGCCGGCTTCTTCATGCACAGCCTGCCCTTGCTGATGGGCGGGCTGTTCCTGCTCGGCCTGCATTCGACGCTGTTCGGCCCGGTCAAGTACGCGATCCTGCCGCAGCACCTGCATACCGACGAACTGGTCGGCGGCAATGCGCTGATCGAGGCCGGCACCTTCGTCGCCATCCTGGTCGGCACGCTGGCCGGCGGCCTGCTCGCCGGATCGGTCGAACATCCGGCGTGGATCGCGCTCGGTGGTTTCGTCGTCGCCTTCGCCGGTTATCTGGCCAGCCGCGGCATCCCGGCGGCACCGGCGCCAGCGCCCGGGCTCAAGGTCAACCCCAATCCGGTCACCGAAACCTGGCGCAACATCAACTTCGCGCGTGCCAACCGCACGGTCTTCCTGTCGATCCTCGGTATTTCGTGGTTCTGGCTCTACGGCGCGCTGTTCCTCGCCCAGTTCCCGGCCTACGCAAGGAACGTGCTGGGCGGCAGCGAGTCGTCGGTGACGCTGTTGCTGGCGACGTTTACGGTCGGCATCGGCCTCGGCTCGTTGCTCTGCGAACGCATGTCCGGCAAGCGCGTCGAGATCGGCCTCGTGCCTTTCGGCTCGATCGGCCTGACGCTGTTCGGGCTCGATATGTATTTCGCTTCGCCGGTCGGCCTCGCCGGCAACGGCACGCACGAATTACTGGCGCTGCTCAGCCTGCCGGCAATCTGGCGCGTGCTGTTCGACCTGATGATGCTTGGCGTCTTCGGCGGCTTCTTCATCGTGCCGCTCTACGCGCTGGTCCAGTTGCGCAGCGCCGAGGAAACGCGCGCCCGCATCATCGCCGCCAACAACATCGTCAACGCGCTGTTCATGGTCGTCGGTGCGCTGGGGGCGGCGGCGCTGCTGAGCGCCGGGCTGTCGATCCCGGCGCTGTTCGGCATCGCGGCGCTGCTCAACGCGGCGGTGGCGATCTACATCTACGGGCTGGTGCCGGAATTCCTGCTGCGCTTCATCGCCTGGCTGCTGATCAAGGCCGCCTACCGGCTGCGCAGCGAAGGGCTGGAAAATATTCCGGAAGAGGGGGCTGCGGTCATCGTCGCCAACCACGTCAGCTTCGTCGATGCGGTAATCATCATGGGCGCCGCGCCGCGCCCGGTGCGCTTCGTCATGGACCATCGCATCTTCCGCATACCGGTTCTCAGCTACGTCTTCCGTCACTGCGGCGCGATTCCCATCGCCGCGGCCAAGGAAGACCCGGCGCTGATGGAAAAGGCCTTCGCCGAGGTGTCGACCGCGCTGGCCGCGGGCGAACTGGTCGGTATCTTCCCCGAGGGCAACATCACCCGCGACGGCGAACTGCAGCCCTTCCGCCCCGGCATTTCGCGCATTCTCGCCGCCAACCCGGTGCCGGTCGTGCCGCTGGCGCTGTCCGGGCTGTGGGGCAGCTACTTCTCGCGGGTCGATGGCGAAGCGATGAAAACCCCGTTCCGGCGCGGGCTGTTCGCGCGGATCAGCTTGCGTGCCGGGCCGCCGGTAGCGGCGGCGGAAGCCAGCCCGAAAACACTGCATGCCCGGGTGCTGGCCCTGCGCGGCCCGGAAAAATAGGCCATTCCGGCGGTCGACCGCAGCAGCCAAGGTAAAATCGCCCGATGAACCGGCAAGCACTCGTCCAACGAATCGATCTCTACGAAAAGCTGATGCGGCTCGACAAGCCGATCGGCATCCTGCTCCTGCTCTGGCCGACGCTGTGGGCGCTGTGGCTGTCGGCCGACGGCCGGCCCGACCGCATCGTGCTGTGGGTCTTCATTCTCGGCACGGTGCTGATGCGCTCGGCCGGATGTGTCATCAACGACTATGCCGACCGTGATTTCGACCGCCATGTCGAGCGGACGAAGGAACGCCCGCTGACCGCCGGCCACGTGACGACGAAGGAGGCGCTGGCGCTGTTCGCCGTACTCTCGCTCGCCGCATTCGCGCTGGTGCTGCTGCTCGGCAATCCGCTGGTGATCTGGCTGTCGGTGCCGGCGCTCTTCCTCGCCGCCAGCTATCCGTTCACCAAACGCTTCTTCGCCATCCCGCAGGCCTATCTCGGCATCGCCTTCGGCTTCGGCATCCCGATGGCCTACGCGGCGCACCTCGGCGAGGTACCGGCCGAAGCCTGGTGGCTGCTGCTCGCCAATGTCTTCTGGGCGGTCGCCTATGACACCGAATATGCGATGGTCGACCGCGAGGACGACCTCAAGATCGGCATCAAGACTTCGGCGATCACCTTCGGGCGCTTCGACGTGGCGGCGGTGATGGCGTGCTATGCAGCGACCCTCGTCATCATCGGCTGGGTCGGCTGGATGCACCACCTGGGCTGGGCCTTCTACGCCGGTCTGGCGGTCGCCGCCGGCATCATGGGCGTGCATTACACATGGATCCGCGGCCGCGAACGGATGGCCTGCTTCAAGGCCTTCCTGCACAACAACTACGTCGGCGCGGCGATCTTCGCCGGCATCGTCGTCGACTTTCTGGTTTCCGGAAGGAGCTTCGGATGAAAGCCCTGGTTTTTGCCCTTTTGCTGGCGTCGACCGCAGCCGTCGCCGACGATCCGCGCCAGTTGGCCCCGATGCCGGCAGCGGCGCAGGAAGCCCTGCGCCAGGAGATGCTGGCCAACCTGATGGCGCTCAACGAGGTGCTGTCGCTGGTCGCCGAGAACAAGATCAGGCAGGCCGGCGAGGTAGCCGAGGCCAAGCTCGGCATGTCGGCCATGGGCAAGCACCGCGACCTGCCGTTCGACGCGCGGCCCGGCCCGCATATGCCTCCGGCCATGCACCGCATCGGCATGGAAGGCCACAAGGCAGCCAGCGACTTCGCGACCGCTGCCAAGAGCGGCGACCGCGAGCAGGCGCTGGCGCTGCTGCCCAACCTGACCGGCGCCTGCCTGGGCTGCCATTTTTCCTACCGCACGCGATGAAATACCATGACCTGCGCGACTTCATGTCGCAACTGGAAAAGACCGGCCAGCTCAAGCGCGTCGGCGTCGAGGTCGATACCCGCCTCGAAATGACTGAAATCTGCGACCGCGTGCTGCGCGCCCAAGGCCCGGCCATCCTCTTTGAAAAGCCCAAGGGCCATACGATACCGGTGCTCGCCAACCTGTTCGGTACGCCGCAGCGGGTGGCGCTCGGCATGGGAGAGGAGTCGGTGCAGGCGCTGCGCGAAGTCGGCAAGCTGCTCGCCTACCTTAAGGAACCAGAGCCGCCCAAGGGCCTGAAGGATGCCTGGGACAAGCTGCCCATCCTCAAGCAGGTGCTCAACATGGCGCCGAAGAAAGTGTCGAACGCGCCGTGCCAGGAAATTGTCTGGGAAGGCAGGGACGTCGATCTTGGCCGCCTGCCGATCCAGCATTGCTGGCCGGGCGACATCGCGCCGCTGATCACCTGGGGGCTGGTCGTCACCAGGGGGCCGCACAAGAACCGCCAGAACCTCGGCATTTACCGCCAGCAGGTGCTCGGGCCGAACAAGGTCATCATGCGCTGGCTGGCCCATCGTGGCGGCGCGCTCGATTTTCGCGACCACCAGCTGGCCAATCCCGGCCAGCCTTTCCCGGTCGCCGTCGTGCTCGGCTGCGATCCGGCGACCATCCTCGGCGCCGTGACACCGGTGCCGGACAGCCTGTCCGAGTACCAGTTCGCCGGCCTTTTGCGCGGCGGCAAGACCGAGTTGACCCAGTGTCTCGGCTCTGGTTTGCAAGTGCCCGCTTCGGCCGAGATCGTCCTCGAAGGCGTCATTCATCCCGGCGAAATGGCGCTCGAAGGCCCCTACGGCGACCACACCGGCTACTACAACGAGCAGGCCGAGTTCCCGGTGTTCACCATCGAGCGCATCACCATGCGCCGCGACCCGATCTACCACAGCACCTACACCGGCAAGCCGCCCGACGAGCCGGCGGTGCTGGGCGTCGCGCTGAATGAAGTCTTCGTGCCGCTGCTGCAGAAGCAGTACCCGGAAATCGTCGATTTCTACCTGCCGCCGGAAGGCTGCTCGTACCGGATGGCCATCGTTTCTATCAAGAAGCAGTACCCCGGCCACGCCAAGCGGATCATGTTCGGCATCTGGTCCTTCCTGCGCCAGTTCATGTACACCAAGACCATCATCGTCGTCGATGACGACATCGACATCCGCGACTGGAAGGAAGTGGTGTGGGCGATGACGACCCGCATGGACGCGACGCGCGACACCACGCTGGTCGACAACACGCCGATCGACTACCTCGACTTCGCCTCGCCAGTGGCCGGCCTCGGTTCCAAGATGGGGCTCGATGCGACCAACAAGTGGCCGGGAGAGACCAGCCGCGAATGGGGGCGGCCGATTGTCATGGATGCCGACGTGAAAGCCCGCGTCGATGCCATGTGGGGAGACCTCGGGCTGTGAGTTTGCGGGTGCTTGCGGTCGACCTGAAAAACGAGGCGAATTCCACGGCCTGGCTCTACCTGCTCGATCACTATGCACGCGACCCGATGGGCGGCGGCGCCGGACTCTCCGAATACGCCAGGGCCAATCTGGTGCGGGAACTGAAAGACCTGCCTTCCTTCCACGGCGCGCTGGCCTACAATGGCGACGAGGCGGTGGGCCTGATCAACTGCTTCGCCGGCTTCTCCACCTTTGCCGCCAAGCCCTTGCTCAACATCCACGACATCGTCACCCGCGCCGACCGGCGTGGGCAGGGCGTCGGCCAGGCCCTGCTGCAATGGGCCGAGCAGCGGGCGCGCGAACTCGGCTGCTGCAAGTTGACGCTCGAAGTCCTGTCCAACAACACGCGCGCGCTGGCCGCCTACGAACGCGCCGGCTTCGCGCCCTACGTGCTCGACCCCGCCGCCGGGCACGCGCTGTTCCTGCAAAAATACCTTCCGGAGAACTGATCATGCCCGAACCCGTCCCTGTCACCCTCGTGCACGGCGTGCGCAATTCGCTGGTGCAGCTGACTCATTTCATCTACGGCCTGCACGCCATCGCCGTCCTCATCGGCGTCACCTCGTCGGCGACGGTCGCCGGCGGCTTCGTCTTCGGCCTGCCCTCGCTGGTCGCCGTCCTGCTCAACTACCTGAAGCGCGGCGACGTCAACGGCACCTGGCTGGAAAGCCATTTCCGCTGGCAGATCCGCACCTTCTGGTTCACCGCGCTGTGGCTGGTCGTCTATGGCCTGCTGATTATCACCATCATCGGCATCCCGATCGCCTGGATCCTCATCGCCATCCTCGGCCTGTGGGTCGGTTACCGTGTCATCCGCGGCTGGGTGGCGCTGTTCGGCGAACGGCCGGTCAGCTAGCACTTGCGGCCGCGCGGCTGCAGTTCGCTGCCCACCCAGCGCGCGAATTCGGTGCGCGTGCAGCTGCCGGTGCGATTCAGGCCGTTGCCGTCCACCACCTTGTAGATGACCAGGTCGAAATCGGGGTTGTCCGAGCGCCGTTCGTCGATGATCTGGCGCACCGACCACTGCTGCCCCGGACGGTCGTTGCAGTAGAAGCGCCCGAGCCGGACTTCCGGCAGGCGAGCATCCAGGTCGCGCTGGGCGATATCCAGCGTCTGGTGAATCAGTTCGCCCATTTCGTCGGGACTGACGTCGACGACGACGTTGAGGTGCTCCATGGCCGCCACCACGTGCCGCTCGTCGATAGGGGGCCAGCCGGTGCCGGGGTGCTCCGGTGCATGCCGGTAACGCATCAGGCTGGCCGGATAGCGCCGCCAGGCGAAGGCGTAGTTGAAGGCGACGCCGACCGCGAGAATGATCAGGGCATTGACGGCGATCGGGCTCAGCGCATAGCGATAACCGAGTTCGTGCACCGTTGCGCCGCCGATCACCGCCGCCAGCGCCGTGGCGCCGCCCGGCGGGTGCAGACAGCGCGCCACGTGCATGACGCCGATCGCCAGACCGACGGCGAGGCCGGCCGCCAGGGTCGGATTGGGAATCAGCTGCCAGCAGGCGACGCCGACCAGCGCCGACAGGACATGCCCGGCCAGCACCGCCCACGGCTGGGCGAACGGGCTGTGCGGCGCGGCGAAGATGAGTACCGCCGAGGCGCCCATCGAGGGGACGATGACGAGCGCCGCCAGCGGCCCGACGAGCGCCTTGGTGACGGCCAGCACAAGCAAGATGCCGAGCGCGCCGCCGAGCGTCGCGACCAGTTGCTCGCCGGCATGGTGGCTGCTGGCCGGGAAGCCGATAAAGTGCCGGAAACGCTGCCAGCGGGTCTGGGTCATGGTGTCGGGTTGTCGCCGCCAGCCGGCGGTGCCGGTTCGAGCAGCGCCTGCGTCGCCTCGAACAATTCGCGTTCCTCGAAGCGGACATGGGCGCCGAGCAGCTCGCCAAAACGTTCCAGCGTCGCCGGGTCGGCCTCGTTGAGGCGCGCGGCAAGGCGGCGCATTTCATCGTGCTCGTTGAGTGTTCGTTCGACGAGCGCACTGGCGCCGGCCAGCGCGAGCAGGGGCAGCACATCGCTCTCTTCGCGGACGAAATGCGGTTCCAGGTCGCTGCCGAAGGCATCGGCGCAGAGGGTGGCCGCCGCCCGGATCTGTGCCGGGTCGCCCGCCGCGACCGCGCGTTTGGCGGCGAGCGCCAGCCGGAGGGCCAGATGGTGCTCGCGCGAGAGGTCCTGCAGCCATTCATGACGTTTCATGTGACGCCTCCTTTCCGGGTTGCCGCCGGCCGCGCACGACGCTGCCCAGCACGGTGACGATGAACAGCAGCAGGGCGCCGGCGTTGGCCGCGGCGCCGCCGCGTTGCACGGCGAAATCCCCGGCCAGGCCGCCGCCGATGCGCCAGGCGAGCGACGCGTGCAGCGCCAGCAGCGGCAGGTAGAAGACCGGGTGGTAGGGAATCTTTACCCGCGCGACGGCCGGGAAGATGATCGGCGCGTGGCCGAAGACCATGGCGAAGACGAAGCCGAGGGCGAGGGCATGGACGGCGGCGTCGCGCCAAGGGTTTCCGGGCGCCAGCGCGCCGGCCAGCCCGAGGGCGCCGGCCAGGGCCAGCCAGACGTAGCCGGAGAGCAGGCACAGCGCGATGTAGCGCGTCAGCCCCGCTTGCCGCGCGTTGCGCCGGGCGATGTCGTAGCGCAGCAGCCAGGCGGCGAGCGCCAGCAGGCCGCCGGCGAAGAGGCGCAGGCCAGCGTCGGTCTGCACGAGGCTGAGCGCCGCGCCGAACAGGATGACGGCGACGATGACCATGAACAGGCGTTGCGCGATCGGCGGCGTCGGCAGGAAGCGGGTCAGTTCAAGGCGCTCGCCGGCGATGGTCAGGACGAGGAAGGCCAGCCACCAGGGCACGGCGGCGGCCAGCCCGCCGCTGGACAGCCACGCCAGGCCGCCGATCAGCCAGCAGGCGGCGCCGAGCGCGAGGACGATGGTGAACGGCGCTGTCAGGCGGCGCAGCACCTGCAGGCTGGCAGCGAGCATCACGGCGGCGGCGAGCAGCACGAACGCCTGCGCGGCGACGACGGGTGTCCCGGCGATCAGGCAGAGGCCGCCGAGGCCGGCCGCCGCCGGCGCCGCATAGGCCCACAGGCGGCCGATGGCAACGGCGCGTTCGAGGCCGATGACGGTGCCGAAGAAGGCCGGGATCATCAGCGCGCCATGCCAGCCGGCGGCGCTCGCGGCGAGCGGCGGTACGTCCCAGGCGAGGCGCGCCAGCCCGGCCATGACGCCGGCGAGCAGCGAAATCATGCCGAAGAAGAGCAGCGGCAGGCGGGCGGCCGGGCGCAGGTCTTTCATCGCAGTCGTCCTTGAAGGCGCGGCATGCGCCTACCAGCCGAAATTCTCGCGGGTGCGCGCGCTCATCATCGACGGGTTCCACGGCGGTTCCCAGACCAGCGCGACATCCGCCGGCCAGTCCGGCAATTTGTCGGCGAGGACGGCGCGCACGTCGTCGAGGATCATCTCGCCCATCGGGCAGGCTGGCGAGGTCATGGTCATGCGGATCAGGATGTTGTCGGCGCCGACCTCGACTTCATAAACGAGGCCCATGTCGACGATATTGGCGCCGACCTCGGGGTCGATGACCTGGCGCAGCAGGGCACGCACGGTATCGGCATCGGGTGCAGGGTTGTTCATGGCGGCCTTCGGTTGCAGGGAAGATGGGGAGGGATCATAGGGCGCTGCGTCGCGGCGGGCTATGCCTTGCATCAAGTCCCGGCCGGCAAGCGCTCAGAAATATTCGCGGATCGTCCGCAGGGAGATCGCGTAGGTGTGGCGTAGCTGGTCGGCGTCGTAGCGATGGGCGCTGCCGACCGGGCAGGCGATACGCGCCTGGCAGGTGAAGGCGCAGGCCGAGCCGGGTTGCGTGCGATAGGCGGCGCAGCGGGCGAGGGAAAAGCTGCCGCCGGCCATCGCCTGAGCCGGGCAGGCGGCGATGCACGGCTGAATTTCGCAGCTGTTACAGGGGCTGTTGCGGTCGACGATGCTGGAAGGGCAAAAATCAGTATCGGCCAGGACGACTGCGCGGTATGCGTACCAGCTGCCCCAGTCCGGGTCGATGCCGACCATGAACGGCGCGGCGTGGTGCCATCCGGCGCGCGCGCCGAGCTGCTGCAGGCCGACCGGCTGATCGCCGGGGTAGATGATCCGGTAGCGGTTGGCCGGCAGGTGTTCGGCGAAGCAGTTCTCGATGCTGCGCACGGTGAAGTCGTCGATCGGATTCTCGCCGCCGGCGCCTGCCGCCTTGACGCAGTCCCAGAGGAGCTTGCCGCCGTGGCCGAGGAGGACGAGCTGGCGGTAGATTGCGGTGTCGCCCAATGTTGCGATGACCGCGGGCGGCAGGCCGGCGAGGTCGAAGACGTGCTGGCGGTTCAGTCCGCAGCGCGCGAGCGCGTCGGCGGGAAAGGGCTGGAATCCGCTCATCGCGCCCTGCTCACTCGCTTTCGAGGACGACGTTCTTCTCGCCGGCCCGCCGCTGCGCGACCCAGATCAGCAGGGCGTCGATGGCGGCGCTGCCGGCCTGCGCCTGCGGGTGGTTGATGAGGAAAGTCACCGCGTAGCGCCGGCCCTGGGCGTCGAGGGCGTAGCCGGCGGCGGTCTTGACGCCATCCAGCGTGCCGGTCTTGATGTGGGCGCGGCCGGTGGCCTGCGAGCCGTTGAGGCGCTTCTTCATGGTGCCGTCGATGCCGACGATGGGCAGGCTGGAAATCAGTTCCGGCATCACCGGGTTCTTCCAGGCGTCGAGCAGCAGGCGGTTGAGGCTGTCGGCGCTGATCCGCTCGCGCCGCGAGAGGCCGGAGCCGTTTTCGATTTCCAGCTCGGCGAAGCGCAGGCCGCGCCCGTTCAGCCAGTCGCCGATGCGCTGTCGCGAGCGCTCGGCGGTGGCCGGGGCGCCGTCGTTGCCGAGGGTCAGGAAAACCTGGCGCGCCATCACGTTGTTGCTGAACTTGTTGATGTCGCGCACGGCGTCGGCCAGCGGCGGCGATTCGTGGGTGGCGAGCAGCTTGCTGCCGGCGGGCACGCTGCCGCCGCGCACCTGGCCGGCCAGGGTGCCGCCGAGTTCCCTCCACAGGCTGCGGATCAGTCCGCCGGCCTGGGCGTCGGCGGGCAGGGGCGAGAGGTTGAGCGGCTTCTCGCCGCACGCCGCGCTGTAGGTGCCGGTGAACTCCAGGCGGTTGCCGGTGTTTTCCGGGATCAGGCGGACGTTGATGAAATCCTTCCAGTTGCTGCCGCAGCCGCCTTCGCCGGCGCGCAGCTGGTTGTCGACGCGCAGGCCGTCATTTGGGGTCTCCTGTAGCAGGCGCGGCCGGCTGCCATCGGGCAGCAGCGTGAAGCGCAATGCGCGGAAGTTGATCAGCAGGCCATCCGGGCCGACGTTGTAGGGGCGCATCGGCTTGTCGTCGAAGGCGCCGGGGTCGATGGCCGGGACGTTGAACACCGTGCGGTCGAGCACGACGTCGCCGGCGATGTGCCGGATGCCGCGCACCTGCAGCTGGCGCAGGAGGGCCCACAGGTGTTCGATGGAAAAACGCGGATCGCCGCTGCCCTTGATATACAAATTGCCGTTCAAAACGCCGTCGACCGCAGCAGTCTCGGTCCACGCCGTGGTCTTCCACGTCCACGCCGGGCCGAGCAGGTCGAGCGCGGCGTAGGTGGTGACCAGCTTCATCACCGAGGCGGGGTTCATCGCCTGTGCCGTGTTGTGGGCGACCAGCGGCTTGCCGGCATCGACCGGCTGGACGACGACGGAAACGTTGGCCGCCGGGATCTGCGCCGCCTTCAGCGCGCCGAGGACAGTGGACGGCAGGCCGTCGGCGAGCACCGGCTGGCTCAGGATAGCGATCGCCAGCAGCGGCAGGAGATGCTTCATGTTGCCAGCGTCGGGTAGTCGAGGTAGCCCTTTTCGCCGCCCTGGTAGAAGGTGTCGCGGTCGGGCTCGTTGAGCGGCGCGCCGCGGCGGTAGCGTTCGACGAGGTCCGGGTTGGCGATCCAGGCAATGCCGTAGGCGACGGCATCGCAAAGATTGGCGGCGAGGCGGGCCTCGCCCCTGGCCTGGTCGAGGGCGCCATTGGTGATGATCGGCATGGTGGCGATGGGGCGGAAGTGGGCGCCGACGTCGAGCAGGGTGCCCGGCGTATTGGCCACCTGTTTCGGCGACAGCGGCTCGGTCAGGTGCAGGTAGGCCAGCCCGTAGCCGTTGGCGGTGCGCACGACGTGCTCCCACATCGGCACCGTGTCCTCGTCCACGGTGATGCCGTGGAAATGGTTGAGCATCGGGTTGAGACGGAAGCCGACGCGGTCGAGCGGCATGACTTCGCCGACCGCGTCGAGCACCTCGCGGAAGAAGCGGGCGCGGTTCTCGTGGCTGCCGCCGTATTCGTCATCGCGCCGGTTCGACTGGTGCGAGAAGAACTGGTGGAACAGGTAGCCGTTGGACGAATGGATCTCGATGCCGTCGAAGCCGGCAGCCATGGCGTTGGCCGCACCGCGCCGGAAGTCGGCGACGGTGGCCTTGATCTCGTCGCGGGTCAGCGCATGCGGCGTTACAGTCTCCGGGTGGCCGGTCGTCGAAAACATCTTCCAGTTAGGGTTGACCGCGGAAGGCGCCACCGGCGGCCGGCCGTCGTGGAATTCCGGCAGCGACAGGCGGCCGCAGTGCCAGAGCTGACAGACGATCAGCCCGCCCTGTTCATGCACGGCATCGGTGACCAGCCGCCAGCCGGCGACCTGCTCGGCCGACCAGATGCCCGGTGTGAAGGGATAGCCGCGCGCCTGCGGCGAGACGATGGTGCCCTCGGAGATGATCAGGCCGGCGCTGGCGCGCTGCGCGTAGTAGCGCGCCAGCGCGTCGGTCGGCACGTAGCCATCGTTGTCGCAGCGGCAGCGGGTGAGCGGTGCCATGACGACGCGGTTCTTCAGTTGGAGGGCACCGAGTCGGACGGGGGTGAGCAGTGTTTGGGTCATGGCAGCGATAGCGGTTAGCCTGAAAGCCCCCATTCTAACGGCCGGCCGGCGCCAAGCCCATCACCGTTGGTTTGTCCGGCCGGTCAGCGTGGCGCCGCATCCTAGGGGCGCCGCGGGATGCCGAAGCGCAGCAGGGCCAGCGCTGCCAGGCCGAGGGCGCCGGCCATCAGGAACAGCGGCACGTAGCCGACGGACTTGGCGAGGACGCCGCTGGTGGCGCCGACGAGGCCGGCGAGCAGCACCTGCGCGCTCGCCTGCAGGGTGAAGTCGGCGCCCTCGTGTTCGGGGCGGCAGCGCCGCATCATCACGGCGAACAGGGCGACGGTGGACATGCCGTCGGCGATCTGTTCGCCGAGCGCCACCACATAGACCAAGGCGACGTTGCCGCCCCGGTCGACGAGGAACGCCATCGCGGCGATGCCGAGTGCCTGCAGCAGGCCGAACAGGAAGAGCGAGCGGTGCGCGCCGAGCCTCGCGTAAAGCATGCCGCCGAGCGCGGCACCGCCGATGCCGGCGACGCTGCTGATCAGCGTCAGCTGGCCGAGCATGCTGTTGGTCCAGCCCTGGTCGACCAGCATCGGCTTGATCATCGGCGAGCCCAGCGCGTCGCCGAGCTTGAAACCCAGCACGACGGCCAGCCACGCGAACATCCCGGGCTGGGCGAGCAGGCCGCGGTAATGCGCGAGCAGCAAGCGCACCCCACGCACCGTTTCGGCGACACCGGCCTGGTGCGGGACCCGGCGCTTCTCGTCGAAGCGCCAGATCGGCAGGGTGCACAGCACGAGCAACAGGGCGACCCCGCCGAGGCTGCCGTTCCAGCCGAAGCGGTCCATGACCAGTAGCAGGCCGCTGCCGCTGATGATCATGCCCACCTTGTAGCCGCCGACCTGCAGGCTGTTGCCGAGTCCGCGCCAGCGCTCGGGCAGCAGGCGGACGGTGAGGCCGTCGGTCGCGATGTCCTGTGTCGCGGCGGCGAGATTGATGACCAGGATGAGGCCGAGCAGCAGCGCCAGCTGGCTGCCGAAAAGCGCCGACGGGCTGGCTGCCGCCAAGGTCGCGACGCAGAGGATGACGGTCGCCTGCAGCGGCAGGATCCAGCCGCGATGGTGGCCGAGGCGCGCCGAGGCGATGCGGTCCACCCAGGGCGCCCAGAGCGCCTTGAGCATCCACGGCAGGGCGAGCAGCTTGAGCATGCCGATCACGGCCAGGTCGACGCCATGCTGGCGCAGCAGGACGGGCAGCGAATGGGCGAACAGGCCCGACGGCAAGCCCTGCGCGCAATACAGGCTGGCCAGCAGCACCAGGGTCGGCGTGTCGGGCCGGGACAGCGAGGTCCGGTCGGTAGCGGGCGTCACGGGTGCGCTTTCAGGGGGCGTTCGGGCGGGCAGGGAGGAGGCGGAATCTGGCCGGTTTTTCCGGTCGACCGCAGCATTCCGCCGCCACGTGGCCCGGGGTCAGACGTTGAACAGGAAGTTCAGCACATCGCCGTCCTTGACCACGTATTCCTTGCCTTCGGCGCGCATCTTGCCGGCTTCCTTGGCGCCGGCTTCGCCCTTGTAGGTGATGAAGTCGTCGAAGGCGATGGTCTGGGCGCGGATGAAGCCGCGTTCGAAGTCGGTGTGGATGACGCCGGCCGCCTGCGGCGCGGTGTCGCCCTGGTGGATGGTCCACGCGCGCACTTCCTTGACGCCGGCGGTGAAGTAGGTGACGAGGCCGAGTAGCTTGTAGCCGGCGTGGATCAGGCGGTCGAGGCCGGGTTCCTCGAGGCCGAGGTCGGCGAGGAACATCTGCTTTTCCTCGTCGTCGAGATCGGCGATCTCGGATTCGATGGCGGCGCAGACGGCAACGACTTCGGCCTTCTCGGTTGCGGCATGGGCGCGCACGGCGTCGAGCAGCGGGTTGTTCTCAAAACCGTTTTCGGCGACGTTGGCGACGTAGAGCACGGGCTTGGCGGTGATCAGGCAGAAGGGCTTGAGGCTGGCCCATTCCTCCTTCGAGAGGTCGAGGCCGCGCACGGCCTTGGCCTGGTCGAGTCGCGCAAAGCACTTTTCGAGGACGGCGACGAGGATCTTGGCTTCCTTGTCGCCGGAGCTGGCCGGACGGCGGTAGCGGTTGAGCGCCTTTTCGACGGTCGCCATGTCGGCGAGGGCGAGCTCGGTGTCGATGACCTCGATGTCGCGCAGCGGGTCGACACCGCCGGAAACGTGCACCACGTTGTCGTCGGCAAAGCAGCGGACGACATGGACGATGGCATCGGTTTCGCGAATGTTGGCAAGGAACTGGTTACCGAGGCCTTCCCCCTTCGAGGCGCCGGCGACCAGGCCGGCGATGTCCACGAATTCGACGATGGCCGGCTGCATGCGCTGCGGCTTGACGATGGCGGCCAGCTGGGCCATGCGCTTGTCCGGCACTTCGACGATGCCGACGTTCGGCTCGATGGTGCAGAACGGATAGTTGGCCGCATCGATGCCGGCCTTGGTCAGGGCGTTGAAGAGGGTGGATTTGCCGACGTTGGGCAGGCCGACGATGCCGCATTTCAAAGACATGGGTTTTCCTTTGGGGTTGCCAACTAAACGGCTTTGCCGTGCAACTGTTGTTGGGCGCCGGCAAAGTCGCCGGCAGCGAGTTTTGGCCAGGCCAGCAGGCAGCGGGCGAGGGCGTGTTCGATGTCCGGCAGTTCTTCCTTGCGCGGCGGGTGCAGCACGAAATCGACCACCTGCTGCGCCAGGCCGAGCGTACGCGGATGGCCGATGCCGAGGCGCAGGCGCCAGAAGTCGGGGGTGCCGAGCCGGGCCTGGATGTCCTTGAGGCCGTTGTGGCCGCCGTTGCCGCCGCCCTGCTTGAGACGGATGCCGCCGGGTGGCAGGTCGAGTTCGTCGTGAATGACGAGGATCTCGGCCGGGGCGATCTTGTAGAAATTGGCCAGTGCCGCGACCGACTGGCCGGAGCGGTTCATGAAGGTGCTCGGTTCGAGCAGCCAGGTGTCGCCGGCGCGCGCGGCCTTGCCAAAAAACTTGGCCTGCGGGGCGAGCGTCGCCTTGAGCTTGTCGGCCAGGTGGTCGACAAACCAGAAGCCGACGTTGTGCCGGGTAGTCTCGTATTCCGGACCCGGGTTGCCGAGGCCGACGATCAGGCGGGGTGGGTTCATGGCTGGCTAAATGAAAAAGCCGCCGGCGGCATCTTGCCAGCGGCGGCTATTGCAGCGAGGTGCCGGAAATTACTCGGCAGCAGCTTCGCCTTCGGCAGCTTCTTCGGAAGAGCCGCCCTTGCCGACGATACCGACGACGACCGAGTCGTCAGTGCCGTGGTGGCCGAGCTTGACGCCCTTCGGCAGCTTGAGCTGGGACAGGTGGATGCTGTCGCCGACCTTGAGGGCGCCGAGGTCGACTTCGATGAACTCGGGCAGGTCCTTGGCCAGGCACTGAACGTCTACTTCGGTGACGACGTGGTTGACCAGGCCGCCGGAGAGTTTGACGCCGGGGGCGGTCTCTTCGTTGATGAAGTGCAGCGGCACCTTGATGTGCAGTTCGTGGGTGGCATCGACGCGCTGGAAGTCGACGTGCAGGATCAGCGGCTTGTAGGCGTGACGCTGGGTGTCACGCAGCAGGACTTGCTGCTTCTTGCCTTCGACGACGATGTTGAGGATGGAGGCGTGGAAGGCTTCCTTCTTCAGGTTCAGCAGCAGGTCGTTGTGGTCTACCTCGATGGCCTGCGGGGCGGCTTCGCCACCGTAGATGATGGCCGGTACCTTGCCAGCGCGACGCAGGCGGCGGCTCGCACCCGATCCCTGCAGCGTACGCGCTTGCGCGATGATTTCGAATTGCATGGTGATACTCCAGAATGTTTCCCGATCCGCGACCAGAACGGGAGGGTTGAAAAAAACTTAGTCGATGAACAGCGACGAGACGGAGTCGTCGTTGCTGATGCGGCGGATGGTTTCGGCCATGATCTCGGCGACCGACAGCTGGCGGATGCGCGGACAGGCGATGGCGTCATCGCGCAGCGGAATGGTATCGGTGACGACCAGGGAATCGAGGTCCGAGGTGTTCAGGCGGTCGATCGCCGGGCCGGACAGCACCGGGTGGGTACAGTAGGCGACGACCTTGCTGGCGCCGTTTTCCTTGAGCGCGGTGGCGGCCTTGCACAGCGTGCCGGCGGTGTCGACCATGTCGTCCATGATGATGCAGGTGCGGCCGTCGACTTCGCCGATGATGTTCATGACTTCCGAGACGTTGGCCTTCGGGCGGCGCTTGTCGATGATGGCGAGGTCGCATTCGAGGCGCTTGGCCAGCGAGCGGGCGCGCACGACGCCGCCGTGGTCCGGCGAGACGACCATCGGGTTCTCGTAATGCTGCTTCTTGATGTCGTCGAGCAGGATGGGCAGGGCGTAGATGTTGTCGACCGGAATGTCGAAGAAGCCCTGGATCTGCTCTGCGTGCAGGTCCATGGTCAGGACACGGTCGACGCCGGAGGCGACGAGCATGTTGGCGACCAGTTTGGCGGCGATCGGCACGCGCGACGAACGCGAGCGGCGATCCTGGCGGGCGTAGCCGAAGTAGGGGATGGCGGCGGTGATGCGGCCGGCCGAGGCGCGCTTGAGCGAATCGACGATGACCAAGAGTTCCATCAGGTTGTCGTTGCACGGCGCGCAGGTGGATTGCAGCACGAAGATGTCGCGGCCACGGACGTGTTCCTGCAGCTCGACGCTGACTTCGCCGTCGGAAAAACGGCCGACGTTGGCGCGGCCGAGGTCGACGTTGAGCTGAGTCGCGACGTCAGCCGCCAGTCTGGGGTTGGCGTTGCCGGTGAAGACCATCAGGCTGTTGTAGGCCATTTTCACATCCCTCCGGGCTTTTCCGATACGCATTTGCCCGCCACAATGAAATTCGGGCAGGCTTGTGACCTGCCCGAAGGAATTTGGCTGGGGAAGAAGGATTCGAACCTTCGAATGCCGGAATCAAAATCCGGTGCCTTGACCAACTTGGCGACTCCCCAGCGGGACGTCTGCACGGGTTCGCGTGCGAACGAGGCGCGGATATTACAGGAGTCGCCGGCGGAAATCCAGTCTTTTTGTTATTTCCGGCGATCTGCAGCGCGGGTCAGAAATCGCCGCGCACGGTGGTCAGGCCCAGCGCTTCCCAGTCGAGCATGCCGCCGCGGTAATAGTAGATCTTGTCGGCCGGGAAGCCGTCGCGGATCATCGCGTTCATGGCGATCGGGCTTTGCGGGCAAACCGGGCCGTTGCAGAAGGCATAGACCTTCTTGGCCTTGCTGCAATCCCACTTGGCGCCCTGCTTGGCGCAGCCGAGTTCGTTCATGCGCATGGCGACCTCGGTGTATGGCATGCTGATCGAGTTGGGGATGGTTCCCTTGATGCGGTCGTCGATGACGCGCATGTCGACGACGATGGAGTTCTTGTCGTTCAGCGCGTGCAGGATTTCGATTTCGGTGACCGGGTGGATGCCCTTTTCCGGGATCAGCGGTTGCAGCCAGCCCTTGTTCTTGGCGCATGAAGTCATCTCGCGGGTGATTTCGAGCGGGCCATTGGCGGTCTGCACGACGAATTTCGTGTCCTCGCCGATGATGCGCAGCTTTTCCTTTTCCTGGGCGCCGGCGTTGTGGGCAAGCAGAAAGGTCAGGCAGCAGGCGATGGCGGTATTCAGCAGCTTCATCAGGGTCTCCAGTAGTAAATAGTGAAAATCTAATATAAGCCGCAAATGTAAGCCGGGTCGGGCCGGCAGGCAAGCATTTCAGAGGTCGGCGAGGGGATGTTCGGGGAGACCGGCGGCGACCCAGCCGGTCATCTGCACGGGCAGGCGGGAGAAAACGGCTTCCGCTTCGGCACAGCTCGAGAAGCCGGCGAAGACGCAGGCCCCGGAGCCGGTCATCAGGGCTTGCGGGGCGAACTGCCTGAGCCAGGCGAGATGCTCGGCGACGGCCGGGAATCTGGCGCAGGCGACCGCCTCGAGGTCGTTGCGGCCTTGACCGTGGCGCCAGTCGGCGGGACTGATGACCGGGGTGTCGCGCTTAAGTTCGGCCGCCCCGAAAATGGCCGCTGTCGGCACGTTGACCGCAGGATGCAGCACCAGATAGCACGCGGCGGGCAGGTCGACGTCGCTGAAGGCTTCGCCGACACCCTCGGCGAAGGTGTTGCGGCCATGCACGAAGACTGGCACGTCGGCGCCCAGCGTCAGGCCGAGTTTTTCGAGTTCGCGGCGGGTCAGGCCGGTACGCCACAGGTGGTTGAGGGCGAGCAGTACGGTGGCGGCATCGGATGAGCCGCCACCCAGTCCGCCGCCCATCGGCAGCCGTTTGGCGAGATGGATGGTCGCGCCCTGGCGGCAGTTCGCGGCCTGTTGCAGCAGGCGGGCGGCACGGACGGTGAGGTCGGCGTCCGGCGCGACGCCTGGGGTCGGCGTCGCGAGGACAATGGCGTCGTCGTCGCGTGGCGCGAAGCGCAGGCTGTCGGCGCGGTCGATGAAGCGGAAGACGGTTTGCAGCAGATGGTAGCCGTCGGCCCGGCGGCCAACGACGTGCAGGAAGAGATTGAGCTTGGCCGGCGCTGGCCAGGTGCTGTCCCAGTTCCAGTGGCTCATGGCGTGGTTTTCCATTCCTCGATGCGCAGGCGCAGTTCGATTTCGCTGGCGCGCCGCAGCGTGACGGTCGCCGGCAGGGCATCCGGCGCCTCGTCAGCGTAGGCGTAGTCGATCTGCCAGCCGGCCTCGGCGAGGCTCTTCGGGCGGCCGTTGCCGTCGTGCCTGAGATTGTCCAGCCGCTTGGCGCGGCCGAGGAGCCAGTCGGGAAGCCGGCGGATGGGCAGGGGCTGGCCGGTAATTTCTTCCATCAGCGCGTCGGCATCGGCGGATTCGCGGGTCTGGCCGTCGGCGGTGTGCAGGCGCGAGAGCGTCGGTGTCGTCTCGATCTCGGCTAGCCCGACGCCGAGCGGGTTGGAAACGAGGATGCGGTCATTGCCGTTCCTGTGCTCCCAGGCGAGCCGGCCACCGGAGCTTTCCGCCGGCCGTTCCGGCAGGCTGACGCGCAGCGCGAAGCGGGCGTCGAGGGTAAAGTCGCGCACCTGGTCGCGCGGCGCCGGCGTGCCACTGGGCGTGCTGGCGCAGCCGGCCAGCACGCTGCAGGCGAGCAGTGCTGCGGCCAGCAGTTTCAAGGGGCGAATTTTTTCACGGCGCCGGCGAGCACATCGCTGTCCGGGTATTTTTTTGCCGCTTCCTTCAGCAGGCGCGCCGCGTCGTCCTTGCGCCCCATTGTCCACAGCACTTCGCCGAGGTGGGCGGCGATTTCCGGGTCGGTCCTGATGCCGTAGGCCGTTTCCAGCGTCTTCAGCGCTTCCGGCAGCTTGCCCTGGCGAAATTGCACCCAGCCCATGCTGTCCATGATGAACGGATCGTTGGGGGCCAGCGCCAGGGCGCGGGTGATCAGATCCTGCGCTTCCGCGAGGCGGATATTGCGCTCGGCCAGCGAATAGCCCAGGGCATTGAGCGCGTGGGCGTGGTCCGGCTTCAGGGCGAGCAGGCGCCGCAGGTGCTTCTCCATGACCTCGGGTTTGCCCTGGCGCTCGGCGGTCAGGGCAGTTTCGTAGAGCAGTTCGAGGTTGTCCGGATATTTGGCGAGCGCCGCCTCGAGGACGGCGTAACCGTCTTCGCTGCGGCCGGCCTCGCGCAGCAGCTGGGCTTCGGCGATCGCCAGCTGGGCCTGCTCGGCGGCGCTGCCGCCGCGCGTGGCGTGCAGCAGTTCGCGCGCCTCTTCCGGCTTGCCCTGCTGCAGCAGGATCTGCGCGGCCCGGGCGCGGGCGGCGATGTACTGGTCGCCGGTAGTGACCTGACGAAAATGCTCGAGCGCCGCCTCCGGCTTTTTCTGCTCCTCGTCGAGCTGGCCGAGGAAGAAATGGACGGTACTCTTGTCCGGGAAGTTGGACTTGAGCAGCTTTTCGAGCAGGGCGCGGCCGGTGGCGGTGTCGCCCTGCTGCAGCGCCAGCATGCCGACCGGATAGATCACATCGGGGTTGTCCGGGTGCTCCTTGAGCAGGCGGTCGAACTGGACCCGTGCCTCGTCGTACTTCTGGTCGCTGATCAGCAGGCGGGCCAGGGTCAGGCGCGCATCGCGGGCATCCGGGTTGGCGGCGACGAATTCCTTGAGGCTGTCGACGGCGCTGGCGTGGGACTGCCGGGCCAGCAACTGGGCGCGGGCGAGGGCGGCGACTTCCCAGTCCGGGCGCAATTGCAGGGCGCGCGAGAACTCGCTCTGCGCCCGCATCAGGTCGTCGGCGTTGGAAGCGGCCAGGCCCATCGCGAAATGGGCTTCCGGCAGTTCGACATAGGGTTCGGCAACGCGATCGATCAGGCGCTGCACGGCCTTCTTGTCGGGATGCCGGCTCAGCATGCGGTTCAGGTGCATCAGGTTGCCGGGCAGGCTGGCCTTGTCCTGTTCGAGCAACTTGGCGAGTTGCGGTGCGAGGTCGTCGATACGGTTGGACAGCAGCAGCAGCGACGATTCGGTCTGCCGGGCCTGCGCCGAATCCGGTTCGACCTGTAGCCAGAGGCGGGTCAGTTCGAGCGCCAGCTCGTATTGCTTGGTGGCGGCGGCAACCTCGGTGGCGCGGGCGATCACTGCCGGGTCGCGGGTGCGGCGGGCGAGGTCGGCCCAGGCGCTGACGCCCAGCTCGGTATCGCCACGTTGCAGCGCGAGGTCGGCGAGCAGCGACTGGAAGACGGTGCGGGCGAGCAGATCTTCGGGGCCGTAGGTTGCGGTCGACTGCTTGCGCGCCGGCTTTTTCACCACATTCTTGTCAGCGGCGTGGAGCGGCCCGGCAAGAGCAAGGACGAGGGCGGCAAGGATCAGCTTCTGGGGCATGCGCTGCTTTCGGTCATGGTTCGCGCATTAGAGCGCTTAAAATCCTACAAGTTTGCGATGTTATTTGGGATTGGTCGGAGGAACAAGCGATGCCGGAATTGCCGGAGGTGGAGGTCTGTCGGCGTGGTCTGCAGCCCGAGATCGAAGGGCAGCTGATTCTCGGGGCGGTGGTGCGCTCGCCGCGCCTGCGTCTGCCGCTGTCCGCCACCCTGGGCAAAACGCTGGCCGGGCAGCGGGTGGTCGCCGTGCGCCGGCGCGGCAAGTATCTATTGCTCGACTGTCGCGGTGGCGTCGAGGATGGTTGTCTGATCGTCCATCTCGGCATGTCGGGCAACCTGCGCTTCGTGCCCTCCGCCGCGCCGCCCGGCAAGCACGATCACGTCGATATCGTCTTTGCCGGCCAAATCCTGCGCTTTGCCGACCCGCGGCGCTTCGGCGTGGTGCTCTGGCAACCGGACGGTGCGGCGCCACACCCGATGCTGGCGGTGCTCGGCATCGAGCCGCTGGACGACGCGTTCACGGCGGCCTGGCTGTTCGAGGCAACGCGCCGGCGGGCCGCGCCGGTCAAGCCATTGTTGATGGACAGCCACCTGGTGGTCGGCATCGGCAACATCTATGCCTCGGAAAGTCTGTTCCGCGCCGGCATCTCGCCATTGCGGGCGGCCAACCGGATCAGCCGCGAGCGTTACGAGCGGCTGGTGCCGGCCATCCGCCAGACCTTGTCGGATGCCATCGCCGCCGGTGGCAGCAGCATCCGCGACTATGTGCACAGCGACGGCGGGGCCGGCTGCTTCCAGGTCGAGTGCGCGGTTTACGACCGTGCCGGCGAGCCGTGCCGGCGCTGTGACGGCGTTGTCCGGCAGGTGCGCCAGGGCGGGCGCTCGACCTTCTACTGTCCCGCCTGCCAGCATTAAATATGGGCTGCAAGTCCATGTTTTCGTGCTAAATTGAACTATTTTCCGCTTTTGGTGACCGCCATGACTCTTGCCCACCAGTTTGCCGCCTATACCGAATGGCGTTCGCGCCTCTCTGCCAATATCGGCGAGTTTCAGGGCTGGCTGGTCGCCAACGACTTGTCGGATGCGCAGACCGACCTGCGCTTGACCCAACTGCTCGAGCGCCTGCGCGAAGATCGCCTGAATGTTGCCTTCGTCGCCGAGTTCTCGCGCGGCAAGTCGGAACTGATCAACGCCATCTTCTTCGCCGATTACGGCAACCGCATCCTGCCCTCGTCGGTGGGCCGCACGACGATGTGCCCGACCGAGCTGTTCTATGATGCGGACAAGACGCCGCGCATCGAGCTGCTGGCGATCCAGACACGGGCCGCCAATGGCAGCGTCAGCGAATACAAGCGCTATCCCGAGGAATGGTTCATGGTGCCGCTCGACGTCGACTCGGCCGACGTCATGCAGGAAGCGCTGCGCCATGTCAGCGAAACGATACGGGTTTCGCCCGACGAGGCCGGGCGTCTCGGCTTCGAGGTCGGTGCCGACGACCTGTACCGGGTCGGCGACGACGGACTGGTCGAGATTCCGCGCTGGCGCCACGCGCTGATCAACTTCCCGCACCCGCTGCTCAAGCAGGGGCTGGTCATCCTCGACACGCCTGGCCTAAACGCCATCGGCACCGAGCCGGAACTGACCCTGTCGCTGCTGCCGAATGCGCACGCCGTGCTGTTCATCCTGGCGGCCGACACTGGCGTCACGCAATCGGACCTGACCATCTGGAAGGAACATATCGGCGATGGCGGTTCCGCCAAGCGCGGGCGGGTGGTTGTGCTGAACAAGATCGACGGCCAGTGGGACGAACTGAAATCGGTCGCCGAAGTCGATGCTGAAATCGACCGCCAGGTTGCGTCTTGCGCCGGGATACTGGGCTTGCCGGAGCGTCAGATATTTCCGGTTTCGGCGCAGAAGGGGCTCGTTGCCAAGATCAACGGCGACCCGGCGCTGCTCGCCAAGAGCCGCCTGCCGATTCTCGAGGCGGCGCTGTCGGAGGAGCTGATCCCGGCCAAGCAGGACATCGTGCGCGACAACACCGACGGCGAATTCGGCGAAGTCAGCCTGCGCGTGCGCGGCCTGCTCGAATCGCGCCTCGCCGGCCTGCGCGAGCAGTTGAACGAGTTGATCGAACTGCGCGGCAAGAACAAGGGTGTCGTCGAGTACATGATGGGCAAGGTGCGCGCCGACAAGGATGAGTTCGAATCCGGCCTGCAACGCTATTACGCGGTGCGCAGCGTCTTCTCGACCCTGACCAACAACCTGTTCGGCCACCTCGGCCTCGACGTACTGCGCCACCTGACGCAGGAGACCCGTGCCGCGATGCTGGAAGCGAATTTTTCCAGCACTTTGTCGGATGCGATGGGTGCCTTCTTCAGCCGTTCGCGCTACGCCCTGGCGCGTTCCGCCGGAGAAATCGGCGAAATCCAGAACATGATGGAAGCGGTGTACAAGAAATTCTCGGTCGAGCACGGTCTCAAGCTCGGGAAGCCGGCGGCGTTCTCGCTACTGCGCTACGACAAGGAACTGGATCGCCTGGAGGGCTGGTGCGATACGCACCTCAACACCATGCGCAGCCTGCTGACGACCGACAAGAAAAACCTGACGCACAAGTTTTTCGAGGAGGTTGCGCTGCAGGTCCGGCGTGCCTTCGAGCGGGCCAACAAGGACGCCGAAACCTGGCTGCGGGCGATCATGGCGCCGATGGAAACCCAGGTCCGCGAGCACCAGATCCAGCTCAAGCGCCGTCTCGAGAGCATCAAGCGCATCCATCAGGCGACCGATACGCTGGAAGACCGCATCGCCGAACTGGAAAGCATCGACAAGAGCCTGCTGCAGCAGATTCAGGCGCTGGAGGCCGTGGTCGGGCGGGTGCGCGAACTGCTGCTGCCACCGGTGGCGCAAATGCAGGCTGCCTGATCCGGCTGGTTGCGGTCGACAACAAAAAACCCGCGAATTTCGCGGGTTTTTTGTCGGGGGCGCAGAAAGCTCAGGAGCGCTTGTTGCCCGTCAGCTTCTCGTACTTGACCCACAGCATTTCCTCGGTCTCGACGTGGTTCGCGTCCTTCGGGATGCAATCCACCGGGCAGACCTGGACGCATTGCGGCTCGTCGTAATGGCCGACGCATTCGGTGCACTTGTTGGGGTCGATCTCGTAGATTTCCTCGCCCTGGGAAATCGCCTCGTTCGGGCATTCGGGTTCGCAGACGTCGCAGTTGATGCACTCGTCGGTGATGATCAGGGACATGGCTGTCTTTCCTCTCTCAATTAACTGAAGTTTTCGCCCGCAGGCGCTTATTTACACAAGGTTGCACAAATTTGCTGACATCGCCGCCGAGGCGCGCGATTTCGCGCACCATCGTCGCCGAGATGAACATGTACTGCTCGCCCGGGGTCAGGAACACCGTTTCGACCTCGGGGTAGAGGCTGCGGTTCATTCCGGCCATCTGGAATTCGTATTCGAAGTCGGATACCGCGCGCAGGCCGCGCACGATGACCTTGGCGCCGCGTTCATGGACGAAATCCATGAGCAGGGTATTGAAGCCGACGATTTCGACATTCGTCACGTCGCCGAGGATTTCCTGCGCCATCTCGACGCGGTCGGCCAGCGGGAAACGCGGCTGCTTCGACGGGCTTTCGGCGATGGCCAGGATCAGCTTGTCGAACAGGCTGGCGGCCCGGCGCACGAGATCCTCGTGGCCGCGGGTGATCGGGTCGAAGGTGCCCGGGTAGATCGCCACGCGATGATTGAGTTTGGTCAAACTGCTGCCCGCCGCATCAAATGAAAGTGAACTTCGCCCGCCTTGCCATGACGCACCGAATGCCATTCACCCAGTGCTTCTATTTCCTGCTCCGCTTCGACATAAATCGCCGCATCTTCGTTCAAAACGCCGGGCAAAAGCGGCTCCAGGCGGCCAATCCAGCCCTTGTTGTAGGGCGGATCGACGAAGACGAGGTCGAATTTCAGTTTCGTCGAGGCCAAATATTGTAGCGCATCCCCGCGTCTGATCTCCACTTCGCGCGGGTTTTGCAGCATTTTCGCGTTTTCCTGCAGGGCGGCGAGCACTTTCGGCGCCTGTTCGATCATCACGACCCTGGTGGCACCGCGCGACGCCGCCTCGAAGCCGAGCGCGCCGCTGCCGGCGAAGAGATCGAGACAGTGCTGGCCGTCGAGCTCCTGGCCGAGCCAGTTGAACAAGGTTTCGCGTACGCGATCCGGCGTCGGACGCAGGCCTTCACTGTCGGGAAAGCGCAGGACGCGGCGGCGATAGCGGCCGCCGATGATGCGAACCGAGTTCAATCGGCGGCGACCGTCACCGTCATCAGGTCGGCCGGCCGCACGCGCCGGGAAAATGCCTGTTTCACGGCGTCGACCGTAACTGCCTGAACACTGGCCTGATAGCGGTCGAGCCAGTCGAGCGGCAGCCCGTAGAAGCCGATCACCGCGACGTTGTCGAGGATCTTCTTGTTGCTGTCGAGGCGCAGCGGGAAGCTGCCGGTCAGGTTGGCCTTGGCGGCGGCAAGCTCGTCGGCGCTCGGGCCTTCCTTCAGGAAGCCATCGAGCACGTCGCGCGTCACCTTGATCGCATCCTGTGCCTGCGAGCGCTTGGTCTGCAGGCCGATCTGGAACGGCCCGGTCTGCCTGAGCGGCGAGAAGTAGCTGTAGACGCTGTAGGCGTAGCCGCGCTTGTCGCGCACTTCCTTCATCAGGCGCGAGACGAAACCGCCGCCGCCCAGTGTGTAGTTGCCGACCAGCAGCGGGAAGAAATCCGGGTTGCCGCGCTCGATGGCCGGCAGGCCGATCAGCACATGGGCCTGGCTGGCCGGGTGGGCGAGGGCGACGCTCTTGCCGGGGGCGACGACCGGTGCTGCCGGCAGCGTGGCGGCAGCGCCGGCAGGCAGCCCGACGACCAGCGATTCGGCGATCTTCTCGGCTTCGGCGCGCGAGATGTCGCCAACCAGCGTGATGCTGGCGTTGGCGGCGGTGTAGTAGCGGGCGTGGTGCGCGGCGAGTTCGTCGCGGGTCAGCGCCGCGACCGATTCCGGTGTCGCCTGCCGGCCGTAGGGGTGCGCCGGGTAGAGGGCGCTCCAGAAGGCCTTGCCAACGATGGCATCGGGGCGCGTCAGCGCTTCCTTGAGGCCGGCAACGGTGCGCGCCTTTTCGCGCTCGACGATGGCCGGGTCGAAGCGTGGTGCCTGCAGCACGTTGCGCAGGATGTCGATTGCCGCATTGCGCTTTTCGGGCGCCGCCAGCGTACGCACGGCGACGCTGGCGCGGTCGGTGTCGGCGCCGCCGCCGAGGGTGGCGCCGATGTCGGCCAGTTGCTCGGCGATGGCGGTTTCGTCGCGCGTGCCGGCGCCGAGGTCGAGCGTCGACCGGGTCAGCGCGGCGGTGCCGGACTTGCCGTCCGGGTCGAACATCGAGCCGGCGGCGAAATCGACCTGGACATCGAGCATCGGCAGGACGCGGCTTTCGACGAAATAGACGCGGGCGCCGGTCGGCGACACCCAGTGCTCGATCTTGACGCCGGCCAGCGCGGACTGGGCGGCAAGAATGGCGACGACTGCGGTCAACAGCTTTTTCATGGTCATTTTCATCAGTGGTGGGTGGCGACGGACGGACGGCGCGCCTTGCCGTCGAGCGGTTGCGGTTCAAGCACGCCGATGGTCAGCGTGTCATCGGTGAAGTATTTCTTCGCCACCGCCTGCACCTCGGTGGCGGTGACCTTCTGCAGCTTTTCCAGCATGCGGTCGATCTTCTGGTGCGGAATTCCCGCCGATTCGGCCTGGCCGATCTCCATCGCCTGGCCGAACATCGAGTCGAGCTTGTAGACCTCGGCGGCGACCAGTTGCGCCCGCGCCCGCTTGAGCTCCGGCTCGCTGACACCTTCCTTCTGGATGCGGGCGATCTCGGCGCGCAGGGCGCTTTCCAGGTCGCCAACCGTCCTGCCTTCGGAGGGGCTGCCATGCAGGTAGATCATGCCGGGGCCGCGCGCCGTCGCGTCGTAGTCGATGCCGACCGACAGTGCCACCTTGTCCTCGCGCACCAGCTTCTTGTTGAAGCGCGCGGCGTCGTGGCCGTCGAGAATGGCCGCCAGCATCTGCAGGGCGTAGGGGTCGCTGTCCTTGTCCACGTCGCGCAGCACCGGTGCCTTGTAGCCCATGATCAGCACCGGCAGCTCGGCCGGTGCCTTGACGTTGACCCGGCGCGTGCCGTCCTGGGCCGGTTCGACCTGCGGCTTGCGCGCCGGCAGGGCGCGCCCTTCGAGCACGCCGTAATATTTCTCGGCCAGCGCGAAGACTTCCCGGTGGTCGACGTCGCCGACGATCACCACGTAGGCGTTGTTGGGCACGTACCAGGTGTCGTACCAGGCCTTGGCGTCGGCGGCGCTCATGTTCTCGAGGTCGCTCATCCAGCCGATGATCGGCCGCCGGTAAGGATGGGCCTGGAAGGCGACGGCGTTCATCTGCTCGAACAGCCGGGATTGCGGGTTGTCGTCGGTGCGCATGCGGCGCTCTTCCATGACCACCTTGATTTCCTGTGCGAATTCCTTGGGGTCGACGTTCAGATGGCGCATGCGGTCGGCTTCGAGGCGCATCATCTCGGGCAGTTTTTCCTTCGGCACCTGCTGGAAGTAGGCGGTGTAGTCGCGGCTGGTGAAGGCGTTGTCGCGCCCGCCGGCAGCCGCCACCAGCTTGTTGAACTCGCCCGGGCCGACGCTCGGCGTGCCCTTGAACATCATGTGTTCGAGGACGTGGGCGACGCCCGAGGCGCCGTCGACCTCGTCCATGCTGCCGATGCGGTACCAGACCATCTGGGCGACGGTTGGCGCCCGGCGGTCTTCCTTGACGATGATGCGCAGGCCGTTTTTCAGCGTCATTTCGTAGGGATTGGCGAGCGCTGCGGTCAACAGCCAGGGGGCGACCAGGATGGCGATCAGGTGTCGTATGCGCATGGGAAATCGGGCTTTCTGCTAGAATCAGCGGCGAAATTTGTATTCTTTGGGCGGCATCTTAACGGCTTGCCGTCTGCCTGTCAGCACGGCCTCAGACCACATTCCTCATGTTCAGTTTCCTGAAAAAATCCGCCCCCGACGCCAAACCTGAAGCCGCGGCCGAGCCGGCGCCGGCCGAAGCAGCCAAACCCTCCTGGCGCGAGCGTCTGTTCAAGGGGCTGGCCAAGACCCGCGCCCAGTGGGGCGGCAAGCTCAAGACCATCTTTTCGCGCGGCAAGGTCGACGACGAACTGCTCGAGGAACTGGAAACCCTTCTGCTGACCAGCGATGTCGGCATCGAGGCGACCACCCATCTGCTCGACGAGTTGAAGAAGGCCGCCAAGCGCGACAAGCTGGACAGTCCGGAGGCGATCCAGAAGGCACTGGCCGGCGCTCTGCTGGAAACTCTGGCGCCGCTCGAGAAGCCGCTCGACGTTTCCGGCCACAAGCCTTACGTGATCATGATCGCCGGCGTGAACGGCGCTGGCAAGACGACCTCGATCGGCAAGCTGGCCCGCTATTTTCAGAGCCAGGGCAAGAGCGTGTTGCTGGCCGCCGGCGACACCTTCCGCGCTGCCGCCCGCGAACAGTTGCAGACCTGGGGCGAGCGCAACAACGTGACGGTGATCGCCCAGGAGTCGGGCGATCCGGCGGCCGTCATCTTCGATGCCATCGCCGCGGCCAAGGCGCGCGGCATCGACATCGTGCTGGCCGACACCGCCGGCCGCCTGCCGACGCAGCTGCACCTGATGGAAGAAATCGCCAAGGTCCGCCGCGTCATCCAGAAGATCGATCCGGCCGGCCCGCACGAAACGCTGCTGGTGCTCGACGCCAACATCGGCCAGAACGCGCTGCAGCAGGTCAAGGCCTTCGACAAGGCGATCCATGTCACCGGCCTCGTCGTCACCAAGCTCGACGGCACCGCCAAGGGTGGCGTCGTGCTGGGAATCGCCCGCCAGTGTCCGAAGCCGATCCGCTTCATCGGCGTCGGCGAGCAGATCGACGATCTGCGCCCCTTCTCCGCGAAAGACTTCGTCGACGCGCTGTTCGAATGATCGTCGCCAGCAATCTGGGCAAGCGCTACCCCGGCGGCTACGAGGCGGTTCGGGACGTCAGTTTCGCAATCGAGGCCGGGCAGATGGTCTTCATCTCCGGCCATTCGGGCGCCGGCAAGACGACGCTGGTCAAGCTGATCGCCTCCATCGAGCGGCCGACCGCCGGCAGCCTGGTGGTCAACGGCCAGAACCTGTCGGCCCTGCGGCGCAGCGCTATTCCCTACGTGCGCCGCCATCTCGGGCTGGTCTTTCAGGACCAGAAGCTGCTGTTCGACCGCAGCGCCCTCGACAACGTGCTGCTGCCTCTGCAGATCGCCGGGCTGCCGCGGCGCGAGGCGATCCGCCGTGCCTCGGCGGCGCTCGACAAGGTGGGCCTGCTGGCGCGCGAGAAAGCGCGGCCGATTGCCCTTTCGGGCGGCGAGCAGCAGCGGCTGGCGATTGCCCGCGCCGTCGTCAACCGGCCGACCATCCTGATCGCCGACGAGCCGACCGGTAACCTCGATGCCGAATCGGCGGGCGAAATCCTCGAACTCTTCGCCGATTTCAACCGTGTCGGCGTCACCGTGGTCGTCGCCACCCACGACCAGAACTGGATCGAGCGCTACCACCCGAGCGTGCTGCGCCTCGACCACGGGAGGCTGGCGGCATGAGCGCCTGGTTTTCGCAGCACCGCGCGGCGCTCGCCTCTGCCTTTCGCCGGTTGTGGGCGACGCCGCTCAATACCCTGCTGTCGCTGCTCGTCATCGGCATCGCGCTGACCCTGCCCGGCTTCGGCTATGTGGCGCTCGACAACCTGCGCGACCTCGGCAACGGGGCGTCCAGCGTCCAGCAGATCAGCCTGTTCATGAACGTCGACGCCAGCAGGAAAGAGGTCGGCGAGATCGAGAACCGGCTCCGCCAGGCGACGACCGGCAACTGGCGCTTCGTGCCGAAGGAGGAGGCGCTGAAGCGCATGCAGGCGAGCGAAGGCATGGCCGAAATCGTCGCCAGCCTGCCGCGCAACCCGCTGCCCGACGCCTTCATCATCGAACCGACCAACAGCGAGCCCGAGGCGCTGGAAATCCTGCGCAAGGAAATCGCCGGCTGGCCCAAGGTCGCCCACGTGCAGCTCGATTCGGCCTGGGTCAAGCGTTTCGATGCCTTCCTCAAGCTCGCCAAGCTGGCGCTGTGGATGCTGGCCGGCATCTTCGCCGCCGGGCTGGTCGCCGTCACCTTCAATACCATCCGCCTGCAGGTCATGGCGCAGGCCGCCGAGATCGAGGTGGCGCGGATGATCGGCGCCACCGATGCCTTCATCCGCCGACCGTTCTATTACTACGGGGCGTTGCAGGGCGCGCTGGGCGGCCTGCTGGCGGCCGGCCTGGTGGTCGGCGCGCTGCATCTGCTGGCCGGGCCGGTCGGCGATCTGGCGGCGCTCTACGGCGGCAGCTTCGGGCTGCGCCTGCCTGGGGGCGTCGAGATCGCGGCGCTGGCCGCCAGCGGCGCCTTCCTCGGCTGGCTCGGGGCGCAGCTTTCCGTCAGCCTGTCGCTGCGGAAGTTTGACTAGCCGCCGCGACTTTCTGTGTACGGTGGGGGCAGCCGCCCTTGCCGGTTGTGCGCCCAACGGAAAACCCGGTCTGCCGCCCGGCGAATTGCTCGGCATGTCGCACGCGCTCGGGCACCGGTTGCGCGACGGCGGTTTCCCGGCGCCCTCGGACACCCGCAGGACCGGTGTCGTCATCGTCGGCGGCGGCATTTCCGGGCTGTCGGCCGCTTGGAAATTGGCGAGTGCTGCGGTCGACGACTTCCTGGTGCTCGAAATGGAAAGCGAGCCGGGCGGCAATTCGCGCGCCGGGCAGAGTCCGCTCGTCGCCTACCCGTGGGGCGCCCACTACCTGCCGCTGCCGCCGCGCGAGGCGGTACATGCCCGCCGGCTGCTCGCTGAACTGGGTGTGCTGCAGGGCGATCCGGCCGCCGAGAAGCCGATCTACGACGAACGCTTCCTTTGTGCGACACCGCAGGAACGGGTCTATCGCCACGGCCTGTGGGAAGAGGGCCTGCTGCCGCATCGCGGCATCGACGCCGACGAGCGCGAGCAGCAGCGGCGCTTCCACGAGCGGATGGAGGAACTCAAACACGCCCGTGGCAGCGGTGGCCGGCGCCTCTTCGCCATCCCGATGGAACTCTCCAGCCGCGACCCTGAATGGCGGGCGCTCGATCGCATGTCCTTCAGCCAGTGGCTGACCGCCAACGGTTTCACCGCGCCCAGCCTGCACTGGCTGGCCAACTACGCGACGCGCGACGACTACGGTACGGCCCATGACCAGACCTCGGCCTGGGCCGGGCTGCACTATTTCGCCTGCCGCAATGGTGCGGCGGCCAACGCCGCCGGCGATGCCGTGCTCACCGCGCCAGAGGGCAACGCCTGGCTGGCGCGCGGGCTGGCGCAGAAGGCTGCCGGGCGCATCCTGGGCGATGCGCTGGTCTGGCGTATCGAGGAAGGCAAGTCGTCGGTTGCGGTCGACGTGCTTGCCGGGGCAAAAACCATCCGCATCGAAGCGCGGCAACTGATCTGGGCGGCGCCGGCCTTCGTCCTGCCGCGTGTCTGGGGCGCCATGCCGGGCGCACTCAAGGCCGCCGCGCTGGCCGGCGATTACGCGCCTTGGCTGACCGCCAACCTGCACCTCGCTGATTTCCCGGAAGAGCGGCACGGCGCGCCGCCGGCCTGGGACAACGTCTTTTACGAAAGTGCCGGGCTCGGCTACGTGGTGGCGACCCACCAGTTGATCCGCCGCAGCCTGCGCGGCACGGTGTTCACCTGGTACCGCGCCCTGCACGACGTTACCCCTGCCGAGGGGCGTCGCCTGCTGCTCGAAACGCCGCGCGAGGCCTGGGCCGAGGGCATTCTCGCCGAGCTCGAACGCGTCCATCCCGACATCCGCCGCCTGACCACCCGCCTCGACATCTTCCGCAACGGCCATGCCATGCGGCGCCCGGTGCCGGGCAGCCTCTGGTACGGTCAACGCGAAAAACTGGCCGAATTCCGCCACCCGCGCATTGCCCTGGCGCACGCCGACCTGTCCGGCTTTTCGCTGTTCGAAGAGGCGCAGTATCGCGGGGTGGTGGCCGCGGAACGGGTTCTTGCCCGACAGTCCAGGGCTGCTTCCACGCCGCCCTGAATCCGCATCCAGAACCTGGGCCGCCGATTCGGGCCTAAAATGATTCAAATGGCGACGAGGTCCTGCCAGGCTTGCCGGGCAGTCGGCAAGCGAAACGGCCCTGCCCGATACGAAGGGGGTGGATCATGCTTGCGAAATTGATTGCAGGAGTGGCGGTCGTCGCATCGTTCCAGGCCGGTGCCGACGAGGTGGCGACGAAGGTGACCGGGGAGGAGCTGCGCACGCTCGTCACGGGTGCGAAGGTGCAGCACGTTTCCAGTTTCGGCAGCGAACGGCGTTGGACCAACGATCCGGACGGTACGCTCGTTGCCTCGACGAGCAACAAGAAATACGGTGGCGCCATGTCGGCCTCGGCGTCATCACCCGGTAAATGGTCCATAAACGATGCCGGCAAGTACTGCGTCGAGATCGACTGGAAGCGCGAACTCGAAAAATGGTGCGCCACCATCGTCAAGGGCGAGGACGGTACCTATTACCTCAACAAGGTGGATCCGGTGCGCAAGATCGAGTTCACCAAATGACGAACGGCCGATCGGCAGGGGGCTGAACGCCTACTTCAGCAGTCCCTCCGACTGCATGGCTGCCTGCACCGCCGGACGCGCCGCCACCCGGGCCTGGAAGGCGGCCAGCGCCGGCCAGAGGGCGAGATCGATTTGCACGTAGCGGGCCCAGCTGAGGACGGTAAAAAGATAGACATCGGCAACGCTGAACTGGCTGCCGGCGAGATAGTCGCGGCCGGCGAGCGCCTGGTCGACGAAAGCGAGACGGCGGTCGAGATTGGCGCGGGTTGCAGCCTTCCATTCATCTGAAGTATCGGGGCGGAAAAGCGGGCTGAAGTTCTTGTGAATTTCGGTACCGATGAAGGTCAGCCATTCCTGAACGCGCGCCCGCTCCAGCGTGCCGGCGGGCGGCAGCAGCCCGGCTTCCGGTTTTAGGTCGGCGAGATACTGGACGATGGCCGGTCCCTCGGTCAGCAACTGGCCGTCGTCAAGTCGCAGCGCTGGCACGTAACCCTTGGGGTTGGTCGCGTAATAGTCGCTGCCGTCGGCAGTGGTGTGGCTGCGCAGGTCGACTTTCTCGAGTTCGTGCGGCAGTCCGAGTTCGCAGAGGACGATGTGCGGGAACAAGGAAGAGGCGCCGGGCGTGTAGAAAAGCTTCATGGGGTTCTCCTTGGCGGGCTTTGTCCGTTAGGTGCGGCCGGCGGCGAAGGTTCCGCAACTCAGGCCAGCCAGAGTTTGCGCCAGCCCTCGTGCCCGAGCCGTTCCATGGTTTCGATGTTGCGCTCGAAAATGTCCGCCGCATCGGGAAAGGCGGCGACGGCGCGGTCTATGCTGCTTTCGCGCAGCAGGTGCAGCGTCGGACAGGGCGAGCGGTTGGTGAAGTTGGCGATGTCGTCGGGGTCGCTGCCGGCGAATTCGTACTGCGGGTGCAGGCTGGCGATCTGGAACACGCCTTCGTAGCCGAGATTCTTCAAAAGCGCGTCGGCTTCGGCGAGAAAGAAGTGATAGTCGAGGAAATCGGTCATCGCCAGCGGGTGGATTAGCAGGGTGGTGTCGAGTTCGGCCGGGTCGCTGGCAGCCAATAAATTCAGTTCGTGTTCCAATTCGGCCAGCAGTTCGTCAGCGCTGCCGGCCGCGGTCAACGCGTAGCGGACCTGCTTTTTGACAAAGACGCTCTTGGCGAAGGGGCAGAGGTTGAGGCCGATGACGGCGCGCTCCAGCCAGCGCTCGGTGGCGGTCAGGATCTGGTCGGCACCGGCGGGGTCGGGGTAGGGCTTCAGCACTTCGGTCATGGCGCGCGGCCTCAGCGATAGAGGAGAAATTCTGCGGTGGCCGCTCGCCAGGCGGCTTCATCGACGGTGGTCAGCGCATCGAGCTGAGTTGGCATCGATGCCGGATCGTCCACCCACTCGCGCAGCAGCGGCGAGCCGTTGATCAGGTCGATGGCCAGCCGGTCGTGCTCGTACTCGTAGGCGAAATCGCGCCACAGCGGGTAATCGGGATGAAGCCGGCGGATCGCCTTGAAGGCGAGCGCCTGCAGGCGCCATGGGCGGAAGGCCGCGTGATCGTAGGTCGGGCCTTCGACGTGGATCTGGAGGCCGTTGCACAACTGGCCGGCATGCTTGTGGAAGGTCGGCTCGAACCAGATTTCGCGCAGCTGGCAGCCAGCCAGCCAGTGCGGGGCAAAGGCGCGCATTTCGCCGAGGACGGCACGGGCGTCGATATCCGGTGCTCCGAAGATTTCCAGCGGCCGCGTCGTACCGCGCCCTTCGGAGAGGGTCGTGCCTTCGAGCATTACGGTGCCGGCGTAGGCGCGCGCCATCCACAGGTTGGGGGCATTCGGGCTCGGGTTGATCCAGGGGCGTTCACCGAGCGGCCAGCCGTAGCCGGGGGCGGCATCGGGCTGCCAGCCCTGCATTTCGATGACGCGGTAGTCGACGTCGAGTTTGAGTGTGGTGACGAACCAGCGGCCGAGTTCGCCCATGGTCAGGCCATGGCGCATCGGCATCGCGCCAGCGCCGACGAAACTTTCCCAGCCATCGCGCAGGCTCAGGCCTTCGACCGGGCGGCCGGCCGGGTTCGGGCGGTCGAGTACCCAGACCGATTTGCCATGCTGCGCCGCGGCTTCCAGCACGTAGCGCAGCGTGGTGATGAAGGTGTAGATGCGGCAGCCGAGGTCCTGCAGGTCGACCAGCAGCACGTCGAAGGTGTCCATCATCGCGGCGGTCGGCCGGCGTACTTCGCCGTAGAGGCTGAACACCGGAATACCGTGCAGCGGGTCTACGAAGTCCGGCGACTCGACCATGTTGTCCTGCTTGTCGCCGCGCAGTCCGTGCTGTGGGCCGAAGGCGGCGCTCAGCTTGATCCCGGGCAGCGCGGCCAGCGCGTCGAGCGAATGGGTGAGATCGGCGGTGACCGAGGCGGGGTGGGCGAGCAGGGCGACGCGCCGGCCGGCCAGCGGGCGGCGCAGGGCGGGGTCGGCGAGCAGACGGTCGATGCCGAACTGGATGATGGGTTTCATGGGCGGTTCAGGGTCAGCGTGAAGCTCTGGCGGAGATGAAAATCGGGCTGCGCGCCGGCGTGGGCGAGCGCCCAGTAGCTCTTGCCGCCATCGGCGGCTTCGACGACGGCGCTCAGGCCGATGATGAGGGTTTTGGCCCCCGGCAACAGTTCGGGGGCAATCCGTGCGGTCAGGCTGAAGCCGGCCGCGTGGCGCGCGACGGCAATATGCGGCGCGGCCAGCGGCAGGAAGGCGGCATCGCGCTCGCGGTAGGCGGGAAAGCGATAAGCCGCCCACTGGCCGGAAGGCGAAAGGTTGAATTCGCGGTATTCCGGGCCGTCGACCGCAGCAACGAAGGCTTCGCAGCAGGTGTGCTGCCACAGGCCGTCGGCCGCGCAGGATGGCTGGGGTTCGGGAATGCTGATGCCGTCCGGTTCGCCGCGCACGTCGTAGCGCAGGACGAGGGTGCCGTCGGCCGTCAGGCAGGCGCTGGCGGCAACGCCATGCACGGCAGTGCAGCGACTGGCGGGGTGGCAGAGCAGGGAATGTTCGTGGGCAGCGGGCACGGCGTCGGTTTGGGGGCGGTCGGAAAGCGCAGGCCGTACTTTACCCGCTCGCACCACGGATTGTTGCGGTCGACTGGCCAAAAACGGCCAAAACCAGGCTCTGCCCTTGGTCGGCCGGGTCTTTTGGAGTAATTTACCGCCTTTGCGGAACAAGGATCAGGGAGAGAAAATGACACCGCTGCGGATCAATCTGGAACAAGAAGATATCCCCACCCACTGGTACAACGTCGTTGCCGACATGCCCAACCCGCCGGCGCCGCCGCTCGGGCCGGACGGCAACCCGGTGCCGCCGGAAGCGATGGGCGCCATCTTCCCCGGGCCGATCCTCGAGCAGGAAATGTCGGCGGAACGCTGGATCGCCATTCCCGAAGAAGTCCGCCAGATCTACGCCCTGTGGCGCCCGGCCCCGCTTTGCCGCGCCCTGCGTCTGGAACAGGCGCTCGGCACGCCGGCCAAGATTTTCTACAAATATGAAGGCGTCTCGCCGGCCGGTTCGCACAAGCCGAACTCCGCCGTGCCGCAGGCTTTCTACAACAAGCTGGCTGGCACCAGGAAGCTGACGACCGAAACCGGCGCCGGCCAGTGGGGCTCGTCGATCGCCTTCGCCGGCCAGATGTTCGGCCTGCCCGTGCGCGTCTTCATGGTCAAGGTCAGCTACGAGCAGAAGCCCTTCCGCCGTTCGATGATGCAGACCTGGGGCGCCGAAGTCTTCGCAAGCCCGACCAACCTGACCAACGCCGGCCGCGCCGCGCTGGCCGCCGACCCGAACAACCAGGGCTCGCTCGGTCTGGCCATCTCGGAAGCCGTCGAGGAAGCGGCGGCCGATCCCGGCACCTGCTACACCCTAGGTTCCGTGCTCAACCACGTGCTGCTGCACCAGACCGTCATCGGCCTCGAAGCCAAGAAGCAGTTCGACAAGATCGGCCTCTACCCGGACGTGATCTTCGGGCCCTGTGGCGGCGGTTCGAGCTTCGGCGGCATCGCCTTCCCCTTCCTCGCCGACAAGGCGGCCGGCGACAAACGCGCCACCAACCTGCGCTGCGTCGCCGTCGAGCCGACTTCCTGCCCGACGCTGACCAAGGGCCACTACGCCTACGACTACGGCGACGTCTCCGGCTACACGCCGATCATGAAGATGTACACGCTCGGCCACGACTTCATGCCGCCCGGCATCCACGCCGGCGGCCTCCGCTACCACGGCGATTCGCCGCTCGTCTCGCAACTGCTGCACGAAGGCAGCATCGAGGCGCTGGCCGTGCCGCAGGTCGCCACCTTCGAGGCCGGCGTCCAGTTCGCCCGCGCCGAAGGCATCATCCCGGCGCCGGAATCCTGCCACGCCATCCGCGCCACCATCGACGAGGCGCTCAAGTGCAAGGCGACCGGCGAGGCCAAGACCATCCTGTTCAGCCTGACCGGCCACGGCCACTTCGACATGGCCTCATACGACAAGTATTTCTCCGGCCAGCTGGAGGACTACGACTACCCGGCCGAGGCGATTGCCGAATCGCTGAAGCATCTGCCGAAGGTGGGTTGAGCGCTTGAAAGCCCTGGTTTTTCTCCTCGTTCTCGTCAATCTGCTGTTCTATGCCTTCACCGGCGGCTATCTCGGCCGTTCCGGCAACCCCGACGCCGGCCGCGTCGAGCAGCAGCTGGCGGCGGAACGTGTCCGCATCGTGGCGCGCGGCGACCAGCCGCCGCCCAAGGGGAGCAACGGCGGTGGCGACCGGCAGGCGGCAGAAACAATATCCCCGCGCAATACCGAACCCGAGGAGCTGTGTCTGGTTTGGGAGCGCCTGCCGGCAGCCGATGCCGATCGACTGGCGTCGACGCTTGCGGAGAAACTCGTCGGCGTGCGCGTCGAACGCCGGGCCGTCGCCTCGGAAGGTTCCGGCTGGTGGGTCTTCGTGCCGCCGCAGCCGAGCAAGGCCGATGCCGACAAGAAAGCCGGCGAACTGAAGGAGCTGGGCGTCAAGGATTTCTTCATCATCCAGGAGGGGCCCAACCGCTTCGCCATTTCGCTTGGTATCTTCTCGGCCGAGAAGGGCGGGCAGGAACTCCTTGCCGAACTGAAAGCCAAGGGGGTCAAGTCGGCGAAAGTCGGGCCGCGGCCAGGCAAGGAGAGCCATTTCTCGGTCCAGGCACGCGGACCGCTGGCGCGCCAGGCGGATGTCCAGGATCTTGCCGCCGCCATCGTGCCGAAAGTGCCGGCCCAGGCCTGCAAGTGAGCGATTTCGTCGTCGGTCTGACCGGGGGCATTGGCAGCGGCAAGAGCGCCGCCGCCGATTGTTTTGCCGCGCTCGGTGTCGGCGTGGTCGATACCGACGCCATCGCCCATGAGCTGACCGCCGCCGGTGGCGCGGCCATGCCGGCGCTGGTCGCCGCTTTCGGCGCCGACGTGGCGATGGCAGACGGCGCCCTTGACCGCAGCCGCATGCGGCGCCTGGTCTTTGCCGACCCGACCGCGCGCGGCCGCCTGGAAGCCATTCTGCACCCGCTGATCCGCACCCTGTCGGCCGAGTGCTGCCGGCTCGCCGGCTCGCCCTACGTCATCCTTGCGGTGCCCCTGCTGGTCGAGTCCGGCAGCTATCGCGAGCGTTGCGACCGGATCGTCGCGGTCGACTGCCCGGAAAGCCTGCAAATCAGCCGCGTGATGGCGCGTAACGGACTGTCCGAGGCAGAAGTGCGCGCCATCATGGCCACTCAGGCGTCGCGCGCCGAGCGTCTGGCCGTCGCTGACGACGTGATTGCCAACGACGGCGATCTCGCCAATCTGGAAATGCAGGTCGGCGAACTGCATCAGAAGTATCTGCGGCTATCGTCACAAATACCTAAAGCAAACTGTTGAGATTTGCCTGCAAATAGCTCAGAATTAGCGAAATTTTCCGTTCTTAAAAGCCAAAATAAGCGTGATCACCTACGAATATCCCTTCAATGAGCGCATCCGCACGCTGTTGCGTCTCGAAGATTTATTCGAAAAGACAGCATATTTTGCCGAAAGCGACGGTCAGCTGGAACATCACACGGCCCTCGTCACGCTGTTCGAGATTCTCGAAACTGCCGGCCGCGCCGACCTCAAGATGGACCTCATCCAGGAACTCGAGCGCCAGCGCCAGACCTTGCTGTCCTACCGCAACAATCCCGAAATTTCCGAAGAAGCCCTGTCCGGTGCCCTCTACGAAATCGAGCATTCGTCGGCGGCGCTGCTCGGCATGGCCGGCAAGATCGGCCAGTACCTGCGCGACAACGACTGGCTGATGGGCATCAAGAGCCGCGCGGCGATCCCCGGCGGCGTCTGCGAGTTTGACCTGCCGTCCTATCACTGGTGGCTGCACCGCCCGCCGGAAGTGCGGCGCGAGGCGATTGCCGGGTGGACCAGGCCGATGCTGCCGCTGCGCGATGCGGCGGCCATCGTCCTGCGCCTGCTGCGATCGAGCGGGCGGCCCAAGCATCACACGGCCGTCAAGGGTCAGTTCCAGCTCAACCTGGGCGGCACGGCGGCGCAGATGGTGCGCGTCGAGGTCAAGACCGAGGAGCCGGCGATTCCCGAAGTCAGCGCCAACAAGTATTTCCTCAACATCCGCTTCACCAATCCGTCGGCCGGCGAGCTCAAGGCCAGGGTCTGCGAGCGCGATGTGCCGTTCGACCTGACCTTCTGTAATCTCTGATGACGGTTCGCAAGGTCCGCTGTCCGCAATGCGGCGGCGAGTCGCTCTGGTCGCCGGAAAACCCGTGGCGGCCGTTCTGTTCCGAGCGCTGCAAGCAGATCGACCTCGGCTGCTGGGCCAGCGATTCCTACCGGATTCCGGTGCAGGAAGAGCACAGCGAACCGGGCGTCGATCCCGACCCTACCAGCCGCGCATAAGCGCGATGCCATGCGCACCTTGGCCTTGGGCCGCGGCCAGCAGCGTCGGTTGCATGCCGCCGAGCGCAAAGACCGGCAGCGTATTGCCGGCCAGCATCCCGGCGAACCCGTTCCAGCCGAGTCCGACCGCTTCCGGGTGGGTCGGCGTCGGCAGCACCGGGCCGAGCAGCGCGTAATCGAGATCGAGTTCGCCGGCCCGGGCGATTTCCACAGCATCGTGGCAGGAAGCGCCGACCCAGGCGAAATCCGGCCGTTGCTTGCAGCCAGCCAGGCGCGCCGCCGACAGGTGCACGCCGTCGGCACTGGTGCGCCGGGCGATCTCCTCGTCGTCGTTGATGACAACCAGTGCACCATGGCTGTGCGCGAGGCGGACGACGGTCTCGGCGAACCACAGGCGCTGCGCCTGCGGCCAGCCCTTGTCGCGCACCTGGATCAGCCGCAGGCCCGCGTTCAGCGCTTCTTCCAGCCGCTCCAGCTGGCGTTCGACGCCTTCGCTCTCGGCCATGGTGATGGCCATCGTCGTCGGCAGCGCCAGCGCTTTCAGGATCGGATCGTTGGCCGGCAGGATCGGCGCGACGCTGGCGGATTTGCCGCATTTTTGCCAGTCGACCGCACTATGTTCGAGCGGCGCAGTGATGCCGATCTCGCCATCCCACGCCGTGACGCGCCAGAAATTGAGGCGCACGGTGGCGTGTGGGTAGGTGAACACGCGGGTCAGCCAGGGTGAGCAGGCGGTGACCGTGATCCCGAGCTCCTCGTGCAGTTCGCGGACGAGTGCTGCGCGAACCGTTTCGCCGGGCTCGACCTTGCCGCCGGGGAACTCCCAGTAGCCCGCATAGACCTTGCCCGCAGGGCGCTGGGCCAGCAGGAATTCGCTGCCGCCGGCGCGCAGCATGACAGCGGCAGCCACTTCGACCATCTGGTTCACTTTGCCTTCTTGTGCGCCGGTTTCTGCCGGCCGGCAAGGTCGCGGGCGAACTGCCAGGCGACGCGGCCGCTGCGCGAACCACGGCCGAGCGCCCAGTTCAGCGCATCGCGTTCGCAGCTCGCGATCTGCGCCTCGCTGACACCGAAATGGCGCAGCCAGTGATTGACGATGTCGAGGTAATCGTCCTGGCTGAATGGGTAGAAGGAAATCCACAACCCGAAGCGTTCGGACAGCGAAATTTTCTCTTCGGTGGTTTCGCCGGGGTGGATTTCATCGTCGACGCGCTTGGTTTCCAGATTCTCCGCGAAATACTCGGGCATCAGGTGGCGCCGGTTCGAGGTGGCATAGATCAGCACGTTGTCCGGCGGCGCCGCGACCGAACCGTCGAGCACCGATTTCAGCGCCTTGTAGGCGGTCTCGCCCGCCTCGAACGAGAGGTCGTCGCAGAAGATGATGAAGCGCTCGGGACGGCCTTCGAGCAGGTCGACGATGTCCTGCAGGTGAACCAGGTCGTCCTTGTCGACTTCGATCAGGCGCAGCCCCTTGCGCGCATATTCGTTGAGCACGGCCTTGACCAGCGACGACTTGCCCGAACCCCGGCTGCCGGTCAGCAGCACATTGTTGGCCGGTTGGTCGGCGACGAACTGGCGCGTATTGGCGACGATGCGCGCCTTTTGGTCGTCGATGTTCTCGAGATCGGCAAGACGGATCGGGTGCGGATGGCGTACCGCCTGCAGCCAGCCGCGGCCGTTGCGTGTGCGCCAGCGGAAGGCGATGGCGGCCTGCCAGTCGGGCGGCGGCGGGGCGGGCGGCAGGCTGGCTTCGAATTGGCCGAGAACGGCTTCGGCACGGGCGAGCAGGCGTTCGAGTTGAGAGATGTCGGGCATGGTGGCGGTTATACTTCGCGGCGAATTTGCGAACTCTATAGAAACACATGCGAAAAATCCAAGCTGCCGCGCGTTTATTCCCTGTTCTTGCTGCGATATTTTTGACCGCGTGCAGCACGACGACGCCCATCGGCGAGCCGGCCACAGGCTGCAAACCCTGCCCCGCTTGTCCGGCCTGCCCGCCGGCGCCGACGATTCCGCCAGCGGCAGCGCCTTTTTCCCGCAATCTGCAGCCGGCGAACTGGGCGGACCTGCCGGGTTGGAAAGAGGATGACCTCGGCGCCGCCTGGCCGGCCTTCATGGCCAGTTGCCGCGGCGTTGCCAGCAAGCCGCATGGCGCGGGCTGGAAGCGCGTCTGCGACCTGGCGCGTGCCGCCGACGGCAAGCCGGGGCACGACCCGCGCCGATTCTTCGAGAGCCAGCTCAGGCCGTACGCCATCCAGGCTGGCGACGGCAATGCCACCGGGCTGGTAACCGGCTACTACGAGCCGCTGCTGCGCGGCAGCCGCACCCGCAGCAAGGGTTTCGAGCAACCGGTGCGCGGTGTGCCGGAGGATTTGCTGACCATCGACCTGTCCGCCATCTTTCCGGAGCTGAAGGACAAGCGTGTCCGCGGCCGCCTGGAAGGCAACAAGGTCGTTCCCTACTGGTCGCGGGCAGAAATCGCCGCACGCGGCGACAAGCTGCCGAGCCGTACCTTGCTCTACGTCGATGACGCTGTCGAGCTCTTCTTCCTGCAGGTTCAGGGTTCAGGGCGGGTCAGCCTGCCGGACGGTACGATGGCCCGCCTCAACTACGCTGACCAGAACGGCTATCCCTATCAATCCATCGGCCGCGTGCTGGTCGACCGCGGCGAACTGAAGCTGGAGGAGGCCTCGATGCAGGGCATCCAGGCCTGGGCGCGTGCCAATCCCGGGCGTCTTGAGGAACTGCTCAACGCCAATCCCAGCTATGTCTTCTTCCGCGAAGTGCCGAACAGCAAGGATGGCCCGGTCGGGGCGCTGGGCGTTCCCCTTACCGCCGAGCGCAGCATCGCCGTCGACCCGCGTTCGGTGCCGCTCGGCGCGCCGGTGTTCCTGGCAACGACGCGCCCGAATTCGAACAAGCCCCTGAATCGCCTGGTGCTGGCGCAGGATACCGGCGGTGCCATCAAGGGCGCGGTGCGCGCCGATTTCTTCTGGGGCTTCGGCAAGGAGGCCGGGGAACAGGCCGGCCGGATGAAGCAGAGCGGCCGCATGTGGGTGTTGCTGCCGCCCGAAGCAGTGCCGAAATAAGGCACGCCTGCACCGTCGCGAGGCGTCGCCGCATCGTTATGCACTTTATTAGTGCGTAATTCACTGCTTCGGTGCGGGCTAATGCACTGATTTGTAACATGTTTGATGCACTGGAATGGTGCTTGCTTTCATCCGCGGGTTCTTTGATCCGGGGGTTTCATGGAAGCTTTTCAATCGGGCGGCAACGTCCTCTTCATTCTGCTGGGCGCCATCATGGTGCTCGCCATGCATGCCGGCTTCGCCTTTCTCGAGGTGGGCACGGTCCGCAAGAAAAACCAGGTCAACGCGCTGGTCAAGATTCTGACCGATTTCGCGATGTCGACCGTTGCCTACTTCTTCATCGGCTACACCATAGCTTACGGCGTCAGCTTCTTTTCCGGCGTCGATACGCTGATGGAGAAGAACGGCTTCGAGCTGACCAAGTTCTTCTTCCTGCTGACGTTCGCCGCCGCGATTCCCGCCATCATTTCGGGCGGCATTGCCGAGCGCGCCAAGTTCCATCCGCAACTGATCGCCACCTTCCTGTTGGTCGGCTTCGTCTATCCCTTCTTCGAGGGCATCGCCTGGAATCAGGCCTTCGGCATCCAGGCCTGGCTCAAGGCCACCTTCGGCGAAGAGTTCCATGATTTCGCCGGCTCGATCGTCGTGCATGCCATGGGCGGCTGGATCGCGCTGCCGGCGGTGCTCCTGCTCGGCGCCCGTTATGGACGCTACGGCAAGGACGGACGCATCTCCGCCCACCCGCCCTCGTCGATCCCATTCCTGGCGCTTGGTGCCTGGATACTGACCGTCGGCTGGTTCGGCTTCAACGTCATGAGCGCCCAGACGCTCGACAAGATTTCCGGTCTGGTGGCGCTCAATTCGCTGATGGCGATGGTCGGCGGCACCCTGGTCGCGCTGCTGCTCGGCAAGAATGACCCGGGTTTCGTGCATAACGGCCCGCTGGCCGGCCTGGTGGCGGTCTGCGCCGGTTCGGACCTGATGCACCCGATCGGTGCGCTGGCTGTCGGTGGCATTGCCGGCGGCCTGTTCGTCGTCATGTTCACCCTGACCCAGAATCGCTGGAAGATCGACGACGTACTCGGCGTCTGGCCACTGCATGGCCTGTGCGGCGCCTGGGGCGGCATCGCGGCCGGCATCTTCGGCAGCAAGGCGCTCGGCGGCGCCGGTGGCGTCGCCTTCATGCCACAGTTGATCATGACCGCGCTGGCGATCGTGGTGGCCGTGATCGGCAGCCTGCTGGTTTACGGCTCACTGAAGGCAGCGCTCGGCCTGCGCCTTGACCAGGAAGACGAATACCAGGGGGCAGACCTGAGCATCCACAAGATCACCGCGACGCCGGAGCGCGAGCCGAACTGGTGATACTGATGATTGAGCAAAGGCTCTATGTGTTCAGCGCTGCTAACATTTATGCATGAGCCTTTATCAAGACATTGCCGAGCAAACGGAAAAGTTGATCGTCGATGGAATTCTGCGCGCCGGAGATCGTCTGCCTTCCGTCCGACAGGCTTGCCGTACCCATGACATCAGCCCGATAACCGTCACCCAGGCGTATTACCTGCTGGAGAGCCGGGGGCTCATCGAAGCGCGTCCGAAGTCCGGCTATTTCGTTCGTGCCCGGCGTGGCCGTGTCCTGCCTGAACCCGCGATGACGCACCCGGCCGGGGGCTCCACCGAATTGCAGGTCAGCGATTTCATCTTCCAGATTCTGGACAGTGTGCGCGACACATCGGTGGTGCCGCTCGGCTCGAGCTTTCCCAGTCCTTATCTGTTTCCCTTTCACAAACTGGGGCGCTTTCTGGCCAGCGCCGCACGCAAATTCGATCCTCTCGCCACGGTGACCGACCTGCCACCGGGGAACGAGGAGCTGCGCCGTCAGTTGGCCCTGCGCTATATGGCCCATGGTGCATCGGTTGCGCCCGAGGAAATCATCATCACTTCCGGCGCCATGGAAGGGTTGAACCTTTGCTTGCAGGCGGTGACGCAGCCCGGTGACCTGATTGCCATCGAGTCCCCGACGTTTTACGCTGGACTGCAGGCCAGTGAGCGCTTGGGTCTTAAAGTGATCGAAATTCCCAGTCATCCACGGGAAGGTGTCAGCCTGACGGCGCTGGAGGAGGCGTTCAGCCACCATCCGATCAAGGCCTGCCTGCTCATGCTCAACTTTGCCAATCCGACCGGCAGCCTGGTGACCGAGGAGCGCAAGATGGCCTTGCTCGAACTACTTCATCGGTATCAGGTACCGCTGATCGAGGACGATGTTTATGCCGAGTTGTACTTTGGACGCCAGGCGCCGCTGTGCAGCAAGGCCAAGGATAAGGATGGGCTGGTCATGCATGTTTCCTCGTTTTCAAAATGCCTGGCGCCAGGTTATCGACTGGGCTGGGTCGCTGCCGGCCGATATGCCCACCAAATTCAGCGGTTGAAACTCTCCACCAGCCTGGCAACGACGGTGCCGGTCCAGATCGCGCTGGCCGACTACCTGAAGCATGGCGCGTTTGAGAACCATCTGCGGCAATTGCGGCGAAAGCTGGCCGAGCAGCAGGCTGCTCTCGTTACAGCGGTCGAGCACCATTTCCCCGACAGCACACGGCTGGCACTGCCACAGGGCGGCTATTTCCTGTGGCTGGAGCTACCGAAACAGGTTGATACCCTGCTGCTGCACCAGCAGGCCCTTTCTCGGGGCATCAGCATTGCGCCCGGCCCCATCTTCTCGGCCAAGCGCGAATTCGGCCATCATCTGCGCCTCAATTTCGGCCATCCCGATTCCGCCAGCCGGCAGGCAGCAATGGCTACGCTCGGGCAGTTGATTGCCGATCAGTCATAGCGTCGCCCAGCGGGCAAACTGATGGCCGTAAAACGCCGTCAGGACAAGCGCAATCGGCGCGAAGGCGATGAAGCCCCGCAATACGTTCCGGATGAATGGATGTGCCTGTTCAGATTCGATAAACCGTCTGGCGATGAGGTGTCCCTTGATCCAGATGATGGCTGCGACCAGAACTTGCAGCCATGCTGCGCCATGAAACCATTTGCCGAGCATGAGGCTGAACAAGGTCAGTGCGACCAGTACGAGCCATGCCATGGCCAGCGGAAAAAGCGCGGCGCCCGGTTGTTGTGTCGTGTTCTCCATGGTTCAGACCAATACGTAGAAGAAGGGGAAGATGATCAGCCAGATGATGTCGGTGGCGTGCCAGTAACTGGCCAATGCTTCAAGGCCACCGTAGTCCTCGGGTGAGTAGCCGCCAGCCAGATGTCGGGCCAATACCCAGAAGATGCCGAGAATGCCCCAGACGGCGTGCACCAGATGGTTGAAGGTCAGGTAGTAATAAACGGTGAAGAAGATGCCGGATTCGCCATTGATTCCATGAGCCAGATTCCACTGGATTTCAAAATATTTGGCGATCGGATATCCGAGTGCAACGACCAGTCCGGCGATCAGCCAATACAACGAACGGCGGCGCTGGCCGGCACGTATCGTCGCCACCGAGCAGGCAATGAAGAAGCTGCTGGTCACCATCAGCAGCGTGATGAGCGTGCCTGAAAGCCGGGACAGACGTTCCGCACCCTGTTCGAACGACTCCGGGAAATGGGCGCGGGCGACGAAATAGACGACAAACAGCACGAGAAATTCGACGAACTCGCAGCAAATGCCAACCCAGATGCCCTTGTTCCCTGGAATGTGCCCTTGGCTTGATTCTGAGGATTCTTGCTGCGTTTCGGGGAGCGGAATGGTGATGGCCGTCATGTTTGCAGACTCCTGACTGGATGCCGCCATTTTTTCAGCACCAGAAAAAAATCACAGGGACAGGCATACAGTTTTTCGACCTGCACAGTTGGCCGACGATTTGCGAATCTGTGCCTATCGAATACTTGGTAATCTGAAACTGTTGCTGTTTTGCTTCCGATGATCTACTGGCGACCATCCAAAGATCAGGAGTGCCGTTGTGAGCAAGCCCGTCAGCAAGGTTCGAGAAGCGAAGCTGGAGTTGTACCGCAAGAAGGGGAAAATTCACGCCAAGGCTATCGAGGGCAGGTTCAACACCCTGCGCTGGGCGATGGTCTGGTTTACCCAGATCATCTTTTACGGCGCTGTCTGGCTGAACTGGGAGAGCAATGGTGCGATCCGCCAGGCCATCCTGTTCGATATCGCCCACGAAAAGCTTTACCTGTTTGGCTTGGTGCTCTGGCCGCAGGATGCCTTGTTGCTTGCCTTTGCGCTGATATCGGCGGCGACCGCCCTGTTTCTTGTGACTGCGCTGGCTGGCCGACTGTTCTGCGGTTTCGCCTGCCCGCAGACGGTTTATACGATGATATTCACCTGGATCGAAGCGAGGGTGGAAGGCGACCATCTGGCCCGCCTGAAACTCGATCAGGGGCCGATGAGCGGTCGGAAGCTGCTGCTCAAGGCGACCAAGCACGGTCTCTGGATCCTTGTCGCGGCATGGACGGCAATCACCTTCGTTGGCTATTTCACCCCCATTCGCGAATTGCTGCCGACGATCTTCGTGCTGGAGACGGGTCCCTGGGAAGCTTTCTGGCTGATTTTCTACGCTGTTTTTTGCTATGTGCAGGCGGGCCTGGCGCGCGAGGCAGTATGTCAGCACATGTGTCCGTACTCGCGTTTTCAGGGGGTGATGTTTGACCCGACGACTGCCAACGTCAGCTACGACCGTCAGCGCGGCGAGCCGCGCAATGTCAAACACCAGGCAGGCGCTACCGGCGACTGCATCGATTGCGGCATCTGCGTGCAGGTCTGTCCAACCGGCATTGACATTCGCGATGGACTCCAATATCAGTGTATCAATTGCGGATTGTGTATCGACGCCTGCGATCAGGTCATGGACAAGATCGGCGCCCCGGTTGGCCTCATCCGCTTTGCTTCCGAACGGGAACTGGCAGGGCAACCCAGGCCCAAAGGTCTGCGCAGCCGACCGCGGGTTGCGCTCTATGCCAGCCTGCTGCTGACAGTTTCGGGCCTTGGCGTGTGGACCGTCAGCCAGCGCTCCCCGTTGCTGGTTGATGTTCTGCGCGACAGGGGGGCGCTACTCCGCGAAACCTCGGAGGGGCGCATCGAAAACGCTTACACCTTGAAGTTGATGAATCTCGATGACGTTTCCCGGAAGTTCAAGGTTGCGGTCAACGGCTTGCCAGGGCTGGAAATCGTCGGCGTCGATGAGTTTTCGGCCGAGCCGGGCAGCATTCACCCGGTATCGATTACGGTCTCGGCGCCGGGCGACAGCGAACAGTCGGGAATTCAGCCGATTCATTTCGAGATTGTCGCAAAGCACGATCCGGCAATCCGTGTGCAGGAAAAAAGCAGCTTTGTATTGCCGTGACCGCCTTCTCGTCATTAATTGAGACCAGCGGTTGTCGCAGGTGCGGCGGTTCGGTATATCAGCCGTCCGCAAGCCGGGTCATGATCGCGGTCATGGCTTCGGCAGCGCGCAGCGGCAGGTGATATGCGACGAGCGGGGTCAGCCGGGTGCGCTCGGGATTGATTTCGATGGTCGGAATGCCAAACTGGGCTGCCCAGGCGACCGGCTCCGAGATATAGGGAAACACCCCCGAGGTGCCGATGGTGAAAACCATGTCCACGCCTTTTTCCAGAGCTTCGATGAAGCGTGCCATCTCCGCTTCGGGCAGGGCTTCGCCGAACAGCACGACGTTTGGGCGCAGGACGGCGCCGCATTTCGGGCAGCGCGGTGGCAGGTCGCGGCCATCGAGGTCTTCGACCGTTTCCTGAAAGCCGCACTGCGGACAAAACAGCGTCTGCAGGTTGCCGTGGATTTCAATGAGATTGGAGCTTCCGGCCTTGCGGTGCAGTCCGTCGACGTTCTGGGTGAAGACGACTGTATCGGGGATCCGGCGTTCCAGGCTGGCGATCGCCAGGTGCGCCGGGTTGGGCTGTGCCCCGCGGCAATTGTGGGCGATCTGGGCCAGGTATTTCCAGGTGACGTCCGGCCGGATTGAAAACAGCGCGCCTGAAAGTGCCGTTTCGATCGGCAACCCGTCCTCGGTCGCTTCGTCGTTGTAGAGCCCGCCAACCCCGCGATAGGTAGGTAGGCCGGAATCGGCGGAGATCCCGGCGCCGGTGATGAACAGCACCCGGCGGGAGCGGGCGAGACGCCGGGCGATGCGTTCGATGGCGGTAGGTATGTCCACAGTCGTCTGCTAGATTTCGACGGACTCGCCAAGCCGCGGCAGATGCACTGCCGGCCAGCCCAGTTGTTCCTGGATTGCGGTCGCGAAATTGCCCGCGGCGCCGGCTTCGCCATGCACGACGAAGGTGTGCCCGGGTGGCTTGTGGAAGCCGCGCAGCCAGTCGAGTAGCGCCGTTTGGTCGGCATGCGCCGACAGGCCGCCGACCGTGTAGATGCGTGCGCGAACCGGCACCGGGTCGCCAAAGATGCGGACCAGCCGGGCGCCGTCGACCAGCCGCCGGCCCAGCGTGCCGGCCGCCTGGAAGCCGGCGATCAGGATGCTGCACTCGCTGCGCGGCAGATTTTCGCGCAGGTGGTACTTGATCCGCCCGGCCTCGCACATGCCGCTGGCGGAGAGGATCACCGCGCCGCTGCGGATTTCGTTCAGCGCCTTGGAGGCCTCGACGTCGGCGACGAACTCGAGCTTCATTTTTTCCGGATGCGCTTGCTGCCAGGCAATCAGTTCGCGGGTCTCGGCATCGAGCAGTTCCGGATGCGCCAGCGTGATCTGTGTTGCGGCGTTGGCCATCGGTGAATCGACATAGACCTTGAGCGGCGAGAGCCGCTGGCGGCGCACCAGGTCGGCCAGCAGGTAAATGATTTCCTGGGTGCGGCCGACGGCGAAGGAGGGAATGATCAGGTTGCCGTGGGCGGCACGGGTACGCGCGAAGGCGGCGACGATTTCGTCCTCGGTCTCCGGCAGCGAGCGATGCCGGCGGTCGCCGTAGGTCGATTCGATCAGCAGCAGGTCGGCCTCGGCCACGACCTTTTCCGGATTGCGTAGCACCGGTCGCTCGGGCATCCCGAGGTCGCCCGAGAACACCAGCTTGCGCGGCCGCCCCTCACCATTGACCGTCACCTCCAGCCATGCCGAACCGAGGATGTGGCCGGCATCGTGAAAGCGCACCCGCACGTTTTCCGCGGCCTCAAGAATTTCGCCGTAGGCCACCGGCTGCAGTTGCTTAAGGGCCGCCTGCGCTTGCGCCACGGTGTACAAGGGGGCGGGAACGCCGCGTTCGCCCTTGCCGCGCCGATGGCGGTGGCGCAGTTGCCACTCGCCTTCCTTTTCCTGGATGTGCGCGCTGTCCGGCAGCAGTACGGCGAGCAGGTCGATGGTGGCCGGCGTCGCGTAGATGGGGCCGCGGTAGCCGAGCACGGTCAGACGCGGCAGCAGGCCGGAATGGTCGATGTGGGCGTGGGTGAGCAGGACGAAGTCGATCTCGCGCACGTCGAAGCCGAAGTTCAGGGCCCGCAGGTTCTTCGTGCGCGCCTCCGGTCCGCCCTGGAACATGCCGCAGTCGACCAGGAAGCGGGTGTTTCCCGTTTCCACCAGCGTGCAGGAACCGGTCACCTCGCCGGCGGCACCGAGAAAGCCCAGACGCATGTTCGAATCCCTCCTCTCCGGATAGCATGAACTTCGGGCCTGCGGAATGCAACGCCGGCGGCGCTTCTTTGCTGGAACACGGGAAGAACTTGCGTATAGTTACCGGCTGCACCAGTTCATACCGACCGGCATCATGGAAACCATCCGCATACGCGGCGCGCGCACGCACAACCTCAAGAACATCAACCTCGACCTGCCGCGCGACCGGCTGATCGTCATCACCGGTCTCTCCGGCTCGGGCAAGTCGTCGCTCGCCTTCGACACGCTCTATGCCGAGGGCCAGCGGCGCTATGTCGAGTCGCTGTCGGCCTATGCCCGGCAGTTCCTGCAGTTGATGGAAAAGCCCGATGTCGACCTGATCGAAGGCCTGAGCCCGGCCATTTCCATCGAGCAGAAGGCGACCTCGCACAACCCGCGGTCGACCGTCGGCACGGTCACCGAAATCCACGACTACCTGCGCCTCTTGTTCGCCCGTGCCGGCACGCCGTATTGCCCGGAGCACGGCCAGCCGCTGGAGGCGCAGACCGTGTCGCAGATGGTCGATGCGGTGCTGGCGTTGCCGGCCGAGACGAAGCTGATGATCCTGGCGCCGGTGGTCGCCAACCGCAAGGGCGAGCAGATGGACCTGTTCGCCGAATTGCGCGCCCAGGGTTTTGCCCGCGTGCGGGTCGATGGTACCGTCTATGAAATCGACGCCGTCCCGAAGCTGACCAAGTCGCAGAAGCACAACGTCGATGTCGTCGTCGACCGCCTGAAAGTGCGCGAGGACATGCGCCAGCGCCTCGCCGAGTCGTTCGAGACGGCGCTGCGCCACGCCGATGGCCGGGCCATCGCACTGGAGATGGATGGCGACAGGGAGCACCTGTTTTCCGCCAAGTTCGCCTGCCCGGTCTGCTCCTTCGCGCTGCAGGAACTGGAGCCGCGCCTGTTCTCCTTCAACAACCCGATGGGTGCCTGCCCGAAGTGCGACGGGCTGGGCGTCATCCAGTTCTTCGACCCCAAGCGCGTTGTCACCAACCCGGGGCTGTCGCTGGCGGGCGGGGCGATCCGCGGCTGGGACCGGAAGAACCAGTTCTATTTCCAGATCATCGAATCGCTGGCCGCGCATTACGGTTTCGCGGTCGATGCCCCGTTCGACGCGCTGCCGGAGGACGTCCGCCAACTGGTGCTCTACGGTTCGGGGCGCACCGAGATCAATTTCCGCTACCTGAACGAGAAGGGCACGCGCTTCGACCGCAGCCACACCTTCGAAGGCATCATCCCCAATCTCGAGGGGCGCTACCGCGGCAGCGATTCCAACGCGGTGCGCGAGGAACTGGCGAAATACATCAGCAATTCGGCTTGCCCGGCCTGCAACGGCACCCGGCTGCGTACCGAGGCGCGGCATGTCCGGGTTGGGGAAAAAACGCTGCATGAAATCAGCCGCCTGCCGCTCGGCGAGGCGCGCAATTACTTCAACTGCCTGACGCTGGCCGGCGCCAAGGCGCAGGTGGCAGAGAAGATCCTCAAGGAGATTACCGCCCGCCTGAGCTTCCTGATCAATGTCGGCCTCGATTACCTGTGCCTGGAACGCAGCGCGGAGACGCTCTCGGGCGGCGAGGCGCAGCGCATCCGGCTGGCGTCGCAGATCGGCTCGGGCCTGACCGGTGTCATGTACGTGCTCGACGAGCCGTCGATCGGCCTCCACCAGCGCGACAACGACCGCCTGCTGCAGACGCTGCGCAACCTGCGCGACATGGGCAACACGGTGCTGGTCGTCGAGCACGACGAGGACGCCATCCGCACCGCCGATTACGTGGTCGACATCGGCCCCGGCGCCGGGGTGCACGGCGGCGCCATCGTCGCCGAGGGCACGCCGGCCCAGGTCGCCGCCAACCCGGCGTCGCTGACCGGCGCCTACCTGTCCGGGCACAAGGCAATTTCGGCCCCCGGGAGGCGTCGACCGCAACAGGCGGAAAAGCAGCTCAGGGTGGTCGACGCCTGCGGCAACAACCTGAAGGACGTCACGCTCGAACTGCCGGTCGGGCTGTTCACCTGCATTACCGGCGTTTCCGGTTCCGGCAAGTCGACGCTGATCAACGACACGCTGTACGCCGCCGCCGCCCGCCACCTCTACGGCTCGACCAGCGAGCCGGCGCCGTACCGGGAAATCGTCGGCCTCGATCTGTTCGACAAGGTGATCAACGTCGACCAGTCGCCGATCGGCCGCACGCCGCGCTCCAACCCGGCGACCTACACCGGCCTGCTGACGCCGATCCGTGAGCTGTTCGCCCAGGTGCCGGAATCGCGGGCGCGCGGCTACGGGCCGGGGCGCTTCAGCTTCAACGTCAAGGGTGGCCGCTGCGAGGCCTGCCAGGGCGATGGCATGATCAAGGTCGAGATGCACTTCCTGCCCGACATCTACGTGCCCTGCGACGTCTGCCACGGCAAGCGCTACAACCGCGAGACGCTGGAAGTGAACTACAAGGGCCGGAACATCTATGACATCCTGCAGATGACCGTCGAACAGGCGCGCGAGTTTTTCGATGCCGTGCCGGTGGTGGCGAGGAAGCTGCAGACGCTGGTCGACGTCGGCCTGAGCTACATCACCCTCGGCCAGAGCGCGACGACGCTGTCCGGCGGCGAGGCGCAGCGCGTCAAGTTGGCGCTCGAACTGTCCAAGCGCGATACCGGCCGCACTCTGTACATCCTCGACGAACCGACCACCGGACTGCATTTCGCCGACATCGAGATGCTGCTCGCTGTCCTGCATCGGCTGGCCGATCACGGCAACACCATCGTCGTCATCGAACACAACCTCGACGTCATCAAGACGGCCGACTGGGTCGTCGACCTCGGGCCGGAAGGCGGCGACGGCGGCGGCCGCATCCTGGTCGCCGGGACGCCGGAGGAGGTGGTGAAATGCAAGGCCAGCCACACCGGACGTTTCCTCAAGCCATTGCTGGAGAAACGGGCGTGAGCGCCGCCGAATTCAAGGGAAAGAAAGGTCTGGTCCGCCTGTGGAATGCCTTGGGCTATTCGCGCGACGGTATCGCCGCGGCCTGGAAGAACGAAGCCGCTTTCCGCGAGGAAATCCTGCTGGCCGCCGTCACCATTCCGCTGGCCCTTTATCTCGGCCGCAGCGGCGTCGACCGCGCCTTGCTGATCGGCAGCATCATCCTGATCCTGATCGTCGAGATTCTCAATTCGGGGCTCGAAGCCGTGGTCGACAAGGCTTCGCCCGAGAAGCACGAACTGGCCAAGCGCGCCAAGGACATGGGCAGTGCGGCGGTGCTACTGAGCCTGATCAACGCGGCGGCGATCTGGGCCTGCGTGCTGTGGCCGGTCGCGCCGTAGCGCGGCGGCCGGTGCGCCGCCCGGATCAGCCGTGCGAACCGTTCCGGCCGTGTCTTTCCATCAGCATGGCGGCGCCCTGGAAGTAGGCGATCGCTTCATCCGCCAGTTGCGGGTCGGTGGCGACCGGACGCGCTTCCCGGCCGTCGGCGCTGATGCGGAAGGTCTCGATCCGGCGCTTCGGCTCGAGGATGGTCAACAGGTCGCCCTTGAGGTAGCCGACGTTCTGGTAGGTCGACAGCAGGGCGCGTCCCTGGTCGGGCGGCGTATTCAGGATGTCGCGGCCGACGAAGCGGTCGTCGCCTTCCAGGCCGAGCATGGCGAGCAGGGTGGGGGCGAGGTCGATCTGGCTGGCCAGTGTGTCGACCCGCTGCGGTGCGATCATTTTCGGTGCATAGACGATGGCCGGGATGTGATAGCGGTTGACCGGAATCTTGGTCTTGCCGGCGCTGCTCGCGCAGTGGTCAGCCACGATGACGAAGAGGGTGTTGTCGAACCAGGGTTTTGTCCTGGCCATTTCGATGAAACGGCCGATCGCAAAATCGGCGTATTTGACGCCGCCCTGGCGATGGCCGGGCGACGGGATGTCGATGCGCCCGTCGGGGTAGGTGAACGGCCGGTGGTTCGAGGTCGTCATGATGTGATAGAAGAACGGCTTGCCGGTGGCCGCTTCCTGGTCCAGGTTGAGCAGTGCCTGGTCGAACAGGTGCTCGTCGGCGACGCCCCAGATGTTCTCGAACTGGACCAGCCCTTCCCTGAAGCCGGTACGATCGGTGACCTGGTAGCCCTGGGCGTCGAAATAGCTGTTCATGTTGTCGAACATGCCGTAGCCACCGTACAGGAAATGCGGAGTCCAGCCGTGGGCGGCCAGCGTGCTGCCCAGGGTATTGAGATTGCTGACGTTCGGCCAGCGCACCACTGCCATGCCGGGCTGCGGCGGCAGGGCGGCGGAGAGCGCTTCCAGCCCGCGCACGGTGCGGGTGCCGGTGGCGTACAGGCGGCTGAACAGCAGGCCCTCGCCGGCCAGGCGGTCGAGGTTGGGGGTGATGTTCTCGCGGTTGCCGAAGGTCGCCATGTACTCGGCCGACATGCTTTCCATCATGATCACCACGACATTCGGCTGGAGTTGCGGCGCATGGGCGACTTTCAGCACCGGCGGGCGGCTCGCCGTGACGTTGCCGTGCCCGGACAGGCGTTGAAGGTCGGCCATTACCTCGGCGTCGGGCCGGGTGGCGTAGAAATGGCGGTAATCAAGCCGGTTCTGGCTGGCGGCGGCGACGAAGCTGCGCCAGCCGTTGTCGGCCAGCTCGTTGCCGTAGGCATTGGCAAAAACCTCGGGAGCGGCCAGCCTGCCGGCCGCGAAGCAGGCGAGCGCGATCAGGCTCAGACCCCAGCCCAGCTGGCTGCGGCGCGTCAGTTGATCGCTGGCGGCGGCACGCAAGGGACGGCGCAGGGCCCAGACGAGGAAAACGGTCAGGAGCAGCAGGGCGCCAACGATCTTGCCCACCGGGTAGGACTCGCGGATGTTGCCGATCACCTCGGTGGTATAGACCAGATAGTCGACGGCGATGAAATTGAAACGGGTGCTGAATTCGTCCCAGAAGATGGCTTCCGAGACGCCGACGAAGAGCAGCGCGAAGACATAGATGGCAAAAAGCGGCCAGCGCAGACGGGCCCGCCATCTGGCGCCGAACAGCAGTTCGAACAGCAGCCACGGCGAGGCGGCGACCGCCGCGACCGGCAGGTCGCGCAGGGTGCCGATCGCCAGCGGCCCGAGCAGGTCGCGCAGCGATTGGTCGTTGAACAGTACCGAATACGCCAGCAAGGCGATGCGCGTGACCAGAGACACTGCCAGCGCGACCACGACAGTGAAGCCCCAGACGCGCAACGCGGACCCGTTCAAACCCTTGAAAATATTCATCGTCGACCACCGGCAAAATGTGCCGGGGAATTTAGTCGACCGCGCGTGAGGGTTTAGTGAGCGATTTGTGAGGAAATTGTGAGGTCAGAAGCGACGGACGCTGGCCCCCAGGTCGACCACGACCCGCGCGCCGCCCGTCGCCGCATTGCCGGCGCTGACCTGCCAGCCGCTGGCGGCGCAGACGTGCTGTACCAGCGCCAGCCCGAGGCCGTGGCGGCCGCGCGGGCCGGTATAGAAGCGGTCGAAGACATGCGCCAGATCGGCCTCGGCGAAACCCGGGCCGCAGTCGGTGACGAGTAGTTGGCTGCCTTCGAGGGCGCAGACGATTTCACCCGCTTCGCTGTAGCGCAGCGCGTTGTCCAGCAGGTTGCGCAGGATCAGGTCGAACAATGCCGGGTCGGCGGCGACCGCGCTGCCTTCCGGCACTTCCAGACGCAGGCGCACCGGCTTGGGATGGGCGATCGTCAGCGCTTCCCAGACCGCCGCGATGGCCGGGCGCAGGCGAATTTCCTCGAGCAGCGCCGGCCGCGCCTCGCGCCCGAGAAGCAGCAGGCTGTTGCCAAGGGCATTGATGCGGTCGACGCTGCCAATCATGCGATTTGCTCGGCGCGCGACCGCTTCCGGGAGACCGGGCAGCGCCGCCAGCATTTCGGCGTCGGTGCGGATTGCCGTCAACGGCGTGCGCAGTTCGTGCGACAGGTTGGCGGCGAAAGCCTGTTCGCGCGCCAGTGCGGCCTCCTGGCGCCGGCGGTAGCGGTCGAGCGCATCGGCGATGGCCAGCAGTTCGCGTTCCATGCCCGGCTCCACCAGCGGGGTGTCGCCCGGCTCGCCGACGCGTGCCGCGAGGCGTTCGAGACGGCTGGCCAGGCCGCCGGCGAGGAGGTAGCCGGCGAGCAGGACAAGCAGTGCGAGCAGGCCGCCGGCCGTGGCGGTGATCAGCATCAGTTCGCGCAGGCGAGATTCGTGGTCCTCGACGTCGTAGGTCAGGATGTAGCGCGCGCCGTCGTCCTCGCGGACGGCGACATGGAATTCGTGATCGTCGCGCGCGATTTCGTGGTTACCGACCGGCAGGCGGGCGACATCGGCCGGAATGCCGGCGGCCGGCGGCGCGCCCTTGGCGATCCGGTAAAGCTGCATGTCCGGCGTGTTGGGGAAGGCCGATTCGGGTGCCGTCTGCCACAGCGCCATGCTGTGAGCGATCTGCTGGCCGAGGATTTCCTCGATGAATTCCTCTTCCTTCTCGTCGAAGATCGTCAGCATGGCGAACGCCTGCGCGACGATGGCCAGCAGGGTCAGCGCGGCGACCGCGGCCGCAATGCGCAGGCGCATGCTGGGCCCTGCTCTAGCGACCGACGAGCTTGTAGCCGAGGCCATGAACATTGACGATTTCGACCGGCGCGTCCGCGGGTAGCGCCCGGCGCAGCGTATGCAGGACGCTGCGCAGGTTGTCGCTCGATTCCTGGGGGCGGCCCCAGATGGCGATTTCCATTTCGCGACGCGGGAAGACGCGCTGCGGCTGCTGTAGCAATACCTCGACCAGGCGGATGGCCTTGGGCGGCAGGGGCAGCGGTTCGCCGTCGAGGGTGACGGTCTGCGCCGCCGGATCGAAAGCCAGCGGGCCGAAGAGCAGGCGTTCCGCCGCCGCCCGCCCGCCGGCGCGGCGCAGCAGGGCCTGCAGGCGGGCTTCGACTTCCTTGAGCGCGAAAGGTTTGGCCAGGTAGTCATCGGCCCCGGCATCAAAGCCGGCCAGCTTGTCGTCGAGGGTGTCGCGTGCGGTCAACATCAGAATTGGCACGAAATTTCCGGTCGACCGCAAGCGGCTGGCCAGCGTCGCGCCATCGCCGTCGGGCAGGCTGCGGTCGAGGATCAGGGCATCGAATTCCTCGCGCCGCAGGAGTGCGTTGGCGGCGGCCAGCGTGGGGGCGAAATCGCATTGATGGCCGCAGTTTTCGAGAAAGTCGTAGAGGTTCTCGGCGATCGGCCGCTCGTCCTCGACAATCAGGATATGCATCAGCGGGTTTCTTCCGCGACGATGACCCGGTTGCGGCCCAGGCGCTTGGCTTCGTAGAGCGCGAAGTCGGCGCGCTGCAGGGCGATCTCGATCGGGCAATGGCTGGCATCGGCGAGGCCGATGCTCAGCGTGACGCGCACCAGCAGGCCGTCGGGCAGGCGAACGTCGTGTTCGGCGAAGCGCTGGCGGAAGCGTTCGACCAGGACGCGCGCCTGCTCGACGCTGCTTTCGGGAAAGAGGAAGGCGAATTCCTCGCCGCCGTAGCGGCAGACCAGGTCGGACTGCCGCACGCTATCGGAGAGCAGGGCAGCGAAAGTTCGGAGCACGGCATCGCCGGCGCCGTGGCCGTAGGTGTCGTTGAGGCGCTTGAAGTAGTCGAGGTCGCCGAGCGCGACGACGATCGGCCGGCCGTAGCGCTGGGCGCGCTGCAGTTCGCTCTCGGCCATCAGCATGAAATGGCGCCGGTTGATGAGGCCGGTCAGGCCGTCGCGATTGGCCAGCAGCTCGAGTTCGCGGCGCGCCGCCTCGTTGCTGGCGAGGGAGGCGTGCAGGCGCTTGGTGGCCTCCTCGACGGCGTGGATCTCGGTCAGGCGGACATCGGGGAACTCCGGTGCCGGCTGGTCGACGCCGAGCGACGAGAGGGCGTGGTCGATGCGCTGCAGCGGACTGATCAGATGGCGCCGGAGCAGCACGATCATCAGCAGCAGGAAGCCGCCGACCAGGGCCAGCGCGCCCATCAGCTTGTAGCGGGCGAGGCGCATCACCGCCACCATGTCGTCGAGGTCTTCGGTGGCCAGGCTGGTGCCCTGGACCGAGAGGTCGTCCACCAGCAGACTCAGGCGCTTGGAGTAGTGCAGCCATTCGGCATGGCGCGCCTTGAGCAGGGCAGGATCCTGGCCGGCCAGACGGCTGGTTTCGACGAGGAAGTTCTCGGTGTCGCGGGCGGTTTCCGCCGACTGCGGGTGCTCGAGGATGCTGGGATGGCTGGCCACCAGCATGACGATGAACAGCGATTGCTGGCGCGCCTCGGGGGTGCCGGAAGAAAACAGGCGTTCGCCTTCCTGGCGCAACTGGTCGAGATTGCGCGCCAGACGCTGAAAACGAACGATGCCCGGCACTGTCTCCTGTTGCAGGCGCTCCGAGGCCTGGAGGACGCGGTGCTGGTCGAAGGCGAGGAGGGCGACGACGGCGCTGAAGAGCAGCGCGAAGGCCGATGCCAGCAGGACGAATGCGCGGTTGGCGCTGACGCGGTTCTGTTCCGGTGGCGCAGTCATGCTCGTCGGGTCAGTCCAGGTTGACCGGGAAATGCCGGTGCATGGTGCGCTGGAAGGTGCCGTCGGCGCGGCAGGCAGCGAGGGCGCGATTCACCGAATGGCGCAATTCGTTCCGCTGGCTGGGCAGGGCGATATTCACCGTGCCGCCGAGGCCGTTGCTGGCCTGCGCCGGGCCGACGAACTCGAATTGCTGCTTGTCGTCGTGCCTGAGTTGGGCATAGGCGGTGAGTATCGGCAACAGGGCGAAGTCGGCGGTATTGTCGCGCAAGGCGCTGACGACGGCGGCTGGCGTTGCAGCGCCGAGCACGGTCAGCTTGCGTTCCCTGGCGATGCGCTTGAGGAATGCGAACTGCTGCGAATTCTCGAGCGCTATCACGCGGGCATCGCGCAGGCTGGCGAGCGTCACCGGCTGACCCAGCCGGTCGGCGAAGGATTTTGCCGTGGCGGGCGTGCCGACCAGGCGCGAGGACGAGCGCCAGATGGCATCGCTGAAGGCGACGCGCTTTTCGCGCTCCGGTGTGCGCAGGAAATTGCCGAAGCCGAGATCGAAGCGGCCGTTTTCGACGCCCGGCAGAATTTCGGCGAACACTACATAGCTCACCCGGCAATGGGCATTGAGGCGAAGACAGATCTCGCGCGCGATGTCTTCGCTGAAAGCAATCACTTCACGGCCGGGCGTGTCGTCTGGCAGGGCCTGGCCCTGCATGGCAATCTGGGCGGCATCCTGGACACCGATCGCCACCCGCAACTCGGCGGCATTGGCCAGGCTGCAACAGCAGCCGGCGATCAGGAAGAGGGTGCGAAAAACCGCGATCATTGGATCCGGAACGGCAGAAACTGCGAGTTGATGCGGTCGTAGGTGCCATTGCGCTTGATGCGTTCCAGCGCGTTGTCGACCGCTTCCTTGAGTTCCGGGCGGCGCGGGTTGATGGCGAACGAGGCATTGCCGACCAGCTCGGGTTCCTTCATCACCGTCGACGTGAGTCCGAGGCTGCGGAACTCCTTGTCGTCCATCAGGTTCAGGCTGGTGGTCATGGGAACGATGGCGGCCTGGGCGACGCCGGCGATCAGCGGTTGCCCGAGTTCGCGATTGGTCGGCACGGCAACCATGTCCCAGCCCCGCTTGCGTACGAAGGCTTCCTGCGCCGATCCCTTGACCACGGCGACGCGCAGCCCGCGCTCGCCGGGCATGACGCCGGGCCTGGCGAACCACAGGGAAATCGAGCGGAAGTGCGGCTGTGCCAGCAGGATGCGGGCGCGGCGTTCCGGGGTGTCGAGCAGGCTGACGGCGCCGATGTCGAATTCACCGCTGGCCACCGAGTCGACAACGCGCTCGATGCTGGTGATCTGGAAATCGCAATGCACCCGCAATTCGTTACAGAGCGCGCGGGCGATTTCGATGCTGAAACCGGTCAACTGACCATCGGCCTTGCGGTAGGACATCGGCGGCGAACTGTCCAGCACCCCGATCTTGAGTACCGGTTCCGCCGCCCATGCCACCCCCCCGCCCAGACCGAGGGCGGCGATGAGGCTGGTGACGGCAAGGCGCAGGCGAGGCAGCATGTCTCGATCTTGGGATTGTCATCAAACCAGTATATCCGAAGCACATTCCTGTCGTCGACCGGCGACAAGGCACGCCGCCGTCATGGCAGTTCGACCAGCACGCCCTGCAGCGGAAAGAAGATCGCCAGCCGGGGCGGCTCTGCGTCGCCCGCGAACAGGCTGGCGTAGCGCGCCAGTTGCGGCCGGTATTCGGCGGCGCGGGCGCGCAGGAAATCCTCGCCGCTGCCGGCCGGAACATGCACGGTCTTGTAGTCGACGATCCAGCGGCAGCCATCGGCCACGAAAATACGGTCGATGACGTGGTTGACCGCAACCGGCTCGCCATCGCGCTCGTCGCGGCTCGACCAGGCCTGCTCGGCGGCCGCTGCCTCGTGCCGGGCCAGCACCCAGCGCCCGTCCACCGAATCCAGTGTCCGGCACAGCGCGCTGACTGTGGTACCGGCGCCTTCCGCAGCCTCGGCGGAGCTGTGCCCGGCCTGCGTCAGCCAGCGCCGGTAGGCCGCTCCCAGGGGGCGGATGCGCTCGGCCGACCAGTGCTCCAGCCCTTCGTTGGCGATCAGTTCCAGGCAGCGATGGACCAGCGTGCCGACCGAGGCGTCGAGCGGCACGGCCGGTGATTCTTCGACCGGCGGGTTGCCGGCCGGCAGCGGCAGCGGCGTGGCGAACTCCGCCGGTAATTCCACGTTGCGCAGGCGCAGCAGATCGGGGACGAAGGTCGCCGGATCGATGCCGGCGGCTGTTTCGGCGACGCTGGCGGCACCGGCCTCCAGGGCGGCCGCGAAAGCCGTTGCGACCGCCTGCGGCCACAGCAGGCCGAGCAGGGTGGCGGCGGCCGGCGGCTTCATGCCCGATTCCTGCCTGTCGTCCGGCGTTACGGTGCCAAGCAGGTGCAGGCTGCGGATCGCCCGCGTCGCGGCGACGTAGAGCAGGCGTTCGGCTTCGTGGGCGCTGCGCTCGGCTTCGAGGCGGCGCAGGTAGTCGTAGGCGCTCGGGCCGTCGGCGCCGGCGCCCTTCGCCTTGAGCGGGGCGACGACCAGGTGTTCATGGGTGCCGGCCACCGTCACCTCGTCCCACAGCAGCAGGCTGCTGTCGTTGCCGCGGGCGGCGCGCTGCAGGCCGGGCAGGATGACGGTGTCGAACTCCAGCCCCTTGGACTTGTGGATGGTCATCATCTGCAATTGCGCGCCGGCCAGCGGGTCGGGCGGCGCGAAAAGTTCGCCGCTTTTCTGCTGCAAGGCTTCGGCGCTCAGCTTGCCGGCGGCGACCAGTTCGTCCATCAGCGCGAAGAAGGCGTCGACATCGGCGAGCGCGGCCGACGATTCGAGGCAGCGCGGTCCGCCGAGCATCAGCCAGACGCCCTGCAGCCAGCGCCGCGGATGTTGCCGCCCCTGCTGGGCCAGGGCTTCACGCAGGATTTCACGAACCGGCAGCAGACGCTGGCGGCCGTCGGCGGACAGGCGCGCGATGCGCGTCTCGTCCTGCATCAGCAGCCAGACGGTCGAGTGCTTGTCGTCGGCCGCCAGCACGTGCAGGTCGGCCAGCGTCAGGCCGCACCACGGTGCGCGCAGCAGGGCCAGCCAGTTGATGCGGTCGGCGCGGTGGAACAGGGCGTGGGCGAGGATCAGCAGGTCCTGGACATGCTGGCGGCCGTCGAGGCCTTCGATGTCGACCGCCTGGAAACGCAGGTCGGGCGCCTGCTGACGGATGGTCGCGACCAGTGCGTCGAGGTGGCTGCGGGCGCGCACCAGCACGGCGATGCGTTCGTCGGGGTAGTCCCGGCGCGTGCTGCGGATGAGGTCGAGGATGCGTAGCGCTTCGGCGCGCTGTGCGGTATCGGGGTCGGTGGCGAACAGCGGATGAATCGTCACGCTACTGTCGGCGCGCGCCGGGCGCGTGGCGGCGGATTCGGCATAGCGCACGGCGCCGCGTTCGGGGCTGTCGGCGGCCGGAAAGACCTGCGGGAAAGTGCGGTTGACCCAGTCGACGATGCCGGGGTGCGAGCGGTTGTTGCGGAACAGGCGCAGGTTTTCGAGGCGGATGTCGCCGATGCCGTCCGTGCGCACGCGCAGGAACAGGCCGACATCGGCCTTGCGGAAGCGGTAGATCGACTGCATCGGGTCGCCGACCACGAACAGGGTGCGGCCGTCGTCGGGGGGCCAGCCGCGCGTCAGTTTTTCCAGCAGTTCGACCTGAAGCGGGCTGGTGTCCTGGAATTCGTCGACCAGCAGGTGCGAAATCCGGTAGTCGAGCGCCTGGGCGAGGTCGGTCGGCGCTTCGTCGTCGCCGAGCGCCAGGCTGGCGCGTGCGGCGATTTCGATGAAGTCGACTTCGCCGGCTTCCTGGAAGGCCAGCCACAACTGGCCGGCCGCCAATTGCAGCAGACGGGCGAAGACAGTTACGGTCGACCACTCCGGATCGCTCAAATCCGGGGCCGGCAGCGTCGCGGTGCGTGCCAGGGCGGCAGCCAGCTCGGCGTCGCCGGAGAAACCCTCGAGCGCCGTGAGCATGGCGTCCTTGTAAGGCTTGCCCTCGCTGCCGGCGGGAAAGCCGTCGTTTTTGGTAAGGCTGCGGCGGAATTCACCTTTGCCGGTCAGCAGGATGCCGGCCAGCGCCCGCCAGGCCGGCAGGTCGTCGATGCTGGCGGCGAGCGGCGCCTGCCAATCGGCCAGGCTGGCAAGTTTGTCCGGCAGGTTGGCGGCGGCATAGCGCAGCGGCGCCATCAGTTCCGCTTGCCGGGGTGGCGCTAGCAGTCCGGCGAGTTCGCCCAGATCGCGTTCGATCAATGCCGTGAAGCCGGCGCTGATCTCCTCGCGCAGCCCGTCCTCTGCGATGCGTCCGGCGTGGTGCAGCCACTGGTCGCGGCGGCCGAGCAGGGCGACGATCAGGCGCTCCAGGCGGCCGGCGTCGTTTTCCATGAAGCGCAGCGCGGCCGCCAGCGTGTCGCCGTCGGGCGTCTCGTCCTCGACCATTTCCAGCGTGCGCCGCGCTGCCGTTTCGTAGTGGACGCGGGCGTCCTCGGTGACGCCCGGCTGGGCGCCGAAGCGACTGAGGTAGGGCATCTGCCGTGCCAGGCTGGCGCACAGGGCATCGAGCGTGGTGATGCGCAGGCGACCGGGGTGTTGCAGCAGGCCCCAGCCCTGGCGGGCGTCATGGGTCAGCACGGCGCGGGCGAGGTCGAAGGTCTGGCGCTTGTGCGGCGGCAGGTCGTCCGGCCGGGCCGTGGCGACGTTCTCGAGGCTGCCGAGGATGCGGTCGCGCATTTCGGTCGCCGCCTTGTTGGTGAAGGTCAGCGCTAGCACTTCCTCGGGGTGGCGCACTTCGGCGAGCAGGCGCAGGTAGCGCTGGGTGAGCAGTTCGGTCTTGCCGGCGCCGGCCGGCGCCTCGACGATGAAGGAGGCGAGTTCGAGCGCGCGCAGGCGTGCAGCGGCATCTTCGTGCAGGCGCCGTTCGCTCATGACCTGCCTCCAGCGCTGGCGCGTTCCAGTTGCCGGCGGCGTTCGGCGAGGCGCAGCAGGGGCGTCACTTCGCACCAGGCAAGCAGCTTTTCGTCACCGACGACGACACCGGCAATGCCCTCGCGTACCTCGCGCGCCACCGCCCGCAGCCGCTCCTGCCAATGGCCGACGACCGACGGCCAGTCGGGAAAGAGCGCGGGGTCGAACAGCTTCTGTTTGTCGTCACCGACGCCGGCGACGCCGGGCAGCAATTCGGCTTCCCCGGCGACCCCGGAGAACGCCGGCTTGTCCGCCAGTACCTTGGCGAAGACGACGGCGGCGACCGGTTCGGGCGAGGCCAGCGCGGCGTAGATCGGGAGTTGCGGCTCGGTCAGGCGCTCGCTCGCCCAGTTTTTGGTGTCGATCGCGGCGCCGGTCTTGTAGTCGATGATGATGCGGCGACCGTCGTCCAGCTGATCGATGCGGTCGACGAACATTCTGACCCGGATTTGCTCGATGTCGATCAGCGCTTCCTGTTCGCAGGCGACGACGGTGAACGGTGCGCCGCGTTGTTGTTCGAAGGCCAGCCAGGTGGCGAGCAGGCTTTCTAGGCGGGCGCCTTCCAACTGGCGGAAGCGCGCCGGCAGGGTGGTTCGGCTTGCTTCCTCGAAAGCGGCCAGCGCCGTCTGCACCGCCGCGGCGATGGCGGTGGCACGTTGTGAGTCGCTCATTGCCGCCAAAGTCCGCGAATCGCCCGTCGCCCGCCAGAAAGCCTCCAGCGCGCTGTGCACCAGCGTGCCGCGGGCGCGCGGGTCGAGGCCCTCGACCGGTTCTTCCATCGCTTCGCAATGCAGGCGGAAACGGAAATAGCCCCAGGCCGGGCAAATCGCCTGCGCGCGCAGCAGCCAGGTGCCGCCGGCCACTTTTTCACCGTCGGCGACGGCCGGTGCCACGGCGTCGGCGAGGGTGGCGCAGGCATCCGCCGCGCCGGCGGCGAGCCGGCGTGCGAGGGTGGTGGCCGGCGCTGCTTCGCCATCGGCCAGCGCGATGCCGGCCAGCAGCGGGCTGGGGCGCAGCAGGCGGCTGCCCGCGCTGGCCGGATATGAAAAATAGACCGCGGGCGCGGCCTGCAGCAGACGGGCGTGCACGCGGGTGGCGAAATCGAGTTCGACTTCGGCGCTGGCGTGGGCCGCCCCGGCCTGGCGCAGCAGTTCGGCCGGCAGCAGCGGGTTGGGGCGCGGGGCTGGCGGCCAGACGTCGTCGCTCATGCCCATCACCCACAGGGCCTCGAATTCGAGGCCGGCGCTTTCGAGCACGCCGAGCACCTGGATCGCCGGCCGGCCGCGCGTTTCCGGCTGGAAGATGCGCTGGCGGCAGAGCTGCGTCAGGCGTCGCGCCGCCTCGCTCTGCGCCAGGGGGCCGAGGACGCCGTCGAGGCTGCCCAGGCTGTCGAGCAGGGCCAGGAAGGCACGGCGGGCCTGGTATTCGTGGCTGGAGAGGCTGCGTTCGCCGGGCCAGCCGGCGGCCCGCAGCCATTCGCGAAAGATGCCGGCCCATTGCGACAGCGGGCGGCGCCGGCCGCCGGCCGCGGTGCACGCTTCGAGCAGGGCCGCCAGGTGGGCGGTCGTCTGTGGGCAGAGCGGATTGCAGCCGGCGCCCAGCCGCTCGGCCAGGCGCAGTACGGTCGGCAGGCGGGTGAAATAGGCCAGTTCCTTGCGCATGGCCGCGTCGAGACGGGCGCGGCCGTCCGCCTCGCTCTCCGCCGCGGACCAGCCGGGTGCGCGCAGCAAATCGCCGAGCCGGCTCTGTTCGACCTTGCCGCCGCCGGCCAGCGCGATCAGTTCGAGAGCGATGCGGATCAGCGGCTGCTCGCCCAGCGGGCGGCCCAGCGACATGTTGTAGGTGCGCGCCGCCTCGGCCGCCGCCGGGCGGATCAGCGCGGGATGCAGCAGGTCGTCTAGCGCGCTGGCCAGGGAATCGCGGACCGCCGCCAGGTCGGGGGCGACGATACCGAGCAGGGCCTGCGGGTTGCCGGCCAGCCGGCTTTGCGCCCAGGCGGCGATGGCAGCGCATTCGGCGGCCTGGTCCTGGTAGCGCATCGCACGCGGCGGGGCGGCTCCGCGTTGCGGCGGCGGAATGTCATGAACGGTACTGCCGCGATCACGCAGCGCCTGTTTGAGGCGCGCTTCGAACGGCGTTTCGCGGTCGAAGCCGGCGAAATGGATTTCGCCCGGTAATTGCAGTCGACCGCACTCGATCAGTTCGACGAGCAGCGCCTGCTGGCCGGCGAGGTCGATGATCTGCCCGGCCCGACAGCGCTTCAGGAATTCGCCTTGCCAGCCGAGAAAGAGGCGCGTTTCCTCGGCGCCCGCCGCGCGCGGCAGCGGCAGTTGCCAGATACGGGCCAGCGCATGCGCCTCGGCCGCCGACGCGGCCATGCCCTGGATGTCGAACAGCGGCGACGACGATTCCGGCAGGGAATCGGCGATCACCTTTTCCCACAGCAGCAGTTCGGCGAACGGGTCAAGCGTCTGCGGCAGGGGGGCGCTGCCGCTCAGCAAGGCTTCGTCGGCCAGCGCGGCCAGCCATTGGGCGACGGTCAGCGCCGGCGGGGTCTGCCAGACCGCGGCGCCGCCCGGTGCCGCGCCGCGCAGGGTCTGGGCGAGGCGGGCAGTGGCGCAGAGGATCAGGCGGTCGGTCAAGCCGGCAGGGTCAGTTGGCAGGCGGGCGGGCCGGTTGCGCGGGTTTTGCCGGCATGGCGGGAGGTGTTGCCGGCATCGCCGGTTGGGCTGGTTGGGCCGTCGGGGCGGTTGCCGGCGGATGGGCCAGGGTTGCAGGTACGGCAGGGCGGGCCGGCTGCGCCGGCGCGGCGGGTGCTGGCTTGGTTTCGCCGGAGGCCGGTGAGGCCGGGCGCGCCGGCGTGGCGGGTGCCGGCCGCCGCATTTCCGGAGCCGGTGCTGCAGCAGGGGTTGCCGGCGTCGCCGGCCGTGCCGGCGCTGATGCCGTTGCCGGCTCCGCCGGCGCCTTGGGTGAGGCAGGCGCCTGAGGGGCTGAGGCCGGGCGCGAAGCGCCGCTGACCATGACGTCGCGACGGATATCCTTGAGCGTCGCCGGGCCGATTCCCGGGACATTCTGCAGATCATCGATCGATTTGAACGGGCCGTTCTTCTGCCGGTAATCGACGATGGCCTGCGCCTTGGTTGGGCCGATGCCCTTGAGGCTGTCCAGTTGTTCCGGGCTGGCGGTGTTGATGTTGATCTGGGCCAGCGCCAGGCTGCTCCATAGCAGCCAGCTGGCGAGTGAGAGCAGCAGGTTTCTGATCATGGCGATCTCCGGTGGGGGGGCTTACTGTGCCGCTGGTGCGGCGGGTGTGACAGGTGCGGCCGGTGCCGGGGGAGCCGGCGGTGTGACGGAAACGAGCGTCGCCTCCTCGTAGGTGGCGGCGATCTGGTCGCCGACGCGGACGTCTTTCAGCAATTCCTTGTCCTTGATGACCAGATCGACACTGCGCTGCGGACCGCGCAGGGTGATCGTGCCGGCGGCGGCGTCGACCGCGGTGACGTCGGCGATCACCTTGACCGTGCGGCTCTTGCCGGCCGCCGGCTTTTCGCCGGGCTGGGCGGCGACTGTCTGCTCGGACTCGATGCGTTCGCGCAGCCGGCCGCCGCCCTTCTTCAGTTCGAGGCCGAGGGCGGCGATGTAATTCAGCGTGACGAGGTCGCCAACCTTGATCTGCTTGAAATTCTTGATCTGCGGGCCGGCGGCGAAGGTCAGTTCGTTGCCCGAGCCGCCCTTGATCGTCAGTTCGCGCTTGTTCTTGTCGATGGCGGTGACGATGCCCTGCAGTTCTACGGCTTCGGCAATGGTTGCCGCGCCCTTCTCCTTTTCGATGAAGGTGGCGCTCTTCGGCGCATCCTGGGCGAAGGCGAGGGGCGGCAGGGTGGCGATGAGGGCGGCGAGCAGCAGGGAACGGGTTTTCATTGCGTATTGCTCCATGGATAAAGGTCCGATTATGCCAGCGAACTGCGAGGCGGTAGCGGCTAGGGAATGCCGATGTTCAGGAAGAAGTTGGAGGCGCCGCTGGTCGAGTAGCCGAAGCCGAGATAGGCCGGGCCGAACGGCGTTTCGCCGCCGAGGTAGATGGCGGCAGAGTTGAGGATGCTGGTGCCGCTGAGATTCGTCTCGGTGTAGTAGGTGCCGACGTGGGCACCCTCGAGGGCGAAGCCGAGACGCATGTCGCCGCGCAGGCCGATCGGGAAGGTGCCGATGATCTGCTCGGCGCGAACGCCGGCGTAGGTGATTTCGTCACCGAGAATCTGGCCTCGGGCAAATGCGCTCATGTTCAGGAAGCCCCCCAGCCTGCCGGCACTGTAGAACGGGAGCTGTCCGCGCGGGGAGCCGACATAGTTGGCACGCCCGGTAATGACCGTCTTCCCGAGCGAGAAGGCGCCCTCCACGTCGATTTCGGCGCGCGCGAAGCCGGCATCGTTGGAATCGAAGTAATCAAGTTTCGTCCTCCAGCCCTGCGTGGCGAAGTACAGCCGGTTCAACTGGTCGAGGGAAACTCTGGCGTTCCAGCCGGAGTAGGATGTCTCGTAATTGGGCAATAGCGTGGAGCCAATGTCGCGGTCGAACGAGCGGTTTTGTTCGATCCAGCTCAGGCGCGCCTGGCCGAGCGTGCCGAAATTCGTGCCCGCCGACAGGGCGAAGGCAGTGCCCGAATTGATGTACTGGGCGATGCGCTTGTTGTCCTGGAAAACGTTTTGCTGAATTCGCTCGTATTTGACACCGGCCTCGACAAAGTAACGCTGTGCCGGGTCGAGCGGCTGATAGAAGTCCAGCCCGGCGCCGAGATTGCTGCCGATGCCCACCGTCGCCAGCATTTCGGCACCGAGATCGTTGATCAGGGTCTTCTGATAGGCGGCCCGCAAGCCGAAGCTGGAGCCCTGGTTGGTGTCGGTGTCGAGGTTCAGCGCGAAACGCAGGTAATCCGGGCCCCAGCTCTTTTCGACGGGGAGCAGGCGCAGTATGTCGCGGTCGCGCAGGTTGAGCAGTTCGTAGTCGACACTCTGGTAGAAACCGTCGCCATAGATGCGCAGGACATCCCGGTTGATGTCGCCGGTGGATAGTTGCTCTCCGGGCTTGATGGTCAGTTGCCGTTCCACCATTGCGGGATTGACTCGTTTCAGGCCGGCAATCTCGATTTCGTCGATGGTCGGCTTCGGCTGGTAGACGCGGTCGATCGGTTCGCGCCACAGGGCATATTGCCTGGCATCGGTACCGAGCCTGGCCAACTGCTCGCGAACCTTGTCGGCAGCGGCGCGCCCGCGATCAGCAGCTTCGGCATGACGGCCGAAGTCGCCGGCGGTAATCGTGCCGAGGTCGGGCTGGATGTAGATGTCGGTCGGCTTGAGCGAGGCCAGCGAGCGCGCCACGTTCTGTTCGGTCAGGATGTTGACCATCTGCGCTGAAATGGTCAGCAGTGAGCCCACGCTCTCGGCGGGCAGCAGCGGCGAGCCGACGTTCACCGCGATCACGATATCGGCATCGCAGCGCTCCCGGGCTTCAGCGATCGGCACGTTATCGACCAGGCCGCCATCGACCAGCTTTCTACCTTCGCGGGTGATCGGCGCGAGCAGTCCCGGCACCGACATGCTGGCGCGCATGGCCGTCGTCAGGCTGCCTTCGCGCATGACCACGCGCTCGCCATTGCCGATGTCGGTGGCAATCAGTGACAGCGGCAACGGCAGCTTCTCGATGCGCCGTTCGGCCCGGTTGGCGCCGACCAGCTGGTTGAAGAAGAGCTTGATCTTGACGCCATCGATCACGCCGGGCGGAAACCGGACGCCATCGCTCGAAACACCGAGCTCCGAGCCGGGGATGAAACGGCGCAGGGTCTCCTTGTAGCGGTAATTGACGTCGGAAAAGTCGGGGATGTCGCTGAACATCGTGTCCCAGTCCGCCTCGGCCATCTCTGTCCGCATCATTGCCGGCGTCAGGCCGGAGGCGTAGGCGCCGGCGATCAGCGCCCCCATGCTGGTGCCGGCGACGCAGTCGACCGGGATCTTCAATTCCTCAAGGACTTCCAGCACCCCGATGTGCGCCGCGCCGCGGGCGCCGCCGCCGCCGAGCACGAGGCCGATTTTCGGGCGGCCGGCATCGGCCATGGCTTGAGCGCTCAGGGCGAGCGCCAGCGAGGTGGTGGCGAGGAAACGCAGGAGTGGGGGCATGGCTGTTTTCATTTTTTTGACGAGCTAAAAAAAAACCCCGCGCGAGCGGGGTTTTTGCTGAAGCGCGGCGGCTTACTTGGTGCCGATGACTTCGATGTCGGCACGACGATCCGGCTGCAGGCACTGGATCAGCGCCTTGGACTTGGGACCCTTGCACTTGTCGCCGGTCACCGGCTGGGTCAGACCCTTGCCTTCGGTATAGACGCGGTTGGCTTCGATGCCCTTGGAGACCAGATAGGACTTCACGGCAGCGGCGCGACGCTCGGACAGGCCCTGGTTGTACTTGGCGGAGCCGATGCGGTCGGTGTGGCCGACGACCAGGATCACTTCGAGCTTGATGGCATTGGCCTTGGAAACCAGCTCGTCGAGCTTGGCCTTGCCTTCGGGGCGCAGCGTGGCCTTGTCAAAGTCGAAGAGGGCGTCGGCGGCGACGGTGATCTTCTCGCCGGTGGGCTTCGGTGCAGCGACCGGGGCAGCCGGTGCGGGCGGCTCGCAGACTTCCTTCGGAATCAGGTCCTTGTCGCACTGGCAACCGGCCGGATCCTTGGCGGCAGCCGCCGGGGTCCAGTAACCGGTGCGCCAGCACAGGTCGAAGCCGCTCTTGGCGACGACGTCACGCTGGTCGATAACATAAACGCGCTCTTGTGCTTGCGCGACGGTGGCGCCGAAGCCGATGCCGGCCAGCAGCGCCAGAAGAAGCGATTTCTTGGCGTAGTTGATCATGAGAAGTTCCCTGTCAAAAAAATTTAGACGGCGTATTGTAATTCAAAAAATCGTGTTTTTTCACGGATTATCCACTTTCCGCCATGAAGCACCGGGGTCGAAACTGTGCATCCGGGCGACTTTCCTCGCCGTGTCGGGGCCGAGATTCTGCTCGAATACCTGCCCTTCCTGATTGACGATGAAAGTCATTACCCCCGTTTCCCCGAACTGGGCCGGCCACATGATCAGCCCGAAGCCGCCCGTCATGCGGCCGTCGACGATGTAGTTGCGGGCGCCGCCGGCCGCCTGCGGGCCCTGGGCGGTGAGAATGCGATAGCGATAGCCGTGGTAGCTGCCTGGCTGCTTGATGCGGCCTTCGGCGGCAGCCCTGGCCAGCAGCGGCCCGAGCGGGCTCGCCTCCTGGCCGGCTGCGTCGGGCCAGTAGAGGCCGTCCTTGTGGCCGGCGGAGCTGACGATTTGCCGGGCATATTCGCGCACGCCGTCGCCGTTCCAGTCCCTTGCTGCATATTCCCGCTGCGCATCCACGAACGCCAGGGCCACCTTGATGGCGGCCAGTTCGTTGCGGCCGATCGCGCGGATGGTGATTTCCTCCTTGCCGGCCTTCATGTCGAAAAGCCAGCCGGCCTTGGTCTTGACCAGGGGAATCGGCAGGGTCCACCCCGAATCCCCGACGGCAATCCGCGCCCGGGTTTCGCCATCCATTTCCACCTTGTGCGACTGCGCCCAATTTTCGAGGAAGCGGTAGCGGCTATCAGCGTCGACCGGCGGAATCACAGCGCGATAATTGGTGCCGACGATAGCCTGCTTGGCCGCCTCGTCATTGTCGATAATTGCTGCTCCGAAGGCTTCCATTGCCGCTTCCGGGGTCTTGAAAGCCTTCATCGGCGCAGAATGTGCCGCTGCTACCGGCATTGCCACGGTTCCGGCGAAGAGGATCGCAGCCAGCGGACGCTTGAATTTATTCACGTTCATGTCTCGTTCTCCTTAACGCCGTCCGCCGCGCCCACCGCCGCCGCCACCCATGCGGCCGCCACCACCACCGCCTCCGCCGCTGAAGCTGCGACTGCCGCCGCCACCGCCACCGCCGAAGCTTTGGCCGCCTCCCCGCTGCATTTGCGAAGTGCTGGCCCGGCCGCGGTCCAGGTCGCGGTTGCCGCTGCCGACGCCGTCGAAGGCACTGGCGCGGCTGCCGCCGCCTTGGCTCGGGCGGTCGAACTGGCTGTGGCTGGGCAGCCCGTCGCGGTGGCCGCCGCCGACACCATCGCGATTGCCACCACGATCACCACCGCCGATGCCGTCACGATTACCACCGCGGTCACCACCGCCAAGTCCATCGCGGTTTCCGCGATCGCCACCGATGCCGTCACGGTTGCCGCCGCGATCGCCGCCGCCGATGCCATCGCGGCTGCCGCGGTCACCGCCAATCCCGTCGCGGCTGCCACGCTCGCCGTCGCGTCCGCGGAACTCGCCACGGTCGGCGCTGCCGCGCTTGTCGGCATAACGTTCGCGCGAACCCTGGTCGCGATAGCCGACGTTACCGCGGTGCTGCGGGTTGTGCTGCCACTTGTTGCCGGTGTTTACGTTGTTGCGGTTGTAGTTGCGGTCAATGTTGGTCGCCCGATTGACGTTGATGTCGACGTCGCCGTGGCCCCAGTTCCAGCCGCCGAACATGGCGCCGGCGGCGGCGAAGCCGATGCCCCAGGCGAGGCCGCTGGCGAGGGCGGTGCCGGGGTACCAGGCAGCGACGCCCGGGTAGTAATACGGCTGGTAGGCGGGGTAGGGCCAGGCGCCGTAGACGACGGTCGGGTTGTAGGCCGGGACATAGATCGTCTGCGGCTGCGCCGGCTCGATGATGATGGACTGCGCTTCGCTGCGCACCACCTGCTGCTGGTTCGATTCCAAGTTGCCGCTGTTCTGCGCCAGTTGCCGCAGTCGCTGGATCGAAGCCATGACGTCCTTCTGCTGTCCGATGAAGGCGTCGCCGAGCTTCTGTGTCCAGTCGAGCTTCTCGTTCATCATTTCCAGGACGTTGGGGAAGGCGACCAGCGACTTGACGCTGACATCCCAGTTTTCACCCTCGACCTTCTTGACCGCCGCATCGCCGCTGAGCTTGGGGTTGGCCTTGGACCAGCGCGCCGCCTGCACGACTTCGAGCGGGTAAGTGGACGCCATCAGGATCTGCGAGAGCAGGGAGTCCGGGTAGAGGGCAATCGGCGCCAGCAGGGCATCGAGTTCCTCCGCCTTGAACGGTGGCGCCGCCGGGGAGGCGTTGCCCTGTGCGTGGACCGCCGAAACCAGCAGAACGCTGGCGGCGAGCCACCACAGCACGAAGGAGCGAATCATTTTCATTGTGTTCTCCTCTGATGTCAGACCAGGCATTAATAAATCCAGCATAGCACGCTGCAATGCACCGTATAAGGGGGCTGGAGGGGGTGTCGGGCTTTTTTTTGCGGCGCTCTTGAGTCCTGTTTTCAGGGAGTCCATACTGACTCCGCTGGCATGCATATGCAGAATTCCAAGAACCCAATAGCACCGGAGACCTAGATGTCCATTGAAAATCCACGTCCCATCCTGGCCGGCAAGAAGGCGCTGATCGTCGGCATCGCCAACGAGGATTCGATTGCCTACGGCTGTGCCAGGGCGTTTCGCGAAGTGGGCGCCGATGTCGCCATCACCTACCTCAACGAGAAGGCGAGGCCGCATGTCGAGCCGCTGGCCAGGGAGCTGGGCGCGCCGATCTTCGCGCCGCTCGACGTTTCGAAACCGGGCGAGCTGGAGGCGCTTTTCGCGCGCATCGAAAAGGAGTGGGGGCAACTGGACATCCTGGTCCATTCGATCGCTTCGGCCAAGAAGGAGGATATCAAAGGCAAGCTGGTGGACTGTTCCGCCGACGGTTTCGCTTTCGCGATGGACGTTTCGGTCCATTCCTTCATCCGCATGGCCAGGCTGGCGGCGCCGCTGATGAAGGACGGCGGCACGATGTTCGCCATGACCTACCACGGCGCGATGAAGGTCGAGCCCAACTACAATGTCATGGGGCCGGTCAAGGCGGCGCTCGAGGCGTCGTGCCGCTATCTGGCCTACGAACTGGGGCCGCAGCATATCCGCGTCCATGCCATTTCGCCGGGGCCGCTGAAGACGCGGGCCGCCTCGGGGCTCAAGGACTTCGACCTGATGCTCAACAAGGCCGGCAAGCGCGCGCCGGTCGGCGAACTGGTCGACATCATGGACGTCGGCTTCACCTGCGCCTATCTCGCCACGCCCTACGCCCGCCGCCTGACCGGCGAGACGATGTACGTCGATGGCGGCGTAAACATCATGGCCTGATTTGGCATCAACATGTCTGTTGCGGTCGACCCCGAAAATCGGCCGATTTTGAGGAGAGAACGATGAGCAAGAAGAAGGATGGCAAGAAAGCCGCCGCCGCGCCGGACGAAAAGCTGGGCGCCCGGGAATACGAGCGTGAACTGGAGAAACTCCATGTCGAACTGGTGAAGCTGCAGGAATGGGTGGTCGCCAAGGGACTCAAGGTCTGCGTGGTGTTCGAGGGGCGCGATGGCGCCGGCAAGGGCGGCACGATCAAGGCGCTCACCGAGCGGGTCAGCCCGCGCGTGTTCCGCGTCGTCGCGTTGCCCTCGCCGACCGAGCGCGAGAAGACGCAGATGTATGCGCAACGCTACATGCAGCATTTTCCGGCGGCCGGCGAAATCGTCATTTTCGACCGCAGCTGGTACAACCGCGCCGGCGTCGAGCGGGTGATGGGTTTCTGCACCGAGCAACAGGCCAAGCGCTTTCTGGAGGTGGTGCCGGCATTCGAGAAAATCATGGTCGAGTCGGGCATCATCCTACTCAAATACTGGCTGGAGGTCAGTCCCGAGGAACAGACGCGCCGGCTGACCCAGCGCATCGACGACGGCCGCAAGATCTGGAAGCTGTCGCCGATGGATCTCAAGTCCTACAGCCGCTGGTACGACTACTCGCGGGCGCGCGACGAGATGTTCGACAAGACCGATACCCCCTGGGCGCCGTGGTACGTCGGGCAGTCGAACGACAAGAAGCGGGTGCGCCTCAACATCATCACCCACTTCCTGAGCAAGATTCCCTACGAGGAGATCAAGCGCCCCAGAATCGTGCTGCCCAAGCGGCAGAAGCCGGAGGGCTACAAGGAGCCGGATTACCCTTACAAATACGTGCCGGCGTTGTTCTGAGACGCCGCAGCGGCAATCTTCAGGGGCCGGCGCTTTGCCGGCCCCTTTGCATTTGGGCCTGCCGCCGTCGCCTGCGGCGGTCTCGGCAACCAGCAAAATGTCCTGACCGGGAGTTGCTTGATGGCGCTCGCTTGGCGCAAACTGCGCCATCCCGTGAGCGCCACTTCGTCACGGGCGGATAGCCAGCTTCGGCAATTTCACTGCCAATAACAAGGAAGCAAGGAGACAGGAAAATGGATTTCGTGATTGTCCCCGGAGCCTCATGCTTCACGATGTTCGCGGACCGGACGGAGTCCATCTGGTGAGTCGCCAGGGTGACCTTGATCTGCGCGAACTGGCCAACCGGTCGCTGCTCAAGTACTTCGCGGATATCTGCGAAGGTGCGCTGATCGTCGATGCCCAGGCGCGCCTGGTCTGGATGAGCGACCGTTATCCGGTGCGCCTACGCATCGCCGATCCGGCGGCGGTGATCGGCCGGCCGATCGAGGAGGTGATTCCGAACAGCCAGATGCGCCTGGTGGTCGAGAGCGGCCGCCCGATCATGCTCGACATCATGGATTTCGGTGCCGAGTCCTTCGTCGTCACGCGCCTGCCCTTGCGCGACGACGATGGGGTCGTGGTGGGCGCGGTCGGCATCATGATCTACGACGACCCGCGTCACCTGACGCCGGTGGTGGCCCGCTACCAGCGCCTGCGTGCCGACCTGGCCGAGACCGAGCGCCAGCTCATGGAGGCGCGCCGGACACGCTACACCTTTTCCAGTTTTCTCGGCGGCGGGCCGGCCTGCGTCGCGCTCAAGCAGCTGGCGCGGCGTGCGGCGCGCCTCGCGTCGCCGGTCCTGATCCTCGGCGAGACCGGCACCGGCAAGGAATTGCTGGCGCAGGCGATCCACGCGGCCAGTCCGCGCGCCCTGGCGCCGTTCGTTGCGGTCAACCTCGCCGCCGTGCCGGAAACCCTGCTCGAAGCCGAGTTCTTCGGCGTGGCGCCCGGCGCCTACACCGGCGCCGACCGGCGGGGGCGCGATGGCAAGTTCAAGCTGGCCGACGGCGGCACGCTCTTCCTCGACGAGGTCGGCGACATGTCGCTGGCGCTTCAGGCCAAATTGCTGCGCACGCTGCAGGAGCAGGAATTCGAGCCGGTCGGCTCCAACCAGCTGACGCGCGTCGACGTGCGGGTCATCGCGGCGACCAGCCGGGATCTGGAAGCCATGGTGGCGGCCGGCGAGTTTCGTGCAGACCTCTATTACCGGCTCAATGTCATCACCTTGCGTACGCCGCCATTGCGCGAGCGTTTGGATGACATCCAGCCGCTGGCCGAGTATCTCCTCGAAGAGATCGCCCGCCGCCACGGCATGCCGCCCTGCGAGATCGACCCGACGGCGCTCGAAAGCCTGCGCCGCCACGACTGGCAGGGCAATGTGCGCGAATTGTCCAATGTCCTGGAGCGCGCCGTCCTGATGTCCGATGCCATCGTGCTCCAGGCGGCTGACATCGGGCGGGTGCTGCCGGCCGGCCGCGCCGCGCCACCTGCCGGAGCGTCACCGGCGATCGCCGCGACGGTGGCTGGTGCCGAGCGCGAGGCGATCCGCAGTGCCCTGCGTTCGACGCACGGTAACAAGTCGCAGGCTGCGAAGCTGCTCGGCATTTCGCGCGCCGCGCTGTACGAGAAGATCGCGGCGCTCGGGCTCGACGTTCACGCGGTCTGAGCTGTCCGGCCTTCCGGACACGTTGTCTGCAATGGCGGACAGAGGCCGGTTGCGGTCGACGCCAAAAAAGGCATGGAATTACCGATGGTTCAACGAGTTTAATATTCTGGCGCGAACCGTGCTTGGGGGCGGACGGCAAGATCGGTCTTGCGGAAGACCCGGCATGGCATTTTCGCGCTGCCGGCGGCCGCGTAAAAAATATGCGTTCGGGCAGTTGCGCTATGCCATTTCATTGGCGCAAACTGTGGCCTCCCGTGACCGATCCGCCACTACGGGCAAGCTGTAGAAACATCTGGATTCAGCAGCAGCCGTCAGCAACCTGGGGTTTCCGGTGCGCCATTCGGTGGATTGCCGGCCTCCCCGCCAATAAGAAGGATATGGAGGCTAGGAAATGGAATTCGTGATTGTCCTGGGAGCGCTCTGCTTCCTGATGTTCGTCGCTTACCGCGGCTACAGCGTCATTCTCTTCGCGCCGGTCGCGGCGCTCGGCGCGGTGCTGTTCACCGACCCGTCGCTGGTGGCCCCGATGTTCACCGGGCTGTTCATGGACAAGATGGTGGCCTTCGTCAAGAACTACTTCCCGGTCTTCCTGCTCGGGGCGGTGTTCGGCAAGGTCATCGAACTGTCCGGGTTCTCCAAGGCCATCGTCGCCTCGGTGATCAACCTGATCGGCCGCGAGCGCGCCATGCTCTCGATCGTGCTGGTCTGCGCGATCCTGACCTACGGCGGGGTCTCGCTGTTCGTCGTGGTCTTCGCGGTCTATCCGTTCGCCGCGGAGATGTTCCGCGCCGGCGGCATACCGAAGCGCCTGATCCCGGGCACCATCGCCCTGGGGGCCTTCACCTTCACGATGGATGCCTTGCCGGGGACGCCGCAGATCCAGAACATCATCCCGACCACCTTCTTCAAGACCAACATCTATGCGGCGCCCATGCTCGGCATCATCGGCGCCATCTTCATTTTCATCGTCGGCATGAGCTATCTCGAATGGCAGCGGCGCAAGGCCATGGCGGCCGGCGAGGGCTACGGCACCAATCTGCTCAACGAGCCGGAAGCCTTCGAGCACGAAAAACTGGCGCATCCGTTGATCGCCATCCTGCCGCTTGTCATGGTTGGCGTCATGAACAAGGTGTTCACGGTGATGATTCCGCAGATCTACGGCGAGTCGGTTTCGTTCATCCCGGCAGTGATCGGCAAGGCGGCGCCGGTGGTGCAGCAGACCAAGGCCATCGCCGCCATCTGGGCGGTGGAAGGGGCCTTGCTGGTCGGTATCGCCACGGTCTTCGTCTTCGCCGGCAAGACAGTGATGGAGAAATTCGCCGAGGGCACCAAGACGGCGATCGGCGGCGCCCTGCTTGCCACCATGAATACCGCTTCCGAGTACGGTTTCGGCGCCGTCATCGCCGCGCTGCCGGGTTTCCTGGTCATCGCCGATGCGCTGCGCGCCATTCCGAACCCGCTGGTCAATGAAGCGATCACCGTCACCGTGCTCGCCGGCATTACCGGCTCCGCTTCGGGCGGCATGGGGATCGCGCTGGCGGCGATGTCGGAAACCTTCATCGAGAACGCGCATGCGGCGGGAATTCCGCTCGAAGTCTTCCACCGTGTGGCGTCGATGGCCTCCGGCGGCATGGATACCCTGCCGCACAACGGCGCGGTGATCACGCTGCTGGCCGTCACCGGCCTGACCCACCGCCAGTCCTACAAGGACATCTTCGCGATTACCTGCATCAAGACGCTGGCCGTGTTCGTGGTGATCGCCACGTTCTACCTGACCGGTATCGTCTGAACGTCCGCGTTCATCCAATTACAAGGAGACAAGACATGCCTACAGCCAAACATCCCGTTGCCACTTCGCTGCGCGCCTCGGATACCGGCAAGGTGGTCAGCGCGCGCCAGGCTGTGCGCCTGATCAAGGACGGCGACACCGTCGCCACCGGCGGCTTCGTCGGCATCGGCTTTGCCGAGAACATCGCCGTTGCCCTCGAAGAGTTGTTCCTCGAAGGCGAGGCAGCCGATGTGCATGGCCTCGGCAGCCCGCGCAACCTGACCCTCGTCTATGCCGCCGGCCAGGGCGATGGCAAGGAGCGCGGACTCAACCACTTCGGCCATGACGGCCTGGTCGCCCGCGTGCTCGGCGGCCACTGGGGGCTGGTGCCCAAGCTGCAGCAACTGGCGGTCGCCAACCGGATCGAGGCCTACAACCTGCCGCAGGGTGTCATCGCCCACCTCTTTCGCGACATCGCCGCCGGCAAGCCGGGTACCATCACGCGGGTCGGCCTCGGCACCTTCGTCGATCCGCGCTTCGGCGGCGGCAAGCTGAACGAGAAGACCACCACCGATGTCGTCCGCCTGATGGAAATCGACGGCGAGGAATATCTGTTCTACAAGGCCTTCCCGATCAACGTCGGCATCATCCGCGGCACGACCGCCGATCCCGACGGCAACGTCACGATGGAAAGAGAGGCGCTGACCCTGGAAGCGCAGGCCATCGCGATGGCGGTGCGCAATTCCGGCGGCACCGTCATCGTCCAGGTCGAGCGCATCGCCGAACGCGGCACGCTGAACCCGCGCCAGGTCAAGATTCCCGGCATTCTCGTCGACTGCGTGGTGGTCGCCGAGAAGCCGGAATACCACCTGCAGACCTTCGCCGAGCCCTATAGCGCGGCCTTCGCCGGCGAGATCAAGGTGCCGATGTCGGCGATTGCCGCGATGCCGATGAGCGAGCGCAAGATCATCGCCCGCCGGGCGGCGCTCGAACTGAAGGCGAATGCCGTGGTCAACCTCGGGATCGGCATGCCGGAGGGCGTCGCCAACGTCGCGGCGGAGGAGCAGATCATCGACCTGATGACGCTGACCGCCGAACCCGGCGTCATCGGCGGGGTGCCGGCCGGCGGCCTCAGTTTCGGTGCGGCCACCAATGCCCAGGCGATCATCGACCAGCCCAGCCAGTTCGATTTCTACGACGGCGGCGGCCTCGACATCGCCTTCCTCGGGCTGGCGCAGGCCGACAAACAGGGCAACCTGAACGTCTCGAAGTTCGGCCCGCGCCTGGCCGGTGCAGGCGGCTTCATCAATATTTCGCAGAATGCCAAGAAGGTGGTGTTCGTCGGTACCTTTACCGCCGGCAACCTGGATGTTGCGGTCGACGCCGGAAAACTGCTCATTTTGGAAGACGGGAAGGCGAAGAAGTTCGTCGAGGAAGTCGAGCACCGCACCTTCAGCGGCTCGCAGGCTGCCAAGTGGGGCAAGACGGTGCTCTATGTGACCGAGCGCTGTGTCTTCCGGCTGTGCGCCGAAGGCCTGGAACTGGTCGAGATCGCGCCGGGGGTCGATCTGCAGCGCGACATTCTCGACAAGATGGACTTCATGCCGATCATGCACACCGAGCCGGCACTGATGGACAGCCGGATCTTCCAGGACGAGCCGATGAAGATCCGGGCGCAGATGCTGGAAATCCCGATGGCCGAGCGCCTGCATTACGATGCGGAGAAGAATCTTTTCTTCCTCAATTTCGAGGGACTGAGCGTGCGCAGCCAGGACGACATCGCCCGCATCGAACGGGCCGTGGACGAATGCCTGCAGCCGGTCGGCCACAAGGTCTACGCCATCGTCAATTACGATCGCTTCGCCATCCTGCCGGAACTGGTCGAGGACTACATCGCCATGGTCAAGGGGGTCGTCGAGCGTCACTACCACGATGTCACGCGCTACACCTCGAACACCTTCCTGCGCGTGAAGCTCGGCGAGGCGCTCGAAAAAGGGAGCATTGCACCGCACCTGTACGAGACGGCGAGCGAGGCCGAGGCCTCGTTGCCGACTCCCGGCGAAGGCTAGATCGCGGCGACCCGCTGGTTGGACAGCGACAGGCGGGTCGCGAGGACGTCCAGGAAGCCCTGGTAAAAGTGCATCCGGCAGGCGTCGGATGCCTTTTCCAGGGCTTCGCCACGGATGGTGATGATGCTGGCCCCGGTTTCGGCAATGACGTCGGCGCTGCGCACGTTGCCGTGCCGGCTGATCACCGCCATTTCGCCGAAGCAGTCACCGGCGGTGAGCGTGGTAAGGCGGGTGCCGTTCTTGCTGACGGTCAGTTCGCCCTCGGCGACGAAGCAGAAGAAATTGCCCGGCTCGCCGTCGCGCATGATCGCGGTGCCGGGGGCGACGTGCTGCCAGTCGGCAAAGCGCAGCGCCTCCCAGATTTCGACATCGGAAAAGTCGGCGAAGAACGGCAGGGCGCGCAGCGTGGCGAACTTCTCGGTGTCGGGAAATTCGCTGCGGGCGGCCTTCAGGTGCCGGTTGCGCACCGCCTGGGCCAGCTCCTGGCCAAAGGCCTGCCAGGTCGGGTAGCGGTCATTGACCTCCCTGGCCATCGCCCGGCCGACGATCTCGTCGAGTACCGGCGGCAGGCCGGGGCGCTGGGCCGATGCTCTGGCTGGCGTGCCATTGACGATCTGGTAGACCATGTTGTAGTTGTTGCTGGCGGTGAAGGGCAGTTCGCCGGTCAGCAGCTGGTGCATGACGACGCCCAGCGAATAGATGTCGGTGCGGTGATCGAGGAACTGCTCCTGGACCTGCTGGGGCGACATGTAGGCGGGCGAACCGATGCCGGAAACCAGCGTGCGGTCGCCGCGGGCGTTGGTGATGGCGGCGCCGAAATCGGAAATCTTGATGTCCGACATCCCGGATAGCAGGATGTTGGCCGGCTTGATGTCGCGGTGGGTGATGCCGAGGCGATAGGCGAAATCGAGCGCCCGCGTGCATTTGAAAATGAGCTCGACGACGCGGTCGACCGGGAGCAGGGTGCCCGGCTCGGCATGGGCGTCGAGCGTGCCGCCGTCCACGTACTCCATGACGATGTAGCAGATGTCCTCGGTGACCACCGCGTCGTAGATCTGGACGATGTGCGGGTGGTTGAGCTTGCCGATCAGCGAGGCTTCGTTGAGGAAGAGGTTGCTGTAGAGCTTGCCCTTTTCCGGGTCGCGCAGGATGCCCGGGCTGGCCACCTTGATTGCCACGTCTCGCTGGGCAAAGGGATCGCGGCCCAGGTAGACGGTGCTGGTCGCACCCTCCCCGAGCTTGCGGATCAGTTCGTATTTGCCGAGCTTTTTCTTCATCGGTCAGAGGCGGTTGCGCGCCCTTTGAATGGCGGCGCGCACCTGTTCCGGTGCCGTTCCGCCGATGTGGTTGCGCGAGGCGAGCGAGCCTTCCACGGTCAACACCGCGTAAACGTCGTTTTCGATCAGCGCCGAGAACTGCTGCAGTTCCTCCAGCGTCAGGCCGGGCAGGTCGACGCCCTTGAACTCGGCCGCCTTGACGGCGTGGCCGACGGCTTCGTGCGCATCGCGGAAGGGCAGGCCCTTCTTGACCAGGTAGTCGGCGAGGTCGGTGGCGGTGGCGAAGCCCTGGGTCAGCGCCGCCTGCATCGCTTCCGGCTTGACGGTGATGCCGCCGGCCATGTCGGCGAAGATGCGCAGGGTATCGGTGACGGTGTCGACGGCGTCGAACAGCGGTTCCTTGTCCTCCTGGTTGTCCTTGTTGTAGGCCAGCGGCTGCGACTTCATCAGCGTCAGCAGGGCGATCAGGTGGCCGTTGACGCGGCCGGTCTTGCCGCGCGCCAGTTCCGGGACGTCCGGGTTCTTCTTCTGCGGCATGATCGACGAACCGGTGCAGAAGCGGTCGGCGATCTGGATGAAGCCGACGCGCGGGCTCATCCACATCACCAGTTCCTCGGAGAGGCGCGAGATGTGCGTCATCAGCAGGGCGCAGGCGGCGCAGAATTCGATGGCGAAGTCGCGATCCGACACCGCATCCAGCGAATTTTCGCAGATGCCCTCGAAGCCCAGCTGCTCGGCAACGAATTCGCGGTCGATCGGGTAGGTAGTGCCGGCCAGCGCGGCGGCGCCGAGCGGCAGGCGGTTGGTGCGCCTGCGGCAGTCGGCGAAGCGCTCGGCGTCGCGGCCGAACATTTCGAAATAGGCCAGCACGTGATGGCCGAAGGTGACCGGTTGCGCGACCTGCAGATGGGTGAAGCCGGGCATCGGCGTCGCCGCTTCCTTTTCGGCCAGATCGACCAATGCCGAACGGAAGGCCTTGATCAGCACCAGAATGTCGTCGATGGCGTCGCGCAGGTAGAGGCGGATGTCGGTCGCTACCTGGTCGTTGCGCGAGCGGCCGGTATGCAGGCGCTTGCCGGCATCGCCGACCAGCGCGGTCAGGCGCTTCTCGATGTTCAGGTGCACGTCTTCCAGGTCGAGCGACCAGGTGAATTCGCCGGACTCGATCTCATGGGTCACCGTTTCCATGCCGCGCTCGATGTCGGCCAGGTCGCCGGTGCCGATGATGCCCTGGTTCGCCAGCATCCGCGCGTGCGCCAGCGAGCCGCGTATGTCCTGGCGCCACATGCGCCGGTCGAAGTCGACTGAAGCGGTGTAGCGTTTGACGAGGTCGGAAACAGGCTCGGAGAATCGTCCGGCCCAGGTGTATTGTGCGGCGTTGGATGTCATAAAATGGCGCAGTCAAGGCGATAAAGCATCAGGAATGACAAGTATACGGCACTTTCCGGCAACGCATCCGCTACCCGACTGGCGCAATTTCGGGGTGATGCTGCGCGTGCTGCTCGGCGTCAACCTGTTGGCACTGGCCGTCGCCTTCATCCAGTCGCCCGGGGTGGCCGACTGGGCGGCGCGCTATGTCGAGATGGCGGCGCTGGTCGAGCCGCTGCTGTTGCTGGTGCTCGGGTTGCTGGCCGGCCTACGCAATCCGCTACGCGCGCTGCCGCTGCGCGTCGGGCAGGCGTGCGTGGTGGCGCTGGTCGCCGGTCTGGCCTACGCCCAGAATCTGTTCTGGCAGTCGCTGGGCTTCGGCGATGGCGGCAACCCGTGGCGGCCGGTGATCCTGGCGGCGGCGGCGAGCATGCTGCTGCTCGGCTATTTCGAGCTGCGCGCCCGCGCCTTCTCGCCGGCCCAGACCGAGGCGCGGCTGGCGGCGCTGAATGCCCGCATTCGCCCGCATTTCCTGTTCAATTCGCTGAACGCCGTGCTGTCGCTGATCCGCGCCCGGCCTCAGCAGGCCGAAGCGGCGCTGGAAGCCCTGTCCGACCTCTTTCGTGCCGCCATGCGCGACCCCGGCGAACTGGTCAGCCTCGCCGATGAGATCGCCCTCGGCAAACAGTACCTGGAACTGGAAAAGCTGCGCCTCGGCGAGCGTCTTGCGGTCGACTGGCAAATCGGGGCGATTTCCGCGGACCTGCCGATTCCGCCGCTGATGCTCCAGCCCCTGCTTGAAAACGCCGTCTATCACGGCATCGAACCTGCGCCGGAGGGCGGCGTCGTGCACATCGTCGTCGACCAGCGCGGCGACGAGTTGCGCATCGCCATCGCGAATCCGACGGCCGCCGCCGGCCAGCATGCCAACGGCAACCAGATCGCCGTCGCCAATATCCGCGAACGCCTGGCCTTGTATTACGATCTGGAGGCGCGGCTGGAAATCGACGCCGGCGAGAATAACTACGAGGTCCGCATCATCCTGCCATGCCGCACGACAAGCCGCTAAAGATCCTCCTGGTCGACGACGAACCGCTGGCGCGTTCCCGCCTGCGCGAGTTGCTGGCCGACATCGCCGTCCAGTTCGCCACCGAGGTCGTCGGCGAGGCCGGCAACGGCCTGGCGGCGCTCGAGTTCCTGCGCCAGCATCCGGTCGATGTTGTCCTCGCCGACATCCGCATGCCGGGCATGGATGGCATCGAACTGGCCGGCCACCTCGGCGCTTTCGAGCAGCCGCCGGCCGTCATCTTCACCACCGCCTACGACAATTACGCGGTCCAGGCTTTCGAACTCAACGCGCTCGACTACCTGCTCAAGCCGGTGCGTACCCAGCGCCTGCTGACCGCGCTGCAGAAGGCCGTGGCGGCGCCGCATCCCGATCCCGCGCTGCTCGCTGGCATCGGCCGCGAAGTGCGCGGCGGCGGGCGCACCCACCTCTCCTGCCACGAACGCGGCCGCCTGCTGCTGGTGCCGGTCGCCGAGGTGCTGTATTTCAAGGCAGACACCAAATATGTCACCGCCCGCACCGTCGACCGCGAATACCTGCTCGACGAGGCGCTGACCCATCTCGAAGGGGAATTCGCCGACCGCTTCATGCGCCTGCATCGCGCGGTCCTGGTTGCCAAGGCGGCGCTGGCCGGCTTCGAGAAGGCGGCGGGCGACGATGTCGAAGCCTACGGCTGGGCACTGCTGCGCGGCGTCCCCGACAAGCTGCCGGTCAGCCGCCGGCAGTGGGCGCCGGCCAAGGCGGCGCTGACTGGCTGAATCGCCGCGTCACAACCAGAAGCTGGTTTCACCGTTGAACAACTGCTGGTGATGCACGACGACGCGGTCGGCGTCGATCAGGATCACCGCGTAACCGGCCGGCTCACGGCAGCCGGGCACCTGGTCGCCGCGAAACGTCGCCAGATCGAGCGCGACCTGGTGGTTCGGCGAACTGATGCAGGAAAACGGGATGCCGCGCCAGCTGCCGCCGATCGGCCGGTGCAGGTGGCCGAAGAACAGGTGGCGGATCTGCGCCCGGTGCGGCGCGATGACCGCCCAGAAGGCCTCCGCATCGCGCAGTGCGAACTGGTCCATCGACGGGATGCCGAGCGCCAGCGGCGGGTGGTGCATCGCGATATACAGCGGCAGGTCGCCGGCCGCGGCCAACTGCAGCGTCAGCCATTCCCGGCGTTCGGCACAGTAGCTGCCCCACGGGGCGCCGGCTTCGACAGTATCGAGCAGCAGGAAGCGCCCGGCCGGGTTGTCGATCGCCGCTTGCATGAACTCGCCGTCGGCGGGCAGTTGCGGAAACTGGCGCCGTAGCGCCGCCCGGCTGTCGTGGTTGCCGGGCAGCAGGAAAGCCGGCATCGGTAGCCGGCGCAGTGCGTCGGCCAGCGCGGCATAGGCCGCATCGCTGCCGGCATCGGCGAGATCGCCGGTTAGCAGGCAGAAATCGGCGTCGGCATGGCTTTGCAGGATGCTGTCGATGGCCAGCTCAAGGCGTTCGCGCGGCGAACTGCCGAACAGCGGTTCGCCGCCGGCGGTCAGGTGCAGGTCGCTGAGCTGGACGACTTTCATGCGCTGCCCAACGCTCGCGTCACGACCTCCAGCACGTCGCGCGACAGGCCTTCATGGCCGCGGATGCGTTCCAGCGCGGCGCGGGCGTGCGCCTGGCGGCCGGCGTCGAATTTCTTCCAGCGGTCGAAGCAGCGGGCGAGGCGCGAGGCGACCTGCGGGTTGCGGTCGTGCAGGTCGAGGATGCGGTCGGCGATGAAGGCGTAGCCGCTGCCGTCGGCGGCGTTGAAGCGCGGCAGGTTGGCGCCGAAGGCGCGGATCAGCGCATAGACCTTGTTCGGGTTGCCGATGTCGAAGGCCGGGTGGGCGGTCAGCGCCTTCACCGTGGCCAGCGTGTCCGGCCGGCGGCTGGTCGATTGCGCGGCCAGCCACTTGTCGACCACCAGCGCTTCCTGCTGCCAGCGGGCATAGAAATCGGCCAGCGCCGTCTCGCGTTCCGGGCAATCGGCAGCATTGACGTTGGCCAGCGCCGCCAGCGCGGCGAACTGGTCGGTCATATTGTCGGCGTTGCGGAACTGTTGCAGCGCCAGCTGGCGGGTGGCCGGCGTGTCGAGTTCGAGCAGATAGCCGAGGCAGACGTTGCGCAGGGCGCGGCGGCCGGCCTGTTCGCTGCTCGGCGCGTAGGGCGCATTCGGGGCCAGCTCGGCGTAAAGGCCGGTGAACTCGCCGGCGAGCTGCTCGGCGAGATGGCGGCGCAGGGTGTTGCGGGCGGCGTGCAGGGCGTCCGGATTCACTTCGTCAAGCGCTTCCGCCAGCGTCGCTTCGCCGGGCAGGGTCAGCGCTTCGGCGACGAAGGCGGCGCCGCGTTCGGCCTGGGTTTGCAGCAGGCGGCGGGCGGCGTCGGCGAAGCTGGCCGGCCAGACCGGAACCTGGCCGGCGGCGATCGCCGCCGTGGCGTCGAGGATCAGCGTCGAGGCGAGGCGCTGGCCGGCTTCCCAGGCGTTGAACGGGTCGCTTTCGTGCGCCAGCAGCAGGGTCAGTTGTTCCGGTGTGTAGTCGAAGTCGAGATAAACCGGCGCCGAGAAATCGCGCAGCAGGGAAGGCGTCGGTTCGGCGGCGATGTCGTTGAAGACGAAGGACTGCGTGTTGGCGGTGAGTTGCAGCAGGCGCTCGCTGCCGGCGACGGGCTCGCCATGCTCGGTGAACAGCGCCACGCGGATCGGGATCAGGTAGGGCGCATCGTCGGAGGCGCGCGGATTGGATTGCCTGCAGGTCAGCGTGTAGGTCCTGGTTTCGGCATCGAAATGGCCGTCGACCGCAACATGCGGCGTCCCGGGCTGGTTGTACCAGCGCATGAACTGCGTGAAGTCGAATCCCGAGGCAGCGGCCATCGCCGCGACAAAATCCTCGCAGGTGACGGCCTGCCCGTCATGGCGGTGGAAATACTCGTCCATGCCCCGGCGGAAGCCGTCGCGGCCGATCAGCGTCTGGATCATGCGGATGACTTCGGCGCCCTTTTCATAGACGGTCGCCGTATAGAAATTGTTGATCTCGACGAAGGAGGATGGGCGCACCGGGTGCGACATCGGTCCGGCGTCTTCCGGGAACTGCCCGGCGCGCAGGCCGCGCACCTCGCGGATGCGGGCGATGGAACGGTTGTGCAGGTCGGCGCCGAATTCCTGGTCGCGGAAGACGGTCAGACCTTCTTTCAGCGACAGCTGGAACCAGTCGCGGCAGGTGACGCGGTTGCCGGTCCAGTTGTGGAAGTATTCGTGGGCGACGACGCGGTCGATGTTCTCGAAGTCGACGTCGGTGGCGACGTCGCTGCGCGCCAGCACGTATTTCGTGTTGAAGATGTTGAGGCCCTTGTTCTCCATGGCGCCCATGTTGAAGTCGCCGACGGCGACAATCATGTAATGGTCGAGGTCGCATTCGAGGCCGAAGCGCTCCTCATCCCACTTCATCGATTTTTGCAGCGCGGCCATGGCGTGCGGGCATTGGTCGAGCTTGCCCGGCTCGACGTAGATGGCGAGCTGTACGCTGCGGCCGGAGGCGGTGGTGAAGCTGTCGAACAGGCCGTCCAGCTTGCCGGCAACGATGGCGAACAGGTAGGCCGGCTTCCTGAACGGATCGTTCCATTTCGCCCAGTGGCGGCCATGCGGCTCGTCGCCGGCGGCGACCGGGTTGCCGTTGGCCAGCAGCACCGGCAGCGTGGCCTTGTCGGCGTGTAGCGTGACGGTATAGGTCGACATCACGTCCGGGCGGTCGAGGAACCAGGTGATGCGGCGGAAACCCTGCGCCTCGCATTGCGTGAAATAGCCGTCCCGGGAACGGTAGAGGCCGGAGAGGCGGGTGTTCGTCTCGGGCCGGATACGGACGACGGTCTGCAAGGTGAAGGCGTCGGGCACGTCGGCGATGGTCAGCGTGTTGTCGGTCGCCAAAAACGGCACTTTCCGGCCGTCGACCGCAACCGACAGGGTTTCCAGCTCATCGCCGTCGAGCACCAGCGGCTGGGTGCCGACGGCCGGGTTGTGGCGCAGCGCCAGCGTCGCCGTGACGGTCGTGGCGCCGGTTTCGATGACGAAATCGAGGTCGACCGTGTCGACCAGGAAGGCGGGCGGGGTGTAGTCCTTGAGATAAACGGTCTGCGGGGTATCGGTTTTCATGGTTCGGCGGTGTTGGGGGTAAGCGCCTGATGATACGTCAAACCTTGTTCGCCGGATTTTCGGGGGTGGCCCGGATGCTGAATTGTGACCCAAATCGGCGGATAACATCCGCCAACAGGCTGGCCATTTTCTGATCCCAATACGGCCCCCCAGATATTCGGACTGGCTGTCTCTAGCTCGACCCTTCCCGCCGCTCAGACCCGTAGCGCAATACGGCAGGTTCAGTTGCCAAACAGACGATCAGACCTGTCCAAGAAAGACTGGCGATTCACACTGAGCGCCCGCCGAGCAGCAGTTCAGGGGCTCGGCAAATAGCGGAAGCCGAGCATGGCGACGATGATGACCGAGACCACCGGCAGCGCCGACGAAAAGAGAACGAAGCACGCGGCACACGACCAGACGCCGCCGATGGCTTCTGCGCCGACGCCGCCCGAGAAGAACAGTGCGCTCAGCGTCAGCCAGCGCCGCAGATAGGTCGGCAGCCAGCGCGCTTGAACCAGGTTGTGGCGCCACGCCGCTCGGCGCTCGGACAGACTGCCCCGGGCGGCGTCGCGGAATAGCCAGCCGAAGAAAAAATAGCGGTAAAAGACCGGCGACAATTCTCGTTCTTGCATGACTAAACCCCCCTGGGGAATTCTCCAGATTGACAACGGCCGAGCCACGGCGTTCCAGTCCTCAGGATTTACCGTTCCGAATGCTTCTTGCCTTCAATCCCGCGAGGAGCGTCCGGGCCATTTTGCACCTGCTGCCGGCCTCAGGCTGGCGCGGCAATCTGCGCTTCGGCGTCGCTCATTGCCAGACCCTCGACGTCGGTCATGCCGAGGAGGCAGAGAAGGCTATTATTCGGGGTTGTATCCTTGTATGCCGACATCCAAATACTTACCGTTTTCCCAACGGCAGCTTAACGGCGACGTCGCCAACTGGTGCTAACGGCCAACTGTTGCCGTTCGTTCCTGAGACAGAGCTGTCATTCGAGCGACCGCTTCTCTCTTGAACTTGCCACACGGCCTACACGAACAACTCGACCAAAGCTGCCTGTGGCGTTGGCTGGAATGAATAACCGTTATTGCGACAGTTGCCGACGTTGACTTGGAGTGGTGACTGAATGGTTGCTTGAATTAGAGGAAATTACAAACAACGGTATAAACCATACGATATGCAAAGTCATCAATTTTGATTGCCTTTATATTCTTTCTCCACATTGGGGTTTGCAGCATGCCGATTTGGTCCCTGAACGTGGGATGCCGTCTTGCCGCCAGGTACAATCGCTTGGGACAAGCCGTCAAGAATGCCGCAGTGCGCAGCATCCCGCGCCTCGCCACACCGCTCACGCAGGTCCCTTAGCTGCCTCTCCAGCTCCTGGAGTTCTTGCATCCGTTGGGCGACGTGCCCAATGTGTCGGTCAAGCAGTCGATTCACATCCGCGCAGTTCTCCTGCGGTGACTCCTTGAAGTGCAGCAAGACCCGGATCTCATCCAGCGTCATGTCCAGACTGCGACAACGCCGAATAAAGAACAATCGCTGAACATGGGTATCCCCATAAATGCGGTAGTTGCCGTCGCTACGGGCAGGTACTGGCAGCAGCCCATCACGCTCGTAGAAGCGGATCGTTTCCACATTCGCCCCGGCAAGGCGAGCCAGTTCGCCGATTTTCATCTTCGTCTCCTGACGTTCAAACAGACCTAGGCGGTTGGAGCATGATGATCGCCATACCGGCCAACGTGACCGCACTGCCGACAAGATCCCATCGGGTTGGTACAACGCCATCGATCCGCCATAGCCAGATCAGGGCAATTGCAACATAGACACCCCCATAGGCGGCGTAGATTCGCCCGGCGGCACCTGGGTGCAAGGTCAGCAGCCAGGCAAAGAGCCCCAAGGAAACAGCGGCGGGAATCAAAAGCAAAGGTGAACGCTGCTGGGTCAGCACCAGCCACGGCAGGTAACAACCGAGAATCTCGGCCAGCGCAGTTATGGCGAATATTCCCAGAACCTTGACGAACTCAAGCATCTCTTTCGCTCCTACCTTTTTTCGTTATTGTAAGCCCTTGACTCTGTAGCCACTCAAGGGTTTCTAATGCAGGTGGCTAGGAGAAGAAATGAACCTAAAGTAATTTCCTCTTGTTTTCGATATGCGGCGACGTAACCGTGTTCCCTGGTCGCGGACATGCTCAAGTAAAACGATCATGAAATCGCCTGGCGGGATGTCTATTCTGAGTTGTGTAAGCGTACGTTTTACACCAACCGTCTTGCCTGGTTGGACGGTTACCCCCGAACCTCACTAAGGAGTAGGTGATCATGAAAAACAGATTGGTGGTTGGCTTGGTTGCGTTGAGTGTTCTTGGTTTTCCAGTTGCTTACGGTGCAGATCCTAAACCCGCGCCCGACGACAAGGCCTTCCAAGAATATGCAAGTCAGATGCAGGCGCACATGAAACTGATGCAGGATCAGATGCAGAAAATGCGGCAAACGAATGATCCGGCCTTGCGTCAGAAACTGATGCAGGAACACTGGACTGCAATGCAGGACGGCATGCGCATGATGCATGGTTCCGACAGCATGCCCGGTTGCAGCATCATGATGGGGACAATGAGCGACGACATGGGCTGCTGCAGTGGCGGTCACAGGCAGGGCAAGGTTGGCGGTATGCATGGGAAGGGATGGTGGAATCCACAAGACACCTCCCCGCAAGCCATGAACCGCCGTCAGCAGATGATGGGAACCTGCATGGGGATGCAACAGCAAATGATGGATCAGATGATGCAACAACAAAATTACAGGTGGATGCCGCCAGCACAATAAATAGCAGTACGGACTGCATGAATCAATTTTTCTGCGATTTTCCCCGAAATGGCTCGGCTATTTATCTATTAAACCGATAAGAGATAACAAAAATATCACATTTTATCAATCAATTGGCGGCATAAAATCCCGCCTTCACTTTTCCAAGTACAGCAATCATGAGTTCTTTTATCACCGAAACCGTTCTCTCCGTTCATCACTGGAATGACAGCCTGTTCAGTTTCAGGACCACGCGCAATCCTGCCCTGCGCTTCATCAATGGCCAGTTCGTAATGATCGGCATGGAAGTCAATGGCCGCCCTCTGATGCGTGCCTACAGTATTGCCAGTGCGAATTACGAAGAGCACTTGGAGTTCTTCAGCATCAAAGTCCAGGATGGGCCTCTGACCTCGCGTCTGCAACATCTGAAGCCGGGCGATCCGCTCCTGGTCAGTAAAAAGCCTACCGGCACCTTGGTTCTGCGCGACCTCAAGCCGGGTCGTCGTTTATTCATGTTTGCCACCGGCACTGGCCTGGCACCGTTCATGAGTCTGATTCACGATCCGGAAACCTACGAGCGTTTCGAGAAAGTCATCCTCATCCATGGTGTTCGCTGGACGAACGAACTGTCTTACCACGACTATATCGAGGAGGATTTGAAGGAACACGAATACCTCGGCGATCTGATCCGTGAAAAGTTGGTCTATTACCCGACGGTGACTCGTGAGCCATTTCGCAACGAAGGGCGCCAGACCGAGCTGATCCTTTCAGGTAAATTATTTGCCGATTTGGGCGAGCCGCCCATCGACGCAGCTACCGACCGAGGCATGATTTGCGGCAGCCCGGCCATGCTCAAGGAAATTTCGGCCATGCTTGATGGCTTTGGCTTGACGATTTCACCGCATATCGGCGAAGCCGGTGATTATGTGATTGAACGAGCATTCGTCGAGCAGTAAGCAATGGGTGACCGTCCGCTCCAACGGTTTCCCTTATTGCAATCCATTGACTCTGTAGCCACTCAAAGGTTTCTAATATGGGAAACAAGGAGAGCGCCATGAGTCTTGAAGCCACCCCACAGCCCCGTCAGGAAACCGCCCATTGCGGATGTGCCGGCGGCTGTTCCGCAGCAGTGCCCACAGTCGCAGAAATCGCGGCAGCCTCAGATCTCACTCAAAGCGACGGCGTGCCCGTCTTCGTGATTCCGACCATGGATTGTCCGAATGAGGAGAATGACATCCGTCGTGCGGTGGCCGGTATCGAGGGTATCCGATCCCTGCGTTTCCAACTGTCGGAACGCACGGTTTCGATCGATGCGACGACGGAAGCCCTCGATGCCGCCTTGGCTGCCATCCGCAAGGCGGGGTTCAGCCCCAAAGCGGTGTCGGCAGATCAGACGGCAACGGAAAACGTCGGCATCAGTGAACTATGGCGAGCCATTCTGGCGCTGGGGCTGGCCGTCGGGGCGGAAGCGCAGGATTTCTTTGCGCCCGACACATTGCCTTTCAAGGGCTTCGGTATGGCATTGGCCGTCGTCGCCATCTGGCTGTCCGGGATTTCTACTTATAGCAAGGGACTGGCTGCCTTACGACGCGGGCAGTTGAACATGAACGCGCTGATGGGTGTGGCCGTGACCGGTGCCTTCCTCATCGGCCAGTGGCCCGAGGCTGCGATGGTCATGGCCCTGTATGCCATTGCCGAACTGATCGAGGCCCGCTCCGTGGATCGGGCGCGTAACGCCATCAAGGGCCTGCTCGACCTGACGCCGCAGACGGCGGAAGTCAGGCAGGCTGATGGAACGTGGCTGGAAGTACCGGCCGTCGCGGTAAAGCTGGAGTCCTGCGTTCGGGTCAAACCCGGCGCCAGAATACCGCTCGATGGCCAGGTGACGGCGGGAACCAGTGCGGTCAATCAGGCACCGGTCACTGGCGAAAGCATCCCGATTGACAAGGTGGCTGGCGACCAGGTGTTCGCTGGCACGATCAACGAAACCGGCATCCTGGAGTTCCGTGTGACGGCCGCTGCCGATGACACCACATTGGCTCGCATCATTCACGCAGTCGAACAGGCGCAGGGAACACAAGCGCCGACGCAACGATTCGTAGATCGGTTTGCCGCAATCTACACGCCGACCGTGTTCGGCATCGCGGTTGCAGTAGCGATTCTGACCCCCTGGTTTCTCGGCTGGACCTGGACGCAGGCACTCTACAAGGCCCTGGTGCTGCTGGTCATCGCTTGCCCCTGTGCGCTGGTGATCGCCACGCCGGTAACGGTCGTCAGCGGACTGGCCGCAGCGGCCCGCCGCGGTATCCTGATCAAGGGCGGTGTCTATCTTGAAGAGGCACGCAAACTGCGGGTCATTGCCCTCGACAAGACCGGTACCATTACCGAAGGCAAACCCCGTCTGGTCGCCACAGAACTGCTGCCTTCGACGGTCCCTGAATCACAGGTACTCGCTTGGGCGGCCAGCCTGGCCGGTCATTCGGATCATCCGGTCTCAAAAGCAATTGCAACCGGTCTCAATCTTCCGGAAAACGGCTTGACCGATTTTCTCGCCCTTGCCGGACGCGGCATTGAAGCACGGACCGACGGCCAAACGCTGATCCTCGGCAATCATCGCCTGATCGAGGAACGCGCTCTGTGCAGCGCCGAGATCGAGGCTCGCCTTCAGGTGCACGAGACGCAAGGCCGGACGGTGACCATGTTGGCAACAGAACAGCAGGTGTTGGCGATTTTTGCGGTGGCGGACACCATCAAGGAAAGCTCGCGGGAGGCAGTGGCCGACCTGCATCGGCTCGGGGTCGTCTCGGTCATGCTGACCGGCGACAACGCAGCGACGGCTGCCAGCATTGCCAAGGAAGCAGGCATCGACGACGCCCGGGGCAATCTTCTCCCAGAGGACAAACTGGCCGCCATCGAAGATTTGCAGCATCGTTATGGCCCGACCGCGATGACCGGCGACGGCATCAACGACGCACCCGCCTTGGCCCGTGCCGACATCGGTGTGGCGATGGGTGCAGCGGGCACGGATACGGCAATGGAAGCGGCCGACGTGGTCATCATGAACGACGACCTGCGCCGCATTCCCGAAACCATTCGCCTGTCCCGGCGTACCCATGCGGTGCTCTGGCAAAACATCGGACTGGCCCTCGGCATCAAGGCGATCTTTCTCGGGCTCGCCATTTTTGGCAATGCAACCATGTGGATGGCGGTGTTCGCCGACATGGGCGCGAGTCTGCTGGTGGTGGGTAACGGCGTGCGGCTGCTGCGCAAATGATCCCGGTTAAGCCCATGAGGAACCCCTTACAAGAACGTAGGAGATATCGATGCAACCCTTGGTCAAAAATCGAAACGAGGAATACAAATTGGCTCAACGATCCTTCTCCCTGTTCGACCGTCGTACGCTGTCTGCCTTGATGCTCTTGGGCGTGGTCCATTGCACTTCGGCTGCCGAGGAACCCTTGCCTCCTGATCAGGCCTTTCGGTTCAAGGCCTCCCTGAAGGGGAGCGATACGGTGGTAGCTGAGATCATTCCTGCCAAGAAGCACTATCTCTACAAGAACAAGGTTCGCTTTGCCTTGAAGAACGCCAGCGGCGTCCTGATCAAGGAGGTCAAGCTGCCTTCTGGCGAGATGAAGAACGATCCCTATTTTGGACTGATTGAAGTCTATAAATCGCCCGTAGTCGCCGAAATCGTCCTAGAACGCGCACCCAAGGGCAAAGCGTTAACCCTTTATGCATCTTATCAGGGGTGTAATGAGAAACTCGGCATCTGTTATCCGCCGATCGAGAAAACCGTTGACATGAAGTTCGATTGACGCCGGTTATCTCCTTTTTCGATTACCAGTGTTTAGCCCACCAGCCATCTCTTGAAAGGTTCTATTGCCATGTTGCGAAAGATCATTGCCAGTCTGCTAGCGACCACCGCACTACAGGGCGCCCTTGCGGCACAACTGCCCGAAGTGACCGTCTATAAGGATCCTGATTGTGGATGCTGCACTGCGTGGGTCAAGCACATGCAAGAGTCCGGCTTCAAGGTCAAGCAAGTCAATACCCGAGCCATGGACGTGGAGCGGCAACGGTTTGGGGTACCCCCGCATTTGGCTAGCTGCCATACGGCGAAAGTCGGCGGCTACACCGTGGAAGGCCATGTGCCCGCCTCCGCCGTCAAGAAAATGCTGGCCGAAAAGCCATCGGTAAGGGGCCTGACCATTCCGGGCATGCCGGCCAATGCCCCCGGCATGGGGCCGCACGTCGCGGGAACGCTCAAAGTGTATACATTGCCCCAAGCAGGTGAGTCGTCGCGCCTCTACTCGGTCGAGTAGCGCCGATTTCCAAAAGTGCGGTTTGGTGAATTTTGGCAATGCAACCCTGTGGATGGCGGTGTTCGCCGACATGGGCGCGAGTCTGCTGGTGGTGGGTAACGGCGTGCGGCTGCTGCGAGCCACTGGCTCAGAGAAGGAGAAAGCGGCATGAAACATCTGGCAACGATGCTCTTCATCCTCATGGCCGGCGCATCGGCACACGCGCAGAACTGGGACATGGGCCGCACCGGCGGAGGCTGGACCAAGGTCGAGATGTGCCACGGCTGCCACGACATGGCTATGCGCGGCGGCATGGGCATGGGAATGCACATGGGTCCCGGCGAGACGGCGCCGAAGCTAGGCGGACAACACGCCGCCTACCTCGAAAAATCCCTGAGGGCCTATCGCAGCGGCGAACGCCGCCATCCCGTAATGAATCACATGGCCTCGATGCTCGGCGATAGGGAAATTGCCGAGATTGCCGCTTTCTATGCCGGAAAGGACGACAAATGAGAAATGCCTGGATAAGCTGCCTGGCCGCTTTCCTGGCCGCAGGATCGGTCCACGCGGCCGAGGTCACGCCGCCGGACAAGGCGCAGCAGGTCTGCGCCGCGTGCCATGGGGCCGACGGCAACAGTGCCACCGACCAGTTTCCTCGGATTGCCGGTCAACGTGAGGCTTATCTCGTAGGCGCACTGCGGGCCTATCGCGATGGCAGACGAATCGATCCGGTGATGAACCCACAGGCGGAAGGGTTGTCCGATGAGGATATTGGGAAGCTCGCCGCGTACTACGCGGCACAGATCGGGCTGACCGTTAAGCGGCCGACGTGGGGCAATCGCTGGTGACACCGTCTCGACGCCGTTGTCACCTTCAGAAATTCAGAGGTGCGCTCTGTGTGGGCGCACCCCTGTCGTGACGCGAGGCCATGCCTCGCATTGATAGCTGATCCAACCAAGGAGAGACGACATGAACAGGATTATTCTCATAGCGACGATAACTGCCCTCGCGGTGCTCCCGGGAGCAGCAACCGCGCAACAGGGTTCTGGCGACAGGGCGGCTGCGGCGAAACAGGTCGCACCCAATGTTGCTGAATTCGACAAGCAGATGGCGCAGGCTCAAGAGAACATGAAGAAGATGCAGGAACAGATGGACAAAATCCGTCAGACGCAGGACCCCCAAGTACGGCAGAAGCTATTGAATGAAAATTGGGCGACCATGCAGAGCAACATGCAGATGATGCATGGCATGGGCGGCCCGGGCATGATGGGCTGCTGTGCCGGTGACCACATGATGGGGATGGGAGGCCACATGATGGGCTGGCAGGGATACTCGAAGCTCTCGCCGGAGCAAATGAAGCAGCGCCAGTACATGATGGACCGCTACATGGGCATGCAGCAAATGATGATGGACAACATGATGCAGCACCAGCAGTACATGTGGCAAAGGTGAGAGCCGTCGTCAGGTTGGGTGCTTGGCCTGGTTTCGCCGAGCCCCCCGCTACTGTAGGACCACGCATGCTCAGTTTTTTGGAGCGTCCGCCTCGCCAGGTTTATTTTGGGTTTTATTGTCGTGTTTGGGGTCGTGCGCAGTAGGTTTTGAACCATAAAAACTACCCATCCAGCTAAGCACTTGAGAAATGGCTTCCTCATGAGTCGTCGATTGAATGTGTCCATGACCGTCGGCATCAGTGTGATATACGGTTTTCCAGGTGGCCCAAAGCCCGATGCCAACAATCAGCACAACCAACAACGCCACAATCATCTTCGACTTGTTCATCCGACAATCCTCAATGAATCTCTCAAACTTGGCGAAAGCTATTGATACTTGCGCGACGGAAGGTCACCAATGGCAACGAGAATAGTACTTTGTTGAATCGAACAGCTTTGCTCTGTTCGTCCTGCCGACAAATCCCCGGAGAAGCACGGCGTTTCATTTTTAACGCTCGTATTCACTGATAGAATTCGCCCCATGCGCCGCTGGCTTGCCATCCTCTTGCTCGTTTTCCTGCCCTTCCAGTTCTCCTGGGCGGCAGTGGCTGGCTATTGTCAGCACGAAACAGACGCAAGCTCGCAGCACTTTGGCCATCACGAACACAAGCATCACGCCGATGCCGACCGCGATGGTATCCCGGACAGCAAACTGACTAGCGGTATCGACAACGACTGTGGCACCTGTCATGCCGGCTGCGTTGTCGCAATTTTTGGTGCTGTTGGCTTGCCATTGGCTACTGGCATTTCGTTAGCCATTCCTGGGTCGCCCGGAACCACATCCTCTGCGCCATTCGCTGAACCTGAACGTCCCAACTGGTCCGTCCTCGCCTAATCGGCGGGGTGGATAGCACTTTTCTGCGCTTCTCCCTTGCGGCTGTGGTGGACTGATCCACTCTGACGCATTGCGACGCTTCCCGGTCGCACCTCGCCGATTCCCCGTGTGTCTTTTCATCACTGGAGAATCGGATGTCTCGAAGCAAACCGGTTTCACGAACGACCCTTTTACCGGCCCGCCTACTTGTTGCCGGGCTGTGCTCGCTCGCCGCGCTATCAACCGGCAATCTTTGGGCGCAATCAACGCCAGTAGTTTCCGGCAGCGCCCCTATGACCCTGCCGCAAGCCTTCGCTACTGCCTGGGCAAGGCAACCCGAGGCGCAATCCCTCGATCTGCGGCGCGATGCAGCCGAGGCGCGTCGGCAAGTTGCCGGCAGTTGGACGGCCCAGCCGCCATCGCTTGAACTGGCCGGCAAAACCGACCAACTGAACAAAAATCAAGGTAACCGCGAATACGCGGCCGGCGTCACCTTGCCCCTGTGGCTGCCCGGCGAGCGCTCCCGCCAGGGTGCCCTGGCCGACGCCGAATCCAAAGCCCTAGATAGCCGGGTGTCGGCCACCCAACTGCGCACTGCCGCCGCCGTGCGTGACGCCTGGTGGAACTGGCAGCGGGCCCGTGGCGAACAGTTGCTGGCCCGCGAGCGCCTGGGCAGTGCGCAAAAACTGGCCGAAGATGTCCGCCGCCGGGTCAAGGCCGGCGACCTTGCCCGCTCGGACGAGCATCAGGCCGACGGTGCGGCGGCAAGCGCCGAGGTGGCGCTGGCGGAAAGCGGTAGCCTGCTAGCCGCAGCCACCCAGCAACTGCGCGCGTTGATCGGCAGACTGCCGGACGAGAAAGCCAGCGACGGGCCGGAAATCCCGCCGGCTGTTCCAGCCGACTTCACCGCTCTGGATGCGACCCACCCAGCAGTTGTCGAACTGTTCGACCGGGCCGAAGTCGCTCGCCGCAGTGCCGATCTGGCCAGCGTGCAGACAAGGAACAATCCCGAACTGTTGCTGGCCACGACCCGCGAGCGGGGCGCATTCGGCGACGATTATCAGCAGACTGTCACACTCGGCGTGCGCATCCCCTTTGGTTCGGAGAGCCGCAATCGCGCCAAGTTCGGCCTGGCTCGCGCTGAAGCCCTTGAAACCGAGGAGCAACTTCGCCTCGAGCGCGAGCGCCTGGCCGCCGATCTGGAAACGGCGCGGGTGCGCGTCGAATCCAGTCGCATTCAACTGGCGGCCGCCGAGCGGCGCGCTCAACTGGCACGTGAGTCGCGGGGTTTCTTCGACAAGTCCTTCCGCCTGGGCGAAAGCGACCTGCCGACCCGCCTGCGCATCGAACTCGAAGCCGTCGAAGCTGAACGGCAAAACGCCCGCGCCCGGATTGAACTGGCCGCCGCGATCTCCGCCCTGCGTCAGGCCTTGGGCCTGCTCCCCGAACAAAAATGAGGAACCCGAACATGAGAACAACCAACACGCTGGCCGCTTTGGGATGGGCCGCCTGGATCGCCTTGGCGGCACCACTGGCCTGGGCCGGTGACGGGCACGACCATGGTGAGGCGCCTGCTTCATCCGCCGGCCCCGCCTCGCCGCGTTTTGCGGCAACGTCCGAAACCTTTGAACTGGTCGGCGTCGTCAATGGCAAGCAACTGACGCTTTATCTCGACCGCTATGCCGACGGCAGCCCGGTCAAAGGCGCCAAGCTCGAATTGGAACTGGGCGGCGTCAAAATCCCGGTCGAAGCGCATGCCGAGGGCGAGTTCGAGGCAACCCTGATGCAGGAACTCAAGCCGGGGGCTATATCGGTAGCAGCGACCGTCATTGCTGGCAATGATACCGACTTGCTGGCGGGTGAACTCGACATCCACGAAGAGGCACATGCCGAAACGACCGCCCACTCCCATGGCTGGAAGGAATACGCCCTGTGGGGTGGTGCCGCCGGTGGCGGGCTACTGCTCCTTGTCGCTCTGTTGCGCCGCCTGCGCACTTCCCGTAAACCGCATTTCGGAGGTGCCGCATGAAGCCCCGTCTGTTATTAAGCGTCCTTTGTCTTTCCTTCTTGTTTTCCTCAACGTTGGCTCTGGCCGGCGACGGCCATGACCATGGTGACGCCCCGCCCGCGGCCAGCGGCAATGGCCCCAAACGCCAGCCGGACGGCAGCGTCTTCCTGCCCAAACCGGCGCAACGCCAGATCGGCGTGCGTACCCTGCTGGTTGAACCTGGCGAACTGCCCCGTACCCATGAACTGGCCGGCAAGGTGGTCATGGACCCGAATGCCGGCGGCAAGGTGCAGGCCATCGTCGCCGGCCGGGTCACACCGGGGCCACGCGGCCTGCCGCTGCCTGGCCAGCAGGTCAAGAAGGGCGAGGTGCTGGCTTACGTGACGCCGGAAGTCGGCGGCAACAGTCGTTCGCTGGCCGAGAGCCGTGTGCGCCGCCTGCGCGAACTGGCCGACACCGTGCCGCGCAAGGTCATTGAGGAAGCGGAAGCCGCCGTTGCCAATGAACAACTGGTGGCACCGGTCAGCGGCGTTATCGCCTCGGCCAACGTCGTTTCCGGTCAGGTGCTCGAAGCCCGCGAAATCCTGTTCGAGATCGTCAATCCGGAGCGCCTGCTGATCGAGGCGCTGGCTTTCGACATGGCCATCGCCAACGATGTGGCCGGGGCTTTTGTTGCCGTCGGCGAGCAGAAGTTGCCGCTACGCCTGGTCGGTGTTGCCCGGAGCCTGCGCGAGCAGGCCCTGCCATTGACCTTTCGGGGCGAGGGAAGCGCTTTGGCGGCATTGGCCGTCGGCCAGCCGGTTCGGGTCTTCGTACAGACGCGCAGCACGGTGCCGGGCATCCGCGTGCCGATGGCGGCGCTTATGAAGAATCCTGCGAATCAGAGCATCGTCTGGATCAAGACCGCGCCGGAACGCTTTGAGCCGCGCACGGTAACCGCCGAGCCGTTGGACGGCACCCACGTGGCGGTGACCAGCGGATTGAAAACCGGGGATCGGGTTGCCGTCCGCGCAGCGACCCTGATCAACCAGATACGCTAAGCGGGGCCAATCATGTTCAAGTGGCTTCTCGACAACAGCCTGGCCAACCGCCTGCTGGTCATCATCGCCAGCCTGGTGCTGATGGCTTATGGGGCGTTCACGCTCTCGCGCACACCGGTGGATGTGTTTCCGGATCTCAACAAACCGACGGTCACGATCATGACCGAATCCGGCGGCATGGCTGCCGAGGAAGTAGAGCAACTGATCACCTTCCCGCTCGAAACAACCATGAACGGTTTGCCCGGTGTGGAAAGCGTGCGTTCGGTATCCAGTGCCGGCCTCTCTTTCATTTATGTCACCTTCAACTGGAAAACGGAGATTTTCCGGGCGCGGCAGATGGTGTCGGAACGTCTTTCTTCGATGGAGGAAGGGCTGCCGACCGGCGTCACGCCGCGCATGGGGCCGATCAGCTCGATCATGGGCGAAATCATGCAGATCGCGATTCCCATCGACACGGCGAAGATTTCGCCGATGCAGGTGCGCGAATACGCCGACTGGGTGCTGCGTCCGCGGCTGATGGCCATCGCCGGCGTGGCGCAGGTCATCCCCATCGGCGGCGAGGTGCGCCAGTTCCAGGTGCAGCCGAACACGACCCGGATGGCCGAACTGGGCATCTCGCACGAGCAGTTGACCGGGGCGCTCAAGGGCTACTCGGCCAACACCTCGGGCGGTTTCCTTGAACTCAACGGCCGCGAGTACCTGATTCGCCATCTCGGCCGCACGTCGCGCCTCGACGACCTGAAGAACCTGGCGCTGACGGCCCGTCACGGTCAACCTGTTTTATTGCGGCAAATCGCCGACGTGACCTTCGCACCTGCCATCAAGCGGGGTGACGCGGGTTTCGAGGGCAAACCGGCGGTGATTCTGGGCATCCAGAAGCAGCCAACGGCGGACACCATCCATTTGACTCGGAGCATCGAGGCCGCGCTGGAAGACCTGAAGAAATCGCTGCCGGCCGGCATGGAGGCACCCAAGGTGACGTTCCGTCAGGCCAGTTTCATCGAATCGTCGATCAGCACGCTGCAAGGCAAGCTGATCGGGGCATCGGTCTTCGTCGCGGTCATCCTGTTCTTCTTCCTGGGCACCTTGCGCCCAACGGTGATCGCGCTGACTGCGATACCGGTGTCGATTTTCATGACGGCGCTGGTCTTCGACTATTTCGGCCTGTCGATCAACACCATGACGCTGGGTGGCCTGGCCATCGCCATCGGTGGCTTGGTCGATGACGCCGTGGTCGGCGTCGAAAACGTCCTGCGACGCCTGAAGGAAGATCGGGCCAAGCATCACGATCACCGGATGCACCCGATTGAACTGGTCGCCCATGCGACGATGGAGGTGCGGTCGGCCATCCTCTATGCAACCATCATCATCGTGCTGGTTTTCCTGCCACTGTTCGCGCTGCCCGGTATGGAAGGGCGCTTGTTCGTGCCGCTCGGCATTGCCTTTATCGTCTCGACGCTGGCTTCGCTGGTGGTGTCGGTGACGGTGACGCCGGTGCTCTCTTTCTACCTGTTGCCAAGCATGAAGTCGCTCGATCATGGCGATACGAAACTGCTGGCCTGGCTGAAAGCCAGCTATGGCCGCAGTTTGCAGGCGGTGCTCAACCGGCCTAAAGCGGCATTGGCGGCCGGTGCTATCGCCATTTTGGTGGCAGCGGTCGCTGTGCCCTTCTTCCCCAAGACCTTCCTGCCGCCCTTCAATGAGGGAACGCTGCTGATCGGGATGCGCCTCAACCCCGGCGTCACGCTGGCCGAGTCGTCGGCCTTGGCGCAACAGGCTGAGGTGCTGGTCAAGGCGGTGCCGGAAGTGGTGCACGTCGGGCGACGCAGTGGCCGGGCGGAACTCGACGAGCATGCCGAAGGTGTTCACGTCAGCGAACTGGATGTCGGCCTGAAGCCGGCGTCCGAAATGACACGTTCAATGGACGAGATTTCGGCCGACATTCGCGCCCGCCTGATCAACCTGCCGGCAGCGATAGCCATTGGCCAACCCATCTCGCACCGTATCGACCACATGCTCTCCGGTGTGCGCTCGCAGATCGCCATCAAGATTTTTGGCGACGATCTCGACACGCTGCGCGGCCAAGCCGATCTGTTGCGCGGCAGGCTGGCCGGCATTCCCGGCATTGCCGATCTGGAAATCGAGAAGCAGGTGCTGGCGCCGCAGATCAAGGTCCGCATCGACTACGCGGCAGCCGCGCAATATGGCGTGCCGACGCCGCAGATTCTGGCGACGCTGCAAAGCCTGGTCGAGGGCGAGAAGGTGACGCAGGTGGTCGAGGGCAGCCGGCGATTTGCGCTGGTCGTGCGCCTGCCGGAGCCGGCGCGCTCGCTGCAAGGGCTGGGGCAGATATTGCTGGAGACACCCGGCGGCCCGATACCCTTGTCAAAAATCGCCACCATCGAGGACAGTGACGGACCGAACCAGGTCAGCCGCGACGACGGCAAGCGGCGCATCGTGCTTTCGGCCAACGCGCAAGGTCGGGCACTGTCCGAGATTGTCGAGGACATCCGTAAGGTCGTCGGCGAAAGCAAACTGCCTGAAGGCTACTTCATCACCCTGGGCGGCCAGTTCCAGGCGCAGGAAGAGGCTTCGCGGCTGGTTGGTCTGCTCTCCATCGTCTCGCTGGTGCTGATGTTCGTGGTGCTCTTCAGCCGCTACAAATCGGTCGTCCTGTCGGCGCTGATCATGGCCAACATTCCGCTGGCACTGGTCGGCGCAGTCCTCGGCTTGTGGCTTTCCGGGCAACCGCTGTCGGTCGCCGCGCTGGTCGGCTTCATCACGCTGGCCGGCATTTCGGTACGCAACGGCATTCTCAAGGTCAGCCACTACATCAACCTGATGCGCATGGAAGGCGAGAATTTCGATCAGAAAATGATCCTGCGCGGCTCGCTGGAACGTCTTTCTCCTGTCTTGATGACGGCGCTGGTGACGGCCTTCGCACTGGCGCCATTGTTGTTCGAGGCCGAGCGGCCGGGCACGGAAATCCTGCATCCAGTCGCGGTGGTCATTTTCTCTGGGTTAATCAGTTCAACCCTGCTCGACACCTTCCTGACGCCCGCCATGTTCTGGCTGTTTGGTCGTAAGGACGTGGAACGCCTGATGGCCGACCGCGATGCCGGCGCGCTTTGATTTTTATTTCACAAAAGGAAAACCCATGAAACCGATTCATCTTCTCGCCGCTTTTACCTTCTCCATGTCCGGCCTTGCCTTCGCCGCCGGTGGCCACGAGCACGGCCACGCCCACCAGCCGCGCCACGGTGGTGTCGTCAGCGAGGTCAAGGATATGGATTACGAACTGGTTGCCAAGCCGGATTTGATTCAGTTGCATTTGCGCGATCATGGCAAGCCGGTGGATGTCTCGAAGTCCAACGCCAAACTGACCATCCTCATCGGCGCCGACAAGCAGGAAGTCGAGTTGAAACCGGCCGGCCAGCAACTGGAGGCCACAGGCAGTTTCAAACTGGCCAACAGCAAGATTGTGGCCTTCGTATCCGTCCCGGGCAAAGCCCTGGCAACGGTTCGCTTCGTGTTGAAGTAGAAGGCGAGCCTGTTTCGGGAAGCATAATAAGCCAAAAGGCGACAAGCCAATGGCTTTGGTTCGTGCTTCCCGAATAGCTGATTTTCGTCGTGTAGCCTAATTCTGTCAGGTTGAGCTACAGCCAGCCAATAAAAGGTGTGCTGTTCATTGCGGTCGCTCATTTGGCGATACATGAATGACCGTTCAGGCCGAGCAATTGTCCGCGGACAGTCGTCCGCTGTGACCGCTCAAGTCGGATACCCGCCGCTGAATCCCTGACGCCGCGACAGTCTGCAAAGGGTCGGGAGTTCGAGTTCGCCAGCCAGAAAAGCTGACCTTCGCTGCCGCGAGAGCCTGAGGGTTCGCTGACTGCTGGACACCTGTCGCTCATCCGGCGAGGTCTGTACGGCAATTAAGGCCGAAGAGCTGGCTGATGGCCGACTGGTTACCGATGGAACGCTTGAAAACTTTACGTATGGGATTGGGGTCGTGGTAGTGCGATCGATCGCCCCGGCTCGGGTCTCTTTGAGGTGCCCATTACAGGGGTCGCTCAGCATGGAACATGCCGGGGTCGTCCGCGTCCCGGTGCAGCGTGAATCCGAGTTGTCGTGCGAATTTGAGCATCTTGTCGTTGGAAGCAAGGATGAATCCCTCCATCGTCGCCATGCCGCGCGCCTTCGCTGCATCGATCAGCGCCAGCATGAGGATGCCGGCGACGCCGCTGCCTTGCCACGCATCGTCGATGGCCACGGCAAATTCGCAGCTGTTGCCCGAGGGGTTGGCAACGTAGCGCGCGACGCCGATCTCCAGATCCTGCCCGTCGCGCTGTATCACCGCCACCAGGGCCAGGTGCCGCACATAGTCGATCTCGGTGAGGTACTTCAGCTTGCCGGGGGGCAGTTCTTGCAAGGTGGACATGAAGCGCTTGTAGCGTGAGTCCGGCGACAGATGCTTGACGAACTCCTGCTCCATGGCCGCGTCCTCTCGCCGTATCGGGCGGATCGTGACCTGGCTGCCATCAAACAGATAACGGGTGCGAGCGAGGTCGGAGGGATAGTCGCTCACGAAGATCAGTCCGGTGACGCTGCGGCTACCTTGGGTGCCAGATAGGCGACGATTCCATCCAGCGTCTGCAGCTTGCCGTAGTCCGATTCGGGAATGTTTACGCGCATCCTTTCATGGATGGCGACCAGTACGTTCAGCCAGTCCATGGAGTCCAGGTCGATCTGCGCACGCAGGGGCTTTTCGGGGTTGATTCGGGCGAGTTTCATTCCGGGTGCCAGGGTGCCCAGAATTTCCAGCACTTCGGTGCGGATCTGCTCGTGGTCCGGATTCATCTTCCCTCTCGTCATTCCATTGGCGAATTCTTGTTTGCGGGCAGGCCGGGCGCCAGGGCTTATGGCAGATGACGCATGGCTTTGCCGCTGCGAGTATGTGGCAGGTCATTCGCGATTGCAATTTCCTCTGGCGCCTGGCTTTTCCGTCCAAATCGCGTCAGGCGCACATCAACCGTCACCGCCAGCGAAGTCAATGCGGCGGCCCGGGCGCGGCCCTCGGCGCTGGCGCGGTAGAGGTGCGGGGTCATGGTCAGCAGGTCGGCGATCTGTTCGGGGCAGGCGAGTTTCAGGTCATAGCGGACGGTGTCGCCAGGCAGCGGGCTGAAGCCTTCCGGCACCGGCCTTGCGGCAGTGCGTTCCGGCTTCAGCGCGGGGTAGATGATTTCGCGCAGTTCGCGCAGGTGGTCCGGGCCGGCATCGACCTGCAGCAACTGGCCGCCCGCCTTGAGCACACGCGCGAATTCGCCGTAGACGGGGAAGCCGAACATGCACAGCACCCGGTCGAGCGTGCCCGGCAGCACCGGCAGGTTGGCGTTGCTGCCGACCACCCAGCCAGGGCGCCGGTCCTGTTTCGCGGCCGACAGCACCGCCCATTTGGAGATGTCCAGCCCGAGCAGCGCCAGCGTTTGTCCGTCGCCGGCGGCTGCGGCTAACTGGCGCAGGTAGTAGCCCTCGCCGCAGCCGGCGTCGAGGCAGGCGGCCGTGGCGTCGGGCGGCAGGTCGGCGAGCACTGCCCGGGCGACGGCCGCGGCGATTGGCCGGTAGTGGCCGGCTTCGAGAAAGCGCCGGCGGGCGGCGACCATTTCCTTGCTGTCGCCGGGATCGCGCGAGCGCTTCTGCTGCACCGGCAAAAGGTGGATATAGCCCTGGCCGGCGACATCGAAGCTGTGGCCGGCGGCACAGCGCCAGGCGGAACCGCCGTGCTGCAGGGGCGCGCCATCCAGCGGGCAGGCCAGCGCCTGGAAGGCGGTGATGGTCATCGTCTGCGCCAGACCTGCCAGCGTTCGCGCCCGGAAAATACCGGGATCGAATCGTCGACCGCAGCATCCTCGATGCGCGCGAAATTCGGGGCCAGCAATTCATCCAGTTGGTCAGGCAGGATGCCGAAGGGCGGGCCCTTGGCCTGCTCGCAGAGGAAGAAAAAGCCGGCGAGCTGGCCGCCGGGCGGCAGCAGTTCGGCGACGCGACTGCCCCAGTCGGCCCACAGCTTGCGCGGCAGGGCGCAGAGGAAGGCGCGTTCATAGATCAGCGGATAGGGCGCGGTGGGCGTGAAGGTGAAAAAGTCGGCGCAGACGAGGTCGACCGCAGCAGTGCCGAGGATTTCCCGGGCCGTGGCGACGGCTGCCGGCGAGAAGTCGAGCGCCGTCACCGGCCAGCCGAGTTCGGCGAGATGCACCGCCTCCCAGGCGCTGCCGCAGCCGGGAATCAGCGTATTGACCGGCGCCGGCTGGCGGGCGATGAACTCGGCGAAGGCGTCTGGCACCTTGCCGGCATCCCAGGGCGTGACGCCTTCGCCGAAGCGCTTGCACCAGAAGTCCGGATGCTCCGGGCGCTGATCGTCGGGTTTGATCTGGGTGGAAGAGGGCGGCGAATCGCTCATGCTAAGATTGCCGCCTTCAAAACCCTTGCCGCGTGCCGCTTCATGTCTGCTCCTTCCAAGATCGTCATCGCCTCCCGCGAATCCCGCCTTGCCATGTGGCAGGCCGTCCATGTCCAGGGTCGTCTGGCCAGCCTGAATCCGGGGGCGGAAGTCGTCATTCTAGGCATGACGACCAAGGGTGACCAGATTCTCGACCGCCCGCTCGCCGAAATCGGCGGCAAGGGACTGTTCATCAAGGAACTCGAAGTGGCGATGGAGGAAGGGCGCGCCCACCTTGCCGTGCATTCGATGAAGGACGTGCCGATGGTGATGCCGGAGGGCTTCGTGCTGGCTGCCATCTCGGCCCGCGAAAATCCTCGCGACGCCTTCGTCTCCAACAAGTACGCCGGGCTGGATGACCTGCCGGCCGGCGCCGTCGTCGGCACCTCCAGCCTGCGCCGCGAATCCATCCTGCGCGCGAAATACCCGCAGCTGGTCATCAAGAGCCTGCGCGGCAATCTCGATACGCGCCTGCGCAAGCTCGATGCCGGCGACTACGACGCGATCATCCTCGCTGCCGCCGGCCTCATCCGCCTCGGCCTGGAAAGCCGCATCAAATCGGTGTTGACCGCGGAACAGTCGCTGCCGGCCCCCGGCCAGGGCGCCCTCGGCATCGAGCTGGTCGCCGGCGATGCGGCGATGGCCGCCGTCGTCGCGCCGCTCAATGACGCCGAAACTGCCCACTGCGTCAAGGCCGAGCGCGCCTTCTCGCGCGCCCTGGGCGGCAGCTGCCAGGTGCCGCTCGGCGGCTACGCGATCATCGACGGCGGTCAGCTCTGGCTGCGCGGCTTCGTCGCCACCGCCGACGGCAAGGAGGTGGTCGCCGGCGAACTGCGCGGTAACCCCGCCGACGACGAGGCGCTTGGCCGCCAGCTGGCCGAAACCCTGCGCGCGCAAGGCGCCGACGCCATCCTGGAAAAGCTCGCCCACTGCCAATGACAGCCGCCGGCCCGCTTGCCGGAAAAACCATCGTCGTCACCCGGCCGCGCGCGCAGGCCGGGCCGCTGGCCGAGGCCATCGCGGCGCAGGGTGGCCAGCCACTGATCTTCCCCTTGCTCGAAATTGGGCCGTCTGCCGACCCGCAGCCGCTGGCAACTGCCGTTGCCCGGCTGGCGGATTACTCGCTGGCCGTTTTCATCAGCCCCAATGCCGTCGACTACAGCGTGCCGGCCATCCTGGCGCGTGGCCCGTGGCCGGCGGGTCTGTTGCCGGCGGCGGTCGGGCAGGGCACGGTCAAGGCGCTGATGGCGCATGGTATTGCCGGTTGCGTGGCGCCCAGCGAGCGCTTCGACTCGGAGGCGCTGCTGGAACTGCCCGAACTGGCGGCCGGGCGGGTGGTCGGCAAGCGCGTCGCCATCTTCCGCGGTGACGGCGGCCGCGAACTGCTGGCCGAAACGCTGCGCGCGCGCGGTGCCGAGGTAGATTGCATTACCTGCTATCGCCGCTCCGGCCCGGCAGACGGCGTGGCGCCCCTGCTGGCCGCCTGGCGCGCCGGCAAGCTCGACGCGCTGACCGTGTCGAGCAGCGAAGGGCTGCGCTATCTGGTCGATCTGCTCGATGGTGAAGGCCGCCGCTACCTGCAGAAAACCCCGGTTTTTGTGCCGCATGCCCGCATTGCCGAGAGCGCCCGGGCTTTGGGTTTAAGCAACATTATCCTTACCGCAGCGGCCGACGCTGGCATCCTTGCCGGCTTAGGTGCTTATAATTGGTCGGCATGATGCCCGAAAACGATAACGCTTCCCTTGGCGCCCCGAAGCCGGCGCCCGCGTCGGTTCCGTCGACACGGCAGAATCTGGCCCTCCTCGTCGCCGTCCTCGCCTTGCTGGTCGCCGGCTGGCAGTGGTATGAAACCCGCCAGCGGCTTGCCGAGAACGAGCAGGAAGTCGCCCGCCGTCTGGCCGAAGTGGTGGCGGCGAGCCAGGAGGAGCGCGGTGCGCAGAAGCAGCTGCGCGAGCAGGTCGACGCGCTGCAGGGAAAGCTCGGCGCTTTCGAAGGCAAGCTGGACGACTACGAGAGCCAGAGCGCGGCGCTGCAGACCCTCTACGAAAACATCGCCCGCAGCCGCGAGGAAGCGACGCTGCTCGAAGTCGAGCAGGCCGTCACGCTGGCCGGGCAGCAACTGCAACTGGCCGGCAACGTGCCGGTCGCCATCCTCGCCCTGCAGACCGCCGACGGCCGTCTGGCGCGTCTCGACCAGGCCCGCTACCTGCCGCTGCGCAAGGCGTTGGCGAGGGATCTGGAACGCCTGAATGCGCTGCCCTTCGTCGATGTGCCGGGCATCAGCCTGCGCCTGGAGCAGATCATCGCCGGCATCGACAAGCTGCCGCTGGCCAGTTATGGTCGACCGTCCGAAAAGGCCGAAAATGCCGTAGCGCCGGTCGCCTTGCCGTGGTGGCAGCGGACCGGCCGCGAGCTGTGGGAAGAATTGAAGGGCCTCATCCGCATCCAGCGCTTCGACCGCGAAGAGCCGGAACTGCTGGCACCCGGCCAGGGCTTTTTCCTGCGCGAAAACCTCAAGCTGCGCCTGCTCAATGCGCGTCTGGCCCTGCTTTCGCGTGACCAGGCGATCTACCGTAGCGAACTGAAGGTTGCCGCGGATGCGCTGGGCCGCTATTTCGACACGCGCGACAAGAGCGTGCAGGGCGACCAGGCGACCCTCAAGCAGCTACAGGCAAGTGAAGCCAGTGTCCAGGCGCCCGGCCTCGGCGAGACCCAGGCGGCATTGCGCGCCCTGCGCGAAGGCAGGGACAAGAAGTGAAAGGACTGTTCTGGCTTCTGGCCCTGTTCGGGCTGGCAGTGGCCGTTGCGCTCGGTGCCCGCCTCAACGACGGCTACGTCCTGCTGGTGTTTCCGCCCTACCGCGCAGAAGTCAGCCTGAATCTGTTCGTCCTGGCGCTGATCGGGCTGTTTATGGCGCTCTATTTCGTGACCCGGGCGCTGGCGGCGACTTTCGGCCTGCCGCAACGCGTGCGGCAATACCGCGAACGCCGCCGCCGCGAAAAGGCCGGCCAGGTGTTCCAGGATGCCGTCCGGCTGCTGTTCGAGGGGCGTTTCGGACAGGCGCTGAAGAAGGCCGGCGAAGCCTACGAGGCCGGCACGGCCAAGGGCCTGTCGGCGCTGATCGCGGCCCGTGCGGCGCAGCGCCTGCGCGAACCGGAAAAGCAGCAGGAGTGGATGACGCGCGCGATGTCGGACGACCCGCGCAACGAAGCGGCGACGTTGATGCTGGAAGCCGAGATGATGAACGAGTCGCGCCGTTTCGACGAAACCCTGGCGGCGCTGGAACGCCTGCAGGGCAAGCAGGGGCGCCATATCGCGGCGCTGCGCCTGGAACTGCGTGCGCGGCAGGGCGTCGGCGACTGGGATGGGGTATTGAAACTGGTTCGGCAACTGGCCAAGCGCGATGCCTTGCCGGTCGAAGTGGTGCGCGAAATCAGGACGCAGGCGCACCTCGGCAATATCGCCAGGCGGGCGCCGGATCAGGCACAGCTGGCGACCTATCTGCGCGCCTTGCCAGTCGAGGAACGCGGCCAGCGCGTCGTCCTTGCGGCAGCCCGCGCCCTGGTCGCGCAGGGTTCGGTCGGCGAGGCGCAGAAACTGATCGAGGCGGTGCTCGATGCAGCCAGCAATGATGATTGGCAATCCGAAGTGGTGGCAATTTATGGCCGCCTGAGTGGCGGCGACCTGAGCGGGCGCATCGCCAAGGCCGAAGCCTGGCTGCGCCATCATCCCGACGATGCCCGACTGCTCGACGCCCTGGGCCGGATGTGCCTGCAGCAGCGCCTGTGGGGCAAGGCGCAGAGCTATTTCGAAGCCTCGCTGGCGGTCGAGCCGACGCAGCAGGCGCACCTGGAACTGGCGCGGCTCGCCGATCAGCTGGAACGTCCGGAAGAAGCCAACAAGCACTACCGGGCGAGCGCGTTGCTCGACAGGCGTTAAGCCCAGTCCTGCGGTTTTAGGAAGACTTCGTAGAGCTCCGCTTCCGGCGTACCGGCCTCGGGTTTCCAGTCGTAACGCCATTTGACGATCGGCGGCAGCGACATCAGGATCGATTCGGTGCGGCCGCCCGATTGCAGGCCGAACAGCGTGCCGCGGTCCCAGACCAGATTGAACTCGACGTAGCGACCGCGCCGGTAGGCCTGGAAGTCGCGCTCGCGTTCGTCGTAGGGCGTGTCGCGGCGCTTGGCCAGGACTGGCAGGTAGGCCTGGGTGAAGGCGTCGCCGACGGCCTGGGTCAGGCTGAAGCAACGCTCGAAACCGCCTTCGTTGAGATCGTCGAAGAAGACGCCGCCGACGCCGCGTGGCTCGTTGCGGTGCTTCAGGAAGAAATACTCGTCGCACCACTTCTTGTACTTCGGATAGACCTCGTCACCAAATGGGTCCAGCGCATCCTTGCAGGTGCGGTGAAAATGGGCCACATCCTCGCGTTGACCGTAGTAGGGGGTCATGTCCATGCCGCCGCCGAACCACCAGACATCGTCCTCGCCTTCCTTGCTGGCGACGAAGCAGCGCACGTTCATGTGCGCCGTCGGGCAGTAGGGGTTGCGCGGATGCAGGACCAGCGAGACGCCCATCGCTTCCCACGAGCGCCCGGCCAGTTGCGGGCGGACGGCGGTGGCCGAAGCCGGCAGCGACTTGCCGGTGACGTGCGAGAAATTGACGCCGCCGCGTTCGAAGAAATCGCCTTCCTCGATCAGCCGCGATATGCCGCCACCGCCTTCCGGTCGATCCCAGCTATCGGTGCGGAAGGGCTTCCCGTCGAAGGCTTCCAACTCGGCGACGATGCGGCTTTGCAGGCCAGTGAAGAAATCCTTGAGGCGGGTGGTGTCCATGCTGCGATTTCCCTCGGAAAAGAACGGGCGGCTCAGGTTTCCCGATGAGCCGCCCGCCGTTGTTGCCGGCTTTTGTTGCGTCTTACCGCGCTATGGCGCGGTGCCCAATATCCTTGCGGTACTGCATGCCATCCCAGCTGATCTGCGTCAGCATCTCGTAAGCGCGCTTATGGGCCAGCTTGACGTTCTCGCCGAGCGCCGTGACGCACAGCACGCGGCCGCCGGCGGTGACCACCTGGCCGTCCTGGGTGGCGGTGCCGGCATGAAAGACATGGGCATCCTCGCCGAAGCTGTTGCCCTTGGGCAGGCCGTTGATGACGTCGCCCTTCTTCGGAGTGTCGGGATAGTTGGCGGCGGCGAGCACGACGCCGAGTGCGACGCGGCGATCCCATTCGGCTTCGACCTGGTCCAGGGTGCCGGCGACACCGTGTTCGAGGAGGTCGAGGAAATCCGACTTCAGGCGCATCAGTATTGGCTGGGTTTCCGGGTCGCCCATGCGGCAGTTGAATTCGAGCGTCTTGACCGAGCCGTCCTTGCCGATCATCAGGCCGGCGTAGAGGAAGCCGGAGAAGGGAATGCCATCGGCCGCCATACCCTTGACGGTCGGCAGGATGATCTCGCGCATCGCCTTGGCGTGCACTTCGGGCGTCACGCACGGGGCCGGGGAGTAGGCACCCATGCCGCCGGTGTTGGGGCCCTGGTCGCCGTCGAAGATGCGCTTGTGGTCCTGGCTGGAGGCAAGGGCCAGCACGTTCTTGCCGTCGACCATGACGATGAAGCTGGCTTCCTCGCCATCGAGGAATTCCTCGATGACGACACGGGCGCCGGCGTCGCCGAGCTTGTTGCCGGACAACATGTCGTCGATCGCGGCGTGGGCTTCTGCAAGGCTCATCGCGACGACGACGCCCTTGCCGGCGGCCAGGCCATCGGCCTTGATGACGATCGGCGCGCCCTTCCTGTCGATGTAGGCGTGTGCTGCGGTCGACTCGGAAAAAGTGGCGAATTCTGCCGTCGGGATGTGGTGGCGGGCCATGAAACGCTTGGCGAAATCCTTGGAGGATTCGAGCTGTGCGGCTTCCCTGGTCGGGCCGAAGATTTTCAGGCCGCGGGCCCGGAAGGCGTTGACCACGCCGGCCGCGAGCGGCGCTTCCGGACCGACGACGGTCAGGTGGATCTTGTTCTGCTCGGCGAAGTCGGCCAGCGCTTCCGGATCGGTGATGTTCAGGTTTTCCAGCTCATGTTCGCGCGCCGTGCCGGCATTGCCGGGCGCGACGTAAACCTTCTGCAGGCCGGGCGACTGCGCCAGGCGCCAGGCCATGGCGTGCTCGCGGCCGCCGGAACCGATTACCAGTAGTTTCATGGCTGATCTCTTTGGGTTTGGTCGTTATTAGTGGCGGAAGTGGCGGGCGCCGGTGAAGACCATGGCCAGACCGTGTTCGTCAGCGGCAGCAATGACTTCCTCGTCGCGCATCGAGCCACCCGGCTGGATGACGGCGGTGGCGCCGGCTTCGGCCAGCACGTCGAGACCGTCGCGGAACGGGAAGAAGGCGTCCGAGGCGACGACCGAGCCCTTGAGTGACAGGCCGGCGTGGGTGGCCTTGATGCTGGCGATCTTGGTCGAATCGACGCGGCTCATCTGGCCGGCGCCGACGCCCAGGGTCATGCCGCCGCCGCAGAAGACGATGGCGTTGGACTTGACGAACTTGGCGACGCGCTCGGCGAAGAGCAGGTCTTCGATCTGTTGCGCGGTCGGCTGCACCTTGGTGACGACCTTCAGGCCGCTGGCTTGCGCAGTGAAATCGTCAGCCGTCTGCACCAGGAGGCCGCCGCCGACACGTTTCAGTTCCAGCTTGTTCAGGGCGCGGCCGAGCGGCACGACCAGCACGCGCAGGTTGGCCTTGGAAGCAAGCGCGGCCTTGGCTTCAGCGGTGAAGGACGGGGCGATCAGCACTTCGACGAAATGCTTGCGCTCGTTCATCGCGTTGACCACGTCGAGGCCGACTTCGCCGTTGAAGGCAATGATGCCGCCGAAGGCCGAGGTGGAGTCGGTCTTGAAGGCCTTTTCGTAGGCAGAAAGCAGGGTGCCGTCGATGGCGACGCCGCACGGGTTGGCGTGCTTGATGATGACGCAGGCCGGGACGTCGAAGGCCTTGACGCATTCCCAGGCGGCGTCCGAATCAGCGATGTTGTTGTAGGACAGTTCCTTGCCCTGCAACTGGGTGTAGGCGGCGATGCTGCCCGGCAGTGCGACGGTGTCGCGGTAGAAGGCGGCTTGCTGGTGCGAGTTTTCACCGTAACGCAGGATTTCGGTGCGGTCGAACGCCAGTTGCAGCTTGGCCGGGAAGATAGCCGGGATTGGTGCGGCTTCGGCGGGTTTGGCTTCGGCGCCGTCGTCCAACCCGGTCAGCCAGTTGGCGATCATGCTGTCGTAGCGGGCGGTGTGCGTGAAGGCTTTTTTGGCCAGACCGAAGCGGGTCGCCAGTTGCAGGGCGCCGGCATTGGCCTTCATTTCGGCGAGCAGCGGGGCGTAGTCTTCCGGGTCGGTGACGATGGCGACGCCGTTGTAGTTCTTGGCCGAGGAACGCACCATGGCCGGGCCGCCGATGTCGATGTTCTCGATCGCGTCTTCCAGCGTCACGCCGGCCTTGGCAATGGTCGCGGCGAACGGATAGAGGTTCACACAGACCAGGTCGATGGTCGGGATGCCGTGCGCTTCGATAGTCGCCAGATGTTCCGGCAGGTCGCGGCGGGCCAGGATGCCGCCATGTACCTTCGGGTGCAGGGTCTTGACGCGGCCATCGAGCATTTCCGGGAAGCCGGTGTAATCGCCGATTTCGGTGACGGTGAGGCCGGCGTCACGCAGCATCTTGGCGGTGCCGCCGGTGGACAGGAGCTTCACCCCCTGGGCGGCGAGACCCTGGGCGAATTCGAGAACGCCCGTCTTGTCGGAGACGGAAATCAGTGCTTGCTTGATGGTCATGGCGATTTACAGAAGTTGATGTTCAGTGAGTTTCTTGCGCAGCGTGTTGCGGTTGATGCCGAGCATGTCGGCGGCCAGCGTCTGGTTGCCGCCGGCCTTGGCGAGTATCAGCTCCAGCATCGGCTTCTCGACGCTCTTCAACACCATGTCGTAAATTGCGGCGGGTTTCTCGCCGTCGAGGTCGCGGAAGTACTGCTCGAGCGCTTCCGTGACACATTTCCCCAAATCATGTTGGCTCATGCTGCCAACGCCTCCTCTGTGTATTTCAAGTGTGCATGCTCTGCCGCCAAGCGGCAGAAAAAGTCGTTCACCGCCTGCATCTGTTGGTCGATGCTGGGCAGGACGTTCATTTCCTTGCGGAAGGCCGCCGAGCCGACCAGCCCCTTGGTGTACCAGGAGATGTGCTTGCGGGCGACCTTGAACCCCGTTTCCGGGCCGTAGAAAGCGTAAAGGTCTTCGAGATGCGCCAGCAGGATGCTGTGGATCTCCCTGACCTCGGCCGGCGGCAGATGCTGGCCAGTCTTCAGGTAATGCTCGATCTCGCGGAACAGCCAGGGGCGACCCTGGGCGGCGCGGCCGATCATGATGCCGTCGGCACCGGTGACGTCGAGGACGTGTTTGGCCTTTTCCGGCGTCGTGATGTCGCCGTTGGCGATGACCGGGATGCGGATCAGCGTCTTGACCATGGCGATGGTGTCGTATTCGGCCTCGCCGGTATATTGCTGGCAGCGCGTCCGGCCGTGGATGGCGACGGCGCGCACGCCGGCGCTCTCGGCGATGCGCGCGATGGTCGGCGCGTTCTTGTTGGCGATGTTCCAGCCGGTGCGGAATTTCAGTGTGACCGGGGTGTTCGGGATGGCGCCGACGACGGCGTCGAGAATGTCGCCAACCAGCTTTTCGTCCTGCATCAGCGCAGAGCCGGCCATCACGTTGCAGACCTTCTTGGCCGGGCAGCCCATGTTGATGTCGATTATCTGGGCGCCGTTGTCGACGTTGTGGCGAGCCGCTTCGGCCATCATCTTCGGGTCGGCGCCGGCGATCTGCACCGAGATCGGCGCCACTTCGCCGGTATGGTTGGCGCGGCGCAGCGTCTTGGCGCTACCGTAGAGCAGGGAATTCGAGGTGACCATCTCGGACACCGCCAGGCCGGCGCCCAGCTTCTTGCACAACTGGCGGAAAGGACGATCCGTGACGCCGGCCATGGGGGCGACGAACAGGTTGTTGCGAAGCTGGAAACCGGCGAATTCCATGGGCGTGCGTGGGGATCTGGCGAAGCTGGGAAGCCGCGCATTTTACCCGAGTCGGCGCCTAAAAAATAGTCAAATCGTGAAGCTCAAGGTTAACAGCAGGGCGAACGCGAGTTGCAGGCCGGCAGTGGCGGCGAGAATGCCGTTGAAGACCGGGCCGGGGGCTTCGTTGTGAAAACGCTGGATCAGCCTGAGCGCCAGCGGCAGCGACAGCAGGGGCAGGGCGGCGATCCAGCCGAGGCCGGCGAGCAGGGGTAGCAGGGCGTAAGGGGCGAGCATTTCGGCCGTGTAGAGGCGTCGGGTGGTGGGTCGGCCGAGGCGGACGGCCAGTGTGTGCTTGCCGCTCTTGGCGTCGCCGTCGAGGTCGCGGTAGTTGTTGACGGTGATCACGGCGGCGGCGTGGATGCCGACCAGCGCGGCGGCGATAAGCGCCCTGGCGCTTAGGCCGAGTGTCTGCAGGTAATAGCTGCCGCCGACGGCGACCACGCCGAAGAAGATAAAGACGAACACTTCGCCGAGCGGCCCGTAAGCAATCGGTTTCGGCCCGCCGGTATAGGCCCAGCCGGCCGCCAGCGAGGCGAGGCCGATGATGACGATCGGCCAGCCGCCATGCCAGACGAGGTAGATGCCGCAGGCGAAGGACAGCGCAAAGGCCAGCCAGGCGCCGGACTTGATTGCCCTGGCGGTGAGCCAGCCCTCCGCCGCGGCCCGCTTGGGGCCGAGGCGGTCGGGCGTATCGGTGCCGCGCAGGAAGTCGCCGACATCGTTGAACAGGTTGGTGCCGATCTGGATGAAAGCGGCGCCCAGTGCGGCGGCGAGCAGCGGCAGCCAGAGCACGGCATGCGTATCATGCCAGGCGACGGCGGTGCCGACCAGCACCGGCGACAGCGAGACCGATAGCGTCTTCGGACGACAGGCGAGGAACCAGGCAGTGGCTTTCTTCATGCGCGGGCGGTTGGGGCGAACGGCGCGACTTTAACCGGGCGTCGCGCCCTTGCCCTTGGCGCAGATCAAGGCCAGGCGCGGGCACCCCAGATCATGCGCCTGGCGACGAAATGGCGGGCGGGCGGGCAGAGGTCGAGGGCCAGCAGGCCGAGGCCACGGGCGAGCTTGAGCGGGCCGATGTCGTTGGAGAAAGCCTTGACGATCTTGTCGGTGAAGAAGGCGCCGCCCTGGCGGTCGAGGCGGCGGCGGGAGGCGTATTGGTCGAGGCTGCTGTGGTCGACGCCGTTTTTGAGCAAGATTTCGGCAAGCTGCCAGGCATCGCGCAGGCCGAGGTTGAAGCCCTGGCCGGAGACCGGGTGCAGGGTCTGCGCGGTGTTGCCGATCCACACCTCGCTGCCTTTGACCAAGGTGTCGCGCATCCTCAGCGCGAGCGGGAAGCGGCTGCGCGGGCCGGGCTTGGTGAAGGTCAGGCGGCGTCCGAATTGGGCTTGCAGCGTGGCGATGAAGGCGTCGTCGTCGAGCGCCATCACGGCGTCGGCCCTGGCCGGCGGCAACGTGAAGACGATGGAATATTCGTCGCCGAGTGGCAGCAGGGCGAGCGGGCCGTCGGGGGTGAAGCGTTCCCAGGCGCGCTTGCCGTGGCCGGGCGTTGGCGTGACTTCGCAGATCAGGGCGTGCTGGGCGTAGTCGCTGACCTTGACGGCCGGGTCATCGGCGGGGGTGCCTTCGGCGTGGACGAGCAGTTTGCAGCGGATGGTGCGCGAATGGCCGGCGTGGCGCAGGGAAACGGTGGCGCCGTCGTCAGCGGACTGGATATCGAGGATTTCCGCGTCGGCGAGCAGCGCGTCGGGCGCCAGATTGGCGGCCAGCGCGCCAGCCAGGTCGCGGTAGCGGACGACGTAGCCGAGGGCCGGCAGTTTGTAGTCGGTGCGGTCGATCAGGGTGCGGCCGAAGCCGTCCTTCTGCGAGACGTGGATGGTTTCGATCGGTGTCGCGGCGCGGGTCGGCCAGGCATTGATCTGTTCCAGCAGCTGGCGGGCGCCGTGCGACAGGGCAAGGGCGCGCGGGTCGGCCTGCAGGGCCTGCTGCGGTCGACGGTCCAAAAGCAGCGATTTCTGGCCGCCGGCAGCGAGGGCCAGATGCAGCGTCATGCCGACCGGGCCGGCGCCGATGATCAGGATGTCGACGTTTTCAGTCATGGCGCATGACTTCCTCGATTTCGGCCACCGTTTTCGGCGCCGTGGTGTAGACGTCGCAGCCGTCGGCCGTCACCCGCACATCGTCTTCGATGCGAATGCCGATGCCGGCCAGCGCCGGCGGAATGTCGTCGGCCGGGCGGATGTAGAGGCCGGGTTCGACGGTCAGCGTCATGCCCGGCTCCAGCCGGGTCCATTCGTCGCCGACCTTGTATTCGCCGGCGTCGTGTACGTCGAGGCCAAGCCAGTGGCCGGTGCGGTGCATGTAGAAGCGGCGGAAATCGCCTTTTTCGATCAGGTTGTCGACATCACCCTGGAGCAGCTTGAGGTCGACCAGGCCCTGGGTCAGCACGCGGACGGCAGCGTCGTGGCCTTCCATGAAATGGCGGCCGGGGGCGGTGGCGGCGATGGCGGCGCTCTGTGCGGCTAGAACGATTTCGTAGACATCCTTCTGTGCCGCGTTGAAACGGCCATTGACCGGGAAAGTGCGGGTGATGTCGGCGGCGTAGCCTTCGACTTCGCAGCCGGCGTCGATCAGGACCAGCGTGTGGTCGTTCAGCACCTTGTCGTTGGCGATGTAATGCAGCACGCAGGCGTTGGCGCCGCCGGCGACGATCGGCGTGTAAGCGTGGGCGTCGGCGCCGCGTTTGCGAAATTCGTAGCTCAGTTCGGCTTCCAGTTCGTACTCGGCGAGGCCAGGGCGGCAGGCGCGCATGGCGCGGGCGTGGCCGGCGCTGGCGATGTCGGCCGAGCGTTGCTGGATGTCGGCCTCGGCGGCATCCTTGACCAGCCGCATGCTGTCGAGTTCGGCGCGCAGATCGTGGATGGCGCGCGGCGCCCGTTTACCGGCGCGAGTCTGGGCGCGCACTTCGTTCAGCGCCCTGGCGATGCGGGCGTCCCATTCGGCGTCGTGGCCGATGGCATGCCACAGCGTGTCGCGGTCGACGAGGAATTCGGCCAGTTTCTTGTCGAGTTGCTCGATGGGATAGGCGGCGTCGAAGCCGAAGGCGGTTTTCGCGGCTTTCGGGCCGTAGCGGTAGCCATCCCAGATTTCTCGCTCTTCATGCTTTTCGCGGCAGAAGAGGATGGATTTCGGCTTCTTGCCGCCGATCAGCACGGCCACCGCTTCCGGCTCCGGGAAACCGGTCAGGTACCAAAAATAGCTGTCGAAGCGATAAAGGTGGTGGGCGTCGCGGTTGCGGATGACCTCGGGCGCCGTCGGCACGATGGCGACACCGTCGCCGATGCGTTTCAGCAGGCGCTTGCGGCGGGCGAGAAAGTGCGCGTGGCTCATACGTTTGTCAGTTCCTGGTCCAGTTCCGCAAGGCGTTGTGGTGTACCTACATCGACCCAGCGGCCGGCGTAGCGTTCCCCGGTCAGCGTGCCGGCGGCGATGGCGGCGTCGAGCAGGGGGCGCAGTTTCATCACCGTACCGGGTTGGACGTTGGCGAAGAAGGCCTGCGAAAAAACGCCAATACCGGCGTAGGTCAGCGTTTCCTGGCCGTTGGCGTAAATTACGCGTTCGCCGTCCAGGCTGAAATCGCCGCCGGCATGGTGGGCCGGGTTGGCGACCATGACCAGATGGGCCGGTGGGTGCCAACCCGCTGCGGTCGACTGCAAAAAACGGCCAAAATCGAAATCACAGTATATGTCGCCGTTGACCACCAGAAAGGGCCGGTCACCGAGCAGCGGCAGGGCGCTGGCGATGCCGCCGGCGGTTTCCAGGGCGCCCGGCGGTTCCGGTGAGTACCGGATGCGCAGGCCCCACGGCGAGCCGTCGCCCAACTCGGCTTCAATCAGGCTGCCAAGGTGGGCGTGGTTGATGACGATTTCCTTGAACCCCGCCGCCGCCAGCCGCTCCAGATGCCAGCCGATCAACGGCTTGCCGCCGGCCATCAGCAGCGGCTTGGGCGTGTGGTCGGTCAGTGGCCGCATGCGTTCGCCGCGGCCGGCAGCGAGGATGAAGGCTTTCATTTAGCGCCGGTAGCCGATCTGCTCGGTGTTGCCTTCCAGCTTGTCGAGCAGGTTGAGCAGCGGTTTGAGCTGGACATAGCGGCCGGCCGTCTTGCGGGCGTAGTTCATGAAGCGCGGCAGGTCCTCGACGTACTTGTCCTTGCCGTCGCGGTACTTCAGCCGGCAGAAGATGCCGAGCACCTTGAGGTGGCGCTGCAGGCCCATCAGTTCGTACTCGCGCCAGAAGGCGCCGAAGTCCTCGCGCACCGGCAGGCCGGCGGCGCGGGCCTTTTCCCAGTAGCGGACGACCCAGTCGATTTCCTGCTCCTCGTCCCAGGAAATGAAGGCGTCGCGAAAGAGCGAGACGACGTCGTAGGTGATCGGGCCGCAGACGGCGTCCTGGAAGTCGATGAGGCCCGGGGTCAGGCGGGCTTCGCTCTCGACGACCATCAGGTTGCGCGGCATGAAGTCGCGATGGACGAAGACCTTGGGCTGGGCCAGCGCCGAGTTGATCAGGAACTTGAAGGTCCGGTCGAGCATGACTTTCTCGTCATCGCTCAGTTCGACGCCGAGGTGGCGGCCGACGAACCATTCCGGAAAGAGGTCGAGTTCGCGGCGCAGCAGCGTGGCGTCGTAGGGCGGCAGCGTGGCGGCGGCGGACGACAGCTGCCACTTGACCAGCACGTCGAGGACCGGGCGGATCAGCAGGTCGGCCATGCTGAGGTCGGCATTCAGCGCATCGAGGTAACCGATGCGACCGAGGTCGGTGAGGACCAGAAAGCCGTTGTCGAGATCCTTGTCGAGAATGCGCGGCGCCGCCAGGTCGGCCTTGGCCAACAGGCCGGCGACGTGGATGAAGGGCTTGCAGTCCTCTTTTTCCGGCGGCGCGTCCATCAGGATGCGCGTCTGGCCGTCCGGCCAGGTCAGGCGGAAATAGCGGCGGAAGCTGGCATCGGCCGAGGCCGGTGTGATCCGGACGGTTTGATCGGGAAAGCGACTGGCAACCCAGTCTGTAACAAGTTGATCGCGCGACATCGGTTGGGGGTGGGTTCGTTGTAAAATGGCGCGATTTTAACACTCGGGTATCGGCCGTTCCGGTCTGGCCCTTCGCTGATTGCCTCGATGACCGGTTTTACCCGCCGTCCACTCGCCGTGTTCGTTTGCTGCCTGTTCTCCTGTGTGCCGGTGCTTCATGCCGCTCAGGATGACGAGGTGCTGCGCCTTGCTGCGTCGAGTGAGCGCCAGAAGCCGGGCGTGGTGCCGGCGACGGTGGGGAGCGACACGCTGGCTGACGAATGGCCGTTGCGCCTGCGCAACGAGCGCCGCTTCAATGTCATGGGCCGCAAGAAGCCGCCGCTGCTGCCTGGGGTGGGGGTTCAGTACCCGGCCGAACTCGTCAAGGATGTCCCCTATCCTCTGTTTGTCATCGCCGACCGTCTCGAGGGACGCACCGAAGAGGTGGCGCAAGGCACCGGCGAAGTCGAGCTGCGGCGGGCGGGATCGCAGTTTTTTGGCGAAAAGATGACCTATTGGCCGCTCGATGACGAAGTCGAGATGACCGGCAGCGTGCGCATGTTGCAGGAGGGCCAGGAGTTCAACACGCCGCACCTTCGCATGCAACTGTCCGAGCAGGTAGGTTTCGCGGAAAAGGCCGATTTCTACATCGTCCGGGAAGTGATGAGCAAGTTCTACCGGCCACAGTTGATTCTGGCCACGGCATCCACTTCCAATGCAGTAACCTCCGGCGCCCCGATGATGCTGAATGTGCCCCACAGTTACGGCTTGCCGACGGTGGCGCCGGAGCGTCGTCCCTCAACGGCGAGCGGCACGGCCGAACGGGTGGAGTTCGAAGGCGAAAATCAGGTCTCGCTGTTCGATACCACGTACTCGACCTGCAAGCCGGGCGCCACCGACTGGTACATGCGTGCCTCCGAGGTGCATCTCGATTACGACCAGGAGGTCGGCGACGCAAGAAATGCGGTGTTCTTGTTCAAGGATGTCCCGGTTTTTTATACGCCGGCCGCCACCTTCTCGCTGAATCACCAGCGCCATTCCGGCTTTCTGCATCCATTCTTCGCTACCTCCACGCGTGACGGCCTGGATCTGACCGTTCCGTATTACTGGAATATCGCACCGAATTACGATGCGACCATCTATCCGCGCTACATGAGCAAGCGCGGATTCCAACTCGGCGCCGAAGCGCAGTATCTCGATTTCAACTATCGCGGCACCGCGCGGGTCGAGTACATGCCGTACGACCAGATGGCCGAACGCGAGCGCTATGCCTACCTGTTCCAGCACCAGCAGACCCTCGGGCGCGGCTTCTCGGCAGTGGTGAACTACAACCGCGTGTCGGACAACTTCTACTTCCAGGACCTGTCATCGCGCCTCGTCCAGACCTCGCAGGTACAGTTGCCACAGCAGTTCGTGCTCGGCTATACGCCGGTTCCGTGGTTGCAGACCAACTTGCAGGTCTTGCAGTATCAGACCCTGCAGACGGATCCGTCCAATCCGGTCGCGGTTCCTTATTTTCTCGAGCCGCAAATCAATCTCGTCGGCTTCAAGCCCGATGTGCTTGGGACGGATTTCACCCTGGTCGGCCAGTATTCGCGCTTCATCAATCCGACACAGATTCAGGGCGACCGCCTGGTGCTTTACCCCCAGGTCTCGCTACCCATCGTGCACCCCTCGTTCAACTTCGTTCCCAAGGTCGGTGTCCACGCAACGCAGTACGTGCTGAACAACCAGCAGTCCGCCAGCGACCCGAGCAACATCGGTCGCGCCATGCCGACCTTCACGGTGGATTCCAGCGTGATTTTCGAACGCGAAACCAGCGTGCTCGACAAGCCCTTCATCCAGACGCTCGAACCGCGCCTCTACTACGTCAATATTCCGTACAAGGATCAGAGCAACATCCCGATCTTCGACACCTACCAGTCGGACTTCAACTTTGCCCAGATCTTTTCCGAGAACCGCTACAGTGGCTATGACCGCATCAACGATGCCAACCAGCTGACCGCGGCCCTCGCCACGCGGATGCTCGACAGTGCAACGGGGGTCGAGAAGCTGCGGGCGATGGTCGGCCAAGTTTATTATTTCAGACCCGGCAAGGTGACCTTGCCCGGCCAGTCGCAGCAGCCGGAAGGTTACTCGAGCATCATTTCGGCGGTCAGCGGCCTGGTGATGCCCAAGACCTACGCGGATGTCGCCTGGGAGTACAACTATCGCGACAGCGTTAACGAGCGTTTCTCGATCGGCATGCGCTACCAGCCGGAGCTGGGGAAGGTGATCAGTGCCGGCTATCGTTATACCCGCGATCCGGTGACGACGCTGCCCACGGTCGACCAGTTCGATATTTCCGGACAATGGCCACTGAGCGGGAATTTTTATGCCGTCGGTCGCTACAACTACTCGTTCCTGGGCGAAGACCAGCTCCTCGAAGCCATCGGCGGTTTCGAATACAACGCTGGCTGCTGGGCCCTGCGCGCCGTTGTCCAGCGCCTGGAGGCGATCGCTGGTTCGCCGAATACCACGCTGTTCCTGCAACTGGAGCTCAACGATTTCGGCAGCGTCGGCTCCAACCCGATCAACCTGCTGCGGCGCTCCATCCCCGGTTACGGCAAGACCAACGAGTTGTCCCCATCCAGCAGCCTGTTCACGACACAATGACCGCCATGCATACATCCATTCGCCGCCTCCTCGTTCTCGTCTTCACGCTGATCGGCATCTTCTCGGCCCCCGTCGGCGCCGCGCCTGCCGAGCCGATCGAGGCCGATCGCATCGTCGCTGTCGTCGGTGACGAGGTCATCACCCTCTACGATTTGCGTATCCGCCTCGATTCAGCGCTCAAGCAATTGCAGAAGCAGGGCACGTCGCTGCCGCCGCAGGATGTCCTCGAGCGGCAACTGCTCGAGCGTGTCATCATGGATCGCATCCAGATGCAGTTCGCCCGCGATTCGGGAATGCGCATCGACGACAACCAGCTTGACCAGGCCATCGGCCGCATTGCCGGCAACAACAAGATGACGCTGCAGCAATTCCGCCAGGCGCTGGAAAAGGACGGCATCAACTACGCGCGTTTCCGCGAGGAAATTCGCGGCGAAATGACGATGATGCGCCTGCGCGAGCGCGAGGTGGACAGCAAGCTAGTCATCTCCGATGGCGAGATCGACCTCTACCTGGCCAATCAGGCCGCGACCGGCGGCGGTGAAGAGTTCCAGTTGGCGCACATCCTGCTGCGGGCGCCCGAGTCGGCCAGTCCCGAGCAACTGCAGAAACTCCGCCAGCGCGGCGAGCAGGCGCTCAAGCGGGCCAGGGCGGGCGAAAACTTCGCCGAACTGACGGCGACCTTCTCCGATGCGCCGGATGCCCTGCAGGGCGGCGGCCTCGGCTGGCGCCAGCTCGACCGACTGCCGACGCTCTATGCCGAAACGGCGGCGCGTCTGCAGCCGGGCGAAGTCAGCGACCTGCTGCGCTCGTCGGCCGGCTTCCATATTGTCAAGCTGCTCGGCAAGCGCGGCGGTAGCGGGCCGGCCTCGATCCAGCAGACGCATGCGCGCCATATCCTGATTCGCGTCAATGAAGTGGTGTCCGCAACCGAGGCGCGCCACAAGATGGAAGTCGTCCGCGAACGTCTGGTCAATGGCAGCGATTTCGCCGAACTGGCGCGCCTCTATTCGCAGGACGGCTCGGCGGCCAAGGGCGGCGACCTCGGCTGGATCAGCCCGGGCGATACGGTGCCAGATTTCGAGCGGGCGATGGACGCGCTGAAGGACAACCAGATCAGCCCGGTGGTGCAATCCCAGTTCGGCATGCACCTGATCCAGGTGCTCGAACGCCGCCAGCGTGACGTTTCCGAAGAGCGCAAGCGGGCCGCTGCCCGCCAGGCACTGCGCGAGCGCCGGCTCGACGAGGCCTACCAGGACTGGTTGCGCCAGTTGCGCGACCGCACCTACGTCGAAAACCGCCTCGAAGAGAAATAATGTTGCCGCGCATCGCCGTCACCAGCGGCGAACCCGCCGGTATCGGGCCGGAACTCTGCCTGCGTCTGGCCGGTTACGACGGGCCGGGGCACCCGGTCATTCTTGGCGACCGCGGCCTGCTCGCCGCCAGGGCCGATGACATTGGACTGAAAGTTGCGTTCCGCGATTTTTGCCCGCAAAACCCGGTCGACCGCGACAGCCTCGACGTGCTGCATGTGCCGCTGGCGGTTCCGTCGGTGGCCGGCCAACTCGACCCGGCCAACGGCGCCTATGTTCTGGCCCTGCTCGACCGGGCGCTGGCGGGGTGCCAAAGCGGCGAGTTCGCGGCGATGGCGACGGCGCCGGTGCATAAAGGCGTGATCAACAAGGCCGGTGTCCACTTCATCGGCCACACCGAATACCTGGCCGAAAAGACCGGAACGCCGCTGGTCGTCATGATGCTGGCCGGTGCCACGGATCGCGGTCCGTTGCGCGTCGCGCTGGTGACGACGCACCTGCCCCTGAAGGACGTGCCGGCTGCGATCACCACCGATGTGCTGGAGAAAACCCTGCGCATCCTGCATGCCGACCTGAGACGGAAGTATGGTCTGGCGCAACCGCGCATCCTGGTCGCCGGCCTCAACCCGCATGCCGGCGAAGGTGGTTATCTGGGGCGTGAGGAGATCGAAGTCATCACCCCGGTGCTCGACAAGCTGCGCGCCGAGGGCATGCAGCTTTCCGGACCGCATCCGGCCGACACCATGTTTACGCCGCCGGTGCTGGCGCGGGGCGATGCGGTGCTCGCCATGTACCACGATCAGGGCCTGACCGCGCTCAAGTACGCAACCTTCGGGCACGGCATCAATGTCACGCTCGGCCTGCCGGTCATCCGCACTTCGGTCGATCACGGTACGGCGCTGGAACTCGCCGGCAGCGGCAGCGCCGACCCGGGCAGCCTGTTCGAGGCGGTGGCCGAAGCGACCCGAATGGTGGTCCGCCAATGAAAGGCCACGTCGCCCGCAAACGCTTCGGCCAGAATTTCCTGGTCGATGGCGGCATCATCAATGCCATTGTTTCAGCCATCGACCCGCAGCGCGGCGACACCGTCGTCGAAATCGGCCCCGGCCTGGGGGCGATCACCGAGCCGTTGCTGGCGCGCCTCGATCACCTGCATGTCGTCGAAATCGACCGCGACCTGATCGCCCGGCTGAAGAAACAGCACCCGCCGGCGCGCATGACCATTCACGAAGGCGATGCGCTGGATTTCGATTTCGCCAGCATCGGGAACGATCTGCGCCTGGTCGGCAACCTGCCGTACAACATCTCGACGCCGCTGCTGTTCCATCTCGCCGACTATGTCGGCATCGTCCGCGACATGCATTTCATGCTGCAGAAGGAAGTCGTCGAGCGCATGGTTGCGCTGCCCGGTGAAAGCGACTTCAGCCGTATCTCGGTGATGCTGCAATACCGCTTCCATCTCGAATGGCTGATCGACGTGCCGCCGGAAAGCTTCGAGCCGCCGCCCAAGGTGCAGTCGGCGGTGGTCCGCCTGATTCCCAGGGACGTTTCCGAACTCAGCGCGAAGAGCCAGGAGAAGCTGTCGCAAGTTGTGCAGACCGCCTTCTCGCAACGCCGCAAGATGCTGCGCAATACGCTGAAAGGCACCCTGAGCGACGCTGGTTTCGCAGAGCTCGGGATCGCCCCGACCTGCCGACCCGAAGACGTTTCGGTTGCAGACTACGTGCGCATCGCCAATTACCTGACGTAAAAAAACCCGCCGCGGCGGGTTTTTCGTTCAGCGTGAGCGAATCACTTCTTGGTCGCGCAGGTGTTCATGCCGAAGATCGAATAGGCCGGGCACCACCCCATCAGTCCCGTTGCGAGGGGGACGATGCCGATATAGCCCCAGACCGGCAGCAGGCCGGCCACGGTGGCGCCGATCAGGCCGGCGCCGGCAACGATACGTACGATTTTGTCGATACCGCCAACATTTGCAGCCATGGTGTGTTCTCCGTCGAGTAGTGGGTACGGCCACCACTTTATCCGTGTTGGCGTGCTGCGTATGTAACCTTGGTCACACAGACGCCAGTTTCTGCAGCCCGGCGCGGTCGGCGATGGTCAGCTGTTCGCGGCCGAGGCTGACCAGCCCCTGCGCGGCGAAGCCCTTGAGCAGGCGACTGACGATTTCGCGCACGCTGCCCAGTTCGTCGGCCAGTTGCTGGTGCGTAACGTTGAGCACGGTGTCGTTGCGCGCCAGCAGCAGCTTGGCGAGGCGCTGGTCGAGGCGGGCGAAGGCGACTTCCTCGACCAGTTGCATCAGTTCGCCGATGCGTTCGGCAAACAGGTGGAAGACGAAATCGCGGAACGGGGCATGCTCGACCATCAGCGTCGCGAAATCGCGGACTGGCAGGACGAGCAGGGTAAGCGGCGTCTCGGCGACGCCACGGGCGTTGTAGTCGGTATGGCCGAGCAGGCAGCTGGAACTGATGATGCACGAGCCGCCGGGGATGACCCGGTAGAGCATCAGCTCGCGGCCGCTGGCGGCCAGCTTGACAACCTTGATGCTGCCTTCGAGCAACAGCGGAAAACCCTGGCAGGGCTGGTGCTCGGCGAAGACCTGGGTGCCGGCCGGTAGACCCATGACGGCCTGCGGCTGCAGCAGCGCCGCCAGACGGTCGTCCGGCAGGCCGGCCAGCGCCGGATACAAATTGACCAGTTTTCGAGGGTCGACCGCAGCAGCCATCGCGCTTCAGCCTACCGTGGCCCACACCGGGGCGTGGTCCGACGGCCGCTCGCGCTTGCGCGGCGCGCGGTCGATGCCGGCAGCGCTGCATTGGGCGGCCAGCGGCGGCGAAAGTAGGACATGGTCGATGCGCAGGCCGAGGTTCTTCTGGAAGCCGAGCATCCGGTAATCCCACCAGGAGAAAGTCTTTTCCGGCTGCTCGAACAGCCGGAAGCTGTCGCTCAGGCCGAGGTCGATGAAACGCCGGAAGGCTGCGCGCTCGGGGTCGGAGCAGAGAATCTGCCCGGCCCAGGCCTTCGGGTCGTGCACGTCGCGGTCGTCGGGGGCGATGTTGTAATCGCCGCACAGCGCCAGTTTCGGGTATCTGGCCAGTTCCTCCTGCAGCCACACGGCGAGTGCGTCGAGCCAGCGCAGCTTGTAGTCGTACTTGTCGCTGCCGACAGCCTGGCCGTTCGGCATGTAGGCGCAGATGACGCGGGTGTCGCCGACGGTGCCGGCAATCAGTCGCTTCTGCTCGTCCGGGAAATGCGGGTTGCCGGTGACGACGTCGGCGATCGGCGAGCGGGCGAGCAGGGCGACGCCGTTATAGGTCTTCTGGCCGAAGAACGCTGCCTGGTAGCCGGCGGCCTCGATTTCGGCCAGCGGGAAATTCTGGTCTTCCAGCTTCAGCTCCTGCAGGCACAGGGCGTCCGGCTGCTGTTCGGCCAGCCAGTCGAGCAGGTGCGGCAGGCGCACCTTAAGTGAATTGACGTTCCACGAAGCGATCTTCACTTGGCCAGTCCGCCAGAGGGCTTGGCGCCGTAGGGGGCGGTTTTCGGATAGCCGGCGAGGTCGAGCAGGTTGTTGTAGGAACCGGCCTCGAAGCCGCGGAAGCTCTGCTTGCCGACCTTGAGCGTTGGCACGTAGGCGTCGCCGGCCAGTTGCTTGAGTTCGTCGAATTCTTCCTGTTTCTGCACCATCTTCTCGGTGAATGGAACGCCGCGGCTATTCAGCACGTTGCGGGCGTCCTTGCATTGGCTGGCGCAATCGGCCGAGGTGTATAGCGTGACCGGGAAGTCCTCGGCGGCTTTCTTGACGGCATACGGCAGGTCGACCGTGTCGACGGAGCCACTGCCGGCTTTCGATACGCTGTGCGCCCGCCTGGGCGGCGGCGTGTCGGAGATGACGGTACGCCCCGCCGGGTCGACCCAGCGGTAGGTTTCGGCCACGGCACAGGCGCTGGACAGCGCCATACACAACATGAGCAGATGTCGCATGATCTTTCTCCCTGAGCGGCTGGTTACGCCGCAATCATACCGCTGTGACGGAGCAGGGCGTCGACGCTCGGTTCGCGGCCGCGGAAGGCGGTGAACGATTCGATGGCCGGGCGCGAACCGCCGACCGACAGGATCTCGTCGAGGAAGCGCTTGCCGACGGTGGCGTCGAACGGGTCGCCGGCCTCCTCGAAGGCGGCGTAGGCATCGGCCGACAGCACCTCTGCCCACTTGTAGCTGAAGTAGCCGGCCGCGTAGCCGCCGCCGAAGATGTGCGAGAAGCTGTTGGGGAAACGGTGCCAGGCCGGCGGGATCAGCACCGCGACTTCCTTGCGCACCTCGGCGAGCAGGTCCATCGCGGTCGACGTCCCGGCGGGGTCGAATTCCGAATGCAGCAGCATGTCGAACAGCGAGAACTCGATCTGGCGCACCGCCATCATGCCGCTCTGGAAGTTCCTCGCCGCCAGCATCTTGTCGAACAGCTCGCGCGGCAGCGGCTCGCCGCTGTCGACATGGGCAGTCATGCCCTGCAGCACGTCCCATTCCCAGCAGTAGTTTTCCATGAACTGCGATGGCAATTCGACGGCATCCCATTCGACGCCGTGGATGCCGGAAACGCCCAGTTCCTCGCCGCGCGTCAGCAGGTGGTGCAGGCCGTGGCCGCTTTCGTGGAACAGCGTGGTCACCTCGTCGTGGGTGAAGGTCGCCGGTTTGTCGCCGACCGGGCGCGAGAAATTGCAGTTCAGGTAGGCGATCGGCTTCTGGATGCCGCCGCCGGCGCGCCGGCGGGCCCGCGCCTCGTCCATCCAGGCGCCACCGCGCTTGGTCTCGCGCGCGTAAAGGTCCATGTAGAACTGGCCGACCAGTTCGCCGGCCGGCGTTTCGATGCGGTAGAAACGCACGTCCTCGTGCCATACCGGCGCCGTGTCCGCCTTGACGCGCACGTTGAACAGGCTTTCGATGACCTTGAACAGGCCGCCGACTACCTTGGGTTCGGTGAAGTACTGCTTCACTTCCTGCTCGGAGAAGGCGTAGCGCGCCTGCAGCAGCTTTTCCGAAACGTAGGCGGCGTCCCACGGCTGGAAGTCGGCGATGCCGAGCTCGTCCCTGGCGAAGGCCAACAGCTCGGCCATATCCTTCGCCGCGAAGGGCTTGGCCTTGGCCGCCAGTTCGCGCAGGAAGGCCAGCACCTGGGCCGGCGTGTCGGCCATCTTGGGCACCAGCGATACTTCGGCGAAATTCCTGTAGCCGAGCATCTGCGCGTCTTCCTGGCGCAGTTCCAGCATGCGCTTGATGAGCGGCGTGTTGTCCCATTCCGGCTTGCTCGAACCGTCGGCGAATTCGGCGGCGCGCGTGGCGTAGGCGCGGTACATGCGGGCGCGCAGTTCGCGGTTGTCGGCGTATTGCATCACCGGGCCGTAGGAGGGCGCGTGCAGCGTGAATTTCCAGCCGGCGACGCCGGCCTTCTCGGCGGCGGTTCTGGCAGCCTGCTTGGCGTCGTCCGGCAGGCCGGCGAGTTGGGCTTCGTCGGTGACGATTTCGGCGAAGGCATTGGTTGCGTCGAGCAGGTTTTCCGAGAACTTGGCGGCAAGCTGCGACAGTTCTTCCATGATCGCCTGGAAGCGCGGTTTCTGATCTTCCGGCAATTCGGCGCCGGACAGGCGGAAATCGCGCACCTCGTTATCGACGACCTTCTTCTGTTCGACGGAGAGCGTCGCGTACTCGGCGCTGTCGCGCAGCGCCTTGTATTTCTCGAACAGCTTCAGGTTCTGGCCGAGCTCGGCGTAGAAACGCGAGACCTCGGGCAGCATTTCGTTGTAGGCCTCGCGCCAGGCCGGCACGTCGTTGACCGAATGCAGGTGGCCGACGACGCCCCAGGCGCGGCCGAAGGGTTCCAGGCCGTCGGCCAGGGCGCCGGCAAAATCGGCCCAGGTGGCGGGGGTGGCGTCATCGGTCAGGCGGGCGATCAGGTCGCGGCCGGCGGTCAACAGCGATTCGATGGCCGGTTTGACGTGTTCCGGCTGGACGAGGTCGAAACGGGGGAGGTCAGAGAAATCGAGGAGGGGATTGTCGGCGTTCATTATTTTCGGACGTGAAAAACGGGCGGTGGCGCCGCCCGTCGGGTTGGCTGGATGCGCCTATTCTACAAGGTCGCGATAGGCATGCCACGAGGCGTGGCCAAGAATCGGCATGATGATGACAAGGCCGAAGAGCAGCGTCGCGAAGCCGAGCAGGGTGAGGGCGACGATCGTCGCCGCCCACAGCAGCAGCATGCCGGTGTTGGCGGCGAAGGCGTGCAGGCTGGTCAGCATCGCCGTCACGAAATCGCTGTCGCGGTCGAGCATCAGCGGCACGGCGACGACGCTGAGGGCGAAGGTGAGCAGGGCCAGCATCCCGCCGAGCGCGAACCAAGCGATGACGAAGCCGGAATGTTCGCCGCTGGCGATGGCCTGCGACATGAACTGGCCGACGTCGCCTGCCGCGCCGTCGCCGAGCAGCGCGAAGGCGATCGCCGAGGTGCGTTCCCAGATGACGGTGATCAGCGCCAGAACGAGGCCGAAGAGGGCGATCGACTGGCCGTTGCTGCGAAAGGCGCGTAGCGATTCGATGAAGGTCGGGTGCTCGCCCCTGGCGTGCTGCCGGCTCAATTCATAAAGGCCGGCGGCGAGGAGCGGCGCGACGAGGAAGAAGCCGGAGACGGCGACCATGAACAGGTGCGCCTTGCCGAGGCTGGCGAGCAGGATCAGGTCGCCACCGATGCCGAACAGCAGCCCGTAGGCGAGACTGGGAATCGGATTGGCCTTGAAGTCGCGCCAGCCGGCACCGAGCCAGGCGGCAATGCGGCTGGCCGGCAGCCGGCGGATCACCGGCAGTGCGGCGGCGTGGTCGAGTTGGTCGAACGAAGTTTTCATGAGCGTCTCCTCCCTTGGGATAACGCTCGTTTGACCCGGCGCAGCGCGCCGGGTTCGCACTGTCTTTTAGAGCGTCTTGCCGGTCAGGCGCTCGCAGGCCTCGATGTATTTGGCGCTGGTGCGGGCGATGACCTCGGCCGGCAGCTTGGGACCGGGCGCCTTCTTGCCCCAGTCCAGGGTTTCCAGGTAATCGCGCACGTACTGCTTGTCGTAGGATGGCGGATTGCTGCCTTCGGCGTACTGGTCGGCCGGCCAGAAGCGCGAGGAATCCGGAGTCAGCGCCTCGTCGATCAGGTGCAGGGTGCCGGCCGCGTCGATACCGAACTCGAACTTGGTGTCGGCGATGATGATGCCGCGCGTCGCGGCGTAGACCGCAGCTTCCTCGTAGAGGCGGATGGCCGCATCGCGCGCTTCGCCACAGAGCTGGGCGCCGGTCTTGCCGGTGCCCTTGAGGGCGTCGGCGAGCGTGGCGTTGCAGTTGGCGGCGGCCTGTTCGTAGGAGACATTCTCGTCGTGGTCGCCGACTTCAGCCTTGGTCGCCGGGGTGAAGATCGGGGCGGGCAGTTTGGCCGCCATCCTGAGGCCGGCCGGCAGCGCGATGCCGCAGATGGCGCCGGTCTGCTGGTAATCCTTCCAGCCGGAACCGATCACGTAGCCGCGCACGACGGCCTCGATCGGCAGCGGCTTCAGGCGCTTGACGACGACGGCACGACCGCGCACCTGTTCGCGCTCGTTTTCGGCGACGACCGATTCCGGGTCGATGCCGGTCAGCTGGTTCGGCACGATGTGGCCGAGTTTTTCGAACCAGAAATTGGCGACGGCCTGCAGCACCTCGCCCTTGCGCGGGATCGGGTCGGGCAGGATGACGTCGAAGGCCGACAGGCGGTCGGTGGTGACGATCAGCAGCTTGTCGGCGTCGACCGCGTAGATGTCGCGGACCTTGCCCTTGGAGAGCAGCGGCAAGCTGGTGATGGAGGATTCGAAGAGCGGAGCGGTCACGGTGATGTTCCCGAAGGCAAAACGCGGATTATAGATTAATGCGCGCCTTCGCTTTCCTCGGCCGCGAGCTTCTTACGCATGCGCCGGGTGCCCCAGGCGACGACGCCGGCGATGACCGGGATCGAGATCGCGGTAACCATGTCGGTGTTCAGGTGGTGAAAGTCCTTGGTGCCCTTGGCCAGGTATTGCACCAGTTGCGAGCCGTAATAGGTGAGGACGACGACCGACAGGCCTTCGACGGTTTCCTGCAGGCGCAGTTGCAGCTTGGCGCGGCTGTTCATCTGGCCGAGCAGTTCCTGGTTCTGGCGCTCCAGTTCGATATCGACGCGGGTGCGCAGCAACTGGCTGTTGCGGGCGACGCGGGCCGAGAGTTCTTCCTGGCGGCGGCTGATCGCCTCGCAGGTGTTCATCGCCGGCAGCAGGCGGCGCTGCATGAATTCGAAAAAGGTCGGCAGACCGGAGATGCGCGTTTCGCGCAGCTCCTCGATGCGCTGCATGACCAGCCCGTGATAGGCGCGCGACGCGCCGAAGCGGAAGGTGGTACGTGCCACCGAATGCTCGACCTCGGCGGCCAGCGCCGACAGCGTGGCCAGCACGTCGCGCTCGTCCTGCGCGCTGCGCGCCTGGCCGATGTGGTCCATCAGCTGGGCCAGCTGCTTCTCGCTCTTGTACAGCCAGCGGCTGACTTCCTTGGCGACCGGCAGGCCGAGCAGGGCCATCATGCGGTAGGTCTCGATCTCGACCAGGCGCTGGACGGTGCGGCCGGTCTGGCGCTGCGTCATGCTGGCGTTGAGCACGAGGAAGCGCGAGAAGCCGTTGTCGATCTTGAAGTCGGTGAAGATCCAGGCGGCCTCGTCGGCCACCTTGGCGGCGACCATCGTGCGGCCGCTTGGCGACAGGCTGGAGAGTACCGATTCCGGGCTGATTTCGTCGGTCGACCGCAACTCGACGTGGGTCGCGACCATCAGCTTGCCGGGTACGCCGACCAGCCATTCCGGGTGCACGGCGTCGAAGGCGGTGACGTCGGGGTGCAGCTGCTCGCCGCTGGCCAGCGGGCGGAAGAAGGTGTAGCTGGAAAATTCGGTGTGCAGCTCCCAGCGCATGCGGAAGGCAGCGGTCTCCAACATCATGTGCGAGTCGGAACTGTCGATCGAATTGCAGACCTGGGCCTGGCACAACCTGGCGAGGTTGTCGCGCTCGGCCTGCGCGGTCGTCGCGCTGTGCTTGAAGACCAGATGCGAGACGAGCATCGCCCCGACCAGCGGCACCGGCGGCCGGGCATGGAATTCGTTGTTGAGGCGCTGGCGGAGCGGGTGCTCTTCCAGTCCGGCGAGCGTCAGGCGGGGGTGCATGATCGGAGTGGGCGGGGTCATGTTGCGGTGCACCAGATTGTAGCCTATCAAAGCGGGGATGCAGCGCGCGCCGCAAGGTAGCGCCCGAATTCCTGTTCCAGCCCGGGCGCCGCCTGTTCGAGCAGGTACTGGCGGAAGCGCTGGCCGGCCGGCAGCAGGCGCTTGCTGTTCATGTGCACGACGTACCAGGTGCGCTCGATCGGCGTGCCGACCACGTCGAGCAGGCTGACCTCGCCGGTCTTCAGTTCGAGCGGCAGGGTGTGCAGCGAAATCAGCGCGATGCCCATGCCGGCCATGACCGCCTGCTTGATCGTCTCGTTGCTGCCCATGCTGATGGTGCGGGCCGGGGTGAACAGGTGATTCTTGAACATTTCCTCGGCAACGCGGCGCGAACCCGAGCCTTCCTCGCGCAGCAGGAAGGTTTCGTGGCGCAGCTCGTGCAGGTCGAAACGCCGTGCTGCGCGCAGCGGCTGGTCGGCCGGGCCGATCAGCACATAGGGGTGGCTGGCCATCGGTTCGGCGTGGGCGTCGATCTCGAGCGGGATGCGGCCCATGACCGCGAGGTCGATGGCATTGTCCTGCAGCTTCTGGAGCAGGGCCTCGCGGTTGCCGACGGTGAATTGCACCTCGATGCCCGGATGTTCCTGCGAGAACCTGGCGAGCAGCTTGGGCATGAAATACTTGGCGGTGCTGACCAGGCCGACCGACAGCTGGCCGACTTCGGCGCCGAGCAGGCCCTGCAGGTTGGCCTCGGCGTCCTTGATCTCGCCGAGCACGCGCAGGGCATGGTGCATCAGGAGGTCACCGGCATCGGTCAGCGCGACGCCGCGGCCCAGGCGTTCGAACAGCGGCAGGCCGACGTTGTCTTCCAGCTGCTTGAGCTGCATCGAGACGGCCGGCGGCGTCAGGTGCAGTTCCTCGGCAGCGCGCGCGTAGCTCAGGTGGCGGGCGGCGACGACGAAGATCTGCAGCTGGCGGAGCGTCAGGGTGCGGATGAAGTTCATGTTCAGCTCGGGTTGATTCGACTCGGTGGCTTGTGAATCGATGCCTTAACTGTAGGGCGTGCGTCTCGTGCGGTCAAACCGGTGTGTGGCGCCCACAAAAAACCCCGCAGCAGCGGGGGCGACCGTAGCGCTTACGCCGCTGGCCGCAATTTGTGCCGCCAGCCCGGGTAGAGCTGGTCAGCATCCTGCGGGAAGGACTCGAAGGCGCGGGCGAATTCATAGTGCGAGCGTGCCCACTCCACCGGGTCGGCGCCGGCTTTCCAGCATTCGTAGGCCTGGCGCAGCGAGCGGGCGCCGGCGGCCGGGCTGTCGATGTGGCCGTAGGAGCCGCCGCCGGCGGTGTTGACCACGTTGCCGTGGCCGAGGTTGTCGAAGAAGCCGGGCAGGCGCAGGGCGTTCATGCCGCCGGAGATGATCGGCGTCGTCGGCTTCATGCCGTACCACTCCTGGTGGTAGACCGGACCGGTGTAGCTGTCGCGCTCGATGATGTAGGCGCAAGCGCGGTCGTCCTTGTCGCCTTCCATCTTGCCGTAACCCATGGTGCCGACGTGGATGCCGGAAGCGCCCTGCAGGCGCGACATTTTCGCCAGCACGTAGGCGGTGTAGCCGCGCTTGGCCGAGGGCGAGGTGACGGCGCCGTGGCCGGCGCGGTGGTAGTGCAGGTACTGGTTGGCGAAGTGGCGGCGGGCGGTGGTGATCATGCCCGGGCCGCCAACGTAGCCATCGACCAGGAAGGCGACCTTGTCGGCATCCGGGCCGAAGGTACGTAGGATGTATTCGCCGCGCGCCACCATCTCGTGGTGGTCGTCGGCGGTGATGTTGGCCGAGAAGAGCTTGGCCTCGCCGGTTTCGTCCATGGCCCGCTTCATCGCGTCGTAGACCAGCGGGATGGTCTTCTGCATCGGCGCGAAGACCTGGTTGCCCTGCGGCTCGTCGTTCTTGATGAAATCGCCGCCCAGCCAGAATTCGTAGGCGGCGCGGGCGAAGGGCTCGGGGCGCAGGCCGAGCTTGGGCTTGATGATGGTGCCGGCGATGTAGCCGCCATCCTTGACCGGCCGGCCGAGGATGCGCCAGAGGTCGGAAATGTCCTTGGATGGGCCGTCGAACAGCTCGATGGCGCGGCGCGGCACGTAGAAATCGACCATCTTGGCATGCTCGATGTCACCCATGCCCTGGTTGTTGCCGATGGTCAGGGTCAGGAAGGAAACCATCATCATCCGGCCGTCGGTCATGTTGCGGTCGAATAGCTCCAGCGGGTAGGCGACGCGCATGTCCTCGTTCGCCTCGTCGATGTGATAGACGAGGGCATCGACACCTTTGGTGAAATCGTCGGTGGTGCACACCTCGACGTTGGTGCCGGTCGACGATTCGGCGGCGAAGTGGGCGGCGGCGGCCAGGTAGCCGTGCCCGGCCTTGGGCTTCATCCGGTAGGCGCACAGGATGTGGCGGCCGCCGGCGATCAGGTCGGCTTCCTTGAGGCTGAGGTCGGCGTAGCGGTTCGATTGGTCCATCGTCTTGTCTCCTTGGGTTGTTCGTCGGGGCAGCGTTGATGGATCGAATATTAGGAAGGTCTAAAGATAAATAATAGTCACGTATTTTTATCGGAATGTTCAGTGATTGCTGATGGTTTCGGGCCGGCAGGGAGCTGACCGACAGGCGTGGGCGACGATGTGGCAATGTCATGGAACGTCGCGGCAGCCACCCGGTCCAATTCATGTCTTTTTCATGGGGGAATGAAAATGCACATCGCGAAAGCAGTCGCTGCCATGCCATTGATCTTCGCCGCGGGACTCGCCTGGGGAGAGATGCCGATCAGCACCGACGGAACGGATCCCGCGACATGGAACCCGAAGCTGGAAGCCACGCGGTCGGGCGCCAGGAATCACAAAGTCATCTTCGAAAACGACGACATCCGGGTATTGTCGGTGACGGTCAGGCCGGGCGAGACGGAAAAGCTGCACCACCACCCGTGGCCCAGCGTGCTGGTGATCGATTCGCTGACCAAGCTCGCTGACTTCGACAAGGACGGGAAGGAGCAGAAGCTTCCCCTGCCGGACAAGATCGAGCTGCCGCTGGTGATCAAGATGCCGCCGCAGGCGGCGCACTCGGTCAAGAACCTGGACAACAAGACCTTCCACCTCACCCGGATCGAATTCAAGAAAGGTTTTCCGGTAGCCCCCTGTTGCGGGCCCGGCCGCGATCCGGCCGCCAATCCACAAGGAGATGTCGATCATGAAATCGTTCAATCGGTTGTACCGGGGAGCGCTGCTCGTTTCGTTGCTGACCGCGGCCATTCCGCTCGCCGTGGCGGATGAAAAGGGACAGGCCAGCAGGGCGGTACTGGCGGAAAGCGATCGCCTGCAGGTGCTGGAGATCCGGCAGAAGCCGGGTGAAGTGACCACCCCGTCGACATCTGCAACCCGGGTCGTGCGGGCGCTGCAGGGCGGGACCATGCTGCGGACCTACGCCGACGGCAAGACCGAAAAGGTCGAGTGGAAGACCGGCGAAGTGCAGCTTCAGGAGCCGGGGCCGCAATACACGGTCAAAAACGTCGGCAATAGCGAAATTGTTCTCTACGTCGTGAGACTGAAGTGACTCGGTAGGGTGCCGCTCGCTCCGCGGGAAACCGGCGCGACCATTCTGGGCAAAGGGATTGCCCGGCGCATGTGGTGCGAATTCGCCGTCTGCGGTCGACCGGGAAAATGGGCCGAAAATCAGGCTCGTTCACTCACGCTGCCTGCTACCGCGTCCGCTGCAGCGTATCCGACGGCAGTTCCCCGAAACAGTCGTGGTAGGCGCGCGCGAATTCACCGAAGTGCCAGAAGCCCCAGCGCAGCGCCTCGGCCGCGACGGTGGTCGATCCCGGCGTCGCCGCCAGCAGCGCCTGGCGGACGCGATGCAGTCGCAGCCGGCTCAGAAAGGCCACCGGCGTCAGCCCCATGACTTCCTTGAAGGCGTATTCCAGTGAACGTTCACTGACTCCGGTGACCCGGCACAGATCGGAAACGTAGAGATGGGCGCCGTTCTGCGCCAGGGCATAGTCCTCGGCGGCCTTGACGATGAGGCTGCGCCGCTGCCGGGTCCGGTCGCTGCCGTCGGGTTCGAAAACTCTGGCCTGGCCGATGGCCGCCAGCAGGTTCTCGAGCAGGTCGACCTGCAGCGCCGGCAATTCATCCTGCCGCTCGTTGAAGAGGGCCGGCTGCGCTGCGGCAGTCTCCGTCAATTGCCTGCCGCGGTCGAACAACCGGCCGACCGCTGCCGGGTCGGCTTCGAGCGTCACGATTTCGCGCGGCTGCGGCAGTCTGTTGGCGCGCTGGCGGGCCGCCAGATGGGCGCGGATATCCTGTGCCGGCAGCAGAAGGGTGACGCTTTCCCAGCCGGCATCGACGACGAACCTGCCTTCTGCCGTCGAGCCTGCCACCAGCATCAGCCCGGGACGAACCGGGATGCCGTTGACACTCCCGGTCGAGCGCGGGCCGAAGACGACGTAGGCGACCTGCCCGGCGGCGAAGCTCGTGCGGCTCCGCAGGCGGACGTTGCTCGAATGGAAGATCACCGTGGCAGCGCCGGCGCGAACCACCACGCGGTGCGCGCGAAAGGGTTCCGACTGCAGCTGGACTACGTCCAGATCGATCAGTTCGATGCCCGCGTTGGCGTCTGCCGGGTCGGTGATGTCGACCACGGTGACGACGGGCGGGTTGGTGGTGGCTGGCGAGCTCACGATTTTTTGTATTTTGCGGAATTCCGATAGACGCCCCGATGGCCGGGCAGCACACTCTGCCCCTCCCGTCGGCTGCTGGTACGGCCCTGAGGACAAGATCCCTGACCAGGCCAGGCGCAAGTGTAGCAGCGGGAAACGCCGCCTGCGCCGGCGTGGCGCGACACCCGGTCATCATGCCCGGTGGCATGGCGCGACCGGAGACAGGGGTGCCGGTGCGATCGACGAAAACATACCGGCCCGGCAATCCTGGTCGAGCAAGGGAAATTTGGCATGGCAAGTCTGGAGAAGGAAAGCGCGGGACAGGCTTCGGCCCGCGCAGCGGACGGGAAGTCATCCCGTCGCCGCTGGCTGGCGGGTCTGCTCGGTATCGTCGGCATGCTGGCGACGCTGGCCGTGTCGGATCTCGCCGTTGCGGCGGACGCGCCCCGCCGGCCGAACATCGTCGTCATCCTCGGCGACGACATGGGGTTCTCCGACATGGGCGCTTTCGGCAGCGAAATCAAGACGCCAAATCTGGATTCCCTCGCCAGCAAGGGCGTGCGCTTCACGAACTTCTATACCAACCCGAGCTGCTCCCCGACGCGGGCAACGCTGCTGAGTGGCGTCGATACACATCGCAACGGCCTCGGCAACATGGACGAATGGACGGCGCCCAACCAGCGCGGCGCGGTCGGCTACGAGGGCTATCTCAACAACCGGGTCGCCACGCTGCCGCAACTGCTCAGGGATTCCGGCTACCACACCTACATGGTCGGCAAGTGGCATCTCGGCAAGAGTCCGGAGCAGATACCGGCGGCGCGCGGCTTCGAGCGCGATTTCTCGCTGCTCGACGGTGCCGGCAGCTATTGGGACATGACCAATTTCACGGGCGCCTCGCCCCTGTCCGTGTTCACCGAGGACGGGCGCTATCTGACGAAACTGCCCGATGATTATTACGCGACCAAGACCTATACCGACAAGCTGATCGGCTTTATCGATGCCAACCGTGGCGATGGCAAGCCCTTCTTCGCCTATGTCGCCCACCAGGCGCCGCACGATCCCTACCATCTGCCGCGTGATTGGCGCAATCGCCACGTCGGTGAGTACGACAAGGGGTGGGATGCAGTGCGGGCGGAGCGCCTGAAGCGGCAGGTCGAACTCGGTATCATGCCCGCCGGCACCCAGCTCGCCGAGCGCATGTGGTTCGTGCCGGATCCCATCGTGCTGGCACCGGCGAGCCGGGCGATCCTCGGCAAGAAAATGGAACTCTACGCCGGCATGATGGAGAACATGGATTTCCACATCGGGCGGCTCATCGACCACCTCAAGGAGATCGGCGAATACGACAACACGGTCTTCATCGTGTTCGGCGACAACGGCGCCGAGGGCACCGACCTCTTCGCCCAGATCGCGGGAAAACCCGGCACGCGCGACTTCCTCTACGCGGCGATCAGATGGTCGCAGACCCATCCCAACGCCTGGGGCGATCCCGGTTCCTACGTCGGTTACGGCCCGATGTGGGCGCAGGTCTCGATGACCCCCTTCAGCCAGTACAAGGGCTGGGTCGCCGAGGGCGGCATACGCAATGCCCTCGTCGTCAGTGGCCCGTTGGTCAGGCGGCCGGCGGGCAGCATCAACCACGGGGTGATGCACGTTGCCGACATCATGCCGACCCTGCTCGAAGCGGCCGGCGCCACTTATCCGAAGAAGACGTCCGGGGGCCACGAAATGCCGCCGCTCATGGGCAAGTCCTGGGGGCCGATGCTGGCCGGGCAGGTCGACTCGCCACGCACGGCGCAGGATTACCTGGGCTGGGAGGTCTTCGGCAATCGCGCGGTGCGGCAGGGCGACTGGAAGCTGCGCTGGCAGTACAAGCCCTTCGGCAACAGCGAGTGGGAACTGTTCAACCTGGCGAACGATCCGGCCGAGCGTATCGACCTTGCGGCGGAGCGGCCCGACAAGCTGAAGGAAATGCTCGCGAACTGGAACGACTACGTCCAGGCCAACAACGTGATCCTGCCCAGCCGCTCCCCCTTCGAAACCCTGGAGGATTCGCTGCCGCCGCGCGTCGCGGACGATGCGGGCTACCCGCCGCTGATCTACAAGCGGCAGTTCGTACCGCCCAAGGACATGGTGGCCGATCCCAAGCAGTGAGCGGTGGCGCGACGCTGAAACGCTCGCAGGGGGAAATTTCTTTTTTAACGAGGGAGGCATCATGAACAAGACACACTGGTCACGCCGGGTGGCCGCAGTGCTGACGGTTGTCGGCGCGCTTTGCACGACGGCGGCGCAGGCGCAGACGCCAGGCCGCTTCTACCTGCGGGGGCTGAGCGATGCGAATGCGGTGCCGGTCATCGTCAATTCGATCAGTGGCAACACCAACCCGTTCGACCCGGCCCACACCGTGACACCCGGCGCGAATTTCGACGCGACCATGGCCCTGGTCGGCTATGCGCATACCTTCGCGTTGTTCGACCGCTCGGCGATCGCCGCGGTCATCGTGCCGATGGGGCGCATCTCGGGCGACGTGACCGTGGGTGGCCGCAGCTTCAACCAGTCGGCCAGCGGCTTCGGCGACCCGATGCTCGAATTCAACATCAACCTCATCGGCCCGAAGGCGCAGAAGAACATCCCCGACGCGTTGCGTTACGAGCCGGGTTTCTCGCTCGACCTGCTCGCCGACCTCGCCCTGCCGATCGGCGAGTACGACAGCAGCAAGCCGCTCAACATCGGCCAGAACCGCTGGTATGGCCGTCTAGGCTTGCCGGTCATCTGGCAACTCGGTGACTGGGTGCCGGGCCGGCGCACGACGCTGGAGTTCCTGCCGGCGGTCTGGATGTTCGGCGACAACACCGACTATGTCGGGCAGACCCTGAAGACCGACCCGATGTTCCAGCTCGACGCCCACCTGACCCGCGACTTCACCGAGCAGTTCTGGGGCTCCCTCGACGCGGCCTGGTACAGCGGCGGCCAGGCAAGCATCAACGGCGTCACGCAGGGGAAGAAACTCAACAATGTCGGTATCGGCCTGACCCTGGGCTACACGATCAATGACAACCTGAACCTGACTTTCGGCTACAAGTCGACCGTCAACGACAACGGCCCCGGGGATCTGCAGATGGACAGCTTCATGGTTTCGCTCGTGTTCGGCTGGCACCCGCTGCTGGAAGGTTCAAAGCGACTGAAAAGCGAAAAGTAGGGGGTTGGGGGGCGCCTTGGTCAAAGGCGCCCGAGGTTGCTCCCGTTCGTTGATATCGCCATGATGAAACCTCGTGGCGACAGGAGGGCGAAGGCATGAAACTGGAACAGGTCAGCGCCAACTGCTTCGCCGTGCTGAACGAGAGGAACCTCGTGTGCGATGCCAACTCGGGACTCATCAACCTGGGCGGCGGCGTAGTCATCGACACACAGTCGGACCTGCCCCACGGACGCCAGATGATCAAGCTGTTCGGCAAGGTCTGGCGCGACACGCCCAAGCGGGTGATCAATACCCACGAGGACGGCGACCACGTGTGGGGGAACCAGCTCTTCGAGGGTGCCGAGATCATCGCGCATCGGCGGGTCAGGGAGCTGATGCCGCAGGTTGCCGATCCGGAGGAGACCCGGCAACTGATCAAGGGCTCTGATCGCTTCCTCACGCGCTTGCTGCTCAATGCCCTGCACCCCGGGGCGCTGGCCGTTGCTCGGCAACTGAAGCAGGATTACGACTTCGATGGTATCCGGCTGGTGCTGCCGACCACCGTGTTCGAGGAGCGGCACGTGCTGGATCTCGACGGCACCGAGGTGCACCTCATCTACGTGGGGCCGTGCCACCAGATCGGTGACACGATCATCCATGTGCCCGAGGAAAAGGTCGTCTTCGCCGGCGACGTGATCTTCCGCGAGTGCACCCCCATGGGCTGGAACGGCACTTACGAAAAATGGCTCAAGGTTCTCGATCTCATCGTCTCGCTTGAGCCGGAGGTCATCGTCCCCGGACACGGGCCGGTGTGCGGGATCGAGGGTGCGATGGAGATGAAGGCCTACCTCGAATACGTGCGTGAAGAATCGAAGCGCTGCTTCGGCCAGGGTCTGAGCGCCCTGGAGGCATCGAAGAAGATCGATTTCGGACCCTACGGCGGATGGAAGGCTCCGGCGCGCCTGTACATGAACGTCGAGCGGGCCTTCCGCGAGTTTCGCAACGAGGCTGCGGACGCGCCGTGGGACCACGCGAAAGTCTTCGATGCGGTTCTCGCCGTGGCGAAGGCCAAAGGCATCGAGGTCGAGTTCTGATCGGGGGCAAGTTTTCATTCAATCTGGGCCGCTTCCGGTTCCTCTGTCTCCATCGGTAATTTTTGAACCTGTTTAAGGAGAAAAGCATGTTCCGTCTATTTTCGGTTGCAGTGTTGGCTGGGCTGTTTGTCGTGCCGACTGCCAACGCAGTTGTTTATTGCAAGTCGGTGGGCGTGCCCAAGGGGTGTGTGGCGGCCCCGGGCCGTGGTGCACCTGGTGCAGGCGTAGTCGATCCCGGAATAAATCAACCCGGTGCGGCGGGCAACGTTGGTGTTCCGCGTGCTCGCGTGGGTGTTGGCGCGCCTGGCGCGGGTGTCGTTGACCCTGGCATCAACCAGCCCGGCGCAGCCGGAAACGTTGGTGTTCCTGGCAACCGCGGCGGCCCGGTCAACCGCGTCGGCCCTCGTTGATTCTTCCCAAGGCCTGGCGGTTGATCATGGATCGCCCGGCCGGTGCCGGCGTCGTCTGCTGCGGTCGACCGGAAAAAACCGCCGAAAATCAGCCTGGTCCGGCCTCCGCCGGCAGACGCCAGGCGGCGGCGAAGGCCTGCGCGTCGGCGTACCAGCATTCGAAATCCGCCTTGAACCCGGCGGCATCCGCCAGAAACTCCACCTCGCCGCCGGCCAGCGGGTTCGGCTGGCGCGCGCGCCGGCTCATGCGCTGCAGGACGTCGGCGATGCCGGCAAGGTGGACGTAGCTGGCCAGCCAGTCTTCGCGGGCCATCAGGGTCATGGCAGGGCGGGCGTGGTCGGGCAGGTCGGCGAGGCGGGCGGCGATGTGGCGGTAGATGTGCTGGCAGGTGTCGGCCAGCGGCGGCTGTTGCGGCCAGTCGCGGGCGAGCAGGTGGTCGTAGTAGATGTCGACGAAGATGCCGGCATAGCGGCGTCGTGGGGGCGAGACGCGGTTGCGGCTGCGCTGGAAGGCGGGGTGGGTTTCGGCGTGGCTGTCGATGGCACGGTGGAGCGCGACGCCGCGAGCGAGGTCGGCCGGCAAGGTGCCGGGCAGCGGACCCTTGATCCAGTCGCCGACGACGCCACCGACGATCAGCGCCGGGTCATCCCCGGCCAGCACGGCGTGGGCGAGGAAATTCATGGACGCCTCATTCCTGTTCGGCGCCGGCCGGCGGGGTGATCGGGTAAGGCGGCATGTTTATTTATGTGTCGATGCGGGAACCGGGAATTCAAAAGTGTAGTGGTTTGGCCCGACCGGCGCGCGACAGTTCAATGCGGCTTCCGGGCGGTTGCGCACCTGTCGTCCGGGCACCAACTTGGGTCGCGTTTTCATTGCGTTTCACCAGACTGGTGCACGGCCTTGCTTGCCGGCGCCATCCATGAATTCATATCCGACTGTTTTTATTGGTTTTTGTTTATCAGTGCGCAATGGCTTGAATTATGCGTAAACATTCGCGGCAAAGAACCCAGCCCGTTCTTTCCCGATTGCCGGGGCATCCCGCCGCCGGATGCTCTTCGCAATGGATTCATCTGCTTTTCCGCTTCCCTTTGAAAGGAGATGCCATGCAGTACCGCCCGATTCACCAAGTCCTGGGCAATCGCCCTTTCCCGACCGTCGCTCCCAACTACTCCATCCGCGAATGCGCCTTCATCATGAAGGAATGGAAATCCTCGGCCGTGCTCGTCGTCGACGGCACGCGGCTGCTGGGGATCTTCACCGAGCGGGACATCGTCTTCCGCTGCGTCGCGCTGAGCTGCCCGCTCGACACCATCCACGTCGCCCACGTGATGACCAAGGATCCGCAGACGATCCATATCGACAAGCCGTTCGGCCATGCCCTGCACCTGATGTACGAGGGCGGCTACCGGCACATGCCGGTGGTCGATGATAGCCGCGCCGCCGTCGGCCTGTTGTCGGCCCAGGACGCCCTGGCCCTGGACGGCGTCCTGCTCGAACAGGAATTGGTACGCCGCGAGGAAATCACGGTCGTTCTCTGAACCGGCGGCTAACGTCGCCTGACGAATGTCTCCTCCCCTCGCGCTCTCCCGCAGCTGACGAGGTCTTTCCGGCCCGCTCCCCGAGCGGGCTTTTTTCCGTCTGCCTTTCGTGCTCTGTCGGCGCGAACGGCGGTTCAGGCCCGGCCGGGCCACACCATCACCCGATCCGGCGACACCTGCGCCAGATCGTCGAGCACCATGGCGGCCCCGCTGAAATCCTGGTCCCTTGTGTATTCGCTGATCGTCACCAGGCAGCGCAGTCCTGCGGTCAACGCCGATTTCAGGCCGTTTTCCGAATCCTCGATGGCCAGGCAGTCGGCGGCGGGCAGGCCGAGGCGGGCGAGTACCCACTGATAGATGTCCGGCGCCGGTTTCTTGGCCGGCACGATGTCGCCGGCGCCGATGACCGCGAACCAGCCGGGTGCCTCGTCGCCCAGCGTGGCGCGCAACAGGGCGTCGACATTGTCCGGCGAGGTGGTGGTCGCGATGGCGAGGCGGATGCCGGCGCGCCGCGCCGCGGCGATCAGTTCGGCGACGCCGGGGCGCAGTGCAAGTCGGCCGGCGGCGACGAGGCGCACGTAGTGCGCGGTCTTGGCCGCGTGCAGGCGTTTCACCAGTTCGGGAAAGGCGGGGTCGGCCAGCATTTCCGGCGCCTCCTGCCCGGCGTAATGGCGGATGCGCTCCTTGCCGCCGGTGACGTCGAGCAGGTCGCCGTAGCGGGCTTCATCCCAGTGCCAGGGCAGGCCGTGCTCGGCGAAGGTGAGGTTGAAGGCAGGGCGATGGCCGTCGCGCTCGGTTTCGGCGAGCGTGCCATCGACGTCGAAGATCAGGGCTTTGAGTGTGTTCATGCGCGGCAACGATAGCCGTTGCCGCGTCGCGGCCCTAGTCAGGATTTTTGAAGGGCGCCTTAAGCATCTTTTAATAAGTGATCGCTTATTGCGTTATTAAGAAAGTCTGACTATGTCTTAATTAAGAATCCGCTTATCTTTTGTCGCAAGGCAGTAACACAAGAATGATTGGATACACCATGCAATTCGGCCGCACGACCTTATCCAAGTTTGTCATCGAACACACCCGCGCCAGCCACGGCGAACTCGGCGCCCTGTTGATCGACGTCGCCGCCGCCGTCAAGACGATCTCGGCGATGGTCGCCAAGGGCGCGCTGGGCGGCAGCCTGGGGGCGCTGGACAGCACCAATGTGCAGGGCGAGGTGCAGAAGAAACTCGACGTGCTGACCAACGAGGCCATCCTGCGCCATTGCGAGTGGGGCGGCCAACTGGCCGGCATGGCTTCCGAGGAGATGGACGACCCCTATCCGATTCCCGCCGAATACCCGCGCGGCCGTTACCTGCTGGTGTTCGACCCGCTCGACGGTTCGTCGAACAGCGACGTCAATGTCTCGGTCGGCACCATTTTCTCCATCCTGCAGCGGTCGACCGCAGGCGACGCCGTGCCGGACGACTACCTGCGTCCCGGCGCCGAACAGGTGGCCGCCGGCTACGCCATCTACGGCCCGTCGACCATGATGGTGCTGACGCTGGGCAACGGCACGCACGGCTTCACGCTCGACCGCGAAAGCGGCAACTTCATCCTGACCCATCCGGCCATCCGGGTGCCGGAAGAGACCCGCGAGTTCGCCATCAACACCTCGAACGAACGCTTCTGGGAGCCGCCGGTGCAGCGCTACGTCGCCGAATGCAAGGCCGGCAAGTCGGGGGTGCGCGGCACCGATTTCAACACCCGCTGGATTGCCTCGTTGGTCGCCGAGGTGCACCGCATCCTGATCCGCGGCGGCATCTTCCTCTATCCCAAGGACAACAAGGATCCGGCCAAGCCCGGGCGTCTGCGCCTGCTCTACGAGGCCAACCCAATGGCGATGCTGATCGAGCAGGCCGGCGGCGCGGCGAGCACCGGCCGCCAGCGCATCCTCGACGTCGCGCCGGACAGCCTGCACCAGCGCGTGCCGGTCATCCTCGGCTCGAAGAACGAGGTCGAGCGTGTCGAACGCTACCACGACGAATACGACACCGGCGCCGATCGCCCCTTCGTCTCGCCGCTGTTCTCGGAACGCTCCCTGTTCCGCGACACCGCCTGAGCCCCCGCATTCAAATCCGCAGGGAGAGTCCCATGTCCGTCAAACACCCGATCATCGCCATTACCGGCTCGTCCGGCGCCGGCACCAGCACCGTGATGCAGAGCTTCCAGCACATCTTCCGCCGCGAAAAGCTCAACGCCCAGATCGTCGAGGGCGATTCCTTCCACCGCTACGACCGCCTCGCCATGCGCGCCGAGATGAAGGCGCAGGAGGAGAAGGGCAACCGCAACTTCAGCCATTTCGGCCCCGAAGCCAACCTGCTCGCCGAGCTGGAGCAGCTCTTCATCAACTACGGCACGCGCGGCAGCGGCCAGGTCCGCAAGTACCTGCACGATGCCGGCGAGGCCGAGCCGTGGCAGCAGGAGCCGGGCACCTTCACGCCCTGGCAGGACATCCCGGCCGCCACCGACCTGATGTTCTACGAAGGCCTGCACGGCGCCTGGGCCGACGAGAAGATCGACATCGCCAAGCAGGTGGATCTCTGCGTCGGCGTCGTGCCCATCATCAACCTGGAATGGATCCAGAAGCTGCACCGCGACCAGAAGATGCGCGGCTACTCGCAGGAGGCGGTGACCGACACCATCCTGCGCCGCATGCCGGACTACGTCAGCCACCTGTGCCCGCAGTTCTCGCGCACGCACGTCAATTTCCAGCGCGTGCCGATCGTCGATACCTCCAACCCCTTCATCGCCCGCGACATCCCGAGCGCCGACGAGAGCATGGTGGTGATCCGCTTCGCCAACCCCAAGGGCATCGACTTCCAGTACCTGCTCAACATCCTGCACGGCGCCATGCTGACGCGCCCGAATACCCTGGTCGTGCCCGGCGGCAAGATGGGCCTGGCCATGCAGATGATTTTCACGCCGATGGTCCTGCGCCTGATGGACCACAAGCGCCGCGCCTGATTCGCAAAAATGGAGACCGACATGGATCGCAACCAGACTGAAACCACCTTCCGCCGCGAACTGGCCAACGCCCTGCGCTTTCTTGCGGTCGACGCGGTCGACAAGGCGAAATCCGGCCACCCCGGCGCGCCGATGGGCATGGCCGACATCGCCGAAGTGCTGTGGCGCGACCACCTGAAACACAACCCGGCCAACCCGCAATGGCCGGACCGCGACCGCTTCGTGCTGTCCAACGGGCACGGCTCGATGCTGCTCTACGCGCTGCTGCACCTGAGCGGCTACGACCTGCCGCTCGAAGAACTCAGGAATTTCCGCCAGCTCGGCAGCAAGACCGCCGGCCACCCCGAAGTCGGCCACACGCCCGGCGTCGAAACGACCACCGGCCCGCTCGGCCAGGGGCTGACCAACGCCGTCGGCATGGCGCTCGCAGAAAAGCTGCTGGCGCAGCGCTACAACCGGCCAGGCCACGCCATCGTCGATCACCGCACCTGGGTCTTCGTCGGCGACGGCTGCCTGATGGAAGGGATCAGCCACGAAGCCTGTTCGCTGGCCGGCGTCTGGGGGCTGGACAAGCTCACCTGCTTCTATGACGACAACGGGATTTCCATCGACGGCCATGTCGCCGGCTGGTTCCGCGACGACACCCCGGCCCGCTTCCGCGCCTATGGCTGGCATGTCGTCGGCCCGATCGACGGCCACGATTCGGCTGCCGTCGCCGCCGCCATCGCCGAGGCGAAAGCGGTCACCGGCCAGCCGACGCTGATCGTCTGCCGCACGCAGATCGGCTGGGGCTCGCCGAACAAGGCCGGTTCGCACGACGTGCACGGCGCCCCCCTCGGCGCCGACGAAACGGCGGCCACCCGCGCCGCGCTCGGCTGGCCGCACGGGCCGTTCGAGGTGCCGGACAGCCTGCGCGCCGCGTGGAGTGCCCGCGCTGCCGGCGCCGCCGCCGAAGCCGGCTGGCAGGAAAAATTCGCCGCCTACCGCGCGCAGTATCCGCAACTCGCCGCCGAATTCGTCCGTACCCAGGCCGGTGCGCTGCCCGCGCAGTGGCCGGAAATCCGCACCGAACTGCTCGCCGCCGCCGGCCGCCGGGAAGGGGCTGTCGCCAGCCGCAAGTCCTCGCAAAATTGCCTCGATTTCCTGGTCGACCGCATCCCCGAACTGCTCGGCGGCTCGGCCGACCTCACCGGCTCGAACCTGACCGCCGGCAAGGGCAGCGTCGCCCTGCACGAGGCCGGCGAGCGCGTCGCCAACTACGTTTCCTACGGCGTCCGCGAATTCGGCATGACGGCGATCATGAACGGCGTCGCCCTGCACGGCGGGATGATCCCCTACGGCGGCACCTTCGCGGTGTTCTCCGACTACGCCCGCAACGCCATCCGCATGAGCGCACTGATGAACCAGCGCGTCGTCCATGTGCTGACCCACGATTCCATCGGCCTCGGCGAGGATGGGCCGACGCACCAGCCGGTCGAGCACGCCAGCAGCCTGCGCATCATTCCCGGGCTCGACGTCTGGCGCCCGTGCGACGAGCTGGAAACGGCCGTCGCCTGGACAACGGCGCTGGAGCGCCGCGACGGACCTTCCGCCCTGCTGCTGTCACGCCAGAATCTGCCGCAATATGGCGCGGCCGAAGGCAGGGCGGAGGGGGCCAGCCGCGGCGGCTACGTGGTGTCCGAGGCGGATGGCCCGCTGCAGGCGGTCATCGTCGCCACCGGCTCGGAAGTGATGCTGGCCATGCAGGCGCAGCAGGCGCTGGCCGCCCAGGGCGTCGCCGTGCGCGTCGTCTCGATGCCCTGCACGCGCCGCTTCGACCGCCAGCCGTCGGCGTGGAAGAAGCAGGTATTGCCGCCGGAAGTCTGCCGCGTCGCCATCGAGGCCGGGCAGACCGACTTCTGGCGCAAGTACGTCGGCCTCGACGGCGAGGTGCTCGGCATCGACGAATTCGGCGCCTCCGCCCCGGCACCTGCGCTCTACCAGCACTTCGGCCTGACTGCCGACAAGCTGGTGCAGACAGTCCTGCGCAGCATCGTCAGCGCTGGCGGCAGTGACGGCGATTTTTAGTTGTTAGCTAGTAGTCGTTAGTGGTTAGCAAAAGCGCCAACCCCAACGACCACAGGCCGGCTAGCAACTAACAGCTAATTACTAACAACTATCTGGAGACAAACCCATGCCAATACGGGTGGCAATCAACGGCTTCGGCCGTATCGGGCGCATGGCCTTCCGCGCCATCGCCAGGGAGGCCGAATTCGCCGATCTCGAGGTGGTCGCGATCAACGACCTGCTCGAACCGGACTACCTCGCCTACATGCTCAAGTACGACTCGGTGCATGGCAATTTCCCCGGCGAAGTCGCGGTCGACGGCAACCATCTGCTGGTCGACGGGCGCCGTATCCGTCTCAGTGCTGAGCGCCATCCCGAGGCGCTGGCCTGGGGTGAGGTCGAGGCCGATGTCGTGATCGAGGCGACTGGCCATTTCCTGAGCCATGACGGCTGCGCCAAACACCTGCATGCCGGCGCCCGCAAGGTCGTCCAGTCGGCGCCGGCCAAGGATTCGACGCCGATGTTCGTCTATGGCGTCAATCACGAGAGCTACGCCGGCGAGGACATCGTCTCGGCCGCCTCGTGCACGACCAACGGCCTGGCGCCGGTGGCCAAGGTGCTGCACGACCGCTTCGGCATCAAGCGCGGCCTGATGAGCACCGTGCATGCCGCCACCGCCACGCAGAAGACCGTCGACGGCCCCTCCGGCAAGGACTGGCGCGGCGGACGCGGCATCCTGGAAAACATCATCCCGTCCTCGACCGGCGCCGCCAAGGCCGTCGGCAAGGTCATCCCGGCCTTGAACAAAAAGCTGACCGGCATGGCCTTCCGCGTGCCAACTTCCGACGTCTCGGTCGTCGACCTGACCGTCGAACTGGATAAGCCCGCCAGCTACGAGGAAATCTGCGCCGCGATGAAGAGCGCCGCCGAATCCGGCCCGCTCAAGGGCGTGCTCGGCTATACCGGTGACAGCGTCGTGTCGACCGACTTCCGCGGCTGCCCGAAGCCGTCGATCTTCGATGCCGGCGCCGGCATCGCGCTCGACCCCACCTTCGTCAAGGTCGTCGCGTGGTACGACAACGAGTACGGCTATACCTGCAACCTGTTGCGCCTGTTGCGCCACATCACCCATTAAGGAGCGACCATGGCCCTGATTTCCCTGCGCCAGCTGCTCGACCACGCCGCCGAACACAGCTACGGCCTGCCCGCCTTCAACGTCAATAACATGGAGCAGATCCAGGCCATCATGCAGGCTGCCGAGGCCTGCGATTCGCCGGTCATCCTGCAAGCCTCGGCCGGCGCCCGCAAATACGCCGGGGAGCCCTTCCTGCGCAAGCTGGTCGAAGCCGCCATCGAACAGTACCCGGACATCCCCGTCTGCCTGCACCAGGACCACGGCACTTCGCCGGCCGTCTGCCAGCAGTCGATGCGCAGCGGCTTCTCCAGCGTGATGATGGACGGCTCGCTGGGCACTGACGGCAAGACGCCGACGAGCTACGCCTACAACGTCGAGACGACGGCCAGGGTCGTCGAAATGGCCCACGCCATCGGCGTTTCGGTCGAAGGCGAACTCGGCTGCCTCGGCTCGCTGGAAACCGGCGAGGCGGGCGAGGAAGACGGCATCGGCGCCGCCGGCAAGCTCGACCATTCGCAACTGCTGACCGATCCCGACGAGGCCGCCGACTTCGTCGCCAGGACCGGCGTCGACGCCTTGGCCATCGCCATCGGCACCAGCCACGGCGCCTACAAGTTCACCCGGCCGCCGACCGGCGAAATTCTCGCCATCGACCGCATCAAGGCCATCCACGCCCGCATCCCGAACACCCATCTGGTCATGCACGGTTCGAGCAGCGTGCCGCAGGAATGGCTGGCGGTGATCCGCCAGTACGGCGGCGCCATCAAGGAAACCTACGGCGTGCCGGTCGCGGAGATCGTCGAAGGTATCCGCCACGGCGTGCGCAAGGTCAATATCGACACCGATATCCGCCTCGCCATGACCGGCGCCATGCGCCAGGCGATGGCCGAGAAACCGGAGGAATTCGATCCGCGCACCTTCCTCAAGGCGGCGGTGGCGGCGGCGCGCGACATCTGCCGCCAGCGCTTCGAAGCCTTCGGCTCGGCCGGCCGGGCCAGCCGCATCAAGCCGCTGGCGCTGGAAAAAATGATCGCCCTGTACCGTTGACCGCAACCGATTGACTCTGCTGTACCTTGCGTTTGCGGCCCCGCAGTCTGGGGCCGCCTTTTTTGGAGAGCACCCATGATCAAGCCGGATTACATCATCGCCCCGAGCATCCTCTCGGCCAACTTCGCCAAGCTGGGCGAGGAGGTGGCCAACGTGATCGCATCGGGCGCCGACTGGATACACTTCGACGTGATGGACAACCATTATGTTCCGAATCTGACCATCGGGCCGCTGGTTTGCGAAGCGATTCGCCCCTGCACCCCGGCGCCGATCGACGTGCACCTGATGGTCAAGCCGGTCGACCGCATCATCCCCGATTTCGCCAAGGCCGGCGCCAACATCATCACCTTCCACCCGGAAGCCTCCGAACACGTCGACCGCAGCCTGGCGCTGATCCGCGACGCCGGGTGTCAAGGCGGCCTCGTCTTCAACCCCGCCACACCCCTGGATTACATGGACTACGTCCTCGACAAGATCGACGTCATCCTGCTGATGAGCGTCAACCCCGGCTTCGGCGGCCAGAAATTCATCCCCGGCACGCTGGCCAAGGCGAAACAGGCCCGCGCCAAACTCGACGCCTATGAAAAGGAAAGCGGCCGGCGCATCCGCCTCGAAATCGACGGTGGGGTGAACCCCGCCAACATCGCCGAGATCGCCCGCGCCGGCGTCGACGCCTTCGTCGCCGGCTCGGCCGTCTACGGCGCCGGCAAGGACAGCGACCCGCACCGCTACGACTCGATCATCGGCGCCCTGTGCGGCGAACTGGCCAAGGTGTGACCATGCACTTCCAGTCCGTCACCTTCGATCTCGACGGCACGCTGCTCGATACCGTGCCCGACCTCGCCGAGGCCAGCAACCGCATGCTCGCGGACCTGGGACTGCCGCCGCGCGGCGAAGACGAAATACGCCGCTTCGTCGGCCAGGGCGTCGTCGTCCTGGTGCGCCGCTGCCTCGACCGCGGCACGCCACCGGACGAGGCATTGCTCGCCCGTGCCGTCGAGGTCTTCAAGCCGCACTATGCTGCGGTCAACGGCCGGAAAACGCACATTTTCGACGGCGTGCTGGCCGGCCTCGATGCGTGGCAGGCGACCGGCCTGCCGCTGGCCGTGCTGACCAACAAGCCTGCCGCCTTCACCGAACCGCTGCTCGAACGGATGGGGCTGACTAGCTATTTTTCCGCCATCGTCTCCGGCGACAGCACGCCCTTCCGCAAGCCGCACCCCGAACCGCTGCGCCACGCCTGCATGCGGATGGGGCGTGCCGTGAGCACCAACCTGCACATCGGCGACTCCCGCCACGACATCGAAACCGCCCGCGCCGCCGGCTGCACCGTCTATTGCGTTCCCTACGGCTACAACGAAGGCGAGGCCGTCAGGCGGGAGGATTGCGACGCGCTGGTGGAGAATCTGGGGGCGGCGCTGCGAACGGCGATGACGAGCGAGGCCAACTGAGGGGGCGGTTTGGTTTGCGGCAGTGTAGCCGCGAGGGCGGTTCTTCGGCCGTAGCGGATCTTGCCACCCCGGTGCGTCGAGCCGCAATATTGCGCTTACCCGCCGCCGGGTGGGAGCTTTCCTGAACGGCAGCTTCCGGACCGGCGAAAGCGTACTCCCGCCCCTCTGCTGACGGGCAAGCGGATTGATCGCCAACGGCAGGTTCCAGAATGGAGCAGCCTCTGCGTGTTCAAGAAACCCAAGGCGACCCAAACGCCCATGACAAGGGCGTCCACAAAGAACGTTTTAGGCTGAGAAGTAGCGTCCCAGCTCGATGCCGATGACGGCAATCCATACAAAAAGGGTGACCCCGACGGCGGCCGCTGCCATGTCCTTGATGATCTTGATCTTCTCGTTGTGACGTTCCTCGATGAAGTCGCACAATGCCTCGATTGCGCTGTTGACGATTTCGGCGAACACCACCAGGGCGGTCACCACCAGGATAAGCAGAAAATCCACCCAGGCGCGCAGCATGAAGGCCCCGGCAAGCACGCCGGCGGACAGCACCAGCTTGTAGGTCACCGACCAGTCATAGATAACGGCATAACGCAGCCCTGAAAATACCGTCCTGACCTTCCGCCAAGGGTGATAGCCCGGCTCGCCGATGCCCAGGAATTTGTGGCGCATCAGGCCCTCCGCCACACAGGCAGGCGAAGTAGAAGCCAGACCCAGAGCAGGCCGGCCAGAACGCCGAACAGCACGTCGCTCGGGAAGTGCACCTGCAGGTAGAGCCGTGAGAAACCGACGGCCACCACCAGCAGCAGCCCGGCCACTACCTGTCCGACCCGCCGCCAACCGCCCGTGACCATCAGCCACGCAGCGACGAAAGCGGTGACCTGCATGGCATGGGCGCTCGGAAAGCTGGCATCTGCCGGCATTGCAACAAGGCTCGGAAAGAGATCGGGACGCTCCCGATCGACGGCCAACTTCAGCAAATGGGCAACGGCGGCCGCCCCGAGGATGGCAGCAGGGATAGACAAGCGCTTGCGCCAGTGCCCGCCTTTGTCGGCCCGCAAGCCAATGGCGAAGGCCAGCGGCAACAGTACGGCCAGAGAGCCCAGCCAAGTGACGATGCCCATCGCCGCACTCAGCGCCGGGTGGCGCAGGTCGTTCATCCAGACCAACAGTACGCTGTCCAAGATGTCAAGCGCGTTCACGTTCCAGCATTTCCTTGCGCAGGGACAGGCCGATAGAGATGCCGATGAAGGTCGCCACCACGGCGAGCGAGAAACCGACCGGAATCTTGTAAATGTCGATCAGTATCATCTTCAGGCCGATGAACACGAGCACCGCTGCGAGACCATATTTGAGCAGCGAGAAGCGGTTGGCCATGTCGGCCAGCAGGAAGTACATGGCGCGCAGGCCCAGGATCGCAAAGACGTTCGAGGTCAGGACGATGAAGGGATCGCTGGTGATGGCGAAGATGGCCGGGATCGAATCGACGGCGAAGATCAGGTCGGAAATTTCGACAAGGACCAGGGCGAGAAAGAGCGGGGTGGCATAGCGCGCGCCGTCCTGCATGACGAAGAATCGCTCGCCATGCAGGTTGTCGGTGACCTTCATGTGGACGCGCAGCCATTTGAGTATCGCGTTGTTCTCAAGATCGGGCTTGGCATCGGCGAACCACCACATCTTGATGCCGGTGACCAGCAGGAAGGCCCCGAATACGTAGAGGATCCAGTGGAACTGGGTGATCAGCCAGGCGCCGGCAAAGATCATGATGGTACGCATGACGATGGCGCCGAGGACGCCGAACACCAGGATGCGTTTCTGCAATTCGAGCGGAATCCCGAAAAAGGAGAACAGCATCAGCCAGACAAAGACGTTGTCGACCGCCAGGGATTTCTCGATCAAGTACCCTGTCACGAACTCAAGCGACTTCTGGTTTGCGACTTCCCGCCCGGCGCTTCCTTCCAGATACCACCAGAGGGCGGCCGCAAACAGCAGCGAGATCATGACCCAGAGGACCGACCATGTCGCCGCCTCGCGAAACGACACGCGGTGCACCTTGCCACCGCCGACGACGAACAGGTCGATGGCCAGCATTACCACGACCACCGTGGCGAATGCCACCCAGAGTTCCGGACTGCCGACACTCTCCATTTCCACCTCCCTTAGTTCTTCTCAGTCAGCCGACATGCGTGTCGGCTCAGGGCATCTGCCCCCCACAGGCCCGCCGGGGCCGCCAGCGCTCAAGCATGCTGTAGATCAGGTTGCTCTCGGCATCGCTCAACCGGCCGTCGCTGTTGATAACTGCCAGCATGTGGCGCAGCAGTTTCTCGCGCGCCGCAGGGTCGGACACTTCATCCAGCATGCCGCCCAATGCCTTCGGGGCAATCTGGTAGCCGCCGCCGCTCACCGGCAACTGTCCGGCAACATCACTGCAGAAATCGTACAGCACCTCGGCAAAGGCCGACCGCGCAATTCCCAGATCGGCGAGGATGCACCGCCGGTCGAGGGTGTCGATTTCACGCTCATCGAGCCGGCCATCGGCCAGCAAGGCGAGCACGACCAGTCTGGCCTGGGCGCGCGGACTGTTGGTCGCATACGCGCGCAGAGGGTGCCGGAAGCCAAAGACCGGCGGCAGGGATTCACCGGCGTGCAAGCGCATCATGTCGTTCTCCTCAGGCCGCACGGCGGTAGCCGGAATCAACCTCAACTGATTGCGCCGGGCGGGCCGGCATGACCGGAACCGCGGCCCCCGTCATCAACTCGTGGGCCTGGGCATAAGCCTGAACCATGTCGAGTCGCTCGCGGCGCGCCAGTTCGCGGGCCCAGCCGGGATCGGCATCGCAAAATGCTTCGCAGTCATTGATGGTAATCATGGTGTTCTCCTCTGTCAGGGCGCCACGGGAATCCGCAGCGCACGGACGCACTGTAAGGGTTCGTAATTAACCAATAAACAGAACATTTGCGATAATACGTTTCCATTTTATGGAATAAAAATGATGAAACCCGACGACCTGAACTATAGGCATCTCCTGTATTTCTGGGCGGTAGCCAAGGAGGGCAGCATCACGCGCGCGGCGGAACGGCTCGGCCTGTCGGTACAAACCATCAGCACCCAGCTTACCCTGCTTGAGCGCCAACTTGGCCAGGCCATGTTCGCCCCGCAGGGACGGTCGCTGATCCTGACCGAGGCCGGTCGCACCGCGCTTGTCTATGCCGAACAGATTTTCCATATCGGCGGGAAGCTCCGCGAGGCGCTGGCCGAAAGCGCGTTCAACCGGCCCCGGTTCTCCGTCGGCGTCACCGATGCGGTTCCCAAGCTGATCTCGTTCCGCCTGCTGGAAAGCCTGCTTCAGCCACCGCTCAAGCTCCGCCTGGAGTGCATCGAGGGCGAGTTCGAACACCTGCTCGGGGAACTGGCGCTCAACCGTCTCGATCTCGTCGTTGCCGACCGTTCGGCGCCGCAGCGGGCCAATCTGAAGCTGGATTCCCACTTGCTGGGCAATGTCGGCATCTCGCTTTTCGGAAGCGTCGACCTGTGCGACCGATACGGACAGGAATTTCCCCGGCACCTCGACGGTGCCCCTCTGCTGCTCCCGACGCGTAGCGACCCGCTGCGCGGTGCTATCGACGCCTGGTTCGAAGCTCACGATCTCCGACCCGAAATCGTCGGGGAATTCAGCGACAGCGCTCTGCTAAAGACTTTCGGCCGCGCCGGCCTTGGACTCTTTCCTGCACCGGCCGCGATGCAGGCCGACATCCTGGCGCAATTTCAGAGCCAGCCACTCGGCGCGCTCCAGGGGGTGAGCGAAAGCTGGTATGCCATCTCCACCTATAAACGACTACCTCATCCCGCCGTCGCTGTCGTTCGAGACGCAGGCGGCGAACGCCTTGTCAGTTAGGGGGCGATTCAGTCGGAATTGGGTCAAGGGTCCACAGTCGCCAAGCCAGGAGGTCAATGCTCGACGCCACTTGCAGCTAAATGGCTGCTGGTCGGTGCATTACGTACCAAGTAAGGCCGCCAGTCAAATGACCGGAACGGCCGACCGGCCGACAACCAACCAACGCGAAAACCCGATTTAAGCCGGATGACAAACTGTAACGAACTGCCTTGAATCCCTGTGCGAGGATGTACGGCTGTCAAGTTGATACGTTGGCCCCTTATGCGATCCTCCTTTCAGATTGCCGCAATCGTTGTCTCGGTAGTTGCCATCGGTGTTCAGGGGTGTTCGGGTCCGCAGCCTGCCGCACCCTCGCAGACAAGCCAGGTCGCGTCGCCGGTCTCGGCCAATCCGGCCGCAGAGGCGGGCCGGCCAGCGGAAAATGAATCCGCCAGGGACGGTGCCGACATGCCTGACAAGGGCGTCAAGCCCGATGCCATCATCAAATTGCGCGCGGGCAGTTCCAGTCTCTCGCCGGAGATGCAGTTGCGGCTCCGGCGGGTTGCCGATTCGATTGCCGGCGACGACCGGGTGTCGATCCGTCTTGTCGGCTACGTTCCGGAGGGCGGCAGTTCGGCATGGAATATTGGCGAGGCCGAACGGTCCCTCCGCGTGGTCAAACAGTACCTGGAAAAGCTGCGTGTTCCATCGCGGCGAATTCAAACCGCTTCGTTCGGCGATGAACACAAATCGGTCGCCAGGCGAAACCGGGATTGGGTCGAGGTTTACATCCTGCGACCGGTGCCACCCATTTTGGTCAGGTAGGCAGGCTGTTTGCCGACTTGGCTCGGCTCCTCAGGGTTTCAGGGATGATCTCGTCAATCGGCCTCTTGCCATGACCACCCACGCATTGCGCCACGCCGTGGAATTCTTCACACAAGTCATCATTCTGGTGGGCGGACTAAAACATTTGCATACCACGCCGGGACATCGCAAGCTAAACTCCGAACTCCCGGGGGCAACTTTCAATGGAGTGGTTGAATGCTTGAAATCCTGCTCAGCTTGACCCGCAGCGGGGGGCAGAAAACGGCCCACCCGCTGACGGACCCGCGGGTGTTGCGTCGCGTCATCGATGAAATCCCGGGTGACAATGCGTTCAAGGCCCTCGACCAGATCGTCGGCTGGCTGGAGTCGTTGCAGGGCGTTCCGGACTTCCCCGAAGACCGCCTGTATGAGGCGGTCAGCCGTCTGCACGATGCGGCACGGCCTCATCTCAAGCGATTGTCCAGGGATTATCTGCATTCGCCGCGTCTGTCCCGCTCCGAAGAAAAATGCCTGTGGACCATCAGCCATGGGTTCTGGATCATGCTGGCGGTCAGCTACGAACGCTGCCTGCCGAAGGCTGGCGCAAGGGTCCCCGGTGCTCAGTTCAGGCAGATGCTGCCGGCCTTGTGTGCCCGACTGATCGCTGCGCTGGGCAATGTGCTCAAGTGGGAGCAATTCCACTACGTGACGTCGACCGGCGATCTCTGGCAGCGTCTCGGGGCAGCCCTGCTGGTGGCCGAGCGCGCGGGAAACTCGGGCCGGGAAATCCGGTCGCGCGACGCTGCTTCGGATGTGGGCAGTCCGCAACTCGAATTCGCCAAGGTCGTCGCCTTCCATGCCGCCACCCTGGACAACCTGCTGCCGTTGCAAATCGAACTGGCCGAACGGCTGATTGCCCATTTTTCGCCCGGATTCGTCTTTTCCGCCGAGGTTGAGCGGGACAGCGTCTATTGGGTTGATCTGGCGCATGCCGGGCCGCCGGCGCGCCTGGCCCGCAAGCCGCCGCATGCCGAGGCGACGCAGCGCTTCTTCAAGCCGGCGAAGGCTCACGCGGCTATCCTGAAATGCATCCATGATCTGGAAAAGGGGCTCGACGTGCCGGGGAGTCTTGTTCCCGGTGGGCAATATGATGCGCAGGCGCTGCTTCCCGTGCTGCATCATCTTTCCGTCTATCTGGCGTCAGTGCCACCGCAGCGGCGCAACCGGCGTTACAGCGTCAAGCAACGGGTTCTGGTCGTGAACGGGCTGGTCAATGTCCGCATGGTGTTCTCCGGTAATTTTTCCGGGCTTGGCATCCATCTGCCGATGGAGAGCTGGGTCGTCGAGGATGTCAGCCGTGGCGGTTTCGGCGCGGTGCTCAACAGCATTCCTGGCGAATGGCTCAAGGTCGGCGCGCTGATAGCGATGCAGCCCGAAGGCAGCGCTACCTGGCAACTCGGGATCATCCGCCGTTGTCATCGCCTGGGCGAGTCGGATGCACAGGTTGGTATCGAGATGTTGGCGCTGCATGGGACACCGGTTGACCTCAGGATGCGTGTGGCGTCGACCTACGCGGCGGTCGACAGCATTCCGGCGCTGATGATTCGCGAGGGCAATGCCGCCGGCGAGGTCCGCGTCGTGATGCCGCTCGCGTCCTTCAGCGCTCACGAAACCCTGGAATATGAAGAGGACGGCCAGCGCAAGTTATTGACGCCGGTTGCCTTCGTCGAACAGGCGGCGGACTGCGAAATTGCGCGTTACCGCAAGGGGAGCTGACGAGCAGTCCCGATTTGCGGAGGGCTGGCGGCCACCCGGTCACTTCAGCCTGATGGCATCAGGCACGGCTTCGGTCAGCCTGGGCGGCCGACCCGGAAGGGGAGTCCGCTCTGTGCCTCGCATTCGAAGCACGAAAAAAAGCCGGGCAGCGAGCCCGGCAGTGCTGTTCTCTTATGGTCTTGCTTGTCAGTTGGTGGAATGTGCCGCGTGGCGCAACTCGACCTCTTCATGTTCCCACTGCGTGATTGCACTGGAAATGATGCGCGCCTTGTCGTGGATTTCCGGCGCGTGATGGTTGGCTTCGACGTATTCGTCCAGCGCTTCATGGACGGCTTCGGCCTTGGTCGGGGCGTGGGTGTGCGGCATGGTTTCACCGATGGGGTTGGGATGATTGTGGCAACCGATGCTGCGTTGCGACAAACAAATCCTAGGCTTTTACCAGCCGTCTTTCAATGGGTTGGCCAACAAATTAATGCATTGCAGCATGCGAAATGGAATGGCTGATCCAGGGGCTACCGACCGCCGGGGCCGACGAACAACGGCGCCAGCACCTGCTCGGTTCCCGGCGGCCGTTCACCCTGTTGTTCGAGCCAGACGAAGCGCCCCGCTGGCGCGGTTGCGGTGGCTTCGGCGATGGCTGCCTGAGCCTCGGGCAGGCGGGTCTGTTCGTTGATCAGGACGACAACGCGGGCCAGTCCCGGGGTCGTCGCCAGCACCCGCAGTTCGTGCAGGCAGCCGGCGTTCTGGGCGATGAAGTTGCGCAGGTCCATCAGCACGACGTCGCTGGCGCGGACCAGTTCGGCCAGGGCGTCCTGCCAGGTAGTGTCGTGGCAGTAGCACTCGTTGACCCGGTAGCGGCCCTCGACGTCGGGGCGCAACTCGAATTCGGCCAGCCGGCGCGGGACGTCGGCGGGGCTGCGGATGAAGCGCTCGGCGAGGCGGCCGTCGATGAAGGTGAAGATGTCGTCGGGGTCGATGGTACGGTCCACGAGGTCGGTGCCGGCGATCAGCACGGTGTTGCCGGTGGACCGCCAGCGGTCGATGACGCGGTCGAAGAGATCCTGGACGTTGGCGTCCTGGCGGAAGACGCGCAGCACCAGCAGCGTCGGCGGGCGGCCGGTTGAACGTTTGCCGGTAACGACCTCCATGGCCCACGCGCCGAGCGGTATCCACAGCAGCGGCAGGAAGACGAGCAGGGCGCCCCAGCCGAGGTCGGCGATGGCGCCGAGGGCGGGGCCGGTAAGGGCGATGACCCAGACGGCGGTGAACAGGTAGAGCAGCTCGGAAATCTGCCGCCGGGCATAGGCGGCGGCCAGCCAGCGGCCGAGCGCCTTGGCCGGCCACCAGGCGACGAGCCACGGGGCGAGGGCGAACAGCGCAATGGCGCCGGTCGCCGGCAGCCAGCCGATCAGCCAGTAGAGCAGCGGGCTTTGCCGGTCGACGAGTTCGGAGAGCAGGTCGACGCCGGCCTGCGAGGCCCAGCACAGGACGATGAAGACCGGCGCCAGCCAGGGGCCGACGGCGCGGGTGGCGCCACCGAGGCAGAGGGCGGTGACGATGACCAGCGGCAGGCCGATGTCGAGCGACATCCAGAACAGGACCTGCGCGAAGCTGACGTTCTCGTTGACCCGCCAGGTGAGCAGCGCGACGGCGGCGACGAACCAGAGCAGCAGCGTGCCGACCAGCCGGCGGCGGCGCCAGCGGTGGATGACGGCGATCACCGGGACGACTGCCCAGGCGTAGGCGGCAGTCAGCGTCAGCACGGTCTTCCAGGTGATCGGGCCGTCGGCCATGATCTGCATCTGCAGCGTGCGGGTCAGCGCCATCAGAAGGGTCAGGGCGAGGAAGGCGGCGATCAGCCGGCGTTCGGCACGCCGGTTGTCGTCCAGGCTGACGGCCACGGGCGGCAGATCGGCGGCGGCCGGCAAGCCTGGCGCCGCGCTGCCGCCGGTTGCGGTCGACAGCGATTTTTGCCCGGTTTTCATCAGCCGCTGCATCGCCGCCCGGTAGCGGTTGGCGACGATCAGCGCGCCGATTACCGACAGGAAGGTGGCGAGGATCAGCAGGAAGGCGATCTTGCCGGGCAGCATGGCTCAGGTCATCGCCGTCAGGCCGTGCACGTAGACCAGCCGCCCGCTCGCCGGGTCGGCGACATAGCTCAGGCATTGCCTGCGATTGGCGCCGCTGCCCGGCGCCTTCAGCGAGACATGCACCCAGCCCGAGTTGGGGCCTTTGCGCGGGTCGTAGCATTCGCAGATGATCTGGTCGAAATCGGCCAGATGATCGCGCGCCCAGGCCGCCAGTTCGAGCGTCGCCATGCCGACGATCTCGATATCGCAGGCTTCGCCGGTGGCGTGCTGGCTGGTGCTGAGCCAGGTCGCCGGCTTGTTCTTGAGCGCCCGCTCCAGAGCCTGGCCGCGATAGACGCTGTTCGGCGTGAACGAGCCGAAGGCGTCGCGCACCGGCTGCAGCACGTGGCGGGCGAGGTGGATGGCGGCGTGCAGTTCGCCCTCGCTGGCGAAGCCGTTGGCAATGCCGCGCCGGCTGGCGAGTTCGGAGCGTGTCAGTTCGTAGACGCGGAAATTGGGCGCGATCAGCGCGCGCGGATCGAGGCCGGCGCGGCGGATTTCGGCCAGTGGGGTGGCCGATAAATCGGACGCGGCCGGCGGCGTCCGCGCAGTGGCGGGGGCGGCGCGGCGGCGGGTCGCGGTCGGCTCGCCGCTGCCGGCTTTGGCTTTGCTTTTGGCTGGGCGCGGGCTCATGGCAGGCTCTCCCGGATCTGTTCGAGGATGCGCCGCATGGCCTTGTCGCGCGGCGCCCACAGGTCGTGCAGGAAGACGATGTTCTCGGCCAGCGACGCGGCTTCGCGCGGGCTGGCGGCGCGGGCGAGGGCGTCGCGGTAGGCGCCGGTCACCGCGGCTGCGTCATCGCCGGCGGTCGCCGTGGCGCGCGCTCGCGGCGGACTGGCGCCGTGGAGCAGCAGGCGGGTCAGCGCCAGGTCGGCGAGGCTGGCGCCGTCCCAGAAGTTCGGGTCGTCGGCATTGCGGCGGGCGACGTAGCGTTGCAGGGCGTCGAGTTCGCGCAGCAATTCGGCCCGGTTTTGGGTGTCGACCGCAGCAGCCCCGCGCTGTTCGGCGAGCAGGGCGGCGGCGACCCGGTTGGTGAAGGCGTAGGCATCGCGCTTGCGCGCGTAGGCCAGGTCGTAGTGATGGGCCATGTTGACCAGCGCCTCGATGCGCCGCTCGCCTTCGTCCTCGACCTGGGCCAGGCGCTTGTAGGCGCCGCCCAGCAGGTTGAGGCGCTCCACCGTCGGGGCGCGCCGGCACAGGGTGTCGAGGTCGAGAATCGCCGCCTCGATGCCGTCGACGCCGGCGGCGCGGGCCGCCTCGCGTTTCGCCGTCGGCAGCAGGCGGGCCGCGTGCCAGCGGCTGGCGGCCAGGCGCACGCGATAGTTGGCGTACTGTTCGAGGGCGCGCATCGGGCATTCGCCCTTGTCGGCGGTGAGCGCCTTTTCCAGCCAGTCGCAGGCCTTCTCCCAGTTGCGGATTTCGCCCCAGGCGAGGCCGAGCGCGGCGCCGACGTCGCCCCGTGCCAGCCAGGCGGCGGACTGGTTGGGCGGGATGCGGGCCAGGCGGCGGGCGATGCGGCCGCCACCTTCGTCGTGGCCGCCAGCGCGCAGGTCGGAGGCCAGGTTTTCCAGCTCGGCGACCAGTTCGTGCGGCGTGCCGAAGCTGGGCCAGGCCCGGTGCGCCGCGCCGCCTTCGCGGTGGAAGCGGAAGTCGGGATCGCCGTAGCACTGGTAGGCGCCCCAGGTGTTGACGTCCGGACAGCGCGCCCAGACGTCTTCGCGGGCGGCGCGCACCGCTTCGCCGAAGGGCTCGCCGGCCAGCATGCTGCGGTAGAAGGTGGCGGCGAAGGCCTGTCCGGCGCGGTCGTCGACCGCCCAGCCGGCGGCGACGACGGCGCGCACGCCCATGCGGATGAATTCCTCGCCGAGGTTGGCGGCCAGCCCGAGGCGGTCGAGCTCGCGCGCGCCATCGACGCGGCCGAGATGGCAGCAGTTGATGAAGACCAGCTCGGGCACGAAGCGCATCTGGGCGATGTCGCCGGGGGTCAGGAAGCTGTCGGCGCCGATCACCATGCCGGAAATCCTGCCCGCATCTGGTCCGCCGCTGCGCTGGAATTCGTGGACGCCATGCCCGGCCAGGTGGAGGATGCGCCAGCTGTCCTTGTGCAGCGCCTCCATGATCGGCGTCGCCGCCTGGTCAATGCAGTCGTGGACGTCGTAGCCGGCGGCAGCCAGCTGCTCGGCGACCTGCCGCGCCTCCTCGCGCGCCCCGGGCAGGTCGGCGAAATCCGGCGTGCCGGCAAGATCGGGGTTGCCGACGACCAGCGCGGTGTTGCCGAGGCCGTGCACCGGCCGCTGCCGGAAGTTGACGGTGCGGAACTGGCGGACGCAGCCGGCGGCCACGGCCGGTGGCCGTTCGCCGGTGGCCCAGCGGTTTTCCAGCAGTTCCCAGGGATAGCGCGCCGAACACCGGTCGACCATGATGACCAGGTTGCCCTGCTGCGCCGACTGTTCGCGCAGACGCAGCGGCAGCAGCATTTCGAAGAGGGTCTTGGCGACTTCCGAATTCTGCCCGGTATCGCGGCTGGCGATGTGCACGAAGCTGTCGACCAGGGCGAGTTGCCCGGTGGCCAGGGTTTCCTCGGCGCGCGCGCGGTCGGTGGTGAACACGAAGCGCAGGCGGCCCGCTTCCTCGAAGATCTCCAGCCGCTGGTACCACTCGGGCGCCTCGGCGAAGCGTACCCGCCGGCGTCCGGCCTGGCCGGATTCGACGGCGGCGGCCGGCCAGCGCACGGCGGCGGCCAGCGCCTCGTTCTGCAGGATGCGGGTCAAGGCGTCGGCGGCCAGGATGGCGACGTCCTCGTAGAGTTCGAGGAATTCCAGGCGGTCGATTAGCACCCGTCCGTCGAGCTCCTGCTCGGCGAGGCGGCGGTTGGCGGCGACCGCGGCACGCAGGATGGCTTCCAGCGCATCGCCGACCGGCAGGCCGCCGGCCCCGGTGCCGACCAGCAGGCAGGTGACCGCCGCCGAACGCGGCCGGCCGTCGTCGCCGAAGCGCTTGTCCGGCCAGCGGACGACGTTGAGCGCGAATTCGAGCAGGGCGGCGCGCACCGATTCCTCCAGCTGGCCGGGGCTCAGCCCGCCGACCTGGCCCAGGCCGACGACGACGGCGCCGCCGGGCTTGGCGTGCGGCGATTCGTTGAGGACGACGGTGTGGCTGCCGAGCGGGCCGGGGTAGATGCCGAGATCGATGCGCCGATTGAGGGCGCCGCCCAGCTGCTGGTCGAGCACGGCTTCGGCGCTGACCACGGTGTCGCCCTGGTAATGCCCGACGACGACCGGGTGCCGGGCGTAGGCCAGGTTGCCATGGCGGATGGCGACCTCGATGCCCGGCGCCGGGCGCGTCGCCGTTTCTGCAGCAAGTGGGCCACTGCCGGAAAAGCCGAAGCCGGCGATGTCGACCGCAGCCGGGATGCTGTCGGTCGGCGGCGCCGGCGGCAGCACGAAGCGGTCGGCGACGCCGGCGGCGCGGGCGCGGGCCGGCGGGGTCGACGGTAGCAGGGCGGTCTGGCCATTGACCAGCAGGTCGAGGTAGCCGGGAAAGGCCCTGGGCTGGGCGCACAGCGCGTCGTGCGCGGTGTCCTCGGCGTACCAGGTCGGTACGCCGGCGAGGCGGCCCGATTGCCAGCTCACCGTGCCGTCGCCCTCGCGCGTGGCGATGAAGTCGAGGCGCTTGCGGGCCGGCGGCCACCAGTCAGTGCCGGCGGTCAACTGGTAGTCGATCACGGTGGCCGGCTGGCAGCCGGCGACGTAAACCATGTGGCGCGGATCGGGCGGCGCCGCGCGCAGCAGCTTCCAGGTCGCCGCCGCTTCCTGCAGCCCGGCCGGTTCGGCGGTCGGCCAGGCGGCGCCGGTTTCCTGGCGCAGCTTCTGCCAGCGGCCGGCGTCGGCGAAGTCGGGGTCGTCGGCGGCAAAGGGCAGCAGTTCGAGCAGGCCGGGGTAGCGCGAAACCAGGCCGATGATCTGGTCGGTGCTCTGGGTGATGTCGAGCAGCGCCAGCTTGGTCTGCGTCGGGTTGAAGCCGGTCAGCCAGCGCACCGCCTCGTAGGAGCCGAGGTTGGGCGTGCCGAGCATCAGGAAGCGGCTGCCCGGCAGGCGGATGATGCGCTGCCAGAGGGCGCTGCCGGCGCCGCCGTCGGCGATCATCGCGCGCACCACGAGGCCGCCCATCGAGTGGGCGACCAGGCGCAGCGGCTGGCCGTTGCGTTCGGCCAAGGTGACCAGCGGTTCGATGGTTTCGGCGAGGCGGGTGGCGGCCTTGCGCACCGAGTGGCGCCAGTCGTAGGGAAAGATTTCGACCTGGTGGCTGCGCGCCAGGAACTCGACCAGCGGCCCGTAGAACTGGTCGACCAGGCCGACCGGCGCGATGCCTTCGCGGCCCATGGCCAGGCGCTTGAGGCCGCCCTTGAGCAGCGCCCAGTAGTCGAGCCAGACGGTGTCGTCGTCGACGCGCAACTGGCTGCCCATGGTGCCGGGCAGCACGACGGCGAGCGGCCGCGGCCTGCCGTCGCCGCGGCTGCGCGCAACGGCCGCCTGGCAGCGGGGAGCGGCCGGGGTCGCATCGACGAGCGGCAGGAAGCCGCCGCTGTCGCCGTCGGCGCGGGCGAGGCCGGCCTGCAGCCAGCGCACGCTCTGCTCGTTGGTGAAATAGCGGAAGTGATTGACCTTCGGTCCTTCATCCTTGCGCAGGCGGGCGCCGTTGGCCGGGCGCGGCAGGCCGCCGCTCATCGAGCCGGTATCGACTACGAGGTCGTGTTCGTTGCGGTAGAACCAGTCGCTGGCCAGCACCTTGAGCGTGTTCCACAGGCCGTCGCCGGCCTCGATGTCGCCGGCGATGACGCCGAGGTCGGCGTCGCTGACCAGTTCCGGTGTGCCGTTGAGCAGCCGGGTCAGGGCCGAGCCGGGCATCATCGCTTCGAGGCCGGGCAGGGTGCGCGGGTCGGTGCGCTCCTTGACGACGGCGAGCAGGAAGTCGAGCCCGTTGGCGAACAGGCCGTTGCCGGTCGCCGCGTCGACCAGGTAGTCGAGTACCGACAGCCAGCGGTCGAGCCGGCCGGAGGCGAGCGTCGTGCCGCGCGCCGGGCAGGCGACGCGGACGAAGCGCGCGACGCGCAGTTTTTTGCTGCCGAACAGCGTGACCAGTTCGAGCAGGCGCTGGCGGTCGGCTGCGTAGGCGTCGTCGCGCGCCCTGGCCTCGGCGTCAGCCAGCGGCGACAGGCCGAGCTGCGGCGCCAGCGTGCGGTCGGCGGCGAACAGGGTGGTTACCTGCGCTTCGCCCAGCACCTCGGCCAGCCTCGCGCAGCCGGAGAGGGCCAGTACCTCGCCGACCAGCCCGCCGCGCGAATGGCTCACCAGATGGACTTCGGCGCCGTCGGGCAGACGGCGGGCGAGGGCGAGGGCGTTGGCGATCGGGCTTTCGGTCATGGTCCGGTGTTCGAGTGCGTAGACGCGGTTGCCGTAGGCCGGGGCGAGAGCTTCGCGCAAGCGGGCACCCTCGGCGTTGGTGGCGTCCCACAGCTTGCCGAAGCTGCCCTCGGTACTCGATGCCGTACCGTGCAGGAAGACCAGCAGCGGTCCCGCGCCGGCGGCGATGGTTTCGGCGTCGGGAACGGTGTGCAGGCGGAAGGTGCCGGCCAGGTCGAGGCGGTAGAGGCCGGGCGGGTGATCGCCGAGTTTTTTTTCCTCGAAGGCCTTGCCCAGCTTGCGGGCGGATGCCTCGACGAGATCGATGCCGAAGAAATCGAGAACGCGGATCGCCAGCCCGGCCATGCCGCGCTCGCTGCCGCTCGCCCGTTGCGGCGTCAGGCGCGAGAATTCCCAGGCGCCGTCGCCCACGCTCCCATCGCCCCGGCTCCCGGCCGGCGGCGTCCCATATTCGCGGGTCAGGTCGTCGACCCGGCTCCACAGCACGAAGCCGTTGTCGAGTTCGACGCGGACCACGGTGTCGCCGGCGACTTCGACTTCGTCGGCGGCGCCGTCGCGGGCGCTGCCGGGGAACAGGCGCTGGCTTGGCGAACGGCCGCCGGCAGGCTTGCCGCGGCTTTCGCTGCGGATGCCGCGAATCTTGTACAGGCGCTGGGACATGGCAGGCTCCTCCGAGGGTTGGGGCGGGGCAAGCTGCGTTCAGGCGAGAACCTTGCCCTTGCGCGCGCCCGCGCTGCCGAGGATCTGCGGCGACTGCGGGTAGCTGGCCGACGGCAGGTACTTGACGATGCCCTTGTGCCAGTCGGCGTAGGTGGCGCCTTCCTTCAGGGCCTTCAGCGCCTTCAGCGCGTAATAGGTGAAGGCGCCGTTGAAGCGGCCGGCGATGCGGGCGTCGTAGCTGTAATTGTTGGGGCCTTCCTTGCAGCCCGAGAGCAACAGGTCGCCAAGCTTGTTCGAGTAGGCGCTGAGCAGCGGCGAGGTGCCGGCGGGGGCGACCATCGTCGTCGCCGGCTTGCCGGCGCGATCCTTCGGCAGCAACTTGGTCGGCAGCCAGTTGCCCATCGGCATGAAGCGCGGCCGCGTGTCGGCATCCTTCTCGGCCCTGGCGGCGCGCGTCACGGTGCCGGAATGGCAGCTGTCGGAAATCAGAACGATGCGCACCCCGGCCTTGCGGGCGCCGAAAATGCTGCGGATTTCGTCGTCGATCAGCGCTTCGCCCTTCGTTTGCAGGTCGTAGGGGCAGAGCGCTTCGTCGAGGCCGTCGGCCTCGTCGCCATCCTCGTCCGGCTGGTAGGTGCCGTGGCCGGAAAAGGTGATGACCAGGCTGTCGCCCTTGCCCGCCTTGCCGATCAGGTCGCTCATTGCCTTGACCATGGCAGCCTTCGTCGCCTGGTCGTCGAGCAGCTTCGCCACCTTGAACCCGCGCTCGCCGAGGACGGCGGCCCAGTCGTTGGCGTCGTTGACGCAGCCCTGCAAATCCATGTGGGTGCCGGGATAGTTGTTGATGCCGATGCAGAGGGCATTCTTGGCCATGATGGGTCTCCTCGATGATGGTGTGGCGGGTGAAGGTGTGGCTGGCTCCTGTTTCCTGTCGTCGTTACCAAAGCTCGCGCGTATCCAGCCAGGTGACCTGGCCGGTACGCCGTGCAACTTCCTTGACCATGTGGGCGGTGCCGCCGGCGCCGTCGCCGCCGCCGCCGTTCCACAGGCAGACGAAGCGGACGCGGCTGAGCCCCTGGCTGAGCGCGCTGTAGAGCAGCCACAGGTTGCAGCGCTCGAAGGGGTCGAGTGGCTCGCCGTTGCGGTCGCGCGGCAGCGGGCCGAGTTCGTCGGGCATGATGCGCGGCGGCAGCGCCAGGCGCTCGCGCAGGGCGAGGTAGCGCGCGCGCCACGATTCGCCGTCGCCGCAGGGCAGGACCGAGGCCTCGATGAATTCCGGCTCGGGCAGCGGCAGCAGCATCTGGAAGCGGACGCCGCGCGCCAGGCAGGCTTCGGCGAACAGCAAGTCGCCACCGGCGGCGCCCTGGGCGATGGCGAGGTCGTCGGGGCCGGCGCCCAGGGCATCGAGGGCGGCGCCGATGCGGGCTGCGGCGATGCTTTCCTTGTCCGCCGGGAAACGCGGCTCGGGGCGGTCCGGGGCGTCGATCATGTGGCCGGCGAAGAGGAAAACCTTGTCCGGCCGCCACTGGCTGGCCTGCGGTTTCATGCGCTGCATGGACCGGTCGAGGGTGGCCAGCGCCATTTGCACCTGTTCGGGCCGGAAGCCGAGATCGGCGAGGACGCGCAGGTGGCCGTAGGTCGTTTGCAGCGCCAGCCAGTCGTTGTCGGCGAGGGCGATGGCTTCGCGGTAGGCGGCGCCGACGGCAACCGGGTCGTCGCCGAGGATCGCCAGCCAGCCGAGGCAGACCCTGGCCAGGTAGGCGTTGGCCTCGTCACGCTCGCAGCTCGCCGCCCAGGCGACGCCGCCGCCCATGACGGCGGCTTCGGCGTCGTAGCGCGGGTCGCCGGTGAGGTCGCGATAGACCGCCATCAGCATCACGGCGTTGATGCCGGAAAGATAATGGCCGGGGCAGATGCGGAAGGCCGTGCTGTAGCTCCTGATCGCCTCGCGCAGTTGCGCTTCCTCGTAGGCGGCGTCGCTGCGCATCTGCTCGGGCGTGTGCCCGGGCAGGCGCCAGGCGGCGGCCCAGTCTTCCTTGTCGAGGCAGCCGAGCCTTTCCCAGGCGCCGACACTGTCGGGGTCGACGCCGACGAGACGCTTGAAAGTGGCGCGCGCCTCGTCGATGCGGCCGATGCGCTGCAGGCAGATGCCGTGCTGGCGGGCGGCCTCGTAGTTGTCGGGGGAAAATTCCAGCGCCAGTTCGAACTGCTCGATGGCGAAATGGAAATGCCCCATGCGGCGCAGGGCCTCGCCGGCCTTGAGGTGGGCTTCGACGCGCAGGGCGGTGGCCGGCGCCTCGTCGGCGAGCACCAGGATGTCCTCCGGGCGGTCGGCCTTGCGCGCGACCTCGATGCGGGTCGCCCATTCATCATAACTTTCCCAGTATTCGCGGGCATTGCCGACGCGCAGGCGGCGCCATTCCGGCTCGACCAGATTGGGCAGCAGGCTGTACACCGGGCTGGTCTTGCTGCCGTGCCAGGCGGTCAGCGTGGTACGCGCCATGTCGCCCAGCGCCTTGCGGTAGATGGCCAGCGTCGCCGGGTCGGGGGCGCCGTTCTCCAGCGCGTAGCAGAGCTTGCGGTCGGTGTAGATGTCGAACGGCTGCGAAGACCGCGGCCCCTGGACGAGGATGACGCCGCGCGCGCGCAGGGCGTGGCGAACGCCGAGCTCGTACCAGACGTTGGGGTTGTCCAGCGTCAGGTCGGCGACCACCAGGTCGGCCATCAGCAGTTCCTGGAAGAGGTCGACGCGGATGTCGCCGGCATCCTGTTCCTCGTCGGCCCGCAGCACCTCCAGCCCGGCATCTTCGAGCGCGGGCCGGATCAGCTCGCTGTAGATGCGGTCGAAATCGATCGGCTGGCCGGTGCTGTCCGGCTTGCTGCCGAAGGGCATGGCGACGAATACACGCAGACTCATGCAAGCCTCTCCATTGGCGTTTCATCGTTCATGCGGGGGAGTCCCGCCGACTCGTCGTGAGGCCGCCTGCCGGCACCTCGTGCGCGCTCTTTTCTGCCGGCGCTAGTGAAAAGTCATAACCCATCTTAGTTCGCCCTCCGCCGACTGCCAAGGATTTTCATGGCCTGCACCGGCCGGCGAAGCTGCCTCCGGGCACATTGACGCATGCACGCGTGATGAAAATTTCCGGGTGGTCTATTAGTGAAAAATGATGTTTGTAAATGTCAGTGACAAATTTTAACGACTGTGATTTACTTATTTGCAATTAGTTGTACGAATGTGGTAATGGGCTGCTGCGGCGCGTGCTCGGTCGTGGCTGTGACGACGTTCACAGAGGCTCGAATCATGCTGGATGTCGCGGTTGCGTTCCTGGCGGATGAGTTCAATGCCTACCTCCAACGGCGGACGGGGTCGCTGGCGCTTGGCCGGGCCGTGCCCGGTGCCCTGGTCAACGATGCGGGCAAGGTGGCGGTCGCCAGGGGCACGGTCGGCGTCGGCCTGATCAACATCGAGGAAGAGCGAGTCACCCGCGTGCAACAACCCGAGCGGGTGCTGGTCAACGGCCGGGAAATCGTCCTGCCGCCGGAGTTGCGCCTCAACCTGACGCTGATGTTCGTCCCCAACATGGCGACCTACGATCTGTCGCTGCGCATGCTCTCGCATGTCCTGACCTTCTTCCAGGCCTGCCCGTCCTTCAGCGTCGACGAGCATCCGGCGCTCGATTCCCGCATCGGCCAGCTGCTGGTCGAACTGCACAGCATCGGGCCGGAGACGCTCAACCAGGTCTGGGCCTGCCTGGGGGCCAAGTACATGCCGTCGGTGCTCTACCGGGTGCGCCTGGTGACGCTGCAGGATCAGGAGCCGGAAGGCATCGGCGCGCCGATTACCGATGTCGCGCTGGATGTGCACGAGAAATGAGCATCCATTTCCGTCCCCTGTTCACGGTCGACGTGGCGCATGGCTACTACCGCGGCCCGTGCGCCGACGTCGATTTCAGCGCCCCGGCAGACCCCGCGCCGCTGGCCGGCGGGCGCCTGCTGGCGCGCAATCGCGACGGCCGGCTGCACGTGCTCTACGAAGCGCGCGCCGACGGTACGCCGATCGCCCCGCTGGCCGGGACGACCCTGCTTTTCGGCCTGCAGGTCGCCAATCCGCACTTCGTCAATTTCACGCAGGCGCCGGTGGCGGCCGGGCAGTTGCCGCTGTTCGCCAACCGCAGCCAGCCGCGTACGCTCGATGCGCCGCTGCCCGCCACCTTCGGTGCCGCCCTGCAGCACGTCCGGCCGCAGTCGGCGACGCGCCCGCTGACGCTGCGCTGGCACGACGGGCTGCGGCTGGTGGCCGAGCAGGCGCTGACGGCCGGGCAGGACCAAGCGAGCTTCGCCACCCGTGACTGGCCGCCGGGCGTCTACACCCTGACCGAGGATGACGGCGGCAGCGTGCGCCAGGGCAATGTCGTGATCGCGCCGGAACTGGCCGGGCGCGGCCTGTGGGGCGTCCTGGCGGTGACCATCGACGCCGCCTTCTACGGCGCGCCGGCAGCGTTCACGATCAATCTGGCGGCGCGCCGCGAGCAGCTCAAGTATTACGTCGTGGCGCGCAATTACGGCGCCAACGAATTCAGCCAGCTGGCGGTCAGCGATGCCGGCGCCGGCGAACAGGGACGCCCGGCCATCCAGTTCGATGCCGTCACCCGCGACCATTTCGCGGCCGATGACATCCCCGCCGACCTGCTCGGCGACGCCGCCGCGCGCATCGTCCTGTTCCAGTCGCGCAACGCGGTCGACCGCCGCGCCGGCGGCTATCGCAAGCTGCAGCTCGCCCGCAACGGCGAAATTCTCGTCCCGCATCTGCCCCAGGCCGGTTCCGACCGGGGACAGGCGCGTTTCATCGTCCATCTGTCCAAACCTTAGAGGGGGACGCTCATGCCTACCTACCGCACTCCGGATGTCTACATCGAGGAAATTTCGGTCTTCCCACCCTCCGTTGCCGAGGTGGAAACGGCGATTCCCGCCTTCATCGGCTACACCGCCAACACCACGCTGATCACCGCCGGCGACCTGGTCAACGCACCGCGCCGCGTCAAGTCGCTGCTCGAATTCGAGAGCTACTACGGCAGGGGGCCGAGCTATACGGTCACGCGGGCCAACCTCGACGAGGCCGGCAACTTCCTGTCGGCGGACATCGCCAACAGCTACGTCATGTACGACAGCCTGCGGCTGTACTACGACAACGGCGGCGGCGACTGCTACATCGTCTCGACAGGCGCCTACAAGTCGGCCGGTTCGCCGGTCGACCGCGACGAACTAAAGGCAGGCGTGCAGGCGGTGGCCAAGGTGGACGAACCGACCATCCTGCTCTTCCCGGATGCGGCGACCCTCGGCCCCGACGACCTGGCGGCGGTGCAGCAGGAGGCACTTAAGCAGTGCGGCGAACTGAAGGACCGCGTGGCGGTGCTCGACCTGCGCCAGGGCGACCCGAACGGCGCCAGCTTCCGCGACAAGATCGGCATCAACAACCTCAAGTACGGCGCCGGCTACACGCCGTGGCTGAAGCTGAACTACAGCAAGAACGTCGGCTACGCGCAGGTGCGCGACAAGGTGTTCGTCAACGGCATCCAGACCCCGCTGACCGATCTAACCAGCGAGCCGGCGATCCTCGCCGCGCTCGCCGCCCTCGACCAGCTGGCCGCCGACGGCACGACGCTGGCGGCGGCGGTGACGGCGCTGGCCGGCGCCGGCGAGACGCTGTCGAGCGCCTTCGCCAAGCTGCTGGCGGCCTACAAGACGACACCGACGCCGACCACCGGCGCCGCGCTGTTCGAGTTCGTCTTCGGCATCGCGCGGCTGGTCGATGGCCTGGTCGATGTGTCGCCGCTGAGCAACGCCAAGCTCGTCGCCGACATCAACACGGCGATCGCCGGCACGCTGAAGCCGGCCTTCGCCACCCTGATCGCGCTGGAGAAGGAACTGGCCGCCGCGCTGAACGCGCTGGCTGCCGACTCCTACACGGTCGAATGGGACCAGAACACGCCGCCGGCGACCGCCGCCTGGGGCGCCATCTTCGGCGCCAGCGCGCCCGACGCGTCGACCGGCAACTTCGCCGGGGCGACCGCACCCGCCCTCATCGACGACGCGCTGCCCGGCCTGCAGAAGGCGTTTTCCATCGCCAGCAGAGCCGTCGCCGGCATCGTCACGGCGATCGCCAACTATCGCGCGCTCAACGAGCAGACGCTGCTCGAAAACTTCACCCCCTACCGCAACGTCATCAAGGGCATCGGCTCGACGCTGACCATGTGCCCGCCGTCCGGTGCCATCGCCGGCATCTACGCGCTGGTCGACAGCCAGCGCGGGGTCTGGAAGGCGCCGGCCAACGTCAGCCTCAACGGCGTCATCGCACCGGCCGCCAGTTTCACCACCAGCGAGACCGACGCCCTCAACGTCGACGCCACTGGCGGCAAGTCGATCAACGCCATCCGCGCCTTCGTCGGCAAGGGCACGCTGGTCTGGGGCGCGCGCACGCTGGCCGGCAACGACAACGAATGGCGCTACGTCTCGGTCCGCCGCTTCTTCAACATGGTCGAGGAATCGATCAAGAAGTCCACCTACTGGGCGGTCTTCGAGCCCAATGACGCCAATACCTGGGTCAAGGTGCGCGGGATGATCGAGAACTACCTGACGCAGAAGTGGCGCGAAGGGGCGCTCGCCGGCGCGACGACCAAGGACGCCTTCTTCGTGCGCTGCGGCCTGGGCGTGACGATGAACGCCCAGGACATCCTGGAAGGGCGGATGAACGTCGAGATCGGCATGGCCGTGGTGCGGCCGGCCGAATTCATCATCCTCAAGTTCTCCCACAAACTGCAGACCAGCTGAGCAGCCCTTAACGCGAGAGGAAACCCATCATGCCGCAACAATATCCCTTGCCCGTCTTCCACTTCACCGTCCAGTGGGGCGGCACGCGCGTCGGTTTTTCCGAGGTCACCGGCCTGACGCAGGAAAACCAGGCCATCGAATACCGCGACGGCGCCTTCCCCGAGTATTCGTCGATCAAGATGCCGGGGCTGCGCAAGTTCAGCAACATCACGCTCAAGCGCGGGGTGATCAAGAGCGACAACGACTTCTTCAAGTGGCTGTCGACGATCAAGCTCAACACCGTCGAGCGGCGCGACCTGGTCATCAGCCTGCTCAACGAGAAGCACGAGCCGGTGATGGTGTGGAAGGCGCACAACGCCTTCCCGGTCAAGGTCGAGGGGCCGGCGCTCAAGGCCAGCGGCAACGAGGTGGCGATCGAATCCATCGAACTTGCCCACGAAGGGCTGGAAGTGCAGAACGACTAAACCGCGATGGCCCAGTACTATCCACCGGTCGGCTTCCACTTCCTGGTCGAGTTCATCGGCCTCTCGGAAAGCAACGACACGCGCTTCACCGAGGTCGGCGGGCTGGCGGTCGAGCTGGGCAGCGAGGAAGTCGCCGAGGGCGGCGAGAACCGCTTCGTGCAGAAGTATCCGACGCGCGCCAAATACCCGGAGCTGGTGCTCAAGCGCGGCCTGCTGAAGAGTTCGGCGGTCTGGGACTGGATCAACCAGTGTGTCGTCGACTACCGGATCGAGCCGAAGAGCGTCGATATCAAGCTGCTCAACGACGCGCACGAGCCGCTGATGACCTGGCACGTGGTCGGCGCCTGGCCGACGAAGTGGGCGGTCGGCGACCTCAACGCGGCGAACAACGCCTTCGCCGTCGAATCGATGCAGCTGGCCTACCAGTACTTTACGGTCGACAAGTCCTGAGGAGCGAAAATGCCCATCATCGTCGATGAAGTGGTGATCTCCGTCGAAGTCGGCAACCGCGAGGCCGGCGGAGACGGGTCGCCGGTGGCCGGCGCGCCGCCGGCCGAAGATCGGCAGGCGCTGGTCGAGGAATGCGTCGCCCGCGTCCTGGAAATCCTGCGCGACCGCCAGGAGCCGTGAGCGATGATCCCCGCCGCCAGCGGCCGCCTCGAAAAACTGCGCATCCAGGCCTTCGCGACGCCGGACTACAGCGACAGTTCCAGCGCCGAGTTCGCCGCCTACGTCAATCCCGGTGAAATCTCGCTGGCCTACGAGGTCGAGTACGACGCCGCGCAGGGCTCGGGGACGACCAACAGCCGCATGGAATTCAAGAAGATGAAGCCGGGCGACCTGACCCTGGCCTTCTTCATCGACGGCACCGGCGCCAGCGGCCACGCCGCCGACGTCCAGGCCGAGGTCGAGAAGTTCCAGGCGGTGACCGGCTACAACGGCGACATCCATCGCCCCAACTACCTCAAGGTGATGTGGGGCACGCTGCAGATCAAGCGCTGCGTGCTGAAGAGCGCCAGCATCGCCTACAAGCTGTTCCGCCCCGACGGCGTGCCGCTGCGCGCCGTGATCACCGCCGTCTTCGCCGACAACTCGGACGACCAGACGCGCGTCGCGACGGCGCAGGACCAGTCGCCCGACCTCACCCACCGGCGCATCGTCAAGGCCGGCGACCGGCTGCCGGCGCTATGCACCGAGATCTACGGTGACCCGCGCTTCTACCTGCGCGTCGCCGAGGTCAACGGGCTCGACGATTTCCGGCACCTGGCACCGGGCCGCGAACTGTATTTTCCGCCGCTGGAGAAATAGGCCGTGCCCGAGACCCGCACCCTGCCTATCTCCGCCGAGCATCGCGAATTCACCGTCAAGGCGGGCGGCGAGACGGTGCCGCGCGAACACCAGCTGCTGGCGGTCAGCGTGACGGTTGCGGTCAACCGCATCGCGGCGGCCAAATTGGTTTATCTGGACGGCGCCGCATCGACCGGGCAGTTTCCGCTCAGCGACAGCGATCTGTTCAAGCCCGGGCAGCGCGTCGAGATCCTCGCCGGGGCCGGCGCCGACAGCACCTCGCTGTTCGTCGGCACGGTCGTCCGCCAGGGCGTGCGCGTGCGCGAGGCCGCCGCCTCGCAACTGGTCGTCGAATGCCGGCACGCGGCGATGAAGATGAGCGTCGCCGACCGTTCCGCCGACTATTTCGACCAGTCCGACAGCGAGGTGATCGAAGCCCTGCTCGGCAATGCCGGCATCGGTACCGAAGTCGCGGCGACCGCGCACAAGCACAAGCAGCTGCTGCAATACCAGTGCACCGACTGGGACTTCCTGCTCGACCGTGCCCGCGCCAACGGCCAGCTGGCCTGGTGCGAGGGCGAGAAGGTCGTCGTCCGCCAGCCGGCGCTCGACGGCACCACGGCGTGCACCCTGCAATATGGTGCGACGCTTCTCGAATTCGAGGGCGAGATCGACGCCCGCCTGCAGCACCCGAGCGTCAAGGGCGCCAGCTGGGATGCGGCGGGTCAGGAAACCATCGCGGTCGAGGCGACGACCCCAGGCTTCACGGCGCCGGGCAACCTCGGCAGCGACGAACTCGCGGTAGTCGCCGACCGCCCCTGCGACGTGCGCCATCCGGCGCTGCCCGAAGCCGAGGTGCAGGCCTGGGTCGATGGCATCGCGCTCTACCGGCGGGTCGACCAGGTTTCCGGGCGCGGCAAGTGCGAAGGCATCTCCAGCCTGCGGCCGGGGGCCGTCGTCGAGCTGGCCGGGCTTGGCCGGCGCTTCAACGGCAAGGCGCTGGTCACCGGCGTGCGCCACGAATTCAGCCTGGTCCAGGGCTGGAAGACGCATGTGCAATTCGGCGGCGTCGATCTCGCGGCGCCGCGCCAGTCCGCCGCGCCAGCCGCCGGAGGACTGCTGCCGGCGGTGTCCGGCCTGCAGATCGGCATCGTCACCAGCAACGAGGATCCGGACGGCGAGCATCGCGTGCGCGTCCGCCTGCCGCTCCTCGGGCTGGCCGGCGACGGCCTGTGGGCGCGGGTGGCCAGCCTCGATGCCGGCGACGACCGTGGTTTCTTCTTCCGTCCGGAAATCGGCGACGAGGTTACGGTCGGCTTTCTCGATGCCGATCCGCGCCACCCGGTCATTCTCGGGATGCTGCACAGCAGCGCCAAGGCGGCGCCGCTGCAGGGCTCCGACGACAATCACGAGAAGATGTACAAGAGCCGTTCCGGCATGAAGCTGCATTTCGACGACGACAAGAAGGTCGTCACGCTGGCGACGCCGGCCGGCAATTCCATCGAACTCAGCGAAGACGGCAAGTCGCTGAAACTGGCCGACCAGAACGGCAACAAGATCACGCTGGACAGCGACGGCATCCACTTCGAGAGCGCCAAGGTCGTCGAATTGAAGGCGGGGACGGAAACCAGGATGGAAAGCTCGGCCGGCTTCGAGATCAAGGCCGGCAGCGAACTGAAGCTCGAGGGCAGCGCCAGCGCCGAACTCAAGGGCGGCGGCATGGCCAAGCTGAGCGGCGCCATGGTGCAGATCAACTAGGAGGCGACGATGCCGGCAGCCGTCACCGTTACCGACCTTTCCACCCACGGCGGCCTCGTCACCGGCCCCGGCGTCGCGACCGTGCTGATCTGCGGCAAGCCGGCGGCGGTGCTCGGCGATCTGCATTCGTGTCCGCTGCCGCCGCTGCATGGGCCGTCGGTCAGCCCCTTCATCATCGGCAGCACGACGGTCATGATCGGCGGCCGCCCGGCCCTGCGCGTCGGCGACACCTGCGGCTGCGGCGCGACGGCAGCGCTCGGCAACCCGACGGTGATGATCGGATGAGGCCGCCATGGGTTTCCATTTTCGGCCATTTTTCGCCGTCGACCGCAACCGGCGGTCCTGGCGCCGGGAGGTGAGGGTATGAGCGGCAACGGCGAACTTTACGAGTCCTTCCTCGGCACCGGCTGGAGCTTCCCGCCGCGTTTCACCGGCAGCGGCGCGGTGATGGTGTCCGACGAGGCCGACATTCACGAAAGCCTGGTCCTGCTCTTCGGCACCGCCGCCGGCGAGCGCCTGTTCGCGCCGAAATACGGGCTCGACATGCACGAACTGATGTTCGAGCCGATGAGCACGACCATGCGCACCCTGCTGCTCGACCGCGTGCGTACGGCGATCCTGATCCACGAGCCGCGCATCAAGGTGCTGGCGCTCAACGTGGACAGCCGCGACCCGAATTCAGGCGACCTCGACATCCTGCTCGAATACGAAGTGCGCGCCACCAACTCGCGCTTCAATCTCGTCTTCCCCTTCTACCGCACCGACGGCAACGAGCTACGCGCGGCGATGGCGGCGGGCGGCGGCCGCTGAAACGATCATGGCTGGCGAGCGCATCCTGCAGAACGAAATCGCCCGGCTCGGTCAGAGCCAGGACGAGCGTTCGCCGCCGGCGCTCGACCCCGGCTTCGCGCCGGTCGACGGGCGGACGCCGGCCGAGCGGCTGGCCGAAGCGCGCCGGCTGGCCGCCCATCTGCGCCACTACGCCAGCGACCCGACGGTCGCCAGCGGCGACTGGCAGCCCTTCTTCCCTGAAGGCGACGCCGCCGAGCTGCTCGCCCGCGACGACGGCACGGTGGCGCCGCACCTCGGCCTGTTCGGCGCCTTCCTCGAGATGCTCGAACCGGCGCGCGGAGCGCTCAACGACCTTACCGCCCGCCACCTCGATTTCCAGTATCGCCGGGTGCTCGGCTTCGAACCGCTGCCGGCGCAGCCCGAGCACGCCCACCTGACGCTGGAGCTGAAGAAGGGTGGCGCGCCGTTCGCGGTGACGCCGGAACACCGCTTCAGCGGCGGCAAGGACGCCAGCGGCAGCGAGCGGTTGTACCGGCCGCTGCGCGAAACGGTGGTCGGGCAGGGCAGGGTGACGGCATTACACAGCGTCTATCGCGACTCCGGCGGCGTGCGCTTCGCGCCGCTCGCCGATTCGCTCGATGGCCTCGGCACGCCGCTCGACCCGGCGCGGCCGCAGTGGTCCGCCTTCGGCCACGCCGGGCTGGCACCGGCGCCGCTCGGCTTCGCCCTGGCATCGCCGGTGCTGCGCATGCAGGAAGGGCGGCGCGCGGTTTCCATCATTCTCGACCTCGCCTTCGTCGAGGCGGCGGGGCTGGACGGGCAGGACATCGCCGACGGCCTGCAGGCTTTCGTGACCGGCGACAAGGGCTGGCTCGGCCCGTATGCGCTGACCGGCGCCCTCAGCGGTGGCCGCCTGACGCTGGGCTTCGCGGTGCCCGACGGCGAGCCGGCGGTCGTCGATTATGCCGTTGCCGTTCACGGCCATGCCTTCGCCTGCGCCTTGCCGGTTGTCCAGTTGCTGCTGCGGCCCGAGGCGGCGGGCGACTACGCGGCGCTGGCGAAGCTGCGCGTCGACCGGGCGGCGCTGACAGTTGCGGTCGACGGCCTGAAAACCCTGAATCTCGAAAACGACTTCGGCGCGCTCAATCCCAAGAAAGCCTTCCAGCCCTTCGGGCCGCAGCCGGTCAAGGGGGCGCGCTTCATGGTCGGCTGTCCCGAGGCGCTCGGCAAGCAGCTGACCGACCTCAATATCCGCCTGCGCTGGCAGGGCGCGCCGGGCAACCTCGGCAGCTGGTACGCGGGCTACGCCAACGTCGCGACCGTCAGCAACGGCGTCGCCGCCCGCCTCGTGTTCGTCGATGGCAGCGGCAGCGAGACGACGCGCGAACTGGACCTGATGCGGCGTGACGACGGCGTTACCACGCTGAGCCCGAATGCGCCGGCCTTGACGCCGGGCAAGCGCCTGTCGGAGGAGGGCTTCGTCTACTCGATGCTGGCCGGCGGCAGCTTCTTCAGCCGCCTGTTCGGCAAGCGCCGCATGCAGGCGCGGCCGGTGTTCAGGCGCGAGACGGTGCCGCCGCCGGCACCGCGCAGCGGCTATGTCACGGTGGCGCTGGTCGACGATTTCCTGCATGCCGATTACCGCAAGGAGACGCTGAAGCACGCGAAGACGCCGGGCGACACGACCGTGCTCAACGAACCCTACACGCCGGCCGTGCAGGAGATCACGCTGGCCTATGCGGCGACCTCGCCGAGCGTCGACCTGGGCCTCGACACCGCCGATGCCTTCGCCGCCGCGCTCGATCTCCAGTTCTTCCACGTCGGCGCCTTCGGCCAGCGGCGCGAACATCCCTTCCTGCGCCGCGACCTCGGCTGGGTCGCCGACAAGAGGGTCGCACTGCTGCCGGCCTACCCGGATGAAGGCGAGTTCATCGTCGGCGTCGCCGGGGTGGCGGCCGGCGACAGCATCCATCTGCTGCTGCAGGTCGCCGAAGGCAGTGCCGACCCCGAGCTGGCGGCGCAGCCGGTGCGCTGGTCGGTGCTCTGCGACAACCACTGGTGCGCCGTCGCCGCCGAAGAGATGGCGCTCGACACCAGCCGTTCGCTACGCGCCAGCGGCATCGTCGGCATCGTCCTGGCGCGCGCGACGACCACCGACAACACCTGGCTGCCGGCTGGCCAGGTCTGGCTCAAGGCCTCGGTCAACCAGGACAGCGCGGCCGCCTGCCAGCTGCTGGCGGTCCATGCCAATGCCGTCGAGGTCGTCCGCGACTGGCCGGCCACGGGGGCCGCGCCGGCCGTCGAAACCCTGGCGCCCGGCAGCATCGCCAGGCTGCTGCTGGCGCCACCGGCGCTCAAGCAGGTGGCGCAGCCATACGCCAGCTTCGGCGGGCGCCCCGGCGAAAGCGCCGCCATGCTCAACCGGCGCGCCGCCGAACGCCTGCGCCACCGCCAGCGCTGCGTCACGCCGTGGGATTACGAGCGCCTGCTGCTGGAAAATTTCCCGGGCGTGCACCGCATCAAGTGTATTCCGCACGCCAGCGAAAGCTCCTGGATGGCGCCCGGCCACATCCTGATCGTCGCCATTCCCGACCTGCGCAACCGCAATCTGCCCGACCCGTTGCAGCCCAGGGTCGATCTCGACACTCTGACGCAAATGACTGATCTGGCCCGCGCCCACGCCTCGCCGCAGGTGACGGTGCGGGTGCGCAACCCGGCCTACCAGCCGATCCGCCTCGATTTCAAGGTGCGCTTCCGCGCCGGCCATCCCTTCGACTACAGCCGCCGGCAGCTGCACGAGGCGATCGTCCGGGCCCTGTCGCCGTGGGCCTTCGCCGCCGACCGGCCGCTGCTGTTCGGCGGCCGCATCTACCGCTCGGTGCTGCTCGATTTCATCGAGGAACTGCCCTATGTCGATTTCGTCACCGATTTCCGCTGCGGCCTGGCCGGCGCCGGCGACACGCTGCTCAACGACGTCGCCGAGATCGCCGCCGAGCGGCCGGACGCCATCCTCGTCTCGGCCGCCAGGCACCTGATCGCCGAAGCGACCGACTAGCCCAGTGCCAGCCATGCTCCTGAAACCGACCATCCCGTCCCAGCCCGAAGCCGATCCGGCGCTCGATCAGCGGCAGTTGTATGCGCGCGGGCTCGACAGTGTGCGCCGGCTGTCGCGCCGCCTGTGGACCGACCACAATATCCACGACCCCGGCATCACGACGCTCGAACTGCTGGCCTACGCGCTGACCGAGCTGGCCTACCGCACGCGCTTCCCGATCGAGGATCTGCTCGCCGCGCCGGACGACAACGCCGCCGCGATGGAGCAGCTGTTCGCCCGCGCCAGCCGCAGCCTGCCCAACCGGCCGCTGACCGAGGCCGATTACCGCAAGCTGCTGATCGACCTGCCCGGCGTCAGGAACGCCTGGCTACATGCCGCGCCGCTGGCGCTCTACGCCGACCCGGCCAAAGGCACGCTGGCGGCACAGCCGACCGGCGCCAGGGGGGAGCGCGAGATTGCCGTGCGCGGCCGCTACCGCGTGCTGATCGACTACATGGATGAAATCACCAGCAGCGAGCGGCGCCAGGCGGTGGACCACGACATCATGGCGACGCTCGCTGCCAACCGCTCGCTGTGCACCGATTTCGTCGGCATCGACCGCGTCGAGGCGCAGCAGTTCAGCCTCTGCGCCGAAATCGACCTGGCCCCGGAGGCCGACGCAGACCAGGTGGCAGCTGCCATCGCCTTCGCCGTCGACCGCTTCCTGGCGCCGCCGGTGTTCAACTACACGCTGGACGAAATGCGCCAGCGCCGCCATGCCGACGGCACACCGTGGACGGTGCCGGAAATCTTCGCCGGCCCGCTGCTCGCCAACGGCTTCATCGCCGACGACGAACTCGCCGCCGCCAGCCTGCGCGAGGAGCTGCGGCTGTCCGACATCATCAGCGTCGTCATGGACATCCCCGGCGTCGTCGCCATCCGCGACCTGCTGGTCAACGCGCTCGACGCCGCCGGCCAGGCCATCCCGCCCGCCGACAAGTGGCGCCTGCCGGTGCTGCCGGGCCGCCAGCCGCGCCTGTCGGAGAGCCGCGGCCGGCTGGTGTTCTACAAGAAGAATCTGCCGATCCCGCCGAGCGCCGCGCGCGTCGCCGTGCTGCTCGGCGAACTGCGCGAGGCCGAGCGCGCCAAGCTCGAAGACGGCAGCGGCGGCGACCTGGCGATCCCGCTCGGGCGCTATCGCGACCCCGCCCGCTACCGCTCGTTCCAGGCGCATTTCCCGTTCATCTACGGGCTCTCCGAGGCCGGCCTGCCGCCCGGGGCGACGCCGCAGCGGGCGGCGCAGGCGCTGCAGTTCAAGGCCTGGCTGCTGTTCTTCGACCAAGTGCTGGCCAACCACCTGGCCCAGCTGGCGCACGTCCGCGACCTGTTCTCGACGCAGCCCGACCTGGCGCGCAGCTATTTCGCCCAGCTGGTCGACAGCTTCCCGGACTGGGACAAGGTCTATGACGCCGGCTTCGATGCCGGGCAACTGGCCGCGGTGATCGAGCCGGGCGGAGCCGGGCTGCTGCGCCGCAACCGTTTCCTCGACCACCTGCTGGCGCGCCATGCCGAGGATTTCTCCGACTACGTCGCGATCATGCAGGCGCGCTTCGGCCTGGGGCCGGGCGCGGCGGCCGCCGCCAAGTGCGCCTTCCTGCAGGACTACCCGGTGCTCGGCGGCGAACGCGGGCTGGCCTACGACGCGGCGCTGAAGGAGCCGGACGACCTGTGGAATACGACCAACGTTTCCGGCTTCGAGCGGCGCATCGCCCGCCTGCTCGGCATCGCCGACTGGCGGCGGCGCAACCTGTCCACGGTCGCCTACGACATCTATGCCGAGATCGACGCGACGCCGGGCGACGAGTTCCGCTTCCGCATCCGCCACCCGGTCAGCGGCAAGATCCTGCTCTCCAGCAGCACGCACTACCTGACCCCGGCGGCGGCCCATGCCGAGATGGAGCAGGCAATCCTGCGCGCCCAGCAGCCGGAGGGCTACGAGCGCAAGACGAGCAGCGACGGCCGCCACTACTTCAATATCGTCGACGCCGGCGGCGAGGTCATCGCCCGCCGCATCGAGTACTTTGCTGCGGTCGACGACCTGGAAACGGCGATTTCCGAGCTCATCTCCCACCTGCGCACGCATTACAGCGGCGAGGGGCTGTACGTCGTCGAGCACCTGCTGCTGGCGCCGGAGCAGCCCGGCGATCCGTTCATGGACATCTGCGTCGATGCCGCCTGCGCCGACTGTGCCGACCTCGACCCCTACAGCGACCGCCTGACCATCGTCCTGCCGGCCTATACCGGGCGCTTCCGCGACATGGATTTCCGCCGTTTCGTCGAGGAAACCCTGCGCCAGGAAACGCCGGCGCACATCCTGCCGCGCATCTGCTGGGTCAACAGCGATGACATGGCGGTCATCGAAAAGGCCTGGCGCGACTGGCTGGAAATCCGCGCCGGCGCCGCCAGCGCCGGGCGCGCCAACAAGATCAGGGCGCTGACCGATGCGCTGACCCGCGCCAAGAACGTCTATCCGGCCAGCGGGCTGCATCCCTGCGGCCAGCTGCAACCGCCGCCCTTCGTCCTCGGCCGCACCGCCCTCGGCAGTGCCGGCGAGAACCCTGAATCGTAGACCGGGAGTCCGATCATGGCCGATCCCCTCAAAATCATCCGCCGCCTCGACGCGGTGACCACCGATTACGCCGTCTTCGAGCGCGATCAGGTGCTGACCCACGAGCAGCTCAACAGCGTCGCCGAATACCTCGACGACCAGAGCCGCCTGACGCGCACCCAGCTGCTCGGCGTCGGCATCGCCGGCGGCCTGCTGCCGGCGCTCGGCAGGGGGGAGGTCACGGTCGGCAAGGGCGTCGGCGTCACCAGCGACGGCGATCTGATCGCGGTTGCGGTCGACACCGTCTGCGAGCGTTTTTTGCCCTACGATGAAAGTGCGCCGGCCTACGAGCCGTTCTATGTCGACGGCAAGATGCTGCCACTGCTCGAACTGCTGCCCGCCAGCGACCCGCGCCCCGGCACGCCGCTTGCCGAACTCGGCGACCGCCTCGGCGAAATGGCGCTGATCGCCTTCATGGAAAGCTACGAGAACGACCCCGACCTGTGCACCGGCGGCGACTGCGACAACCGCGGGCGGACCGCGCGCAACACCCGGCGCTTTCTGCTGGTCGACCGCGCCGTCGCCGAAAAGCTCGGCCTCGCCGCCGGGCTGGCCACCGGCGCCGACATTGCCGCGCTGCTGCCGCGCGTTGCGGCGGCCCGCGTCGATCTCGGCACCGGCAGCGCCGACAAGCTGTCGGTAACGTCGGCCGAGATCTTCGCCGCCCGCTACCGCGATGCCGGCGGGCGCACCGCCAAGGCGCTCGGCGCCGCCTTCGCGACGCTGGCCGCCGCCGTGCGCGGGGCGCCCGACCTGCCGGGCGTCGCCCGCTGGCCGGCCCAGCTCGACGCCATTGTCGGCAAGGTGGCCGACACCCGGCTCGGCATCCAGTACTACCACGCCTTCCTCAAGGATCTCGTCGCCACATGGGGCGAATTGCGCGCCGCGCTGTTCGCCGACGACAGCGTGCTTTGTCCGCCAGCCGGGGCCTTTCCCAAGCACCTGCTGCTCGGGGCGCTGGCCGATCCGGCACAGCTGCGCAGCGGCCGTTACCCGGCGCCGTGGCTGGCCGGCGGCGGTGCTGCCCGCGAGCGCGTGCGCCACCTGATGAACCGGATGACGGCGCAGCTCGCCGCCTTCGCCATTCCCGCCAGCACCCGGCCGCAGCCGAAGATCACGCCGAGCCGGGGCGAAGCGGCGCCGCTCGAACTGCGCGCCGTGCCCATCTACTACCGCGACAACGAGCGCCTGCGCCCGCTGTGGAACGAGCAGCGCCACCGGCGCGGCGAAAGCGACGACAACCTCGGCTACTTCTGGACGCCGCTGCCCGAAGCCAATGCCGCCGACGACCCGTTCGGGCGCGACCTCGGGGCCTGCGATTTCTTCCGCATCGAGGGCCATCTCGGCATGAAGGTCGACGACGCCGAGCCGGCCATCGAAAAACTGGTCCGCCAGCGTAACCTGCCGATCGCGGTGATGAGCGTGCTGCTGCACAACCGGCGCGACCTGGTCATCCGCGGGCCGAAGTTCAAGAAGACCAGCCTGCACAGCCTGCACTACCTGCTGCGCCAGGACCTCGCCAGCCACCTCAAGGACAACATCGCCTACAGCAGCCGCCTGATCGGCGACATCAAGGCGGCCGGCACGGCGGTGCAGAAGCCGTCGACCAATGTCCTCAACGCCGATCTCGTCAAGCAGATGGAAGGGGCGAAGGCGAAGCTGCAGACGACCGAAAGCGAGCTGCTCGGCAGCGCCGACCAGCCCGGCCCGCTCGCCGCGCGCAGCTACAAGGCGTTCGCCGCGCAGACCATGAACTGGACGGTGCGCTTCGACGACGCGGTGGTGACGACCTCGAAGGCCAAGGCCGGCCTCGGCGACATCATGCGCAGCGACCTGGTTTCCCCGGTCGACAGCGTCGCCGGGTCGAAATCGCACCTGTGGGTGAGCTGGCTGGGCGACATCCTGAAAAAGCGCGACGACGACAAAAAGGATCGCCTGCTGTTCACCAACATGATCGCCGACCATCCCGGGCTGGCGCATGCCGGCGGCGCGGCGCCCGGCGGCACCTTCGTGCTCGCCTACGACGACAGCGGGGTGGTCATCGGCGACCTGATGCTGCCCTACTGGATCGACGACATCGACGAGAGCGACAAGGAAGAACCGCAGCTCGTCTTCCCCGACATCCGGGCGCGGCTGCCCGACGACCTGCTGCCGGTCAAGGTCATCCGGCCGCTCGACCTAGTGCTCGACGACTTCAAGGCGACCAAGATCCTGCCCGAGCTGAAGATCCAGGAGAACTATTCGAAGTTCTTCCGCGAATCGCTCGGCAGCCTCGGCGACGTGCTCAAGAACACCGGCGTCAAGGCGACGGCCGGCACCCGCTACGCCACCGGCGACGCGCTGCTCGACAACCTGCTGGCCGAGGTCGAAGGCAAGCAGGAACAGCTGCAGAACCTGCGCAACATGCGGGCCGACGAGAAGCTGCCGGCCGGCATGCGCAGCACGGTCGAAGCGCAGATCAAGCGCCTCGAAGGCGAACTGGGCGGCGTCGTCAAGGCGACGACCGAGCATTTCGCGATCACCGCGCCCGAGACGGTGCGTACCGGCAGCGAGGCGACCACCGTCTACGCGACGATCAACCAGGGCATCGCGACGGTCGGCGACAAGGCGGTGCTCGACCAGATGAAGGTCGACCTGAAGGCGACCCAGGACCGGACGCAGAACATGTCCGGCACGTCGGCGCAGGCGATGACGCACATCATGAACATCGGCTTCGGGAATTTCTGAGGCCGCGGCCATGAACCGTCCCCACCGCATCCGCCGCCAGCGCTGGCAGGTCACGGCCGCCAGTGCCGCCGATGCCTTCGCGCTGCGCAGCGCCCTGCGGCGGGACAGCGACCTGACCCTGCTGCCGGTGCTCGAGCGCGTCTTCGCCGAACTCGACGACGGCGAGCGCGACATCCATCTGCCGCGTCTGGAGATCAAGGTCAGGCTGTCGGCGGCCGACCGCCTGGCCGACGAGTTGCCGGAGCAACTCCTTGCGGCGACGCGGCTGGCCCTCGCCGAAGCCCTCGACGGGCCACCCGAAATGCGCGTCGCACCGCGGGATGCGTCGGCGGGCGCCCGCCTGCGCCGTTACCTGGTCAGCGGCCAGATCGACTGGTTCGACGCCGGCCAAGACAGCGCCGACGTGGCGCAGCGGCTGGCCGACGTGGCGGCGCGCTGGAGCACGGCGCCGGAGGCGGCCTGGCTGCAGTTGCTGGTCGATCTGCCGGCCGGGCAGCGGCGGGTCGATGTCTTCTTCCGCTTCCTGCAGCTGCTCGATGCCGGCGGGCGCGCGGCGTGGGCGGACTTTGCGGCGCGTCAGGCCGCTGCCCGCGGCGGCCGGGTCGCCGCCGTCCTGGCCGCGCTGCAGCGCCTGCAGGCCGGCCGCCCGGCCGACCCGGCGCTACGCCTGCAGGCGCTTTGCCTGCTGCTGGTCGCCGGCGAATCGGCCGGCGTGACGCGCTGGCGCAGCGAGTGGCGCGCCGCCGTCGACGCCTGCGCCACCCAGCTCGCTTCGCTATCCGCCGCCGACCGCGAAAGCTGGCGGGAAGTCGCCCACCTGTCCGAGGCCGGACCCGGCCGCTCGTCGCCCGCCAGCGAGCCGCCGCCCGTCGCCACGGCGCCGGTTGCGGTCGACCCCGAAAAACGGCCATTTTTGCCGGTCGACCGGGACAGCGTGCCGGGGCTTCCGCTCTCATCCTGCGGTCTCGTCCTGCTTCATCCCTATCTGCCACGCCTGTTCGCGGCGCTCGGCTGGGTCGCCGCCGACCCGCCGCGGGATGAGCCTTTCCCACCCGCCTGCCTGCCGCGGGCGGCGGCCCTGCTGCACTGGCTGGCGACCGGGCGCGAGGCGCCCTACGAATTCGAGCTCGGCGTCGCCAAGCTGCTGCTCGGGCTGGCGCCGGACGATCCGCTGCCGGTCGCCGCCGGGCTGCTCGGCGCCGCCGAGCGGGAGGAGGGCGGGGCGCTGCTGGCGGCCGTCGTCGAGCACTGGCCGGCGCTCGGCAGGACCAGTGTCGACGGCCTGCGCCTGTCCTTCCTGCAGCGTGCCGGCCTGCTCTATCAGGCGCCCGACGGCTGGCTGCTGCGCCCGCAATGCGAAGGCTTCGACCTGCTGCTCGACCGTCTGCCGTGGGGCATCGCCATCGTCCGCCTGCCCTGGATGCGGCGCCCGCTGCACGTCGAATGGATGCCCGCCTGAACGCCACCGCGCGCGACCTGGCGGCCGACCTGCACTGGCTGGCAGCGGTCCTGCAGCGCCGGCTCGACGCCTATTTCGCCGATCCCTCGCGCAGCCCGCCGCTGCCCGGCGAGCTGGCGCCGCCCGACCTCGCCGCCAGCGATTCGCCCTACGCCCAGCTGCTGCGCCAGCGCACGCTGGTGCCGGCACAGCGCCTGCTCCTGCTGCTGGCGCTGGCGCCGCAGCTGCGCCCGCAACTGCTCGATGTACTGTGGGCGCGCAATGGCGCAACGCAGCGCGGCTTCAGCGAATTCGGCGGGCTCCAGGGCGCGGCCTCCGGCCACTTCATCCCGACCGGCGAGACCGCCGCCTTCCTGCTTGCCGGCGACGACCTCGGCGAGCGCCTGCGCGCCCTGCGCCGGCTGGCGGATGCTGGCGGCGGGCGCAGCGACGACCTGCTGCAGCCGCTGCGCCCGCCGCCCGGCGAATCGCCGCTGGCCGCCGCCCTGCGCCCGGCGTCGGCGCTGCTGGCGGCGCTCGACATCGACCTCGCCGGCGACGATGGCGAAATCCTGCCGGCGCAGCGCGTCGGCACCGGCCTCGAATGGTCCGACCTGGTGCTGCCGCCGGCGACCCTCGCCCAACTGGAGGAAATCCGCGACTGGCTGGTCCATGGCGACACCCTGCTGGTGGACTGGGGCCTCGGCACCCGCCTGCGCCCCGGCTACACCAGCCTGTTCCACGGCCCCTCCGGCACCGGCAAGACACTCTCGGCCTGCCTGCTCGGCAAGCTGTGCGGGCGCGAGGTGCATCGTATCGACCTGTCGATGGTCGTTTCCAAGTACATCGGCGAAACCGAGAAGAACCTCGCCCGCGTCTTCGACCTCGCCGGGCAGCGCGGCTGGATACTGTTCTTCGACGAGGCCGACGCGCTGTTCGGCCAGCGCACGCGCGTCGACAGCGCGCACGACCGCTACGCCAACCAGGAAGTCAGCTACCTGCTGCAGCGCATCGAGGATTTCCCCGGCGTCGTCATCCTGTCGTCCAACCTGCGCGGCAATATCGACGACGCCTTCATGCGCCGCTTCCAGTCGGTCATCGCCTTTGAAATGCCGCAGCCGGCCGAGCGCTACCGGCTGTGGACCGAGGCGCTGCCGGCCCGGCTGACGCCCGATCCTGACCTCGATTTCGCGCAACTGGCCGAGCGCCACGAAATCTCCGGCGGCACCATCATCAACGTCATCCGCTACGCCGCCCTGCGCGCGCTGGTGCGTGGCGACGGCCGGCTGGCCGCCGAGGATGTCGCCGCCGGCATCCGCCGCGAACTGCTCAAGGAGGGCCGCGGATTTTAGCGGCCGACCATGGAAGCCGCCGCCCGCCTCGTCAATCGCCCGGCCCCGCCGTTGCCGGCGGCGGCTGTCAAGGTGGCCGAAGTGGTGCCGCTGGCTCGCGTGCAGCGCCAGGGGTTGCGCGTTTCTGCACCCGGCGATGCGGCCGAGGTCGAAGCCCGGCGCGTTGCCCGCAGCGTCGTCAGTCTGCCGGCCGGCGCGACGCAGGGGCTACCGCACACCTTCCCGGCGCGGCCGACGCTGCAGCGCGCCGGAGCAGCCGCCAGCCTGCCGCAGCGTGTGCCGACAACGGCGCCGACCCTGGCACCGAGCGGTGGCGGACAGCCCTTGTCGCCCGATCTGCGCCAGTTCATGGAGCCGCGCTTCGGCGCCGATTTCGGCGCCGTGCGCATCCACACCGACGAGCGCGCCGCGCAGCGCAGCCGCCAGCTGCAGGCGCGCGCCTTCACGATCGGCAACCAGATCCATTTCGCCGCCGGACAGTTCCGCCCGGACAGCGGCGAAGGCCGCGAACTGATCGCCCACGAACTGACCCACACCATCCAGCAGGGCGCCGCGCCCCAGATGCGGGAGCTGCAGCGCAGCGTCGCCGTCGCCGAGTTCGGCCCGGCTGCCGTGCAGCGTTTCGGCATCGGCGACGCGCTCGATTTCTTCGCCCGCCACGCCGAGTCGATTCCCGGTTTCCGCATGTTCACGCTGGTGCTCGGGCGCAACCCGATCAATATGCAGGCGGTCGTCCGTTCGCCGGGCAACCTGCTGCGCGCCGTCGTCGAGCTGCTGCCGGGCGGCGTGCTGATTACCCGGGCGCTCGACGGCTACGGCATCGTCGACCGCGTCGCCGGCTGGGTGCAGCAGCAGATCGACGGCCTCGGGCTGGTCGCGGGCAGCATCCGGCAGGCGGTCGCCCGCTTCCTCGACAGCCTGAGCTGGAGCGACATCTTCGACCTCGGCGGCGTTTGGGAACGCGCCCGGCGCATCGTCAGCGAGCCGATCGAGCGCATCACCCGCTTCATCGGCTCGCTGGTTGCCGGCATCCTGCAGTTCATCCGCGACGCCGTCCTGCAGCCGCTGGCCGGGCTGGCGCAGGGCACGCGCGGCTGGGATCTGCTGTGTGCCGTGCTCGGGCGCAACCCGATCACCGGTGATGTCGTGCCGCGCACCGCCGAAACGCTGATCGGCGGCTTCATGCGCCTGATCGGCCAGGAAGAGGTCTGGCAGAACCTGCAGCAGAGCCGCGCCGTGCCGCGCGCCTGGGCCTGGTTCCAGGGGGCGCTGGCCGGCGTCACGGGTTTCGTCGCGGCGTTGCCCGGGCTTTTCCTCGGTACCTTGCGCAGCCTCGGCATCGCCGACCTGCTGACGCCGGTGCAGACCTTCCAGCGCGTCGCCCGCGTCTTCGGCGACTTCGCCGGCCGCTTCTTCAGCTGGGCCGGGCAGCAGGTGATGAGCCTGCTCGAAATCATCTTCGACGTCGTCGCGCCCAGCGTCATGCCCTACCTGCGGCGGGCGGCCGGCGCCTTCCGCACCATCGTCGCCAACCCGGTCGGTTTCGTGCGCAACCTGGTGCGCGCCGGCATCCAGGGGCTGCGCCAGTTCGCCACCAACATCGTCAGCCACCTGCGCGCCTCGCTGATCGGCTGGCTGACCGGCGCCATGGCCGGCGCCAACATCTACATCCCGCAGGCGCTGACGCTGCAGGAAATCGTCCGTTTCGTCCTCAGCGTGCTCGGGCTGACTTGGCAGAATCTCCGCGGCCGGCTCGTCCGCGTGGTCGGCGAAACGGCGGTGGCGGCGATGGAAACCGGTTTCGACATCGTCGTCACGCTGGTCCGCGACGGCCCGGCGGCAGCCTGGGAGCGCATCCGCGAGAGCCTGGCCAACCTGCGCGAAATGGTCATGGAACAGGTCATGAGCTTCGTCCGCGACAACATCGTCACCGCCGCCATCACCCGCCTGGTGAGCATGCTCAACCCGGCCGGCGCCTTCATCCAGGCCATCATCGCCATCTACAACACGGTGCAATTCTTCATCGAACGCCTGCGCCAGATCGCCCAGGTCGCCGCTGCCGTCATCGATTCGCTTGCCGCCATCGCCAGCGGCGTCATCGCCGCCGCGGCCAATCGCGTCGAGCAGACGATGGCCGGCCTGCTGACCCTGGTCATCAGTTTCCTCGCCCGCCTCGTCGGCCTCGGCCGGGTCAGCGATGCCGTCACCAACATCATCAATCGCATCCGCGCGCCGATCGACCGCGCGCTCGACCGCGTCGTCGATTGGATCGTCCGCATGGGCCGGCGCGTCATGGGTGCGGTGCGCGGCGCCGTCGGGCGGGTGGCCGAATGGTGGCGGCAGCGCAAACCGTTCCGCACGGCCGGTGGCGAGAGCCACGAGGTCTATTTTGCCGGTGACGAGCGCAATCCGCGCCCGATGGTCGCCAGCCGCGATCCGCAGCCGGTGACCTATCGCCTCGACCAGTTCGCGACGATGGCGCGCGCCGGGGAGGCGACCGACGCGCAACGCGCGGCCGTACCGCTGATCGCCGCGACCCGCACGGCGCTGCTGCGCGATCCCGACGATCAGCTCATTGTCACCAACCTGCGCACCCTGTTTGGCCTGTTCGACGATACCGCCCGCCCGGTCGCCGCCGACTACCGGCCGCGCACCGGCCGCATCAGCGGCGACCCGAGCGGTACCACGGTCGGCACCGGTATGCGCATCAGCGGCCTCAATCAGGCCTTCGTCGACACGCATCCCGGCAGCGAGCCGCAGGCCGGGGCGCAGCGCGAACTGATGGAACTGCTGGAGACCGATCCCGGCCAGCGCAGCGCCTACAAGTACGTCAAGGGCCATATCCTCAACCACCGCCTCGGTGGCATCGGCAATGCGGAAAACATGTTCCCGATCACCGGCAACGCCAACAGCCGCCACTACTACAGCACCGAGGCGCGGGTGGTGGGCTGGATCACGGCGCGGCCCGGCAACTGGGCGATCTACGAAGTCGACGTCGTCGGCGTCAGCGCCGACATCGCGCGCGGGCGGCCGGTGACCCGCAACAAGGTCGATGCCACCCTGCAGTGCCGCGCCGTGCTCAAGAAGCCGGACGGCAGCGATCAGGAAAGTCTGATGACCACCATTTCGTCGACCTACGCCGTGCGCCACGAAGCGGCCGCCAGCTTCGATGTCTCCGGCGGGTCGGCGCGTTGACCAGGACACACCGAACGCCGGAAGGATGCTGCGGTCCACCGTGGAAAGCGGTCAATAACCGAATGCGACACGTCGCCGGCCGGGGCAGGCCGGTAGGCAAGGTGTCGGCGGCCGGAGTATTCGAATCGAGCGGAGGGCGACATGGAATGCAGAGCGCTTCTGGTACGTGTGTGGCTGTCGGTTCTGGCGGCGGCGCCCTGGTGCCCGGCCATGGCCGGGCAGGATAATCCCCGAAAGCCGGAGAGCGCGCAGAGCGCCGAGTCGATGGTCGTCGACAAATGGCGGGGAACATGGGAGGTCAAGGCCACCAGGCGTCAGCCACTACCCGAGATGGCCGTGAATTACGTCGAAACCTACGACTGGGTTCTCGATGGACGCTATCTGCGCTCGGAGACGTCGCGCAAGTCCGATGGCGGAAAAAGCATGTCGATGGTCTGGTTCGACGCCAATACGAAGAACTACCGCTTCGTGATATTCGATGCTAACGGGCTGGCGGTCGAGCTGCCGCCACCTACCTGGAGCGAGAACACGCAAACCATGGAGTGGCGGGGTGGAATGTTTTCACCGGTCGCCTACACGGGGTATGCCACGTTCACGAACCCCGATACGATTCGCTGGAAATCACTGCTCAAGGACTGGAAAGGCACCGTCATCGTCGATCTCGAAGGCGTCAGCGTCCGTCGAAAGTGATCGGTCTCCATGCCTTCGTCGCTCGATCTGCTTGTCAGCGGCCCGGTGGTCTACCTTGTAGCCGCCTTGCTGAGCGTGGTGGCGTCGCTTCTGACACTGATTGCATCGACCCTGCTGTTGCGGCGTTATCGGCGAACCGTCGCCCGCCTGATGTCGGCAACGGCAAGGGGCTCCGCAGACCGCGCGCCGGATCTCGCCACACCGCTGCCTGCGCCAAACGCCTCGTCTACGCCCGGAGCAGCGCGCCATCGGGAACCGAACCTTGCGGAGCGGTGGTTCCGCGCCAGCGTCGACGGACCTTGGCGCCACGCCCGCAGATATGCTGCCGGCGGCCTGCTGTTTGCCACCATCGTCGGCTGGGCCGCCTTTCAGGCATTCTCGCAGACGCAGATCAACCCGCTGCGTGCGGCGACACATCCGTTGCAACTGCTGTTCCTGATATGGACCTTTGCCTGGCCCGTCGTGCTGACGGCCAATCTGGTGGCTACCACGGGCTGGCGCAAGCGCTGTCTGGTCGTGATGACCTATTTCGCCGTGCTTGCCATGCTCGGTGCGCTCCTCGTCCTCACCCCGACGGAGCCCGCGGTGCAGCAGGGCGAGGTATCCGTGGCCTCATGGTCAGGCGAAACGCCCATCCGCCTGCTTGGCAAATGGATCGTGTTCAATCTGGGGCCCACGCTTCTCGTCGGCATGTTCCGCATCCGTCGTGTCCGGGCGGTTGCGCCGCTGGTCCTGAGTTTCATGACCGTCGTTGCCGCCGGCTTGCTTGCCATGGTGGCGGCGGTGTGGATCTATCGGGAGCCATTGGGAACCGTCGTGACCGCTGTATCCGGCTTCCTCGGCCTGAGCTTTGCGCTGACCTTCATCGGCTGCCTCCTGCTGCTCATGGTGATTGCTTGCATTTCCCCCGCCCTGCTCGGTTGGTGCCTGCTTGTCTGGATGCGCCATGCCTACCTGCGCAAGGTCATCAGCGATCAGTCGCTGGCCATCGACGCCATGTGGCTTGTGTTTGCGACGTTCTATGCTGCCATCCTGATTTTTGCCGGTCCGGGCTGGGTGCTGGCGGTGCCTGTTGCGCTGGCGGTCTTCAGGATGACGGTGCGGACCGGCAACCGGTCTGCCGCGTCCAGGGCGGGCGTAGCGGAAGCTGGGCCGGCGCTGCTCGTGCTTCGCGTCTTTTCGCTTGGCCAGCGGAGCGAGAGGCTGTTCGAGCTGGTCTCGAAATACTGGCGCCATATCGGCAACGTCCAGCTGATCGTCGGCATCGACCTCGCCACCTCCACCATTGCGCCGCATCAATTCCTTGCCTTTGTCGCGGGCAAGCTGCAGGGGCTGTTCATCGACAGCAGTGCCGCAATTGAGCGGAGCGCGGGCCAACTGGATACTCGTCGCGATCAGGACGGACGGTTCCGCATCAATGATTTTTATTGCCACGCGGACACTTGGCAACGGGTGCTCGTACGGCTGGTTGCTGGAAGCGATGCAGTGCTGATGGATCTGAGAAGCTTTTCGCCGGGCAACGACGGCTGCGTGTTCGAAATCAAGGCGTTGCTGAATGCGGTGCCGCTCGAACGACTGTTATTCATCATCGATGCAACGACGGACAAGGTGTTTCTGAACCGGACCCTGGCGCAGGCTTGTCGCGAGTTGTCTTCGGCTTCGCCCAACGTAGGCCTGCAGTCGGAAGCGGTGCAGCCATTCGAACTCGAATCGCTGCGGCAAAACGCCATTGAAGAATTGCTGCGACTTTTGTGTACTGCGGCCGCGGGCGGACTGGAACGCCGGCCCCGTTACGCTTCATGAGGAGCGTGCAAACAACATCCGGTCTGCCGCTTTCATTCCGGGACGCTCAATTTTCGCGAAAACGGTTCATCTGCCGCCGGTCACGCTTCGTCGGGCGGCCCTTCTGTTCAGCCACCGGTTGCGGGGACAGCTGGCGCAGTTCCACCTCACGGGCACGACGTTGCACACTGTCCGGGGTTTCCTCATAAAGCAGTTGTGCCTCCGGCGCCGGGCGGCGCTGCTCGTTGAGCCCCTTGACGATGACCTCCCAGTGCTGGTCGCCCGCATGGATCTGCAGGCGGTCGCCGGGTTTGACATCCCTGGCGGGCTTGGCTGCGGCGCCGTTGGCCTTGACCCGGCCGCCGGTCACGGCTTCGGAGGCCAGACTGCGGGTTTTGCAGAAACGGGCGGCCCAAAGCCATTTGTCGAGTCGCACTGCGTTTGCTCCCTGTGTTCGCCAGGCGCCATTGTATTGAGCAGTGGCTTGCCCGGGCGCAGCTTTATTCGATCACGCCGAGGCGACCGTTGTGGCTGCCCATGTACCGGTAGCTTCCGTGGCAGTCGATGAAAACAGCCATATAAACCGGGTCGACCGCAGCAGGCCCTAGTCGCCGCGCCGTAGCGTAATCGTTGTACATGTCGCGGGCGGTGCCGGTCTCTTTGAGTCACGCTGGAGCTGCTGAATAACCCCAGGCGTTGGTATGGTCAGGGGGCCTATCGTAACCACGAGGCACAAGCCGCCCCCGACCTATGCCAGCGCGCGCAGTTCCCGCAGCGCTACCGACAGCATCGGCATGTCCTGTGTTGCGCTGCCGCGAATTTCGGCGAAGAGTTGCCGGCAGCGCTCGTACTGGAAGGTGCGCCGCGATTTCCAGGCGGCCATCAGGGTATCGATCTCGGTCTCGCCGGGGCTGGTGCGCAGCACTTCGGCAGCGAGGTTGCGCACCAGGGTCGACAGGTCGTCGCGCAGTGCGGCGCGGGCCATGCCCTGCCAGTGAGTGTCGGCGGGCAGCGCGGTGATCTGGCGACTGAGCCAGTGCAGGTCGAGTTCGCCGCCGAGCCTGAAATAGACGCGCGCAACCCGTTCGGCCGGGGCGCCGGTTTCGCCGGCGACTTCGATGATGTCCAGCGCCGAGTACAGTTCCTCCAGCCCGGCCACGCGCTGCGCCAGTTCCGGCGGCACGCCCTGGGCGCCGAGACGGTTCGCGACTTCGTCGAGTTCGGCCCGGTAGAGCGGGGCGACCACCTCGTTCAGGCTGGTGGCCAGCGCCTCGACACCACCGGAGAAGCGGGCCAGGGTGGCGGCCAGGTCGCGCAGATGGTCGCGGTGGTGCAGGAACCACAGGGTGCCGCGCTGGATCAGGCGCAGCCCTTCGAGGATCATCGCCGTCTGCGTGGTGTCGGCGACCAGATTGTCGAGCGCTTCGATGTCCTGCCACAGCGGCACCACGCCGAATACCTCGCGCGTCGCCAGGTAGGCGCGGACGATGTCCGGCGGCGCGGCCCCGGTTTCTTCCTGCAGGCGGAAGATGAAGCTCGGGCCGACCCGGTTCACCATGCTGTTCACGACATGGGTGGCGATGATCTCGCGGCGCAGCGGGTGGCGCCCGACCTGCAACGGAAAGCGCTCGCGCAGCGGCTGCGGGAAATAGCGGCTGAGGGCGGTGGAAATGTAGCTGTCTTCGGGCACGTCGGAGGCGAGCAGCGCCTCGAACAGTTCCATCTTGTGGTAGGCCAGCAGCACTGCCAGTTCGGGTGTGGTCAGGCCGATACCGACGGCCTTGCGTTCGGCGATCTCCTCGTCGAAAGGCAGGTATTCGAGGCGGCGGTTGAGCCGGCCGGCGTTGGAGAGATAGTGGATGTAGCGCAGCTGCTCGTCGAGTAGCTGTAGCCCGCGCGACCGCGTGATCGACAGCACCTGGGTCTGGAAATAATTGTCGCGCAGCACCAGTCGGCCGACTTCCTCGGTCATCTCGACGAGTAGTGCGTTGCGCTGCTTCTCGGTCAGTTCGCCGTCTTCGATCACCGAATTGAGCAGGATCTTGATATTGACCTCGTGGTCGGAACAATCGACGCCCGCCGAGTTGTCGATGGCGTCGGTATTGATGCGGCCGCCCTTCAGGGCGTATTCGATGCGCCCGAGCTGGGTGCAGCCGAGGTTACCCCCTTCGGCAACGACGCGGCAGCGCAGTTCGCCGCCGTTGACGCGGATGGCGTCGTTGGCCCGGTCACCGACGTCGACATGGGTTTCGCGCTGGCTCTTGATGTAGGTACCGATGCCGCCGTTGTAAAGCAGGTCAACCGGCGCCAGCAGCACGGCGTGTACCAGTTCCTGCGGCGTCAGCGTTTCGGCTTCGATGCCGAGGGCGGCGCGGGCCTCGGGCGAGAGTTGCACCGACTTGGCGCTGCGCGGATAGATGCCACCGCCGGCCGAGATCAACGTGGCGTCGTAGTCGGCCCAGGAGGAGCGCGGCAGCGCAAACAACCGCTGCCGCTCGGCGAGGCTCGCCGCTGCGTCGGGGTCGGGGTCGATGAAGATATGGCGGTGGTCGAAGGCGGCAACGAGCCGGATGTGCGGCGAGAGCAGCATGCCGTTGCCGAAGACGTCGCCCGACATGTCGCCGATGCCGGCCACGGTGAAATCCTGCGCCTGAGTGTCGATGCCAAATTCGCGGAAATGGCGCTTGACCGATTCCCAGGCGCCGCGGGCGGTGATCGCCATCTTCTTGTGGTCGTAGCCGGCCGAGCCGCCGGAGGCGAAGGCATCGCCGAGCCAGAAGCCGAATTCGCGCGAGACGGCGTTGGCGTAGTCGGAAAAGCTCGCCGTGCCCTTGTCGGCGGCGACCACCAGATAGGGGTCGTCGCCGTCGCGGCGCAGCACCCCGGCCGGGGGCACGACGCTGCCGCCGACGAGGTTGTCGGTGAGGTCGAGCAGTCCGTGCAGGTAGAGACGGTAGCAGGCGATGGCTTCCTGCAGCATGGCGTCGCGATCGCCGCCCGGCGGTGGGGTCTTGACGACGAAGCCGCCTTTCGAGCCGACCGGGACGATGACCGTATTCTTGACCATCTGTGCCTTCATCAGCCCCAGCACCTCGGTGCGGAAATCCTCCATGCGGTCGGACCAGCGCAGGCCGCCGCGCGCCACCTTGCCGCCACGCAGATGCACGCCCTCGACGCGCGGCGAGTAGACGTAGATCTCGAACATCGGCCGCGGTTCGGGCAGCCCCGGCACGCGGTGCGGGTCGAGCTTGAACGAGAGATAGGGCTTGCTTTCGCCATCCCGGCGCTGGAAGTAGTTGGTGCGCACGGTGGCCAGGATGACGGCGAGGAACTGGCGCAGGATGCGGTCCTCGTCGAGGCTGGTGACACCGTCCAGGGCGGCCACGATTTCGGCTTCCAGGCGCGCCGACTGCTCGTCGCGCCCGGTCTCGGCGGCCGGGTCGTGGCGGCTCAGGAAGAGTTCGAGCAGGTGCCGGGCGATGACCGGATAGGCCGCCAGGGTCTGCTCGATATAGGCCTGGCTGAAGGTGAAGCCGGCCTGGCGCATGTATTTGGCGTAGGCGCGCAGCACCATCGCCTGGCGCCAGGTGAGGTGGGCCGCCAGCACCAGCCGGTTGAAGTCGTCGTTCTCGGCGACGCCGTGCCAGACGGCGAGAAAGGCCGCCTGGAAGTTGTCGCGCAACCGGTCGATGTCGAGCTCTTCGGCATCGGCCCGCCACAAGCCGAAATCGTGCAGCCACACCGTTGCGCCGCCGTCGCGGCGGATTTCGTAGGGGCGCTCTTCGAGGACACGCACACCCATGTGTTCGAGCATCGGCAGCGACACCGACAGCGGCATCGCCTGGCCTTCGCACAGGGCCTTGAGGCGCAGACTGCCGGGCGCCGCCTCGAGCGGACGGTAGAGGCTCATGGCCAGCCCTTCGGGGCCGGTGAGGGACTCCATCAACTCGACGTCGCCGACTGCCGCGCGCGCCGAGTAGGCCTCGCGGTAGCCGGCCGGGAAAGCGGCGGCATAACGGTTGTAGAGCAGGTTGCCGCGCTCCTCGCCGCAGCGCTCGCTGAGCGCCTGGTACAGCTCGTCCGGCCAGCGTCGGGCCGCCAGCACCAGGCGCCGTTCGATCTCGCGCACATCGTAGTCCGTGGTGCAGCCGGAGCGCGTGTGCACCACGACGTGGATGCGCGCGAGTGCCGATTCCGAGATCTGGACGTTGAATTCCGAAGTACGTCCGTTGAGCATCTCCATCAGCACCGCCTGCATGCGTTCGCGCAGTTCGGTGTTGTAGGTTTCGCGCGGTACGTAGATGAGGCACGAGAAGAAGCGGCAGAAGGCGTCGCGGCGGATGAACAGGCGTGTGCGCTGGCGCTCGCCGAGGCGCAGGATGCCGATGCTGATGGTGTAGAGCTCGGCGGGCGGGATCTGCAGCAGTTCGTCGCGCGGGTACTGTTCGAGGATGTTGTAGAGCGTCTTGGCGGCGTGGCTGTTGGGCAGGAAGCCGGCGAGCTCGACCACCGTCGCGATCTTGCGCCGCAGGAGGGGGATCATCCGCGGGCTGGCGTCGTAGGCGGTCGACGTGAACAGGCCGAGGAAGCGGCGCTCGCCGATGGTGCGTCCTTCGGCGTCGAAGCGCTTGATGCCGAGGTAATCGAGGTAGCCGGGGCGGTGCACGGTGGACCGCGCGTTGGCCTTGGTCAGTACCAGGAGGCTCTTTTCGTGGGCGATCTCGCGCACTTCAGGCGGCAGCGCGGCGAACGACAGCGAATGCTGCTCGCCTTTCTCGCGCAGGATGCCGAGGCCGGAGCCGGGCATCACGCGCAGCACGTCCTCGCCGTTCTCGCTGGCCAGCTGGTATTCGCGGTAGCCGAGGAAGGTGAAGTTGCCGTCGGCGATCCACTCCAGGAAGGCCTTGTCCTCCGCGACGTCGGCCGCGTCGCCGGGCGGCGGCGTGTGCTCGATGTCGGCGATCATCTCGGCCATGCGCGCATGCATCGCTGCCCAGTCGGCGACCGCCAGGCGCACGTCGCCGAGTATCTTCTGCAGGCCCGCCTGCAGTGCTTCGAGCTGAGTTGCTTCGGTGCGCCGGTCGACCTCGACATGGATTACCGATTCGTAGGTGCCGGCGGCGTCGTTCGCGTCGGCGGCATCGAGCAGCGCCAGCAGGGAGCCGTCACTGCCGCGGCTGACCTTCATCACCGGATGGATGATCATGTGCAGGGTCAGCCCCTGGCGGTTCACTTCCATGGTGATCGAATCGACCAGGAAGGGCATGTCGTCGTTCACGATCTCGATGACCGTGTGTGTCGTCTGCCAGCCGTGCTCCTCCACACGCGGGTTGTATACCCGCAGCTTGGGCGCGCCGGCGACGTAGCGCCGGGCGAAATGCAGTTGCGACAGCGCTGCCCCATACAGATCCGCGACCGCCCGCTCGGCCAGGTCCTCCGGTGCCACCTGGCTGTAGAAGCGCTGCACGAACGCCTCGACCAGCGGCACCTCGGTTGCCGGCAAGCGCTCGCGCACCATCTCCAGAACCAAAGCCAGTTGTTCCGCCTTGCCCTCTTCCGCGACTTGCGACATATCGTCTCCTGTTCTCCGGACACATTGCCGAGGGCGAAAACCCGAGCGACGCCCGTCCGTTTTCTTTGCATCGTAGGCCAATAGTTGGCGCAGAACCAGCGCTTCTCGGATTACCGGGCGAATACCCGGCACCTGCAAATGATGGGCGTGGCAGGGATTTGCACGACAGGGGCCAAAATGAAAAAGGCCGCATCAAGCGGCCTTCGGTCAAGCAATGTAAAAGCCTGCCTACTTGACGATCTGGTTCAGTTCGCCCTTGGCGTAGCGCTCGGCCATTTTTTCCAGCGGGATCGGCTTGATCTGGCTGGCACGGCCGGCGCAGCCGAAGGCTTCGAAGCGGGCCAGGCAGATTTTCTTGGCGGCTTCACGGGCCGGCTTGAGGTAGTCGCGCGGGTCGAACTTGGTGGGGTTTTCGGCGAAGTAGCGGCGGATGGCACCGGTCATGGCGAGACGGATGTCAGTATCGATGTTGATCTTGCGTACGCCGTGCTTGATGCCGTTGACGATTTCCTCGACCGGCACGCCATAGGTTTCCTTCATGTCGCCGCCGAATTCGCGGATCTCGGCGAGCAGTTCCTGCGGCACGCTGGAGGAGCCGTGCATCACCAAGTGGGTGTTCGGGATGCGGGCGTGGATTTCCTTGATGCGGTCGATGGCGAGGATGTCGCCGGTCGGCTTCTTGGTGAACTTGTAGGCGCCGTGGCTGGTGCCGATGGCGATGGCCAGGGCGTCGCAGTTGGTCTGCTTGACGAAGTCGGCGGCCTGGTCCGGGTCGGTCAGCAACTGTTCGCGGGTCATGTGGCCGTCGGCGCCGTGACCGTCTTCCTTGTCGCCCTTCATGGTTTCGAGCGAGCCGAGAACGCCGAGTTCGGCTTCGACGGAAACGCCGATGGCGTGGGCAAACTTGACCGTTTCCTTGGATACGGCGACGTTGTATTCGTAGGAGGAGGTGGTCTTGCCGTCGGCCTCCAGCGAGCCGTCCATCATCACCGAGGTGAAGCCGGAGCGGATGGCGCTCATGCACACCGCCGGGCTCTGGCCATGGTCCTGGTGCATGACGATAGGCAGGTGCGGGTAGGCTTCGAGGGCGGCGAGGATCTGGTGGCGCAGGAAGGGCTCGCCGGCATATTTGCGGGCGCCGGCCGAGGCCTGCATGATGACCGGGGCGTCGATCTGGCTGGCGGCTTCGCAGATGGCCCAGACCTGTTCCATGTTGTTGACGTTGAAGGCGGGCAGACCGTAGCCGTTTTCAGCGGCGTGGTCGAGCAGTTGGCGCATGGATACGAGTGGCATGGGAACTCCTGTTCGAAACGGTAATGATTAATGTATCTAGTTTACTCGCCTAGCCGATTTCATGCTCGCCGACGCGGACGATCTTGAGCGTGTTGGTGCCGCCGGCACTGCCGATCGGTTCGCCGATGGTCAGGGCGATCAGGTCGCCCCTTTCGACGACACCGCGGTCGATCAGGAGTTGCTCGGCTTCGGCCAGCAGCAGGTCGCGGTCGGTGTGCTGCTGTTTCATCAATAGCGGGCAGACGGCGCGGTAGAGCACCATGCGGCCGACCGATTCGGCATCCGGGGTTAGCGCATAGATCGGCACGCCGCAGTTCAGGCGGCTCATCCACAACGCGGTCGAGCCGGATTGCGTCAGGGCGGCGATGGCCTTGACCTTGAGGTGATGGGCGGTCCAGATGGCGGCCATGGCGATCGACTGGTCGATGCGCGTGAACACGCGGTCGAGGAATTCGCGGTCGAGGGTGACCTCGGCCGAGCGTTCGGCCTCGACGCAGATGCGTGCCATCGATTCGACGGTTTCGACCGGGTATTTGCCGCTCGCGGTTTCGGCCGACAGCATCACCGCATCGGTGCCGTCGAGCACGGCATTGGCGACGTCCGAGACCTCGGCGCGGGTCGGCACCGGCGAGACGATCATCGATTCCATCATCTGCGTGGCGGTGATGGTCAGCTTGTTGCGGTCGCGCGCCATGCGGATCATTTTTTTCTGCAAGGCCGGTACGCTGGCGTCGCCGACTTCGACGGCGAGGTCGCCGCGCGCCACCATGACGCCGTCCGAGGCGTCGAGGATTTCCTCCAGATTGGTCACCGCCTCGACGCGCTCGATCTTGGCGATCAGCACCGCGCTGCTGCCGGCAGCGCGCAACAGCTGGCGTGCCATGTACATGTCGGCGGCGCCCTTGGGGAAGGAGACGGCGACGAAATCGACGCCGATCAGCGCGGCGGTCTTGATGTCGTCCATGTCCTTGGCGGTCAGCGCCGGCGCGGTCAGGCCGCCGCCCTGGCGGTTGATGCCCTTGTTGTTCGAGAGATCGCCGCCGACCAGCACCTGGGTATGGATTTCATGGCCGCGCACGGCGACGACTTCGAGCTTCAGGCGGCCGTCGTCGAGCAGCAGGATGTCACCATGGACGACATCTTTCGGCAGATCCTTGTAGTCGAGGCCAACGCGCTCCTGGTTGCCGAGTTGGCATTGCGCGTCGAGGATGAAACGGGCGCCGGTGACCAGCAATATCTTGCCGTTCTCGAACTTGCCGACGCGAATCTTCGGCCCCTGCAGGTCGCCGAGGATGCCGACCGTGCGCCCGAGGCGGGCGGCGATTTCGCGGATGCTGGTGGCGCGCGCCAGGTGGTCTTCTGTTGTTCCATGCGAGAAGTTCATGCGCACGACGTCGATGCCGGCGCGCACCATGCGTTCGAGAACTTCCGGCGACGACGAGGCCGGGCCCAGCGTGGCGACGATCTTGGTGTGGCGCGACATGTCTCTTCCTCGTTATTGTTTGATTTTTGCCTGTTTCAGGCAGTCGACCGCAACAGGGCTGCGGTCGACGTGTTGTGCAGCCTTATTTTGCCGCGCGCTCTTCGAGCACGGCGATCGCCGGCAGGGTCTTGCCTTCGAGGAATTCCAGGAAGGCGCCGCCGCCGGTCGAGATGTAGCCGACGTCGTCATGGATATGAAACTTGGCGATGGCGGCCAGCGTGTCGCCGCCGCCGGCGATCGAGAAGGCCTCGGAGTGGGCGATGGCGGAAGCCAGCATCTTGGTGCCGCCGGCGAACTGCGGCAGTTCGAAAACGCCGACCGGGCCGTTCCAGACGATGGTGCCGGCGTTGGCGATGATCTCGGAGAGCTTGGCGGCGGTCTTCGGACCGACGTCGAGAATGCGGTCGTGCGCCGCGACGTCGTCGACCGAAATCTTGTTGGCGCGGGCCAGTGCGGAGACTTCGTCGGCGACGACGACGTCGACCGGCAGCGGCACTTCGGCGCCGCGCGCCTTCATGATATCCATGATGGCGTGCGCTTCCTTGACCAGGTCGGCCTCGGCCAGCGAGTCGCCGATGCGCTTGCCATCGGCGAGCAGGAAGGTGTTGGCGATGCCACCGCCGACGATCAGCTGGTCGACCTTGCTGGCCAGCGACTTGAGAATGGTCAGCTTGGACGATACCTTGGAGCCGCCGACGATGGCGACCAGCGGGCGCTTCGGGTTGGTCAGGGCTTTGGTCAGGGCGTCGATTTCGGCACCCATCAGCATGCCGGCACAGGCCACCGGCGCGTACCTGGCGATGCCGTGGGTGGTCGCTTCGGCACGGTGGGCGGTGCCGAAGGCGTCATTGACGTAGACGTCACAGAGCTTGGCCATCTTCTGCGCCAGCTCTTCGTTGTTCTTCTTTTCGCCCTTGTTGACGCGGCAATTCTCGAGCAGGACGACCTCGCCCGGCTTGACCTCGAAGCCGCCATCGACCCAGTTCTGGATCAGGCGCACCGGCACGTGCAGCATCTGGCCGAGACGGACGGCAACCGGGGTCAGGCTGTCTTCATGGCGCAACTCGCCTTCGGTCGGGCGGCCGAGGTGGGAGGTGACCATCACGGCGGCACCCTTTTCGAGGCAGTACTTGATCGACGGCAGCGAGGCGCGGATGCGGGTGTCTTCGATGATGTTGCCGGCTTCGTCCTGCGGCACGTTGAGGTCGGCGCGGATGAAAACGCGCTTGCCGGACACATCGAGATCGGTGAGTTTGGTGACGTTCATGGTTCTCTCCAAGATTAGCGATTAATTATATAGATTGCGATTGTGCCACAGGCGCGACCAGTGTTCGGCAACTTCGAGCATGCGGTTGGCGAAGCCCCATTCGTTGTCGAACCAGACGAAGAGGTTGACCAGGTGGGTGCCGCCGGTGCGCGTCTGGCTGCCGTCGACGATGGCCGAATGCGGGTCGTGGTTGAAGTCGATCGAGGCATGGGCGGCCTCGGAGTAGGCGATCAGCTGCTTCAGCGGGCCGCCGGCCGCCTCGGCGAGCAGGGCATTGATGCTGTGCGCCGAAACCGGGCGCTGGGTGGCGACGGTCAGGTCGATGGCCGAGACGTTGAGCGTCGGCACGCGGATCGCTTTGGCCTGGACGCGGCCGGCGAGTTGCGGCAGCAGGCGCTCGACGCCACGCGCCAGTCCGGTCGATACCGGGATGATCGACTGCATGGCCGAGCGTGTGCGGCGCAGGTCGTCGTGGTGATAGCCGTCGATCAGCGGCTGGTCGTTCATCACCGAATGCAGGGTGGTCAGCAATGCCTGTTCGACACCGACCTCGCGGTCGAGCAGGTCGAGCAGCGGGACGATGGCGTTGGTCGTGCACGAGGCGGCGGAAACCAGGCGCTCGCGGCCGGTTAGGCTGTTCTGGTTGATGCCGTTGACGATGGTGGCATCGACGTCGTCGCCGCTGAAACCCGGGTGGGAAAGCAGCAGGCGCGGGCAGCCGGCATCGAGAAAACGGGTCAGTTCGGCGCGTTGACCGTAACAGCCGGAGGATTCGATCAGCAGGTCGATGTCGAGGGCGCGCCAGTCGACGGCTTCCGGCGTGCGGGCGTGGCTGACCTCGATGCGCCGGCCGTTGATCGCCAGCGCCGAACCGGAAATTTCGACTTCGCCGCGCAGGCGGCCGTGGGTCGAGTCGTAGCGCGTCAGGTAGGCCATGCTTTCGAGGTTGGCCGGCTCGTTGATGGCGACGATCTGAAGGTGGCCGGCGCTCGGCGATTCGAGCAGGGCGCGCAGGAAGCAGCGGCCGATGCGGCCGTAACCGTTGATGGCGAGACGCAATGGAGCAGAGGAGGGCAAGAGACGGTGTCCGGTCGACTAAAAGCAAAGGGGGCCTTGCGGCCCCCTCGAAACGAACGGCTTACTTGACGCTCATCCAGGTGCGGGCGGCGTCGAGCATACGGCAGGAGTAACCCCACTCGTTGTCGTACCAAGCCAGGACCTTGACCAGCGTGCTGCCGTCCTCGCCCTGGATGACGCGGGTCTGCGTGGCGTCGAAGGTCGAGGAGACGGTGGTGTGGTTGAAGTCGGAGGACACCAGCGGGTCGTTGTTCACGTCCATGACACCCTTTAGCGGGCCGTTGGCGGCGGCGGTCATCAGGGCGTTGATTTCGTCCTTCGTGGTGGCGCGGCCGGCGGTGAAGGTCAGGTCGACCAGCGAAACGTTGATGGTCGGCACGCGCAGCGCGAAACCGTCGACCTTGCCCTTCAGTTCCGGCAGCACGATGCCGACGGCGGCGGCAGCGCCGGTCTTGGTCGGGATGATGTTGGCGGCAGCGGCGCGGGCGCGGCGCAGGTCCTTGTGGCGGACGTCGACGGTGACCTGGTCGTTGGTGTAAGCGTGGATGGTGGTCATCAGGCCCTGCTTGATGCCGACGCTGTCGGACAGGATCTTGGCGACCGGGGCCAGGCAGTTGGTGGTGCACGAGGCGTTGGAGACGACGGTCATGCCGGCCTTGAGGATGCCTTCGTTGACGCCGTAGACGATGGTTGCATCGACGTCGTCGCCGCCCGGGGCGGAGATCAGCACGCGCTTGGCACCCTGTTCGAGCAGCGGCTGGGCCTTGGCCTTGGAGGTGTAGGCGCCGGTGCATTCGAGCAGGATGTCGACGCCGTGGTCGGCCCAGTTGATTTCCTTCGGGTTCTTGGTCGAGTAGAAGGCGATCTTCTTGCCGTCGACGATGATGCAGTTTTCACCCTCGGTTTCGACGCTGGTGCGGAAACGGCCGTGCGTGGTGTCGTACTTGAGCAGGTGGGCGTTGGTCTTCAGGTCGCCGGCGGCGTTGATGGCAACGACGTCGAATTCATTCTGCAGACCCTGCTCGTAGATGGCGCGCAGCGTGCAGCGACCGATACGACCGAAACCGTTGATTGCAACCTTGATAGCCATGAATCTAACTCCCTCTCTAAAAAATCAGGACAACAGCGCCTTGGCCGTCTTGACGACGTTGGCGACGGTGAAACCGAACATCTCGAACAACTGGCCGGCCGGGGCGGATTCGCCGAAGCGGTCAATGCCGATCACGGCGCCGTGCAGGCCGACGTACTTGCGCCAGAAGTCCGGGTGGGCGGCCTCGATGGCGATGCGCTTCTTGCAGCCGCCGAGCACGGAGGCCTTGTAGTCGTCGGACTGACGGTCGAAAACGTTGGTGCACGGCATCGAAACGACGCGGGTGGCGATGCCGTCGCCGGCCAGCGCGGCCTGGGCGTCGAGCGCCAGCTTGATCTCGGAGCCGGTGGCGATGAAGGTAATTTGCGCTTCGCCGGTGCAATCGGAGAGCACGTAACCGCCGCGGGCGATGTCGGCGTCGGCGGCGTTCTGCGTCACGGTCGGCAGGTTCTGGCGCGAGAGCGCGAGCAAACTTGGCCCGTTTTGGCGGTCGACCGCAGCAGCCCAGGCGATGGCAGTTTCGGTGGCATCGGCCGGACGCCAGACATCCAGGTTCGGGATGATGCGCAGGCTGGGAATGTGCTCGACCGGCTGGTGCGTCGGGCCGTCCTCGCCGAGGCCGATCGAGTCATGCGTATAGACCATGATCTGGCGCTGCCGCATCAGCGCGGCCATGCGGATGGCATTGCGGGCGTAGTCGGAGAAGACGAGGAAGGTCGCGGTGTAGGGCACCAGGCCGCCGTGCAGCGCGATGCCGTTGGCGATGGCGGTCATGCCGAATTCGCGGACGCCGTAGTAGCAGTAGTTGCCGCCTTCTGACCGGGTGACGCCCTTGCTGCCCTTGACGAAGGTCAGGTTGGAGCCGGCCAGGTCGGCGGAGCCGCCGAAGATTTCCGGCACCGCCGGGACCAGCGCGGCGATGGCGTTCTGCGAGGCCTTGCGGGTGGCGATGTTCTCGGCTTTTTCGCGGCAGGCGACGATGTAGGCGGCCTTGGTCGCCGCCCAGCTGGCCGGCAGTTCGCCCTTGATGACGCGGCGCTCGAATTCGCCGGCCTCGGCCGGGAAGGCGGCGCGGTAGGCAGCGAAGCGCTTGTCCCAGTTTTCCTGGAAGATGGCGCCGCGCGGCTTGCCGTTCCATGCCGCGTAGACATCGTCGGGAATCTCGAACGGGGCGTGAGCCCAGCCGATATGGGCGCGGGCGGCGGCAATTTCATCCTTGCCGAGCGGGGCGCCATGCACGTCGTGGCTACCCTGCTTGTTGGGGGCGCCCATGCCGATGGTCGTGCGGCAGCAGATCAGGCTCGGCTTGTCGGTGACCGCCTTGGCGGCGAGCAGGGCGCGCTCGATGGCTTGCGGGTCGTGTCCATCGATATCCGGAATGACGTGCCAGCCGTAGGATTCGAAACGGCCCGGCGTGTGGTCGGTGAACCAGCCCTCGACATGGCCGTCGATGGAGATGCGGTTGTCGTCCCAGAAGGCGATCAGCTTGCCCAGGCCGAGCGTGCCCGCCAGCGAGCAGGCTTCGTGCGAGACGCCTTCCATCAGGCAGCCGTCGCCGAGGAAAACGTAGGTGTGGTGATTGACGATCTCGTGGCCGGGTTTGTTGAACTCGGCGGCCAGCACCTTTTCGGCCAGCGCAAAGCCAACGGCGTTCGTAATGCCTTGGCCGAGCGGGCCGGTCGTCGTTTCGACGCCGGCGGTGATGCCGTATTCCGGGTGGCCGGCGGTCTTCGAGTGCAACTGGCGGAAATTCTTCAGGTCGTCGATGGTCAGGTCATAGCCGGTCAGGTGCAGCAGCGCGTAGACCAGCATCGAGCCGTGGCCGTTGGAAAGCACGAAGCGGTCGCGGTCGGGCCACTTCGGGTTGGCCGGGTTATGGCGCAGGTGGCGCCGCCACAGCACTTCGGCGATTTCCGCCATGCCCATCGGGGCGCCGGGGTGCCCGGAGTTGGCCTGCTGGACAGCGTCCATGGCCAGGGCGCGGATGGCGCCGGTGAGGGGAGTGAAAACTGCTGCCTGCGGCGAGAGATTTGAGCTCATGTCGATGATCCGTTCCGCGTGTTCCCGGCTTGCGGGTGGCGCCCGGAAAAAGATGAAATTATCGTTCAAAACGAGGGGTTTTGGATAGTCCGGCGCGCAATTTGCGCGATCCGGTGTCGCGCCCCCGCCACTGTTCAAGCCGCGGATTCGGGCGTACGGTGAACCCGTCCGGCCGCCTGCCGGAAAAGGGGAGTGAACGATGGCCGACGCAGAAAAGAAACCCACCGCCGCACCCGGCCTGGGGGTGACGCTCGCCAGTATCGTCAATGGCTGCTTCGGCGACTACCTGAGCGAGCGCGACAACGGCCTGGCCATCGACATGGCCTTCTACCGGCACAACCGCTCCTTGCCGCTGACACCGGAAACCCTGCGCGACGCTTTTCCGGCGCCGACCGGCAAGCTGTGCGTGCTGGTGCATGGCCTCTGCTGTCACGAAGGCGCCTGGGATTATCCGGGCAACCCGGCGCGTTCCTACGGTAGCGCCTTACACGACGACCTCGGCTACACGCCCTTCTTCCTGCGCTACAACACCGGCCTGCCGATTCCCTACAACGGGGCGGCGCTCGACGCCCTGCTCGAAAAGCTGCTGGCCGCCTACCCGCTGACGGTCGAGGAACTGGTCCTGATCGGCCACAGCATGGGCGGACTGGTGTTGCGCGGCGCCTGCCATTTTGGCGCCGAGCGCGGTGCCGCCTGGGTCGGCAAGGTCAAGCGGGTCTTCTACATTGGCACGCCGCATGAGGGTGCGGCGCTCGAACAGTTTGGCCACCTGGTGAATTCGGTGCTGCACGCCGTTCCCCACCCGATCACCGCCCTGCTCGGTGATGTCGCCGGCAAGCGCAGCCAAGGCATCAAGGATCTGCGCCACGGCACGGTGCTCGACGGCGCCGCCGGTATCGCCGCCGTTCCCTGGCTGGCCGGCGCGCAGCACTACATGATTGCCGGCACTGTCACCGACGACCCGGAGCACCTGGCCGCCCGGCTGTTCGGTGACGGCCTGGTGCAGCCACCGCAGGCCGGCGAAAACGTCAGGCTGTTTCCCGGTGTCGCGCACATGCAGCTGGCGCACGACGAAGCCGTTTACGATCAGATCAGAACCTGGTGCGCGAGCACCTGAAAGGAAATTGCATGGAACCCGATACCCTGCGCCAGCTGCGCGGCGCCAAGGATCTGCTCGAAGATGCGATCGAAGCCGCTGCCGTCACCATCGGCGATGCGCAAAAGAAAATGACGCGCCACCCCTACAGGCTGCTGGCGCGGATCGAGCCGATCGCGGCGCCGGTGCGCGCCATCGAGGAAGCGCATCTGCGCATTACCGACGGCGTCTATTTCTCGATTCGCCTCGGCAACCGCTTGGTCGGCATCGTCGCCGGCTTCGCGCTCGACCGCTTCGAGGACGTTGCGCGGCGGGAGTGAGGCAGGGCAATCGCATGAATGCCGCTGTCGTTGACGGTACGAAATAGCTGTTCACATTCAGTCGCTTACGACAGCGCTGTTCACGGCTCCTGAATTTGTGTAGTTTTCTGTCTTTTTGGGTGATGCCATGGAGACGGGAAAGCGATTGCGACTGGCCGATGTATTTGTGTCGATTTCGGATCCACGACAAGCGGCCAAGGTGGAGCACGACCTGGTTGAACTGCTGGTCGTCGCAGTGAATGCGGTTCTGGTCGGCGCCGACACATTCGTCGAGATCGAGTTGTGGGCGCAGGCGCGACTTGAGTGGCTGCGCGGTTACCTGCGTCTGGAGAATGGCATTCCATCGCACGACACCTTCGGCCGTCTGTTCGGCCTGATTGATCCTGATGAATTTGAGACGGCGTTCCGGGCATGGGCTGCCGCGATCGTGCCGAGCCTGGCCAGTGATGCAGTGGTTGCTATCGATGGCAAAACCAGTCGGCGTTCCGGGAAGGTCGATGCCTCGCCGCTGCATCTGGTCAGTGCATTTGCCGCCGGCGCCGGATTGGTCCTCGGGCAACGTGCGACCGCAGAGAAATCGAATGAGAAGACGGCAATTCCCGAGTTGTTGGCCACGCTGGCCTTGGCGGGCTGCATTGTGACCATCGATGCCATGGGGACACAGGCGAACATTGCTCAGAGCATCCGGGCGCGCGGCGCAGACTATGTCCTGGCGCTCAAAGACAATCAGCCGATGCTGGCGGATTCGGCCCGCGATTTCTTCACCCAGTTCAAGACAGCCCCCATGCGCACGCCCCATACGCGCGCTGAAACCGTCGAGAAGGATCATGGACGACTCGAAATTCGCCGCTGCTTTGCCTTTGATCAACTGGACTGCCTGGCGAAGCCCGAGCAATGGCCGGACCTGAAGTCCTTTGCCGTGATTGAATCCGAGCCTTGCATGGGTGGCAAAACGTCGATCGAGCAACGCTTCTACATCAGCAGCTTGCCCGCCGATGCCGACCGCCTGCTGCGGGCAATTCGCGCTCACTGGTCAGTCGAAAACCGATTGCACTGGTGCATGGATGTCGCCTTCGCCGACGACCAGATGCGCGCCCGTACTGGCCATGCCGCCCATAACCTCGCCATCCTCAAACACATTACCCTGAACCTCATTCGCCTTGACCCCATCAAGCGAAAGGGCGGGATCAAGGCCCGCCGTTTCATCGCCGCCACTTCCGACAAATACCGCGAACATCTACTCGGCCTAGCTTAACCTTCATGCAATTGCCCTGGGGAGTGAGGCGGCCGCGGAAAGGCAAATCCGTCAGGCGTGGTAGCCGACCACCCGCTCGACCTCGTTCTTCGAGCCAAGGATGACCGGCACGCGCTGGTGCAGGCGTTCCGGCTCGATGTCGAGGATGCGCTGGTAGCCCGTGCTGGCTGTGCCGCCCGCCTGTTCAATCAGGAAGGCCATCGGGTTGGCCTCGTACATCAGGCGCAGCTTGCCGCCTTTGGCGCGCGTCTTGGCATCCATCGGGTACATGAAGATGCCGCCGCGGGTGACGATGCGGTGCACGTCGGCGACCATCGAGCCGACCCAGCGCATGTTGTAGTCCTTGCCGAGCGGACCGTCACGGCCTTGCTGCATTTCGCCGACGTAGCGCTGGACCGGGGCTTCCCAGTGCCGCAGGTTGGCCATGTTGATGGCGAATTCGGCGGTGTCGGCGGGAATCCGCACGTTTTCCTGAGTCAGCACGAAGCCGCCCTGTTCGCGATCAAGGGTGAATACCGCGACGCCGTCGCCGACCGTCAGCACCAGCACCGTCGTCGGTCCGTAGACCGTATAGCCGGCGGCGACCTGTGCCGCGCCCGGTTGCAGGAAGGCGGATTCCGAGGCTTCCGGCGTCGACAGGTCGGCGCCTTCCGGGCATTTCAGCACCGAGAAGATGGTGCCGATCGAGACGTCGACGTCGATGTTGGACGAACCGTCGAGCGGGTCGAACAGCAGCAGGTATTCGCCTTGCGGATAGCGGTGCGGAATGGTGTGCGGCAGGTCCATTTCCTCGGAGGCCATGGCGGCGAGGTGGCCGCCCCATTCGTTGGCGTCGAGCAGGATTTCGTTGGACAGCACGTCGAGCTTCTTCTGCGCCTCGCCCTGCACGTTGTCGCTGCCGGCTTCGCCGAGGACGCCGCCGAGGCCGCCCTTGCCGATGGCGATGGAAATAGCCTGGCAGGCGCGCGAAACCACTTCGATCAGGAACTTGAGGTCGGCGGTGATGACGCCCTTGTTGCGCTGCTCCTCGATGAGGTAGCGCGCCAGCGTGCGCTGTGCCATGTTTTCTCCCTGCGGCGATGACAAAACCCAAGATTTTACTCCGCCGGGCCGCGCGCGTGCAGCAAGGGCGCGCCTATTCGCCGCGCCACTTGATCGAACAGCCGATCGACGCGCTCTGCTCGCACGGGCCCTGGCCGGTTTCGGCGATCCGGCGCATGGCGGCGAACAGTTCGCGCGGCGCATCGGGCGGGGCCGGGTTGCGGCCCGAGGCGTCGAGGCGGCCGCGGTACTGCAGTTCGAGCTTGCTGTTGTAACCGAAGAAGTCCGGCGTGCACACTGCGCCGTAGGCGCGCGCCACGGCTTGCGTCTCGTCGTGCAGGTAGGGGAAGGGGAAGTCCAGTCGCTGTGCCAGCAGCACCATGTTATCGAACGAGTCTTCCGGGTAGGCCGCGGCATCGTTGCTCATGATCGCCACGCTGCCGACGCCGAGGGTTGCCAGTTCGCGGCAGTCGCGGACGATGCGGTCGCTGACCGCCTTGACGAAGGGGCAATGGTTGCAGATGAACATCACGAGCAGGCCATTCGGCCCCCGGCAATCGGCCAGCGTGTGACGGCGGCCGTCGGTGCCCGGCAGGTCGAAATCGACGGCGGCCAGTCCGAATTCGCAAACCGGCGGGTTCAAGGCGACCATGTTTATCCCCAAGGCTTTTATTTGGCCGATAATAGCACCGATGAATCTGCCGCGTTTTTACTGCCGGGAGGCCCTCGCGCCGGGCGCCCACATCGACCTGCCGGAGCCGGTGGCGCGCCATGCCGTGCGCGTTTTGCGGCTGCCGCCGGGGGCGGCGGTGGTGCTGTTCGACGGGCGCGGCGGCGAGTATGAAGCGCGCATCGAACGTATCGAAAAAGACCGCGTGATGGCGGCGCTTGGCGCCTGGCGCGAAGTCGAGCGCGAATCGCCGCTGGCGGTGACCCTGATCCAGGCGGTGCAGGCCGGCGAGAAGATGGATTTCACGATCCAGAAGGCGGTGGAGCTCGGCGTCTCGGCAATCGTTCCGGTAGACAGCCGGCGCAGCGTCACCCGCCTGTCCGGGGAGCGGGCGGGGCGGCGCGTCGCCCACTGGCAAGGCGTGGCGGCATCCGCCTGCGAACAATGCGGGCGCAACCAGGTGCCGCAGGTGGCGCCGCTGGAAAAGCTGGAAAGCTGGCTGGCGCGGCCGGCCGTCGGCGGGTTGCGGCTGATGCTGGCGCCGGATGCCGAACATGCGCTGGCCGATCTGCCGCTGGCGCGGCAGGTGCAGATGCTGATCGGCGCCGAAGGCGGACTCGACCCGCAGGAAGTCGTCGCTGCGCAGCAGGTCGGCTTTCAGCCGGTCCGCCTCGGGCCGCGCGTCTTGCGCACCGAAACGGCGGCACTGGCGGCACTGGCCGCCATGCAGGCCTTGTGGGGCGATTTCAGGGGGAGATGAGGCATGTTTGAATCGGCGGAACTGGGCCACACCATCGACAAGGAAACCTTCAAGAAGGAGGTTCCCAAGTTGCGCGCGGCGCTGCTCGACGTCCAGTACGACATGCTGGAGAAAAGGGATTTCCCGGTGGTCATCCTGGTCAGCGGGGTCGACGGTAGCGGCAAGGGCGAAACCATCAACCTGCTCTATTCATGGATGGATCCGCGGCACATCTCGACGCTGGCCTTCTCGGAACCGAGTGACGAGGAGCGTTCGCGGCCCTACATGTGGCGTTACTGGCGGGCGCTGCCGCCCAAGGGCAAGGTCGGCATCTTCGCCGGTTCGTGGTACTCGCAGCCGATCGCCGACCGCATCGCCGGCAAGATGCGGCGCACCGCGATGGACGACCGGCTCGACGACATCAACCGCTTCGAGGCGATGCTGGTCAACGAAGGCGCGCTGGTCCTCAAATTCTGGTTCCATCTTTCCAAGGATGGCCAGAAGCAGCGGCTGAAGACGCTGGAGAAGGATCCGCGTACCGCCTGGCGGGTGACCAAGGAAAGCTACGACCGCCTGAAGACCTACGACAGGCTGCAGGAAGTCGCCGGCCATGTCCTGCGCGTGACCAATACCGCCAAGGCGCCGTGGATCATCGTCGAGGGCACCGACGATGCCTATCGTTCGCTGACCGTCGGGCGCATCGTCCTCGACGCCATCCAGCGCCGCCTGCAGCAGGGGCGCCAGCAGGTGCCGGTGGCGCCGCCGGTGATCCAGACCATCGACCACAAGACCGTGCTCAGCGAACTCGACCTGACGCGCAAGCTGGCCAAGAAGGATTACGAGCGCGATCTCGCCAAATACCAGGCCCGGCTTTCCGAACTGGCGCGCGACGAGCGCTTCGTCGGCAAGCGGTCGCTGGTTCTCGTCTTCGAGGGATCCGATGCGGCCGGCAAGGGCGGCAGCATTCGCCGCGTCGCCGCCTCGATCGATGCCCGCCAGTACCAGATCATCCCGATTGCCGCGCCGACCGAGGAGGAGCGCGCCCAGCCCTACCTGTGGCGTTTCTGGCGACACATCCCGCGTACCGGCCGGGCGGCGGTGTTCGACCGTTCATGGTATGGCCGGGTACTGGTCGAGCGGGTCGAGGGCTTCTGCTCCGAAGCCGACTGGCTGCGCGCCTATGCAGAAATCAACGATTTCGAGCACCAGCTGGCAGGTGCCGGTGTCGTGGTCGTCAAGTTCTGGCTGCAGATCAGCGCCGACGAGCAGTTGCGCCGCTTCAAGGAACGCGAGGCCACCGATTTCAAGCGCTTCAAGATCACCGACGAGGACTGGCGCAACCGCGAACGCTGGGACGACTACGTTTCTGCCGCCTGCGACATGGTCGACCGCACCTCGACCGGCCTCGCGCCGTGGACGCTGGTCGAAGCCAACGACAAGAACTTCGCCCGGGCGAAAGTGCTGAAGACTATCTGCCAGCGGCTTGAAACCGCGCTGCAGATCGATAACGGAAAATACACACAGCAATGAGCGATACCCCTTACGACGAGCATTTCGTCTCCTGGTTCCGGGCTGTCACGCCCTACATCAACGCCTTCCGCGGCAAGACCTTCGTCATTGCCTTCGGCGGCAAGGCAGTCGCCAGCGAGTTCGCCAAGACGCTGGCCTACGACGTCAATCTGCTGGTCAGCCTCGGCATCCGTCTGGTGCTGGTGCATGGCGCGCGGCCGCAGATCGAGGAAGAACTGCGCGAAAAGAACCTGGAGTCGATCTATCACCGCGGCTACCGGGTGACCGATGCCGAGGCGCTCGATTGCGTGCTCGACGCCGTCGGCAGCGTCTATCTGGAGATCGAAGCCATGCTGTCGCAGGGCCTGCCCAATACGCCGATGGCCAATAGCCGCATCCGGGTGATTGGTGGCAACTTCATCACCGGCCAGCCGATCGGCATTCTCGACGGCATCGACATGCAGTACGCCGGCAAGGTGCGCAAGGTCGACGCCGAGGGCATCAATGCCCAGCTCGGCCTCGGCAACATCGTCCTGCTCAACTGCGAAGGGCCGTCGCCGACCGGCGAAATCTTCAACCTGCAGATGGAGGAGGCGGCCGAGGCGGTGGCGGTGGCGATCCGCGCCGACAAGCTGGTCTACCTGACCGACAGCCGCGGCGTCACCGATCCGGCCGGCGAGTTGCTCGATGCGATGACCGCCGACGAGGTCGCCGAAACGATGAAGACCGGCGAGTGGCTGTCGACCGATATCCGCCGCTATCTGCCCTGCGCCCTGCGGGCCAGCCGTCAGGGGGTCGGGCGCGTGCACCTGATCGGCTTCGAACAGGACGGCGCGCTGCTGCGCGAACTGTTCACCCATGACGGCGTCGGCACGGTGGTGACGCGCGAATCGCTGGAAAGCATCCGCGAAGCCAAGCCCGACGACATCGGTGCGCTGATCGCCCTGATCGAGCCGATGGAGGCCGAAGGCGTCCTTGTGCACCGGCCGCGCGAACTGCTGGAACGCGAGATCGAACATTTCTCCATCATCGAGCACGACGGCATCATCGTCGGCTGCGCGGCGCTCTACGCCCACTCCGACGAGGAGGCCGAACTGGCCTGCCTGGCGGTCAGCCAGGAACATCGCGAATGGGGCTACGGCGAACAACTGATGAAGCGCATCGAGCGGCGCGCGAAGAAGGCCGGCATCAAGCGCCTGTTCGTGCTGACCACGCGCACCGAGCACTGGTTCGTCGAGCGCGGCTTCAAGCTGGGCACGGTAGACGACCTGCCGGCCAGGAAGCGCGACATGTACAACTATCAGCGGCGGTCCAAGGTCCTGTTCAAGACCTTATAATTCGCCCATCACCATCACGGAGTTACCCATGGCACGTACCGTCAATTGCATCAAGCTCGGCCGCGAGGCCGAAGGTCTCGATTTCCCGCCGTATCCCGGCGCGCTCGGCCAGCGTATTTTCGAGAACGTCTCGAAGGAAGCGTGGCAGCAGTGGATCAAGATGCAGACCATGCTCATCAACGAAAACCGCCTCAACCTGGTCGATGCGCGGCACCGCAAATATCTGATGGAGCAGGTCGAGAAGCATTTCTTCGGCGATGGCGCCGACCAGATCCAGGGCTACGTTCCGCCCAAGGCCTGAAGCCTGCGCTGGCGGCAGCAAGGAAACCCCGCTCCGGCGGGGTTTCTGCTTTTCCGGCGTTGCGTTTTCCCGGGGCGGCGGCCCGCCTACTTGTTCGGGAAGCTGTAGAGCATCAGCTGGCGGCCGTCGATTTCGCTGCCGCGGACCTCGGTGAAGCCGAATTCGCGGAAGCGCCGCGTGCGCGTCGTCGATACCAGGATGCGTCCGCAATCGAAGCGCCTGGTCAGCCATTCGACGCGCGCCGCGAGGAGGGCGCGGGCGATGCCCTGGCCGCGCCGTTCGGGTGCGACGGCAGAGAGATACAGCAGGTGCGTTTTCGCCGCCCAGTCGGCGGCCTTGATACCGCCGACGCCGACGATCCGCCCGCCCTTGATGGCAACGAGGAACTGGCGGTAGAAGACCGGGTCGTCGGCCAGCATCTCGCGCGCGATGCGCTCGCGGCCGTAGCGGTCGGGATCGGCGAAAGCGTTCTCGACCAGTTCGATGGCGGTGTCGAGCTGGATCAGGTCATGCACGTCGAGGGGGCGGATCAGCAGCTTGCTCACGGCGGGCAATGTTTCAGGTGGAGCATTGCCACCCGTTCGGCCATCCGGGCCGCTGCCAGGCGGTTCTGTTCCGATTGGCGGCGCCCGAAGGCATCCCGTTCGCTGCTGTAGCGGCGGGCGGCCTCGATACTGCGCAGGCAGCGCCAGCGCTCGCCGGTCCGGGTGACGAAGCGGCGCATCTGCGCCCTGGGGTGATGGGTTCTGCAGCAGTAACAGAACATGGTGTCGCTCATCGCAATCTCCTGCCAGTGGTGAATTTCTACAAGGGCAAGCATGCGGCCGGCGGATTACAGAATGATGAAGTGCGTGAGGCCGCTGCGGTCGACCGGCGAAAATGGCCAAAAACCGGATTGCGCCGGCTGGCGTCAGTAGTAGATTTTCGCCAGGTCGAGTGTCGATTGCCGGCCGATGGCGGCACGCTTGGCGGCCAGCCAGGTTTTCGCGTGGGCGCGGCCGTCGTCGTGCAGGCGCTGGAAGAACGACAGGCTGGCGGCGAGCTTGGTTTCCGGCGCCAGTTCGCTCATCAGGGCATCGGCGCTGATGGCGTGAAAGCGCACCTGACGCACGCGCTGTTCGAGCTGGCCGATCGGGATCCAGGCCTGCAGCCAGGCGGGCAGCCGCGATTCGCCGACGCGTTCGCGCAGGTGGGCGAACATCCGCATCTCGCGCAGGAAGGTCGCGCTGAAGCCGAGTTCGCGCAGGCGCATGCGGATGTCCTGGGCCGAATCCGGCGTCTCGCCGAAGTGCAGCGGCGTTAGCAGGACGAGCACGATGTCGGCCGCCGCGCAGTCGTAGAACAGCGGAAAGACCGCCGGGTTGGCGCTGTAGCCGCCATCCCAGTAGGGCTCGCCGTCGATCATCACGGTGCGGTGGATGTTGGGCAGGCAGGCCGAGGCGAGCAGCGCGTCGACCGACAGTTCATGGTTGTGGAAGATGCGCAGCTTGCCCGAATTGGCGTTGGTCGCGGCAATGAACAGTTCGACCGGGCTGTGCCGCCGCAGGCGCTCGAAATCGATCTGCGCAGTGACGACGTCGCGCAGCGGGTTGAGGTCGAACGGGTTCAACTGCTCGGGCGAGAGATAATCAGTCCATTGCAGCATCAGCTTGAGCGCAGCGGGAACGGCGGGCGGCTCGCCGTCGGCACTGCTTTTGCTGTCGGGAAACGGCGAACTTTCGGCGACTGCCGTCCAGAAATCGCGCAGGGCCTGGCGGGCGCCATCGCGGCCACCGGCCATCAGCCCCTGTGCCAGGCACACGGCATTCATGGCGCCGGCGCTGGTGCCGCTGACCCCTTCGAAATCCAGGTAACCGTCTTCGAGCAGCGCATCGAGCACGCCCCAGGTGAAGGCGCCGTGCGCGCCGCCGCCCTGCAGGGCGAGATTGACCGTGGCGCGGCGCTTGGGATCGGTGATGGGCATGAAAATGGGCATTCCTGAAAGGTCGACCGCAACAGGCTACCAGCAATCGTTTGGCCAGACGAAAAAAAGGCCCGGCGCGGCCGGGCCAAAGGAGAGAGTCTGGCGATCCCTCGTGCGGGATGTTTATTTGCTTGTTGTACGGCCCCGCCTGTTTGGCCTTGTTGTCGTGCTGTCCTCCGTCAGGGTGGCGGAAATTTCATGCACCTCGTTCTCGGCCAGGTTCACGGTTTCGATGGCCGCGGCGCTCATGCCGTGCAGCGTCTGCTCGGCCGTTTCGAGCGTCGTGCGCAGCGCCGCCAGGGCGATCTCGCCCTCCCACGGGCTGTTCCTGGCTACCCGGTGGATGGTCGCGAAGACGATTTCGTCGAACGCGCGCACCTGCGCTTCCGCCGACTGGATCAGCGACTTGTGCGTTTCGCCGAGGATTTCATAGGCGGAATCGAGCAGCTTGGTCGTGCGGACGCTGTTTTCCAGCCACAGGATGGCGGGAAATCCGGTCAGCGAGTCGAGCTGGCCGTGGCCGGACTGCGCGAACTGCTTGCTACCGAGGTGGAGGGCGTCGCGGCTGGCGGCGGAGAAGAGGTCGGAGAGGCGCTGGCTGGCCGAGATGCAGGTGGCCGACAGGCCGAGCAGGTTGTTCAGCGTGCGTTCCCGTGTCTGGGCGACTTGTTCTGGCGAGAAAAACATGGGGCGCTCCCGGTGGCGTTCGATGCCGCCAGATTAGCGCCCGCATGTGACAGGAAAATGAATCAGGCGACGGTCCTGACGCCCGCGGCGGTGCCGAGCAGCAGCACGTCGGCCGGACGGATCGCGAAGAGGCCGTTGGTGACGACGCCGGTAATCTGGTTGATCTTCGCTTCCAGCCCCTTGGGGTCGCTGATGGCAAGGCCCTTGACGTCGAGGATCAGGTTGCCGTTGTCGGTGACGAAGCCCTCGCGCAGCACCGGCGTACCGCCCAGCTTCGCCAGTTCGCGGGCGACGTGGGCGCGCGCCATCGGGATCACCTCGACCGGCAGCGGGAAGGCGCCCATCACGTCGACCAGCTTCGAGGCGTCGCAGATGCAGACGAAGGTCTTTGCCACGGCGGCGACAATCTTCTCGCGCGTCAGCGCGCCGCCGCCGCCCTTGATCATGTTGAGGCCGGCGTCGATTTCGTCGGCGCCATCGACATAGACCGGGATGTTCTCGACGTCGTTGAGATCGAAGACCGGAATGCCGTGGCCTTCGAGGCGCTTGCGTGTCGCTTCCGAGCTGGCGACGGCACCCTGGTAGCGGCTCTTGAGCGGGGCGAGGGCGTCGATGAAGAAATTGGCCGTCGAGCCGGTACCGACGCCGATGATGCTGCCTTCCGGCGCGTGCTTGGCCACGTAATCGGCGGCCGCCTGCGCCACCGCCTGCTTGAGTTCGTCCTGGGTCATGATGCGCCTCGCTGTTGGGATGGCGGGCATTTTACCTGTCAAAAAAGTTTAACTTGGCGGCTTTGGAAAATCGCTAAACTCGGCATACCATTTTTATGGAGAGAGCCTGATGTCGGAAGAGAAGAAGCCGGAAGAAAAGAACGTAGCCCCCGTGGCCACGCCGCCCGCCGCAGCACCGAAGCCGGTGAAGAAACTGCAGCCGCGCGTCGCCGCGAAACCGGAAGCTGCGGCCGCGCCCGCGGCCGTCGCCAAGGCGCCGCCAGCGAAGAAGGCGGCGATCAGGAAACTTAGCAAACTGGACGAAACCAAGGCGCGCAACAAGAAGGCCCTGGCCGAGGCGCTGGCCAAGGCGCAGGCGGTGCAGATTCCGCCGCCGCCCGCCGCGCTGCCCGAGGTGCCGAAGGCAGGCAAGCCGGCCAAGGCGAAGAAGGTCAAGCTGGTTCGCCACAGCATCTCGATGCCGGAGAGCGAATACGCGCAGATCGCCGTGCTCAAGAAACGCATCGCCGATTTCGGCGGCAAGGCCCGGCGCAGCGAACTGATGCGGGCCGGCATCGCCGCCCTGGTGGCCATGGACAACGTCGAGCTGACCGCCATCATGGCCAGCATCGACCGCATCAAGCCCGGTCGCCCGGCGAAGTAGTCCGCCCAGGTAGTACCTATTACTTTTGTTACAGCCTGTCATTGGGCTGTAACAATCGGGGGCTAACCTGCACATTGTTGTCAATCCAACTATGTGCAGGAGTTCCCCATGTTCAAGCAGTCCAAGCTCGTTTCCGCCCTGGCCGTTGCCGGTGTCGCCCTCTTCGGCGCCTCGGCTGCCCTGGCTGATGTCGTCAAGATCGACGGCTCCTCGACGGTTTACCCGATCACCGAAGCGGTGGCCGAAGAATTCCAGAAAGCCAAGAAGAACGCCATCAAGGTGACGGTCGGCATTTCCGGCACTGGCGGCGGCTTCAAGAAGTTCTGCCGCGGCGAGGTCGATATCGCCAACGCCTCGCGCCCGATCCTCAAGAAGGAAATGGATGCCTGCAAGGAAGCCGGCATCGAGTACATCGAACTGCCGGTCGCCTTCGACGCGCTGACCGTGGTCGCCAATCCGAAGAACGCCTTCCTCAAGGAAATGACCGTCGAGCAGCTGAAGGCGATCTGGGAGCCGGCTGCCCAAGGCAAGATCACCCGCTGGAACCAGGTCAACCCGGCCTGGCCCGATGCGCCGATCAAGCTGTTCGGCGCCGGTTCCGATTCCGGCACCTTCGACTACTTCACCGAAGCCATCGTCGGCAAGGCCAAGTCCTCGCGCGGCGACTACACCGCCTCCGAAGACGACAATGTGCTGGTCCAGGGCGTTTCGCGCGACGTCAACGCCATCGGTTACTTCGGCTACGCCTACTACGCCGAGAACACCGGCAAGCTGAAGGCCGTGCCGATCGTTGAGAAGGCCGGCAAGCCGGGCGTGCTGCCGTCCGAGGAAACCGTGCTCAAGGGTTCCTACCAGCCGCTGTCGCGCCCGATCTTCATCTACATCAACCCGAAGGCGCTGGACAAGCCGGAGGTCAAGGAGTTCGTCGAGTTCTACATGAAGAACGCCTCCAAGCTGACCAAGGAAGTGAAGTACGTGCCGCTGCCGGCCAAGGCTTACACGGTTAACATGGAACACGTCGACAAGAAGAAGAAGGGCACGGTCTTCGGTGGTACGGCCGAAGTCGGCATCACCATCGAAGAACTGCAGAAGCGCGAAGCCAAGATCTGATTTTCGCGTTACTCCCCACAAAAAAGCCCGCCCCCGGACGGGGCGGGCTTTTATCATAGGGAATTCTCACAGTGAATTCACACTCCATGTCTGCAAACAACGCCCAAGACCTGCCGACGGTCAGCGACCGCCTGGCCAGGAACGCCATGCGCAACGTCAGCGAGCGCCTGATCGAGGGCCTGCTCCTGTGCGCCGCCGCGGTTTCGGTGCTGACCACGCTCGGTATCGTCTATGTCCTGGTTTCCGAGTCCTTCCATTTCTTCCAGAACGTCAGCATCGTCGACTTTCTGACCGATACCCAATGGACGCCGCTCTTCGACGACGCCCACTTCGGCATCATGGTGCTGGTCTCGGGCACCGTCGTGTCCTCCTTCGTCGCGCTGGCCGTCGCCATCCCGATGGGCACGGTCATCGCCATCTATCTTTCCGAATTCGCCAATTCGAAGGTGCGCGAAGTTGCCAAGCCGATCCTCGAACTGCTCGGCGGCATCCCGACCATCGTCTTCGGCTACTTTGCGCTGCTCGTCGTCACCCCGCTGTTGCAGATGATCTTCCCGGAACTGCCGGGCTTTTCGCTGCTTTCCGCCGGCCTGGTGATGGGCATCATGATCGTGCCCTACATCGCCTCGCTGTCCGAGGACGCCATGCGCGCGGTGCCGATGAGCCTGCGCGAAGGCGCCTACGCGATGGGTTCGACGCGCCTCTACACGGCGCTCCATGTCGTCGTTCCGGCCGCCTTCTCCGGCCTTGCCGCCTCCTACATCCTGGGCATCTCCCGCGCCGTCGGTGAAACGATGATCCTCGCCGTCGCCGCCGGCATGCAGCCGAACCTGACCTGGAACCCGATGGAGCCGGCCGCCACCATCACCTCCTACATCGTTCAGGTGGCGCTCGGCGACCTGCCGCACGGCTCGATCGGCTACCAGACCATCTTCGCCGCCGGCCTGACCCTGCTGCTGATCACCCTGGTCTTCAACATCCTCGGCCAGTGGCTGCGCGCCAAATTCCGGGAGAACTACTGATGCAACCGCTGACCACCGAACAGATCCGCGCCGTCATCGCGCGCGGCAAGCTGCGCGATACCATCTTCAAGGCGCTGGGCATTTTCTGTCTGGCGCTCGCCCTGCTGGTCATCGTCGCGCTGATCGCCGACATGGCGATCAAGGGCTCCGAGCGCTTCACCCTTGATTTCTTCCTCAACTTCGCCTCGCGCCGGGCGACGCAGGCCGGCATCCTCTCGGCCTGGGTTGGCTCGCTGCTGGTGATGCTGGTCACCGCGCTCGCCGCCGTGCCGCTCGGCGTCGCCGCCGGGCTCTATCTGGAGGAATACGCCAAGCGCAACTGGCTGACCCACATCATCGAGGTCAACATCAGCAACCTGGCGGCGGTGCCGTCCATCGTCTATGGTCTGCTGGCGCTCGGCATCTTCGTCTACCAGTTCGGCTTCGGCCAGAGCATCCTCTCGGCCGGCCTGACGCTGGCGCTGCTGATCCTGCCGATCATCATCGTCTCGACCCGCGAAGCGATCCGCGCCATCCCGGCGATGATCCGCGAAGGCTCGATGGCGGTCGGTGCGACGCGCTGGCAGACCTGCCGTTACCACATCATCCCCTACGCCATGCCCGGCATCCTGACCGGTGTCATCATCGGCCTCGCCCGCGCCATCGGCGAAACAGCGCCGATCATCACCATCGGCGCCCTGACCTTCATCGCCTTCCTGCCGCCGGCACCCTTCACCGGCGAACCGGCAGCCGGGCTGTTCGACTGGGTCATGGCCCCCTTCACCGTGATGCCGATCCAGATCTTCAACTGGACTTCGCGTCCCGACCCGGCCTTCGAGATCAACGCCGCCGCCGCCGGCTTCGTGCTGATGGTCATGGTGCTGTCGATGAATGCCGTCGCCATCTACCTGCGCTACAAGATGCGCAAGAACATCAAATGGTAACGGTTGCGGTCAACGCGCAAAAATAGCCAAAAATGAATACCGAAATGGAGTCGCAAATGCAGATTCACGACAACCCGGCGCTCAAGGCCGAAGCCCGCAACCTCAATTTCTTCTACGGCGAGGCCAAGGCGCTCAAGGGCATCAACATGCCGATCTACGACAAGAAGGTCACCGCGCTGATCGGGCCTTCCGGCTGCGGCAAATCGACCTACCTGCGCAGCTTCAACCGCATGCACGACCTCTATCCGGGCAATCGTTACGAGGGCGAGATCCGCTTCTTTCCGGACAACACCAATTTGCTGTCGCCGGAAGTCGATCCCATCGAAGTCCGCATGCGCATCGGCATGGTCTTCCAGAAGCCGAACCCCTTCCCCAAGTCGATTTACGAAAACGTCGCTTACGGCCTGCGCGTGCGCGGCGAGAACAACAAGCGGATGCTCGACGACAAGGTCGAGCACGCCCTGAAGGGCGCGGCGATCTGGGACGAGGTCAAGGACCGCCTGCAGGAACTGGCCTCCAACCTGTCCGGCGGCCAGCAGCAGCGCCTGTGCATCGCCCGCGCCCTGGCCACCGATCCCGAACTGCTGCTGTTCGACGAGCCGACCTCGGCGCTCGACCCGATCGCCACCGCCGCCATCGAGGAACTGGTGCATGAACTGAAGAAGCGCGTCACCATCCTCATCGTCACCCACAACATGCAGCAGGCGGCGCGCGTCTCCGACTACACTGCCTACATGTTCCTCGGCGAGATGATCGAGTTCGGCAAGACCGACGAGATCTTCATCAAGCCGAAAGACAAGCGCACCGAAGACTACATTACCGGCCGCATGGGCTAGGAAGGGAACCGACATGAACGACAGCCAGCATCTCTCCAGCCAGTTCGACGAAGACCTCTCGCGCCTGCGCACCAGCGTGCTGCAGATGGGTGGCCTCGTCGAAACCCAGATTTCGGCCGCCATCGACGCCTACAGCAGGGGCGAAGTGGCCAGCGTCAAGCACATCGTCGAAACCGACCGCAACGTCAATGACCTTGAACTCGCCATCGACGACGATTGTGCGCACCTGATCGCCAAGCGCCAGCCGGCAGCTTCCGACCTGCGCCTGGTCTTCGGCATCAGCAAGATCGTCACCGATCTCGAACGCGCCGGCGACGAGGCCAAGAAGATCGCCAAGGGCGTGCGCCGCATCTACGAAGCCGGCCAGATGCCGTCGCAATACGGCATCGGCGTCCGCCACATCGCCGAGGCCGCGCTCGGCATGCTGCGCCAGGCACTCGACGCCTTCGCCCGGCTCGATACCGAGCTGGCGGTCAAGGTCATCCAGGCCGACGCCAATGTCGATACCGAGTTCAAGTCGATCATGCGCCAGCTGATCACGCACATGATGGAAGACCCGCGCACCATCACCACTTCGATCGACATCATCTGGATCGCCCGCGCCGTCGAGCGCATCGGCGACCACGCCAAGAACGTCGCCGAGCATGTCGTGTTCATCGTCGAGGGGCGCGACATCCGTCATCCGGCCAAGGAGGCGAAGGCGTGACACCGACGATTCTGGTCGTCGAAGACGAACCAGCCATCCAGGAACTCATCGTCATCAACCTCAAGCACGCCGGCTTTCTCGCCGTGCGGGCCGGCAGCGCCGAGGAGGCCGAATCGGCGATCCGTGCCGCGCTGCCCGACCTCGTGCTGCTCGACTGGATGCTGCCCGGCCAGTCCGGCGTCGCGCTGGCCAAGAAGATCCGCGCCGACGAGCGCACCCGCGAGATGCCGATCATCATGCTCACCGCCCGCGTACATGAAGAAGACAAGGTACAGGGCCTCGAAGCCGGCGCCGACGACTACGTCACCAAGCCCTTCTCGCCGAAGGAGCTGGTCGCCCGCGTCCGCGCCGTGCTGCGCCGGCGCGCCCCGCACCTGGCCGGCGAGGCGGTCGAGGTCGGCAACCTGGCGCTCAACCCGGCGACGCATCGCGTCCTTGCCGGCAGCCAGCCGATCGAGCTGGGGCCGACCGAGTTCCGCCTGCTGTTCTTCTTCATGACCCATGCTGAGCGCGTCTACACCCGCGCCCAGCTGCTCGACGAAGTCTGGGGCGACCACGTCTTTATCGAGGAACGCACGGTCGACGTGCATATCCGCCGCCTGCGTTCGGCGCTCGAAGCGACCGGCCACCACGAGCGGATCGAAACCGTCCGCGGTACCGGCTATCGCTTCCGGGGCGCCTGAAACGGGTGACGGCACAACTGTTCCGGGCCCTGCTGCTGGCCCTGCTGACTGCTCTAGTCGCTTGGCCAGTCGGCCATTTCGTCGCCCCCTGGGTCGGCTGGACGCTCTTCTCGGTCGGTCTCGGGCTGCAGATGGCCTTCCACTTCCGCAACTTCGCCCGCCTCGAACGCTGGTCGCGGGCGCCGGTCGTCGATAGCAGCCTCGAAGGCGAGGGCGCCTGGGATGGCGTCTTCGGCCGTCTCTACCGGCACGAGAAGGATCTGCGCGCGCAGATCGCCCGCCGCGACGAAGAGATCGCGATGCTAATCGCCGCCGGCCAGGCGCTGACCGACGGCGTCGTGCTGCTCGACCAGCAAAACCAGATCGTCTATTGCAACACCACGGCCGAAATGCAACTTGGCCTCGTCGTCCGTACCGACCGCGGCCAGCCCATCGTGAATCTGGTGCGCCAGCCGGAATTCGTCGCCTACCTGCAGGGCGGCGATTTCACGCGGCCGTTGACCCTGCGCTCGGAACGCAACGAGGACCGCGTCCTCTCGATTTTCGTCGTCCCCTACGCCGGCAACCGCCGCCTCATGCAGATCAAGGACGTCACCCAGAGCGACCGCCTCGACCGCACGCGCCGCGACTTCGTCGCCAACGTCTCGCACGAACTGCGCACGCCGCTGACCGTCCTCGCCGGCTTTCTCGAAACCCTGCAGGAAATCGAGGTCGACCGCGACGAACAGCAACGCTATCTGGCGCTGATGAGCGAACAGTCACAGCGCATGGAATCGATCGTCCAGGACCTGCTGACCCTCTCGTCGATCGAATCGGCGCCGCCGCCGGCCAACGACACGGTCGACATGGCCAGCCTGATCGACAAGCTGCGGCGTGATGCCGAAGCGCTATCGGGCGGCCGTCACAACATCGTCGTCGAGACCGACGGCATGGGCGATCTGCGCGGTTCGGAGCCCGAACTGGTCAGCGCCTTCGGCAATCTCATTTCCAATGCCGTGCGCTACACACCGGCCGGCGGCACCATCCGCATCAGCTGGCACGCCAGCGCGCAGGGGGCCGAATTCGCGGTGCAGGATACCGGCATCGGCATTGACGCCAAACTCATCCCCCGCCTCACCGAGCGCTTCTACCGCGTCGACCGCGGCCGCTCACGCGACGCCGGCGGCACCGGCCTCGGCCTCGCCATCGTCAAGCACTCGCTGAACCGCCACCAGGCGCAACTCGAGATCACGAGCACGCCCGGCGTCGGCAGCCGCTTCGCCGCCCGCTTCCCGGCCAGCCGCGTCGCGGGGGTCTGAAAGCTGCCTCTGGCGTCGCCATTGTCTTTACGCTGGAGTCCTACAAGGCGTGGCGGGTGCCATGGCCGGAAAATGGCCTGTTGCGGTCGACCTCCAAAAATGGGCAAAAATGGAAATCGATTCGTCGGGTTGCGAACCGTTCGCCACCCACATTTCTGTTGGTTGCCTCTTCGGGTTCCAGTTGGCGAAGACTCGCCTTGCATTAGAGTTGCGTATTTCCGCATACGGCCAATTGCCGACCTTCCGGCTCTCCACATAGCCGCTATATGTATGACCGGTCTCCTTCGAGACCCGTCGTAGGGCCAATTCACAGTGATCGGCCGAAGCGGAAGTTCGTCTCAATTCAGGCCATAGACCGCTTAGGGTGATTTTGCTGACTTGGCGCACAATATTCAGGGACAATTCCTTTAGGCGCATTGAGAGGGTTTATGGGTTACAAAATTAGGAAAGACGAATGTTATAGCGAAGGACCATACAGGTATGTGCTGGCTGTGGATACAGATTCCGGTTCGGACAAGACCTTGGTTTTGGTTCAGTGCAATCCAAGTGTCGCGAATGGGAAACGATCCGACCCTACAGTGGGCAAAGTGTCGTACTGGGCTGAAGAGAACGGTTTCAAAACAGTCGTGTTCCTGAATCTATTCGCATACGTTTCTTCAGATACAGCGAATCTGGAAGATAAGAGCCACGACCTTCTTGTCGGACCTAAGAACGATGAAACGCTTGCCAAGTACATTGTGCATGGTTCGACGGTAGTCTTGGCATGGGGAGGAAGCGTGCCTGTTTCCAACGAGCATTATTTGCAGCGAGTCACGGAAATCAAGCAGCGACTCGACCACGCGCAGGTCACCCCATACCGTGTGGGGAATCTCTCATACGGTCGGTACCCGCGACATGGACGAATGTGGAATAAGGGAAATCGACAACTCTTGCCTCTCGAGTGGTCAGCGATCCTGCTCTAGCAGGGTAAGTCAATAACCCAATGCCGCACCGACCAGTGATAACGCTTGCTCAGCCCCAAGCGGCAAACTGATCCCCATCCCCATTGGAGCCCGAGCGTGGTGAGGGTTTATGCGGATGACGGGCGCCCCTTGCTTTTCACTGAATCGCCGGATTGAAGGAATTTCAATACCCGCGCCGCATTCGATCACAACAAGTTTTTTGACTTGCTGACGCCAAAATTCCCAATGCATCCGCTGAGCGAGTTGTCGCTCTGAAATCCAACGGTCATCGTCGAACATGAGGATATTCGGGCTGGCTATGCCGCCGCAATAACGGCAGGTGGGCAGTCTGCCCAACCAGTGACACGTGCGAGTGCTTATGCTCGGCCTAAGGTCAGTCGCGGACCAAATTCTCGAAAAGCAGGGCTCATTACACTGGAGGTTGTGGATGGAGCCGTGAATCTCCAATATTCGGTCCTCCTGATACCCTGCCTTCTGGAATTGACCATCGACATTGCTGGTCACGACAAAAACTCCATGGGGCATGAACTCCGCGATTTTTTTCAGAACGAAAAATCCTGCATGTGGTTCAGTTCCTCTATAAAGAGCAAGCCGGTGCCCATAGAATCCCCAAGCTTGGATCGGATTGCGCCGAAACGCCCGCGGACTGGCAATCGAATTAAAGTCGATGCCGGCCTTCGCCAAGGCTGGATAGGACTGCCAAAATCCTGCGCTTCCACGAAAATCCGGCAAGCCGGAATCCACGCCCATGCCTGCTCCAGCCGTAACGAGTAGTCCGTCGGCATCCCTGATCCAGCGTACGGCCTGTTCGATTGCTTTCAGCATTCAGTTGTTTGAAGCATATTGCTACTGGAGAAATCCTATCCGCCGGAAACTTGCCGGTGCTTTCAGCAGGCACTCAGTCTCAAGTGCCGCAAGGAATGCTGCTGCCGTTGGGCGCTTGCCAACCATCTGAAACCGGCGCTTTACGACGGCGAAGTCGCCGGGCGTGAGCCCATCGAGACGTCCCAGGGAATGTCTCAAATCCTCGGTCAGTGCCGGAGCGTTGCCGTCTAAGCCCTCGACCAAAAACATACGTTCCCTTTGTTCGGGGCGCATTGCTTTGAACCTCAGTTTGAACACGAAGCGCCGCATGGCAGCCGAGTCGATCAGTTCAAACAGATTCGTTGTGCAGATGAAAATCCCAGTATGGCTTTCCATTTGCTGGAGGAGTTCATTGACCTGACTGGTCTCCCAGCTTTGACGCGTCGTGCTGCGGGACCGGAGAAACGAATCCGCTTCGTCCAGCAATAGGACGGCTTCCATCGTGCGCGCTTCCGCGAACATGGCGGCAAGATTCTTCTCGCAGGTTCCCACAAACTTGCTCTGGAGGTCGGACGCTCGTCTTCGTACGAGGGGCCGGTTCAATGCCTCCGCAATATGTTCTGCAAAGGCCGTTTTCCCGGTGCCAGGTTCGCCGTAAAAGCACAGGCTGGCAGACGGTTCGCGAGCCAAAGCCTGAATGATTTCATCGAGAGAGAACTCGCTATCGATATTCAGTTCGTCAATCGAATATTGGGTGCCGGGTAACGGCTTCATCGCGAACGCCTGTTTGCCCAGTGCAAGCTGATGCTGGCGGAGTGTTCGTTCCAAGAGTTCCTCAGCCGTTGCCGGCTCTCGTTCCCCGGACAGCGACAGAACGTCGGCGGCCTTGGCAAGGAGACTCGGTGTTACGGCTGGGTTATCCGCAATTGATCGCAAGAAACTCGGCCGCACGCCGCTACCGCTCAATGCTCGTGCGGCAAGGACGTACCTCACTTTCGGCGGGGGCAGCGGAACCTCTATAAAAAAGGAAAAACTTCGCAGCACGATATCCGGGATTGGTGACGGATGGTTCACCACCCAAATTGCCGGCACCGGATTCGATGCAAGCCAGTCAGAGATGACTGATGGGCGAACCTTGCCCGCGGCATGATGTGCGGTGTTGTCTTGGGTCAGGAACATCGTTTGGGCATCGTCGGTGCACACAATCGATTGGTCCACCGCAGTTAGGAAAAACTGGGCACGTTGCCACCGTCCCCAACGACTTTGGTTCTCATTGGCGCAATCGTCGCCAGTTTCTTTATGGAGTCTGAAAAGCCTTGCTTCAAGGCGGGATGCGATCACCCTGCAGAAGGCGGACTTCCCGACCCCCGGCCCTCCGTGGATCAGTACATTGACCCCTCTGGCCCGCTGCCGGAGTGCGCCAGCGAGATATTTGACGACCGCATCGAGATCAGCACAAAGGTACGCGAAATCCTCGGCATCGGGTTCGGCGATCTTTGCTTCATCGCATACTGTGGCGATCAGTGTATCGGGCGACTCGACTTGGGTGCAGATTTGCTCGCGGATGCCATCATCAATCAGCAGGGCCTCAGCCAGATTGTCTGCATAGTTGAGACATTCGAGCATCCCGAATCTGACCAGATTTGCCGTTGGCAACAACGCGCCCCGAATCTCTTGACGACTACGGCCCAGCAAAACGGAAAGCTGACGATGGATGTCGGCGCCATCTTCGGTGCCAATCAAGCGTAGCAATTTTTTGACGGGTGCCCAGAGTGCCGTGCTAGCAGCAAGGTCGAACAACTCACATTCAAGGTTACTCAAGCCAAACTGCGCTCTCAGGAAGTCGATGCTCGCGAGCACAGGATTATTTTCGGAGAGCGATTCGATAATTAGGTGTTGGCTAGTCAATTGCACCAACTCGCTAAATTGATCGGGACATTGACATGCAAACGCCCGAACCGCCTCTTCAGTCTTAACCCGATCCTTTCGACAAAGTGACAACCATGACGAAGGATGTTCTGGCGTTGATGAAGAGCTCAGGGGCGTACGTCCTTCTTCGCAACAAGCACTCAGTTCCTGAAACAACTCGGGCGTCCAGGCCAGAAAAGGAACGAGGAAGGGGATCACTATCTTGGCGTTGAACTCACCGTGGACTAGTAGCTTGGTTGCCAATTTTGCAGCCAAGCGTTGGCCATGCAAGTCAACACTTGCAACACCTTCGGCTTGTGCAATCTGTTTGTGTTGAACTGGGGCGCTCACTGCTAAATCCTCTGAAACCGATGAGGAAGCAGTTTCCAGAAATCTGCGACAAAATGTGTCGCACCATTAAGTTACCGGGCGCCAAATCTTCAAAGGCAGACTGCGTCATAACTTGACGCAACATTGCGGATCATCTGCTGACCGATCACTTCAGAGGTCAGCGAGAATGCGAGCTAACGGCAATGCGATCACCATCCGGCCACTTCTTTTCAACGATCCTGTAAAGGGGGAGGTATTCGAGATCCCCGCAGGGGAGCGATGCATCGTCGTCACGACGTTCAAGGAAGGACAAGTTCGCGGGTTTATCAGGGATGAACAGGAACTTTGGGCAGCCAGAACAAATTTGCAGCGAGGCTACACGCTGGTCTGGATCCGCGGCCTTCTTCGGGGCGTTCTAGAGAGCGATGTGGCGCCATGGAACGATTTACCGGCGGCAAAACGCGATTGATCGATCAGAGATAGTGGACGAGGGCGCGGTGCAGCACCGCTTTCAATTCGTTTCTCAGCGATAACGGAGACAGCACTTCAATCTGCTCCCTCTGACCCAGAATCCACCAGCGAAGCTGATCGGTGTCTTGAACCGACGCTGTGAGAAGTTCCGTATCATCACTTCCGGAAGCTTCCATCTCGATACGCTGATCTTCAGCCAGAGGCGTTTCACGCAAGTAGGCTGCCAGGTCTCTGTGGATGCGGATGTGAAGCTTGATTGCGCCGAGATTGTGGAATCCAAATGCTTCAGATTTAACGTAGGCATCGAGGTTGAACCCTGGCAGGGTTCTTGCTAATTCGTCGGAAACCGACGCTGCTTCAATGCGGTGAAGCGCAAGAATCCGGACGTCCTCGTAGGAAAAGATCGTCGCGCACAAGTAGCTGATGGCACCTCGATGCACCAGACCGAGCGGGTGCACCACGTATTCTTTGATTTCCTCCGAATTCACGACCCGGTAACGGATTTTGAGTTGATGATTGGTGAGCAGTGCCTGGTGCACCGCCTCAATCACGTCATCATTAACGGGCGGAGGCAGCATTGGCTGAGTCGGATGGATGAGCGCGATCTTGTGCTGCCAGTCGCGCAACGTTTGCGCCGTAGCAACTGAGTCGAGTGTGTTGCGGGCTGCCTTGATGTACGGACTAAGTCCGCTAAATATCGACGCCGGCAGGACCGTCGCAAGATGCTCTTCGGCCATGACTAGGGTGAGCGCTTGGGTTGGAGTCATCCCCGGCAGGTCGAAGCTTGCCGCATCCCGATCCCAGCTCCAGCCGAAAGGTTTGCTCCGTTCATCGGCGATCAACGGAAAGTGCATCGAGAGCATCAGGAGATCGCGCTCGACGGTGCGTTTGCCGACCGCGAATCCTTCCCGCTGCAGACTATCCGTCAAGGTGCGCGACGTGATCTTGGCGGGAAATCGTGGTATCCGCTTGAGCATCGTCCATTGCCGCAGCAGGGTGTCGTTCGAGCCAGTATTCATGATGCGTCAATCATATCGTGGCTTCTCACAATTGCGAGTGAAATGGAATTGACTGCGTCTGGCCTTGTCGCATGCGGGCCTCACCATTCCTTGTGTCTGTGTCTATTGGATGCGACATGCACAACCGGACAGGGAGAACAAATTGAATCGTAGACGCTTAGTGGCTTTGGTCATGCTTTCTGCCGTTTGCCACCCCACCCACCCGCTTGCTCCAGCCGCCGTGCCTAATACGCGCTATCAACCTGATGACCCCCTGTTGGCCTTGGCGACCCGGTTGCTTCTGGCGGCATCACCGGTGGATGCTAGTCGGCCGGTAAGCTTTGTACAAAGGCATTTCCGCATTGGATATCGGCGTGCTCGTGCGCTGGTAGATGCCATCCGATGTTGTGGGTAGGGAGCACGAATTCACCTGACAGGGATGCAGCCATTCAGGGCTCTTGCCTGCTGAACGGCAGGAGACCGGCTCGTTGCAGCCCGAGTCACGCAGGAGGTTCAAGGTTGGCTGTGGCCGACGAGCGCTCAGCGGCCCGACTGCCTGTGCGACTCCTGTACTCAGAGTACCTGCCGTTGGAACCCCAGAAAATCGACCGGCGGGTTGGGGTCGGAAGCGTCAGTTCACCCCTTGCCCGGCTTGACCTTCCCCGCCGCCAGCTTGGCGCGTTCGCGGGCTTCCGCAGTATCGGCGCCGTTGGCGACGGCGACGCCCATGCGGCGCTTGGTGAAGGATTCCGGCTTGCCGAACAGGCGCAGGTCGCTGCGCGGGACGGCGAGGGCTTGTTCGATGTTGTCGAAGGCGATCCCCGTTTCTTCCATGCCGCCGTAGATGACGGCCGAGGCGCCGGGTTCGCGCAGGGCGGTGTCGACCGGCAGGCCGAGGATGGCGCGGGCATGCAGTTCAAATTCCGAGAAGCGTTGCGAGCACAGCGTGACCAGCCCGGTGTCGTGCGGGCGCGGGCTGACCTCGCTGAACCAGACCATGTCGCCCCTGACGAAGAGTTCGACGCCGAAGATGCCGCGGCCGCCGAGATTGCCGGTGACGGCGGCGGCGATTTCCTGCGCCCGTTGCAGCGCGGCCGGTGTCATCGGCTGCGGTTGCCAGGATTCGACGTAATCACCGGCGACCTGCACGTGGCCGATCGGCTCGCAGAAGTAAGTCGCTACTTCGCCGCCGGCAGCGCGGGCGCGCACGGTGAGCAGGGTGATTTCGTAGTCGAAGTCGATGAAGCCTTCGACGATGACGCGGCCCTGATTGACCCGGCCGCCGCTGGCGGCGTAGTCCCAAGCGGCCTGCACATCGGCCGGGCCGCGTAGCAGTGACTGGCCCTTGCCGGATGACGACATCACCGGCTTGACGATGCACGGGTAGCCAATGCCTTGTTCACCATTTGCACCGTCGATGGCGGCCTGCAGTTCGGCCAGCGAATCGGCGAATTTGTAGGGCGAGGTGGGCAGGCCGAGTTCCTCCGCGGCCAGGCGGCGGATGCCTTCGCGGTTCATGGTCAGTTTGGCGGCGCGGGCGGTGGGGATGACTTCGGCCAGCCCGGCGGCTTCGATCTCTACAAGAGTGTCGGTGGCGATGGCCTCGATTTCCGGCACGACCAGATGCGGCTTTTCCTGCTCGATCAGCTGGCGCAGCGCCGCGCCGTCGGTCATCGAAATGACGTGGGCACGATGCGCGACCTGGTGGCCGGGGGCGTTGGCGTAGCGGTCGACGGCGATGACTTCGACGCCCAGCCGTTGCAGGGCGATGATGACTTCCTTGCCGAGTTCGCCGGCGCCGAGCAGCATGACGCGCAGGGCGCTCGGGGACAGCGGGGTGCCGATCTTCATGGGGTTCTCCTGGCGGGTGCCGTGGGTGGAAATCGGCCGAATTTAGGCGTCGACCGCAACAGCGTCAACCAGGGCGGCTGTCACGGCTTTGTCACCCGTCTGTCACGCTGCCTTCATGGCCGGGAATTATCGTGCCGCCATGCCCAAGGTCAGATCCGTCTTCCTGTCCGACATCCACCTTGGCACGCGGGCGTGCCAGGCGGAGCGGCTTCTCGATTTCCTGCGCGAATACACCGCCGAACAGACTTTCCTGATCGGCGACATTGTCGATTTCTGGGCGATGAGCCGCAGCATATGCTGGACGCCGGCGCAGAACACCGTGGTCCAGAAGCTGCTGCGCCGGGCGCGCCACGGCGAGCGCGTGGTCTTCATCCCCGGCAACCACGACGAGGCGCTGCGCGATTATTGCGGCATCGTCTTCGGCGACATCGAGGTGGCCAATGAAGTGGTCCACGAGACGGCCGACGGCCGCCGCTTCCTGCTCATCCACGGCGACGTCTTCGACCAGGTGACGCGCCACCACCGCTGGGTGGCGGTGCTCGGCGACAAGGCCTACGAGCTGCTGGTGCGCCTCAACCTGTGGCTGTCGTGGGGGCGGCGCAAGCTCGGCATCGCCGGCTACTGGTCGCTGGCCGGCTACGCCAAGCGCAAGGTCAAGACGGCGCTCAACTTCATCTTCGATTTCGAGGAGTCGGCCGTCCATCACGCCCGCGAGCGGGGGCTCGACGGCGTCATCTGCGGCCACATCCACTGGGCGACGATGCGCGACATCGACGGCCTCACCTATATCAATTGCGGCGACTGGGTCGATTCGTGCACGGCCATCGTCGAACACCACGACGGCCGGCTGGAGCTGGTGGCCTGGGGCGTGCGCAGCATGGTCCCGGCGCTGACCGCCCCGGTCGTCGAACATGCGGAGGCTTGAATGCGGGTATTGATGGTGTCGGACGTATATTTTCCGCGGGTCAATGGCGTGTCGACCTCGATCGAAACCTTCCGCCGCACGCTCGCCGCGCACGCGGTCGAGGTGCGCCTGGTCGTACCGCGCTACGGCGACGAGGCGGAAGAGGCGGACGTTGTCCGCGTTCCCGGCCGGCCGGTGCCGGGCGACCGCGAGGACCGCCTGGTCGGCTGGCGGGCGATGCAGCGGGCGGTGCTGGCGGCGGCGCAGGATTGCGACCTGATCCACATCCAGACCCCGTTCGTCGCCCACTACGCCGGGCTCAGGGCGGCGCGCAAGCTCGGCCTGCCGGTCCTGGCGACCTACCACACGCTGTTCGAGGAATACCTGCAGCACTATGCGCGCTTCCTGCCCGGCGGCTGGCTCAAGGGGCAGGCGCGGGCCTTTTCGCGCCGCCAGTGCAATGCGCTGGATGCCGTCGTCGTGCCGTCGACGGCGATGCGCCAGCGTCTGGAATCCTACGGTGTCACCGCGCCGCTGCACGTGCTGCCGACCGGCATCCCGCTCGCCCAGTTCGCGCACGGCGACGGTCCGGCCTTCCGCGCACGCCACGGCATCCCGATCGGGCAGCCGGTGGCGCTGTTCGTCGGGCGCGTGGCGCACGAGAAGAACATCGGCTTCCTGCTCGAAGCACTGGTCCATGCCCGCCAACTGCGTCCCGAGGTGCTGCTGGTGGTGGCCGGCGAAGGGCCGGCGATGGCCGACCTGCAGGCGCAGGTGCGAGCGCTCGGCCTGCATGGCGCGGTGCGCTTCATCGGTTATCTCGACCGCCAGCGGGACCTGCCCGATTGCTACGCGGCGGCCGATGTCTTCGTCTTCGCTTCGCGTACCGAGACGCAGGGCCTGGTGCTGCTGGAAGCGATGGCCGCCGGCCTGCCGGTGATCGCCCTCGCCGAAATGGGGACGATCGACATCCTGGCGCCCGGCCGTGGTGCATTCTGCCCGCCGGCCGAGCCCAGGGCTTTCGGCGAAATGCTCGGGCACTTCCTCAACCGCTCGGATGCGTGGCGCCATCTGGCCGAGGAAGCGCCGGCCTACGCCCGGGAATGGTCCGACGCGGCGATGGCGGCGCGCCTCGCCGGGCTCTACCGCGAACTGGCGGGCTTGAAAATTGCGTCGGAAAGGCCGTTGACCGCAACAGCCTGATCCGGAGTCCCATGAATCAACCGTTCGAGCATGCCTGCGAGCAGTGCCGCTATTTCAAGCCGGGCGATGCCCTGAGCGGCAGCTGCCGTCGTTTTCCGCCCGTCTTCGCCGGTGACAGCTCGCCGCGCGAAACGCATCACTGGCGCTTTCCGGCCGTCGGTCTCCATGGCTGGTGCGGCGAGTTCCTGCCGGCGCCAGCCGTGCAGGTATCCACGACCGGCGTTGGCATCTGACTGAAGGGCTACGCCGCGTGGGCGCTAGAAAATCGGCGGCGTGATGAAGCGCAGGCCGATCGACAGCCAGCGCTCGCCGTGCATGTCGGCGAGATTGCTGCCGACCGTGGTGTCGATCTGCAGGTGGCCGGGGAGCAGCCAGTAGCGCACACCGCCTTGCAGGAAGGGGCGGCCGGTATCTTGTCCGAAGGCTTCGGCGATGATGTAGAGGCGTTGGGTGGCGGCGGTTTCGCTGCCGAGGCCCCAGGTCATGCGCGTTTCCCGGGTGTCGCCGAAGTAGGTGGCACCGAGGTTGGCGTGCAGGACGACGCGGTCGTCGGCCAGCGACAGGCTGCCCGGCAGGTAGAAATAGGGGCCGCCGGATTGCCCGCGGCCGGTCTGTGTGGCGTAACCGGCGGCGATGCCGAGGCCCCAGCCGTTGGTTTCCAGCGGCTTGAACAGGGTCTTGCCCTGGACGACCACGGCCCCGCTTTGCGCCGCGCCGTCGAAGCGTGAGAAGGCGCCGCCCAGCGTCATCTCGAAATTGCCGCCGGGGTTGCAGGCCGGCAGCGCCCAGAATTCGCGGGTATTGTGTTCGTGCAAATAAGCCCAGGTTTCGAGCTGGCAGGCCTGCGGGTCGGTGATCCGCGCATCGTCGGTGATCATCGGGCGCGCCGCCTCGGCCCCGTGGTTCAGGCAGGCGAGCAGGGCGACGAGGGTCAGGCGGCAGCGAACGGGCATGGGGGTGAAATTATAGCCGCGATGTGTGACGCGCCGGTTAAGGCATCTGTCATCAAACCTTAGCGCGCGGCGATTACCGTGAGCACTTTCACGGAGCCGCGATGCACGACCCGACACCGCACGAACTCGGCCTCGACCCGGCCAACGAGTCCCCCTTCAAGGGCAAGACCGGCCTGCGCCGGGTCTGGAACGCCTTCAATTATTCGCTGGCCGGCCTCAGGGCGGCTTACCTGTGCGAAGACGCCTTCCGCCAGGAAGTCTGGCTGGCGCTGCTGCTGATCCCGGCGGCTCTGTTGCTGCCGGTGCCGTGGCTCGGGCGCGGGCTGATGATCGCCAGCGTGCTGCTGGTGCTGGTCGTCGAACTGCTCAATTCGGCCATCGAAGCGGTGGTCGACCGCGTCAGCCTGGAAAACCACCGCCTGGCCAAGCGCGCCAAGGACATCGGCAGCGCGGCGGTGCTGGTCTCGCTGCTGACAGTCGTCGTGGTCTGGGCCTGTGTGCTGCTGGAGGCGGCATGAGCGCGCTCGACATCGCCTTCGTCACCGAAACCTTCCCGCCCGAGGTCAACGGCGTCGCCATGACGGTCGGCCGGCTGGTCGGCGGACTGCGCGAACTCGGCCATCGCGTCAGCGTCATCCGGCCGCGCCAGGCCGGCGCAGATGCTGGCGGCGAGCACGAACTGGCATTGCCCGGGCTGCCGCTGCCCGGCTATCCCGGCCTGCGTTTCGGCCTGCCGGCGGGCGGCCGGCTGGCGCGGCAATGGCGGCAGCGGCGGCCCGATCTCGTGCATGTCGTGACCGAGGGGCCGCTCGGCTGGTCGGCGGTGAGCACGGCGCGCCGCCTCGGCATCCCGGTGACGTCCGGCTTTCACACCAATTTCGACCGCTACAGCGTGCATTACGGCGTCGGCTGGCTGCGGCCGGCGGTCGCAGCCTATCTGCGCACCCTGCACCGGCGCACGCAGGCGACGATGGTGCCGACGGCGGCGCTCGCCGCCGACCTGGCCGGCGAGGGCATCGGCGGCGTGCGGGTGGTCGGGCGCGGCGTCGATACCGCACTCTACGATCCGGCCCGCCGCTCGCCCGAGTTACGCGGCGCCTGGGGCGTGGCGCCCGAGGCGCCGGTCTGCCTCTACGTCGGCCGCCTGGCGCCCGAGAAGAACCTGGCGCTGGTGCGCCGCTGCTTCGCGGCGATCCGCGCCCGCCACCCGGCGGCGCATGGTCTGGGTCGGCGACGGCCCTTCGGCACGCCAGCTGGCAGCCGAGCATCCCGATCACCATTTTGCCGGCATGCGCCTGGGCGAAGACCTCGCCACGCATTACGCCAGCGCCGATCTCTTCCTCTTCCCCAGCCTGACCGAAACCTACGGCAACGTCGTGCCCGAGGCGATGGCCAGCGGCCTGCCGGTCGTCGCCTACCGCAGCGCCGCGGCAGCGGAACTGATCGAACATGAGCGCAACGGCGTCGTCGCGACGCCCGGCGACGAGGGCGCCTACATTGCGGCGGCGCTGTGGACGCTGGCGGAAGGCGGACGCCGGCATGCGCTGTCGGCCGCCGCACGCCGGGACATGCTGCCGCGCGGCTGGGGCGGGGTTGTGGCGTCCTTCCAGAGCGTTGCGCTTGAGGTGCTGGCCGGCTGAGGCGACGCTCAGGAGTGGCCGTGTGTGCGCAGCTCGCGCCGCAGGATCTTGCCGATCGGCGACTTCGGCAGGGCGTCGCAGAATTCGACATGGCGCGGGAGCTTGTAGCTGGTCAGCAGCGTCCGGCAATGGGCGATGATGTCGTCCTGCGTCAGATCCGGATCGTTCCTGACGATCACCACCTTCACCGCCTCGCCCGTCCTGTCGTCGGGTACCGCCACCACGGCGCATTCGAGGACGCCCGGATGCGCCGCGACGACGCTCTCGACCTCGGTCGGGTATACATTGAAGCCGGAGACCAGAATCATGTCCTTCTTGCGGTCGGTGATGGTGACCCTGCCGTGGTCGTCGACGTGGCCGATGTCGCCCGTTTTCAGCCAGCCGGCGCGCAGGACCTCGGCGGTTTCGGTGGGGTTGTTCCAGTATCCGGCCATCACCTGCGGGCCGCGAATGCAGAGTTCGCCGGTGTGCTTCTCGATGTCGCCGGCGCCGGTCCACACCGGCTGTTCGTTGAAATTCTCATCGCGGATCGAGACGTCGGTCGATGGCAGGGGCAGGCCGACGGTGCCGTCCCACGGCGCGGCGAGCGGCATGGCGCAGACGCCGGGCGCCGCCTCGGTGAGGCCGTAGGCTTCGGTGAGATGGTGGCCGGTAACCTGCTGCCAGCGTTCGGCGACCGGTTTCAGCACCGCGGCGCCGCCGCCGACCACCACTTTCAGTGTCGAAAAATCGAGCTGGGCGAACCCCGGCGTGTTCAGCAGGCCGTTGAACAGCGTGTTGACGCCGGTCATCGCGGTGAACTTCCACTGCCCCATTTCCTTGACCAGGGCCGGCAGATCGCGCGGATTGGTGATCAGCACGCTGAGGCTGCCCCATTTCATGAACGACAGCGTCGAGGTGAGACAGAAGATGTGGTACATCGGCAGCGGGGCGATGACGATTTCGGCGCCTTCCTTGAAACTGACCGAAATCCACACGCCCGTCTGTTCCAGGTTGGCGAGTATGTTGCGGTGGGTGAGCATGGCGCCTTTGGCGACCCCGGTCGTGCCGCCGGTGTACTGGAGGAAGGCGATGTCATCACTTTTTACGTCGACCGGCGCGAAGGGTGCCGAACGGCCGCGTTCCAGCGCGGCGTTGAGTGTTATCGCACCGTCGATATGCCACACCGGCACCATTTTCTTGACATGCTTGATGACGAAATTGACCAGCCAGCGCTTGGGGACCGGCAGCAGGTCGCCGATCTGCGTCGTGATCACATGCCTGACCGGCGTGCTGCCGATGACCTGCTGCAAGGTCTGGGCGAAATTCTCGACAATGACGATGGCCCTGGCGCCGGAATCCTTCAGCTGGTGCTCCAGCTCGCGCGGCGTGTACAGCGGATTGACGTTCACCACCGTCATCCCGGCGCGCAGGATGCCGAACAGCACCACCGGGTACTGCAGCAGATTGGGCGACATGACGGCAACGCGCTCGCCCCGGGTCATGCCGGGCAATCCCTGCAGGAAGGCGGCGAAATCGCGCGACAGGCGTTCCAGTTCGGCATAGCTGAGGGTGCGGCCGAGGTTGTGGTAGGCCGGTTTGTCGGCGAAGCGGGCGAACAGCTTGTCGAGCAGATCCGGAATAGACCTGAACTGTTCAGCGTCGATCTCGGCCGGTATGCCTTCGGGGTAATTCCTGAGCCAGATCTTGTCCATGGCTTTCTCCCTTTTGAAGCTTTTTGAACTCCTTGTCTTGCAGCTTACTCCCAATCCAGCGTCATGGCTTGTCGCCAGCGAAGGCTAGTTCCGCAGCGGGCGCAGTTCGACGATTCCCGGGTCGTCGGCGTGCTCGATCAGGATGCGCCGGACGCGCGCCTGCCAGAGTTCGCCGAACAGGCGCCGGGCGGCATCATCCGCCGTGCCACCGAGAATGGCGCCGAGCAGGCCGCCGAGGCGCGGGTCGGCGGGCACCGTTTCGAGCCTTAAAATGCAGTCGACCGCAACATTCGTATCGAGCCGGGTGAACGCCAGTCCGCCGACGCCGGCGACCCCGAAGTGCAGCAGGTTGCGCCGGCCGTAACGGCCGCCCAAGCCCTTGAAGCCGCCGTCGCCGGCAGCGCCGGTGAGCAGCCCGGCAATCGAAGCGATGACCCCGGCGACGCCGCGGTCGGAGGTTTCGCCGAGCGTGACGCGCAGGTCGCCGCGGACCGGTGTCTCGTCGCCGTAGAGGGCGCGTAGCGCGCGCACCGTCATCAGCCAGGCGCCGGCGACGGTCGGGCAGGAATGGCCGGCCATCCTGACGGCGTCGGCGAAGCGGTATTCGATCAGGCCGCCGTCGGCGGCGCCGAGCAGTTCGGCGAGAGGGTCGCGCAGCGTGATCGGCGGAATGCGGGCGAAAAATTCGGGAAAGGCCATGGCAGTCTCCGGTGAACCGCCAGTATGGGCAGCCGGCGCCGGGATGGCCTTGATTTCGCTCAGTTGCGCCGGGTTCCCGGCAGGCGGCTGGCGCTGCCGAGCAGCAGGGCGAGCGCGGCACCGCCGGCCGGGAAGCCGAGGAAGAAGACGAAGAACAGCAGATTCCAGCCTGGCCAGGCGGCGGGCCGCGTCGCCGGATCGGCGAGAACGACGGCGAGCAGGCCGAACAGCGAGCCGCCGAGCACCAGCCCGAGGCCGGCCGCGACCAGCATCCAGGCGAGAATCGCGATGGTGCGCTGCACGGCCGGTGGCGCTCAGGCGCGCTGGATCAGCTCGATCTTGTAGCCGTCCGGGTCTTCGACGAAGGCGATGATGGTACTGCCGTGCTTCATCGGCCCCGCTTCGCGCACCACCTTGCCGCCGCGTGCCTTGATCTCGGCGCAGGCGGCCGCGGCATCCGGTACCGCCAGGGCGACGTGGCCGTAGCCGTTGCCGAGGTCGTAGGCGGGCGTGTCCCAGTTGTGGGTCAGCTCCAGGACTGCGCCCTCGCTTTCCGGGCCGTAGCCGACGAAAGCCAGCGTGAAGCGGCCGTCCGGGTAATCCTGACGGCGCAACAACTGCATGCCGAGGATTTCGGTGTAGAAGGCGATGGATTTGTCGAGGTCGCCGACGCGGATCATGGTGTGCAGAATGCGCATGCTGTTTTCCTTGGCTTATTTGAATTGGGGAATCTGCCGGCCGAGTTGGCGCAGTTCCAGCCGGCGCGCCCGCCAGTCCGGGCAGAGCTGCTCCACGACAGACCAGAAGCGCGGGCTGTGGTTCATTTCCTTGAGGTGCGCCAGTTCGTGGGCGACGACGTAGTCGACGACCGGCAGCGGCATGAAGAGCAGCCGCCAGTTGAGCGAAATGCCGCCGTGGTGGCTGCAACTGCCCCAGCGCGTGCGGGCGGCGGACAGGCGCAGCGGCGGCGGGGCGACACCAAGTGCCGGCGCGTAATGGGTGAGGCGTTCGCTGAAGATGATGCGGGCTTTTTCGCGCAGCGCCTTTTCCAGCACGATGCTCGCCGCGACGGCGGGTGGCACGAAGAGGTGGAGCTTGTCGCCGCTGAACAGCCAGCGCTGGCGGCTACCGGGGGTGACGGTTACGGTCAACGCCGCGCCGAGGGCGGAAATCACCGTGCCGTCGGCGACCGCCAGTTTTTCGGTGGCGGGGCGCTCGCGCCAGGCGGCGAGCTTGTCGAGCACCCACTCGCCATGCTGGCGGATCAGGCTTTCGATATCGCCGAGGCGCGCCTGCAGCGGGGCGCCGACGCGCAGCCCGCGCTGGTCGATGGCCAGGCCGATGGTGCGTCGCCGGCTGCGCCGCAACTGGTAGGCGACCTGTTGCCCGGCGAGCGTGATGCTGCGGCTGGCGGCTGCCGATGCTTCAGTTGGCGGGCGCGGCATCCGGGTAGCGGTGCGGCGAAATGCGGTGCATCTCGCCTTCGATCCAGTTCTCGACGCGCTCGTTGATCTCCTGCTCGGAAAGTCCGGTGGCGTCGAAGGCGGGGCCGATGCTGACGGTGACGGTGCCGGGCTTCTTGAGGAAGGACTGGCGCGGCCAGAGTTCGCCGGAATTGTGGGCGACCGGCACGACCTTGCAGCCGACCCGCGTCGCCAGATAGGCGCCGCCGGGCTTGTAGCGCCGCTTCTGACCGGGTGCGACGCGCGTTCCTTCAGGGAAGATGATGACGTAGAAGCCCTGCTTCAGCCGTTCGCGCCCCTGGGTGACGACCTGGTCGAGGGCGTTCTTGCCGGCGGCGCGGTCGATCGAGATCATCTTCATCGCGCCCAGCCCCCAGCCGATGAACGGGACGCGCAGCAATTCCTTCTTGAGCACGAAGACGCAGTAGGCGCCATGCGGCACGTAGTCCTGCAGGGTCATCGTTTCCCACGCCGACTGGTGCTTGGAGAGGATGATGCAAGGTTCCTGCGGCATGTTTTCGAGGCCGATGACCTGCGGCCGGATGCCGAGCAAGTGCTCGACGCCCCACTGTATGCCGAGGCGCCACAGCTTGCCGAAGTGGTAACCCCAGAGGCCGCGCAGCAGCAGCGCGCCGCCGATGACCAGGGGCGCGGTGAGCAGGGTCCAGAGCAGCGCCCAGAGGGCGAACAGCGTCGAGCGGAGGATGTTCATTTCTTTTTCACCGCCAGAATGTGGTCGACCGCAGCAGCGAGGTTGGCGAATTCCAGGGTGCCTTCCGGCAAGTTACCCTCGGCCCTGGTCTTCTCGCCCTTGCCGGTGTGCACCAGCATCGGCAGACAGCCGACGGCGGTGCAGGCCTGCAGGTCGCGCAGCGAATCGCCGACCGCCGGCACGCCCTGGAGATTGATGTTCATGGTTTCGGAAATGCGTTTGAACATGCCCGGCTTCGGCTTGCGGCACGCGCAGTCGGAATCAGCGGTGTGCGGGCAATAGAAGATCGCGTCGATGCGCCCGCCGGCGGCGAACAGCATCTTGTGCATCTTCTCGTGGATGCTGTTGAGCGTATCCATGTCCAGCAGGCTGCGGCCGACGCCCGACTGGTTGGTCGCCACGACAACCCGGTAGCCGCTCTGGTTGAGGCGGGCGATGGCCTCCAGGCTGCCGGGAATCGGCTTCCATTCGGCCGGGTTCTTGATGAACTGGGCCGAGTCGAAGTTGATGACGCCGTCGCGGTCGAGGATGACGAGTTTCATGCCGAGAGCTTGGAAATGTCGGCGACCTGGTTCATCGCCGCGTGCAGCTTGGCGAGCAGGCCGAGGCGGTTGGCGCGCAGGGCCGGATCGTCGGCATTGACCATGACGTCGTCGAAGAAGGCGTCGACCGGGGCGCGTAGCGCGGCCAGCGTCTGCAGCGATTCGCTGTAGTCGCCGGTGACGAAGGCGGCGTCGGCCTGCGGCACGACGTCGACCAGCGCCGCGTGCAGCGCGATTTCCGCGCGCTCCTTGAGCAGCGCGCCATCGACCCAGGCATCCACGCTGTCCTCGACCTTTTTCAGGATATTGCCGACCCGCTTGTTGGCGGCGGCCAGCGCGGCGGCCTCCGGCAGGGCCGAGAAGGCGCGCACCGCGGCCAGGCGCTTGGGAATGTCGCCCAGGCGCTGCGGCCGCTGGCTGACCACGGCATCGACTTCCTGTGCCGTGTAACCCTGCTCGCGCAGGCTGCCGGCGAGGCGGTCGTAGATGAAGTCGGCGAGTGCCGATTCGGCCGCCTTGAAGCCGTCGACCGCAGCGAACGGGGCGGTGGCGGCCTGCAGCAGCGAGTCGAGCGGCAGATCGAGATCGTTCTCGGCGAGCATGCGGATGCTGCCCAGCGCGTGCCGGCGCAGCGCGAACGGGTCGCGGTCGCCGGTCGGGATCTGGCCGATGCCGAACATGCCGACCAGCGTTTCCAGCTTGTCGGCCAGCGCGACGACGGTGCCGACCCGATTGCGCGGCAGCGTGTCGCCGGCGAAGCGCGGTTTGTAGTGGTCCTCTATGGCATCGGCGATGTCGGCGGCGAGGCCGTCGTGTAGCGCGTAGTAGCGGCCCATGATGCCCTGCAGTTCAGGGAATTCGCCGACCATGTCGGTCAGCAGGTCGGCCTTGGCCAGCAGCGCGGCCTGTTCGGCCTGCAGCGCCAGCGCTTCGCCGCCCAGCTGCAGGCCGATCGCCTTGGCGATGGCGCAGACGCGCTGGACGCGTTCGCCCTGGGTGCCCAGCTTGTTGTGATAGACGACCTTGGCCAGGTTGAGGACACGCGATTCGAGGGTCTTCTTGCGGTCCTGGTCGAAGAAGAACTTGGCGTCGGCGAGGCGCGGGCGGACGACGCGCTCGTTGCCGCCGATCACGGCGGAAGGATCGGCCGGGCTGATGTTGCTGACGACGAGGAACTTGTTGGTCAGCTTGCCGGCCGTGTCGAGCAGCGGGAAGTACTTCTGGTTGGCCTTCATGGTCAGGATCAGGCATTCCTGCGGCACGGCGAGGAATTCTTCCTCGAACTGGCCGACCAGCACGTTCGGGCGTTCGACCAGGGCGGTCACTTCGTCGAGCAGCGCATCGTCGTCGACCGGCTTGCCACCGGCCCGGGCGGCCGCGGCGGCGAGCTGGCGGGCGATCTCGGCGCGGCGCTCGGCGAAGGAGGCGATGACGGCGCCGTCCTTCTGCAGCGTCGCGGCGTAGCTGTCGGCATCGGCGATAAGCACCGGATCGACGGCAGCCTCGAAGCGGTGGCCCTGCGTTGCCCGGCCGGACGTCAGACCGAGCGCGGCGACCGGCACGACGTCGGCGCCATGCAGTGCCATCAGGCCGTGCGCCGGGCGCACGAAATTGACGCTGTTCCAGCCGTCAGCCAACTGGTAGCTCATGACCTTGGGAATCGGCAGCGCGGCGAGCGCGGCTTCCAGCGCCTTCTGCAGGCCTTCGGCCAGGGTCGCGCCCTTGGCCAGGCTGTCGTAGAACAACACGTTGGCCTTGCCGTCGCTTTCGCGGCGCAGCCGGGAAACCACCGAGGCATCGGCGCCCAGCGCCGCCAGTTTTTTGAGCAGTGCCGGCGTCGCATTGCCGCTGGCATCGAGGCCAACGGCAACCGGCATCAGCTTCTGGGCCACAGGCTTGTCGGCGGCGACCGCGGCGACATCGGTGACGTGCGCCGCCAGGCGGCGCGGAGAGGCGTAGGCGGTGACGGTTGCGGTCGACGGCGCCAGACCGGCATTTTTCAGGGAGATGGCCAGCGCCGTAGCGAAAGCCTCGCCCAGCTTCTTCAGCGCCTTGGGCGGCAGTTCTTCGACGAACAGTTCAACGAGCAGATTCTTGGACGACATATCAGGCAGCTTTCTTTTCAATCTGGGCGAGCACTTCGCCGGCCCATTCGCGCGGCGCCATCGGGAAGCCGAGGCGGGCGCGGCTGTCGAGATAGGCTTGCGCCACGGCGCGGGCCAGGTTGCGAATGCGGCCGATGTAGGCGGCGCGTTCGGTGACCGAAATGGCGCCGCGGGCGTCGAGCAGGTTGAAGTTGTGGGCGGCTTTCAGCACCTGTTCGTAGGCCGGTAGCGCCAGTTGGGCGCCCATCAGGTGCTGCGCCTGCTTTTCATGCGCGCCGAAGGCGTGGAACAGGAAATCGACGTCGGAATGCTCGAAGTTGTAGGTCGATTGCTCGACCTCGTTCTGGTGATAGACGTCGCCGTAAGTCAGGCCGTCGGTCCACACCAGGTCATAGACGTTCTCGACGCCCTGCAGGTACATCGCCAAACGCTCGATGCCGTAGGTGATTTCGCCGGTAATCGGCTTGCAGTCGATACCGCCGACCTGCTGGAAGTAGGTGAACTGCGTCACTTCCATGCCGTTCATCCAGACTTCCCAGCCGAGGCCCCAGGCACCGAGCGTCGGGTTTTCCCAGTCGTCCTCGACGAAACGCACGTCGTTTTTCTTGAGGTCGAAGCCGAGCGCTTCGAGCGAACCGAGGTACAACTCCAGAATATTGTCCGGTGCCGGCTTCAATACCACCTGATACTGGTAGTAGTGCTGCATGCGGTTCGGGTTCTCGCCATAGCGGCCGTCCTTGGGGCGGCGTGATGGCTGCACGTAGGCGGCTTTCCACGGCTCGGGGCCGATGGCGCGCAGGAAGGTGGCGGTGTGGCTGGTGCCGGCGCCGACTTCCATGTCGTAGGGCTGGAGCAGGGCGCAGCCTTGCTTGTTCCAGTATTCCTGCAGGCGCAGGATGATTTCTTGAAAGCTGGGTTTCTTGCTGGTCGTCATCGGACGCCCTCGAAAAGACGGAAGACCTTGAATTTTACTAGCTTTTACCCGGATTGGTCAGGGTGCTTCGATCGCCTCGACGGCCGTCTGGCACGACGAAAATTGTTTGCGGAAAGCGCCTGCCGAGCCGGGCAATTCCGGGTGTGCTGTTGTTGTCGCGCAACAGATTCGCTGCTTAGGAATCCGGTGGTATTTGACGAAATTCAATTAAATCAATAGACTGCGAATTATGTTGCGGTGCAACATCGGTTTTCGCGGGTGCCAAGCACGGCGTCATGCGGGATTCGGGCCCCTTTTTCAGCTTGCCCGACCGATGTCGTACCCCCTGTAACCGTTCGCTGTCGGAGACGTTTTCCGCAGTGGCAACAGTGAAGGAGGTCGCATGTTCGCTACGACTATTCTCCCCCCCGCGCTGCTGCGGGTTTCATCCGTCGTTTATGCCTTGGCCCAGAAGTTCCTGATGGTTGCCGGGCTGATTTTTGTCATGGGCCTTATCGGCCTGCAAGCGGGCCACGCCGGCCTCGTCGATGGGCTCAAGTCGCTGATTTTTCCGGGCGAAGCCGTTGTCACCGAGGAGGACGCCGCCGAAGCGCCCGTCGAAGAGTCGGCAGTTTCGCTCAACCCGCGCATGCGCGGCGCACTCGACTATGTGTCGAAGCGCTACCGCGTGTCTACCGACGCGCTGCTGCCGATTTTTGCGACGGCGGAGGTGGCCGGCCGCGAGTTGCGCCTCGATCCTCTGCTGATCATCGCAGTCATCGGTGTCGAGTCTGGGTTCAACCCCTTTTCGCAGAGCGTCGTCGGTGCCCAGGGCTTGATGCAGGTGATGCCGCGCTTCCACATGGACAAGTTGCCGGAAGAGGCTGATCGCTCGGCCTTTCTTGACCCGGTGACCAATGTGCAGGTCGGCGCCAGGGTGCTGAAGGAATCGATTCGCCGCAACGGCGGCGTTACCAGCGGCCTGCAGCAGTTTGCCGGTGCCAGCAACGATCCGGACCGGCGTTACGCTTCCAAGGTGCTGGCCGAGAAGCAGCGGCTGGAACAGGCCGCGCAACGCCTGCGGACGACCTGAGCGGACGGCCTCAGCGGCGGCGCGGCCACTGGCTGACGAGCAGGCTGAGCCCGGCCAGCAGCAGAAAACCCAGGTTGCCGAAGCGGGCATAGGGCGTCATGCCCTGATGGCCGCGTACCTCGCTGTTCAGTACGCCTTGGGTGAATGGCGGCAGGACGGCCTGCAGCGAACCGTCGGCGGCGATCACCGCGGTCATGCCGGTGTTGGTCGCGCGCAGCATCGGACGGCCGGTCTCGACGGCACGCAGGCGGGCGATCTGCAGGTGCTGCGGTTGCGCTAGCGAGCGGCCGAACCAGGCGGTATTCGACAGATTGGCGAGAATGCTGGCCTGCGGCAGCGCGCGGATGATCTCCTCGCCGAAAACATCCTCGTAGCAGATGTTGACCGCAACCTGCTGGCCGCCGACTGCCAGTGGCGGCTGCACAGCCGGCCCGCGCGAAAAGCCCGACATCGGAATGTTGGCGTAGGCCATGAACCAGGCGAAGCCGGGCGGGACGATTTCGCCGAAGGGCACGAGATGCGTCTTGGCATAGGTTTGCAGGGGCGACCGGCCGAGGCTGACGGCGCTGTTGAAATAGCGTTCGCTGTCACCGGTCAGGGTGCCGAAAATCAGGTCGCCACCGTGGCTGGTGACGAGGGCTTTCAGTTCGGCGATGTAGGCGGGCGGCAACTGGTCGAAAAAGGCGGGAAGGGCTGTTTCCGGCAGCAGCGTCAGTTGCGCCGGGTTTTGTGCGATTAGTTCACGGTAGAGCGCCAGGGTGCGGGCGAAGGCTTCCGGGCGGAATTTCATCTCCTGCGGGACATTGCCCTGGATCAGCGCGACGCTGACTGGTTCGCCGACCGGGCTGGTCCACCGCACCTGCTGCAGCCCGAAACCGGCGGCGGCGATCAGCGCCAGAAAAGCCAGGCCGGTCCGCCAGCGCAGCAGCAGCGCGCTGGCCAGCGCAACGAGCAGCGACAGGCCGTGGACGCCGAGCAGCGGCGCGAAGCCGGCGAGCGGACTGGGCGGCGCCTGCGAGTAGCCGACGGCCAGCCACGGAAAGCCCGTGAAAATCCAGCTTCTGAGCCAGTCGACCGCAGCGATAAGCACCGCGAAGAACAGTCCCTGCCGCCACCAGCTTTCCGGCTGCCAGCGCTTGAACAGGGCGCCGGCGAGCATGGGAAACAGGGCCATCACGGAGCAGAACAGGAAGGCGGCGATGCCGGCCAGCCACCACGGCATGCCGCCGAAGACCGAGAGGCTGACATAGACCCACGAGACACCGCAGAGGAAGAAGCCGACCCCGAAGGCAAGGCCGGTCAGCGCCGCCTGGCGAACCGTGCCGGCGCCGCGCAGCAGGTGAAAGAGGCCGAGCCAGACCAGCGGGGCCAGCCAGAAGAGGCCGAAGGGGGCGAAACAGACAACGCCGGCGGCCCCGATGGCTGCGGCGACGGCGTAGCGCGCGGTTCGCTGCCTAGCCGTTGAAGTCTTCAGCACCGGCTTGCGGTTTGGGTGGCGGGGAAACGAGCAGGGTGTAGAGGCGGCGGCTGTCGGCACGCAGCACCTGGAAGCGCATGCCGTCGATGTCGAGAACCTCGTTGCGCTTCGGGACGCGGCCGAGATGGCGCAGGATCAGGCCGCCGACGGTATCGAACTCCTCGTTGGAGAAGGTCGTGGAGAAGGCTTCGTTGAAGTCCTCGATCTCGGTGCGCGCCTTGACGCGGTAGCGGCCAGTGGAATCGAGGCGGATGTTGTCGTGCGCCTCGTCGAAATCGAATTCGTCCTCGATATCGCCGACGATCTGCTCGAGCACATCCTCGATGGTGACCAGGCCGGCGACACCGCCGTATTCATTGACGACGATGGCCATGTGGTTGCGCGAGACGCGGAACTCGCGCAACAGCACGTTGAGGCGCTTGGATTCCGGGATGAAGACGGCCGGGCGCAGCCAGTCGCGCAGGTCGAAATTCTCTTCGGTGTGGATGCGCAGCAGATCCTTGGCGAGCAGGATGCCGAGCACGTTGTCGCGGTCGCCGTCGACTACCGGGAAGCGCGAGTGGGCGGCTTCGATGACGGTGGGGACGATCTCGCCAATCGGGTCGTCGACGTCGATGACGTCCATCTGGGCGCGCGGAATCATGACGTCGGTGACGCGGGTGTCGGAGGCGGCGAGGGCGCCTTCGATGATGGTCAGCGCATCGGCGTCCATCAGGTTGCGCTCGTAGGCCGAGTGCAGGATTTCCAGCAACTGCGCGCGGTCTTCCGGTTCGCGCAGCAGCAGGGAGGTCAGTCGTTCGATGAAGCTTGGTTTACTGTCACTGTCCATGATGTTCAGACCGCATACGGGTCGGGGTAACCCAGCGCGGCGAGTATTTCCTTTTCTTCGTTTTCCATGGCCTCGGCATCTTCGTCATTGTCATGATCCCGGCCTTGCAAATGCAGCATACCATGCACCGTCAGGTGCGCGTAGTGGGCGTCCAGCGGCTTCCCCTGCTCGGCCGCTTCCTTCGCCACCACCGCCGGGCAGATGACCAGGTCGCCGGTCACCACCGGTTCGCTGTCATAGGGAAATGACAGCACGTTGGTCGCGTAGTCCTTGCCGCGGTAGTCGTTGTTGAGCGTCCGGCCCTCGTCGGCATCGACCAGGCGGATGGTGATCTCGCCGCCGCCGGCCAGCGCCGCCCGCGCCCAGCGCACGAAGTTCGCCCGCAAGGGTAGGCCTTCGCGGTTACAGGCATATTGCACCGAGAGATTAAGTCGCTTGCTTGGTGTGGGATTCATAGGCGGCGACGATGCGCGCAACCAGCGGATGGCGCACCACGTCCTCTTTCTGGAATTCGGTAAAGGCCAGGCCGCGCACGTCCTTGAGGATCTCGCGCGCTTCGCGCAGGCCGCTCTTTTGCCCCTTGGGCAGGTCGACCTGGGTCAGGTCGCCGGTGACCACCGCCTTGGCGCCAATGCCGATGCGGGTGAGGAACATCTTCATCTGCTCCGGCGTCGTGTTCTGCGCCTCGTCGAGGATGATGAAGGCGTGGTTCAGCGTGCGGCCGCGCATGAAGGCGAGCGGCGCGATCTCGATGGCGTGCTTTTCGTAGAGCTTGCTGACTCGGTCGTGGCCCATCAGGTCATACAGCGCATCGTAGAGCGGGCGCAGGTAGGGGTCGATCTTCTGCGTCAGGTCGCCGGGCAGGAAACCGAGGCGCTCACCGGCCTCGACCGCCGGCCGGGTCAGGATGATGCGCTCGACCAGGTCGCGCTCGAAGGCGTCGACGGCGGAGGCGACGGCGAGATAGGTCTTGCCGGTGCCGGCGGGGCCGATGCCGAAGGTGATGTCATGTTCCTGGATCGCCTTCAGGTAGGCGACCTGGCGCGGCGTGCGGCCGTGCAGTTCGGTCTTGCGGGTGACCAGCTGCGGGCCGTCGACCGGGCCTTCGGCGCTGCGCGAGATGCGGCGGACCGGCGCATTGAGCAGTTCGATCAGGCCGAGCTGGATTTCATCGACCGACAGCGTTTCGCGCGCCATGCCATAGAAGTGGCGGATGGCATCTGCGGTCAACTGCGCTTTTTCGCCGGAAATCGAAAAACGCTCGTTGCGCCGGCGAATGACGACGTCGAGGCCGGTTTCGATCTGCCGGATGTTCTCGTCGAGCGGGCCGCACAAATTGGCGAGCAAAACGTTGTCGACCGGCGCCAGCACAACCTCCAGCGGCTTGCTCTTCGGCGCCGGCCTAGTCTTCGCGGATGACAATTTCACCTCTCAGGCTGTGCGGCAGGGCCGACGTGACGCGGACATCGACGAAGCTGTCGATCAGCCGCGGATTGCCGACGAAATTGACGATGCGGTTATTGTCGGTGCGCCCGGCCAGTTCGTGCGCATCCTTCTTCGAGGCGCCCTCGACCAGCACACGCTGGATGCTGCCGACCATCGCCTGGCTGATGACCTGCGCCTGTTCGTCGATGCGCTTCTGCAAGCGGCTCAGGCGGGCCGACTTGACGTCGGACGGCGTCGAATCGTCGAGCTCCAGCGCCGGCGTGCCCGGACGCGGGCTATAGATGAAAGAGAAGGAGTTGTCGAAGCCGACCTCGTCGATCAGCTTCATGGTCTTCTCGAAATCCTCGTCCGTCTCGCCGGGGAAGCCGACGATGAAGTCGGAAGACAGCGAAATGTCGGGCCGCGCTGCACGCAGCTTGCGGATGATCGACTTGTATTCGAGCGCCGTGTAGCCGCGCTTCATCGCCGCCAGTACGCGGTCGGAACCGGCCTGGACCGGCAGGTGCAGGTGCGAGACCAGCTTGGGCGCCTTGGCATAGGTGTCGATCAGGCGCTGCGACATTTCCCGCGGGTGCGACGTGGTGTAACGGATTCGCTCGATCCCCGGGACTTCGGCAATGTACTCGATCAGCAACGCCAGGTCGGCCTTCTCGTCGCTGCCGTCCATGTCGCCGCGGTAAGCATTGACGTTCTGGCCGAGAAGCGTGACTTCCTTGACGCCATGCGCGGCGAGGTCGGCGACCTCGGTCAGTACATCGGTGAACGGCCGTGACACTTCGCCGCCACGGGTATATGGCACGATGCAGAAGGTGCAGAACTTCGAGCAGCCTTCCATAATCGAGACGAAGGCGGTGGCACCCTTCACTTCGGCCGGCGGCATCGCATCGAATTTCTCGATCTCCGGGAAGGAAATATCGACGGCGGCCTTGCCCTTTGCCCTGCGCTCGGCAATCAGCTGCGGCAGACGATGCAGGGTCTGCGGTCCGAACACCACATCGACGTAGGGTGCCCGGGCAACGATGGCGTCGCCCTCCTGGCTGGCAACGCAGCCGCCGACGCCGATCACCAGGTTCGGATTGAGTTTTTTCAGGTGCTTGACGCGGCCGAGGTCATGGAACACCTTCTCCTGCGCCTTTTCGCGTACCGAGCAGGTGTTGAACAGGATGATGTCGGCGTCTTCCGGCTTGTCGGTCTTGACGACGCCTTCGGCGGCATTGAGCACGTCGGCCATCTTGTCCGAGTCGTACTCATTCATCTGGCACCCGAAGGTGCGGATGAACAACTTTTTTGGCATGGATAAACTACTCTGCAGAATCAGGGGCGCATTATAACCGAGCGGAAAACCCGTTGACCGAAGAAGTCCCGGCAAACTATAATCCGCGCCCTTAAAGTGTGGTGATGTAGCTCAGACGGTTAGAGCGATGGATTCATAACCCATAGGTCGGCAGTTCGATTCTGCCCATCACCACCAGAAATGCTCCGATGTGCGGCAACAAGGTCAAAACATATTGATTGTTCAATAGTTTTGGCCTTTTTGCTTTGCTGCTAACGTCAGCGAGCTTCAATGATGTCCGGGCAGTGCTTCTCAAGCTACGGGGGCCAGCATGTTGAGCAAAAACGATCTGTTCAGAAGAGTCAATGCACGCTTTCCGGATATCGTCGAGCGGCTCATTACGCTATGGGGCGGCCCTGACCTTGGTTCGTATATCAACGACACCTTGTCAGGGGTCAGTGGCCGCTCGGATCTGACCGAGGACGTCCGCTTCGCGCTTGCCAGCCTCAAGGCGGAGCACGACCGGGAGTTTCCGCAGTTCAGCGTTCGCCCACCCGTCGTCGAAGGCGGAATTCTTGCCGACAACCCCGAGTTCAAGCTTGTGAATTCCCGGTTTCCGCGTATCGGTCAGCGAATTCTTGCGACCTGGGGGCATTCCACCTTTTGCGACTACGTCAACGAATTGATGAACGACAAGCGGGATGGGCGCCGGCAGGGTTTTCCGGAGGAGATCATGCTGGCGCTGTTCAGGCTGATGCAGCAGCACGACAAGGAATATCCGCAATTTGTCCTCAAGATCACGGATATCTGGACGCTGACCAACAAGATGTAGCCGCCCAAGGCGAAGGCAAAAGGCCAACCCGGGAAAGGGGTTGGCCTTTTGCTTGACATTCCGGCCAGGTGATGACGACGGGAACAAGGTTCGGGACCGGTGCCGAAATTTCTTCCGCAGCGTGAAGAAAGTCACATGAAAAGCGCCGTCCCGATGGGAACATGGTTGTCATGAAACCCCTGCGTACCGCTGCCTTGCTGTTGACTGTGCTGGTTGTTCCGGGCGGCCTGTTGCTGCTTGCACCGATGGCTGTTCGTGCCTACAAGGGGTGGCGTCGATAGGTGGCTCGTCTGTGGCCGATATGGGGCTGCCAGGTAGACATTTCCTAGTTTTTTACGCCCGGTTTTCTGCCTGGCGCCGCTGACGGCATATACCCCGCCACTCGGCAGAACATGCCCTCGATCGGCGTGCCGTTTTTGTAGACCGTCATGCTGCACATGGAAATGGCTTTTTGCGCGGATAGCTCGAGGAGCGAACTGCGGACTGCCGGCAATGCGATACCGGTGCCCTGGGCAATTTCCGAGTCGAGCAATTGGCCGTGCTTTTTCAGGTGCGAGAGGATGGATTCTGTGTGCATGTCGTGATCTTTCTGGAAAATCTCGGGAAATAACGTCCCGCCGTGATTGATGCATTGAGTTTTCGCAGTGCCGGGGCGGTATCTGGAAAGCTCAAGGCCAACCCCGGAGGATTGGCCTGTCTGCAAGATGCTGGTGGGCCCGCAGGGACTTGAACCCTGGACCAAAGGATTATGAGTCCTCTGCTCTGACCAACTGAGCTACAGGCCCGAACTCTTTACGATCCGTTGGTGTCGAGGAAACTGCGTAGTTTGTCGGAGCGGCTCGGATGGCGTAGCTTGCGCAGGGCTTTGGCTTCGATCTGGCGGATGCGCTCGCGGGTGACGTCGAATTGCTTGCCGACTTCCTCCAGCGTGTGGTCGGTGTTCATTTCGATGCCGAAGCGCATGCGCAGGACCTTGGCTTCCCGCGTCGTCAGCGTATCCAGGATTTCCTTGGTGACGCCGCGCAGGCTTGAGTACATCGCCGCGTCGGCCGGTGCCAGCGTCGCCTGGTCTTCGATGAAATCGCCGAGGTGGGAGTCGTCGTCGTCGCCGATTGGGGTTTCCATGGAGATGGGTTCCTTGGAAATTTTCATGATCTTGCGGATCTTTTCCTCGGGCATCTCCATCTTCTTGGCCAGCGTCGCCGGATCGGGTTCGGCCCCGGTTTCCTGCAGGATCTGGCGGCTGATCCGGTTCATCTTGTTGATCGTTTCGATCATGTGCACCGGGATGCGGATGGTCCGTGCCTGGTCAGCGATCGAGCGGGTGATGGCCTGGCGGATCCACCACGTGGCGTAGGTCGAGAACTTGTAGCCGCGGCGGTATTCGAACTTGTCCACCGCCTTCATCAGGCCGATGTTGCCTTCCTGGATCAGGTCGAGGAACTGCAGGCCGCGATTGGTGTATTTCTTGGCGATCGAGATGACCAGGCGCAGATTGGCCTCGGTCATTTCGCGCTTGGCGCGGCGGGCCTTGGCTTCGCCGGTGGACATCTGCTTGTTGATGTCCTTGAGGTCCTTGAGCGGGATGCCGATGTGGTCCTGCAGGGCAATCAGTTTCTTCTGTTCTTCCTTGATCGCCGGTGCGTTGCGGGTCAGGATCGCCACGTAGGTCTTGGGCGCGGCGGCGATTTCGGCGTCGACCCAGTCGAGATTGACTTCGTTGCCGGGGAAGACCTGGATGAAGTGCTGGCGCGGCATCTTCACCTTGTCCACGCTGATCTGCTGGATCTTGCGCTCGGACTTGCGCACCAGTTCGACCATGCCGCGCACGCTGTCGCACAGGCGCTCGATCGAACGCGAGGTGAAGCGGATGTTCATCAGCTCGTCGGAAATCTGCTGGCGCAGCTTGAGATAGGTCTTGTCCTGCGAGCCCTTGCTGGTGAGCGCCTTCTGCATCTTGGCGTGCAGCGCCTTTATTACGGCGAAGCGCTCCAGGGCGTCGGTCTTGAGTTGCAGCAGGGAAGCGGACACGGCGCCGGCGCCGCCATCCTCGTCGCCGCTATCGTCCTCGTCCTCGTCCTCTTCGACTTCTTCCGGGAGGTCGGCGGCCGGCGGGGCTTCGACCGCGTTGGGGTCGATCAGGCCGTCGACCAGCTCGTCGATGCGCATTTCGTCTGCTTCGACCTTGGCGGCCATCTCGATGATGTCGTCAATCGTCGTCGGGCAGGCGGAAATCGCCTGCACCATGTGCTTGAGGCCGTCTTCGATGCGCTTGGCGATCTCGATTTCGCCTTCGCGGGTCAGCAGCTCGACCGAGCCCATTTCACGCATGTACATGCGCACCGGGTCGGTGGTGCGGCCGAATTCGGAGTCGACCGTGGACAGCGCCTGTTCGGCCTGCTCCTCGACTTCCTCGTCGTCGGTGGCGGTGGCGGCGGTGTCGGACATCAGCAGGTCTTCGGCAGCCGGAGCCTCGTCGAAGACCTGGATGCTCATGTCGCTGAAGGTCGAGATGATCGTCTCGATGCTCTCGGCATCGACGACGTCGTCCGGCAGGTGATCGTTGATTTCGGCGTAAGTGAGGTAGCCGCGTTCCTTGCCCAGCTTGATCAAGTTCTTGAGGCGCGTCTTGCGGGCTTCGGCGTCCAGCGGCGCCGGCGTTTCCGTCAGCGCACCCTCGAGCAGTGCCCTCTCGGCTGCCTTCTCCTTGGCTTTGCTGGTGCGAGCCTTCGGGGCTTCCTTAGCGGTGTCTTTTGCCTTAGCCATGACCACGATCCATATAATTGGAGAAAACCATAGATTATACCATAACTTAGCTTCGATTTCCCCGGTTGGCGAGGAGGCCGATGTAAGCCTGTTTTTCCTCGGGCGTCAGCCCGGTGACCCCGAGCTTTTGTACCCGGGTCTGCAGTTCGGCGAATGCGCGCTTCTGGTCGCCTTCCCGCAGTTTTTCCAGCGTCGCGCGAAATTCCGCTTCCGCCTCGCCTTCGTCAAACGGATGGCCGAGAAGTTCCGAGGCGAAGCCTTCGATCTGCGCCTCTTCCGGCAGGCCGCGAATCTGCTCGCGGAGGAAGGCGTAACCGGGAACGTCGGGGTGCGCCGCGACCAGTTCGTGCAGCAGAACCAGGACCGGGCGTTCGGCGCTGTCCGGCAGCAGGGCGACCGGCAACAGTTTGGCCAGGGCCGGCTTGTGCAGAACGATGCGCAGCAGGTTGCGGGTCAGCGACGGGGCGGTGCGTTTGGCCTTGGGCGGCGCGGCCGGCGTGTAGGAACGCAGCTCGCACAGGCGTTCGACTTCCTGCTGGGCGAAGCCGCTCGCTTCGGCCAGGCGCTTGACCAGTTGCAGGCGCAACAGCGGCGTCGGCAGCTTGAGCAGCAGTGGCTTGGCCTCGTAGATCAGTTGCGCCTTGCCTTCGGAGCTGGTCAGGTCGCAGCGCTGGGCCAGTTCGCGTAGCAGGAAGTCGGACAGCGGCATCGCCTGCGTGACTTGCCGGTCGAACTGTTCCTTCCCGAATTCGCGGATGTAGCTGTCGGGGTCGTGTTCCTGGGGCAGGAAAATGAAGCCGAGGCGCTTGTTGTCGGCCAGGGCTTCGAGCGAGTTTTCCAGCGCCCGCCAGGCCGCCTTGCGGCCGGCGTTGTCGCCGTCGAAACAGAAGACGATGCGGTCGACCTGGCGCAGCAGCTTGGTGACGTGGGTGGCCGTGGTCGCCGTGCCGAGCGTCGCCACGGCATTGCCGACGCCGTTCTGGGCCAGGGCGATGACGTCCATGTAGCCTTCGGTGACGATGGCGGTGTCGGTTTCGCGCAGCGCCTGGCGGGCTTGCGGCAGGCCGAACAGTTCGCGCCCCTTTTCGAACAGCGGGGTTTCCGGGGAGTTCAGGTATTTCGGCTCTCCCTGGTCGATGATGCGGCCGCCGAAGGCGATGATTTCGCCCTTCTGGTTGATGATCGGGATCATCAGGCGGTCGCGGAAACGGTCGTAGCGGCGGCCGGATTCGTTTTCAATGACTAGGCCGGCGATTTTCAGTTCGTCGGCGCTGTAGTCCGGGAAGACTTCCTGCAGGTTCTGCCAGCCGTCCGGGGCGTAGCCCATGCCGTAGCGGGCGGCGATTTCGCCGGTCAGGCCGCGTTTCTTGCAATACTCGATGGCGCGTGGCGATTTCTTGAGCTGGTCCTTGTAGTAGGCCGCAGCGCGTGCCATGACGTCGATCAGCGTGCGCGTCTGGCCGGGTTTTTCGTCGTGGAAGCTACGTCTATCGCTTTCCGGCACCTGCATGCCGGCACGCGACGCGAGTTCCTTGACGGCATCGATGAAGCCGAGGCCCTGGTATTCCATGACGAAGCTGATCGCCGTGCCATGCGCACCGCAGCCGAAGCAGTGGTAGAACTGCTTGGTCGGGCTGACCGTGAAGGACGGCGATTTTTCGTTGTGGAAGGGGCAGCAGGCGGCGTAGTTGGCGCCGGCCTTCTTCAGCGGCACGTAGGCATCCACCAGGTCGACGATGTCGACCCGGGCCAGCAGATCCTGGATAAACGATTCCGGGATCACCGGTTTCTAGCCGGCAAGTGCTGCCTTGACCAGCTTCGAGACTTCGGCCATGTCCGCCTTGCCGGCCAGGCGCGGCTTGAGCACGGCCATCAGCTTGCCCATGTCGGCCGGGCCCTTGGCGCCGGTTTCGGCGACGGCGGCAGCGACTTCGGCAGCGGTTTCCTCGCTACTCATTTTTTCCGGCAGGTAGGCGGCGAGGACGGCGATTTCGAATTTCTCGGCATCGGCCAGTTCCTGGCGGCCGGCGGCTTCGTACTGGGTGACGCTGTCCTTGCGCTGCTTGGTCAGCTTTTCGATGACGGCGACGACGGCGGTGTCATCGAGTTCGACGCGCTCGTCGACTTCTTTCTGTTTGACGGCGGCGAGCAGCAGGCGGATGGCGGCCAGCTTTGCCGATTCCTTGGCCTTCATGGCCGTTTTCATGTCTTCGGTGATGCGTGCTTTGAGGCTCATGCTCGTTCTTTTCGGAAATTCAAAGAAAAAAGCCGCCGGCTGTTGAGGCGGGCGGCTCTTTTGTGCGGCGAAATTTACTGATCAGTAGAGTTTCGGCGGCAGGGTCAGGCTACGGAGGCGCTTGTGTTGACGTTTAACGGCAGCGGCAGCCTTGCGCTTGCGCTCGGCGGTAGGTTTTTCGTAAAACTCACGGGCGCGCAGCTCGGTCAGGAGGCCCGTCTTCTCGACAGTGCGCTTGAAGCGGCGAATGGCCACCTCGAACGGCTCGTTTTCCTTGACACGAATGTTCGGCATATAAATCACCCCCTTCCGTTAGGCGCCTGCCAGGTCAAGTAAACGGCAGTGCGCGCAAAATTTGTATCCGCATGCTTGCGGAAAGCCGAACAGTATATTGCAAAAAACCTTTTCGGCTCAAGTGTTAAAATGCGCGCCCATGTTGATCCTCGGTGTCGAATCCTCATGCGACGAAACCGGCATTGCGCTTTACGACAGCGCGGCCGGCCTGTTGTCGCACGCCCTGCATTCGCAGGTGGCGATGCATGCCGAGTACGGCGGCGTCGTGCCTGAACTGGCGTCGCGCGACCACATCCGGCGTGTCGTGCCCCTGTTGCGGTCGACCCTCGAAAATGCCGGAAAATCGCTGGCCGACATCGACGCCATCGCCTATACACGCGGCCCGGGGCTTTCCGGGGCGCTGCTCGTCGGCTGTGCGTTCGCCGAAGCGCTGGCCGTGGCGCTAGACAAGCCGACGATTCCAGTACATCACCTCGAAGGACATTTGCTGTCGCCGTTGTTGTCCGCCGATCCACCGAGTTTTCCGTTTGTTGCGCTGCTGGTTTCCGGCGGCCATACGCAGTTGATGCAGGTCACCGGCGTTGGCGAATACGAGTTGCTTGGCGAGACGCTCGACGACGCGGCTGGCGAGGCTTTCGACAAGAGCGCCAAGCTGCTCGGGTTGCCGTACCCGGGCGGTGCCTTGCTGTCGCAGCTGGCCGAGCGGGGGGCTCCGGGCGTGTACGAACTGCCGCGACCGATGCTGCATTCCGGCGACCTGAGCTTCAGTTTTTCCGGATTGAAGACAGCGGTGCTGACGCTGGTGCGCGAGCAGGGCGAGCCGCTGACGGATGACTTCAGGGCCGACGCGGCGCGCGCCTTCCAGGAAGCCATCGTCGAGGTGCTGGTGAAAAAGTCGCTGAAGGCCCTGAAGCAGACCGGCCTCGGACAACTGGTCGTGGCCGGCGGGGTCGGCGCCAACAAGCAGTTGCGGGCTACCCTCGATGCTGAGGCAAAACGCAAACGCTTCCGCGTTCATTACCCGGAACTCGAATTCTGTACCGACAACGGGGCGATGATCGCGCTGGCCGGCTGTCTGCGCCTTCAGGCCGGCACGCCGCCGAAGCAGGCCGGCGATTTTGCGGTCCAGCCGCGCTGGCCTTTGATGGACATGTCGGCCAGCGGCGCGAAGTAGAAAATCGGCCTTTTTTCACCGTCGACCGCAGCCGCCGCTTTCTTACCCTTGCGCTTCGGGCAATCCTTGCAGCGCGGCTTTTTCTGGCAGCATTTCTTTCCCATCGCCGTTTCTCCACCCATTCAGTTGCGCCGCGCCACCCATTCAGTTGCGCCGCGCCACCCATTCAGTTGCGCCGCGCCACCCAGTAGGTGGCGCCTTCCGCGCCGTAGCGTTCGGCATGCGGCACGTCGCGCTCCAGCGCAAACTGGTCGCCGGCCAGCAGATGCTGCGTTTCCCGGCCGACGCTGAGCCACATTTCGCCCTGAACCACCAGCGCTTTCAGGGCGAACGGGTGAGTGTGCGTCTCCAGCACCGTCAGTGCCGCCCACTTGCGTTCGAGGACTTCGTCGAAGCCCTCGGCAAGCGCATGGGCGGTGAATCCACTGAGCGAGGTCGAAGTCACGGCCTGGCGAGGTCGTAGCGGTCGAGGCTCATCACCTTGTTCCAGGCAGCCACGAAGTCGCGCACGAACGCCTGCTGCGCGTCGCTGCTCGCATAGACTTCGGCGACGGCACGCAGCTGGGAATTCGAGCCGAAGACGAGATCGACGACGGTGCCTGTCCATTTGAGCTCGCCGCTCGTCCGGTCGCGTCCTTCCAGCACCCCTTCGGCGGCGGCCGACTTCTGCCACTTCGTGCCCATGTCGAGCAGGTTTACGAAGAAATCATTGGTCAAAGTCTCCGGCCGCTTGGTGAAGACACCGTGCGCGGAATGATCGAAGTTCGCATTCAGGGCGCGCAGGCCGCCGATCAGCACCGTCATCTCGGGGGCGGTCAGCGTCAGCAGCTGCGCCTTGTCGACCAGCAGTTCGGCCGCCTTTGCCTCGTATCCCTTGCGGGTGTAGTTGCGGAACCCGTCGGCGACTGGTTCCAGCACCGCGAACGATTCGACGTCGGTCTGTTCCTGCGAGGCATCGGTGCGTCCCGGCGCGAAGGGCACTGTGACGTCCTGGCCGGCCTTCTTCGCAGCGGCCTCGACCGCGGCACAGCCGCCCAGCACGATCAGGTCGGCCAGAGAGACCTTCTTGCCACCGGACTGCGCGGCGTTGAAATCGGCCTGGATCGCTTCCAGTGTCTGCAGCGCCTTGGCCAGTTCGGCCGGCTGGTTGACTTCCCAGTCCTTCTGCGGCGCCAGGCGAATGCGCGCCCCGTTGGCGCCGCCCCGCTTGTCGCTGCCGCGGAAGGTCGACGCCGAGGCCCAGGCGGTGGTGACCAGTTGCGGGATGCCGAGGCCGGAGGCCAGGATCTTGCCCTTCAGCGCTGCGATGTCCTGCGCGTCGACCAGCTTGTGATCCACCGCTGGGACGGGGTCTTGCCAGATCAGCTCTTCCTGCGGCACGAGCGGGCCGAGGTAGCGGGCGCGCGGCCCCATGTCGCGGTGCGTCAGCTTGAACCAGGCGCGGGCGAAGGCATCGGCGAACTGGTCGGGATTTTCGAGGAAGCGTCTGGCGATCTTCTCGTAGGCCGGGTCGAAGCGCAGCGAGAGGTCGGTGGTGAGCATGGAAGGCGTGTGCCGCTTGGCCGGGTCGTGCGCATCCGGCACCGTTCCGGCGCCCATGCCATGCTTCGGTACCCATTGGTGGGCACCCGCCGGGCTCTTCGTCAGTTCCCATTCGTAGCCGAACAGGTTCCACAGAAAGTTGTTGCTCCACTTTGTCGGCGTCGTGGTCCAGGTCACCTCAAGGCCGCTGGAGATCGTGTCGCCGCCTTTGCCGCTGCCGAAGCTGCTAATCCAGCCGAGGCCCTGCGCCTCGATGCCGGCCGCTTCCGGTTCGACGCCGACATGCTTCACGTCGCCGGCGCCGTGGGTCTTGCCGAAGGTATGGCCGCCGGCGATCAGCGCCACCGTCTCTTCGTCGTTCATCGCCATGCGCGCGAAAGTCTCGCGGATGTCCCGCGCCGCCGCGATCGGGTCCGGGTTGCCGTTCGGGCCTTCCGGATTGACGTAGATGAGACCCATCTGCACGGCGCCGAGCGGATTCTCCAGGTCACGGTCGCCGGAGTAGCGCTTGTCGTCCAGCCACTTGTTCTCGCTGCCCCAGTAGATGTCTTCTTCCGGCTCCCAGATGTCCGGCCTGCCGCCACCGAAGCCGAAGGTCTTGAAGCCCATCGATTCGAGCGCGACGTTGCCGGCGAGGATCATCAGGTCGGCCCAGGAGAGCTTGCTGCCGTATTTCTGCTTGATCGGCCAGAGCAACCGGCGCGCCTTGTCGAGGTTGACGTTGTCCGGCCAGCTGTTGAGGGGCGCGAAGCGCTGGTTGCCGGTTCCGCCACCGCCGCGGCCGTCGGAAATGCGGTAGGTGCCGGCGCTGTGCCACGCCATGCGGACGAATAGCGGGCCGTAGTGGCCGAAATCGGCGGGCCACCAGTCTTGCGAATCGGTCATCACGGCATGAAGATCCTTGACCACGGCGTCGAGGTCGAGGCTCTTGAACGCTTCGGCGTAGTTGAACGCCGCGCCCATGGGGTCGGACTTTGCGGAATGCTGGTGCAGGATGCCCAGCTTCAGTTGATTCGGCCACCAGTCGGCGTTCGACGGCGCGCTGGCCACGGTGTTCTTGCCAATGTCGTGTGCGAACGGGCACTTTGCTTCGTTTGTCATCGTCTTCTCCTTCTCTTGTTTGTCGTTTGCCGCGTGCTTGCCTGAATTGCCGGTGATTGCAGGGTTCAGTAGTTTTCGGAAAGGGTGGCGAGAATGTCGACGTAATTCTCCCAGGCCAGTTCCTCCTGAACGAAGTGCAGTACGAGTCGGGAAATCATGATGCCCTCCGTGACTGAAACGGGTCGTTACTGACCCGATGAGGACAGTCTAGGTGCAGGCGGGGGATTGGTCCAATCGATAAATGGTATTCGGTCGATTGTGTTTGCCTATGGTTAGGCTAAGGCGGCGTTCAGCCTTTTTTCTTGCTGCCGATCTTCGTTTCCTGGCCGGCCAGCAGGCGCTGCAGGTTCTGCCAGTGCTTGCCGATCAGTGCCAGCGCCAGGATGCCGACGACCAGCGTCTGGCCGTTGCCACCATGCATCAGTACTTGATAGACCGGCGCCAGGCCTGCCGCGAGGACTGCGGCCAGCGACGAGTAGCGGAAGGCGAAGGCGACGAACAGCCAGGTGCCGAGGACGGCCAGTCCAAGCAACGGGTCGAGGGCGAGCAGCACGCCGGCGGCGGTGGCGACGCCCTTGCCGCCCTTGAACTTGAGGAAGACCGGGAACAGGTGGCCGAAGAAGACGGCCAGCGCGACGAGGCCGATGACATTGTCGCTTAACCCCGTTTTCTGGGCGACGAATACCGCCACCCAGCCCTTGAGCGCATCGCCGATCAGCGTGACCAGCGCCGCCTTCTTGTTGCCGCTGCGCAGGACGTTGGTGGCGCCCGGGTTGCCCGAGCCGTAGCTGCGCGGGTCGGCCAGCCCGAAGATGCGCGACGAGATCATCGCGAACGGAACGGAACCGAGCAGGTAGGCAGCGAGGATGGCGAGGGCGGTTTGCATGGATGGTCGGTGGCACTGGGGTACAATCGCGGCGGATTTTACACCTCTGCTGCGGTCGACCGCCCCATGGACATCATTTTCATCGAAGAACTGCGCGCCGAAACGTGGATAGGCATCTATCCGCGCGAGAAGGCGATGGCGCAGACGGTCGAGATTTCGCTGCAGATCGGGGTGTCGACGGCTTCTGCCGGGGCCAGCGACGACATTCGCGACACTGTGGACTACGCGGTGGTCGTCGAGCGCCTGCGCAGCGACCTGGCGGCCAGCCACTTCAACCTGCTGGAAAAATTGGCCGAGCACGTGGCCACCTACCTGCTCGAAAACTTCGCCGCCCAATGGGTGCGCGTCTCGGTCGCCAAGCTGGGCATGATGCCCGGCGTCAAGCGCGTCGGCGTCATCATCGAGCGTTCGGTCTAAAACTAAAATACTGCGGCAAGCAGCGTCATCACTGCAAAGCCGCCGGCAAGGCCGGCGGTCGCGGCCGCCTCGCGTCCCGGCTTGTGCGATGCCGGAATCAGTTCGTGGGCGACCACCCAGAGCATGGCGCCGGCGGCCGCCGCCAGGGCGAGCGGGAGCGCGGCGCCGGCGATGCTGGTGGCGATGACGCCGAACAGGCCGCCCACCGGCTCGACGAGGCCGGTCGCCAAGGCGATCGCGGCGGCGCGCAATGGAGAGGCACCGAGGGCGAGCAGGGCGCTGGCGACGATCCAGCCCTCCGGAATGTTCTGCAAGGCGATGCCGAGCGTCATGCCGTGGTCGGCGCCGGCTGTGGCGGCGACGCCAACGGCGAGGCCTTCGGGCAGGTTGTGCAGGGCGATGGCGGCGACCACGAGGCCGAGACGCGGCGCGGCGTCCGCTGCATCGAGCCGCTCGACATGGGCGTGCGGGAAGCGGCGGTCCATCTGCTGCATCAACTGCGCGCCGGCGACCAAGGCGATGGCGGTGAAGAGGCCGAGCACCGCCGGTGCCGCGCTGGCGGCTACCGTCTGCACGGCCGGCACGAGCAGCGAGAAGAAGCTGGCGGCGAGCATCATGCCGCCGGCAAGGCCGAGCATAGGCGCCATCAGCTTCGGTTGCGGTCGACGCAGAAAAAGCACCGGAATTGCCCCAAGGCCGGTGGCGAGCCCGGCGAGCAGGCTCGCCTGGAGGCCTTGGGCGGCCAGCGGGTTGGCGGCCAGCCATTGCGCCGACTGCTCCAGGCCGAAGACGAGTGCGATGGCGGCGATAACGACGCCGGCCCATAGGCGCGGGCGGGCTGCGGGTCTGGCGTAATGGCGGATGACGACTTGGGTCATGGTGGCTCTCCCTGGATACTGGATGCCACTTTACGTGCCGGCCATCTATAGCGCCAATCGATTGCTTAAATCCTGTCGATTGGCAATGGCAATTACCCCTTCAGTGCCGCCTCGACCGTCTTCGGCTTCAGCACGCGCAGGATGTCGTGCGGGTGCACGCCGACCAGATAGCCGCGGCGGCCGCCGTTGATGTAGATCAGCGGCAGGTCGAGAATGGTCTTTTCCAGGTACACGGGCATCGCCTTCTTCGTCCCGAACGGGCTGGTGCCGCCGACCAGGAAGCCGGTGTGGCGGTTGGCGACTTTCGGCTTGCATGGCTCGACCTTCTTGCAGCCGATCTGGCGCGCCAGTTCCTTGGTCGACACCTTGCAGTCGCCGTGCATCAGGACGATCAGCGGCCTGGCGCTTTCGTCCTCGAAGACCAGCGTCTTGACCACGGCATGCTCGTCGACATTCAGTTCGCGCGCCGAAACCCTGGTGCCGCCGTGTTCCTCGTAGGCGTAAAGGTGGCTGGAGAAGGCGATCCGCTGCGCCTTGAGGAATTTGGTCGCCGGGGTTTCGGGGGCGTGGTCGTTCTTGCTCATCGATGAAATTCTACCCGCGCGGGTGGTGGGTCGCATGCAGCGCTTTCAGGCGCTCGCGGGCGACATGGGTGTAGATCTGCGTCGTCGAGATGTCGGCGTGGCCGAGCAGCAGTTGCACGACGCGCAGGTCGGCGCCGTGGTTGAGCAGGTGGGTGGCGAAGGCGTGGCGCAGCACGTGCGGCGAGAGTTTTTCCGGCGCGATGCCGGCGAGCGCCGCGTAACGCTTGATCAGTTGCCAGAAGGCCTGGCGGGTCATGGCGCCGCCGCGGGCAGTGACGAACAGGGCGTCGCTCTGCCGGCCCTTGAGGATTTCCGGCCGCGCCTCGTTCAGGTAGCGCCCCAGCCAGTCGATGGCGAGCTCGCCGAGCGGCACCAGGCGCTCCTTGCTGCCCTTGCCGAAAGCGCGCAGGACGCCCTCGTTGAAGCCGATTTCATGCAGCTTCAGATTGACCAGCTCGGAAACGCGCAGGCCGGTGGCGTAGAGCGTTTCTAGCATGGCGCGGTCGCGCAGGCCGAGCGCGGTGTCAAGGTCGGGGGCGGCGAGCAGGCGGTCGACCTGCTGTTCCGACATCACCTTGGGCAGGCGCGAGGGACGGGTCGGGTTGGCCAGCTTCAGCGTCGGGTCGGCGACGATGCGGCCGCGCGCCAGTTGCCAGCGGTAGAAGCGGCGCAGGGTCGACAGGTAGCGCGACTGCGAACTGGCGCGCGTCTGGCGTGAGAGGTGGGCGATGAAGGCGCTCAGCGTCGTTTCGCGGATGTCGAGCAACGGCTCGCCGGCGCTGTCGGCCAGCCAGCGCGCCAGCCGTCCGAGGTCGGAACGATAGCTGTCGAGCGTCGCCCGGGCCAGGCCGTCTTCCAGCCACAGCGCATCGCAGAAACTGTCGATCTCGGCAAGATCAGCCGTGCGTACCGGCAAACTCCCCGCCCTCATGCTTCAGCAGCCAGCGCTTGATGTCGAGAAGGAAACCGCCGCCGTGCCGGGCGAAGCCGCCCAGCCCGCCGTCACTGGCGACGACGCGGTGGCAGGGCACGACGAGCGGGAAGGGGTTGGCGCCGCAGGCCTGGCCGACGGCGCGCGGGGCGTTTCTGATGTTTTTCGCCACCTGGCCGTAGGTCAGCGTCACGCCAACCGGAATGGCGGCGATTTCGCCCCAGACGCGGCGCTGAAAGATGGTACCGGAAGGGCGCAGCGGCAGGCCGAACTCGAAGGCCGGATCGGCCAGGTAGGCGCGCAACTGGCGAACGGCTTCGGCGGCCAGCGGATTGGCTGGCGCCAGTTCCGGGCGCGCTTCGATGAATTCTATTTCGATGATTTCCTCATCGTCGCAGCGCACACCGAGCGCGAACCCGGGCGCCGCGACGATGGCCTGGTACGCTGCTTCAGCCACGGTGTTGCCCTCCTGTTGCGGTCGACTGCCGGAAAATGCCGAAAACGGATCAGTCGCGAACGTGTCCGTCGCCGAGCACGACCCACTTCTGGCTGGTCAGCCCCTCCAGACCGACCGGGCCGCGGGCGTGGATCTTGTCGGTCGAGATGCCGATTTCGGCGCCCAGACCGTACTCGAAACCATCGGCGAAGCGTGTCGAGGCGTTGATCATCACCGACGCCGAATCGACCTCGCGCAGGAAGCGCATCGCCTTCGGGTGGTTGTCGGTGACGATGGCCTCGGTGTGGTGAGACGAGTACTGGTTGATGTGGGCGATGGCTTCGTCGATGCCCGACACGACCTTGACCGAGATGATTGGTGCCAGGTATTCGGTGTAGTAGTCCTCTTCCGTGGCGGCGACGGCGTTCGGCACGATCGCCTGCGTTTCGGCGCAGCCGCGGATCTCGACGCCCTTTTCGGTCAGCATGTGGGCGATCGGTGGCAGCAGCATGGCGGCCACGGCGCGGTCGACGAGCAGCGATTCGGCGGTGTTGCAGGTGCCGTAGCGCTGGGTCTTGGCGTTCTCGACGATCTTCAGCGCCTTGTTCGGATCGGCTTCCTCTTCCAGGTAAACGTGGCAGTTGCCGTCCAGGTGCTGGATCATCGGTACCCGCGATTCGGCCAGCAGGCGCGCGATCAGGCCCTTGCCGCCGCGCGGGACGATGACGTCGACGAATTCGCGCATGGTGATCAACTCGCCAACGGCGGCGCGGTCGGTGGTGTCGATGACCTGCACCGACTCGGCCGGCAGCCCGGCAGCCTGCAGGCCTTCCTGGACCAGCGCGGCGATGGCGCGGTTGGAGCGGATCGCTTCCGAGCCGCCACGCAGGATGGCGGCATTGCCCGATTTCAGGCATAGCGCCGCGGCGTCGGCCGTGACGTTCGGGCGGGCTTCGTAAATGATGCCGATGACGCCGAGCGGTACGCGCATCTTGCCGACCTGGATGCCGGACGGGCGGTACTTGATGTCGCTCATCTCGCCGATCGGGTCGGCCAGCGTGGCGACCTGTTCGACGCCTTCGGCCATGCTGTCGACGCCCTTTTCGGACAGCGTCAGGCGGTCGATCATCGCGGTTTCGAGGCCGGCAGCCCGGGCCGCAGCCAGGTCTTCCTGGTTGGCGGCGACCAGCGCGGCCTTTTCGCGGCGGATCGCGGCGGCGATGTGGAGCAGGGCGGCGTTCTTCTCGGCAGTGGTCGCCCCGGCCAGGCGGCGCGACGCGGCACGCGCCTGGCGGCCAACCGTCTGCATGTATTCCTTGATGTCCATGATGGTTTTCGTGCGGGCAAAGGAACATTATAGCCAGACAAATTACGGGGAACTTCCGGAAGCGGGTAAACTCTTATCCGCAATGACAACATGGGTTTCCATCGGGGACGAGATGGCTGAGAAATTGATTCTGCCGGCCGAAGTAAAGGTTTGTGCAACGTGCAGTTTTTGGGATGGCGAACGCCAAGTGGATACGGAAATGAAGCTGGTCGTCGTGGACCACGATTGCCATGGCGTGTGCATGGTCCAGGAGGCCCGGAAACCGGGAATTCACGATATCCGCAAGGAGTGCGCGTGCATCTGGGAAGACCTTGAGCCGGATGACCTCGAACCGGGCGACGAGGCGTCTGCCGCTTGATTATCTCTGCACGCTCAGGCTCAGGCCGAGACGCAGGAATTCCTCCCAGATGTTGCCATGACCGACGCCCTTGGCGAGCCGGTCGATCTTTCCCGCATGTTGCAGCGCCGCCTCGAGCGTTGCGGTCGACAGCCGTTGCAGGGCCTTTTTCACCGGGTTCTGGCGCGGGCCCCAGACTTTCGCTTCCTTGAGCAACTGCTCCAGCGGCCGGCCGCGATCGAGACCGCTGCGCAGGATCGCCAGCGCCCGGATTTCCTCGCTCATCGCCCACAGCACCAGCGGCGGCGCTTCGCCTTCGTGCATCAGGCCGTCCAGCGTCCGGCTCAGGCGGGCGATGTCGCCGGCGAGCAGGGCCTCGCGCAGCCCGTCGATGTCGTAGCGGGCGACGTTGAGCACGGCCTCGCGAATCTGCGCCAGCGACAGCGCGCCGGCCGGGTAGAGCAGGCCGAGCTTCTGGATTTCCTGGTGCGCGGCGAGCAGGTTGCCTTCCACACGCTCGGCGATGAACTTCAGGCTGTCAAGGTCGGCGCTCTGCTGCTGGCGGCGCAGGCGGCCGGCGATCCAGCCCGGCAGTTCGGCCAGTGGCGGCGCGTTCAGCTTGATGGCGATGCCGGCATTGACCAGCGTCGTGAACCAGACGGCTTTCTCTTCGCGCCAGTCGAGTTCCGGCAGCGTGACCAGCAGCAGGTTGTCGGGCGAGAGGTTGCGGCACCAGTCCTGCAGCGCGGCGCCGCCTTCCTTGCCCGGCTTGCCGGTCGGGATGCGCAGGTCGATCAGCTTCTTATCGCCGAACAGCGACATATTGCCGCCGGCGGCGAGCAGCGTTCCCCAGTCGAACTGCGGCAGCACGGTCAGCACCTCGCGCTCGCTGTAGCCCTGCTGGCGGGATTTGGCGCGGATGGCGTCGGCCGCTTCGATGACCAGCAGCGGCTCGTCGCCATAAACGACGTAGAGCGGACGCAACTCGCGTTCGAGGTGCGCGGCGAGCTGTTCGCCCTTGAGCAGCATTACTCGTCGTCTTCTTCGAGGTCGGGATTCTTCGGCTTGATCAGCGACAGCCGGCGCACGATCTGGTTGACCAGGTCGTTGTTCATGTCGCGCCAGAGCAGGCCTTCTTCGAGATCCTTGGCGAGGACGTTGGAATCGCTGTAGCTGATGTCGCGCGACAGGTTGATCTCGTTCGGCGCCACCAGTTCGCGCCCCTTGGCATCGACCAGCCGGAAACGGTAATTCAGCTGCAGGCGATATTCGGTCACGCGCCCCTGGGCATTGACACTGAGGATGGTCTTGATGCGGCCGTCCTGCAGTTGCTGGAACACCGCTTCGGCATCCTTCGCGTTGTCGACGATCTTGGTCTGGCCGGTGGCGCCGATGTAGCGCTGCAGCCAGATGCGGACATCGGCGGTTTCCGGCAGGGCAATGTACAGCGTCTTGTAGGGCAGGTTGCTGTTGCTGCCGCGCAACTGGAAGCCGCAGCCGGCGATGACCGCCGCCAGGAACAGGGCGAAGACGATGCGGAGCGTGAGGCGCATGTGACTTCCTTAAGCGACGATATTGACCAGGCGGCCGGGAACGACGATGACCTTCTTGGCCGGCCGGCCTTCCATGAACTTCTGCGCCTCCGGGTTGGCCAGCGCGGCAGCTTCGATGGCCGCCTTGTCGGCCGCGGCAGCGACACGGATGGCGCCGCGCAGCTTGCCGTTCACTTGCACCATCAGCTCGATCTCGTCCTGCTTGAGTGCCGCCGGGTCGGCCTTGGGGAAGGCGGCGAGGCCGGCATCAAGGCCCGGCTTGAGTTCGGCGTACAGCGCCTGGCCGATGTGCGGGACGATGGGGAACAGCAGCAGCGTCGCCGATTCCAGCACTTCCTGCGCCAGCGCGCGGCCGGCGGCGTCGGCTAGATCGGTCTTGTCGTAGGCATTCAAGAGTTCCATGACCGCGGCGATCGCCGTGTTGAACTGCTTGCGGCGACCGTAGTCGTCGGCGACCTTGCCCATCGTCTGGTGCAGCTTGCGGCGCAGGTCGGCCTGCGCGGTCGACAGCGAATTCTGGTCGATTTTCGCGTCGACCGTACCGGCCTGGACGTGGTCATGCACCAGTTTCCAAAGCCGGCGCAGGAAGCGGTAGGCGCCTTCGACGCCGGCGTCGGACCATTCCAGCGACTGGTCGGGCGGCGAAGCGAACATGATGAACAGGCGGGCGGTGTCGGCACCATACTGGTCGATCAGCGCCTGCGGGTCGACCCCGTTGTTCTTCGACTTCGACATCTTCTCGGTGCCGCCGATGACCACCGGCAGGCCGTCGGCCTTGAGCGTGGCGCCGGTCGGGCGGCCGCGCTCGTCGGTCACGACATCGACGTCGGCCGGGTTGATCCACTGCTTCTTGCCGCCATCCAGATCGCGGTAGAAGGTCGGGGCGACGACCATGCCCTGGGTCAGCAGGTTGGCGAAAGGTTCGCCCAAGTCGCCGATCAGGCCGACATCGCGCATCAGCTTGGTGAAGAAACGCGAGTACAGCAAATGCAGGATGGCGTGCTCGATGCCGCCGATGTACTGGTCGATGCCGCCCTTGCACCAGTAGGCGACGCGTTCGTCGACCATGGCCGTGGCGTTGTCCGGGCAGGCGTAGCGCAGGAAGTACCAGGACGACTCGAAGAAGGTGTCCATGGTGTCGGTTTCGCGCCGGGCGTCGCCGCCGCACTTCGGACACTTGCACTGGTAGAACTCGGGCATCCTGGCCAGCGGCGAGCCGGCGCCGGTGATCTCGACGTTCTCGGGCAGGACGACGGGCAACTGGTCGTCAGGCACCGGCACGTCGCCGCAAGTCTTGCAGTGAATGATCGGGATCGGGCAGCCCCAGTAGCGCTGGCGGGAAATGCCCCAGTCGCGCAGGCGGAACTGCACCTTCTTGTCGCCCAGATTCTGGGCGGCGAGGTCGGCGGCGATGGCGTCGACGGCGGCTTCGTAGCCGAGGCCATCGTACTTGCCGGAATTGACCAGCTTGCCGCGCTGCTTGTCGGCGTACCACTCGGCCCAGGCTTCGTGGCTGAACGCCGTTTCGCCGTCAACGGCGACGACCTGCTTGATCGGCAGGTTGTACTTGAGTGCGAAGGCGAAATCGCGCTCGTCGTGGGCCGGCACGGCCATCACGGCGCCGTCGCCGTAGCTCATGAGCACGTAGTTGCCGACCCAGACTTCGACTTGCTTACCTGTAAGCGGGTGGGCGACGTAAATGCCGGTCGGCATGCCCTTCTTTTCCATCGTTGCGATGTCAGCCTCGGCGACGCCGCCCTTTTTGCATTCCTCGATGAAGGCGGCGAGTTCCGGGTTGTTGGCAGCAGCTTTGGTGGCTAGCGGATGTTCGGCAGCGACGGCGACGAAGGTGACGCCCATGATGGTGTCGGCGCGGGTAGTGAATACCCAGAGTTTTTCGTCGGCGTTGTCGGCCAGCGGGAAGGCGAAGCGCACGCCGGTGCTCTTGCCGATCCAGTTCTTCTGCATCAGGCGCACCTGTTCCGGCCAGCCCGGCAGGTTGTCCAGTTCAGCGAGCAGTTCCTCGGCGTAGGCGGTGATCTTCATGTAGTACATGGGGATCTCGCGCTTCTCGATCAGCGCACCGGAGCGCCAGCCACGGCCGTCGATGACCTGTTCGTTGGCGAGCACGGTGTGATCGACCGGGTCCCAGTTCACGGTGCCGAGCTTCTTGTAAACGAGGCCCTTTTCGTAGAGGCGGGTGAACAGCCACTGTTCCCAGCGGTAGTACTCGGGCGTGCAGGTGGCGAATTCGCGCTCCCAGTCGATGGCGAAACCGAGCGACTTGAGCTGCGAACGCATGTAATCGATGTTGGAATAGGTCCAGCCGGCCGGCGCGACGTTATTGGCCAACGCGGCGTTCTCGGCCGGCATGCCGAAGGCATCCCAGCCCATCGGCTGCAGGACATTGAATCCCTGCATCTTGTGGAAGCGCGAGAGCACGTCGCCGATGGTGTAGTTGCGCACATGGCCCATGTGCAGCTTGCCTGACGGGTAGGGGAACATCGACAGGCAGTAGTACTTGGGCTTGCCGGCGTCTTCGACGGCGCGGGCGGCGCCGGTCTGGTTCCAGTGTTGCTGGGCGGCACGTTCGATATCGGCGGGGGTGTATTTGTCCTGCATGAGCGGCAATCGGCGGAAATCTGGAAAACCGCAAATTATACGCGCGTTTGCACCCCCGCCCCGGGCGCCGCCGGGCGCGTCGCTCAGCCTTTGGGGTCCGGCACGAAGCCGCCGGGGAAGGGGTTCGGGTGGCCGTAATGCGGGGCGCCCGGAATGATGCCGCGGGCGACGAGGTTGGCGCGGCTGTCGTAGTAGATGGTGATGACTTCGTTCGGCTGCGTGCTCAGGCGGCGGAATTCGGTGGTCGTGGTGCGGGCTGCGATGCGTTCGCCATGGCCGGTGCCCAGCTTCGCCTCGGCAGCGGGGGCCGGCGCGGCTCTGGCGGCGGAACGGGCGGTATTGTCGGTAGCGGCCTCCGCCTTTTCCTGGGCGCCAATCTGAGCTGGTGGCGGTGGCGGCGGGACATACTCGTTGAACACCGCGACGCCGATCACCCCGACGTTCTGCGGTCGCTCGGTGCGGGCGGCGTAACTGTCGCCGATGCGGGTGAAATAGAAGGCCGCGACTTCGTCCATGTTCTTGCGCCAGCCGGCGATTTCGGCCGCCTGGCCAGGCGCCAGCACATAGCCCGACTGGCTGGCGTTGGCCGTTTCGCCGCTGATGGCATTGACGCCGTCGACCGAGATGACGGTCAGCACACGCCCGTCGCTCCGGTTGCGCAGGCTGACGGCGTAGCGGTTGCCGGGCTTCCCGGCGACGTAGAGGCGGCCACGGTGGCGCCAGGTTTCGAGGGTCTGGCCGGTCGTCCGGTCAATGACCTGGACTTCGGCGAGGGATGCGGCGCCAGCGGCGGGAATACAGCCGGCGACCACAAGTAGGGCGGCAAGCAGCATTTTCATCATGGACTCCTTTTTTTTGTTGAAGGTGACCATGTAAACGCCGGCTTGGCCGGAAAGGGGTTAAGCGCTAGCGCAAATCTTCCGGCAAGGGGTAATCGGGATAGGCGGCGCGGAATTCGCGCAGGCTGCGCTCGGCTTCCGCTGTCTGCCCTTGCCGCCGCAGCTTGCGGATTTCCTCGATCCAGGCTGCGGGTTTCAGGTGCGGCTGCCGCGCAGCAGTCTCGCGTTTGGCTTCCAGCGCGGCAGCGGCTGGTTCGGCGACGGTGCCGCGATTTTCGTTGCCGAGCCGGTCTGCGCTCTTTGCCTCCGCCGCCTGACCTGGCGCGCTTTTAGCGGCATTGGCCGCGGGCTGGCCGGGTGCAGTTGGCGTTGATGGGGGGCGTGCGTCTTCCGGTAAGCTTGTGGCGGGCTTCTGCTGGTCCGGCGCCGCCGGTGGGCGCTGCGCTGCCTTGGGAGCCGGCACCCCGGCGGATTGCGCGTCTGCGGCGTTCGGGCGTGCTGGCGCAGCCTGCTCCCGGGCGGGCGCAGGCGCCCTGTCCGTCTTGGCTGCCGGAATGTCGCCAGCGGGGGGCGGATTGCGCTCCATGCTCAAGGTGAGGACGACGGCGAGCACGACGGTCGCGGCCAGCGCGAACGGCGCCTGCAGCCGGCGCCACCAGGGGCGGGGTGGGTCTGACGCTGCGGTGGCAGCCCGCGCGGCGGCAATGATCGCGGCGTCGAGCGCTGGCGGCGGTTCGCCCTGGCTGGCCTTGCGGTAGAGGCGCGAAAGCTGCGGGTCGCGGGGATCATCGGGGGTGTCGTTCATAGCAGGTCCTGCAGGGCGTGGCGCAATTTGCCGACGGCGTAGCGCAGGCGGCTCTTGACCGTTTCGCGCCCGGTGGCGGTGGCGGCGGCGATTTCTTCGAGGCTCATCCCGCCTTCCTCGGCCAGCAGGAAGGCTTCGCGCTGTGGCGCCGGCAAGTCGTCCAGCGCCCGCGCCAGGCGGCCAGCGACGTCGCTGCGCTCGAACTGGCGGGCCGGATTGAAGTTGTCGGCGGCGGGCAGTTCATCCGGGTCGATACTGCCGTCGAACAGGTCGGCGACGTTGCGCGCATGCTGCCGGTAGTGGTCGATCAGGCGGTGGTGGGCGATGCGGTAGAGCCAGGTCGAGAATTTTGCCAGCGGCTCATAGTCGGCGCGGGCATTGATGACCTTCAGCCAGACGTCCTGATAGAACTCCTCGGCCAGCCGCGTATCGCCGCACTGGTGCGCCAGGTGGCGGTAGAGTCGGCTGCGGTAACGGCCGTAGAGCGCCTCGAATGCCGCCGTATCGCCGTCGCGATAGGCGAGCATCAGGCGTTCGTCGCTCAGGTCGTCGTGCATGGGCGGCAGTGTAGCAGCCCCGTGTGACCGGGGACGGAAAGCCGCGATGATGCCCGTTTTGGGCTTTTTTGCAGGGTCGACCGCAACCGGCCGCTTCCCTGTGCTGAGCATCCGGCGAGGGGGGAATTGTTGCCGAGCGATGTCGGCGGGAAACTGTGGTGGCGCCTGGGGGACTATTGACCGGGCGTCAGGCGCAAGGGCTGGCCGAACGGTGTGGCAGGTGCCTGCACGCACCCGCCACGCCGCAAATCGGCGTCAGCCCCGTCCGGTCATGCCGCTTTTTTTTGCGGCTGCATGTTGCCCCAGGTGTTCTGCCAGAAACGGTAGGCATTCTGGGCGGCCATCAGGGAAAGCAGCGACATGCGGGACTGATGGCGCCACATCCAGGAGATCTGCGGGGCGGGCGTCAGCCCATATTGCGGCGCCTGGCCGACTTCGTCCTCGACGATGCTGAGGAAGCGCTCGACGGCGAGGCCGCTGTACTCGGAGCCTTCCGCCTTGCCGGTCAGGTACTCGGCTTCGGAGGCGGCGCGACGCCACAGTTTGAGGGCGAGTTCATCGCTGATGCCGGCTTTCCTGGCGATCCAGGGCAGGATTTTAGGTGCTTTCATGCTGTTACTCCTTTTATCGGCGGCGGTGGCCACCTGCTGTTTCGACTGCCTTGTGGGCAAGAAGTTTTGTGCACTGCAATATTTTTTTGGTAAGTATACTTCCAGAGGTTTCAGATCGAGTAGGTAATCCCTTCCAGAAGGGGTTCAGCGTTGCACATCCGCAACAAATTGGTCTTACCAATAATCCACGATTGCCCGCAAAGCACCGTATACCGTCATTTCCGGACCAAAGCCGATTTATGTCTGACCTCCTCGCCAATCTGAATTCCCCGCAATTACAGGCGGTTACGCTGCCGCCGGTGCATGCGCTGATCCTCGCCGGTGCCGGCAGCGGTAAGACCCGTGTGCTGACCACGCGCATCGCCTGGCTGATGTCCACCGGCCAGGTCGGGCCGCACGGCGTGCTGGCGGTGACCTTCACCAACAAGGCGGCCAAGGAGATGACGGCGCGCCTGTCGGCGCTGGTGCCGATCAACACGCGCGGCATGTGGATCGGCACCTTCCACGGCTTGTGCAACCGCCTGCTGCGCGCGCATTTCCGCGAAGCCGGGCTGCCGCAGACCTTCCAGATCCTCGATTCGGCCGACCAGCTGGCCATGGTCAAGCGCCTGTTGAAGAACCTCAACATCGACGACGAGAAATACCCGCCGCGCGAGCTGTGCCATTTCATCAATGCGCATAAAGAGCAGGGGGTGCGCGCCGCGCAGGCCGAGGCCTACGACAACTACACGCAGAAGCGCGTCGAGTTCTATGCCGAGTATGAAAATCAGTGCAACCGCGAAGGCGTCGTCGACTTTGCGGAACTGCTGCTGCGCTGCCATGAATTGCTGCAGCGCAACGAGCCGCTCCGTACCCATTATCAGCAACGTTTCCGCTACATCCTGGTTGACGAGTTCCAGGACACCAACAAGCTGCAATACGCCTGGCTGCAACTGCTGGCCGGTGGCGGCGCCAGGGTCTTCGCGGTTGGCGACGACGACCAGAGCATCTACGCCTTCCGCGGCGCCGAGGTCGGCAACATGCGCGACTTCGAGCGCGAATACGCCGGCGCCAACGTCATCCGGCTGGAGCAGAACTACCGCTCGCACGGCAACATCCTGGCTGCCGCCAATGCGCTGATCAAGAACAACCGCGAGCGCCTCGGCAAGAACCTGTGGACCGATGCCGGCGCCGGCGAGCCGATCCGTGCCTTCGAGGGCTATTCCGACCTCGACGAGGCGCGTTTCATCGTCGAGGAAATCCGCGAACTGGTGCGCGAAGGCGTGCCGCAGACGCAGATCGCGCTGCTTTACCGCTCCAATGCCCAGTCGCGCGTTCTTGAACACGAATTGTTCGCCAAGGGCGTGCCGTACAAGGTCTATGGTGGCCTGCGCTTCTTCGAGCGCCAGGAAATCAAGCATGCGCTGGCTTACCTGCGCCTGTTGGGCAACCCGGATGACGATACCGCCTTCCTGCGCGTCGTCAATTTCCCGACCCGCGGCATCGGCGCCCGTTCGCTGGAAAACCTGCAGGCGACGGCCCACCAGATGAATTCCAGCCTCTACAACGCGGCGGCCTCGCTGACCGGCAAGGCCGGGCAGACGGTCGGCGCCTTCATCCGGCTGATCGAAAGCCTGCGCCAGGAAACGCAGAACCTGCCGCTGCCCGAAGTCGTCGAGCACATCATCGAGAAGTCGGGGTTGGCGCAGCACTACCGCACCGAGAAGGAAGGCCAGGAGCGGCTGGAAAACCTCGACGAACTGATCAACGCCGCCGCCACCTTCGTCGATGACGAGGGCGCCATCGGCGAAGGCGGCGCGCTCGCTTCCTTCCTCGCCCACGCCTCGCTGGAAGCCGGCGAACACCAGGCCGGTGAGGGGCAGGAGGCGGTGCAGCTGATGTCGGTGCATGCCGCCAAGGGGCTGGAATTCGACGTGGTGTTCATCACCGGCCTCGAACAGGGCCTGTTCCCGCACGAAAATTCGGTGAACCAGGGCCGCGAGGGGCTGGAGGAGGAGCGCCGCCTGATGTACGTCGCCCTGACTCGCGCCCGCCAGCGTCTCTACGTGTCCTGCGCGCAGACCCGCATGCTGCATGGCCAGACGCGCTATTGCGTGCCGTCGAGCTTCCTTGAGGAAATCCCGGAACAACTGCTGCTCAAGCTGAACAAGAAGGCCGAGTCGGCCGCTGCCGTGCCGGCCTACGGCGCGTTTGGCGGCGGCTACGCCGAGCCGGCCGGCAGCGGCCTGCGTATCGGCCAGACCGTCGAGCACGCCAAATTCGGCATCGGCGTCATCGTCTCGACCGAAGGGCGCGGTGCCGATGCGCGCGTACAGGTCAATTTCGGCGGCAGCGGCATGAAATGGCTGGCGCTGGAATACGCGAAGCTGATGCCGGTCTGAGCGCCATGTCGGCCGCCTGGTTCTTCAAGGATCTGCTGGTCATCCTGCTGTTGCCGCCGGGCAACGGCTTGCTGCTGTTGTGCGTCGCCGGCCTCTGCCGGCGTCGGCGCTGGGCCTTCGGGCTGGCGGCGTTCGCCACGGCCCTGCTCATCCTGCAGTCGCTGCCGCCGGTGGCCGGCGCGCTGATGGCTTCGCTTGAGCGGCGTGCCGGGCCGGTGATCGCCGATGCCGGCGGCGCCCAGGCGATCGTCGTGCTGAGCAGCGGACTGGACCTGGATCAACCCGAATACGGCGGCGATACCGCCGGCGAACGGACCCTGCTCAGGCTCCGCTACGGCGCCGTGCTGGCGAAGCGCTTCGGGCTGCCGGTGCTGGTCACCGGCGGCCGCCCGCAGGATGCGACGCGGACGGAAGCCGCCGTCATGGCCGAGATCCTGGAGCGGGAGTTTGCCGTCAAAGTCCGCTGGCAGGAGAGCGAATCGCGTAATACCGCCGAGAATGCCGCCCGGTCGGCGGCGATCCTGCGCGCTGCCGGCATTCGCCGCGTCGTACTGGTGACCCAGGCCTTCCACATGCCGCGCGCCGTTCGCCTGTTCCGCGCCGCCGGCCTCGAAGTCATTCCGGCGCCGACGCAGTTCAAGAGCGCTGCCCGCTCGCCGCTCGGGGCGCTCGACCTGCTGCCGCAAAGCAAGGCTCTGCGCAATTCGTATTACGCGCTGCACGAATGGCTGGGGATGGCCTGGCTCGCGTTGACGGTGGAAGGAAGCACAACGCAGTGATAACCTCGGCTTCTTGCCAAAAAGATAACGAGGAGATCACCATGCCCCACGCCATTCGCATCCACCAGACCGGCGGCCCCGAAGTGCTGCTGTGGGAGGAAGTCGACGTTCCGGCGCCGGCGGCGGGCGAGGCGACGGTCCGCCATCACGCGGTCGGCCTCAACTTCATCGATACCTACCATCGCACCGGCCTCTATCCGCTGCCCCTGCCGGCCGGCATCGGCCTCGAAGGCGCGGGCGTGGTCGAGGCGGTCGGCGCCGGTGTCAGCGAGGTCAAGGTCGGTGACCGCGTCGCCTATGCCGGCGGGCCGGTCGGCGCCTATGCCGAAGTGCGCAACATCCCGGCGCATCGCCTGCTCAAGCTGCCCGACGCCATCGCTTTCAATACCGCCGCTGCGATGATGTTGCAGGGCCTGACCGCCGCCTACCTGCTGCGCCGCACCTACCGCGTGCAGCCGGGCGATGCCGTGCTGATCCATGCGGCAGCCGGCGGTGTCGGTCTGATCGCCTGCCAGTGGGCCAAGGCGCTGGGGGCGACGGTGATCGGCACGGTCGGTTCGCCGGCCAAGGCGGAGCTGGTGCGGGCGCACGGCTGCGACCACGTGATCAACTACTCGACCGAGAATTTCACCCAGCGCGTCCGCGAAATCACCGGCGGCGAAGGCGTACCGGTCGTCTATGACGGCGTCGGCAAGGACACCTTCATGGGCTCGCTCGACAGCCTGCGTCCGCTCGGCATGCTGGTCACCTACGGCAACGCTTCCGGGCCGGTGCCGCCGTTCGATCTGCTGCAGTTGTCGCAGAAAGGTTCGCTGTTCGTGACCCGTCCGACCATCGTGCACTACACCGCCAAGCGCGCCGACCTCGAAGCGCTGGGCGCCGAACTGTTCGACGTCGTCGCTTCCGGCAAGGTGCGCATCGAGGTCAACCAGACCTACGCGCTGAAGGACGCCGCGCAGGCCCACCGCGATCTCGAAGCGCGCAAGACCACCGGTTCGACCATCCTGATTCCATGATGGCGCGCTTCAAGGCCGGTCTGCTGTCGCTGCGCGACCTGTTCGCCACCGCCTGGTGGATCTTCCTGATCGTCGGCATCGGCTTCTACGTCGCCTACCAGTTCGTCGAACCGGCGCCGCCGACGAAGATCGTCATCACCACCGGCAGTGATTCCGGCGCCTATTACCAGTTCGCCCAGCGCTACGCGACGATCCTGGCGCGCAACGGCATCACGCTGGAGGTGAAGACCTCGGCCGGCTCGCTGCAGAACATCGAGCGCCTGAAGAACGACGAGGCCCAGGTCGGCTTCGTCCAGGGCGGCGTCGTCGAGCTGCCGGACGACCCGGATGTCGCCGACGATTCCGGCCTGCTGTCGTTGGGCAGCGTCTTCTACGAGCCGGTCTGGGTCTTCTACCGCGGCGAGAGGCGCCTCGACCGCCTGACCGACCTGCGCGGCAAGCGCATCGCCATCGGCCAGGAAGGTTCCGGGGTGCGCCAGTTGGCGCAGCAGTTGCTGCGTGCCAACGAGATCAAGGCCGGCGACCATCTGGTGCCGCTGTCAGGCCTCAAGGCAGCCGAGGAACTGCAGCAGGGGCGCATCGACGCCGCCTTCATCATCGCCGCCGAGAGTGCGCCGGTCGTGCAGGTGCTGCTGCGCTCGCCGGGGATCAAGGTGATGAGCTTCGCGCAGGCCGATGCCTACCATCGCCGCTTCCCCTTCCTGTCCAAGCTGACGCTGCCGCGCGGCGTCGCCGACCTGGTCCGCGACTACCCGCCGGAAGACATCACCGTGCTGGCGCCGACCGCCAACCTGATCGTCCGCGACGATCTCCACCCGGCCCTGCAGAGCCTGCTGCTGCAGGCGGCCAGCGAGGTGCACGGGCGCGCCGGCTTCTTCCAGCGCGCCGGCGAGTTTCCTGCCTACAAGGATCGCGTCGTGCCGCTGTCGCCCGAGGCGGCGCGCTACTTCAAGTCCGGTCCGCCCTTCCTGCAACGCTACCTGCCGTTCTGGCTGGCGGTGCTCGTCGATCGCCTGATCGTCATGCTGATCCCGCTCTTCGCGCTGCTGATCCCGCTGCTCAAGGTGGCGCCCGCCATCTACACCTGGCGCGTGCGCTCCAAGGTCTTCCGCTGCTACGGCGAACTGAAGTACCTCGAAGAGGATCTCCGGCACCATTTCGACCCGGCCAAGCTAGGCGACTACCGCACCCGGCTAGACGCGCTCGACGAGGAAGCCAGCCAGCTGCGCGTCCCGCTCGGCTTTACCGATCTGGTCTATACGCTGCGCGAACACGTCAATCTGGTGCGCCACATTCTCGAAAAGAGCGAGGCTCAGGCATGAAGGCATTTCTCGTCGCCAACCCCAAGGGCGGCTCCGGCAAGAGCACGCTGGCGACCAACCTGGCCGGCTATTTCGCCAGCAGGCGCTGCGACGTCATGCTCGGCGACATCGACCGCCAGCAGTCGGCCCGCGAATGGCTGGCCATCCGCCCCTTCGAGCTGCCGACCATCGACACCTGGGAAATCGGCCCCGACCACATCGCCCGCCCGCCCAAGGGCACCAGCCATGTCGTGCTCGACACCCCGGCCGGCCTCCACGGCAAGGCGCTGGACAAGGTGCTGAAGCTGTCCACGCGCGTCATCGTGCCGGTGCAGCCGTCGCTGTTCGACATGCTGGCGACCCGTCAATTCCTCAGTGAACTGCTTGCCGAAAAGGCCGTGCGCAAGGGCCGGGCCGATGTCGCGGTAATCGGCATGCGGGTCGACGCCCGCACCCGCGCCGCCGGCGAATTGGAGCGCTTCTTCGCCACCTTCGAGCTGCCGGTGCTGACCTATCTGCGCGACACGCAGGTGTATGTGCAGGCGACCGGCGCCGGCATGACCATTTTCGACCTGCCGCGCTCGCGCGCCGAACGCGACCTCGAACAATGGCAGGCGATCATCGACTGGGCCGAAGGCGGCGACCGCGCCGAGATCTAGCCGCCTGTTGCGGTCGACGCCCTAAAAAGGGCGATTTTCAGCCGCCCGCCGGCAGCGCCTCAGAAAGCCGCAATGCCGGTCTGCGCCCGCCCGAGAATCAGCGCATGCACGTCGTGCGTCCCCTCGTAGGTGTTCACCACTTCCAGATTGACGACGTGGCGGATGACGCCGAACTCGTCCGAAATCCCGTTGCCACCGAGCATGTCGCGTGCCGTACGGGCGATGTCGAGCGACTTGCCGCAGGAATTGCGCTTCATGATCGAGGTGATCTCCGGCGACGCCGTCCCGTCGTCCTTCATGCGCCCGAGGCGCAGGCAGCCCTGCAGCCCGAGCGTGATCTCGGTCTGCATGTCGGCCAGCTTCTTCTGGATCAACTGGTTGGCGGCCAGCGGGCGGCCGAACTGCTGGCGGTCGAGCGTGTATTGGCGCGCCGTGTGCCAGCAGAACTCGGCGGCGCCGAGCGCCCCCCAGGCGATGCCGTAGCGCGCCGAGTCGAGGCAGGTGAACGGGCCTTTCAGCCCGCGCACCTCGGGGAACTCGTTTTCGGCCGGCACGAAGACCTCGTCCATGACGATCTCGCCGGTGATCGAGGCGCGCAACCCGACCTTGCCGTGGATGACAGGCGCCGACAGCCCGGGCATGCCCTTCTCCAGCACGAAACCGCGGATCATGCCGGCGTCGTTCTTGGCCCAGACCACGAAGACGTCGGCGATCGGCGAATTCGTGATCCACATCTTGCTGCCCGACAGCCGGTAACCGCCATCGACCTTGCGCGCCCGCGTTTCCATGCTGCCGGGGTCGGAGCCATGGTTCGGCTCGGTCAGGCCGAAGCAGCCGATCCACTCGCCGCTCGCCAGCTTCGGCAGGTATTTCTGTTTCTGCGCTTCAGTGCCGAAGACGAAGATCGGCACCATGACCAGCGACGACTGCACGCTCATCATCGAGCGGTAGCCGGAGTCGACGCGCTCGACCTCGCGCGCGATCAGTCCGTAGCTGACGTAGTTGAGCCCGGCGCCGCCGTATTCGGGCGGGATGGTCGCGCCGAGCAGTCCCATGGCGCCCATCTCGCGGAAGATCGCCGGGTCCGTCCGCTCGTGGCGGAAGGCTTCCTGAACGCGCGGCAGCAGCTTGCCTTGGCAGTAGTCGCGCGCCGCATCGCGGATCAGGCGCTCGTCCTGGGTCAGCTGGGCGTCGAGCAGCAGCGGGTCTTCCCAGCAGAATTGCGCCTTGGCCATAGTTTGTCTCCAGTTGTTCGATTGTGGTGGCGATTGTAGTCAAATTGCCTTGTCACGGTTGGCTGGCTGTAGATGCCGAGGATGCCGCTCAACTTTTAGATCGGGCCGGGCGAGGTGCTGGAAAGTGCCCAAAGGCGACGGCTAAAATTGCAAGGTCTATGGCAGTTTTCTGGAAACTTAGCAGCCCCTTACTAAAGGGGGCAACACTTCTGATGTTGGTAAACTACACGCCTGCGAGCACTTGCTCGATCACCTGTTCGTAGTGTCCCAAGAGCTTCTTAACAATGCGATGCTGGTTCAATGTCCAGCTTGGAGCGTCGAAAGTTTGCTGCGCTGCTATATTCGCCGTCATATCAGCATGGGCAAAGCTACATCGCTTTTTCCAGAGGGCCCCGAGAATGCTTTTTAGTTGATCAAGTTCTCCCGGAAACAATTCCTCCATCTGCTGTTCAATTCGTCGAGCGAACACTTCCCCAACCAAGCGAGCAAGCATTGGTCTCCAGTGTTCTGCATAAGCGAATCCAGAAGTCCTAGAGATTACGTATTCACTAACCCATGCGGCATCGTTAAGCCTACCAGCTTCGACAATCATTGCTAATCGATCGAACTCCCCTTCGATCCAGCCGCATAGTTCAAGCAGAGCCAGCTTCGACAGTAATTTGGGGCGATCACCACCTTGGGTAGGCTCGTTGAACCACGTATTTAGCGTCTTGATGGTGGTATCAACCACACTGGCCTCAGAGCGTGAATGCTTCGACAGCAGCGTTAAGGCGAGTCCTAACATTATCAACACTCGTTACCGCATACCGAGCGCTTTCAACGAAGGACGGTTTGCTGCGCATATTTGCATACGCTGCCTGTACCTCCGCCGAAGACCTACCCTCAAGGTCATCACGCTTCACATATAGGGCTATCAATAACGCTTCTACAAGCACCAATGACATTTTTCCCGCACGTCCGTCACCAAAAGCTTGTCTAGCGCGAGCCATCGTTACGGAAAGGGCGTCTTTAACGCTAGGGGGTGACTTCTGAATGGTTTTGGCATGCATAAAGTCGTTTAGGAAGCGCGCCAAATTTCCATCATAGAGGTGACGGTTTTCCGAGAACGCCAAGATACGTAGTAACACCTCGACCGATCTGAACCGATCCATAGACCCCCAGATGCGCTTTTTTACGACCCTCCAATCTGCATTGGTACGGTCAAATTCCTTGAGTTCATCATTGAAGGGACCAGAGTAAATACAGTTCCGGATTTCCTGATTCGTCAGTCTGACTCCACCAGAATTTAATCTGTGAAAGATGGTGAAGAGGTAAAGCAGATGGTTTCGCTGCGAGTAATCGCAACGAATGACCGTAACTGGTATCGAGACGTCCTCCACCAAAGCATACAATCGCTTTTGTTCATCTGAGCCGTCTCGCAGCTCGTTGTTCTTCGTCCCTCGAAGTTTCGGGTGAATATCTGACAGGTCACTCAACTGCCACGGTGCTTGCGACAAGAACCTTATGATGGAACTCATCCGCTGCAGCCCATCGATCACCTTCCAGCGCTGAGTTTTGTAATCCAAACTGAAGCACATGCTGGGAATCGGAAGTTGCTTGACGAGGGAGTCTATGAATCTGGACTGATCGTCTTGCTTCCATACAACTTCGCGTTGAAAGTCTGGCTGAATCTCTAGCTTGCCCGTCGCATGCATACGGAACAAATCTGCACAGGAGCGCAATTCGTTATATGCGACGATGTCTGAAGGAGGAATGGGTTGCTCCGAGTCCTCCAACTCGAACGTTGCATCTTGCTCCGCCAAAATTTCCTTCTGACTCATATCGGCCCTTTGTCTGGTTCTACTAGTGTTGGTCCGGCAAAAATAACTTCTACTATTATGCCTCTGGGTTTTCTGTAACAGAACGATGTGCTTTGGCTAGATAAGTGGACGCTTAGACAAAAACTCTATGTTCGCTCCGGACCGACGTTTGAGTCCTTCAAAACTCCCATTTGCAGTGATATATCTGCCAGAGTCTAGTATGCACTGGTAGGGCCTTTGTGGTTCAAGAGACCAAATGTCCGGAACTGGCCGGATTTGGCCGGATTTGGCCGGATGCTAAATGGAAGTCGGCAAGCGACAAGCCGGCCGGATCGCCTGATATCGGGGCTGTTGCGGTCGACTGTGCGAAATTGCCCATTTTCAGGGCGTCCCTATCGGCTGGCCGTTGCCGGGCGGACGACCACCGGCGCCGTGGCCAGGCGCTGGAACAGCTTGCGGGCGCGGATCAGTGGCCAGCGGTCGTAGAGCAGGATTTCGATCGGCCGCCAGAGGGCAACCCAGCCGAAGATGATAAGGCTGTGCTCGATGGTTTCGATGAAGCGCGAATCCGGGAAGGCGTTGGTCAGCGCGACGCCGGCCAGCGTGGCGAAGAGCATGACCAGCAGGCCGACCGCCAGGCCCTTGCGCCCGAGGCGGCGCAGTTCGCCCAGTTCCGCTTCCCGCTCCCTTGCCTGGAGCGCGAAATGGTGGCCGATGGCGGCTTCCACTTCCTTGGCCAGTGCCGGTTCCGGTGTCGCCGGCAGGTAGATGACGAGGTTCAGCGGCTGGTCGGCGGTGGCTTCCCGGGCATAGGAAACGATGTGCCGTTCGGCTTCGCGGTCGAGTTCGCGTTCGCGAAACGGGGCGGGATCAAGGCTGTTGAACAGTTGCTCGATGCTCTTGATGCGGATTTCGATTTCCTGGGTGTCGGTCGTGGGTGGCATGGTGGCGGATTCGGTTGGCTATGCGGAGGGGATTTTATGCCAGTTCGCCAGGGCGCCCGCGCGAACGGGGGTCACAGCCCGGCGCCGAGGGCGGCGATTTCTTCCGGTTTCTCCAGCTCCGCCAGAAACCACGCCAGCGCCTTGCCGACCCGGCGGCTGCGCCAGGCGATGTGTAGCGGCATGTCGGGGCGCGGTTCGGCGAGTTCCTTCTCGACCAGGCGGCCGGCAGCGATTTCAGGATCGGCGATCCAGCCCGGCAGGTGGCCGACACCGAAACCGGCGACCTGGGCGCTGGCCTTGGTGCGGATGTCGGGAACGCGCAGCGTGTCCTGGCCTTCGATCAAGCCGATGCTGCGGGCGATCAGTTCCTGCGAGGTGTCGGCGACGACGACGGCGCGATGGTGCAGCAGCTCGCTGGCGGGGATCGGCCCCTGCCAGGCGGCCAGCGGATGGCGCGGCGCGACCGCGAATACGAAGCGGGTGTGGCTGCACAGGTGGCGCCTGGCGATGCCGCTGCGCGCCGGCATGTCGCCGGGGGCGCCGATGACGAGGTCGGCGCGGCCGGTGGCCAGGGAATCCCAGGTGCCGCCCAGCACTTCGTGGTGGAGGCGAACCTGGGTGCCGCAGTCGACGGCAAGGAAGCGCCCGAGCATCGGATAGAGGCGCTCCACCGGAATGATGGCGTCGATGGCGATGCGCAGTTCCGTTTCCCAGCCGGTGGCGATGCGCTGCACGCGGCGTTCCAGTTCGGCGGCGGCGCGCAGCAGATGGCGGCCGTCGTCGAGCAGGGCGCGCCCGGCCTCGTTGAGCGTCGCCTTGCGGCCTTCGCGGACGAACAGCGGAACGCCGAGTTCGTCTTCCAGCTTGGCGACGGCGTGCGACAGCGCCGAGGGTACGCGGTGCAGGGCGGCCGACGCAGCGCTGAAGCTGCCGTGGCGGTCGATGGTGTCGAGGATGTGCAGGAGATCGAGGGAAATCTTCATGTGAATTTTATTGAACGATTTGTCCAGAATTATTCGCTGGATGGAGGTGAACTCTACGCCTAACATGGCGACTAAGCTATATCGTCAATTCACAAGGAGAACGCCATGATCATCCCCCGACTTTCCGCCGAGCGCGGCCATGCCGACCACGGCTGGCTCAAGGCGCTGCACAGCTTCTCCTTCGCCGATTACTACGACCCGGAGGAAATGGGCTGGGGCGCGCTGCGCGTGATCAACGAGGACCGCATCGTGCCGGGTGCCGGCTTCGGCCGGCACGGCCACCGCGACATGGAGATCGTCACCTACATCCTCGACGGCGCGCTGGAGCACAAGGACAGCCTCGGCAACGGCGGCGTCATCCGGCGCGGCGAGGTGCAGCGCATGAGCGCCGGCAAGGGCATCCTGCACAGCGAGTTCAACCCGTCGCCGGTCGCAGGCACGCACCTGCTGCAGATCTGGATCGAGCCGGCACGCCTCGGTACTCCCGCCAGCTACGAACAGCAGCCGTTGCCGGAAGCCGAGTTGCGCGGCCGCTGGCGTCTCGTCGCCTCGCCCGACGGTGCCGAAGGCAGCACGACCATCGGCCAGGACGCCCGGCTGTGGGCCAGCCTGCTGGCGCCCGGCGAAGCGCTGGGCTACGACCTGGCGCCGCGCCGTCTCGCCTACGTCCATGTCATCCGCGGTCGACTCGCGGTGAATGGCCAAAACCTGGCGACCGGCGATGCCGCCAAGGTTGCCGACGAAACCCGCCTCGACTTCCGGGCCGCCGAAGAAACGGAATTCCTGCTCTTCGACCTGCCCCCCGTTTCGCAATAACCAAACCAACCCCAAGGAGAACACCATGAGCAAGACGATCGTTGTTTACCACTCCGGCTACGGCCATACCCAGCGCGTCGCCGAGCATGTCGCCGAAGGCGCCGGCGCCGAACTGCTGCCCATCGACGCCGAAGGCAACCTGCCGGAAGGCGGCTGGGACAAGCTGAATGCCGCCGACGCCATCATCTTCGGCACGCCGACCTACATGGGCGGCCCGAGCTGGCAGTTCAAGAAATTCGCCGATGCCTCGTCCAAGGCCTGGTTCACCCGCGCCTGGCAGGACAAGGTGTTCGGCGCCTTCACCAACAGCGCCAGCCCGGTCGGCGACAAGGGCGCGACGCTGGCCCAGCTGCAGACGCTGGCCTCGCAGCACGGCGGCATCTGGGTCAGCCTCGGCCTGCTGCCGGCCAATGGCAAGGCGGCGACGCATGCCGACATCAACCACCTGGGGGGCTCGGTCGGCCTGCTCGTGCGTTCGCCGTCCGACGCCGCGGTCGACGAGATTCCCCAGGGCGACCTCGACACCGCCCGGCGTTACGGCCAGCGCGTCGCCGAAGTGGCGCTGCGCCTGAACTGAGGGAGTTTCAGCCGGCGGTCTTGCCGCCGGCTGACGCCCGTCGGGCCAGCTGCCTGACGGCGACGGCGAGCGCCGTCAACACCAGCAGCGGGTCGACCAGCGCGTCCCACAGGTTGGCGAACAGACCGCCGGCGTAGGCGGCGAGCGCCAGGGCAAGGATCAGCAGCCAGTCGTTGCGCCGCCACTTCCACAACCCCGCCGCCAGCGCGCCGCAGGCCAGCAGTAACGGCCACGGCTGGTAGCCGATGGCATAGGGGTCGAAAGGTCCGAGCCCGAGCGCCAGCGGATAGAACAGCACGGCGAACCCGATCACCAGCCACGCCGGGCGCTGGCCCAGCGGCGAAGGGCCACGGCCGGCCAGTTGCCAGGCAGCGAGCGCCAGCAGTGTCGCCGAGGGCGGGCCGGCGAACCCGTGCAACAGCGTGGCGATGCCGGCCAGCAGCGCCAGCGGGACTGCCGCCAGGCCGACGTGGCGCCGCTTCGCGCCGAGCGGCAGCAGCGATACCAGCGCCCCGAAGACGATGGCGTGCGCGAGCCAGCCGTAGATCGCGGCCGGGTTCATGGCGGCCCGCCATCCAGCCAGGCCTCGCTGAACACCGCATGCTTGATGCCCTGGCGGCGCCAGGTGTAGGCGAGATGAATGCGTCCGTCGCGGCCCTGCAGCAGCGCCGGATAGGAAAACTCGGCGAGCTCGTCGGCGTCGCTCTCGACGGTACGCGCCGGGCGCCAAGTCTTCCCCGCGTCGTCCGAAAGCCACAACAGCAACTGGTTGCGATTGCCGGCGCCGTTGCCGGCAATCAGCAGGCGGCCGCTGTGCAGGTGCAACAGGGCGACCGACGAATTCGGGTTGGGCAGCGGCAGGTCGGCCGACGCCGGCCAGCGCTCTCCGCCGTCGGCGCTGGCGGCGGCGCGAATCCGGCCGGGCCCGGGGCCGGCGTCGCGCAGGATGGCGAGTGCGTGGCGTTCGTCGAAAACCGCGACCGCCGGCTGCAGTGTGCGCACTTCATGCGCCATCCGCACCTTGTCGACGATCCGGCCATCGGCGCCGAGGCGCAGCCACTCGCCGTGCTTGGCAACGAACTCGTGATAGACCGGCAGGCCGAGGCCGCCGTCGGCCAGCGGCAGCGGTGGCGCCCGGCCGAGGGTGCTGATGTTGAGAAATGGCGAGGTTTGCAGCTTGACTGGCGGCGACCAGGTCGCGCCGCCGTCGACGGATACCGCGTGGTTCAGCGAACTGCCGGCCCAGCCGCCCATGGCGACGCTGACGAACCACAGGTGCAGCTGCTCGCCTTCGGCGTACAGCACCGGATTGCCGACCTTGCGCACATAGGCCCGCGTCGCCGCGGCGGTGCCCTCGCGTGTCGCTATCGGCTGCGGTGCGCTCCAGCCGCCGGAGCCCAGCGTCGCCAACCAGACCGCGACGTCGGCAGCGCCTTCGCGGGTGCCGGCGAACCAGGCGGCGGCGATGCGGCCGTCCGCCAGTTCGGCCAGCGCCGCGGCGTGCGCCGAGGGGGCGGCGACCGGCAGCAGTGCGGCGGCGAAGGCCGGCGGATTGGGGTCGGGCGGCGCCGCCGGCGGCGGCACGAAGGCCGGCGCGGCCGGCAGCGGCGCGCGCCAGGCGGCGCCGGCCACGGCCAGCAGGAAGAACAGCAGGGCCGGCCAGCGCGCCCGCTTCATGGCGCGCTGATCTCGAACCAGACGATGGTCGTCATCAGCGGCGCCAGGTCGCGCGTGGCGAACGCCTGCCGCCAGTTTTCAACGGTGGCGCCGACGCGGGCGAAGCGCAGGCCGGAGCCGTGCGAGGCCAGGTTGCGGTAGCTGCCTACCTGTCTTGCCTGCAGGCCGGCGGCGGCGATGGCGGCCTGGAAACGGGGAATGTCCTGGCTCTCCATGAAGACGAGGGCGTTCAGCGCCTTCAGTTCGGCCAGGTCGTGTTTGTCCAGGCTGCCGTAATGACGGTGCGCGCGCTGGCTGAGAATCGGCAGCAGCGCCGGCTGCGGGCCGTCGAACATGGCAATGTCGCGGCTCCGCCCGAGTTCACGCACCGCTTCGGGAACGGCATTGACGCCGAGTGCCGGGAAGATGCCCCAGAGCAGGGCTGCCCAATAGACGGCCGGGGCGGCCAGCGTGTGGCCGAGGCCGCGCTCGCGCCACCAAGCCCAGGCAAAATAAGTGGCGGGGAGCGGCAGCCAGTACCAGCCGCCGAGGCCGAACCAGAACGCGAAACCGGCGAAAGCGGCGCCGAGTAGCAGGGCCACGATCAGCCCGAGGCGGAAGGGCCAGCGCGCGCGCATTTCCGGCAGGGCCAGCGCGACGAGAATGGCCAGCGGCACCAGCGAGCCGATCAGGTAACGGTCGAAGCTGCGGATGAAGGCGAAGGGCAGGAAGGTGGCGCAGAACCAGAACAGCGCCAGCCGGTCGACCGCCGGCCGATTCCAGGCCGCCCAGGCGGCGACGGCAAATACGAAGACCCAGGGTAGCGCGACGTTGAGCAGGCCAAGCAGGATGCCGGGCGACAGGTTGAAGAACTGGCGCGATTCCAGTTCGCCGGCCAGCACCAGGTCGGCGGCCTCCGGGTAGACGGCGCGGACGACGAAGAACCAGGGCAGCGCCAGAAGCGCGAAGAGCACGGCGTGGCCGGCCAGCGGCAGCCATTGTCGGCCGAGTTCGGCGAAGCGCCAGCGGCCCGTCGCCAGCAGTGCCAGGACGCCACCGCCGCAGACCAGTGCGACGATCGGCCCCTTGGTCAGGAAGCCGGCGGCTAGCAGGAGGGTTGTTGCGGTCAACCACCTTTTCTTGCCCGAATCCAGCCATGTCAGCAGGCTCCAGAAAGCGGCAGTGGACAGCGCAGCAACCGGCACATCGAGCATGAAGCGGCGCCCCTCGCTGGCGATGCCGAGGCAGCCGAGGAGCACGCAGCCGGCGATCCAGCCGGCTTCGTTGCGGCCGGAAAGGCGCCGGGCGATGCCGGCAGTGGAAACGACCAGCAAGGCGGCGAAAAGCACGGCAACGAAGCGGGCGCTCACCAGCGAAATGCCGAAGGTCTCGAAACTGGCGCGCCCCAGCCAGTAGAGCAGCGGCGGCTTGCGGATGCGCGGCGCGCCGTCGAGGAAAGGCACCAGCCAGTGGTCGCCCTCGATCATCTCCATCGGCGTGCGCAGGCCGAGGAAGAACTCGTCCTTGCCGGTCAGCCCCGTTGCCTCCCAGATGCCCGGCGCCAGCACTGCGAGGGCGAGCAGGAAGAGCAGCTGGGTCTGGCGGGCGGGGGAGAGGGCGGGCATGGGGCGGGATTTTAACCCGCTTCGCTTTTGGTGCCTTGGGGAGACTGGGGTGTTGTCGTTGTTTGCGGGGGGGGGGGGGGGGGCGCGGGGCGGGAGGGTTTGTTGGGAGACGTGGTTTCCCCCTTTTCCCGGGGGGGTTATTTTTTTTTTGCTTCCCAAAAAGAAAAAAAAAAAAAAAAGGGGCACCGGG
>JAGOAU010000020.1 GCA_017983755.1 Azonexus sp. | reverse complement strand
AGGGCAGGATGCCAGCTAACGGCTGGGTGCTACAAGTCGCAAGACCCAAGGCAACGGAAAGTGGAACAGAGAGTAGACCGCCTGCCGGGGGCGACCCCGGTCGGTAAGGGTGAAACGGCGAGGTAAGAGCTCACCGCGTCGGCGGCAACGTTCGACGGCACGCTAAACCCCATCCGGAGCAAGACCAAATAGGGAAGCATGGGCGTGGCCCGCGCTGCTTCCGGGTAGGTTGCTTGAGCCTGTCGGTGACGGCAGGCCTAGAGGAATGATTGCCGAACCCCGCAAGGGGGGAACAGAACCCGGCTTATCGGCCGGCTTTCCAATTTATTTTTCTGTTTGGCGATTGGCGTGAGTTGTGTTTGCGAAGGGCTTGATTTGCCCCTAAGCGGGATTAGTCAGGTAGCGAAGGGGGGCCTTCAGCTTGAAATTATGGCTCCGGCGCTACTATCTGGCTTTCATTCCGGAACTATGCTTTCGCAATGTTTCAGTACTTTGATCCATGTTTCGAGGCCGCCAACGTCTTCCGGCTTGACCCCCTCGCCATTCAACGCGGTGGCATCAAATTTATAGCTGAAATATTCACCAAGCTTAACAGTGTGAATCGCACGATACTTTGGCCAGATAGTCCACTTGGGTCGCCAAGGGTTGTGGGCGAATGCATTTCGCAACTGGTTGACAAGTACCCTGAGGCCCTGTCGTTCTTGGCTCGAATCGATGCTGTGCTTTCCAAATACCTCATCGAGAGTCTCATCCGTCGTCAACGCAGAAGCGCCCAAGGCCATTATTACGAGATTAAATGTGCCATTTCGTAGGTCTTCCGCAGAGGCTCCAAACTCTCTTGGCAAAACGATCCCAGTGCCACCGGTATAAATGGCAACTTCTCGTTCGTAGATCGTACGGCGAATGCGACCGGTGACAACTTCTGAATTCAATCGAAGTGCGAGTGCCAAGTTGGCTTGCGCCGTCGCAATTTTTGTCCGTGGTGTTTCAGAACCATCGCCATTGGACATAACAGCTAATAAACCAGTTTGCCGACCCATGCAGAAGGAGAGAAACCCTGCCAGCATGGCTCGGTGTTGAATGATGGGTTAGATCCCAATTTCCGCTGGGACTCTGCCAAAAATGCGAGCAGTTTATTTTGTTCTGTTCTCAATTCGGACATTGGGTGTTGGCTCTAGAGTGGGACGCTTGAGCTCGGGGTCACCTTGCGCGAGACATCGAAATTGCAATTCCGCTTGGGCAAACCGCTGGAAACTTCCATCATTGGAAGCGGTATTTACAGGCATCATTTGCTTGCCTTGGCTTCGGCAAAACGTGTCGGCCTCTCGAAACAGGTCGCCTTTAAGCGCGGCCCCAGACGACCAACTCCATGCACCAGTGCCAGAAAGTTGATACGTATCCATCCCCATCGGAACCGGACCTTGACTCGCGCAACCAATCAAGGCAGCAGCGCCGAAAAAGCAAATCAGGAAATTTTTTCGTTGCATTATTTACTCGCTCCAAGAGTAGTGAAGTAGTGAAAGGCAGCACGGCCAAGGCTAGGCCGTAAGCATACTCGTAAAATGCCTCAGTAACTGCTTTGGGGTTTCCTGAAGAGCCACTCAAAGCCGATTTAAGAAGCCGTGTTTCCCCGTCGCCCAGCTTTACCCCGCTGCCACCTAATTGTTGAACGCGTCGGCGAAATCCCTTCTCACCTACAATGCCGCATGGCAGAAACCTCGTACCCCATCATCCGCTGGCAGGAAGCCGGCGTTGAGCATGTTGCTCGCTGGCGTTCCGAGGCCGGTGTGGCGGCGCCGGAAGCGGTTGTCGTTGGCGATGACACGCTGAAGGCCGATGCGGCTTATCGGCTGGCGGTACAGGGAACTGCGATTCTTTGGCGGGGCGATTACCAGAATGCGCGGAATCTGTTGCAGGCGCTGGCGCGGCGGGTGGATCGCGGGCCGCGTGAGGGGTCGCAGAAGAAACCGGCGACGCCGGTCGAGGCTTTCCACCGGCACCGCGAGGTGCAGGGGCGGCGGGCGGCGATTCTTGGGCGTTTGTTGGTGCCCTTGACGGCCGATTACCGGGTGCCGCTGCGCCGTGGGCAGGAGGTGGCGGCGGCTTGTCGGGAGGCGTTGGGGGAAGGCGGTGAGGATTCGGTGATTTCGCTGCGCGGCCTGCTGGCGCTGGTCAGTGCGCACGAGTGGCGCAAGAAGGGGATTCCGGTGCCGGCGGTGGAGGGACGAATTTACCCGCATTTCGGGGTCTTTTCGCCGGTGCGTGGCGAGTATGTCGAACTGGTGGCCAAGGCGCCGTTGCCGGCGGGTTGCGAGCTGGCGTTCGATATCGGGACCGGCTCCGGCATTCTGGCGGCGGTGCTGGCGCGGCGCGGGATAAGGCGCGTGGTGGCGACCGACCAGGATCCGCGGGCCTTGCACTGTGCGACGGAAAATGCCCGAAATCTGGGGTTGACCGCAGCTATCGAGGTGATCGAGGCAGATCTCTTCCCGGAAGGCCGGGCGCCGCTGGTGGTGTGCAATCCGCCGTGGGTGCCGGCGCAGCCGAGTTCGCCGGTCGAATACGCGGTCTACGACCCGGATTCGCGGATGCTGCGCGGCTTTCTTGGCGGGCTGGCGGCGCATCTCGAAGCCGATGGCGAGGGCTGGCTGATCATTTCCGATCTGGCCGAACATCTCGGCCTGCGTTCGCGCGACGAGTTGCTGGGCTGGATCGCGGCGGGCGGCCTCAAGGTGCTCGGGCGCATCGATACGCGGCCGAAGCACCCGAAGAGCCGCGATGCGAGCGACCCGCTGCACGCGGCGCGGGCGGTCGAGGTGACTTCCTTGTGGCGGCTCGGCCTGGCTCAGGAATAAAATTTTGCAGGCGGTGGAATAAAAGCAGGATGTCTCTCGTTTATCCCGGTGTAGCACCCACAACACCAACGGAGAAAATCATGAACGCACCGAAATTCGCGCAAAGCCTCGTATTCGCCCTGCTCGTATCCGCCTCGCTGGCAGCCTGCTCGTCATACGAAACCAAAGCGGCCGGGCCGGCCATGGTTTCGGCGGGCGTACTGACCGGCCCCAACGGCATGACGCTCTACACCTTCGACAAGGACACGGCTGGCAGCGGCAAGAGCGTCTGCAACGGCCCGTGCGCCACCAACTGGCCGCCGTTCTACGTGGCCGACGGTCAGATGGCGAGTGGCGACTACAGCATCGTGACTCGCGACGACGGCAAGAAGCAATGGGCCTTCAAGGGCAAGCCGCTGTATTACTGGACCAAGGACCAGAAGCCGGGCGATACGACGGGCGACGGTTTCCTCAACAATGCCTGGCACGTCGCCAAGCCCTGATCCGCGACGTGGATAACGCCGCGCTGCTGGCCGAGATTCCCCGCCTGCGCCGCTATGCGCGGGCGATGCTCGGCAATCGCGCGGCGGCCGACGATCTCGTGCAGGACACCCTCGAACGCGCCTGGGCGCGCCATGCGCTGTGGCGCGCTGGCAGCGATCTGCGCGCCTGGCTGTTCGGCATCATGCACAACCTGCGGGTCGACCAGTTGCGCCGGCCGGGCGTGCCGATCCACTCCATCGATGAGGATGACCTGGAGGTGCCGACACGGGCGACCCAGAATGACCGACTGGAAGTGCGCGATCTGGAATTCGCGCTGCGCCAGTTGCCGGACGAGCAGCGCGAAGTGTTGCTGCTGGTGGCGCTGGAAGATCTCGCTTATGCCGAGGTGGCGGATGCGCTGGGCATTCCGGTCGGCACCGTGATGTCGCGCTTGGCGCGTGGACGGGAAAGGTTGCGCCTGCTGATGGAGGATCGCCCGTCCGGCGCCAATCTGAGGGTCGTGCGATGAACAGGATTTCGATGACCGAAGACGACTTGCAAGCCTGGGTCGATGACGCATTGCCCGCGGGACGGCGCGGCGAGATCGACGAATACCTGGCCGCACACCCGGAAGAGGCCGAGCGGGTGCGTGCCTATCAGGCGCAGAAGCAGGCGCTCAAGGCCTTGTTCGCGCCGGTGCTCGACGAGTCCGTGCCGCAGCGCCTGGAAACGCTGGCGAAGCCGCCGGTTGCGGTCGACCTGCAAAAAAGGCCGTTTTTGGAGCGCTGGTCCTTGCAGCGCATTGCCGCCGGGTTGCTGATCGCCATGGTCAGCGGTGTTGCCGGCTGGTTGGGTCACGCGCAATACCAGTCGGCGGACCGCGTGGCGCAGATGATGCCGCTGCCGCGCCAGGCGGCGGTGGCGCATGTCGTCTTCAGCCCCGACGTGCGCCGTCCGGTCGAAGTCGGCGCCGAACAGGAAGAGCAGCTCGTCGCCTGGCTGTCGAAGCGCCTCGGCACACCGGTGCGCCCGCCCAAACTGGCGGCGCTCGGCTACGAACTGATCGGCGGCCGCCTGCTGCCGGGCAACAGCGGCCCCGTTGCCCAGTTCATGTACCACGACGCCAGCGGCCAGCGCCTGACCTTGTACGTGACGACCGAGAACGCGGCGAACCGCGACACCGGCTTCCGTTTCGCGCAGGAAGGCCCGGTCAACGTCTTTTACTGGATCGACGGCAAGTTCGGCTATGCGCTGTCGGCCGGCATTGTCAAGGGCGAGCTGGCACGCGTGGCGACCGCCGTTTACGACCAGCTCGAACACAAGTAATCACCCACCCCAGACAGAAGGAAGACCCATGAACATGAAGAACATGTCGCAATATGCGCTCGCCGGTTTGCTCACCCTCGGCGCTCCCCTGGCGAGCGCCGGCGAAAATGCCCCGGATGCCGGCACGGTCGTCGCAGCCATCGAAGGCGCCTTCGGCGTGACGCCGGGCGAGCGGCGCAACCACATCAAGGGCGTATGCGCGGTCGGCGAATTCGTCGGCAGCAGGGAGACCGCGGTCTACACGCGTTCCGCCCTGTTTTCCGGCAAGCCGGTGCCGGTGATCGCCCGCTTTTCGCTCGGCGGCGGCAACCCGAAGGCGCCGGATACCGCGAAAAGCGTGCGCGGCATGGCCTTGCAATTCAAGCTGCCGGGCGGCCAACTGCACCAGATGGCGATGCTCAACACGCCGATCTTCGGCGCGGCCCAGCCGCAGACCTTCCTCGACCTGATGCAGGCGCTGCAGCCCGATCCGGCGACCGGCAAGCCGGACCCGGAAAAGATGAAGGCCTTCAGGGCCAGCCACCCGGACGCCGCAGCGCAGGGGCAATACCTCGCTGCCAACAACCCGCCAGCCAGCTACGCCAGCAGCACCTACTGGGGTATCCACACCTTCAAGTTCGCCAACAAGAAGAAACAGGAAACGCTGGTACGTTGGCGCTTCGTGCCGCAGGATGGCGAAAAACGCCTGTCCGACGACGAGTTGAAGACGGCGGGCGCCAATTTTCTTGAACAAACGCTGGTCGACCGCACCCAGCAAGGCCCGGTGCGCTGGGACATGTTGCTGACCATCGGCCAGCCGGGCGACCCGCAGGACAACCCGACGCTGGCCTGGCCGGCCGAGCGCAAGGAAATGAAGGTCGGCACGCTGACCATCGCCAAGGCCATGCCGCAGAAGGGCGCCGAGTGCGAGGCAGTTAACTTCGATCCGTTGGTAATGGCCGATGGCATTGCCGCGACCAACGACCCGGTGCTGCAGTTCCGCTCGCAGGCCTACGCGGTCTCGTTCGCCAGGCGCCTCGGCGGACAGTAAGCGCAAAAAAACCGGCCGCGGCGCCTGGGCGCCAGCGGCCGGCTTGCCCAGCAGCGATCCGTCAGGCCGGCGCCGAGCTGCGGATCAGGTGATCGAAGGCGCTGAGCGAGGCGGTGGCGCCGGCACCCATGGCGATGACGATCTGCTTGTAGGGCACCGTCGTGCAGTCGCCGGCCGCGAAGACGCCGGGCACCGAGGTCTGGCCCTTGGCATCGATCTCGATTTCGCCGAATTTCGACAGGTTGACCGTACCCTTCAGCCAGTCGGTGTTGGGCAGCAGGCCGATCTGGACGAAGATGCCTTCGAGGTCGATGCGCTTGACCTGGTCGGTATTGCGGTCCTTGTACAGCAGCCCGTTGACCTTGTTGCCGTCGCCGCTGACCTCGGTGGTCAGCGCCATCGTATGCACCTCGACGTTCGGCAGGCTGGCGAGCTTGCGCTGCAGCACCGCATCGGCGCGCAGCTTGCTGTCGAATTCGAGCAGCGTGACATGGCCGACGATGCCGGCGAGGTCGATCGCCGCCTCGACACCCGAGTTGCCGCCGCCGATGACCGCCACGCGCTTGCCCTTGAACAGCGGGCCGTCGCAGTGCGGGCAGTAGGCGACGCCCTTGCCGCGGTATTCCTTCTCGCCGGGCACGTTCATCTCGCGCCAGCGGGCGCCGGTGGCGAGGATGACCGACTTGCTCTTCAGCACGGCGCCGTTTTCCAGCGTCACCTCGATCAGGTCGCCCGCCTTCAGTTGCGTGGCGCGCTGCAGGTTCATGATGTCGACGTCGTAATCCTTGACGTGCTCCTCGAGGCCGGCGACCAACTTAGGACCGTCGGTCTCCTTGACCGAAATGAAGTTCTCGATTGCCAGCGTATCCATCACCTGGCCGCCGAAACGCTCGGCCAGCAGGCCGGTGCGGATGCCCTTGCGCGCCGCGTAGATGGCGGCGGAAGCGCCGGCCGGGCCGCCGCCGACGACGAGGACGTCGAAGGCTTCCTTGGCGCCCAGCTTCGCTGCGTCGCGGGCGGCGGCACCGGTATCGAGCTTGGCGACGATTTCCTCGATGCTCATGCGTCCGGCGCCGAACTCCACGCCGTTCAGGTGGACCGTCGGCACAGCCATGATCTGGAGCCGCTCGACTTCCGCCTGGAACAACCCGCCGTCGATCATCGTATGGCTGACGCCAGGGTTGAGCACGGCCATCAGGTTGAGCGCCTGCACGACGTCCGGGCAATTGTGGCAGGACAGCGAAATATAGGTTTCGAAGCGGAACTCGCCGGGCAGCGCCTTGATTTGCTCGATCACGGCCGCGTCGACCTTGGGCGGATGGCCGCCGGTCTGTAGCAGGGCGAGGATCAGCGATGTGAATTCGTGGCCCATCGGCAGGCCGGCGAAGTTGATGCGTGCCGCTTCGCCGGGGCGGCCGATGGCGAAGGAGGGGCGCCGCGTGGCGTCGCCGTTCTCGCGCAGACTGACCTTTGGCGACAGTTCGGCGATGTCTACCAGCAGGCCGCGCATTTCCTGCGCCGCAGCGCTGTCGTCGAGCGAGGCGACGAGTTCGATCGGCGTCTGCAGCTTTTCGAGGTAGGCCTTGAGTTGGGTCTTGATGTTTGCGTCGAGCATGCTGTTCTCCCTTTATGAGGATTTCACTGAAAAGGGGCTCGTCGGCCCCTTGTCGCTGAAATCCGCGCCGCCCCCGAAACGGGAGCGGTTTGGCGGTGTCGCGTTAAGGCTTAGATCTTGCCGACCAGGTCGAGCGAAGGAGCCAGGGTCTTATCGCCTTCCTTCCACTTGGCCGGGCAGACTTCGTTCGGGTGGCTGGCGACGTACTGGGCGGCCTTCAGCTTGCGCAGGGTTTCCTGGACGTCGCGGGCGATTGCGTTGTCATGGACTTCCATGGTCTTGATGATGCCATCCGGGTTGATGACGAAGGTGCCGCGCAGGGCCAGGCCGGCATCGTCGATGTGCACGTCGAAGGCACGGGTCAGCGCATGGGTCGGATCGCCGACCAGCGGGAACTGGGCCTTGCCGACGGCCGGCGAGGTTTCGTGCCAGACCTTGTGCGAGAAGTGCGTGTCGGTGGTGACGATATAGACCTCGGCGCCGGCCTTCTGGAACTCGGCGTAGTTTTCGGCGGCGTCCTCGATTTCAGTCGGGCAGTTGAAGGTGAAGGCGGCCGGCATGAAGATCAGGACCGACCACTTGCCCTTCAGGCTGCCTTCGGTGACTTCGACGAACTTGCCATTGTGGAATGCCTGGGCCTTGAACGGCTGAACCTGGGTGTTGATGAGCGACATGGGGGTTTTCTCCTTGGTTGATGATGATGACAACGGATGAATGATAGTTCGCCTCCCGGCATTGAGCCAATTGAATCGGGAAATATCTTTGATAGGAGCCGGCTATTGTCCGCCAGCGCCGGGTGCATAGTACTAAAGTAGTAGTTGCCATCGTTCATTGGTATCAACAATGGACCCAAGCCCGCGTTAGTTGACTCAAATCAACGGAATCGGGCCCCGGATCGGGATCATTGCATCCGATATGGTGCTCGCTATGGGCGAAGTGTCATCCAGGAGGAGTGGATTCAATGAATATTTCCAGTGCCATCGTGCACATAGTTCCAGCCCGTCTCGACGAGGCGTGCGCAATTCTGGCGGGAATGCCGGGGGTGGAGATTCACGCCCGTAGCCCGGAAGGCAAGGTGGTCGTGACGATCGAGGACGGCGACACGTCCCTGGCCTCCGCTACCTATGTTGCCCTGCATGACGTTCCTGGCGTCGTGTCGGTAGCCATGGTTTATCAATATAGCGACGACGAGTCAGTTACTGAGGAGGTAGAGGCGTGAAACTCAATCGACGGGATTTCATCAAGGCGAATGCAGCGGCTGCAGCCATTTCGGCGGCCGGACTGTCTGCGCCTGTGACAGCGGTTGCGGCGGGTAAGGACGAAATCCGTTGGGACAAGGCACCGTGCCGCTTCTGCGGTACCGGCTGCGGCGTGCTGGTCGGCACGCAGGATGGCCGCGTGGTGGCCACCCAGGGCGACCCGGATGCGCCGGTCAATCGCGGTCTCAACTGCATCAAGGGCTACTTCCTGTCCAAGATCATGTACGGCGCCGACCGCGTCAAGACGCCGATGCTGCGCATGAAGGACGGCAAGTACGACAAGAACGGTGACTTCACCCCGATCACCTGGAAGCAGGCCTTCGACATCATGGAGGAGAAGGCCAAGGAGACGATGAAGGCCAAAGGCCCGAACGGACTCGCGATGTTCGGCTCCGGTCAATGGACGGTGTGGGAGGGTTACGCCGCTGCCAAGCTGATGAAGGCCGGCTTCCGCACCAACAACATCGATCCCAATGCTCGCCATTGCATGGCCTCGGCAGTTGCCGGCTTCATGCGTACTTTCGGCATCGACGAGCCGATGGGTTGCTACGACGACATCGAGCATGCCGACGCCTTCGTGCTGTGGGGCTCGAACATGGCCGAGATGCACCCGATCCTGTGGACGCGCGTGACCGACCGCAAGCTGTCGAACAAGGGGGTCAAGGTGGCTGTGCTGTCGACCTTCGAGCACCGCTCCTATGAGCTGGCCGACATCCCGATGATCTTCGCGCCACAGACGGATCTGGCGATCCTGAACTTTGTCGCCAACTACATCATCCAGAACGGCAAGGTGAATCAGGCGTTCGTCGACAAGCACGTCAATTTCAAGAAGAGCGTCACCGACATCGGCTACGGCCTGCGTCCGACCCATGCGCTGGAAAAGGATGCAGGCAACAACGGCTATCCGGGCGCCGACGGCAAGGCGAAGGGCGATACCGGCAAGTCCGAGGCGATCACCTTCGACGAGTACAAGAAGTTTGTCTCCGAATACACCGCCGAGAAGGTATCCAAGCTCTCCGGCGTGTCGGAAAAGGATCTTAAGGCACTGGCCGAGTTGTACGCCGACCCGAAGATCAAGGTCACCTCGTTCTGGACCATGGGTTTCAACCAGCATACCCGCGGTACCTGGGCGAACAACATGATCTACAACATCCACCTGCTGGTCGGCAAGATTTCCGAGCCGGGCAACAGCCCGTTCTCGCTGACCGGCCAGCCGTCCGCCTGCGGCACCGCACGCGAGGTCGGTACCTTCTCGCATCGCCTGCCGGCGGATATGGTGGTGATGAATCCGGAACACCGCAAGATTGCCGAGCGCTTCTGGGGTTTGCCCGACGGCACCATCCCCGACAAGCCGGGCTTCCATGCAGTGGCGATGGCACGGGCGCTGAAGGACAAGAAAGTCAATTTCTACTGGCAGCAGTGCAACAACAACATGCAGGCCGGTCCCAACATTAACGAGGAGCTCTTCCCCGGCTGGCGTGATCCGGCGAACTTCATCGTCGTTTCCGACCCGTACCCGACCGTTTCCGGGATGGCGGCCGACCTGATCCTGCCGACCGCGATGTGGGTCGAGAAGGAAGGCGCCTTCGGCAATGCCGAGCGGCGCACCCAGTTCTGGCGCCAGCAGGTCAAGGCGTCCGGCGAGGCCCGTTCCGATCTCTGGCAGGTAATGGAGTTTTCCAAGCGCTTCAAGGTCGAGGATGTCTGGCCGGCCGAACTGGTTGCCAAGGCGCCGAAACTCAAGGGCAAGACCTTGTATGACGTTCTCTACGCCAATGGGGTCGCCGACAAGTACAAGGTCGCCGAAACTGCCCAAGGTTTCGACAACGACGAATCCAAGCACTTCGGGTTTTATGTCCAGAAGGGGCTGTTCGAGGAATACGCGCAATTCGGTCGCAAGCACTATCACGATCTGGCCGATTTCAATGTTTACCATGAGGCGCGCGGCCTGCGCTGGCCAGTTGTCGACGGCAAGGAAACGCTGTGGCGCTTCCGCGAAGGTTACGATCCCTATGTCCCGAAGGGCGAGGGTGTCAGGTTCTACGGCCATAAGGACGGCAAGGCAGTAATTTTCGCGCTGCCCTACCAGCCGGCCGCCGAGTCGCCGGACAAGGAATTCGACATGTGGCTATGTACCGGCCGTGTGCTGGAGCACTGGCATACCGGCACGATGACCCGCCGCGTACCTGAACTGTACAAGTCCTTCCCGGACGCCGTCGTATTCATGCATCCGGACGACGCCAAGGCGCGCGGGCTGCAGCGCGGCATGGAGGTCAAGGTCGCGTCGCGGCGCGGGGAAGTCGTCATGCGTGTCGAAACTCGCGGTCGCAACAAGCCGCCGCGCGGCCTGGTCTTCGTTCCCTTCTTCGATGCCGGGCGTCTGATCAACAAGGTCACGCTGGATGCGACCTGCCCGATCTCGAAGGAAACCGACTACAAGAAGTGCGCGGTCAAGGTGACCAGGGCCTGATTGCACAGAAATCATCACCATGAAAAACGGCCGGGAGGAAGCCCGGCCGTCATTTGGAGGGAAACAAACATGAGATTCATCCCTGCTCTGGCCTTGGCGGCTGCGGTGCTCCTCTCGGGGGCGGGCGTCGCCAGCGCGCAGGAATATCTGGAGTCGTTGCGCGGCAAGACGCCGATCAATCAGGAAGCGCGGACGGACAACATGTTCCGCCCGGAAAAGGATCAGGAAATCATTCCGCGCAATTTCCAGAAACAGCCGCCGCTGATTCCGCACAGCATCAAGGGTTACAACATCACGCAGAACTTCAACAAGTGCATGGACTGCCATTCCAAGGAGCGAGCCGACGAAACCGGCGCGACCAAGGTGGCCAAGTCGCATTACCTCGATCGGGAAGACAAGAAGCATTCCAATATCTCCCCGCGCCGCTATTTCTGCATGCAGTGCCACGTACCGCAGTTCGACGCCAAGCCGCTCGTCGAGAATACCTATAAACCGGCCGCCAAGAAGGGGGAATGATGAGCCTGGAAAAAATCACGCCCGCGTGGATCAAGCGTATCGGGCTCGTTACGGTCGTCGGCCTGTTTCTTGCCGGCATCGCGTTTTGGGGGGGCTTCAACTGGGCGCTGGAGGCGACCAACAAGGAGGAGTTCTGTATTTCCTGTCACGAAATGAAGGAGAACGTGTTCAAGGAATACCAGAACACGGTGCACTACACCAACCGCACCGGCGTGCGCGCGACCTGTCCCGACTGCCACGTGCCGAAGGAGTGGGGGCCGAAGATGGTCCGCAAGATCCAGGCGTCCAACGAAGTCTGGCACAAGCTGCTGGGCAGCATCGATACGCCCGAGAAGTTCAACGCCAAGCGCGCCCAACTCGCCCAGAACGAGTGGAAACGCATGAAGGCGAACGACTCCCAGGAGTGCCGCAACTGCCACCGTTACGACTACATGGATTACACGGAGCAGGGTAATCGCGCCGCCAAGCAGCATCCGATAGCCTTTATCGAAGGCAAGACCTGCATCGACTGCCACAAGGGCATTGCCCACCAGTTGCCGGCCATCGACCAGCACATCGGCAAGCAGAACGAGGGCGCCGTCGAAATCTCGCACGGCGAAAAGCCGGCAGAAAACGGCAAGGCAGAAGAGAAGAAGTAAGTTCTCGATCCTGCTCAAAGACCCCGGCCGCGGCCGGGGTCTTTGCTTGTCGGCGCCGGTTGCGGTCGACGTGCGCGAAAGGCACAAAATCGGGGCTCCGGCCTACAAATACCCCTGTTGGCATCAGCACTTATCCGGAAAATGTGCTACTTTTGTTGTGCTGCCGTGCCAACGGCCAGTTTTCTTAACCACAAGTAGTTAACAGGAGGCACTTAGATGAATAAATCCGAGCTGGTCGAAGTTGCTGCAAAAGAAGCTGGTATTACCAAGGCCGCTGCTGACAAGGCGTTGTCGGCCATCATCGGCGCAGTCGTCAAGACTGTAACGAAAGGCGAGTCTGTCACACTGGTTGGTTTCGGCACGTTCAAGTCTGCCAAGCGCGCAGCGCGCACTGGCAAGAATCCCAAGACCGGTGCTACCCTGAAAATCCCGGCCACGACGGTGCCCAAGTTCACCGCCGGTACCGCATTCAAGGCATCTGTCGCCGCCAAGAAGACCGCCGCCAAGAAGAAATGATGGCATCATCCAATGCGGGGCTCGTGGCAAACGGGCTCCGCTTTTAGTTTCCAATGAACGATCAGAATCCAGAAAATCCCCCCGTCAATCCGCCGCCGGCGCCGCCGCCCAACGACAATCGCCGCCGTCTGCGCGAATTGCTGTCCATTCCCGAGCGGGACCGAACCGACGAGCAGTGGGATGAAATCATCGAGCTGGAAATCCAGCTGGCACCGGGCAATCGCGCCTCGCCGTCCGAGCACGGCGGCGGTCCGGTCAATACCGGAGGCGGCCACAACAAGCCGTCCGGTCCCGCCAAGAAGCACCGGCCGCGCAGCAACAACAATCGCCGGCCGCGGCCCAACAAGCCGTCGGGCAATCCGGGCTGATTCTCCACGCCGAGTCACAGCAAACCGGCAGTCTCCCCGCCATGCAGCAATTTGATCTGATCATCGTCGGCGGCGGTCTCGCCGGCGCCAGCCTTGCCGTCGCCCTGCGCGACACGCCCCTGCGCATCGCACTGGTCGAAAATCAGCCGCCGCGCCGCCCGGAAGGCTGGGATGCGCGCGTCTATGCCATCAGTCCGGCCAATGCCGGCTTTCTCGAGCGCATCGGTGCCTGGAAGCATCTCGACGCCGAGCGCATTGCGCCGATTCGCGGCATGGATATCCGTGGCGATGCCGGCGGCAAGCTGGCGTTTTCGGCCTACGATTCCGGCGTGCCGGAGCTTGGCTGGATCCTCGAGTCGTCGCTGATGGCCTGCGAGTTCTGGGAAAGCGCCAAGCGCCAGGGCAACCTCAAGCTGTTCTGCCCGGTGCGCCCGCAGCAACTGACATTCGGCGTGGATTCGGTGGTCCTTGGCCTAGACGATGGCGCGATGTTGTCCGCGCGTCTGCTGGTTGGCGCCGATGGACGGGATTCCTGGGTGCGTCAGATGGCGGGGTTGGCGGCGGACAACGCGCCCTATGGCGAGAAAGGCGTCGTCGCCAATCTCGCGACCGAAGAGCCGCACCACAACATCGCCCGGCAGTGGTTTCGCGACGATGGCGTGCTCGCCTACCTGCCGCTGCCGGGGAACCGCATTTCCATCGTGTGGTCCACCCCCGATGATCATGCCGACCAACTTTGCACCCTGCCGGCCGAGACTTTCTGCGAGCGGCTTGCCGAAGCCGGCGAGCACGCCCTCGGGCGCCTCGAACTGCTTACACCGCCGGTTGCCTTTCCGTTGCGCCTCATGCGTGTGCCGCAGACCGTGGCGCCGCGCCTGGCGTTGATCGGTGATGCGGCGCACGGGATTCATCCCTTGTCCGGCCACGGCATCAACCTCGGCTTCCAGGATGCCAGCGAACTTGCCACCCTGCTCGCCGGCGCCCAGCCATGGCAGGACATCGGCAACGAGCGTTTCCTGCAACGCTACCAGCGCGCCCGCCGCGAGGAAACGGCGCTGATGCAAACGACGACCGATGGCCTGCGGCGCTTGTTCAAGGAGTCGCCTCCGGGCTTGCGTACCCTGCGCAACTTCGGCCTGAGCGCGACCGACGGATTACCTTTCGTGAAAAATGCCCTGGTGCGCTACGCGCTGGGTGCCTTCTAGGAGAACTGCATGCTGAAAAGAATATTGCCGCTGGCGCTGGCTTCGCTCTGGATCGCCGCGGCGAATGCCGATGAGGCCGACATCAAGAAGGCGATGGAAGCCAAGCTCGGTGCCAAGGTAGAAAGCGTGACCAAGTCGGGTTACCTGGGGCTTTACGAAATCTACGCAGACGGCAACATTCTGTACACCGACGAAAAGATGACCGCCTTCATCGCAGGCGGGCAACTGATCGAAGGCAAGACGATGAAGAACGTCACCGAGGAGCGCATGCGCAAGCTGACGGCGATCAAGTTTTCGGAGTTGCCGCTGGAGCGCGCCATCAAGCAGGTGCGCGGTGACGGCAAGCGCGTCCTGGCGACCTTCGAGGATCCCAACTGCGGTTACTGCAAGCGCCTGGCCAAGGATCTGTTGAAGCTGGACAACGTGACGATCTACACCTTCCTCTACCCCATCCTGTCGGAAGATTCGATCAGGAAATCCAAGCAGATCTGGTGTTCGGCCGACCGCGCCAGGGCATGGAACGACTGGATGGTCGAAGGTCGTGCGCCGGCCAGCAAGGACGATTGCGATACCTCGGCGGTCACCAAGAACCAGGAGTTCGGGCGCCGCCTCAACATCAGCGGCACGCCGACCATCTTCTTTGCCGACGGCGAACGCGTTCCGGGCGCCGTGCCGCTGCCCAAGATCGAGCAAAAGCTCAGCCAGCTGAAGTAAAAAACGGCCATTGCCGTCCGCGGCCGGCCCGGCGTTCGTCCGGGCCGGCCGTTTTTCATTTTGCCTGCCCGTTTCTGGCGGCGGGAAGGCCTCGGCGCGGCTCGCCGGCCTGTTGCGGTCGACTGCCGGTCGCAGCCCAAAATCAGCATTGCGCTTACCACGACGGCATGGCCGGTCGCTGCCCGTTTGATCTTCCTCAAATCCTGACAAGTCACTTTAAGAGAAGTTTTTCAAGCATTGATTTTTAAGGCTAATTTTCCTTGATAACCCTTGAGGAATTTGCTCCTAAGTCCTTGTTGCGTAAGAAAAAATCCAGATTTTTCTATTGACGGACCTCCATTCATGTCTTAAAGTGGGTAAACGTGTTGAATTGTGGGTAAACGAGGAGCGAGGCGGAGATGTTCGAGGGGGCTGCGGCACTCAGTCTGGATGCGAAGGGGCGGCTTGCCATACCGGCAAGGCACCGCGAGACCCTGCTCGCCGCCGCCGAGGGCTCGCTGGTTCTGACCGCGCATCCGCATCGCTGCCTGTTGCTCTACCCGTCGCCGGCGTGGCAGCCGATTCGCGATCAGATCCTCAAGGCCTCCAGCCTCGATTCACGGACCGCGGCGATCAAGCGCGTTCTGGTCGGCAATGCCCGCAGCGAAGCGCTGGATTCGGCCGGGCGCCTGCTGGTCGCGCCGGAGTTGCGCGAGTACGCACAGTTCGAAAAGACCGTTTACCTGGTCGGAATGGGAAGCCATTTCGAGATCTGGAGCGAGGCGGGCTGGAAGCAGCAGAACGACCTGGCTGCGGAGGTGCTGTCCGGTGACCTGCCACCGGGATTCGGGGATCTGGTGCTGTGACTGCGGGTGGCACCCACGTCACGGTGCTGCTTGAAGAGGCGGTAGAGTCCCTGGCGATCAAGGCTGACGGCGTCTATATGGATGCCACTTTCGGGCGTGGCGGGCATAGCCGCCGCATTCTTTCGGCGCTCGGCGAAAAAGGCCGCCTGGTGGCGGTCGACCGCGACCCGCAGGCGATTGCGGCGGGTGCGGCAATCAACGATCCGCGTTTTCGGCTGGTCCATCGCGCCTTTGGTGAAATTGCCGAAGCGGCGCACGAAGCCGGTGTAAACGACGTGGACGGGATCCTCTTCGACATCGGCGTTTCGTCGCCACAGATCAACGACGGCGGTCGCGGCTTCAGTTTTCGCCATGACGCGCCACTCGACATGCGCATGGATACGACACAGGGTGAAACGGCGGCCGAGTGGCTGGCGCGGGCCGAAATCAGGGATATAACGGAGGTCATCAGGGATTATGGCGAAGAACGGTTTGCTTTCCAGATTGCAAAGAAGGTTGTGGCTGCTCGGCTCGAACAGCCCATTGTCACCACAGCGCAGTTCGCGGCCCTTGTACGCGCGGCCGTGCGCACCCGTGAGCCAGGGCAGGACGCGGCGACGCGCAGCTTTCAAGCTCTACGGATTCATATCAATCAGGAACTCGGCCAGCTGGAAGTAGCGCTGCCGCAGGCGCTCGAACTGCTGAAGCCGGGCGGGCGGCTGGTGGTCATTTCCTTTCATTCGCTGGAAGACCGTATCGTCAAGAACTTCATGCGCCGGCAGTCGAGCGCCGACGACCTGCCAAAGAACCTGCCGCTGCGCGCCGACCAGTTGCCGAAACCCAAACTGCGCCTAGTTGGCAAGGCGATCAAGCCGTCGGCCGCTGAAGTCGCCGCCAATCCGCGGGCGCGCAGCGCCGTGATGCGCGTTGCCGAAAAACTGTAATGGTTCGTTTTAACATGATCCTTCTTCTGATCGCCGTCGTTTGTGCACTGGGTGTGGTGACCTCCCAGCACCGCGCGCGCAAGTTGTTTCAGGATCTTGAGGGCGAGCAGGAGCGGGTGCGCAAGCTGGATATCGAATACGGGCAACTACAGTTGGAGTTATCCACCTGGGCGACGCATCCGCGGATCGAAAAGATCGCGCGCGACCGCCTGCACATGGTTACGCCGGATGCCGTCGGCAAGGTGGTGGACAGGCCGGTCGCCGCGGCAAAGAAGAAGGGTGGCCGCTGATGGTCGTCCGTCGTCGCCCGCAGCGCGGCCATCGCTTTGCTGAAAGCCCGGTCCTGCAACTGGCCCTGCAGGGCTGGCGTTCGCGGACTGTCGGCCTGCTGCTGATGGGTGCCTTTGCGGCGCTGGTCGGACGCGGTTTCTATCTGCAGGTGATCAACAACGATTTTCTGCAGGAGAAGGGCGAGTCGCGTTACCGCCGCGACATCGAGGTCTCGGCCTCGCGCGGCAAGATTGTCGACCGCAATGGCGACATGCTGGCGGTGTCGACGCCGATGAAGTCGATCTGGGCGATTCCCGGCGACGCGCGGACCATGAGCGGCGCGCAGAAGCAGCAGCTGGCGGCCTTGCTTGACATGAGCGTGCGCGAGCTGGACGGCAAGATCGCGCCGGAAAAGACCTTCGTCTTCGTCAAGCGCCAGGTGCCGCCGGAGACCGCCGACCGCATCGCCGCGCTCAAGCTGCCCGGCGTGCATCAGGAAAAGGAATATCGCCGCTATTACCCGACCGGCGACATGACGGCGCACATCGTCGGCTTCACCGGCGTCGATGACAAGGGGCTGGAGGGTGTCGAGCTGGCATTCCAGCCGAGTTTGCTCGGGCGCGCCGGCAGCCGCAGCGTGATTCGCGACCGGCGTGGCAACATCATCGAGGACGTCGGGGCACTGAAGCCGCCGCAGGACGGCAAGGATATCCGCCTGGCGCTCGATTCCAAGATCCAGTACCTGGCCTACAGCCAGCTCAAGGCGGCGGTCGAGGCCCACCGGGCCAAGGCAGGTGGCGCCATCGTCATCGATACGCGGACCGGCGAGATTCTGGCACTGGTCAATCTGCCGACCTATAACCCGAACAATCGCGAAGCCCTGTCGGGCGCGCAGTTGCGCAATCGGGCGCTGACCGACACCTTCGAGCCGGGTTCCACTCTGAAGCCGTTTACCGCAGCGCTGGCCATGGAAAAGGGCAAGTTCCGGCCCGAGACGGTGATCAACTGCGCGCCGGGCCGCATCACCATCGGCAGCGCCACCATCTCGGATGCCCACCCCCATGGCGCGCTTACCGTGGCGCAGGTGATCCAGAAGTCGTCCAATGTCGGCGTCACCAAGATGGCGCTGACCCTGCCGCCGCAGGAGATGTGGCAGATGTTCGACGCGGTCGGCTTCGGACAGTTGCCGCAGCTCGGTTTTCCCGGAGAGGTCACGGGGCGTCTGCGGCCCTGGAAGAACTGGCGGCCGATCGAGCAGGCGACGATGTCCTACGGGCACGGCATCTCGGTCAGCCTGATCCAGCTGGCGCGTGCCTATTCAGTGTTCGCCCGCGACGGCGACCTGATCCCGCTGTCTTTGCTCAAGACGGACGAGCAGCTCGTACATGGCGTGCCGGTGTTTTCCGTGGAAACCGCGCGCGAAATGCGCGCCATGCTCGAAATGGCGGCGGGGCCCGAGGGCACGGCGCCCAAGGCGCGGGTGCCCGGTTACCGGGTCGGCGGCAAGACCGGGACCGCCCACAAGCTGGAGGGCGGCGCCTATGCCAACAAGTATGTATCGGCCTTTGTCGGCTTCGCGCCGGTTTCCGATCCCCGCCTCATCGTCGCGGTGATGATCGACGAACCCAGTGCCGGCAAGCACTATGGCGGCGAGGTGGCGGCCCCGGTGTTCTCGCAGGTGATGGGTGCCTCGCTGCGCACCCTCGGTATTCTTCCCGACGCACCGCTGCAGGTGGCCGACGCAAGCAACAAGAAGGGGCGGCTGTGAGCCGGGTGCAAGAGATCCTCGCCCGCCTGAAGGCACTGGGTGTCCAGCCCGGCGGGGTGGCCGACGACAGCCGCCAGGTTCAGCCCGGCGATGTTTTCCTCGCCTATCCCGGCGATCTCGCCGATGGCCGCCGCTACATCGCCGATGCCGTCGCCCGCGGCGCGGTTGCCGTGCTGTGGCAGGCGGGTGGCGATTTTGCCTGGAATCCGGCGTTGACCGCAGCGAACTTCCCGGTCGACGGCCTGCGCGCGCTGGCCGGGCCGCTGGCCCATGCGGTCTACGGCGAGCCGAGCGCTGCGCTGTCGCTGATCGCGATCACCGGCACCAACGGCAAGACCACGGTAAGCCAGTTCATTGCCGCTGCCCTGGACGGGCGTTGCGCGGTGATCGGTACGCTGGGCGCCGGCTTCCCGGGGGCGCTGGTCGAAACCGGGTTCACGACGCCGGAAGCGACGATGTTGATGCGCCTGCTGGCTGGCTTTCACCGTGACGGGGCGACAGCATGCGCGCTCGAGGCGAGTTCGATCGGCATCGAGGAGGGGCGAATGAACGGCGCCCGGGTCGATGTCGCGGTCTTCACCAATTTCACCCGCGATCACCTCGACTACCACGGCAGCATGGAAGCCTATGCGGCGGCCAAGGAAAAGTTGTTCGCCTGGCCCGGCCTGCGCACGGCGGTCATCAATCTCGACGATGGGCTCGGCCGCAAGCTGGCCGCCGTGACGACGGCGCGCTCGGTACTCGGCTACGCCATCGGCGAGAGCGGGGACGTGCGCGCCGAACAACTGACTGACACCGCGCTTGGCCAGCGTTTCGAACTGGTTCTGCCGAACGGCCGGGCGGCGGTCGAAACGGCGCTGCTCGGACGCTACAACATCTCCAACCTGCTGGCCGTCGCCGCCGTCCTGCACGACGCCGGTGTCGATGCCGTGGAAATCGCGCGCCGGCTGGCGGCATTGCAGGCGCCGGCCGGACGCATGGAGCGCCTGGGAGGTGTCGGCGAGCCGCTGGTCGTTGTCGATTATGCGCATACGCCGGATGCGCTGGAGAACGTCCTGTTGACCCTGCGCGACGTTGCGGCGGCGCGCGGTGGCTGCCTGAGCGTCATCTTTGGCTGCGGCGGCGATCGCGACAAGGGCAAGCGTCCGCAGATGGGGGAAGTGGCTGCACGTCTCGCCGACCGCGTGCTGCTGACCAGTGATAATCCGCGGAGCGAGGATCCGGCGCAGATCATCGCCGACATCCGGGTTGGTGTGGCACAGGCCGAAATCGAACCCGATCGGGCGCTGGCCATCCGCCGCGCCATCACTGCGGCGGCGGATGCCGACGTTGTGCTGTTGGCCGGGAAAGGGCATGAGGCTTACCAGGAAAGCGCCGGGGTGCGGACGCCGTTCTCCGATCTTGAACATGCGCGCGGCGCGTTCGAACTGCGTCGCCAGGGCAGGCGAGAGGTGGCGTGATGAATTGGTTGCTCTCCGATATTCAGCGCGCCATCGGCGCCAGCCTGCTCGGCGCCGATCTGGCGATTGCCGGCGTGTCGACCGACACGCGCGCGGTGAGCGCCGGACAATTGTTCGTCGCCCTGCGCGGCGAGCGTTTCGATGCACACGACTTTCTCGATCAGGCCGTCACTTCGGGAGCGATGGCGTTGCTGGTCAGCGATGCGACGCGGGTGCCGGCGGGTGTTTCGGCATTGGTCGTCGACGACACGCGGATCGCCCTCGGCAGGCTGGCCGCCGCATGGCGCGCCCGTTTCAGCCTGCCGGTGATCGCCGTAACCGGCTCCAATGGCAAGACGACGACCAAGGAAATGATCGCCACCATTCTCAAGGCCCAATTCGGCGACGCGGTGCTGGCGACGCGCGGCAACCTGAACAACGACATCGGCCTGCCGCTCACCCTGCTCGGCCTGAATGACGGCCATCGCGCAGCGGTGATCGAGATGGGCATGAACCATCCGGGCGAGATCGCCTATCTGGCGCCGCTGGGTGCGCCGACGGTGGCGGTCATCACCAACGCCCAGCGCGCCCACCTCGAGGGGATGGGCGACATGGACGAAGTGGCGCGCGAAAAGGGCAGCATTTTCGGCGGCCTGACTGCCGACGGTGTCGCCGTGGTCAATGTCGACGACGCCTATGCGGGCCTCTGGCGCCAGATGGCCGGCACGCATGCGCTTCGCAGTTTCGGCATCGAGCACCCGGCCGATGTGTTCGGTGCGGTGCGTCAGCACGGACTCGAAACCTTGCTGACGCTGGAGGCGGCGGAAGGAAATGCCGAATTGCGCCTGCCGGTGCCCGGCCGCCATAACGCGCGCAACGCCGTCGCTGCCGCAGCGGCTTGCCTGGCAGCCGGCGTGCCGCTGGCGGCCGTGGTCGCCGGGCTGGAAAGCTTCGCCGGGGTCAAGGGGCGGCTGCAGAAGCGCCCGGGCATCGCTGGTGCCGTGGTGCTCGACGATACCTACAACGCCAATCCCGATTCGGTGCGTGCCGGGATCGACGTGCTGGCCGCGACGGTCGGCCACAAGGTGCTGGTGCTCGGCGACATGGGCGAAATTGGCGAGGCCAGCGGCCAATATCACGATGAAATTGGCGGTTACGCCAAGAGCCAGGGCATCGATCGCCTGTTCGCGCTGGGCGATGCCAGCCAGCAGGCGGTGCGCAACTTCGGCGAGGGCGCGCGGCATTTCTGCAACCTTGAAAAGCTGATTGCTGCGGTCAACAAGGAATTGGGCCCGGAAACCACCGTTCTGGTCAAAGGCTCGCGCTTCATGAAGATGGAGCGGGTGGCCGATGCCATCGCCGCCGGGGAGAAAAACTGATGCTGCTGGCTCTGTCCCAATGGCTCGCCCAGGACATTCGTTTTTTCAATGTCTTCAATTACATCACGCTGCGCACGGTGCTGGCGGCGATGACCGCGCTGCTGATTTCCTTCGCCGCCGGTCCGCGCGTAATCCGCTGGCTGGCCGAGAAGAAGATCGGCCAGGCGGTGCGTACCGACGGCCCGCAGACGCATCTGGTCAAGTCCGGCACGCCGACCATGGGTGGCGTGCTGATCCTGATCGCTATCGGCATCACGACTCTGCTCTGGGGCGACCTGACCAACAAGTACGTGTGGACCGTGCTGATCGTCACGCTCGGCTTCGGCATCGTCGGCTGGTACGACGACTGGAAGAAAGTGGTCTACCGCGACCCGAAGGGCCTGTCGGCCGGCTGGAAATATTTCTGGCAGTCGCTGCTCGGCCTCGGGGCGGCGCTGTTCCTGGCGTTCTCGGCCAAGTCCGGGGCGCAGACCGAGCTGATCGTGCCCTTCTTCAAGACCATCGCCTATCCGCTCGGCATCATCGGCTTCATCACGCTGACCTACTTCGTCATCGTCGGCACCAGCAACGCGGTAAACCTGACCGATGGCCTCGACGGCCTCGCGATCATGCCAACGGTGATGATCGCCGCCGCCTTCGCCATCTTCGCCTACGTGACCGGCCACGCCGTGCTCGCCAAGTACCTGTTCATCCCCTACGTGCCGGGGGCGGGCGAACTGTGCATCCTGCTCGGCGCCATCGCCGGGGCCGGGCTCGGTTTCCTGTGGTTCAACGCCTATCCGGCCGAGGTGTTCATGGGGGATGTCGGCGCGCTGGCGCTCGGCGCTGCGCTCGGCACCGTGGCCGTCATCCTGCGCCAGGAAATCGTCCTGCTGATCATGGGCGGCGTCTTCGTCGTCGAGACGCTGTCGGTGATGTTGCAGGTCAGCTACTTCAAATACACCAAGAAAAAATTCGGCGAAGGCCGGCGCATCCTGCGCATGGCGCCGCTGCATCACCACTTCGAACAAACGGGCTGGAAGGAGACGCAGGTCGTCGTCCGCTTCTGGATCATCACCATCATGCTCGTGCTGGTCGGGCTGTCTTCGCTGAAGCTGCGTTAATGGAACTCAAGGGCAAACGCGTTCTGGTCGTCGGGCTTGGTGAGTCCGGACTGGCGATGGCCAAGTGGCTGCATCGCCAGGGCGCATTGGTTCGCGTCGCCGATTCGCGCGAAAACCCGCCCAACCGCGAGGCGCTGGCCTGCGTTGCGCCGGATGCCGAAGTGGTTGCCGGGCCGTTCGTTGCCGCAAGCTTCGCCGGCATCGACATCGTCGCGCTGTCGCCGGGGGTGCCGAAAGCAACGCCGGCGATCGCTGCGGTCGACGTGCCGGTGATCTCGGAAATCGAATTGTTCGCCACCGGCGTGCGCGAACAGGCGCCCGGCTCGAAGATCATCGCCATCACCGGCAGCAACGGCAAGACGACGACCACCGCGCTGACCGCTCACCTGCTGAACGGTGCCGGCGTGCCGGCCATCGCCTGCGGCAACATCTCGCCATCGGCCCTGGATGCGCTGATGGATGCGCTCGACGCCGGCAGCCTGCCGGAGGTCTGGGTGGTCGAACTGTCCAGCTTCCAGCTCGAAACGACGCATCACCTGAAGGCCGACGCGGCGACCGTGCTCAACGTGTCGGAAGATCACCTCGACCGCTACGACGGCAGCCTGGCCAACTACGCTGCCGCCAAGTCGCGCGTCTTCCAGGGCAAGGGCGCGATGATCCTCAATCGCGACGATGACTGGTCGATGGCCAACGGCCGTTGCGGGCGCAGGATGCTTACCTTCGGCCTGAACGCGGCGCCGCGCGGGCTGGACTACGGCTTGGTCGACGGCGCGATCTGCAAAGGTGCCAGGCTGCTGGTTGCGGTCGACGCCCTGCAACTGGCCGGTTTGCACAACGCCGCCAACGCGATGGCGGCGCTGGCTCTGTGCGATGCCATTGGTGTCGCGCCGGAACGTTTGGTCGCGCCGCTGAAGTCCTTTATCGGTCTGCCGCACCGTGTCGAAAAAGTCGCCGAGATTGCCGGCGTGCTCTACGTCGATGACTCCAAGGGCACCAACGTCGGCGCCACGCTGGCCGCCATCGAAGGGATGGGTCGCAAGGTCGCCATCGTGCTCGGCGGCGACGGCAAGGGCCAGGATTTCTCGCCATTGAAGCCGGCGCTCGAAAAGCACGGCCGTGCCGTGGCGCTGATCGGCCGCGATGCCGCGGCCATCGGCATGGCGCTCGAAGGCAGCGGCGTGCCGACGCGCATCGTCGGCGATATGGCCGACGCCGTGCGCTGGCTGGCTGCCCAGGCGAAAAAGGGCGATTGCGTGCTGCTGTCGCCGGCCTGCGCCAGCCTCGACATGTATCGCAACTACGCCGAGCGGGCCGAGGCCTTCATCGCGGCCGTGAAGGAGTTGCCGGCATGATGCTCAACGCCCTCGAAACGCCACGCCGGCAGTTGGCGGAAATCGACTATGCGCTGCTGTGGAGCGTGCTGCTGCTGTTGTTCACCGGCATGGTGATGGTCTATTCGGCGTCGATCGCCATCGCCGAGGCCGGGCGCGGCACCGGTTACCAGCCGACCTACTACCTCATGCGCCATGCGGTTTTCCTGGCCATCGGCCTCGGCGCCGCCGCGGTGGCCTTCCAGGTGCCGCTGAGCCTCTGGCAGCGCTATGCGCCCATCCTGTTCATGGTCGGCGTCGTGCTCCTGGCCATTGTGCTGATTCCCGGCATCGGCAAGGACGTGAACGGCGCCCGCCGCTGGCTGCCGCTGGGGATCGTCAACCTGCAGCCGTCGGAACTGATGAAGCTGTTCGCCGTGCTCTACGCAGCCGACTACACCGTACGCAAGATCAACGTCATGCATGACCTCAGGCAGGCTTTCCTCCCGATGTTCGGCGCCATGGCTGTGGTCGGCATGCTGCTGCTCAAGGAGCCGGACTTCGGCGCCTTCGTCGTCATCATCTCGATCGCCATGGGCATCCTGTTCCTTGGCGGCCTCAAGGCGCGCCTGTTCGCCATGCTGATCATCGGCCTGCTGGCGGCCTTCGCGGTGCTGATCATCGTTTCACCCTACCGCCGCGATCGCGTCTTCGGCTTCATGGATCCGTGGGCCGACGCCTTCGGGCGCGGCTACCAGCTGTCGCATTCGCTGATCGCCTTCGGGCGCGGCGAACTGTTCGGCGTCGGCCTCGGCGCCAGTGTCGAAAAGCTTTTCTACCTGCCGGAAGCGCACACCGACTTCCTGCTCGCCGTGATCGCCGAGGAACTCGGCTTCTTTGGCGTGCTGGCGGTCATCGCGCTGTTCGCGCTGGTCGTCCAGCGCGCCTTCGCCATCGGCCGCCAGTCGGTGCAGCTCGACCGCCTCTACCCTGCGTTGGTCGCCATGGGCATCGGCATCTGGATCGGCGTCCAGTCCTTCATCAACATGGGCGTCAATATGGGTCTGCTGCCGACCAAGGGGCTGACGCTGCCGCTGATGAGTTTTGGCGGTTCGGGGATTCTGGCCAACTGCGTGGCGCTGGCGATTCTGCTGCGGGTCGATTGGGAGAACAGGCAGCTGATGCGGGGTGGGAAGCTATGAGCCGGACCATCCTGATCATGGCCGGCGGTACGGGCGGCCACATCTTCCCGGCCCTCGCCGTCGCCGAGAAGATGCGTGAGCGCGGCTGGCGCGTCGTCTGGCTCGGCAATCCCGAAGGCATGGAGGCGCGCCTGGTGCCGCAGCATGGCTTCGAGACGGTCTGGGTCAAGTTCGGGGCATTGCGCGGCAAGGGGATTCTCCGCAAGCTGTTGCTGCCGCTCAATCTGCTGCGCGGTTTCTGGCAGGCGCAAAAGGCGATCCGCCAGGTGCAGCCGAACGTCGTGCTCGGCATGGGCGGCTACATCACCTTCCCGGGTGGCATGATGGCGGCGCTGCTCGGCAAGCCGCTGGTGGTGCATGAACAGAATTCGGTGGCCGGGCTGGCCAACCGCGTGCTGGCCGGTGTCGCCGACCGCATCGCGACCGGCTTCCCGGAGGTGCTGGCCAAAGGCGTCTGGGTCGGCAACCCGGTTCGCCCGGAGATCGCGCAGATCGCCCCGCCGGCCGAGCGCTTCGCCGGGCGCGACGGGGCATTGCATCTGCTGGTCATCGGCGGCAGCCTGGGTGCCCAGGCGCTCAATGAAATGGTGCCGCAGGCGATGGCGCTGCTTGGTGCCGGCGATCTGCCGCAGATCGTCCATCAGGCCGGCGAAAAGCATATCGAGGCGCTCAAGGCCAATTATGCGGCGGTCGGCGTCCAGGCACATTGCGTGTCCTTCATCGAGGACATGGCGGGCGCCTACGAATGGGCCGACCTGGTCATTTGCCGTGCCGGGGCGCTGACCGTGGCCGAACTGGCGGCCGCGGGAGTCGCCAGCATCCTGGTGCCCTTCCCGCATGCGGTCGACGACCACCAGACCGGCAATGCCAGGTTCCTGGTCAATGTCGGCGGCGCCTTCCTGTTGCCGCAGGGCGAACTGACGCCGGACGCGATCGCGCTGATCCGCAACTACAGCCGCGGTCAACTGCTGGAAATGGCCGAAAAGGCCCGCAGCCTGGCCAAGCCCGATGCCACCGAAGAAGTGGCGAACATCTGTGCGGAGATCGCCAAATGAAACACAAGGTCAAACACATCCATTTCGTCGGTGTCGGCGGTTCGGGCATGAGCGGCATTGCCGAAGTGCTGGTGCACCTCGGCTATACCGTCACGGGTTCGGACATTGCGGCCAGCGCGACGACGCGCCGTCTCGAAAGCGAAGGTGTCAAGGTGGTGGTCGGCCACGCTGCCGAGAACACTGCCGGAGCCGATGCGGTGGTCGTGTCGACCGCCGTCAAGGCTGACAACCCGGAAGTCGTTGCCGCCCGTGAGCGAAACATTCCGGTCGTGCCGCGCGCCCAGATGCTGGCCGAATTGATGCGCCTCAAGCGCGGCATCGCCATCGCCGGCACGCACGGCAAGACGACGACGACCAGCCTGGTTACCAGCATCCTGGCCGAAGGCGGCATCGACCCGACCTTCGTCATCGGTGGCCGGCTGAATGCCGCCGGGGCCAACGCGCGCCTCGGACAGGGCGACTTCCTGGTGGCCGAGGCCGACGAGTCGGATGCCTCCTTCCTCTTCCTGTCGCCGGTGCTGTCGGTGGTGACCAATATCGACGCCGACCACATGGAGACCTACGGCCACGATTTCGAGCGGCTCAAGGGCGCCTTTGTCGATTTCCTCAATCGCCTGCCCTTCTACGGGGTGGCCGTGCTGTGCGGCGACGACGCCAACGTGCGCGCGATCATGCCGCAGGTCACCAAGCAGATCGTCACCTACGGCCTGACGCCGGGCTGCAATTTCTACGCCGAGAATATCGTCGCCGCCGACGGTCAGATGCGCTTCGACTGCGTCCGCGTCAACGGCACGACAAGCCGTCTGTCGATCACGCTCAACCTGCCCGGCCTGCACAATGTATTGAACGCCCTGGCCGCCATCGCCGTCGCGACCGAGGTGCAGGTGTCCGATGCCGCCATCGTCAAGGCGCTGGCCGAGTTCAAGGGCGTCGGCCGCCGCTTCCAGCGTTACGGCGAAGTGAAGCTGCCGGCCGGCGGCAGCTTCACGCTGGTCGATGACTACGGCCACCACCCGGTCGAGATGGCGGCAACGCTCGCCGCTGCCCGCGGCGCCTTCCCCGGCCGTCGCCTGGTTCTGGCTTTCCAGCCGCACCGCTACACGCGGACGCGCGACTGCTTCGAGGACTTCGTCAAGGTGTTGTCCACGGTCGACGCGCTTTTACTGGCTGAAATCTATGCCGCCGGCGAGGCGCCGATCGTCGCTGCCGACGGCCGTTCGCTGGCGCGGGCGCTGCGCGTCGGCGGCAAGGTCGAGCCGGTGTTCGTCGAGGACATCGCGGCGATGCCGCAAACGATCATGGAGGTCGCCCGCGACGGCGACGTGGTGTTGTGCATGGGCGCCGGCTCGATCGGCGCCGTTCCGGGCAAGGTGGTGGAGTTCAAATGAGCGGTTTCGGCAAAGTCGCAGTCCTCTTCGGCGGCACGTCCGCCGAGCGCGAGGTCTCCCTCAACAGCGGTTCGCGGGTGCTGGCCGCGCTGCAGGGGCAGGGCATCGACGCCCATCCCTTCGACCCGGCTACGCAGCCGCTCGACGCGCTCAAGGGCTACGACCGCGCCTTCATCGCGCTGCACGGCCGCCATGGCGAGGACGGCACGATCCAGGGTGCGCTGGAGCTGATGCACATTCCCTACACCGGTTCCGGCGTCATGGCCTCGGCGCTGGGCATGGACAAGTTCCGCACCAAGTTGCTGTGGCAGGCTGCCGGCCTGCCGGTGCCCGACTACGCGCTGCTCAATGCCGACTCCGATTTCGCCGACATCGAGGAAGAACTGGGCCTGCCGATCTTCGTCAAGCCGGCGCACGAAGGCTCGTCGATCGGCATCAGCAAGGTCAAGGAGCGAGACACGCTGCATCTGGCCTATGCCGAAGCCGCGAAATACGACCCGCTGGTGATCGCCGAGAAGGGCGTCATGGGCGGCGAATATACGGTCGGCATCATCGGCCGCGGCGACGACATGGTGGCCCTGCCGATCATCAAGATCGAGCCGGCGACCGAGTTCTACGACTACGAAGCCAAGTACAACCGCGACGACACGCGCTATCTCTGCCCCTGCGGCCTCAGTGAAGCCAGGGAAATGGAGATCCGCCAGGGGGCGCTGGAGGCGTTCCGCATCCTCGGTGGCCGCGGCTGGGGGCGGGTCGACTTCCTGATGGACGAGGACGGCAGGCACTACTTCCTCGAAGTGAATACCGCTCCCGGCATGACCGATCATTCGCTGGTGCCGATGGCGGCGCGCGTGGCGGGCATGGAGTATCCGGCGCTGGTGCGCCGCGTGCTCGAACTGGCAGCCAACGACTGAGACGATGAATGTGGAACAAACCGCACCTGCTCAACGCCCTGGCCGATCTGCTGATTCTCGCAGCGGCAGCGGCGCTGCTCGCCGCGGCGGCGGTGTGGCTGGTGCGCGTGCCGGCCTTGCCGGTGCGCCAGGTGGTGTTTGCCGAGGAACTGCCGCATACGCGGCGCGAGGAAGTCGAGCAGGCGCTGACGGCGGTGCTGCGCGGCAATTTTTTCAGCATCGATCTGGAAGCGGTGCGCGGGGCACTGGACAAGCTGCCCTGGGTCCGCAAGGTCGAGTTGCGCCGCGTGTGGCCAGCGCGGCTGGAAGTGAGAATCGAGGAGCATCGTCCGCTGGCGCGCTGGGGCGAGGGGCGGGGCGAACTGGTCAACAGCTTCGGCGAGGTCTTCGCCGCGACGCCGCCGGACGCCGAACTGGCGGCGTTGCCCATGCTGTATGGCCCGCAGGGGACGGCGCCGGAAGTGCTCAAGCGTTACGGGGAATTCGTCGGCAGTTTCCAGCCGCTGGCGCAGAAGCCGGTGCAGGTCACGCTGTCGCCGCGCCTGGCCTGGCAGCTGAAGCTGGAGAACGGAATGCTCGTCGACATCGGACGCGAGCAACCGAAATCGCCGGTCGGCGTGCGCCTGGCCCGCTTTATCGAGGTGTATCCGGAAACCGTCGGCAAGCGTGCGACGCGACCGGCAGTGGTGGATTTGCGGTATCCGAACGGCTTTGCGATGCGAGTCGCGGGGGAAGGGAAGGGAAAGTAGGCATATGAGCAGGGATAACAAGGATCTGGTCGTCGGGCTCGACATCGGGACATCGAAAATCGTCGCGCTGGTCGCCGAGATCAACCAGGAAGGCCGCCTGAACGTCATCGGCATGGGCTCGCAGGATTCGCGCGGCCTCAAGAAGGGCGTCGTGGTCAATATCGAGGAAACGGTACAGACCATCAGCCGCGTAGTGCAGGAGGTCGAGCTGATGGCCGACTGCAAGGTGAAGGATGTCTACACCGGCATCGCCGGCAGCCACATCAAGAGCTTCAACTCGAACGGCATGGTGGCGATCAAGGACAAGGAAGTCACCCCGAGCGACGTCGAGCGCGTGATCGAGACGGCCAAGGCGATGCCGATTCCGGCCGACCAGGAAATCCTGCATATCCTGACCCAGGAGTTCGTCATCGACGGCCAGGATGGCATCCGCGAGCCGATCGGCATGAGCGGCATGCGCCTCGAAGTTAAGACGCACATCGTCACCGGTGCCGTCTCGGCGGCCCAGAACATCGTCAAGTGCGTGCGCCGCTGCGGGCTGGAGGTCAATGACCTGGTGCTGCAGCCGCTGGCATCCAGCTATGCCGTGCTTTCGGAAGATGAAAAGGATCTCGGCGTCTGCCTGATCGACATCGGCGGCGGTACCACCGATCTCGCCGTCTGGACGCAGGGCGCCATCCGCCACACGTCGGTGATTCCCATCGCCGGCGACCAGATCACCAACGACATCGCCATGGCCCTTCGTACACCGACGCGCGAGGCCGAGGACATCAAGTGCAAGTACGGTTGCGCCTTGTCACAGCTGGCCGATCCGGCGGCGAACATGGAGGTCGCCGGGGTCGACGACCGCCCGAGCCGCAAATTGAGCCGCCGCGCGCTGGCCGATGTCATCCAGCCGCGTGTCGAGGAACTCTACGAACTGATCCAGCACGAATTGCGCCGTGCCGGTTTCGAGGAAGTGCTGTCGTCCGGCATCGTCCTCACCGGCGGCGCCAGCGTCATGCCCGGCATGGTCGAACTGGGCGAGGAGATCTTCCATATGCCGGTACGTCTCGGCAGCCCGAAATACTCGGGCAGCCTGGCCGATGTCGTGCAGAGCCCACGTTTTTCGACTTCTTTCGGCCTGCTGCTCGAAGCCCAGGCACAGCGCAAGCGCGGCCAGAAGATCAAGGAAAAGCAGGGAGTCAAGGATGTATTCGACGGCATGAAGTCGTGGTTTGCCAAGAATTTTTGATTGAATTTTCAGCGTTTTTCAGAGGAGGTAGTCACCATGTTTGAGATCATCGAGAAGGAAGAAGAGTGCGGCACGATCATCAAGGTGTTCGGTGTCGGTGGTGCCGGTGGTAATGCCATCGAGCACATGATTCACGAAGGAGTGAATGGCGTCGAGTTCATTGCCGCCAACACCGATGCGCAGGCACTCAAGCGCAATACCGCGGCATCCAAGCTGTCGCTCGGCAAGACCGGCCTCGGCGCCGGTGCCAAGCCGGAAGCCGGCCAGGCTGCCGCCGAATCGCACCGCGAGGAAATCCGCGCTTCGCTGGAAGGCGCCCACATGGCCTTCATCACCGCCGGCATGGGCGGCGGCACCGGCACTGGCGCGGCCCCGGTGGTTGCCGAGATCGCTCGTGAAATGGGCATCCTGACCGTCGGCGTCGTCACCAAGCCGTTCGGTTTCGAAGGCAACAAGCGGATGAAGGCCGCCGAAGCCGGCATCGCCGAATTTTCCAAGCACGTCGATTCGCTGATCGTCATCCTCAACGACAAGCTGATGGAAGTCATGGGCGACGACGCCGATGTCGATCATTGCTTCAAGGCGGCCGACGACGTGCTGAAGAGCGCCGTCGGCGGCATCGCCGAAATCATCACCTACCCCGGCCTGGTCAACGTCGACTTCGAAGACGTGCGCACGGTCATGGGGGAAATGGGTCGCGCCATGATGGGTTCCTCGTCCGCCGCCGGTGTCGACCGTGCCCGCATCGCCGCCGAACAGGCTGTCGCCTCGCCGCTGCTGGAAGGCGTCAATCTGTCCGGCGCCAAGGGCGTGCTGGTCAATATCACCGCGTCCCGCGGCGGTCTCAAGATGAAGGAAGTCAATGAAGTGATGAACACCGTCAAGGCCTTTGCCGCCGAAGACGCACACATTATTTTCGGTGCCGTGTACGACGAACTGATGGGCGACGCCCTGCGCGTCACCGTGGTCGCCACCGGCCTCGGCCAGGTTGCAGCACGTGCCCGGCAGACTTTCGAAGTGGTCAATACGCCGGTCGTGCAGGCGATGGCGACCGGGACGAGCGACGCCGTGGCCTTCGCGCCGAACTCCGCAGTCGACTATTCGCACCTCGAAGTGCCATCGGTGGTTCGTCGCGGACAGCGCAACGTGACGGTCGAAGCGCTCGCCAACAGCGGCGTCGATCGCTACGACATCCCGGCCTTCCTGCGCAAACAGGCAGACTGACCAACGAGTCACTACTCTGAAAAAGGGCTGCGTCACGTTGTGTTACAATGTGACGCTCCCCAAATTATTCAAGTACTTGCATGCTAAAACAACGCACGCTCAAGACAGTCATCCGCGCCTCTGGCGTCGGCCTGCATGGTGGCATAAAGGTCAATATGATCCTGCGCCCGGCCGCTCCGGACACCGGTATTGTCTTCCGCCGCGTCGATCTTCCGGAACCGATGGATATTCCCGCCGCTGCCTTCATGGTCGGCGACACCCGCATGTGTTCCTGTCTGGAAAAGGACGGGGTCAAAGTCGGAACCATCGAGCACCTGATGTCGGCCTTCGCCGGCCTCGGTATCGACAACGCCTGGGTCGATCTGGATGCCCCGGAAGTGCCCATCCTCGACGGCTCGGCAGCGCCGTTCATCTTCCTGATCCAGTCGGCCGGGATCGAGGAACAGAACGCCGCCAAGAAATTCATCCGCGTCACCCGGCCCATCGAAGTCCGCGATGGCGACAAGTGGGCGCGTTTTGAGCCTTATGACGGCTATCGGCTCAGCTTTTCCATCGTCTTCAACCATCCGGCCATCGACAAGTCGGCGCAAACGGCCGAGATCGATTTCGCCGAGCAATCCTACGTGCGCGAAATCTCGCGTGCCCGCACCTTCGGCTTCATGCAGGAGGTCGAATACCTGCGTGAAAACGGCCTCGCCCTTGGCGGTGGTCTCGAAAACGCCATCGTTCTCGACGAATTCCGCGTCCTCAACCAGGATGGCCTGCGTTACGGCGACGAGTTCGTCAAACACAAGATTCTCGACGCGGTGGGCGATCTCTATCTGCTCGGCCACCCGCTGCTCGCCGCCTATTCTTCGCACAAGGGGGGGCATGCGCTGAACAACCAGCTGGCCCGCGAACTGCTGACCCGCCAGGATGCCTGGGAGCTGGTGACCTTCGAGGAAGCCGAACGCGCGCCGCTCGGCGTGACGCGCTGGCTGAATCAACCGGCGTAATCCAGCATGTGGCTGCTGCGCCTGCTGGCAGTCGTCCTTGTTGTCGCCATAGGGGCCGGGCTGCTGATCTACGTCGTTACCGGCAACCGCAACTACCTGGCTTTCGCCTGGCGGCTGTTCCGCTACGGAATTGTCTTTGCACTGATCGTTTTCGCGCTGATGATCATCGAGCGCGTCGCAGTCATTCCCGCTTAGCGGCGCGGGTCAACAGGGTTTCAAGCGCGTCCCGAAGCGGGCCTTTCGGCAGGTTTTCGGAGGTCGACCGCAACACCCCGCAAGCCCTTGCAGAGAGCGGCTTCTGGAGTGAACCCATTGATTGGCAAGGGATTTGACGGGGTTGAACTTTCACCTCGATGCCGTTACACTCCGCCCCGCCCTTCGATAACTCGTCGCACAAGCGCTGGCTCATCTGGCGAATCTTGGCGGCGACCGCGCCGTTATCGGCGTGGATAACGACTTTCCCCGACTTGTAATTGGCAACCCGCGCCGCGTTGCGAAACGCCGCCGGGGCGACTGCCTCGAAGCGGCGCGCCAGCTTGAGCAACAGCCGGGCATGGGCCATCACCCGGCCGGCCGCGGCATCGTTGTCGAGGTAGTGCTCGAGCCCGTAGGTCATAGGAGATTTTTTGTGCAGATTATTCTGGTTTCGCGCCACCTGAAGGCAGCGCGGACGATCACCATTATGCCTCGCCATCTGTTGATTGCGAGTTTCGTCTTTCTGGCCCTGATTGTCGGCACGTCGGCCATGCTCTCGTGGGTGGCCGGTCACGTCGGTGCTTTCGGCGCGCGCGACGACGGCCTGGCCCAGCACGAAGGCAGCAGGGCGCAGCAGTACGTCAGCAACAACCTGCAGCTGATGGCGACCCGCCTCGGCGAACTGCAGGCGCAGGTGCTGCACCTTGACTCCCTTGGCGAACGCCTTGCTGGTCTGGCCGGCGTCAAGCGCGAAGCGGCGCCGGTGCGCGAGAAGCCGGCAGGACAGGGCGGCGCCTTCGTGCCGGCGCCGTTCAGCGCCGATGAATTGCAGCGCGAAATCGATCGCATGGCCCACGAAGTCGAGGTACGCACCGACGAACTGGCCGTGCTGGAATCGCGCTTCCTGGAAAAGCGGGTCAAGGAACGCCTGCTGCCGACGACCCTGCCGGTCAAGGCGGCTTACCTCGGCTCGCCCTTCGGCCACCGCAGCGACCCGATCGCCGGTCTGCGCGCCATGCACGAAGGCATCGACTTCAATGCCGAGCCCGGCACCCCGGTCGTTGCCGCTGCCGACGGCGTGGTTCTTGCCGCCGCTTACCGCAGCGATTTCGGCAACATGATCGACGTCGACCACGGCGATGGCCTGACCACCCGCTATGCCCACCTGTCGCGCATGGACGTCAAGGCCGGCAGCCTGGTCAAGCGTGGCGACGCCCTCGGCGCGGTCGGCAGCACCGGCCGGTCCACCGGTCCCCACCTGCATTTCGAAGTGCGCATGCTCGGCGTCGCCCAGAATCCGGCGCATTTCCTCAAGCAGGGCGAGGAATTCGCTCTCGTCAAGCGGCGCTAGGTACTTCCGGAAGCTTGATCCAGGTCGTCATCGTCGCTTGGGGGTGGCGTGTTAGAATCCGCCCTTTGCCGCGCCATGCGCCACCACTATAGATCGCGATGATTTCCGGCCTACTCAAAAAAGTTTTCGGCAGCCGCAACGACCGGCTGATCAAGCAGTACTCCCAGACCGTCAAGCGCATCAATGCGTTCGAGCCGCAGATTCAGGCGCTCTCCGACGAGGCTTTGCGCGCCAAGACGGACGAGTTCCGTCAGCGCCACGCCAGCGGCGAATCGCTCGACGACCTGCTGCCGGAGGCCTTCGCGGTCGTCCGCGAGGCCGGCAAGCGCGAACTCGGGATGCGCCACTTCGACGTCCAGCTGATCGGCGGCATGGTGCTGCATTACGGCAAGATCGCCGAAATGCGCACCGGCGAGGGCAAGACGCTGGTCGGCACGCTGCCGGCCTACCTCAATGCCATTTCCGGCAAGGGGGTGCATGTCATTACCGTTAACGACTACCTGGCCAGCCGCGACGCCGAGTGGATGGGACGCCTGCACCGCTTCCTCGGCCTCTCGGTCGGCGTCAATCTGTCGCAGATGGACCACGAGGCCAAGCAGGCGGCTTACGCGGCCGACATCACTTACGGGACCAACAACGAATTCGGCTTCGACTACCTGCGCGACAACATGGTCTATTCGGCCGACCAGCGCGTGCAGCGCGGCCTGAACTACGCGATCGTCGACGAGGTCGATTCGATCCTGATCGACGAAGCGCGCACGCCGCTGATCATTTCCGGCCAGGCCGAGGACCATACCGACCTCTACCTGCGCATGAAGGACGTCGTGCCGCAGCTGACGCGCGCCAAGGAAGAGAACGGCGAAGGCGACTACTGGGTCGACGAGAAGGGGCACCAGGTGCACCTCTCCGAGGCCGGCTACGAGCACGCCGAGCAATTGCTGGCGCAGCACGGGCTGCTGCTGGAAGGCAGCAGCCTCTACGACGCCGCCAACATTTCGCTGATGCACCACCTGAATGCGGCGCTGCGTGCGCTGACCCTGTTCAACCGCGACCAGCAATACGTCGTGCAGAACGGCGAAGTCGTCATCGTCGACGAGTTCACCGGCCGCCTGATGGCCGGCCGCCGCTGGTCAGACGGCCTGCACCAGGCGGTCGAGGCCAAGGAAGGCGTGCAGATCCAGGCCGAGAACCAGACCCTGGCCTCGATCACCTTCCAGAATTACTTCCGCATGTACGGCAAGCTGTCCGGCATGACCGGCACGGCCGATACCGAAGCCTACGAATTCCAGCAGATCTACGGTCTCGAAACCGTCGTCATTCCGACTCATCGCCCGATGGTGCGCAAGGACATGAACGACCTGGTGTTCAAGACTGCCGAAGAGAAGCACGCGGCGATCATCGCCGACATCAAGGATTGCGCCGGGCGCGGCCAGCCGGTGCTGGTCGGAACGACCTCGATCGAGGCCTCGGAATTGCTCTCCGGCCTGCTCGACAAGGAAAAGTTGCCGCACTCGGTACTTAACGCCAAGCAGCACGCGCGCGAAGCGGAGATCGTCATCGAGGCCGGCCGCCCCGGGCAGATCACCATCGCCACCAACATGGCCGGTCGCGGGACCGACATCGTGCTCGGCGGCAGTATCGAAAAGGCGGTTTCCGCGATCAAGCACGACGAGTCGCTGCCGGCCGGCGAGCGCGAGGCGCAGATGGCGCAGATGCGCGAGGAATGGCAGAAGCTGCACGACCAGGTGCTGGTCGCCGGCGGCCTGCACATCATCGGTTCCGAGCGTCACGAATCGCGCCGTATCGACAACCAGTTGCGCGGCCGCGCCGGCCGTCAGGGCGATGCCGGATCATCGCGCTTCTACCTGTCGCTCGACGATCCGCTTCTCCGCATCTTTGCCGGCGAGCGCCTGCGCGCCATCATGGACAAGCTGAAGATGCCGGAAGGCGAGGCGATCGAGCATCCGCTCGTCACCCGCTCGCTCGAGTCGGCGCAGCGCAAGGTCGAGGCACGCAACTTCGACATCCGCAAGCAGTTGCTGGAATACGACGACGTTTCCAACGACCAGCGCAAGGTGATCTACCAGCAGCGCAACGAGCTGCTGGAAACCGACGATATTTCCGAAACCATCACCGCCATGCGCCAGGGCGTCATCGCCGAGATTTTCCGCACCTACGTGCCGGCCGAGTCGGTCGAGGAACAGTGGGACATGGAAGGCCTCGAACGCGCACTGGCGTCCGAGCTGCAGATCGAGGCGCCGGTTGCCGCGTGGTTCAAGAGCGAGCCGACGCTGTCCGACGAGGAAATCCTCGCCCGCATCACGCAGGGCGCCGACGAAACCTACCAGGCCAAGGTCGACCTGGTCGGTGCGGAGAACTTCCACCAGTTCGAGCGCAACGTGATGCTGCAGAATCTCGATTCGCACTGGCGCGAGCACCTGTCGGCGCTCGACCACCTGCGCCAGGGCATCCACCTGCGCGGCTACGCTCAGAAGAACCCGAAGCAGGAGTACAAGCGCGAAGCCTTCGAGCTGTTCGAGCGCCTGCTCGACCTGGTGCGCAAGGAAGTGACGCGCATTGTCTACACCGTACAGATCCGTTCGCAGGAAGACGTCGAGGAAACCGCGCCGCATGCCGAGGTGCAGAACGTCCAGTACCAGCACGCCGATTTCGACGAGGCGCTGGGTGGCGGCGATGGCGGCGAGACGCCAGCGCAGCCGCCGGCGCAGGCCGGACCCAAGGTGGGGCGCAACGACCCCTGCCCCTGCGGTTCGGGCAAGAAATACAAGCACTGCCACGGAAAACTATCCTGATTTTTTCTGATTTCCACCCCAAGGCACCCCAGCGGTGCCTTGATGCTTCTGGAGCCACGAGAATGCCTGTCAATTACGCCACTCCCGCCGCCGACCAGCTCTTGCCGGTGGCCGGTGTCCGCCTCGGTACCGCCGAAGCCGAAATCCGCAAGAAGAGCCGCCGCGACCTGACGCTGATCGCGCTCGACCCCGGCTGCACGGTGGCCGGTGTGTTCACGCAGAATCGCTTCTGCGCGGCGCCGGTGCAGTTGTGCCGCAACCATCTGGCTGGCGACAGGGAAATCCGCGCGCTGGTCATCAATACCGGCATCGCCAATGCCGGTACCGGCGAGCCGGGCCGCCAGGCGGCACAGGCCACCTGCGAAGCGGTCGCTGGCGTGCTGGGTGTGGCCGCCGAGCAGGTGCTGCCGTTCTCGACCGGGGTCATTCTCGAACTGCTGCCGGTCGAGCGCATCGTGGCCGGCTTGCCGGCCGCGCAGGCGGATCTCAAGGCCGACAACTGGCATGCCGCCGCGCACGCCATCATGACCACGGATACCGTCGCCAAGGCCGCGTCACGGTCGGTTGCGGTCAACGGCAAAAAAGTGACCATTTCCGGGATCTCCAAGGGCGCCGGCATGATCAGGCCGAACATGGCGACCATGCTCGGCTTCCTCGCCACCGATGCCGGCATCGCCCAGCCGCTGCTCGATGCGCTGGTCAAGGAGGCTGCCGACCAGTCGTTCAACTGCATCACCGTCGATGGCGACACCTCGACCAACGATTCCTTCGTGATGATCGCCTCCGGCCAGTCCGGCGCCAGCTTCGCCAGCGCAGGCGATACCGGCTGGGCCGAAGTCAAGGCAGCCAT
>JAGOAU010000029.1 GCA_017983755.1 Azonexus sp. | reverse complement strand
CTGGCCGGTAGTACCTATTGCAATGGGCAATTCCAAAAGCCGACCGTCGCCATCACGGTGATTGCGAATGACTGTTCCACATTGATGTCGGCGCCAACACCCCGGAACATCGAACAGCTGAGAAGTACGGTTTTCCAGCTGGGAAAACCCGATAATGGCGGCCAATTTCGTTTTGCACACCATTTTTGGAATTCCCGCATGGAAATTAAGGTCAACTTTCTCGACAAGCTTCGCCTTGAGGCCAAGTTCGATGACTTCACGGTGATCGCCGACCAGCCTATCCGCTACAAGGGCGATGGCTCGGCGCCGGGGCCGTTCGATTACTTTCTGGCTTCGTCGGCGCTGTGCGCGGCTTACTTCGTGAAGCTCTACTGCAACACGCGCAACATCCCGACCGAGAACATCCGCCTGTCGCAGAACAACATCGTCGATCCGGAGAACCGCTACCAGCAGATTTTCAAGATCCAGGTCGAGTTGCCGGCGGATATTTCGGAAAAGGACCGGCAGGGCATCTTGCGTTCCATCGACCGGTGTACTGTCAAGAAGGTGGTGCAAACCGGGCCCGAGTTCGTGATCGAGGAAGTCGAGAATCTTGACGCCGATGCGCAGGCCTTGCTGACGCTCAATCCTGACTCCGAAGCGAGCACCTATATCGCCGGCAAGGATCTGCCGCTCGAGCAAACCATCGCCAACATGTCCGGTCTTTTGGCCGACCTGGGCATGAAGATCGAAATCGCTTCATGGCGCAATCTGGTGCCCAACGTGTGGTCGCTACATATCCGCGACGCCCATTCGCCGATGTGCTTCACCAATGGCAAGGGCGCGACCAAGGAAAGCGCCTTGGCGTCGGCCCTGGGCGAATTCATCGAGCGGGCGAGTTGCAATCACTTCTACAACGACCAGTTCTGGGGCGAAGAGATCGCCAACGCCGCCTTCGTGCATTACCCGAGCGAGCGCTGGTTAAAGCCGGGCCGCAAGGACGCGCTGCCGGCCGGCCTGCTCGACGACTACTGCCTGGAAATCTACAACCCGGACGGCGAGTTGCGCGCCTCGCATCTCTACGACACCAATTCCGGCAATACCGAGCGCGGCATATGCACGCTGCCCTACGTGCGCCAGTCGGACGGCGAGACGGTGTATTTCCCGACAAACCTGATCGACAACCTGTTCCTCAGCAATGGCATGAGCGCCGGCAATACGCTGCCCGAAGCGCAGGTGCAATGCCTGTCGGAAATTTTCGAACGGGCGGTCAAGCGCGAGATCATCGAAGGCGAGATCGCGCTACCGGATGTGCCGGCCGAGGTGCTGGCGAAGTACCCCGGCATCGTCGCCGGCATCGAGGAACTGGAAAAACAGGGCTTCCCGGTGCTGGTCAAGGATGCCTCGCTGGGCGGCGAATTCCCGGTGATGTGCGTGACCCTGATGAATCCGCGGACCGGCGGCGTGTTCGCCTCGTTTGGCGCCCACCCGAGCCTGGAGGTGGCGCTCGAACGCAGCCTGACCGAGTTGCTGCAGGGGCGCAGTTTTGAAGGACTCAACGATCTGCCGCGGCCGACTTTCGAGAGCAACGCCGTGACCGAGCCGAACAACTTCGTCGAACATTTCATCGACTCCAGCGGCGTGGTGTCGTGGCGCTTTTTCAGCGCTAAAGCCGATTTCGATTTTGTCGAATGGGATTTTTCCGGCCAGGGTGAAAACTCCAACGCCGACGAGGCTGCAACGCTGTTTGGCATCCTCAAAGCCATGGGCAAGGAAGTTTACATGGCGGTCTACGACCAACTCGGCGCCACGGCCTGCCGCATCCTGGTGCCGGGGTATTCGGAAATCTATCCGGTCGAGGATCTGATCTGGGACAACACCAACAAGGCGCTGGCCTTCCGTGAAGACATCCTGAATCTGCACAACCTTGACGACGACAGCCTGGAGGCCTTGCTGGAACGCCTGGAAGACAGCGAACTCGATGATTACACCGACATCATTACCTTGATCGGCGTCGAGTTTGACGAGAATACGGTCTGGGGCCAGCTTACGATTCTGGAGTTGAAGCTGCTGATCAATCTCGCCTTGCAGCAATTCGAAGCGGCGCATGAACTGGTGGGCACCCTCCTGCAATACAACGAGAACACCGTCGAGCGTGGCTTGTTCTATCAGGCCTTGAATGTGGTGCTGGAGGTGCTGCTGGACGACGAGCTGGAACTGGCCGATTACGAGGCCAATTTCCGCCGCATGTTCGGCAACCCGCGGATGGATGCGGTGCTGGGCTCGGTGGAGGGCAGCGTGCGCTTCTTCGGCTTGACGCCAACGAGCATGAAACTGGACGGGCTCGACCGGCACCAGCGCCTGATCGACAGCTACAAAAAGCTGCACGTGGCGCGGGCCAAGGTGGCGGTCTGATTCGGTCAGGTTTGCGAGTCATGAATGGATCGACCACAAGCCTGACCGGCCGCTTATGGCTGGCCGTCCCCTTCATGACGAATGGACAGATGAAATTCGGCAGTCATCCGCCCCGTTTCTTCAGTTCGGTCAGTGGCACCACGTCCGGCATATGTATGCGTTTGCGGTCGGACTCGACGGCCGTCAGCGGGTCGGTTTCGACCAGTGTCGCCAGGCAGCGCCGGGTCAGGTCCTGATAGGTGCGCGTGCCGTCGGCTTTCCAGGCAATTTCTTCCTCGGACAGCGGGCGGATTACCTTGGCCGGCATGCCGGCGACCAGCACGCGCGGCGGAATTTCCTGGCTGGCCTTGACGAAGGCCGAGGCGGCGACGATGCTCGCCTCGCCGATCACCGCGTTGTCCATGATCACCGCGTTCATGCCGACCAGCGCATCGCGCCCGACGCGGCAGCCGTGCAGCACGGCGCCGTGGCCGATGTGGCCGTTTTCGCCGACCACGGTGTCGGTGCCGGGAAAACCGTGCATGACGCAGGTGTCCTGCAGGTTGGCGCCGGCTTCGAGGATCAGGCGGCCGAAGTCGCCGCGCAGGCTGGCGCAGGGGCCGACGTAGCAGCCCGGGCCGACGATGACGTCGCCGATCAGCACGGCGCTGGGATGGACGTAGGCGGTGGGGTCGACGACCGGAACGATGCCGTCGATGGCATAAACGCGAAGAGATGACATAAGCAAATGTTTTCCTGTGATATTTTGCGCTATTATAGAACTAGTTTTGAATAAAGGAATCAAGGGGGCGACATGAGCGATGAACTTGAAGGGAAGCACGGCGTCCAGTCGCTGGAAATCGGCATGGGCATCCTGCGCGCCATGGCCAACGGCCAGCGCTCGATGATGCTCAAGGACATCGCGGCGGCGGCCGACATGCCGGCCTCCAAGGCGCATCGCTATCTGGTCAGCCTGATCCGCGCCGGGCTGGTCGATCAGGATCCGCTGACCTCGCGCTACGACCTCGGCAGCTTCGCACTCAATCTCGGCCTCGTCGCGCTCGACCGGCTGGACCGCGTCCGCCTCGGCTTGAACGCGATCACCGAGATGCGCGACGAAATCAACCAGACGACGGCGCTTGCCGTCTGGGGCGACCGCGGGCCGGTCGTCGTGCGCTGGGAACGGCCGCGTCGGCCGATCACGGTCAATGTCACGACCGGCACGGCGCTCGACCTGCTGAGTACCGCCGCCGGCCGCGTCTTTGCGGCCTGGATGCCGAAGAAGGTCGTTGGCCCGATGATCGCCGAGGAACTGAAAGGCGCCGCGCTGCCGCCGACGCTGAAGAGCCGGGCCGCCGTCGAGGCGTTGCTGGAAGAGATTCGCACCCTGGGCTACGCGGCGACCAACGGCCAGCACAAGGTGGCCGGCGTCGAGGCGGCGGCAGCGCCGGTCTTCAATTTCAAGAACGAGATCACGATGGCGGTGCTGGTCGTCGGCGTTCAGGGCATGCTCGACACCGGCCCCGAAAGCGAGGAGATCAAATGCCTCAAGCGCCATGCCGAGGCCTTGTCGCTGCGCCTTGGTGCGCACGGGGAGCCGAAGGCCCAAGCCTAGCCGCCGCTCAGCGCCTGGACGATGAGCAGTTCGCCGTCGTCGCTGAGCGTCGCTGCGAGGTTGAACACCTGCGCCTGGCGATAAAACAGGCGAATATGGCGGCGGATGCCGCCCTGCTCGTCGATCATGCGGAAGCGGATGCCGGGAAACTGGCGGTCGAGATCGGCGAGGACTTCCCCCACCGTTGCCCCGCTGGCCTCGACCCAGGGGCGGCCGCTGTAGGAGTGCAGGGCGCTGGGGATCAGGACGCGCATGTCGTTCGCCCGCTCACCGGGGGTAGGCGACCTCGACGGCATAGATTTCCGGCAGGTGGCAGGCCAGGCATTCCCACTGCCGGCCGTTGTCGCGGCTCTGCCACAGTTCGCCGCTGGTGGTGCCGAAGTAGAGGCCGACGTCAGCCTCGTGGTCGGCCGTCATCGCCTGCCGCTTGACCGTCCACCAGGCCTGTTCCGCCGGCAGCCCGGCGGCGTGGCGCTGCCAGGTCGCGCCGCCGTCGCGCGTGGCGTAGACCGCCGGTTGACCGCCTAGGCTGGTGCGCGGCCAGACGTCCGAGCCGTCCATCGGAAAGACCCAGGCCGTCCGGTCGTCGCGCGGGTGCAGCACCAGCGGGAAGCCGATGTCGCCGACCGCCCGCGGCATGTTGCGGCCGATGCGTTCCCAGCGCCGGCCCGGCCGGTCGAGGCGGTAGATGCCGCAGTGGTTCTGCTGGTAGAGGCGGTCCGGGTTGCCGGGGCAGAGGCGGATGCAGTGCGGATCGTGGAAGCTCACGTCGGCGGGGTCGAAACCCTCGACCACCTCCATGCCGTCGACGAGCGGCGCGAAGCTGCGCCCGCCGTCGGTTGATTCGTGTACGCCGCCGCCCGACATCGCGAAGTAGAGGTGCGACGAATCGCGCGGGTCGACGATGATCGAATGCAGCTTCGGGCCATCCGGCGTGCCGTCCTGCACCGTGCCAAACCACTGGCGGTACTGCGGATCGTCGTTGATGCAGGAGAACGGCGCCCAGGTGTTGCCGCCGTCGTCCGAGCGGAACAGGCCCTGCGGCGAGGTGCCGGCGTACCAGACGCCTGCTTCCTCGGCGGGGCCGGGCGTCAGCCAGAAGGTGTGGTCTACGGTGCGCGCCGGGAGGCCGTTAACCGCTGGGCCAAAGGCCGGCGGCCTAGCGGCCTCCTGCCAGGTCCGGCCAAGGTCGGTCGAGCGGAAGAGGGTCGGCCCGAGGTGGCCGGTCTTCGCCGCGGCGAGCAGGGTGCGCCCGTCGCGCGGGTCGAGGAGCAGATGATTGACGATGTGACCGAGAAAATGCGGACCATCGACCCGCCACGAACGCCGCGCCGCGTCGGCTTGGTAAAGCCAGGCTCCCTTGCGGGTGGCGACCAGCAGGACTGGCTGGCCAGTTTGCGCATCCTGTTTGCTCATGGTTCGCTCCTCGTCGCTCGGGTGGCCACAGGCGAACGACTTTACGCCTTTGCGCGCGCTCAGGCCAGCCAGGCAGGCGGCCGCTTGTCGAGGAAGGCGGCGATACCGTCTTTCGCTTCGTCGGTGGCGCGCTGGCGGGCGATGCGGCTGGCGGTTTCCTCGCTGATGATTTCGTCGATCTTTTGACCGTCGACCGCAGCGATCAGGTCCTTGGCCGCCTTCTGGGCCAGCGGGCCGCCGGCCAGCAGGGCATCGACGAGCTTGCCGACGCAGGCGTCGAGTTCCTCGCCCGGCACGACGTCGCCGACCAGGCCGATGGCCAGCGCGCGTTCGGCACCGATGCGCTCGGCGCTCTGGAAATAGCGCAGGGCATGGCGCGGGCCGATGGCGCGCAACACGTAGGGGCTGATCGCCGACGGGATGATGCCGAAGCGGACTTCCGAGGTCGAGAACTGCGCGTCGCTTGCTGCCACCGCCATGTCGCAGGCGGCGGTCAGGCCGGTGCCGCCGCCCAGCGCGGCGCCCTGCACGCGGGCGATGGTCGGCTTGCCCATCTGCGCCAGGGTGCGCAGCATGCCGGCGAACTTGCGGGCGTCGTCGAGGTTCTGCGCCTCGGTGAATTGCGAAGCGCGCTTCATCCAGTTGAGGTCGGCGCCGGCCGAAAAGTGCTTGCCGCGCCCGCCGAGGACGACGACGCGGACGCCCGGGTCGCCATCCAGTTCCTTGCAGGCGGCTGCCAGTTCGGCGATCAGTTGCTCGTCGAAGGCGTTGAAGACGGCCGGACGGTTCATCCAGATCGTCGCGACCTTGCCGCGACGTTCGATTTCCAGGGTTTCGTACATGGCTTGCCTCAGCGATTCCTGAACGTCGGCTTGCGCTTGCCGGCGAAGGCGGCCATGCCTTCCTTCTGGTCCTCCAGCGCGAAGGCGGCATGGAACACCCGGCGCTCGAACAGTAGCCCTTCGTTCAGCGACGACTCGAAGGCACGATTGACCGATTCCTTGATCATCATCACCACCGGCAGCGAGAAGCCGGCGATGGTCTGCGCCGCCTTCAGGGTTTCTTCCAGCAACTGCTCGGCGGGCATGACGCGGGCGACCAGGCCGGATTTTTCCGCCTCGGCCGCATCCATCATGCGCGCCGTCAGGCACAGGTCCATCGCCTTGGCCTTGCCCACCGCGCGCGGCAATCGTTGCGTGCCGCCGGCGCCGGGCAGGGTGCCGAGCTTGATTTCCGGCTGGCCGAACTTGGCCGTATCGGCGGCATAGATCATGTCGCACATCATCGCCATCTCGCAGCCGCCGCCCAGCGCAAAGCCGGCGACCGCGGCGATCACCGGCTTGCGCGCCGTCTTGATCCGTTCCCAGTTCCGGGTGATGAAATCCGTCTTGTAGGCGTGCATGTAGTCGAAATCCTTCATGAAGCCGATGTCGGCTCCTGCGGCGAAGGCTTTCTCGTTGCCGGTGATGACGATGCAGCCGATATTCTCGTCGGCCTCGAAGGCATCGATGGCCGCACCGATGCCGTCGACGACGTCGTTGTTCAGGGCGTTCAGGGCTTCGGGGCGGTTGATGCGGATCAGGCCGACCTTGCCGATGGTTTCGGTGAGGACTACTTGGGTCATGGGGTTGTCTCCAGAATGTTTTTGGGGGCGTTCAGCGCTCGTCGAAGCTGACCGTGAGTTGTCTTGTCGTGGCGCGCGCCTGGCAGCTCAGCACATAGCCCTGTGCCATCTCGTCGCTTTCCAGCGTGTAATTCTTGTCCATCATCACCTCGCCGCACAGCACCTTGGCGCGGCAGGTGCAGCAGACGCCGGCCTTACACGAGAAGGGCAGGTCGAGGCCGGCATTGAGCGCGGCATCGAGCACGTGCTCGTCGCTGCCGATCTGCAGCTGATGCTCCTTGCCGTCGAGCACGACGGTCAGGGCGATGTCCCTGGTCGCTGCAGTACGGGTCGGCTCCGCATCGGTATCTGCCTGGATCTTGGCCGCCTGGGCCGGGCCGCTGGTGAAACGTTCGGTATAGACGCGGCTTTCCGGCACGCCGGCGTCGATCAATGCCTTTTCGGTCGCCTCGATCATCGCCTCCGGGCCGCAGATGAAGACTTCGTCCATGCTCGCCACCGGCAGCAGCGCCTTGATGATCGCCCGCACCTTGTCGCCGTCGATGCGGCCCTGCAGCAGGTCGACTTCCTGCGCCTGGCGGGAGAGGACGTGGATCAGCGTCAGGCGGTCGCGGTAGCGGTCCTTGAGATCCTGCAGGGCTTCGTTGAACATGACGCTGGACATGCGGCGGTTGCCGTAGACCAGCGTGAATTTGGATTCCGGCTGCTCTTCCAGCGTGCTGGCGGCAATCGACAGGATGGGCGTGATGCCCGAGCCGGCGGCGAAGCCGACGCGGTGGATGGCGCGCTGCTTCTTGACCGTGAAGCGGCCTTCCGGCGGCATCACGTCGAGCTTGTCGCCGGCCTTGAGGGTCTGCGCCGCCCAGTTGGAAAATACGCCGCCCTCGACCGGGCGGATGCCGATCTCCAGCTCGCCGGCCTTGGCCAGCCGGCTGTGCGGGCTGCTGATCGAATAGGTGCGGCGGACATCCTGGCCGCCGACCTTGGCACGCAGGGTCAGGAACTGGCCGGGCTGGAAGGCGAAGGTTTCCCGCGCGTCGCCGGGAATGTCGAAGGTGACCGCCACCGAGCCGGCGGCTTCGGGGCTGACACGCTTGATGGTGAGTTCGTGAAAACGGAGGGCGGACATTTCTTGGGGCTCCGGTAAGGGCTAATACGGTTTGAAGTAGTCGAACGGTTCCTGGCAGTCCAGGCACTTGTACAGCGCCTTGCAGGCCGTCGAACCGAAATGGGAGGAGACGACCGTGTTGCTCGACCCGCAGTGCGGGCAGGGCACGGCTTCGGCCTGCGCCGGCTTGCTGATGAAGCGGACGACATTGCTGGCGGCCGGCGTCTGGTGCGGCGGGGCGATGCCGTAGGCGCGCAGCTTTTCCTTGCCGGCCTCGGTCATCCAGTCGGTCGTCCACGCCGGGGCGAGCTGGGTGACGACGCGGGCCGAAATTCCCCGGTTTTCCAGGGTCGACCGCACGTCGTCCTCGATCTGGCTCATCGCCGGGCAGCCGCTGTAGGTGGGCGTGATGACCACCTCCAGGCCGTCCGCGCCGGCCCGCACATCGCGCAGGATGCCGAGCTCGCGCAGCGAAATGACCGGGATTTCCGGGTCGGCCAGGTTTTCCAGCGCGGCCCAGACGTCCTCGATGCGCGTCGTCATGGCCTTACCAGTTCCCGTTCGGATGGGCGCGGGCCAGACTCTGCATTTCGGCGAGCAGGAAGCCGAGATGCTCGGAGTGCACGCCGTTCTTGCCTTCGGGGACATAGCCGCCGATTTCCGGGCGCTGCAGCGTCGCTTCGGCCAGCGCGGCATCGACGATGCCATCCCAGTCAGCCTTGATCGTCAGCAGGTCGACTGCGACACCCTCGGCCACCGCAGCAGCCTCGGCCGGGCAGGCGGCCCAGAATTCCTGGGTGTAGGGCATCAGGTGATCGAGCGCGGCCTGGGCGCGGGCATGCGATTCGTCGGTGCCGTCGCCGAGACGCACCAGCCAGTCGCGGGAGTAGCGCAGGTGATAGCTGACTTCCTTCAGCGACTTGGCGGCGATGGCCGCCAGCTGGGCGTTGCCGGATTTCTGCAGGGCTTCCCAGAGCAGCGCCATCAGGGCGCTGTAGAGGAAGTTGCGGACGATGGTCGTCGCGTAGTCGAGGCTGGCGTGGGCGTAGCCGGATAGCGGCCCGTGGTGCGGCAGTTCGACCAGCGTGTAGTTGCGGAATTCGCCGCTGTCGCGGAAGTAGGCCAGGCGGTCTTCGGTCGTGTTGCCGCCCTTCAGCGCAGCGACCAGCTGATAGAGCAGGCGGGCCTGGCCGATCAGGTCGAGGCTGACGTTGGAGAGGGCGATGTCCTCTTCGAGGATGGGGCCGTGCCCGCACCACTCGGCATTGCGCTGGCCGAGGACCAGGGCATTGTCAGCGAGGTGCAGCAGGTAGTCGGTCGACGCGCTCATTACATGTGCCCCACTTCGTCCGGGATCTCGTAGAAGGTCGGATGGCGGTAGATCTTGTCGGCCGCCGGGTCGAACAGTTCGCCCTTGTCATCCGGGTTGCTGGCGGTGATGGCCTTCGATTCGACGACCCAGATGCTGACGCCTTCCTGGCGGCGGGTGTAGACGTCGCGCGCCATTTCCAGCGCCTGGGCGGCGTCGGCGGCGTGCAGGCTGCCGCAGTGCTTGTGTTCGAGCCCCTGCTTGCTGCGGACGAAAACTTCCCAGAGCGGCCATTCCTTCAATGCGGTAGTCATTATGCTGCCTCCTTCATCTTGCGTTCCTGTTGCTTGCGGGCGTGGGCCAGCGCGGCGTCGCGCACCCATTCGCCATCGTTGTAGGCCTTGACGCGGGTCGCCAGGCGTTCCTTGTTGCAGGGGCCGTTGCCATTGACGGTTTCCCAGAATTCGTTCCAGTCGATCTGGCCGTAGTCATGGTGCTGGCGCTCCTCGTTCCACTTGAGGTCGGGGTCGGGGAGCGTGACGCCGAGCACCTTCGCCTGGGGCACGGTGGCGTCGACGAATTTCTGGCGCAGGTCGTCGTTGCTGACGCGCTTGATGCCCCAGCGCATGCCTTGCGCGCTGTTCGGGCTGTCGGCATCGGGCGGCCCGAACATGGCCAGGCACTTCCACCACCAGCGGTTGACGGCGTCCTGGACCATCGCCTTCTGTTCGGCGGTGCCGGTCATCATCACCAGCAGGGCTTCGTAACCCTGGCGCTGGTGGAAGGATTCCTCCTTGCAGACGCGCACCATGGCGCGGGCGTAGGGGCCGTAGGAGCAGCGGCAGAGCGGGATCTGGTTCATGATCGCGGCGCCGTCCACCAGCCAGCCGATGACGCCGACGTCGGCCCAGGTCAGGGTCGGGTAGTTGAAGATCGAGCTGTACTTGGCGCGGCCGCT
>JAGOAU010000007.1 GCA_017983755.1 Azonexus sp. | reverse complement strand
AGCGCCCCTTGTGACCTCGACTCTCCTTGCACAAAGCCCATAAGCAACAATGCCTGTCATCTCTCGATAACAGGCATTGTCTCAGTTCAGACACCCCTCAAACGGGTTTTTACACAGTCTGTGCGGCGCCCTTTTTTGTTTTTTTCCCTGAAACCGGGCGTCGACCGCAACAGGCGTTTTCAGCCCAGAGTCTTGTCCTTTTCGATCAGCGCATAGGCCGAGTGATTGTGAATCGACTCGAAATTCTCCGATTCCACCACGTAGGCATCGATGCGGCCTTCCGCGTTGAGGCGGGCGGCGACGTCGCGGACCATGTCCTCGACGAACTTGGGATTGTCGTAGGCGCGCTCGGTGACATGCTTTTCGTCGGGGCGCTTGAGCAGGCCGAACAGTTCGCAGGAGGCCTCGGCTTCAACCAACTGGACAAGTTCCTCGATCCAGACGAAATCGTTGGTGCGAGCGGTGACGGTTACGTGCGAGCGCTGGTTGTGGGCGCCGTACTCGGAAATTTTCTTGGAGCACGGACACAGGCTGGTGACCGGCACGACGACCTTGACCGACGTGGCGATTTCGCCATGGCAGATATCGCCGATGAAGGTGACGTCGTAATCCATCAGGCTCTGGACGCCTGAAACCGGGGCCGTCTTGTTGATGAAATAGGGGAAATTCATCTCGATGTGACCGGTTTCGGCCTCGAGCTTGACGATCATGTCGCGCAGCATGACCGGGAAGTTTTCGACGGAAATCTCGCGTTCGTGGCTGTTCAGGATTTCAACGAAGCGCGACATGTGCGTGCCCTTGAAATTGTGCGGCAGGCCGACGTACATGTTGAACATGGCGATCGTGTGCTGAATGCCGGCCGACTTGTCCTGGACCCGGATCGGGTGGCGGATGGATTTGATGCCGACCTTGTTGATGGCGATGTGGCGCGTGTCGGCCGAGTTCTGGACGTCTGGAATGGGAGTGGGGCTGTTCATGGGCTGTTCTTTAACGATTTATTGTTGGACGGTACGGTCACGCACGGCGCGCACGATGCCATCCTTGTCGAGACCGAGCTCGGCCAGCAACTGGCCTTGTTCGCCGTGGTCGATGAAGTGGTCGGGCAGGCCGAGGCGCAAAACCGGCACGCACAGCCCGCGTTCCGCGAGAACCCGCTCGATTTCCGAGCCGGCACCACCGATCACCGCGTTTTCTTCGACGCTGACCAGCAGCGAATGGTTCCCGGCCAGTTCGACAATCAGTTCCGCGTCGAGCGGCTTGACGAAGCGCATGTTGGCGACGGTGGCGTCGAGTTCCTCGCCAGCGGCGAAGGCGGCGGGCACCAGGCTGCCGAAGGCGAGCAGGGCGACGCCCTGGCCGCGGCGGCGGATTTCACCCTTGCCGACCGGCAGAGTGTCGAGGTTCATCTCCGGGACCGTGCCGGTGCCGCCACCGCGCGGATAACGGACCATGCTCGGGCAATCCAGGGCGTAGGCGGTGGACAGCATCCGGCGGCACTCGGCCTCGTTGGCCGGGGCCATGACGACCATGTTCGGGATGCAGGTGACGTAGGAGAGGTCAAAGGTGCCGTGGTGCGTCGGGCCATCGGCGCCAACCAGGCCGCCGCGGTCGACCGCGAAAATGACCGGCAAATTCTGCAGGGCGACGTCGTGCACCAATTGGTCGTAGGCGCGCTGCAGGAAGGTCGAGTAGATGGCGACGACCGGTTTCAAGCCCTCGCAGGCGAGTCCGGCGGCGAAGGTGACCGCGTGCTGCTCGGCGATGCCGACATCAAAATAGCGGTCGGCATGCTCGGCCGAGAAGCGCACCATTCCGGAACCTTCGCGCATGGCCGGGGTGATGCCGACGAGGCGCGGATCGGCCTTGGCCATGTCGCACAGCCAGTCGCCGAAAACCTGCGTGTAGGTCAGCTTGCCGGGCCCCTTGGCGGACTGGATGCCGTCGCAGGCCGCGAACTTGCCGACGCCGTGGTAGAGGATGGGGTCGGCCTCGGCCAGCTTGTAGCCCTGGCCCTTCTTCGTGATGACGTGCAGGAATTTCGGACCCTTGAGCTTCTTCAGGTTCTCCAGCGTTGGAATGAGGGCGTCGAGGTCGTGGCCGTCGATCGGGCCGTAGTAATGGAAGCCGAATTCCTCGAACAGCGTGCCCGGCGCGATCATGCCCTTGACGTGCTCTTCGGCGCGGCGCGCCAGTTCGAGCAGCGGCGGCGCGAAGCCGAGCATGTGGCGGCCCGCTTCGCGGGCGGCGTTGAAAGTCTTGCTTGAAGTCAGGCGGGTCAGGATGTTGTTGAGCGCACCGACCGGCGGCGAGATCGACATTTCGTTGTCGTTGAGGATGACCAGCATGTCGGCATCGGCGACGCCGGCGTTGTTCAGCGCCTCGAAGGCCATCCCGGCCGACATTGCGCCGTCGCCGATGATGGCGATGGCCTTGCGCTCCTCGCCCTTGTGCTTGGCGGCCAGCGCCATGCCTAGCGCGGCCGAGATCGAGGTGGACGAGTGGCCGACGCCGAAGGTGTCGTAGGGGCTCTCGCAACGTTTCGGGAAGCCGGAGACGCCGCCGTGCATGCGCAGGCGGTTCATGCCTTCACGGCGGCCGGTCAGCACCTTGTGCGCGTAGCACTGGTGGCCGACGTCCCAGACCAGGCGATCCTCAGGCGTGTTGAACACGGCGTGCAGGGCGATGGTCAGTTCGACGGTGCCGAGATTGGACGACAGGTGGCCGCCGGTCTGCGACACCGAGTCGATCAGGAAGGCGCGCAGTTCGGTCGCAAGTTGCGGCAACTGCTTGCGGTCCAGGCGGCGCAGGTCGGCCGGGCTGTTGATGCTTTCGAGCAGGCGGGAGGCGGTCATTTCAGAATTGCCGGTGGCAGATGAAATCGGCCAGTTGGGTCAGGCGGGCGGCGCGATCGCCGAAGATGGCCAGCGCAGCGAGTGCATCGCTGCGCAATTCGTCGGCGTAGCTGCGGGCGGCGTCGAGGCCGAGCAGGCTGACGTAGGTCGGCTTGTCGGCGGCTTCGTCCTTGCCGGCGGTCTTGCCGAGGGTAGCGGTGCTCGCCGTGCAGTCGAGAATGTCATCGACGACCTGGAAGAGCAGGCCGGCGCGTTTGGCGAAGCGGTCGAGGTTGCTGCGTTCGTCGGCCGAGAGCGCTTGCCCGGCCAGCGCGCCGAGCAGGACGGCGGCGCGGATCAGGGCACCGGTCTTCAGCGCGTGCATCAGTTCCAGCTCAGGCTGGTTCAGGGTCTTGCCTACCGAGCCGAGGTCGATCGCCTGGCCGCCGGCCATGCCGCGCGAGCCGCTGGCGTGGGCGAGCAGGGCGATCATTTCGAGTTGCCGTGCCGGTTCGCCGAGCGGCTGCCCGGCCAGAAGTTCGAACGCAAGTGTCTGCAGGCTGTCGCCGACCAGCAGGGCGGTCGCTTCGTCGAATTCGACATGGCAGGTCGGGCGGCCGCGGCGCAGTATATCGTCGTCCATGCACGGCAGGTCATCATGGACCAGCGAGTAGGCGTGGATCAGTTCGACGGCGCAGGCGACGACTTCCAGTTTTTCCGGTTCCCCACCGGTCAGTTCGCCGGCGGCGAAGGCGAGCAGAGGGCGGACGCGCTTGCCGCCGCCGAGGGTGGCGTAGCGCATGGCGTCGTGCAGGCGGGCGGGAATGCTGTCGGCAGCCGGCAGCTGGCGGGCGAGGGCGGCTTCGACACGCGCCTGCGTGGCGGCCATCCACTCGGTGAAGGCGGCTGTGCTCACTGCGCCTCCAGGCTGTTGCGGTCGACGTCTTTTAGCTGGCCATTTTCGAGCACGCGAATCTGCTGCTCGGCGTCGGCCAGTTGGGCCTGGCAGTGCTGCATCAGTTCCATGCCGCGACGATAGGCGGCGATCGAAGCCTCCAGTTCCAGCTTGCCGTCTTCCATGCTGCGGACGAGGCTTTCCAGCTCGGCCAGCGCGGTTTCGAATTTCATGTCGGCAACGGGGGCTTGATCCATGGCAACGGGCTTTGGAAAAACCAACGAAAATACTCCATCAGGGGGCTTTAGGTCAAATTCCGGGCGGGGTAAAATTGTGTCCTTTAATCCCGCTGGAGGCGTGGAATGTCCGACGTGGCGACCCTGTCCCGTTTGGCCCCCGCAGTTTCCCAACTGCCGGTGGACTGGTATTTCGATGAAAAGGTGTTCGAGCTGGAGAAAAAGCTCATCTTCGATGCCGGTCCCGGTTATGTCGGTCACCAGCTGATGGTGCCGGAAGCGGGCGATTATCGTTCGCTGGAATGGAAAGATCACGGCCAGATGCTGCTCAATGGCGGCAGCGAAGGCATCTGGCAGATGTCGAACGTCTGCCGTCATCGCCAGGCGATCATGCTGCAAGGTGCCGGCAAGCTCCAGGGCAACATCGTCTGCCCGATCCACCGCTGGACTTACGACACTGGTGGCCAGCTGATCGGCGCGCCGCATTTTCCGCAGAACCCCTGCCTCAACCTGAACAAGGCCAGGCTGGAGAACTGGAACGGCCTGTTATTCAATGGGCCGCGTTCGGCCAACGCCGACCTGGCGGGGATGAAGGTGGCGGGCGCGCTCGATTTCGCCGGCTACAAGCTCGACCATGTCGAGATGCACGAGTGCAACTACAACTGGAAGACCTTCATCGAGGTCTATCTGGAGGATTACCATGTCGTGCCCTATCACCCGGGCCTCGGCAATTTTGTTACCTGCGACGATCTGACCTGGCAGTTCGGCGACTGGTACTCGGTGCAGAAGGTTGGCATCACCTCGCTGCTGAAGTCCGGCTCGGCGACCTACGACCGCTGGCAGAAGGTGGTTCGCGAGTATTACGGCGACCGCGGCGAGACGCCGCCGCAAGGAGCGATCTGGCTGACTTACTACCCGAACATCATGGTCGAGTGGTATCCGCACGTGCTGGTCGTATCGACGCTGCTGCCGCTGGGGCCGAACAAGACGATGAACGTCGTCGAGTTCTACTACCCCGAGGAAATCGTCGATTTCGAGCGCGAGTTCATCGAGGCCGAGCGCGCCGCCTACATGGAGACGGCCATCGAGGACGATGACATCGGCGAGCGCATGGACCGCGGCCGCTACGCGCTGATGAAGGAAGGGCGCAGCGAGGTCGGCCCCTACCAGAGCCCGATGGAAGATGGCATGCAGCACTTCCACGAGTTCTATCGGCGGATCATGCAGGCCCACCTGTAAGTGCCTGCTGCGTTGCACAAGGCGTCGGGTTAAAATCCGGCGCCTTTTTAATTTCGAGTCGCCTGCCAATGCAATCCCTCTGGATGCTGGTCGCCAGCCTGCTTTTCGCCTGCATGGGGGTTTGCGTCAAGTTCGCCGCTGCGACGCATTCGGCGGTCGAAATTACCTTCTACCGCAGCTTCATTTCGCTGATCCTGATGTTCGGCCTGGTGCGCCTGCGCGGGGTGCGCCTGGCGACGCCGCACTGGCGCTGGCAGATCAGCCGCGGCGTCGTGGGCTTTTCGGCGCTGTTCACCTATTTCTATGCCATCACCCTGCTGCCGCTGGCGACGGCAGTGACGCTCAACTACACCTCGGCGATCTTTCTTGCCATCTACCTGGCCCTGTCCGGCATGCGCATGCGCGCCGGCATCCTTGGCGCGCTGATCGTCGGCCTCGTCGGTGTCGCGCTGCTGCTCAAACCGAGTTTCCATGCCGATCAACTGGTCGGTGGCTTGATCGGCCTCGGCTCCGGCGTGCTTGCCGGCATGGCCTATTTCAGCGTCCGCGAGTTGGGCGCACGCGGCGAACCCGAAACGCGCACGGTCTTCTATTTTTCGCTGGTGTCCTCGGTCTGCGGCGGCATCTGGCTCATCTTCAGCGAGTTGCATGCGGTCGACCTGAAAAGCGGCCTGCTTTTGCTCGGCGTCGCCAGTTTCGCCACCGTCGCCCAACTCGCCATGACGCGCGCCTACACGCGCGGCAAGACGCTGATGTCGGCGGCGCTGGCCTATAGCACGGTGATCTTCTCCAGCCTCTTCGGTGTGCTGCTGTGGGGCGAGGTGCTTGATGCCTCGGGCTGGTTCGCCATCGCCCTGATCATCCTCTCCGGCATCGCAGCGACGCATTTTTCCCGCGCTAGCCCGGTGGAACAGGATTAAACTGGCATCAAACAACAGCGGAGATAAGCAATGATCGTCATTGACCATAAACCTCACCGTGTCAGCGTTTCCGTCTTCGGCGAATTCACGTTGGCTGATTACAAGGAGTTCGAGGAGGTCGTCAATTACAAGGTCAAGTTCGAGGGGCCGGTCGATCTCTATTTCAACCTGAGCCAGATGGGCGACCTCACCATCGACGTCGCGTGGGAGGAAATCAAGTTTTCGCGCGCCCATGCCAACGATTTCAAGCGCGTGGCCGTCGTCACTGACAGCCAGTGGGTGACCTGGAGCGCCTGGCTGTCGCAGACCTTCGTCAATGCCGACGTCGAGGTCTTCGCCACCGCCGAGGAAGCCGAAGCCTGGCTGGAGTCGGCGGCTTGAGCTACACGACGCTGGTCGATGCCGCCACGCTGGCGGCGCATCTCGACGATCCCGCGTGGCTGGTCGTCGATGTCCGGCACCAGCTTGCCGATACCGCTTACGGCGATCGCGTCTATGCCGAGGGTCACATTCCGGGCGCGGCTTTCCTGCATTGCGACCGCGACCTGTCCGGGCCGGTGACCGGCAGCAACGGCCGCCATCCCCTGCCGGCGCCGGAGAAGCTGGCCGCACGGCTGGGCGAGATCGGCATCGGGCCGCAGACGCAGGTGGTGGTCTACGATGACGCGCAGGGCATGATCGCCGGCCGCTTGTGGTGGCTGTTGCGCTGGCTGGGGCACGAGAACGTGGCGGTACTCGACGGCGGGCTGCAGGCCTGGCAGGCGGCAAACGGGGCGCTGACGGCGGAACTGCCGCGGCACCGGCCGGCCAGCTTCGTGGCGAAGCTTGGCGACACCATGGTCGATGCCGACCACGTCCAGTCCTTTCTGCAGACATCGCGCATGTACCTGATCGACGCGCGCAGCCCCGATCGCTATCGTGGCGAGAACGAAACCATCGATCCGGTCGGCGGCCACATCCCGGGTGCGGTCAACCGCTTCTTCCGCGAGAACCTGCAGGCCGACGGCCGCTTCAAGCCGGCCGCCGAACTGCGTGCCGAATGGCTGGCAGTGCTGGCCGGCGCTGCGCCGGACCAGGTCGTGCACCAGTGCGGTTCCGGCGTTTCGGCCTGCCACAACATGCTGGCCATGGAAATCGCCGGTTTGCCCGGTTCGCGCCTTTACGCAGGGTCATGGAGCGAATGGTGCACCGACTGCCGGCGGCCGGTGGTGTAAACCACAAATAAACCTGCCTGGGAAGACATCGATGCAAGCCGAACTCCGCGCGGCACTGGCCGACGACCTCGATCAGCTCATCCGCCTGCATGACCGCGAACTGGATGGCGATACCCTGGCGGCACTCAAGGCGGCCAGTTTTCCCGATGGCCTGGCGCTGGAGCCGGCCGACACGCTGGACGTCCAAGCCTACGCCAATGTCGCGGCGGCGCTTGCCGGCCTGTCCGCCGCGCCGGCCCAGGGCGTCATCGACGAGCTGGCCGCCGATTACGCGGCGATCTATCTCAACAACCGTCTCGGCGCCTCGCCCTACGAGTCGGTGTGGCTCGACGACGACCATCTGGCCTGCCAGCGGCCGATGTTCGAGCTGCGCGAAATCTACGCGGCAGCCGGCTTCAAGGCGGCGGACTGGCGCAGCCGCTTCGACGACCACCTGGTGCTGCAACTGCACTATCTGCGTCACCTGTTGCAGGCTGCTGCGGTCGACGGAAAAAAAATGGCCAATTTCATCGACGAGAATGTCGGCTACTGGTTCCCCGATTTCGCGCAACGTGTGGCGCTGGGCTGCAATACACCCTTTTACGCGGCGCTCGCCGAACTGACGCACGTCTGGCTGTTGCGTCTGCGCAACCTGCTGGACGAAATTTACGATTGCCCGCCGCCGCCACGCGAGCAGATGACGGCGCGGATTCAGAGAAAACTGGCGCTCGACAAGGCCGAGATCGCGCCCATCCGTTTCATGCCGGGGGTGCAGGGGCCGAGCTGGTAGCAGCCAGCCGGGCCAGCGCCCAGGCGACGTGCTCGCGCACCAGCGGGGAAGGGTGGTCGGCGCGGCTGCGCAGGGCTTCCAGCGTTTCCAGCGAGGCGGGCGCGTTGCCCAGCGCTACGGCAATATTGCGCAACCAGCGCTCGTGGCCGATGCGGCGGATCGGGTTACCTGCCAGGCGTTGGTCGAATTCCGCCTCGCTCCAGGCGAACAGTGCGCTCAGGCGAGAGCTGTCCAGGCCGTGGCGCGGCGAGAATTCCGCGTCACCCAATTGTACGAAGCGATTCCACGGACAGCAGGTCTGGCAGTCGTCGCAGCCGTAGATGCGATTGCCGATCAGTGGGCGGAATTCCTCGGGAATGGCGCCGTGCAGTTCGATGGTCAGGTAGGAAATGCAGCGCCGCGCGTCGACGCGATAGGGGGCGACGATCGCGCGCGTCGGGCACGCATCGATGCAGGCGGTGCATGTGCCGCAGTGGTCCTCGGCGGGCGTGTCCGGCGGCAGCGGCAGGTCGCAGTAGATTTCGCCGAGAAAACGCCAGGAGCCTTGCTGCGATAGCAGCAGCGTGTGCTTGCCACGCCAGCCGAGGCCGGCTTGCTGCGCGAAGTGCACTTCCATGACTGGTGCCGAGTCGGAAAAGACGCGGTAGCCGAAGGGGCCGATCCGGGCCGCAATGACATCGGCCAGTTTTTGCAGGCGACCGCGCACGACCTTGTGGTAGTCGCGCCCCAGGGCGTAACGGGATATTGCAGCCTGCTCAGGGGTGTCGGCCATTTTGGCTATCGGAAGGTAGTCGACCGCAACCGAGATCACCGTGACCGTGCCCGGGTGCAGTTGCTGCGGGTCGGCGCGCAATTCGGCATGGCGGGCCATATAATCCATCTCGCCGTGGCAGCCGGCTGCCAGCCAGGCGCGCAGTTCGCCGGCCGCCGCGCCGACTTCGGCACGGGCGACGCCAATAGCGGCAAAGCCCAGTTCCCGGCCGGCCTGCCGGATGCCTTCCTTCAGCGCCGCCTTGTCCAACGTGGAGTCCATATCTTGCATAGCCCCGATGTTACCGCCGTTTTCCAGTTGCCCGACGAGGCAGCCACCCAGCACCTGGGCCGGGCACTGGCGCCGGCATTGCATCCGGGCCTGGTAGTTTTCCTCGAAGGTGACCTTGGTGCCGGTAAAACCACGCTGGTTAGGGCGCTGATTCGGGCGCTCGGTTACGCGGGGCCGGTGAAGAGCCCGACGTATTCTCTGGTTGAAGTTTACGTAATTTCGAGCTTATACTTATATCACTTTGATTTTTATCGTTTCGAGTCACCCGAGGAGTTTCTCGATGCGGGCTTTGATGAATACTTTAATGATGATGCAGTCTGCCTGGTCGAATGGCCGAAGCGCGCTCAAGGCTGCGTTCCGCCGCCAGACCTGCGGCTGCGCCTTCATCATGCAGGTCTCGGGCGTCTCCTCGAAGCCGTGGCAGATACACCGGAAGGGGCGCAATGCCTGACCGCGCTCATCTCCGCCATGGGCGACGGCAACTGCTCCGCTTCGCCGGCGCCGCGCTGATCCTCTCGGTTTCGCCGGTGGCTGGCGCCGTGGCGCGCTTGCCCTCCGTGCTGTCGGTTCGCGTCTGGCCGGCACCCGATTACACCCGTATCACGCTGGAACACGATGCGCCGTTGAAATTCACCCATTTCATGGTCGAGAATCCCGACCGCCTGGTGGTCGATATCGAGGGCGTCGAATTCAACAGCGTCATCGACAGCCTGGCGCGCAAGATCACGACCGATGACCCCTACATCAAGCTGCTACGCGCCGGGCGGTACAAGCCGGGCGTCGTGCGCCTCGTCATCGAGCTCAAGACCAAGGTCGCGCCGCAGGTCTTCGAGGTCAAGCCGGCCGGCGAATACGGCCATCGGCTGGTGCTCGACGTCTATCCGCTGACGCCGGTCGATCCCCTGATGTCGCTGGTCGAAGGGCGCAAGGACGCGGTCGAGCCGCTCAAGCTCGAAGCCGAGGCGAAGCTCCAGGAAGCGCAACCCAAGGCGGCCGAGCGTGTTCCGGAAGCCCAGCCCAGGAAGGCCGAGGCGGCGCCGGAAGCGCCGGAAATCAGGACCACCCGCAAGTCCGGCAAGCCGATTGTTGATCGTCTGGTCACCATCACCCTCGATCCCGGCCATGGCGGTGAAGACCCCGGCGCCGTCGGGCGCGGCGGCACCTACGAAAAGAACGTGACGCTGGCGGTAGCCAGGCGCCTCAAGGCGCGCCTCGACGCCGAACCCAACATGCGCGCCGTGATGACGCGCGATTCCGATTTCTTCGTGCCCTTGCAGATGCGCGTGCAGAAGGCGCGGCGGGTGCAGTCCGATCTCTTCCTGTCGATCCACGCCGATGCCTGGGTCAAGCCGGATGCCCGCGGTTCGTCGGTGTTCGTGCTGTCCGAGCGCGGCGCATCGAGCACGCAGGCGCGGCTGCTGGCGCAGAAGGAAAACGAGGCTGACCTGATCGGCGGCGTCAATCTCAGCGCCAAGGACATGTTTCTTGCGCGTACCCTGCTCGATCTGTCGCAGACCGCGACGATCAACGACAGCCTCAAGCTGGGGAAGTACCTTCTGGGCGAACTCGGTTCGATCAATACCCTGCACAAGAACAGTGTCGAACAGGCCGGCTTCGCCGTGCTCAAGGCGCCGGACATTCCTTCGGCGCTGATCGAGACGGCATTCATTTCCAACCCGGAAGAAGAGCGCCGGCTCAACGACAACGCCTATCAGGACAAGCTGGCCGATGCCATCGTCCGCGGCATTCGGCAGTATTTCATCAAGCATCCGCCAGGGCCGAAGGCCAGGCTCGCCAGCATCGCCTGAGTTGCGCCGCGCCTATTGCAGGCCGATCACCGGAAGCGCGTCCGCTGCAACCAGTGTGTCGTAGCAGGCAACGCGGTTGCGTCCATTCTGCTTGGCCCAGTACAGTGCGGCATCGGCGCGGTCGATGATGCGCGTCGGCGTGTCGTGTGGTAGCAGGCGGCAATAGCCGATGCTGACGCTGGCCCGGCCGATGTCGGCAAAGGCGTATTCGGCGACGGTGGCGCGGAAGCGTTCGAAGACCCCCAGGGCGTTCTTCTCGGAGACGGGTTGCAGCACGACGATGAATTCCTCGCCGCCGAAGCGGAACAACTGGTCGTCGTAGCGGAAGGCTTCGCGCATCAGTTGTCCGAACCTGACGAGCACCGCATCGCCGGTCAGGTGGCCATGGCTGTCGTTGATCCGCTTGAAATGATCGATGTCGCAGATGCCCAGCCAGTGGTGTTCGTTGCCGCCGCCGTGCCGTCGGCAGGGTGCGGCCGGGTGTGGTTCTACGTCGTCGCCAACTGCCTTGCCGAGGACTTCGAACAGATGCTTGTCGAAAGTCTTGCGATTGGCGAGGCCGGTCAGCGTGTCGGCTTCGCCGTAGTCGAGGAGCGCGATGTGGTGCCCGAAATATTCCACCAGCCCCATCAGCAGGACGCGTCGGTCGGCGGGGAGGTCGAAAGGCAGGGTGATGTCGATCAGGTAGATGGCCCGATCGTCTTCGATGACCGGAAACACCAGACGATCCGAACCGCCGGGCTGTGTTTCGAGGACGATGCTACGTTCCGTCTGGCAGCGCAATAGCAGCGGATCGTGGTCAATCGGCTGGCAATGGCGGCGCTCGGGCAGATAGGCGTTGTGCGAGAACTGCCCGGCCGGTCCCAGGCCGGCACAGGAAAAGACGATCGATTTCTTCTGGGCCGGGTAGCAGCGATAGACGGTGAAGGCGGGCGGGCTGAACAGATCCTGCATGGCATCGACCAGCGCCGCATTGATTTCGGTGCGATCGCGCTTCGAGGTAATGCGGATGATGTGCTCGATCAACTGGAGCATGGCGGGCATTGGTGAGTGCCGTAGTCAAACGCTGAATGTAGCAAATTTGGCTGCCGGATGTGTGGTCGTGGCAAGCAGCGGGCGCGGCTGCCGCCCGGAATGAGCGCTGTGCACTGCAAGCCGTTATAATCTCCCATTTTTTTCGGGCATCAAATGCGGGTTTTTCGCGGCTTTTCGCGCCCGGTTCCAGGGCCGACGGCATTGGCGATCGGCAATTTCGACGGTGTGCATCGCGGGCATGGTGCCTTGTTGGGCCGCTTGGGCGATGTCGCGCGCCAGTCCGGTCTGCCGCCCACCATTCTTACCTTCGAACCGCACCCGCGCGAATTCTTCAGCCCGGCCTCGGCGCCGGCGCGCCTGACGACTTTCCGCGAAAAGCTCGAACTGCTGGCCGATGCCGGTGTCGAGCAGGCCATGGTCTGCCGCTTCAACGCTGGCTTCGCGGCGCTGACGGCCGACCAGTTCATTGCGCAGGTGCTGGTCCACGGCTTGCGTGCACGCCATTTGATCATCGGTGACGATTTCCGCTTCGGCAAGGGGCGTGCCGGCGATTTCGCGCTGTTGCAGGCGGCCGGTGCCGCGCATGGATTCGCTGTCGAAGCGATGGGCAGTGTTATGGTCGACAGCGAAAGGGTGTCCAGTTCCGGTGTGCGCCGGGCGCTGGCGACCGGCGACATGGAACACGCGGCACGCCTGCTCGGGCGCCCCTACATCATCGACGGCCAGGTCGCGCACGGCGACAAGATCGGCCGCCAGCTCGGGTTCGCCACGGCCAATATACGCATCAAGCACAACCCCCTGCCGATGGCCGGGGTCTTTGCCGTCGAGGTCGGCGGCCTGGCCGACAAACCGTGGCCCGGCGTTGCCAATCTCGGCATCCGGCCGACCGTGGGCGGTACGCGGCCGCTGCTGGAAGTGCATCTTTTCGATTTCGATCGCGACATTTACGGTGCCCATCTTTCGGTGCGTTTCGTGCACAAGCTGCGCGACGAGCAACGTTTTCCCAATTTCGATGCCCTCAAGGCGCAGATCGCGGCCGATGCCGCGGCGGCGCGGGCCTTCTTCAAGCTGTGAGCACGCAAAATGGCTGATTACAAAGACACCCTGAACCTGCCGGATACCGCCTTTCCGATGCGCGGCGACCTGCCCAAGCGCGAGCCGCAATGGGTCGGCGAATGGCAGCAGAAAAAGCTCTACCAGCGCATCCGCGAGATCAGCGCCGGGCGGCCGCGCTTCGTGCTGCACGACGGCCCGCCCTATGCCAACGGCGACATCCACATCGGCCACGCGGTCAACAAGATCCTGAAGGACATCATCGTCCGCTCGAAGACGCTCTCCGGCTTCGACGCGCCTTACGTGCCGGGCTGGGACTGCCATGGCCTGCCGATCGAGCACCAGATCGAGAAGCTGCACGGCAAAAACATTCCCGCCGACAAGGTGCGCGAACTGTGTCGCGCCTATGCTGCCGAGCAGGTCGAGCGCCAGAAAAAGGACTTCATCCGCCTCGGCGTGCTGGGCGAGTGGGACAACCCCTACCTGACCATGAACTTCAAGGCCGAGGCCGAGGAAATCAGGGCGCTGGGCAGAATCCTGGAGCAAGGCTACCTCTACCAGGGGCTGAAGCCGGTCAACTGGTGTCTGGACTGCGGTTCGGCGCTGGCCGAGGCGGAGGTCGAGTACGAGGACAAGACCTCGCCGGCCATCGATGTCGCCTTCGAGGTGCATGAGAACCATGCCGCCAAGCTCGCTGCAGCCTTTGGCCTGACCCATTTGCGCGGCCCGGCCTTTGCGGTGATCTGGACGACGACGCCATGGACGCTGCCGGCCAACGAGGCGGTCAGTGTGCATCCGGAACTGACGTATGACCTGATCGAGACTGAGAAGGGGGGGCTCATTCTGGTGCGCGAACTGGCCGCGGCGGCGTTGCAGCGCTATGGCCTGGAAGGTGCCGTCGCCGGTTCCTGTTCCGGGGCTGCGCTCGACCAGGTGCTGCTGAAGCATCCGTTCCAGGATCGCGACGTTGCGATCATCTGTGGTAACCATGTCACGACCGAAGCCGGTACCGGCCTGGTGCATACCGCCCCGGCGCATGGTGTGGACGATTACAACATCGGCAGGAAGTACGGCTTGCCTGTAAACAACCCGGTCGGCAACGAAGGTCGCTTCATCAGCACGACGCCCGCGCTGTCAGTCGGCGAATTGGCCGGCAAGAGCGTTTGGGAAGCCAATCCGCTGGTGCTGCATGAACTTGAGGCGCGCGGTCGACTGCTCTATGAAGAGAAAATCCGGCACAGCTACCCGCACTGCTGGCGGCACAAGACGCCGATCATTTTCCGCGCCACCACGCAATGGTTCATCGGCATGGAAAACCGCAAGGGCGAGGAAGCGCCGACCCTGCGCTGGATCGCCGAGCGCGCCGTCGACGAGACGCAGTTCTTCCCAGCCTGGGGCCGCGCCCGCCTGGAAGCGATGATGAAGACCCGCCCGGACTGGTGCGTTTCGCGCCAGCGCAACTGGGGCGTGCCGATCCCCTTCTTCCTGCACCGGGAAACCGGCCAGCCGCATCCGCGCACCGCCGAACTGATCGAGCAGGTTGCCCTGCGTGTGGAAAAGGCCGGCATCGAGGCCTGGTTCGGTCTGGATGCGGCCGAACTGCTCGGTGCCGAAGCCGATCAATACGTCAAGATGAAAGACACCCTCGACGTCTGGTTCGATTCCGGCACCACCCATTGGCATGTGCTGCGCGGCTCGCATGCCGCCCAATCGACTTACCCGGCCGACATGTATCTCGAAGGCTCGGACCAGCATCGCGGCTGGTTCCAGTCCTCGCTGCTTTCCGGCTGCGCCATAGACGGCCGCGCCCCGTACAAGGCGCTGCTGACGCACGGCTTCGTCGTCGACGGCAAGGGCCACAAGATGTCCAAGTCGAAGGGCAACGTCATCGCACCGCAACAGGTGTCCGACAAGATGGGCGCCGACATCCTGCGCCTGTGGACGGCGTCGACCGATTATTCCGGCGAGCTGACCATTTCCGACGAAATCCTCAAGCGCGTCGTCGAAGGCTATCGCCGCATCCGCAACACGCTGCGCTTCCTGCTCGCCAATGTGTCCGATTTCGATGCGGGCACCGACATGCTGCCGGTCGGGGAGTGGCTGGAAATTGACCGCTACGCGCTGGCGCTGACCCGCGAACTGCAGGAAAGCTGCCGCGCCGATTACGACCGCTACGAATTCCACCGCGTCGTCCAGGCGCTGCAGACCTTCTGTTCGGAAGACCTCGGCGGTTTCTATCTCGACATCCTGAAGGACCGGCTATACACGACGGCACCGAAATCGGCCGCCCGCCGCTCGGCGCAGTCCGCCCTGTGGCATATCACGCAGAGCTTCGTTCGCCTGCTGGCGCCCATCACCTCCTTCACCGCCGAAGAGGTTTGGCGAGTACTGACCGGCAATGCCGATGATTCGGTGATGTTCCAGGCATGGCACGACCTGCCGAAGCCGGAAGGCGAGGGCGAGTTGCTGGCCAAGTGGGCGCTTATCCGCACGGCGCGCGCCGACGTGACCAAGGCGCTCGAAGCCCAGCGTGAGGCCGGCAAGATCGGTTCCGCCCTGCAGGCTGCGGTCGAGATCCGTTGCGCCGGCGAGAAATACGACGCCCTGGCTGCGCTGGGCGACGATCTGAAATTCGTCTTCATTTGCTCGTCGACCGCAGTCGTCAGGGATGAAGCCGAACAGGTCATCGCCACGCCGCTGGAACATGCGAAGTGCGAGCGCTGCTGGCATGTGCGTGAAGATATCGGTGCCAATGCCGAGCATCCGACCCTGTGCGGCCGTTGCGTCAGCAACCTGTATGGCGAGGGTGAGGCGAGGGCGTTTGCCTGAGCGGTGTAAGATGGGGTTCGGCTGAAAATTGGAGATCGCGATGCAAGCGCTTAGAAGGATTGTAGATATTTCAGGCTCGTCGCTCACTGTCGACTTGCCGGCAGACTGGCATTTGACGAAAGCCGAGGTTATCGTTTTGCCAGTTGGCGATGAGGTGACGCAGAGCGAATCCAGGGAATCCTGGGAGGCTTTTGTCAAGCGCACCATGGGTTCGATTCCGGACTTTCCGGAGCGCTTTCCCCAAGGCGAGTACGAAATCCGCAAGAGTTTCGACGACTGATGTTGTTGCTGGATACGAATGCTTGCATTACCTGGATGCGCGGTGGAAACCCGGGGTTTCAATCTCGCGCGATCTCTCGGCCACAAGTCGCGGGGCGTGCGGTGTTGTGTGCCGTCGTTCGGGCGGAGCTATTGTTCGGTGCCTACCGCAGTCAGCGACGGGAAGAAAACCTTGAGCGAACAAATGCTTTTCTGGCTGGTTTTCAAAGTTTACCGTTCGATGACGAGGCGGCTTATCGGCATGCCTTGATTCGGGCGGAACTGACATCGAAGGGCCAACTCATCGGCCCCAACGATCTCCTCATCGCCGCCACGGCGCTGGCGCACGGCGCCATTCTCGTCACCCACAATACTGCCGAATTCTCCCGCGTACCCGGCTTGATAATCGAAGACTGGGAAGCTTGACCATGGCCGGCAGCAAACCTTGGTTCGGCCTCGCCGGGCTGGTCGTCGTCCTTGATCAACTCAGCAAATGGGTGGTGCTGAACCACATCGAATTCGGCCAGACGATCTACGTCGCGCCGTTCTGGAACTGGGTACTGACTTACAACCCCGGGGCGGCGTTCAGTTTCCTGGCCGACCAGCCGGGCTGGCAGCGCTGGTTCTTCACCCTGCTGGCGCTTGCTGTTTCCGGCTGGATCGCGCTGGAGTTGCGCCGTCACCCCGAACAAAAACTGCTCTCGCTCGCCCTGACGCTGGTCATGGGCGGTGCGCTGGGCAACGTGATCGACCGCGTACGCTTCGGCGCGGTGGTCGACTTCATCCAGTGGCATGCCGCCGGCTACTACTGGCCCGCCTTCAACGTCGCCGATTCGGCCATCACCGTCGGCGCCATTTTGCTGGTTTTTTCGACGTTGACCGCAACCGACAAGAAAGAGATTCCCCGATGAGCGAAACCGTCCGTTCCGACAGCTACCTGACCCTGCACTACCGCATCACCGCGCTCGACGGCGAGGAATTCCTGTCGACCTTCGACATGAGCCCGGCCACGCTGCAGATGGGCAGCGGCCAACTGGCCGAAAATCTCGAAAACGTCCTGATCGGCCTGCCGGCGCAGGAACATTTCGTCTTCGAACTGGAACCGGAGCAGGCTTTCGGTCAGCACAATCCGCGTCTGGTAGAACGTCTCGCCCGCAGCGGCTTGCCGGCCGACATGGAACTCAAGGAGAACTCCGTCGTCGAATTCACCGCGCCCAACGGCGGCACCTTCGCCGGCTTCCTGCGCGAACTGGATGCCACGCACGCGCTCTTCGACTTCAACCACCCGATGGCGGGCAAGACGATCCGCTTCGAGGTGAAAATCATCGGAATCATGTAATGCAAATTCTCCTCGCCAACCCCCGCGGCTTCTGCGCCGGCGTCGAACGCGCCATCGCCATCGTCGAGCGCGCCCTGGAAAAGTTCGGCGCGCCGATCTATGTGCGACACGAGGTCGTGCATAACAAGTTCGTCTGCGACGATTTGCGCGCCAAGGGGGCGGTGTTCATCGAGGAATTGTCCGAGGTGCCGGTCGGCAGCACGGTGATTTTCAGCGCGCATGGTGTTTCGAAGGCAGTGCGTGAAGAGGCCGAGGCGCGCGGACTGAAAGTGTTCGACGCCACCTGTCCGCTGGTCACCAAGGTGCATGTCGAGGTCGGGAAGATGCGGAATCAGGCCCGGGAAGTTGTCATGATCGGCCACAAGGGGCATCCGGAGGTCGAGGGCACCATGGGGCAGAGCCGTGATGGCATGTACCTCGTCGAAACGGCGGAGGATGTCGAAAAACTCAAGGTTGCCTCACCTGATCAACTGTCTTTCGTCACGCAGACCACGCTCTCCGTGGATGATGCCACTGCAGTCATAGATGCACTAAGGAGGCGTTTTCCGGAGGTACAGGGCCCCAAGAAAGACGATATCTGCTACGCCACACAGAACCGCCAGGACTCCGTCAAGGCACTCACCGAACAATGTGATCTGGTCGTTGTCGTCGGTAGCCCCAACAGTTCCAACTCGCGACGCCTTCGGGAAGTTGCCGTTGCCCGCGGCATTGATGCCTATCTGATCGATGGTCCGGAAGAAATTGATCCGGTGTGGCTCGCTGGCAAGCACAACATTGGCGTGACCGCCGGTGCATCGGCGCCTGAAATTCTGGTTCGGAGGGTGGTCGACCGCATCAGGGAACTGACAGGGGCCGAAATTGCAAAACTGGTCGGTGTAGAAGAGAACGTTTCATTCGCCTTGCCAAAAGGGCTGGCGTGAGCATAGTCAATCGCCAATTTTGACAACTTTGTTTAGGGTGATGCCGATGTCCGTTTCAGGCTGAGTCTACGCTTGGAACTATTCAATCACTCCTTTCGGTGATGCCAATCTACCGTTTGTCGCCAAGAATGAGCGCGTATTGTCTAGAGCATATAGATTACGTCCTAAGAAACTGAACTAAACCAAGAGCGCAATTTGAAGGAGGGGATGTGCGGCATTCTTACAAATATGTGAGTGGTGGCGTCAGCAAGCCAGATCGCGGTTTCACATTGATCGAATTGATGATTGTCGTTGCCATCGTCGCAATACTCGCTACGGTCGCATTGCCGGCCTATAACGATTACATACGTCGCGGGCAGTTGCAGGAAGCCTTCGTTCATCTGGCCGATTATCGCGTCAAGATGGAGCAGTATTTTCAGGACAATAAAAACTATGGCGCAACCTGCGGAACCGGGGCGGCCTATGCTAACTGGAATACATTTGTTCCGACGGGTGCGAAATATTTCACTTTTGGTTGCGTGACTGCCAATTCAGGGCAGGATTTTACGGTGACCGCAACGGGCGTTGGTGGGTTGACGACGGGCTTTGACTACACCATTGATCAAACAGGGGCCAAAGCGACGACCCAGTTTAATGGGAGCAGTGTGACCGTAAGTGGTTGGTGCACCCGCTCTGCGTCAGGGTGTTGAGAGGTTGATGGCCGTGCGTGAACGAGGCTTTACGTTGATCGAACTGATGGTCGCCATTGCGGTCATGGCGCTCCTGTTGGTGGCGGTTTCGCCTGCGTTAAAGGACTGGATGATTAATGTCCGCATCCGTAATGCAGCTAGCGCTATCGAACAGGGCTTGCAACTTGCTCGCCAGGAAGCGATCCGACGTAACCAGAGTACGGGCTTCTATCTCGTTTCCTCCTCGGCAGCGGACCCGGGAACTCTGGATAACACCTGTACATTGTCAAGCAGCAGCGGCTCTTGGGTGGTGAGCATGAGGTCGCCGGCCGGGAAATGTGCTACCGCACCATCAGCGACCGTAGATCCGATGCTGGTGAATTCGCATCCAGTGGGTGATGGCGGGCAGGGGGTTGCGGTTTCGGCAACCCAGGCTGACAAGACGACTGCGGCAAATACGTTGACTTTCAACGGCTTGGGGAGCGTAACTAATGCCGGGCCGATTGCGCGCGTTAATGTCAATGCAGCGACAAACAGCAATCAATACCGCAGCCTGTGCGTCGAAATCAGTGGCGTTGGTGCAGCTCGCATCTGCGATCCGGCATTGGCGGCCAGTGATCCCCGTGCCTGTCGTGGTGCCTGCACTAACTGATGATTGTGGAGTGCTATAGATGCTTTTTCGCACCATAAGTTTATCAGCAGCCTGTACCAAGGCATGGCCGGTAATGGGTAACTCAGGTCGGCAGGAAGGATTTGCGCTGATGGAGGCGTTAGTGGCCATGCTCATCTTTGCGCTAGGGATTCTTGGAATGGTCGGGTTGCAAGCCAGCATGACGCGGGAACAGACTGCGGCCAAATTGCGTTCTGACGCTGCATATCTTGCCAGTGAGTTTGTCGGAAACATGTGGGGGGATATTCCGAACCTTGGACAGTACTCCAGCGCGAACTGTAACGGCTATACACGCTGCCGTGATTGGCTGAACAAGGTTGCTGCGACGATGCCGGGCGGTTCGGCGACATTGATTGTGACGCCTGGTGTCGGATTTGCCGATGTTTCCGTGACTGTGATCTGGGTGTTGCCGGGTGGAGAGCGGCATCAATACACCACGGTGACCACGGTGGCGGCGGCGGGGTGAATCATGATTAAGCGCAAGCAGCAAGGCATCATGATCATGGAGTTGATGATCGGTTTATTGATCGGTCTTCTGACGACACTTGCCATTACGGTTGTTCTTTCGGTATCGGAGGGTCAGCGCCGTGCCACGATGGCTGGAGAGGATGCCCAGGTCAGCGGAGCGCTGGCGTTGCACGCATTGCAGCGTGATATACGGCATGCCGGCTATGGGTTGGTGGCCAATCCGGCAGGATTGGGGTGTCCTATTAATAACCAGGCAGTAGGCGGCGTGGCACCGCCGACGGTTTTGGCGCCAGTCACCATTACCCAAAACGCAACCGCTGGCCTGGCCGATACCATTCGGATTTTCTCTAGCAGCAAACGCGGGGTTTCGGTGCCTGTATTCATCACCGAAAACCATGGGCCGGGGCTGACGACATTTACCGTGCGCTCGTCGTTTTCGGTGGCCGCCAACGACTGGTTGCTTGTAATTCCTGAAGTATGGGCCACGGCTACCAATCAATGCACGTTGTTCAGGGCTACTTCGGTAAATTCGACTGCTGGTGTGCCGTGGACCGTTGTCAACCATGCTGACCTGACTGCCTATCCTCCTCAACCTGCTGCTGGCTATCCGGCAAAGAGTTTCCTGGTTAATCTGGGATCCACGGTCTCGTTCCGCACCTACTCGATCAGTGCCAACAATGTCCTGCAGGTAACGGATTTTCCCTCTGCCACCGCCAATGATGTTTTTCCGGAAATCGTCAATTTGCGGGCTTTCTACGGCAAGGACACCGATGGCAATGGCGCTATCGATACCTACGATGCCACCACGCCGACCACTGCGGCTGGCTGGCGCCAGATACTCGGTGTACGCGTGGCGCTCGTCGCCCGCAGCACACAGTACGAGAAGGAAACGGTGACCACGGCCGGAAATGTTGAGTGGGATGTCGGAACGGCGATCTCCATCACTGGAACCGTTAGCTGCAGTAGCGGTAGCGGCGGCCAGTGTCTCCGGATAAAGGTCGATCACCTTACGGACTGGCAGCATTACCGCTACAAGGTTTTTGACACCCTGATTCCGTTGAGGAATGTATTGTGGAATTCGTGAAATCAATTCCGGCAGGTCGTCAGCGCGGACTGTCGCTGATCTATGCCATGCTGGCGCTGGCGGTGCTGGCGCTGGCGACGGTTGCCCTGATTCGTTCGGTGAGTACCGGCGCTGTCGTTGCCGGTAACCTAGGGTTCCAGCAGGAAGCGACCGCGGCGGCCGACCAGGCGGTTCGGCAGGCGATTGGTGCCCTCAGTGGAGCGTTAGGCGGTGGTTCAACCGGTTTGGATGCTGATGGTGGTAACGTGCTTCCCGGTTATTATGCGAGTACCGATGATCTGGTCGATGTGACCGGTTCGCAGTCCAGCCTCACGACACGCAAGCTGGTCAGATGGGATGCGAATTATTGCGCAGCGCAGCAGAGCGGAACTTATGACAGTTGCGCGTTCGTTCCGGCGACTGTAAATGCGATCAATAATAATCCCACCAGCTATATCGTTTTCCGCCTGTGCGACCGGGCAGGAGACCCGGTTGCCGATACCTCGATCAACTGCGCTCGGCCACTCGCCGCTTCTGCGACCTCGGGGACCAATGAGGGACGTGATTACACCGGGGGCAGCGGTACGAGTACCAGCGTTGTCACCCCCTACTACCGTATCGTCGTGCGCGTCACCGGGGCGCGAAATACGACCAGCTATACCGAAACCATTGTCCATTTCTAAGCATCGTTCTCCGCTTGACGGGAGTCATCGCCATGTCATTAATTGAAAATTATAGCCGGTTCATCCGGGCACCCTTCGTGGCTTGCCTATTGGTGGTGTTGCTGCCCGTCGCGAGTAATGCGGCAAGCACCGATATCGCCGGAGAGCCGCTGATTACGATGCCGGACGTCAAGGCCAAGCCCAATTTGATGTTCATCCTCGACAGTTCGGGAAGTATGAGTGATGAGTCCATGCCGGATCAGCAGGGTGATGACGCAGGGCGTTACGGCTTTTCGGCGGCCCAATGCAATGGACTTGCCTACGATCCCAACACGATTTATCTGCCACCCGTTGATGCGACGGGAACTCCTTATAGCAATGCCACATTTAGCGCTGCTTGGGATAGCGGCTTTAACCAGTCCGGCGATACCACGAACCTGGCCACCACGGGATCAAGAGTTGCTCAGGTTGGTACATCCTCCTCGGTAACCGTGGCTAAGGGGTCGAAGACATTCACGATCAATTCTTCGGATGTCAATCTGCGGAATGGGACGTTCAGCGTTGGGCAGGCCATCGTCCTGACCGGCTCATCTGGGCGCTCGATGAGTGGGACGGTTACTACGTGGAGCCGGGCGAGTGACAGTAGTGGAACGCTGGTAGTCAATGTCGGTGCAACCACGGGATCGGGGAGTGCTTCGACCTGGAACATATATCGGGGGGCACGCTACTTTTCCTACACCGGCAGCCAGCCCGTACGCTCATGGAGCTTCAATAGCAGCGGAAGCGTTATTCAGAATACCTTCTACGACGAGTGCCGCAGCGATATTGGGGACACTCCGGGCAGTAATGTATTCACGCCAGTTTACGTGACAGCGGCGTCCGCCGACGCTGGTAACTATGCCAACTGGTATTCGTACTACCGCAAGCGCATGCTGCTGATGCAGACGGCCGTTGGGCGCGCCTTCTCCGGGCTGGACAGCAGTTACCGGATCGGCTTTACGACAATTCGGGATACGGGCATCACCGACGGCACCAACAATTTCCGGGATATCAAGACATTCGATACGACACAGAAGGCGAACTTTTACTCCAGTCTCTACAGCGAGACTCCGAATGATTACACGCCGTTGCGTGCCTCTCTTTCCAAGGTGGGGCGTTATTACGCCAAGAAGATTTCGGGACAGACCTACGATCCGGTCGAGTACGCCTGCCAGCGCAACTACACCATCCTGTCGACCGACGGTTACTGGAACGATAACATTGAAGATAATGGTTATGTTCCGAAGGACCTGGCGGGCAATGCGGTAGGCAATCAGGACTGGGACGAGGCGCGGCCGATGTACGATGGCGCCACGACGGTCACCACCATGCGCAGAATTCGTTATGACGTGGTGAAAGGAACGGGACGAAATAGCGGGAACGGTTGCAGAACCAGCGAGTATAAAGTCACGCAAACGCCTCAGACATGCTCCGCCAATTGTCAATCCGATTCAAATTGGAATAGCAGCACTTCTAATTTTGTTTGTGCTGCAGGTGGCGATGTGGTCGTTAATAACAAGACGGCGCTCCAGTTGAATAACCAGACGGACTACAGCACTGCGACCTCGGCGACCACCACTGTCGGCGGTAGCAGCGATTCCCTGGCGGACGTCGCCGAGTATTACTACAAGACTGATCTGCGTGACACGAGCCAGAATAATTGCACCTCGAGCACGTCGGGTTCCTCCCAGAATGTGTGTGGCAACATCGTGCCAACCTCGGGTCGCGATACGGCGACGCATCAGCATATGACAACCTTCACTATTGGTCTCGGTGTGAGCGGCACGCTGGCCTACGACAAGAACTACCTGAATCAGGTTCCGAACGGCTCGGGCGTCTATCGCGACCTGACCGACGGCCCGACCAACTGGCCCGTCGTGCCTACAAATAATTATGGCAATACGAGTGATGCGAGAAAGATCGATGACATGTGGCACGCCGCGGTCAACGGGCGCGGGCAGTATTATTCCGCACTCAATGCGGCCGAACTGAAAGACGCGATCACCGGCGTCATCAACCAGATCCAGGCCGAAACTGGCGCCGCTTCGGCGGCGGTCACCAACCGGCTCGAACTGGTGTCCGGTACTGGCAACTATGCCTACCAGGCGAGCTATACCACGGCGAACTGGGTGGGCGACCTGCAGGCCTATACTGTCAATAGCTCCACGGGCGAACTGGGAACCACTCCCGCATGGTCCGCCCAGGCGCTGCTCGACAGTGCTACGCCAAGCGCCCGGAGTATTTATTTTAGCAACGGCGGCACGCTGGCCCCCTTTTCCTATACCAATCTGCAGTCGGCAGGTAGTTCGGGATTGGTCGACGCACTGTGTAGCAAGAGCGTGGTTGCCTCGCAATGCAGTGGTTTCACCACGGCACAGCTGAACCTCGCCAATACTGGCTCCAACCTGGTGGCCTTCCTGCGCGGTGACCGTGGCTACGAAGCCACCAACAGTAGCAATCCGCTGTATCGCACGCGGCAGCATATCCTCGGCGACATTATCAACAGTTCCCCGGTCTATGTTGGGGCGCCGCTTTTCAGCTATACGGATACCGGGTATGCAGCCTTCAAGACGGCGCAGGCGTCGCGGACGGCGGTGGTTTATGCCGGAGCCAACGATGGGATGCTTCATGCGTTCAATGCGGCAACTGGAAGTGAGCTTTGGGCTTTCATTCCGACTGCAGTCTTGCCGAATCTCTACAAGCTTGCTGACTCTTCCTACACAACACGGCATACATACTTTGTCGACGGTGCGCCGGTGGTTGGTGATGTGTATGACAGCGCGACCAGTTCGTGGAAGACCATCCTGGTCGGCGGGCTGAATGCCGGTGGCAAGGCTTACTATGCGCTTGATATAACCAATCCGACGAGCCCGGTTCTCTTGTGGGAATTTACCGACAGTAATCTGGGTTTGACGTTCGGTAACCCGATGATCGTCAAGCGTAATAATGGCACTTGGGTCGTGGTTTTTGCCTCCGGTTACAACAATACCGCTGGTGATGGCCAAGGCCACCTGTACGTAGTGAATGCGATTACTGGGGCAAAGCAGAAGGATATTTCGGGGACGACTGATTTGGATGTGGCGACGGCGACCGGTGTCGGCTCGGCTTCTGATCCGAGTGGGCTGGCCAAGATAAACGCCTGGATTGCGGATGCTACCGACAACAAGGCATTGCGTTTCTATGGGGGGGACCTCAAGGGCAACCTCTGGCGCTTCGACATCGACGATCTGGTTGCTCCGAACCATAGTGCCCTACGCCTTGCACAGTTCCAGACAAGCGCTGGGGATCCGCAGGCGATCACCATCCAGCCACGCCTCAAACAGGTTTCCGGTCAGATTGCCGTGATCGTTGGTACCGGTCAGTATCTCGGTACTACCGATATCGCGGATACCAAGACTCAGGGGGTGGCTGTGATCAGGGATCCGCTTTCCAATACGGGCTGGGGCGTGGTGCGGGATAACCCTGCTGTCAAGGTGTCGACGGTGACACTGACTGATCCGAATACTACTACTCCGACGGCCACGAGCCTTGATGACAATGCGGTGATTACCGCAAGCAATCCTGCCGTTACATGGTCTACCGATGGTGGATGGCGATTCGACCTCCCAGTTTCAAAGGAACGGGTGGTTACGCCGATTGCGATAGCGGGTAACAAGATGTTGGTTGGCTCAGCCATACCGAGCGGTGATGCTTGCACCACAGGTGGCGCCTCCCGGTATTACGAGTGCGATATCCCGACAGGTAGTTGTACTGGTGAACTTTTCAGCGATTCATCGCTTATCGTCGGGATGACCGTGCTGACCACCGATACAGGCGATCAGATAGTGCTGATTAGAGATAGCACCGGGAAAACCACCGTAGAAGAGATCAATCCAGGAGGTTCGGGCGGGGTCGGTACCGCGCATCGTACCTCGTGGCGGGAACTTGTCGATTAGACTCCCGGCTTGGTGATACACAATCTTGACAGGGGCATCGCATGGGCGTTGCCCCTGTCAGTTTTCTTGCATGGTACCGGGTTATTGTTAGCTGATGCTTCAATACCGTGGCTGCCGATAGCATCTGGTTATTCTGACACTGCGACTCAGGGGCGTTTGGAAGTTGTTATCCAGAGCGGGCAGAAGCCAGTGATAGGAGCGAAGGGTGACGCCGCTCCTACCGTTGACCCTGCGGCGCATCTTAAGGCGGAACCCGAGAGTGTAGCGCGTATGCCCGTGGGAAGTGGGGAGGGGGCGGCGGACATTGCCGGAAGAGAAAAGCGTTCGGTGTCTGAAGAATACCATCCGCGCTCTAAACTCTCCGCACCGCCTGTCCCGCTGCAGGAAATTACTGTGCAATGGCCCGGCAAAAGTACGTTGTCCGAGAGAGTGGCGGAAATCTTTGTATTGCATATCGATGAACTTGGCGTTGTTCGCGAAGTAATTCCCGATACGCAAAAGCTTCTGCCAGACGTTGAAGGGGCGGTAAAGAAGGCATTTTTGGGGGCGAAATTTAGCCCCGGGTACATTGACGGGCACCCGGTTCGTTCTCGAATACGCATTGAGGTCGTTTTTGAATCTGTATTGACGCCCCCAAATCCGGTTGTGGTGTCAGAGCGGAAGAGTTTGTAACGTGCGCACGCGCTAACAAATTGAAAAATAGTATATATAGACCTGCAAGGGTTTCGGGGTTGGGCGAAATTTCTGAATCTGTGCATTGCTTATGCTTGTGTTGATAGCGGTAGTGTGGGAAAATCCTTCGCTTTCACTGATATCTCGGATACTTTTATGGCCAACAGCGCACAAGCCCGCAAGCGCGCCCGTCAAGCTGACAAGCAGCGCTCCCACAACGCCAGCCTGCGTTCGACCCTGCGTACCGCGATCAAGCGTGTGCGTCAGGCCATCGACGCCGGCGATAAAGCCGCCGCTCAGGGTGTCTTCCAGCAGTCCGTTGCAGTTCTCGACCGCATCGCTGACAAGAAGATCATCCACAAGAACAAGGCTTCCCGCACCAAGAGCCGCCTGTCGGCCCAGATCAAGGCGCTGGCTGCTGCCTGATCTTCACGCGGCAAAAACAGAAAAGGCACCTTCGGGTGCCTTTTGTTTTTGCTACAGTACACATGAAGATATTGCTTGACCAGATTGCCAGAGCAAATGGAGGCGTTCCGTGGTAACCCATCAGGACATTGATCGGCGTAGTCTGGCGCTGCATCGCATGGTCGCGGAGCGGGTCATGGATGACCCCGCTTTGTTCGAGAAAGCAAGGGCGACGCTGATGAGGTGGCGCGAAACGGTATGCAGTGCTTCCCAGCCTTATCTGGAGGAATGGGAGCGCCTGATGAATCAGGGTATTGAAGCTTGTCTTTCGGTTGCAGTTGAGGATTCGCAGCGGGCGGCCGCATTGCGTCAGTCCTCGCCGTTCTCAGGTGTCCTGACCAACCGGGAGCGATTCAGCTTTTTGAAGCAGTGGCGAAGCGATCATGAAACGCCGGGAACTTGAACATTTGATTCGTGCTGCCGCAGCGGTGACTGATCAGTACGAAATCGTGGTAATTGGCAGCCAGTCGGTGCTAGGTGCGGTGCCGGATGCGCCCGATGTCTTGCTACAGTCAAGGGAGGCGGATTGCTATCCGCTTCATCGTCCGGATCTTGCGGATGTGATCGACGGGGCGATTGGAGAACTCTCGCCCTTTGATGAACGATTTGGCTACTACGCCCAGGGCGTAGGACCGGAAACCGCCATTCTTCCGGCAGGCTGGGAGGGGCGCCTCGTCAAGATCCAGAACGAGAACACCGATCTCAAGATTGGCTATTGCCTTGAGCCGCACGACCTTGCGGCTTCCAAACTTGCGGCGGGTAGAGACAAGGATTGGCCGTTTGTCGAGGCGATGCTCCGTCACAAAATCGTGGATGGCGCAGTCATTGAAGAACGGATTGCGCTGTTGCCGATTTCCGACGAACGCAAGCAACGGTTGTCCAGTTGGGTTGGTGCGAAAAAGGGACTTTAAATCCCGTACAAGGGGTTATTTCTTGCCGTCCAGCGAGCAGACCCCGTCGATGATCTGCAGGTCGTTGTCCTGTGCGAAATTAAGCATGAAGCGGTAGGCCATCGGTTCGACTTCGCCTAGCCGGCCTTCGACAAAGACGGCCTTTTCGCCGTTGTAGTCGCCGGGGCCGACGTAGGGAGAGTACTTCATCTTGCGTTCGGCGCCGAAGGCGGACATGACGCCGCACAGGCGTTCGGCCCAGTCGCTGGGGCGGAATTTCTTTCCTTGTTTGGTGAGGCCAACGATGATGAAGGTGGTCGATTCTGGTGTTGTCATTGTTCCACTCTGCTTTTGCGGGCGTTGCGACCTTGTCTTGGCGCATTCTAGCAGAAGCGCCGAAACTGTGGCGTGTTCGCCATTATCATGGAATGGTCAGGCCTGATTTTGGGCGCCTGGCATCATTAGGCTTGCTGTCGAAAGCCACGCTTCTCGTTCTATACAAGGGCCGGTTTTTCACTTAACATTCAGCCTACTGCAACTCTTTCGGGTGCTTCTTGAGCCGTTGAGTGGCGATCGTTTCGGCGGCCTTGACCGCCGTTTTCGTTTTTTGGGGTTGCCTCATGTCGCATGTCATGAATACTTATGCCCGCTTGCCGGTGGCATTCAGCCACGGTCAGGGTAGCCGGATTATCGATACCGAGGGCAAGGAATACCTGGACGCATTGTCCGGGATTGCCGTTTCGACCCTCGGCCATGCCCATCCCAAGCTGGTGGCGGCGATTGCCGCGCAGGCCGGGCGTATGCTGCATACGTCGAATCTGTATCGCATTCGCGAACAGGAACAGCTTGCCGACAAGCTGGCTGCCCTTTCGGGCATGCAGGAGGTCTTCTTCTGCAATTCAGGCTGCGAAGCCAACGAGGCGGCCATCAAGCTGGCGCGTTTCTACGGTCACAAGAAGGGTATCGATACGCCGACCATCATCGTGATGGAGAAGGCCTTTCACGGCCGGACGATGGCGACGCTGTCGGCTACCGGCAACCGCAAGACGCAGGCCGGTTTCGAGCCGCTGGTGTCAGGTTTCGTTCGCGTTCCTTATGACGATCTGGAGGCGATCAAGGCCGTTGCCGAGCATAACAAGAACATCGTCGCCGTGATGCTGGAAATCGTTCAGGGCGAGGGCGGCATTCACCTTGCATCCGTTGAATTTCAGAAGGGCCTTCGCCAGTTGTGCGATGAACTCGGCTGGCTGCTGATCTGTGACGAAGTGCAGTGCGGCATGGCGCGCACCGGCAAATGGTTAGGCTACCAGCACGCCGGCATTCAGCCGGATGTCGCGACGCTGGCCAAGGGCCTCGGTTCCGGCGTGCCGATCGGCGCCTGCATGGCCGGAGGCCGGGCGGCCGGGCTGTTCGGGCCGGGCAACCACGGTTCCACGTTCGGCGGCAATCCGCTGGCGTGCACTGCGGCGCTGACGACCATCGACACCATCGAGCAGGATGGCCTGATGGCCAATGCCGAGCGCGTTGGTGCACTGATCCGCAAGTTGATGGCCGAGGTGCTGGCGGGACTCAAGGGCGTGGTCGAGATCCGTGGTCATGGCCTGATGATCGGCATCGAACTGGACCGCCCGTGCGGCGAACTGGTCGGCAAGGCGCTGGCGGCCGGGCTGCTGATCAACGTGACGGCGGACAAGGTGGTTCGCCTGCTGCCGCCGCTGACCTTCAGTGAAAATGAGGCCAGGGAACTGGTCGACCGCAGCGCTCCTATCATCAGGGAATTCCTGGCGGCCTAAATCATGGCGATCAAACATTTTCTGCAATTCAAGGACTTTACGCGCGAAGAATTCGAATACGTGTTCGAACGCACGCGCTGGATCAAGAACCAGTTCAAGTCCTACGAGAAGTACTGGCCGCTCAGCGACCGCACGCTGGTGATGATCTTCGAGAAGGCCAGCACGCGCACGCGCCTTTCCTTCGAGGCCGGCATGCAGCAGCTGGGTGGCTCGGCGATCTACCTGAATACCCGCGACTCGCAACTCGGGCGCGGTGAGCCGGTCGAGGATGCGGCGCAGGTGATCTCGCGGATGAGCGATATCGTCATGATCCGCACCTTCGAGCAGGAAATCATCGAGCGTTTCGCCGCCAACTCGCGCGTGCCGGTGATCAACGGGCTGACCAACGAATACCATCCGTGCCAGATCCTGGCCGACATCTACACCTACATCGAGCATCGCGGTTGCATCCAGGGCAAGACCGTGGCCTGGGTCGGCGACGCCAACAACATGTGCAATACCTGGCTGCAGGCGGCGCAGGTGCTGGATTTCACCGTGCATGTGTCGACCCCGCCAGGCTACGAAATCAATTCGGAACTGGTCGGCAGGATCGACAGCGCGCGCTTCAAGGTGTTCGCCGATCCCATGGACGCCTGTCGTGATGCCGACCTGGTGACGACCGACGTGTGGACGTCGATGGGGTTCGAGGCCGAGAACGAAGCGCGGATCAAGGCCTTCGCTGACTGGTGCGTGGATGGCGACATGATGCGCGTGGCCAATGCCGACGCCTTGTTCATGCACTGCCTGCCGGCGCATCGGGGCGAGGAAGTGACGGCCGAAGTGATCGACGGACCGCAGTCGGTGGTCTGGGAAGAGGCGGAAAATCGCTTGCACGTTCAGAAAGCGCTGATGGAGTATTTGTTGCTGGGCCGCATCCAGGGCTGAGCGGCAGGGTTAAACGAAACAAGGGAACAGAAATGAGCGACGTCAAAAAAGTGGTGCTGGCCTATTCCGGCGGTCTCGATACCTCGGTGATCCTCAAGTGGCTGCAGGATACCTACCAGTGCGAAGTGGTGACCTTCACCGCCGACCTCGGTCAGGGAGAGGAACTGGAACCGGCGCGCGCCAAGGCGCTGCAATTTGGCATCAAGCCGGAAAACATCTTCATCGATGATCTGCGCGAGGAATTCGTCCGCGATTTCGTCTTCCCGATGTTCCGCTGCAACACCGTCTATGAAGGCGAATACCTGCTCGGCACCTCGATCGCACGCCCGCTGATCGCCAAGCGCCTGATCGAGATCGTCAACGCCACCGATGCCGACGCCATTTCGCATGGCGCGACCGGCAAGGGCAACGACCAGGTGCGTTTCGAGCTCGGCGCCTACGCGCTGAAGCCGGGCATCAAGGTCATCGCCCCGTGGCGCGAGTGGGATCTGCTGTCCCGCGAGAAACTCATGGCCTATGCCGAGCAGCATGGCATCCCGGTCGACATGAAGCACAAGCAGGGCGGTTCGCCGTACTCGATGGACGCCAACCTGCTGCACATCTCCTACGAAGGCCGCCACCTCGAAAACCCGGCGGCCGAGGCCGAGGAATCGATGTGGCGCTGGACGGTGTCGCCGGAAGCCGCGCCGGACAAGGCCGAATACCTCGAACTCGAATACGAGAAGGGCGACATCGTTGCCCTCAACGGCACGCGCATGAGTCCGGCTCAGGTGCTCGCCACGCTGAACAAGTTGGGTGGCCAGCATGGCATCGGCCGTCTCGACCTGGTCGAGAACCGCTATGTCGGCATGAAGTCGCGCGGCTGTTACGAAACTCCGGGTGGCACGATCATGCTGCGCGCACACCGCGCCATCGAATCGGTTTGCCTCGACCGTGAAGTCGCCCACCTCAAGGACGACCTGATGCCGCGCTACGCCAGCCTGGTGTACAACGGCTACTGGTGGAGCCCGGAGCGCATCGCGCTGCAGACGCTGATCGATCACACCCAATCGACCGTCAACGGCGTCGTCCGCGTCAAGCTCTACAAGGGCAACGTCATCGTCGTCGGCCGCGACTCGAAGACCGATTCGCTGTTCGACCCGACCATCGCCACTTTCGAGGACGATGCCGGTGCCTATGACCAGAAGGATGCCGCGGGCTTCATCAAGCTCAACGCGCTGCGCATGCGCATCGCCGCCAATCTGCGGGCCAGGAAGGGCCAGGCCTAAGCGATGGAAGGCGGCACCCTGTTCGGCTTCACCGAGGAGCAACTGGCGGACTTCGGCGCAACCTGGGGCGTCGGTGCCTTCATCCTGTTCATGCTGTTCATCATCGGCGAGATCGCCTGGAAGTCGAAAGCCGGCAAGACGGGCACTTTCGTGCTGTTCTTCGTGCTGGCTTTCGGCATGCTCGGCTTCATCGCCAAGGCTGTCATTCAAAAACTCTGGGGTATCTAAATGTCGCAATATGACAACGTTTCGGTGGTCAAGAAGGCCAATGTCTACTTCGATGGCAAGTGCGTCAGCCACACTGTGGTGCTGGCCGACGGCACGAAGAAGACGGTCGGCGTGATCCTGCCGTCCTCTCTGACGTTCAACACCGGCGCGCCGGAAATAATGGAGGGCGTCGGCGGTTCGTGCCGCGTCAGGCTCAAGGGCGAATCCGAGTGGACAACCTGGGGTGAAGGCCAGTCCTTCAACGTGCCGGGCAATTCCAGCTTCGAGATTTCGGTCGCCGACGGTGACGCCTATCACTACGTCTGTCATTTCGGGTAATCGCCATGCCTTCCTTTGACTTCACCTCCGAAGCGGACATGGTGGCGTTGAAGAACGCCATCGACGTTACCTCGCGCCAGATCGACAACCGCTACGACTTCAAGGGCACCAGCGCCAAGGTCGAGCTGAACGAGAAAGACAAGGTCATCACCCTGTGGGGCGACTCCGATTTCCAGCTCGATCAAATTAAGGATCTGCTATTTCCGGCGATGGAAAAGAAGGAGAAGGAAAGCGTCAAGCGTCTTGACCACCAGAAGGTGATCAGTGTCTCCGGCAACAAGGTTAAGCAGGAGATGAAGATCAAGGATGGTATCGACAGCGATCTGGCGAAGAAGATCGTCAAGCTGGTCAAGGACGGCAAGCTGAAGGTGCAGGCCTCGATCCAGGGCGATACCGTGCGCGTCCAGGGCGCCAAGCGTGATGACCTGCAGTCGTGCATCGCGCTGATCACCAAGTCGATCACCGATTTCCCGATCAAGTACGGCAATTTCCGCGACTGAGGCGTCAGTTGCGGTCGACGCCCTGAAGCGGGCAAAAATCGGAACGGGCAGCTCGACTGCCCGTTTGGCTTTTCAGGCGCCCGCTTTCAGCGCTGCAGGCCCTTGATCCAGACCGAGTAAAGCTGCTCGGAAAGCTGGCGCATCACTGGCAGGCGTTCGGCGATTTCCTGTTGCATTGCTACGGGAGTCTGCACGCTGGGCTGATCGGCGACGGCGTGCGCTTCATCGGACCATTGCCCGCACCAGGTGGCGATCATTTCCGGCGTCATCTCGACATGGCATTGCATGCCGAGGTGCGGACCGAGCGCGAACATCTGGTTGGCACAGTGCATGTTGGCAAACAATCGGGTGGCGCCCGGCGGGATACTGAAGGTTTCGCCATGCCACTGGAAGATGGTGCCGATCTTGCCGGCGTAGTGGCCGAGCCAGTGCCGGGCGACCGGGTCGCTTTCGCCGCCTGCCTCACCCCAGCCGATTTCCTTGACGGCATTCCTCGTCACCTGGCCGCCGAGCGCCTTGCTCATCAACTGCCCGCCGAGACAATGGCCGATCACCGGGATGTCCTGCGCTGCGGCGGTCCGGATGAGCTGGCAGACGGGCTCGATCCACGGCAGCGGGTCATTGACGCTCATCGGCCCGCCCATGAAACAGAGGCCGGAAAAGCCGTTGACCGCAGCAGGCACCGCTTCGCCTTCGTCGATGGCGATCAGGCGCCACGGAATCCCTTGCTGCTCAAGGAATATGGCAAAATAGCCCGGACCTTCGGTAGGGGAGTGGCGAAAGATGGCAACGGGTTGCATGGTGGCGGGAGCGATTGAAAAGTGAGGGCCCATTTTACGCGCTTCGCCCTGCTTCTCGGCCTTGTTTCAGGTGTCGCGGCAGCGCAGGATATCGGTCTGGCAGGCGTGATGGGCAGCAAGGCCATGCTGATGATCAATGGCGGCGAGCCACAGGCCGTTGCCGCCGGCCAGTCCCTGGACGGGGTGAAGGTGCTCTCTGTTCAGGGCGACCAGGCCGTCATCGAAATCGGCGGCAAGAAGCGTCCGTTGCGTGTCGGCCAGCACGCCATCGGCGCGGCGTCCGGCGACGGTTCCGGAAAGATCATCCTGAACGCCGATGGCCAGGGGCATTTCTATACCACGGGCACGATCAACGGCACCTCGGTACGCTTCATTGTCGATACCGGGGCGACCATGGTTTCGCTGGGCGCCACCGATGCCCGACGGATCGGGCTCGATTTCAACCGCGGCCAGAAGGGCATGACCCAGACGGCGAACGGCCAGTCCGTGGTCAGCAAGGTTAAGCTGGATACGGTACGGATCGGCGATGTGACCCTGCACAACGTCGATGCCCTGATCCACCAGACCGAAATGCCGATGGCGCTGCTCGGCATGAGCTTTCTCAACCGGATGGAAATGCAGCGCGACGGCAGTACCATGACACTTAAAAGACGTTTCTAGGAGAGAGACCATGCCGCATCGCGATCAGGAAATTGCCCTGCTTCGGCGCGAAGTCGAAATGTTGATGGGCGAGCGACAGGCCATCCTGCACGTGGTCGGCGCCTCGGCGGCGCTGATCGCCAGCCTCGACAGCAAACGCCTGCCGGTCGGCGCCATCGAGGCGGCCGACATGGTGGCGACGTCGCTCAACCAATTGTCCGAAGAAACCTTGCAGGATGCGCTGTCGTCGGTCCATGCGGAAATCGAGGGCGACGCCGAAGCTGCATGAGTGTCGATCTCGACCGCCTGCGCGCGAGCCTGTTGCGGGAGCCGATCACCGGCCATTTCGTGCAGGAAGATGGCGGCGAGGGCCTGCCGCTGACGCCCGCCGCCGTCCTCTTCCCGATCGTCCAGCGCGACAACGGCCAGACCGTGCTGCTGACCCAGCGTACCGCGCACCTCAAGGACCATGCCGGGCAGATCAGTTTTCCTGGCGGCCGTGTCGAGGAAGAAGACCAGTCGCCGGTCCATACCGCACTGCGCGAGACCGAGGAGGAAATCGGCCTTGCCCGCGAGCACGTCGAAGTGCTCGGCTTCCTGCCCGAATACCGCACCGGCACCGGTTTTCGGGTGACGCCGGTGGTCGCCCTGGTGACGCCGCCGTTCGAGCTGGCGCTCGACCCCTTCGAGGTGGCGGAAGCCTTCGAAGTGCCGCTGGCCTTCCTGCTCGATCCCGCCAACCACAAGCGGCATTCGCTGCATTATCGCGGCGCCCTGCGCCATTTTTTCGCCATGCCCTATGGCGACTATTTCATCTGGGGGGCGACCGCAGGCATGATCCGTTCCCTGACCGAGCGCCTTGGCCTGCACGCCGCATGAGCTTGTGGTATGGTGGCGTTTTAGCACAAGAAGATAAGCCGAACCCGGCATCCCCCGGCACTACATGAGTCTTCTCTCGCTCATCGCAGTCTTTCTCATCGAGCAGCTGCAACCCCTGAATTACCGCCGCGTGGTGGAAGAGCCGCTTGCGGCCTGGGCCGACTTCATCGAATCGCATTTCAATGCCGGCGAGTACCGTCAGGGCGTCATTGCCTGGTGCCTTGCCGTGCTGCTGCCGGTGCTTCTGGTTGCACTGCTCTATGGCTTGCTCTACTCGGTCACGCCCATCCTGGCGCTGCTGTTCAACATCGGCATCCTTTACCTGACGATGGGGTTCCGCCAGTTCAGCCACCATTACACCGAAATCCACCTGGCGCTGCGCCTCGGCGATCTGCCGCGTGCCCGGCACCTGCTGGCCGAGTGGCGGGGGCGTTCGGCCGACGATCTCGGGTCGCAGGAGATTGCCCGCCTGACAATCGAAACGGCCTTGGCAGCATCGCATCGCCATGTCTTTGGCGTGCTGCTTTGCTTCGTCCTGTTGCCGGGACCCTGTGGTGCGGTGCTCTACCGCATGGCTGCGGTGATCAAGGCCCGCTGGCAGCGCGATAATGCTGCGGAGCACAATGATTTCTCCACGTTTTCCCGTCAGGTTTTCGGTATCATCGATTGGTTGCCATTGCGGGCGACTGCATCTGCCTTCGCCATCGTCGGCGATTTCGAGGATGCGGTGTATTGCTGGCGCACCCAGGCAGGTCAATGGCCGGATCGTGATCTCGGGATCGTGCTGGCCAGCGGTGCAGGCGCCCTCGGGGTGCAGCTCGGCATGCCGCTGGCCGAAGGTGTCGAAGTGAGCGATGGCGCGGAACTGGGGGTCGGTGACCCGGCCGACGTCGATTTCATGCAGAGTGCCGTCGGGCTCGTCTGGCGGGCCACGGTGCTGTGGATGTTGTTGCTCTTTTTGTTGGAGTTCGCCAGTCTGGTGGGCTGAATAATTTTTATCTGGAGGTTTACATGAGCAGAGAAGTTGTCGTTCTGAGCGCAGTTCGTTCCGCTATTGGTACTTTTGGTGGCTCCCTGGCCGATTTCGAAGCCAGCGAACTGGCCGGCATCGTCATGAAGGAATCCGTGGTCCGCTCCGGTGTCGATCCCCAGCAGATCAACTACGTCACCGTCGGCAACTGTATGCCGACCGACTCCCGCTATGCCTACGTCTCCCGCGTCGCCTCCATCCAGGCCGGTCTGCCGATGGAATCCGTCGCCATGCAGGTCAGCCGCCTGTGCTCCTCCGGCCTGCAGGGCATCGTCACCACCGCCCAGAACATCATGCTGGGCGATGCCGACTACGGTATCGGCGGTGGCGTCGAAGTCATGTCCAAGGCGGCCTACATGCTGCCGGCGCTGCGTTCCGGCGCCCGCATGGGTGACACCAAGGCCATCGATTCGATGGTTGCCGTGCTGACCGATCCGTTCGGCGTCGGCCACATGGGCATCACCGCCGAGAACCTGGCGGCCAAGCATGGCTTCACCCGCGAACAGCAGGATGCCTTCGCCGTCGAGTCGCAACGTCGTGCCACTGCCGCCATCGCCGCCGGCCACTTCAAGTCGCAGATCGTGCCGATCGTCAAGCAGACCCGCAAGGGCGAAGTGGTGTTCGATACCGACGAGCACGTCAAGTCCAACACCACGCTGGAAAGCCTGGCCAAGATGAAGCCGGCGTTCAAGAAGGACGGTACCGTCACCGCCGGCAATGCTTCCGGCATCAACGACGGCGCAGCCTTCTTCGTGCTGGCTGCTGCTGATGTGGCCGCCAAGGCTGGTTACAAGGCCCGTGCCCGCATTGCTGGCTATGCCGTTGCCGGTGTGCCGAACGATGTCATGGGCGAAGGTCCGATTCCGGCAACCAGACTGGCCCTCAAGAAGGCTGGCCTGACCCTGGACCAGATGGATGTCATCGAATCCAACGAAGCCTTCGCCGCGCAAGCGCTGACGGTTTCCAAGGTGCTCGGTCTCGATCCGGCCAAGACCAACCCGAACGGCGGTGCCATCGCCCTCGGCCACCCGGTCGGCTGTTCCGGTGCCTTCATCGCTACCAAGGCGCTGTACGAACTGGAACGTGTCGCTGGCAAATATGCCCTCGTCACCATGTGTATCGGTGGCGGCCAGGGTATTGCGGTGATTCTCGAACGCGCCTGATCGCTTCGGTTTCAGGTCATGGAAACCCGCCGGAGCGATCCGGCGGGTTTTTTATTTGCACCACTTTGACATGGTGCGCACCGAAAGGGGGCGCAGTGGTTGAACATGAAAATGTAATCCACTGATTTGCTGTGATATTCACCGGTGGCATGGAATCTGCTGAATTCCTGCCGAGAGCATCCTCAGCGACGAGTCCAACATGAACTTCTATAACGAAATGATGGACGCCAACGGCGGCGTCCGCGCTCATTACAAGCGTTACGACGACTGGCTCAAGGCGACCCCGCCCGAGCGTATCGCCCGCAAGCGGGCTGAGGCCGACCTGGCCTTCCATCGCGTCGGCATCACCTTCGCGGTGTACGGCGAGGAGGCGGGCAAGGAGCGCCTGATTCCCTTCGACATCATTCCGCGCATCATTCCCTCGGCGGAGTGGAAGTCCTTGCAGTCCGGCCTGCGCCAGCGCGTCAAGGCGCTGAACATGTTCCTCGACGACATCTACCACGATCAGGAAATCCTCAAGGCGGGCAAGATTCCGGCCGAGCAGATTCTCAACAATGCCCAGTACCGCCCGGTGATGAAGGGCGTCGATGTCCCGGGCGGCATCTATGCCCACATCGCCGGGGTCGACATCGTGCGCGCCGGGGAGGGCGAGTTCTATGTGCTGGAGGACAACCTGCGCGTGCCGTCCGGCGTTTCCTACATGCTGGAAGACCGCAAGATGATGATGCGGCTGTTCCCGGAACTGTTCGCCAGGAACAAGGTCGCGCCGGTCCAGCATTACCCCGACATGCTGCTGGAAAAGCTGCGTGCCGTCGCGCCCAAGGGAGTGAGCAACCCGACGGTCGTAGTGCTGACGCCGGGCGCCTACAACAGCGCCTATTTCGAACACACCTTCCTCGCTCAGCAGATGGGCGTCGAACTGGTCGAGGGCCGCGACCTCTTCGTCAAGGACGAAGTGGTTTACATGCGCACGACCCAGGGTCCGCAACGGGTCGATGTCATCTACCGGCGCATCGACGACGACTACATGGACCCGCAGGCCTTCCGTCCCGAATCGACGCTCGGCGTGCCGGGCATCCTGCGCGCCTACCAGGCCGGCAACGTGACGCTGGCCAATGCCATCGGCACCGGCGTCGCCGACGACAAGTCGATCTATCCCTACGTGCCGGACATGGTCCGCTTCTACCTCGGCGAGGAGCCGACGCTGAACAACGTGCCGACCTACATGTGCCGCAAGAAGGACGACCTGGCCTATGTGCTCGACCACCTGCCGGAACTGGTGGTCAAGGAAGTCCATGGCGCCGGCGGCTACGGCATGCTGGTCGGCCCGGCTTCGACGAAGGAGCAGATCGAGCATTTCCGCAAGCTGCTGATCGCCAAGCCCGACGGCTACATCGCCCAGCCGACGCTGGCACTGTCAAACTGCCCGACCTTCGTCGACGAGGGCATCGCGCCGCGCCACCTCGACCTGCGGCCCTTCGTGCTGTCCTCGGGCGAGTGCGTGAACATGGTGCCCGGCGGCCTGACGCGCGTGGCCCTGACCAAGGGTTCGCTGGTCGTCAATTCGTCGCAGGGCGGCGGTACCAAAGACACCTGGGTTCTGGAGGACTGATCATGCTATCCCGTACTGCCGACCACCTTTTCTGGATGTCCCGCTACATGGAGCGGGCCGAAAATCTGGCGCGCCTGCTCGATGTGACGTGGCAGATGTCGCTGGTGCCGCAACCGCTGGAAGCGGTCAACCAGAGCTGGAATGCCATCATTGCCCTGAACAGCCTCGAAGAGGCCTATGCGGCGAAGTATTCGACGGTCAACGCCGAAAACGTGCTGCGCTTCATGGTCAGCGATGCCGACAACTACGCCTCGATCCACAGTTGCCTGCGGCTGGCGCGCGAGAATGCCCATGCCGTGCGTGGCACCATCACCACGGAAATGTGGGAAACACTGAATTCGACTTGGCTGGAGGCGCGCGAGAAGAGTTTCGAGCAGATCTGGGGGGCCGGCATCGGCGACTTTTTCGAGTGGGTCAAGATGCGCTCATCGCTGACGCGCGGAACAACGCTCGGCACGCTGTTGCAGGACGAGTCCTACAATTTCATCCGCATCGGCACCCTGCTGGAGCGGGCCGACAACACGGCGCGCATCCTCGATGTCAAATACCACGTGCTCCGTCCGCATGATGAAGGCGCTACCGATTTCTACGAATGGGGCGCGCTGTTGCGTTCGGTGTCGGCCTTCGAGGTGTATCGCAAGGTCTATCGCGATGTCATTACCCCCGACCGCGTCGCCGAGTTGCTGATTCTCCACAAGGACATGCCGCGCTCGCTGCATTTCTGCATGAACAGCGTGATCAAGAATCTCGATCTGATCGCCAACCGGCAGTCCGGCGAAACGACGCGCCAGGCCGGACTGCTGCACGCCCAGCTGCACTATGGCCGGATCGAGGACATCCTGGAACAGGGCCTGCACGAATGGCTGACCGACTTCATGGATCGCATCTACATGCTGGGCGACGGCATCAGCAAGGACTTCCTGGTGCCGATGTCGGAAGCCGCGTGAGGAACGGGGCATGACCTATTGCGTGGCCATGCGTCTCGACGCCGGCCTCGTTTTCCTGTCCGATTCACGGACCAACGCCGGCGTCGATCACATCAATACCTTCCGCAAGATGCACGTCTTCGAGCAGCCGGGCGAGCGGGTATTGGTGCTGATGACCTCGGGCAACCTGTCGATCAGCCAGTCGGTGGTCAATACCCTGCGCGAGAAGCTGGAGTCGTCGCGCGGCACCAACCTGCACAAGGTCAGGAACATGTTCGAGGCGGCCAAGCATGTCGGCGACTGCCTGCGCGAAGTGCATGACCGCGATGCCGAGGCGTTGCAGAAGTTTGGTCTCGACTTCGCTTCGTCGCTGATCATTGGCGGCCAGATCAAGGGCGAGGAAATGCGGGTCTTCAATGTCTATGCGGCCGGTAACTTTATCGAGGCTACCCGCGAAACGCCGTATTTCCAGATCGGCGAGTCGAAGTACGGCAAGCCGATCATCGACCGGGTGATCGGCGCGCGGACCTCGCTCGACGAAGCCGCCAAATGCGCGTTGATCTCGATGGATTCGACCATTCGCTCCAACCTCTCAGTCGGCCTGCCGCTCGATCTCGTCATTTACGAAAACGATGCGCTGAAGGTCGGCCGGCACATCAACATCACGCAGGACAGCGCGTATTACGGGCAGATCCGCAAGCAGTGGGGCGAGCAGCTTCGCCAAGGCTTCGCCGCGCTGCCCGCGCCGGACTGGAGTGCGCTCTAGCCAAGCATCCCGCGCTCGCGGATAAAGGCGATCACCGTTTCCAGCCCCTCGCCGGTCTTCAGGTTGGTGAACACGAAAGGCCGTTCGCCACGCTGGACCTTGGCGTCATGGGCCATGACTTCCAGCGAGGCGCCGACCATCGGCGCCAGGTCAATCTTGTTGATGACCAGCAGGTCGGACTTGGTGATGCCGGGGCCGCCCTTGCGCGGGATCTTCTCGCCGGCGGCGACGTCGATCACGTAGATCGTCAGGTCGGACAGCTCGGGCGAGAAGGTGGCGGCAAGGTTGTCGCCGCCCGATTCGACGAGGATCAGCTCGACATTCGGAAAGGCGCGCTGCAGGCGGTCGACCGCTTCGAGGTTGATCGAGGCGTCCTCGCGGATCGCCGTGTGCGGGCAGCCGCCGGTCTCGACGCCGATGATGCGCTCCGGCGCCAGCGCCGAATGATTGACCAGGAATTTCGCGTCCTCGGCGGTGTAGATGTCGTTGGTGACCACGGCCATGTCGATCTGCTCGCGCAGGGCCTGGCACAGGGCCAGGGTCAGGGCGGTCTTGCCGGAACCGACGGGGCCGCCGATGCCGACTCTCAATGCTTGCTTGCTCATGTTTTTCCTAGGATCTGAAGAGACGGGAATACTGGGTTTCGTGCCGGGCGCAGGCGATGGCGAAAGCCGGCGTGAAGTTGGACCATGCGGTTTCCGGCAGCTTTCCGGCGTCGACCGCAACCGCCGGAATCTGCCGCCCGAGTTCGGCCAGCAGGCGCTGGCCGGCGGCCTGGCCGAGTGGCACGGCCTTCAGCGCGGCCATGACCTGGTTCTCGGCCCACGACCACAGGTAGGCGATCAACGCCGTCTGCCGGTCGATTTTCCAGGTTGCGGCAATGCCCGCCCAGACCGTGGGAAAGGCAAGCTCGGGCTGGCCTTCGAGCAGCCTGGCGACGTCGGCCAGTGCATCGTCGCGCAGGTCGCGCAACAGACGACGCATGGAAAAACCCATCTGGGCCGTTTCCGCACGCAACTCGGCGGATTCGCGACTGGCCAGGAATTCGCCGTTGAGGCGGGTGATTTCAGGAGTGTCGGCTGCGGTCCACGCTGCCATCAGGGCAAAAACCAGCGGTGCTTCGTAGCGGCCGATGCCGTGCCGGAGCAGGTCGACGATCCAGTGGCCTGCCGTCTTCTCGTCGCGAATCACGCCGGATTCGACGGCCCATTCCAGCCCCTGCGAATAGGTGTAGGCGCCGACCGGCAGCGCCGGGCTGGCCAGCTGCAACAGGCGGGCAAGTTGCAGGTGATCGGTGCCGGAACTCGTCATGCCGGATTTCAGGCAGAAGCCGGTTGCAGCGCGATTACTGCCATGCCGGTCAGGGCGATGGTGGCGCCGGTTACGTCCCAGCGCGTCAGCGCAATGCCGTCGACAAAACGCAGCCAGAGTAGCGCGACGGCGATGTACATGCCGCCGTAGGCGGCGTAGGTGCGTCCGGCGGCGGCCGGGTGCAGCGTCAGCAGCCAGGCGAAGGCGGCCAGCGAGAGGGCGGCCGGCAGGAGCAGCCAGGCGCTGTGCCCCTGCCTGAGCACCAGCCACGGCAGGTAGCAGCCGACGATTTCGGCCAGCGCGGTAACGGTGAACAACAGGCTCAGGCGTGCCAGTTCCAAGTATTTCTCCTGCCTTCAGCGCGGCTTGAACTCGTGGATTTTCGGTACGGAGCGATGCGGGCCGTGGCCGGGGTCGTGCAGGTCGGATGCGCGGGCATCGTCCGCGTCGCCGTGATGGTGATGCCCGCCAAGCGCGCCGTAGGCACCAGATTCCGGCTGGAACGGGGCTTCGGTCTCGCTCACCGTGCAGCCCAGTCCCTTGACCATCTCGGCCAACACCCGGTCGGTCTGGAAACGCAGCTTGCCACCGCTGGCCGTCGGCAGGATCTGCACCGGCACATGGCGGTTGCCGAGGTGGTAGGCGGCGCGGGCGAAGAGCAGGGGGCTGTCGGCGACGGCTTCGATCAGTTTTTCCGGCGCGGCGAGGATTTCGACGACCGCGCTGCCATCCTCGGCCGCCAGCTTGTCGCCGCCGTGTAGATGGTCGCCGCGTTCGAGGAAGATGCCGGCTTCGGCTCCGGAAGCCAGCTTCACCTTGAGGCGGCTGCGCTTGCGTTCGTCGTAGGCGAGGGCGACGGAGTCGGTGGCAGGGGCTGTGGTGCGTTGGTTCAGGATCAGCATGCTCAGAACAGGAAGTAGCGTTGCGCGAGTGGCAGTTCGGTCGCCGGTTCGCAGACGAGATGCACGCCGTCGGCCTTGACCACGTAGGTTTCGGGATCGACGGTGATTTCCGGCGTCGCGCAGTTGTGCACCATGTCGGCCTTGGTCAGATTGCGTGTGCCGGAAACGGCGATCAGCGGTTTTTGAAGATTCAGGGCGTTGACCGCAGGATTCTGCAAGGCTGCCTGCGAGACGAAGGTCACCGAGGTTTTCAGCGCCTTGCCGAAGCTGCCGAACATCGGTCGGTAGTGCACCGGCTGCGGCGTCGGGATCGAGGCGTTGGGGTCGCCCATGGCGGCGGCGGCAATCATGCCGCCTTTCAGGATCAGGCTCGGTTTGACGCCGAAGAAGGCGGGACGCCAAAGCACCAGATCGGCCAGCTTGCCGACTTCGATGGAGCCGACGGTATGCGCGATGCCGTGCGTCAGCGCCGGGTTGATGGTGTATTTGGCGATGTAGCGCTTGACGCGGAAGTTGTCGTGGCGGGCATTGTCTTCGGGCAGCGTGCCTCGCTGCAGCTTCATCTTGTGCGCCGCCTGCCAGGTGCGGATGATGACCTCGCCGACGCGGCCCATGGCCTGCGAGTCGGACGACATCATCGAAAAGACGCCGAGGTCATGCAGGATGTCCTCGGCGGCAATCGTCTCGCGGCGGATGCGCGATTCGGCGAAGGCGACGTCTTCGGCAATGGCCGGATCGAGATGGTGGCAAACCATCAGCATGTCGAGATGCTCGTCGATGGTATTCACCGTGTACGGCATGGTTGGGTTGGTCGAGCTGGGCAGCACGTTGGGCAGCCCGGCCGCCTTGATGATGTCCGGGGCGTGGCCGCCGCCGGCGCCTTCGGTGTGGAAGGTGTGGATGGTGCGCCCCTTGAAGGCGCCCAGCGTCGCTTCGACGAAGCCCGATTCGTTGAGGGTGTCGGAGTGGATGGCGACCTGCACGTCCATCTCGTCTGCGACGCTCAGGCAGCAGTCGATGGCTGCCGGCGTCGTGCCCCAGTCCTCGTGCAGCTTCAAACCGATGACGCCGGCCTCGACCTGCTCGCGCAGCGCTTCCGGCAGGCTGGCGTTGCCCTTGCCGAGGAAGCCGAGGTTCATCGGGAAGGCGTCGGCCGCTTCCAGCATGCGGTGGATGTGCCACCGGCCGGGCGTGCACGTCGTGGCAAACGTGCCGGTGGCCGGGCCGGTGCCGCCGCCGATCATGGTGGTCACGCCGGAATTCAGCGCCTCCTCGATCTGCTGCGGGCAGATGAAATGGATGTGGCTGTCGATGCCGCCGGCGGTGACGATCATGCCTTCGCCGGCGATGACCTCGGTGCCGGGGCCGACCACAATCGTGACGCCGGGCTGGATGTCCGGGTTGCCGGCCTTGCCGATGGCGGCGATGCGGCCGTCTTTCAAGCCGATGTCGGCCTTGACGATACCGGTCACGGCATCGACGATCAGTGCGTTGGTGATGACCGTATCGACGGTTTCCGCGGAGACGCGCTGGCTCTGGCCCATGCCGTCGCGGATGACCTTGCCGCCGCCGAATTTCACTTCCTCGCCGTAGATCGTGTAGTCCTTCTCGACCTCGATGATCAGCTCGGTGTCGGCCAGGCGCAGGCGGTCGCCGGTCGTCGGGCCGAACATTTCGGCATAGGCCTGACGGGTAATCTTGTTCGCCATCACAGTGCTCCCTGAACGAGGCCGCGGAAGCCGTAGACCTTGCGGTCACCGGCCAGCGCCACCAGCTGCACGGTGCGCGTCTGGCCCGGCTCGAAGCGCACGGCAGTGCCGGCGGCGATGTCGAGGCGGTAGCCGCGCGCGGCTTCGCGATCGAAGCTGAGGCCGGCGTTGGTCTCAAAGAAATGGTAGTGCGAGCCGACCTGGATCGGGCGGTCGCCGGTATTGGCCACGACCAGCGTGATCGTCGGGCGACCGACGTTCAATTCGAGTTCGCCGGGTTCGGCGAGGAGTTCTCCGGGGATCATGTCAGCGCCTCAGACGATAGGGTTGTGGACCGTGACCAGCTTGGTGCCATCCGGGAAGGTGGCCTCGACCTGAATCTCCGGGATCAGCTCGGCGATGCCGTCCATCACGTCGGCGCGGGTCAGGACCTGCGTGCCTTCGTGCATCAGTTCGGCCACCGTCTTCCCCTCGCGGGCGCCTTCCATGATGGCGCAGGTCATCAGCGCCACGGCTTCCGGATAATTGAGCTTGAGGCCTTTCGCCTTGCGCCGTTCGGCGAGCAGGCCGGCGGTGAAGATCAGCAGTTTGTCTTTCTCGCGGGGTGTCAGTTCCATGAAGACTCCTTGGTCAGGTATTCCAGATTCTGGGCAAAACGGCCGGTCGACCGCAGCAGGCGGGGCGCAGGATCTGCCACAGCGCGGTGAACCACAGTCGGGCGGCCTCGCCGCTGTCGCCGAGATAGCGGGCGACGAGCATGCCGGGCAGGGCGGTCAGGCCGTGCCGGGCGCCGTCGGCAGGCGCGACGGCGCGCAGGGCTTCGAGAAGGGCGGCGGCCTGTTGCGGCAGTTCCGGGTAGGTGCACAGCAGCGTGCCGCATACCGTGGCATTGGCCCAGCCGGCCGGACTGGCGAGCATCGGGTCGCCGCCGGCAAAGCCGCCGCGTTCGAGCCAGATTGGCTGCCTGTTGCGGTCGACCCTGTAAAACAGGTCGAAACGGCCGTTGGCAAAACGCTCTCCGGCCGCGGCGCGACCCAGGCAGAGAATGTCCCAGCCGATGAAGCGGCTGTCGGCGGCCAGCGTCACCTGCGATGCCATGCGCGCCCTGGCACCGTCGAAGACGATGGTTTCCTGCGGCAGCCATTCCAGCGTGGCGCCTTCGGCAACGGTAAGCGTGATCGTTTGCGAAGCCTCCGCTCCGCCGCTGCGGTACCACTTGCCGGCGCCGGGCGTCGTCAGCTGGGCGTGGGCACCGGCTTCGACAGCCACCGCAATCGCCAGCTGGTCGCCGCCGGCGATGCCCGACGGCGGGTGCAGGACGATGGCCTGGCACACCGCATCGCCTTCCGGATACAGCGCCTTCTGCACGCGCAGCGGACCGCGATGACGGTTTTCGCGCAGCACCGTGCGCGCGTCCCGGCGGGCGAAACCGAGGTGCAACTCGGCATGCCAGTTCGCGGTGAGCTCGGGCAGGTCGATGGGAAGGCGCGATGTCATGAGCGGATTATCGGGCAAGCCCGCTAGGCCGGGAATACGCAGGAATGCGCAATCGTCGCTTCAGCCGGGCGCTGCGAGCGGGCGAAACGCCCGGGCGGCATCGGCAAAGCCGTCGGGCGACCAGACGATTTCGCCCGGCAGCCAGGTGGCGAGGTAGGCCCGCAGCTTCCGCCCCGACCCCGCCGTCCGCTCCAGGCTCAAGCCCGGCCGCCCGAAGGCTGCGGCGACAATGCGCCCGTGCAGGCTGGTGCCGATAAATCCCCGGCTGCCAGCGATCAGCCCGGCAATTTGCCAGACGTCGAGCGATTCGAATAGCGTGACCGGCACCTGCAGGCGCTGCGCCAGCCGGGCATAGACCGCCAGATCGTCGTGCCAGGGCGCCGCGCCGGCCCGGAACAGCGCCACCGGCAGGCCGATGCGTTCAAGCCCCAGGGCGATGGCGGCCAGGCTGCGATCGTCGCCGCATTCGGCCGCAAACTGGACGGCGAGGTAGGGGGCGCCGCCCAATGGTGACGGCGTGATTGGTGTCCCGAACCGCTCGGCGATTCGGGCGACGGGATCGGGCTCGAGCGCCGCGGCGATTCCCTCGCCCGCCAGAAATTCCCGGGTGACACGGTCGCGGACGCTGAGCGCGTCGGCCTGCCGCAGGGCGTCCAGCACTTCATCGCGAAAGGCCGCCTCCCGGTCGGCCAGACCGACGCCGCCGACCGCCCGGAAAACCACCCGCGAGCCGGCCGGCAAGCGGGAACGCGGAATCACGTATGGCGCCCGCCGTGGCCAGCGCAGCCCGCTGTCGCCGAGCATCCAGGCGGCCTCGCCGGCATCGCAATCGAGCAGTTCACCGCCGACGTGGATCAGCGTCACCGGGGCGGTGAGGGCATCGACCGGCACCACGCGAAAGCCGCCGCAGGCGCGCAGGTCGCGTTCCGCCAGTCCGGCGCAGCGCGGCGCGGCGACCGCCGCTTCGCGGACAGCCATATGCCCGAGCAGGATGTCGCCGAAATTGTGACGGTCGAAGGCGCCGAAGAAAAGCGGCGGCGGAACGGGCGGGTCAGTGGATTCGGCAATCATGGTGGCGGCAGGCTCCTCGACGGGAGTCTAGCCTACCGCCCGCTTCCGCTACACCGCCAGCGCCTCGCGCACGCCGTCCTGCGGCATGGTTTCGCCTCGGCCGCGCATAATGAATTCGCCGCGCTCCATCAGCAGGTACTGGTCGGCCAGCGATTCGGCGAAGTCGTAGTACTGCTCGACGAGCAGGATGGCCATCTCGCCGGTCGCGGCGAGCGTGCGGATGGCGCGCTCAATGTCCTTGATGATCGACGGCTGGATGCCCTCGGTCGGCTCGTCGAGGATCAGCAGTTTCGGCCCCATCGCCAGCGCACGGCCGATGGCGAGCTGCTGCTGCTGGCCGCCGGAAAGATCGCCGCCGCGCCGGTGCATCATCTGTTTCAAGACTGGGAACATGTCGAAGATGCGCTGCGGGATCTTCGTGCTGCCGGGTTTGGTGGCGAGGCCCATCAGCAGGTTTTCCTCGACCGTCAGGCGCGGGAAGATCTCGCGGCCCTGCGGGACGTAGCCGATGCCGGCTTTCACGCGCTCATGCGGGGGCAGGTGGGTGATGTCCTGGCTGTCGAAGGTGATGCTGCCGGATTTGGTCTTGACCAGGCCCATCAGCGACTTGAGCAGCGTCGTCTTGCCGACGCCGTTGCGGCCGAGGAGGGTGGTGACTTCGCCGGTTTTGACTTCGAAGGAGAGGCCACGGAGGATGTGGCTGCCGCCGTAGGCTTGGTTGAGGTTGTCTATTTTCAGCATTTTGCTTGTTCCTTCAAGCGGTGTACTTGTTGATGCGCTGGTTTCCGCGCCTGACGCGCGGCATTACTTTCTTTTGCTTCGCCAAAAGAAAGTAAGCAAAGAAAAGGCGACCCTGGGTCGGTGCCCGGCTGTGCCGGGTACCCTGCGCTACTCGACGCTGGCGGGGGCTGCGGAACTCGCCGCTGCGCGGCTCAGACAGTCCTCGCCCTTTATCCGCCATCGCCTGCGTTGCTCGGCACCTCCCAAAGGGCCCGGTGAACCGGATGGGTTGCTGCGGTCGACGGGCAAAAATAGCCGTTTTTTTTGGTCGACCGCAACAGGTCGTTGGTGGGGCTGAGCGGTCGTTCCGCGACGCTTTTTGGGCCCCCTTGAGAGGCGCTGAGCAACGCAGGCGGGGCGGGGGAAGTCGGCTCGCATTGTTTGAGCCGCAGGCGAGTTCATGCGAGCCGCCCGCCCTGCCGAGTAGCGCAAGGAACCGGGCGCAGCCCGGCGCCGACCCAGGGGTGGCTTTTTCTTTGGCTACTTTCTTTTTGCCATCAAAAAGAAAGTACGCCCGCGCGTCAGGCGCGGAAACCAAGGGATCAGAACAGAAATTACCGTCCAAGATAAACCTCAATAACCCTTTGATCGTTCTGCACGGTGGCAAGAGCCCCCTCCGCCAGCACCGACCCTTCATGCAGCACGGTGACCTTCCCCCCCAGCTTCTCGACAAACGCCATGTCATGCTCGACCACCACCAGCGAATGCTTCCCGGCCAGTGAAACAAAAAGATCGGCCGTCCGCATCGTCTCGTCGTCGGTCATCCCGGCGACGGGTTCGTCCAGCAACAGCAGCTTCGGTTCCTGCATCAGCAGCATGCCGATTTCCAGCCACTGCTTCTGTCCGTGCGACAGCAAACCGGCTTGCCGGTCGGCTTCGCCATTCAGGCGAATCAGCTTCAAAGTTTCGGCGATGCGGTCGCGCTCGTCGCCGGCCAGCCAGGCGAGCAGGCTCTTCCATACCCGCTTGTCGGTCTTCATCGCCAGTTCGAGGTTCTCGAACACCGTGTGCTGCTCGAAGATGGTCGGTTTCTGGAACTTGCGGCCGATGCCGACGTGGGCGATTTCCGGCTCGGTCAGGCGGGTCAGGTCGATGGTCTGGCCGAAGAAGGCCTTGCCCGAATCGGGCCGCGTCTTGCCGGTAATGACGTCCATCATCGTCGTCTTGCCGGCGCCGTTGGGGCCGATGATGCAGCGCAGTTCGCCGGCATCGATTTCGAGGTTGAGATTGTTCAGCGCCTTGAAGCCGTCGAAGCTGACGGTGATGTCTTCGAGGTAGAGCGCGACGCCATGCGAGAGGTCGAGTTCGCCGGTGGCGAAGTGGCCCATCTGTTCGATGCCGTCGCTGCCTTCCGGCCGGTCGTCGAGGGTGTTTTCGAGGATCATGCGGCGGCTCCCTTCTTCTCCATGACTTTCTTCCACAGGCCGACCAGGCCTTGCGGCAGCATCAGCGTGACGACGATGAAGAGCAGACCGAGGAAGAACAGCCAGTATTCGGGGAAGCTGACGGTGAACCAGCTCTTGGCGAGATTGACCACGAAGGCGCCGATGATCGGGCCGATCAGCGTGCCGCGCCCGCCGACGGCGACCCAGATGGCGATTTCGATCGAGTTGGCCGGGCTCATTTCGGACGGGTTGATGATGCCGACCTGCGGCACGTAGAGTGCGCCGGCGATACCGCACAGGACGGCCGAGATGACCCAGATGGTCAGCTTGTACCAGAGCGGGTTGTAGCCGATGAACATGACGCGCGATTCGGCATCGCGGATGGCGGTGAGCACGCGGCCGAATTTCGACTTGACCAGCCACGAGGCGAAGACCAGCGTCACCGCCAGCATCACGGCAGTCAGCCCGAACAGCACCAGCCGCGTTTCCGGCGAGGTGATGGTGAAACCTAGCACGCGCTTGAAGTCGGTAAAGCCGTTGTTGCCGCCGAAGCCGGTCTCGTTGCGGAAGAACAGCAGCATCGCCGCGTAGGTGAGCGCCTGGGTGATGATCGAGAAATAGACGCCCTTGATCCGCGAGCGGAAGGCGAAGTAGCCGAAGACGAAGGCGACGATGGCGGGCACCACGACGACCAGGATCGCCACCCACAGGAAGCTGTCGCTGCCGGCCCAGAACCACGGCAGTTCCTTCCAGTCGAGGAACACCATGAAATCCGGCAGGTCGCTCTGGTAGCTGCCGTCGCGGCCGATCTGGCGCATCAGGTACATGCCGAAGGCGTAGCCGCCGAGGGCGAAGAACAGCCCGTGGCCGAGCGACAGGATGCCGCCGTAGCCCCAGATCAGGTCCATCGCCACCGCCACCAGCGCGTAGCACATGATCTTGCCGACCAGCGTGATGACGTAGGTGGACACGTGGAAGGCGCTGTCTTCCGGTACCGCGAGATGCAGCACCGGGACGGCGACCAGCGCCAGGGCGAGGAAGACGCCGAGCGCCAGCCAGGCCTTGCCGTCCAGGGAGTCGATGATGCGGAGGGTGAGGGGTCTGCGCATGGTTCGGCCTTACTCGACGAAGCGGCCCTTGAGGGCGAAGATGCCCTGCGGACGCTTCTGGATGAAGATGATGATGGCGACGAGAATGCTGATCTTGGCGATCACCGCCCCGGCCCAGCCTTCGAGCAGCTTGCTGAAGATGCCCAGCCCGAGCGCCGCCCACACCGCGCCGGCCAGCTGCCCGACGCCGCCGACGACGACGACCATGAATGAATCGACGATGTAGCCCTGGCCCATGTCGGGGCCGACGTTGGAAATCTGCGACAGCGCCACGCCGCCGAGGCCGGCGATGCCGGCGCCGAGTGCGAAGGCCATGGTGTCGATGCGCGCCGTCGGCACGCCGACGCAGCCGGCCATCGGGCGGTTCTGCGTCACGGCGCGGACGAACATGCCGAGCCGCGTCCTGTTCATCAGCACCCAGACCAGCGTCAGCACGAACAGCGCGAAGCCGACGATGATGATGCGGTTCCACGGCAGCATCAGGTTGGGCATCACCTCGATGCCGCCGGACATCCAGCTCGGGTTGGCGACCTCGACGTTCTGCGCGCCGAACAGCACGCGGGCGGCCTGGATCAGCACCAGCGAGATGCCCCAGGTGGCGAGCAGGGTTTCCAGCGTGCGCCCGTACAGCCAGCGGATCACCGTGCGCTCCATCACCACGCCGACCAGCGCGGCGGCGAAGAAGGCGAGCGGGATGGCGGCCGGCAGGTACCAGTCGATCCAGTCCGGCGCGTAGGCGCGGAACAGGCTCTGCATGCCGTAGGCGGCGTAGGCGCCGACCATCAGCAGTTCGCCGTGCGCCATGTTGATGATGCCCATGACGCCGTAGGTGATCGCCAGCCCGAGCGCGGCGAGCAACAGGATGCTGCCGAGCGATAGCCCGGAAAACACGCGGCCGAGGTTTTCGGCGATGGCGAGCCGGCCGTCGATCGCCTTGACCGCGGCGATCGCCTCGTAGCGCACCTTGTCGTCGGGTTCGCCGGCCTTGTCGGTGAGCGGCAGCAGGACGCTGCGGATCGTCGGCGACGAGGTTTCGGCCAGCGCCTTGACCGCCGCCAGACGCGCGGCCGGGTCGTCATTGCCGAGGTTGGCCTGGGCGTGGGCCAGCGTCAGCAGGGCCTTGATCCTGGCATCGCTTTCCTTCTCCAGTGCACGCGCCAGCAGCGGCGCCATCGCCGGGCTGACGCTGCTTTGCAGCTTCTGCGCCGAAGCCAGGCGGACGCCGGCATCCGCGTCGAACAGCTTCAGGGCCGCCAGCGCATTGGCCAATTCGCCGCGAATCCGGTTGTTGACCGTAACCGACTCGGTTTCGGCCGGCATGGAGATCGCCGCGCCGCTGGCGGCGTCGAAAGCCTTGCCGTCGTCGATGATCACCGCCTTGTCGCCGGCCAGGAACAGGCTGTCCTCGGCCATCGCCTTGAGCACGCGCACGGCATCGGGGTCAGCGGTCTGCGTCAACTGCTGGATGGCAGCCACCTTGTCGCTGGAATCCTCGGCCGCCAGCTGGCGCACCTGCGCCGGGTCGAGCGCCGCCTGCGCCGTCAGGCTGGCGGCGCAAAGCAGAAACAAAAGAATTGATTTGGTCATGAAGGGTCCGTCCGCAATTTGTGCAGTGCAGCGACAGATTACGGGGCGGACTGGGAAGCGGGAATACGATGAATTGCGTAGCCCTGCGCAGGGAGCGAAGTCGCTGGTTCCTGGCCAATGACCATTAATTGGTCATCAGGCTGCCGGTCGCGGGGAACTGACGAAGTTATCATATGAGCTTCGCCAACACGGCTTCATTGCAGGCCGCTTGATACTGGCAACATAATTGACGCATGAATAACACTTTACCTACGGACCACTGTGCCTGTGCAAGCCCTGACAGGCCTCGGAAAGCCATGGCAATCCTCGTTGAGCAGGTGGCCATGTTGCCCCGCATCCACCGCAGTGCCCGGGCCGCGATGGCGGTGTGCGCTTGAATTCCGGAAAGTCCGAGGCCGTGCCCGAGCAGCCATCCGGCCCGTTGCCGGCGTCCGCACTGGACGTCGCCGACCTCCGGCGGCAGCCGCTTCGTCTCGCGAGCCCCCAAGGCAGACGCCTCTCGTATTCGCTGCTGGTTTCCCTGCTTGTCCACGCGCTGCTGTTGAGCCTGGTCTTGAGCGGTCAGGAGTTCGGGCTTCCGGGCTTCGCTTTCCCCTGGCAGGATCGACGGGTCGAGGTGCCTGACCTGCGCGTCGTACTCACTCCGGCGCCGGTCGCCGAACCGAAGCCAGGTATCACGTCGGACTCCCTGCAGGCGCCGCCGCTATCGACCGAGCGAACCGTGGCCACCGGGCCGGCAATAGTGACATTCAGGTCTCCGCAGCGGACCCAGACGCAGCAAGCCCGGGCGGCCGTGTCGCGGAGCGCGCCGAAGGCGAAGGCCCGCCCAAGGCCAAAGGCAGCGACCGGCACAGCCCGGGCCAAGGTGCCTGCAGATTTGGCGCCCCGGCCGAAATCTGCTCCCGCCGTGATCGCCCTGGAAGAGTCCAGCGAGGCCGAGTTCGTCGTGCCTCCCACGCCGTTGGAATCAGCGCCGACCGTCTCGGCAGCACCAGCGGATGCTGGCGGGGCAGCGCCGGCCCGCATCGACCAGTCGGCGCGGGAGCAGGTCGCCGAGGAAGGGGCGCGCGCGGAATCCGCGCAGCAGGAGGCCGCGCGTCAGGAAGCCGCGCGTCAGGAAGTGGCAAGGACCGAGTCTGCACGACTGGAGGCCGAACAGCAGGAGAGCGCACGACAGGCAGCAGCCCGACAAGAGCTGGCGCGACAGGACGCGGCGCGGGCGGAGTCTGTGCGGCTGGAAGCCGAACGTCAGGAGGACGCACGACAAACAGCCGTTCGGCAGGAGCTGGCGCAGCTGGAGGCAGTGCGTCAGGAAGCGGCACAGGCCGAGTCTGTACGCCTGGATGCTGAACGCCAGGAGAACGCACGACAGGCAGCAGCCCGGCAGGAGGCAGCCCGCCAGGAAGCGGCCCATCAGGAGTCGGCCCGTAAGGAGGCAGCTCGTCAGGAGGCAGCTCGTCAGGAGGCAGCACGTCAGGAAGCAGCACGTCAGGAAGCAGCACGTCAGGAGGCAGCACGCCAGGAAGCAGCACGCCAGGAGGCAGCACGCCAGGAGGCAGCGCGTCAGGAGGCAGCGCGTCAGGAGGCAGCGCGTCAGGAAGCGGCGCGTCAGGAAGCGGCGCGTCAGGAAGCGGCGCGTCAGGAAGCGGCACGGTCAGAATCTGCGCGGCTGGAGGCCGAAGGTCAGGAGAACGCACGCCAGGCAGCGGCCCGGCAGGAGGCGGCACGGCGCGAGGCGGCGCAGCTTGAGGCCATACGTGAGCAGGATGCGCGACGGGATGCTGTGCGTAAGGCGATGGGACGACAGCTGGACGAGGAAGCCGCCCGCCGCGAAGCCGCTCAGGAGGCAACGCGTCGTTCACCGTCGGCTAGCCCCCTGCGCCGAGCCAGGCTCTTCGGGCGCTCCGACCCCAACGGCGAACTCATCCAGTACGCGGAGGCCTGGAGCCGGAGGATCCACTTCAACACGGCGTTCGACACGGTGCGTACGGTTGCCAGGCAGCCTCACAACGATCCCATGGTGACGGTGGCCATTCGCAGTGACGGCTCGGTCGAGTCCGTGACATTCGTTCGCTCCAGCGGCGTTGCCGCCATCGATGACGCGATACGACGTATCGTGCTGAGCCAGACCCCCTATCTGCCGTTCCAGCCGGCGCTTGCCCGTGACTTCGACGTGATCGAGATCCGCCGGACCTGGCACATCGACACGGCCATTCGGTTGTACTGAGCGAAGCCTGCCCGGCGTCCGGGGGCGATCATCGTCCCGTGCCCCGGACGCGGCGGCCAGGCGCCTCGACGAGCGCCGAAGCCCGCGTGCGTCGCGCAGATATACATTAATTTGCCGCCAAACTTGCCCGCAAAGCGACAGACCAGCGTATATTCCGCCGTCGCTTTCGCCCCCGGTTGCGGGGGGCGATTTTCCCGATTGCCGTTTCAGGCCTGCCGTTCCTGAAACCGACCTGCCGCCGTTCAGCCCATGCCATTGCCCAGTATCGATCCTGCCAACTACGCAGCGCAGCTTGCCGATAAGGTGGCGCAGTTCAAGCTTGCCTTTGCGCCCTTCGCCATCCCCGAACCCGAGGTTTTCCCCTCGGCCCCCAAGCACTATCGCCTGCGCGCCGAGTTTCGCGTCTGGCATCAGGGCGAGCAGTTGCATTACGCGATGTTCGATCCGGAGAACCCGAAACAGCCGGTCATGGTCGAGCATTTCCCGCTGGCGGCCGAATCCATATGCGCGCTGATGCCGCGCCTGCTGGAGCGTCTGCGGGCCAGCCAGACCCTGCGCGGCGGACTGTTCCAGGCCGATTTTATCGCCACGCTCAGCGGCGAGTTGATGGTGACGCTGATCTACCACCGCCGCCTCGGCGACGGCTGGGAACTGGCGGCGCGCGACCTGGCGGCCGATCTGAACATTCAGGTCATCGGCCGCAGCCGCGGGCAGAAGGTCGTGCTCGACCGCGACTGGCTGCTCGAAGCATTCGAGCTCAACGGGCGCCAGTTGCGCTACCAGCAGATCGAGGGCAGCTTCACCCAGCCCAACGGCGGCGTTAACCGGCAAATGCTCGGCTGGGCCTGCGCCCAGGCCGCCAGCCTCGGCGGCGACCTGCTCGAACTCTATTGCGGCAACGGCAATTTCACCATGGCGATGGCGCCGCTGTTCGACAAGGTGCTGGCCACCGAGGTCAGCAAGTCGTCGGTCCATGCCGCGCAGTACAACATCGCCGCCAACGACATCGAAAACGTGGCGCTGGTGCGCGCCTCCAGCGCAGAAATCGCCGATGTCCTGGCCGGCCGGGAGGTGCTCAAGCGCATGAAGGACATCGATCTGGAGAGCTACCGCTTTTCCACCCTGTTTGTCGATCCGCCGCGCAGCGGGCTGGATGCCACGACGCTCGAATTCGCCGCCGGCTTCGACCACATCCTGTACATCTCCTGCAACCCGCAAACCCTGCAGGAAAACGTCGCCGCCCTGCAGGCCACCCACGCCGTGAGCGCCGCTGCCGTCTTCGACCAGTTTCCCTATACGCACCACCTTGAAAGTGGGCTGTTGCTGACCCGGCGCGGAGACGGGCGGTTGCAAGGGGCCGTTCGCGGACGGCCCTGAAATGAATGGCTATATGCACTCCAAGGTTGGAGACAGGCATCCAACGATTTCCGGGAATTCCCCGGTTCTGCGCCATCCAGGGTAGGGCCACGCGTTGCCAACCGCGACAATGCCGCGAAGACCGTCATTGGTGAGATTCCGAGCGACCGCTTACTGAGTCAACCGGACGTACCAACGGGCTGAATCTAGATCAGGCCGCTGGCTCAAGTGGGCCATCAGCAGCCAGTGGTCGAGTTGCTCGAAAGCTGTCGTACAATGCCATTGTCACTTTTACTTTTTTGCAGGGTTTGACAGAATGTTTAGTCCTGTATGCGGGCTGATAGTGCCCGATGATGTATCGTAAAAACAATGGCTTGCATCAATTAATGCGGCCAGATTATATGTCGCAAATTCGAGAAACCCTGCGAAATTGCTGTCCACTTCACGTTGGGCCCCATGAGCCATACCATGCCCGATCAGCCGTCCCGTAATTTGCGCAAGTTTGGTTGGCCCGTCTTCTGGGTCTTGTGGTTCGTCGTGCCTTGGTTCAATGGGTGGTTCTTCGCCAGTAGAGTCGAATGTACTTCCTGTTTCCGGGATGTTCTGGTTCATTGCCTCGCATTTTTCGGCTACGTCGTTCTCGGAGGCTTCATCTTCTCTCTGAGCAAGCCAACGAGGGAACGACAATCTGAAGCGGAGCGCTCTACCCAACCAAACGGCTACATGCTTGGAACCCGCGAAGATGTACTTCTTTCATTCATTCTTCTTGGTGGTGTCTTCGCCATTACATGGTTTTTTTCGATCTACAGCTTCTAGGCTCATGCATGTGGCTCAACTCATCATTTCACCGGACCCTAATTCAATTCAAACCGGTGGCTCTCCAAACGACTGGAACCCCCGCCGTTTGGAGGGTTGAACAGTCAAACTAAGGGGACAAGATGCCTTGGGAGAACATCGGTAGCGTCGGGAATGGGCAAATGCCGCAAGACCAGGCATGGATACTTTTTTGCTACGACCTCGCCATCTCATATCTCAAATTTTCATGTGGTGACCCACCTCCCGGAAGCAAGGTCGGCGTCATGTGGCACGAGCACGAGCTTGGTGATTACCCGTCAGTTGGTGTCTATTTCGATTACGACGCTCCATGGGATTTCATCCATCGGTGTGAATCTGCACTGGAACGTTTCGATTCCGGCGTCTCATGGACCGACATTCAACCCCAAGAAGAGTATGACGATGATTTCGAGGAAGAGAGCGCTGACACAGCGGATGTTTCGAAGGAACCCGCACCTGAGTCAGAAAACTTTGACCTGCGATTCGAGATAGACCGCTATTTCAGCAATACGTCAATTGCAGCAAGAGCCCAACCGCTCGCGGCGATACTTATGGGGGGAGTCGCTACAGGCAAGACGACCATGCGAAAACAGCGATTTGCCACTGGGTACGTCTTGATTGATGCAGTCGACATATTTCTTAGCCTGAGTCGTGGCGCGGTTATTGACTTCCCGAATGGCCTCGAAGAACAAATGAATGCCGTTGGCGTCGCGGTTGCAAAGCGGGCATTAGTCGAACGGCGGAACATTGTTACCGAAATTATTGGCGCCGACTTTGAACCGACAACGATGTTGATTGAATCACTCAAGGCTGTTGGGTACAAGGTTGAACTGATTGCGATTACCTGCGACCTTGAGGAATCAATGCGTCGAAACATGTACCGCGATGACGACGCCATTTCCGCCTACTACGCCGAACCATATCAACGCAGTTGGATAGTTGACGGATGCCACGAAATCACTGGTGCCCAACCCATCATTCCACCGGACGTTGCGCGATGAGGCCGCGCAACTCCGGTGAATTCAGACGTTGAGCGTCCGCTTACCGAAACGGGCTACTACAGCTTAGGCTCGGCTGTCGCCCTTCAACCAAGCCGTCGCCGAACGGAGGCTTACTGAGTGGACCAGCCATCGGGCATGCTCTTGTAGCTCGCCGTTTCCAGTTCAAAGAAGGCATGGCTCCACAGTTTCAAATCCAGGCATTGGAGTTCCGAGGCAGTAACGCACGAGGCGCCAATTCCAGGCATGGCCGCCAAATTGATTTGACGCGACTTTCCGGCTACCCGACCACAGAATGCCCATAGCAAAAATATTTTGATGACACCGTAACAAATGGCGGGGTGCTGACGACCAAGTCAGTGAGCGAAGAATCAAGGCGCTCGCAGCCATCCCACCCTACGGAGAATCATCATGAAAACCACCAAAGTTCTTTCCCTGTCCCTCGGTTCCGTCATCGCCGCCGCTGCCATGGTGCCGCTGGCCCAGGCTGGCGACAATCCTTTTGCCGCCACACAGTTGTCCGCCGGCTACCAGTTGGCCCAGGCTGACAAGAAGGCCGACGGCAAGTGCGGCGAGGCCAAGTGCGGTGCCGACAAGAAGGCCGCCGAAAAGATGAAGGAAGGCAAAAGCAGCGAAGCGAAGTGCGGTGCCGACAAGGCGTCGGGCAAGATGTCAGACAAGAAATCCGAAGCCAGTTGCGGCGCGGCGAAGAAGTAAGCGCAAGCCGGAAGCGGGGAGGGGCGCCTTGCCGCCGTTCCCCGCACACTGACCGAGGAGCCTCCATGAACATTCGACCGCCCTGCGGCGCCGGCCTTGGCTTTCGCCGCGAACTGATCGCCGACCTTGAGGCCGGCGTGCCTGAGGATGTCGCCTTTTTCGAGATCGCACCGGAAAACTGGGCAGGCATGGGCGGCCGTTCGGCGCGTGAGTTACGCGCTTTTACCGAGCGTTACCCCTTCGTCTGTCATGGCCTGTCGCTCTCGCTCGGCGGTCCCGGCGCGCTCGACACTACGCTGCTTCGCCGGACCAAGGCCTTCATGGCCGAGCACGGCATCACGTTGTTCACCGAGCATCTTTCGTGGTGCGCCGACGAGCGCCATCTTTACGAACTGCTGCCGATTCTGCAGACCGCCGAGGCGGTGCGCTGGACGGCGGCGCGCATCCGGCAGGTGCAGGACATGCTCGGTTGCCGCATCGGCATCGAGAACGCTTCCACCTACATTGCCCCGCCGGGGGCGGAAATGAGCGAGGCCGAGTTCATTTCGGCTGTGGTTGCCGAGGCGGATTGCCTGCTGCATCTCGACGTGAACAACGTCTACGTGAACAGCCGCAATTTCGGTTTCGATCCACTGCGATTTCTCGACGCCCTACCGCTCGGGCGCACCTGCTACATCCACGTCGCCGGGCATTATGTCGAAGCCGACGGGCTGCTGATCGATACGCACGGCGCCGACGTCATCGATCCCGTCTGGGCATTGCTCGCCGAAACCTACGCGCGTATCGGCGGCGAGGTGCCGACCTGCCTGGAGCGCGATTTCAATTTTGGCCATTTTTCGGGGTTGACCGCAGAAGTAGGGCGGATAGCCGAATTGCAGGCCGCGGCGCGCCGGGAAAGGCGGGTGGCGTGATGCCGGCCGGCTTCCAGCAGTTTCAGCACGACTTCGCGGCACATCTGCGCGATCCGCGACGCATCGCCTGTCCGCAGGGGCTGCCGGCGCGGCGGGCGGGGGTGTATCGCGAACTGGTCTTCAACAATCTGTGCGGTGTGGTCGATAAATGTTTTCCGGTTTGCCGCGCCGTGCTGGGCGAAACGCGCTGGCGCCGCCTGTGTCGTGGCTTCCTGTGCGACGGGGCGCTGCATACGCCGTGGTTCCGCGAGATTCCGCAGGAATTCGTGCGTTACCTGGCCGCGGCGCCGCTTTCCCGGTTGCCGCGCTGGCTGGCCGAACTGGCGCATTACGAATGGGCCGAGTTGGCGGTCGATGTCATGGAGGCCCCCGTGCCGCCGCACGACCCGGCCGGCGACCTGCTGGCCGGCAAGGTGGTTCTCAACCCGGCCATGATGAACCTCGCCTATGCCTGGCCGGTGCAGCGCATCGGCCCGGCCTGCCGGCCGCGCCAGCCGCGGCCGACGCATCTCGTCGTCTATCGCGCCGCCGATGACGGCGTGCGTTTTTGCGAAATCAACCCGGTGACGGCGCGGCTGCTGGCCTTGCTGGCCGCCGCGCCGAGCACCGGACGCGACACCATCGCCCGCGTCGGCGCTGAACTGAATCATCCGGACCCCGCGGGCCTGCTCGAATTCGGCCGCCAGTTGCTGGCCGACCTGCGGCGGCAGGGCATTCTGCTGGGGAGCACATCATGAAAAACCATCTGCTTCGCCTTGTCGAAGGCATCGATCTGCTCGGTTTGTGGCTGGGTCTGCTCAGCCTGCGCATTTTGCTCGGCTGGGATTACTTCGAATCCGGCCTCGAAAAATTCCGCGGCAACAACTGGTTTGCCGACATTCAGGACAATTTTCCCTTCCCGTTCGACCTCGTGCCGCCGGAAATCAGCTGGCAAATGGCGACGTGGTTCGAGTTGCTCGGCGGCCTCGCGCTGGTGCTGGGGCTGGCGACCCGTTTCTTCTCGCTGTCGCTCATCGTCCTGACCGTGGTCGCCATCGCCGCCGTGCATTGGCCGGCAGCGTGGGGCAGTTTTGGCGAACTGATGCAGGGCTAGGTATTTACCGACAACGGCCACGGCAATTTCAAGTTGCCGGTGTTGTTCATTGGTATGCTGATGCCCTTGCTGCTGCTCGGCCCGGGAAGACTCTCGCTTGACGCCTGGGTGCGGCGCCGCTGCGGGCAGACAGCCGAAACCAGCTCAGCTCGGGAATGCCATGATCGACGACAGCTTCATCGCGGAAGTGCGTAGCGACATGCTGCGCTTCGCGCAACTCCAGTTGCGCGACGCGGCGCTGGCCGAGGATGCGGTGCAGGAGGCATTGCTCGGCGCACTCTCCGGTGAACGCAGCTTTTCCGGGCGTTCGGCCCTGAAGACCTGGGTGTTTTCGATTCTGCGCAACAAGATCGTCGATCTGATCCGGGTGCAGTCGCGCACCACCAACGTCTCGGCGCTGGCTGAAGAGGGTGCCAGCCTCGATCAAGCCTTCGATGAGTTGTTCAAGACCAACGCCCACTGGCGCCCCGATGCGCGGCCGCGCGGCTGGGGCGATCCGGCGGAGGCCTTGCGCGAGAAAGGGTTCTGGGATGTATTCGAGATCTGCCTCAACCACCTGCCGGAAAATACGGCGCGCGTCTTCATGATGCGCGAGTTTCTTGAATTCGAGACCGCCGAGGTCTGCCAGACGTTGAACATCAGCGTCGGCAATTGCAACGTGATCCTGCACCGTGCCCGCAACGGCCTGCGCCGCTGCCTGGAATCAAGCTGGTTCGCGCCGGGAGAAAAGCCATGTTGAGTTGCAAGGACGCCACCCGCATGATGTCCGAAGCCCAGGACCGCAAGCTGGGGGCGGGCGAGCGCCTCCAGCTTGAAATGCACCTGGCCCTGTGCCGTGGCTGTCGCAATTTCCGCCAGCAGATGGAATTTCTGCGGGCGGCATGTCGCCGTCTGGTCGGGCGCGACGAGTCGGGGCAGGGTTAGCCGGGCCGCTGCCACGCAAGCAAGCATGCCGGAACAACTTGTCACGCAAGTTCAGCATACCCTCGCCGCGCTCGCCGATCCGGCGCGGGCGGTTGCCATGCGCGCCTATCTGCGCGACCAGTTTCCCTTTCTCGGCATCCCGACGCCGGCCCGGCGGGCCGCGCTCAAGCCGCTGCTCAGGGTGGATTTCGACAAGAAACGGCTGTTGACCGCAGCAGACCGGCTGTGGTGCCTGCCCGAGCGCGAATACCGTTATGCCGCCATCGACCTGCTGGCCCGCCACGTCGGGCGGCTGGACTTGAGCATCGTTGCGCCGCTGCTCGCGCTCGCGCAACGCGAGCCGTGGTGGGAAACCGTCGATGGGCTGGCCGGCGTTGTCGGCGACGTGATTCGCGCTGCGCGCCGGAACGACCCCGAGGCGCAGATAACGATGGATGCCGCGCTGCGCCACGACTGCCTGTGGGTGCGGCGCATCGCCATGATCCACCAGCTTGGCTGGCGGCTGGAAACCGACAGCGCGCGGCTCTTCGGCTATGCCGAAGCGCTGGCGCCCGAGGGGGGTTTCTTCATCCGCAAGGCCATCGGCTGGGCCCTGCGCGACTACGCCCGCTGGCACCCGCAAGCCGTGCGCGATTTTGTCGCCGCCATGGGCGAACGCCTCGCGCCCCTCAGCGCGCGGGAGGCGACGCGGCGCATTGCGTGACGGTTGCGGTCGACCGTCGAAAAAGGCCGATTTTCGTAAGCTCGGTACGATGAAAAACGGGGGCCGAAGCCCCCGCCGATTGCGACTGACAGTCCGCGCGGATCACTTGCCTTCCGGCGCGTCCTTCTTGCTCTCGTTGCCGGCGATGAACGGGCTCCACGGCTGGGCGCGGATCGGGCCCTTGGTCTTCCAGACGACATTGAACTGGCCGTCGGCCTTGATCTCGCCGATGAACACCGGCTTGTGCAGGTGGTGGTTGGTTTCGTCCATCTTCAGCGTGTAGCCGGAGGGCGCGGCGAAGCTCTGGCCGGCCATGGCGGCGATGACCTTGTCGACCTCGGTGGACTTGGCCTTCTCGACCGCCTGCTTCCACATGTGGATGCCGACGTAGGTGGCTTCCATCGGGTCGTTGGTGACGACGGTCTTGGCGTTCGGCAGCTTGTTCTTGACCGCCCACTCCTTGTACATCTTGACGAACTTCTCGTTCTGCGGGTTCTTGAGCGACATGAAGTAGTTCCAGGCGGCCAGGTGGCCGACCAGCGGCTTGGTATCGACGCCGCGCAGTTCTTCCTCGCCGACCGAGAAGGCGACGACCGGCACGTCGGTGGCCTTGAGGCCGGCATTGCCCAGTTCCTTGTAGAAGGGCACGTTGGAGTCGCCGTTGATGGTCGAGACGACGGCGGTCTTCTTGCCTTCGGCGGCGAACTTCTTGATCTTGGCGATGATGGTCTGGTAGTCGCTGTGGCCGAACGGGGTGTACTCTTCCATGATGTCGGCTTCGGCGATGCCCTTGGACTTCAGGAAGGCGCGCAGGATCTTGTTGGTGGTGCGCGGATAGACGTAGTCGGTGCCGAGCAGCACGAAGCGCTTGGCCTCGCCGCCGTCCTTCGACATCAGGTATTCGACGGCCGGGATTGCCTGCTGGTTGGGGGCGGCGCCGGTGTAGAAGACGTTCTTCTCGAGTTCCTCGCCTTCGTACTGGACGGGGTAGAAGAGCAGGCCGTTCAGTTCCTTGAACACCGGCAGGACGGACTTGCGGGATACCGAGGTCCAGCAGCCGAAGACGACATCGACCTTGTCCTTGCTCAGCAGCTGGCGGGCCTTTTCGGCGAACAGCGGCCAGTTGGAGGCGGGGTCGACGACCACCGGCTCCAACTTCTTGCCCATGACGCCGCCCGACTTGTTGATCTCGTCGATGGTCATCAGCGCGGTTTCCTTGAGCGCCGTTTCGGAAATGGCCATGGTGCCGGACAGCGAATGCAGGATGCCGACCTTGATGGTGTCGGCGGCGTGGGCAGCCATGCCGATGGAGGACAGCGCGGCGGCCAGGACGGTAGCCTTGATGAAATTGCGACGATTGCTCATGGAAGCTCCTCGGAGGTTGGGGAATCTGGTGGAACTGCGTTGTTGCAGTGCAGCGCCAGATTAAGGAGACGGGCGTGAAGGCGGAATACGTTAGATTGCGTAGGGTTGCGCATGCCGATGCTCGTGGCCGCCGGTTGCGGTCGACGGCAAAAAAATGGTGAAATTCACCGGGCATGCTGAGGCCTCGGGATCAGCGGCACTCAGCCATCAGCGAAAGGCACGCGTGGAACCGAACGACAACGCAGGACACCCGGCCGGCGCCGGCGGGCGCAACTACCGGATCGCCGTCGGGCTGTTGCTGGGGCTGATCGTCTACGGCTCGCTCTACCCGCTGACCTGGAACTTCGCGCAGCCGCAGGATTTCATCTTCCGCGGGCCGGTCGGCCTCGCCGATCTGCTGGAAAACGTGGTCCTGTTCCTGCCGCTCGGCTGGCTGGTGGCCTGGCACCATCACGGCCGGCCGGGGCGCCTGGCCGGTTTCGCCGTCTGGTTCCTGGTCGCGCTGGTCGTCGCCGGCGTCCTGCAATGGCTGCAGAAATACCTGCCGCGCACCCCGGCGCTGTCCGATATCGGCTTCAACATGCTGGGCTTCCTGTTCGGCTGGCTGGGTGGGATGATTTCCGGAAACAGCCTGCAACGGTTGTCGCAACGCCACCTGAACCTGCACGACGTCGACCGTTTCGCGCTGGTGATGCTGGCGCTCTGGCTGGCCGCCGAGCTGTTTCCCTTCATTCCGACCATCGACCGCTCGTCGGTGGTCGACAACGTGAAATCGCTGTGGCAGCAGGACGCCTGGCAGCCGCGCCGGATGCTGCTGCATGCAGGCATGACGGTGATCGGGCTGGAGGCGCTGGCCCACCTGCTGCGCTCGCTGGCGGCCGGGCGCCTGGTCCGCCCGCTGGCTGCCGTCGCCACGCTTGGCATGCTCGGCGGCAAGTTCGTCATCATCAACCAGGCGCCCGGCGTGCCCGTGGTGCTCGGCATCGTCGCCGGCGCCGCGGCATGGGCGGTGATCGACCGGCTGGATGCCGGCCGCCGCCTGTGGATCGTGCTGGCGGTCGCCACCGCCAGCTACCTGCTGCACGCCCTCTGGCCGCTGCGCTGGAACGACCTGCCCGGTCCCATGAGCTGGCTGCCGTTCGCCTCTTCGCTCTCGGGGTCGATCGAGGCGGTCGTGACCTCGGTGGCGTTCGAGAGCCTGTGCTTCGGCGCCATCATCTGGAGCGCCGCGCGCAACGGCGCGGCGCCGGGCGGAATGACGCTGGTCGTGGCGATCGTTGCCTTCGGCTGCGAGTGGGCGCAGCGCTACCTGCCCGGCCGCACCGCGGAAATCACGTCGGTCGTGCTCGCCCTGGGCATGGGCTGGCTGGTCGTCGCCCTGGGCCGCAAACATCACTTCAAGCGAGGTATCTCCTGATGTACGAACTCCATATCGGCAACAAGAACTATTCGTCCTGGTCGCTGCGCCCCTGGCTGCTGCTGAAGCACTTCGCCATTCCCTTCACCGAGCACATGGTTTCCGTCGCCGGCCGCGACTACAACCCGGCGCTCAAGCCGCTGGCCGGCAACGCCCGCGTGCCGTGCCTGCACGACGACGGTTTCCAGATCTGGGAAAGCATCGCCATCGCCGAATACCTGGCCGAGCGCGAGCCCGCGATGTGGCCGGCCGACCCCAGGGCACGCGCCCGCGCGCGCAGTATTTCGGCCGAAATGCACGCCGGCTTCACCCATCTGCGGACGGCGATGCCGATGAACCTCAAGCTCAAACTCAAGGGCAAGCCGGCCAGCCCCGAGGTGCAGCGCGACATCGACCGCATCGTCGAGATCTGGGAAGAGGCGCGCACGCAGTTCGCGACGCCCGACGGCCCGTGGCTGTTCGGTGCCTTCTCGATCGCCGATGCGATGTTCGCCCCGGTCGTCTGGCGCTTCCAGGTCTACAACGTCGACCTGCCGCCGGTTGCCGCCGCTTATCGCGATGCCATGCTGGCGCATCCTGCGATGCAGGAATGGTACGCGGCCGGCATCCGGGAAAGCGAGGCGCACACCCATTACGACCGGCTGGCCGACGAATACGGGGGCCGGCGCTGACGGTTGCGGTCGACCAGGAAAAAAGGGCCGTTTTCGGGCGCGCGTCCAGCCCGCCGCAGACGATTTCTCGGGCAGTGTGGAATATGTAACAGTCGATTCGCATGGCATCGCGTTACCTTGTAGGCAAAGGAGGTAACGTGATGGCGATTAGTGCAACCGTAGCGTTTTGCCACAATGAATTCGTTGCCGTAACGAGTGACGGCTGGCGTATCACACGGCCGGATTTCCGGACGATGGCGCTGGCGCTGGTGCATGCCGGCGTGCATCCGGGTGATATCGAATTCGAATGGAAGGCAGGGCAGCGCATGGTCACCGCCGGCCAGCAGGTTGGCATGCGGGCGGAAATGCGGCGTCTGGAGCGCGAATACGCCGCTCTGCTGAGCGCCGCCTGATGTTCGTGTCTGATTGCGGCAAGGCTGCTTGCCGCTCGGGCGTCCGGAGGCCTCTCCGGGTTTGATGCGGGCGCGTTGCGCCTACGCCCCGCGCATCCGGCCCAGCGCCAGATTGGCCGCCGCCGTCCGCGTCTCGACGCCGAGCTTCTCGAAAACGTGTTCCAGGTGCTTGTTGACCGTGCGCGGGCTGTTGCCGAGGATGTCGCCGATGTCGTTGCTGGTCTTGCCCTGGACGACCCAATAGAGAACTTCCGCTTCGCGCTGGGTCAGGCGGAAGGCGGCGATCAGCGAATCGATGGCGGAAGCGTCGTTTTCCTCGCGCAGTACGACCAGCCATTCGTCGTCGCCGGTCTGGTCGTGGAAGGAGGCGAGCAGGCGGCGACTGCCGTCGGCGATAAGCAGCGACGATGGTTCGCGGCCGTCGCGCCGGGCACGGTGGGCGTTGGCGATCCAGGTGAGCAATTCTTCCGGCGCCACGTCTTCGGGATTGGCGAAATAGTCGTTGAGCAGCTTGCGGGCGAGCGGCGTTTGCCAGACCAGTTTCCCGTCGGCAGCGCGCACGGCGACGGTGGCCTGGCCGAAGGCATCGAGCGCGCTGCGCGCCTGCTTCATCTGGCGGGCGTTCTGCATGTGGGCGGCGATGCGCGCCAGCACTTCCGGCGGGCGGATCGGCTTGGTCACGTAATCGGCGCCGCCGGCGGCGAAGGCGGCGACGACGTGCTCGGTTTCGGTCAGCCCGGTCATGAAGACGATGGGAATGTGTTGCGTCGCAAAATCGGCCTTCAGGCGACGGGCAACTTCGAAGCCATCGATGCCCGGCATCAGGGCGTCGAGCAGGATGACGTCGGGCAGGCTCTGGCGGGCGCGCTGCAGGGCCGATTCGCCATTGGTGGCGACGAGCACGGTATGGCCGGCGTCGTCCAGCGCATCGTGCAGCAGCGAGAGGTTTTCCGGCACGTCGTCGACGATCAGGACGATGTCCGAAATGTTGCGGTCAACGGTTGGCATCGCGCGTTTTCCTGAGAAGTTCCTTCATGGCATCGAACTGGAATTGTCGCGCCAGATCGCGCAGCACACGCACGAATTCGCCGTGCTGCGGGTCGATTTTCTCGATTTCGGCCAGCCTGGCCAGGATGCCGCGCAGGTAGCCGAGGCCGATCAGTTCGTCGAGGGCGATCAGATGTGCTTCAGGCGGCGGCAGCAGCGGCGGGGGCTCGGCGGCGACGGCGGGGGCCGGCGGCGTGTCGGCGGCGACCCAGTCGAGGGCAAGCTTGCGGCCGATCCAGTCGAGCAGTTCATTGACGCGCAACGGCTTGACGATGAAATCCGCGGCGGCGATGCCGGCGTCGTTGTCCAGTCCCTTGTCGAAGGCATTGGCCGAGAGGATGGCGATGTGGGCGTCGGTCAGCTGCTGCCGGCGAATGCGGCGGATGGTTTCCCAACCGTCGATGCCGGGCATGCCGAGATCCATGAAGACCAGGTGCGGTGCGAAGCGCGGGATCGCCTGCAGCGCCTCGTAGCCATTGGCCGCCTGCTCGACGACGAAGCCGAGCGGTTCGAGCACGCTTTGCAGCATGTCGCGGTCCACCCTCTCGTTGTCGACGACGAGGATGCGTCGGCGCACGCCGACGTAGCCGATGCGATTCAGGCGCGGCAGTTCGCCGGCGGCTTGCGCTGAATGGACCTGCGGCAGGAAGAGGCGGATGCGGAACAGGGTGCCTTCGCCGGGCGTGCTCGACACCTGCATCTCGCCGCCCATCAGGTCGGTCAGCATGCGGGCGATGGTCAGGCCGACGCCGCTGCCGCCGGCCTGGGCCGTGCTGCCGCGCTGGAAGGGTTCGAAGATGCGGTCGAGATCGGCGGCGGGAATGCCGGGGCCGCTGTCGTGGATCTCGAAGACGGCCATCTCGCGCCGGCATTCGACCCTGAATTCGACGCCGCCGCGTACCGTGAACTTGACCGCGTTGCCGAGCACATTGATCAGGATCTGGCGCAGGCGCCGTTCGTCGGCGCGTACCACCGCCGGCATCTCGCCGGCCGGCCGGTAGGCGAAAGACAGCCCCTTGTTGCGCGCCTGCAACTCGAACATGCCGACGATCTGCTGCAGGAAATCGGGGAAATCGAGGGCACGGACGTCGAGCGTCAGCTTGCCGCCCTCGATGCGGGCGATGTCGAGAGTACCTTCGATGACCGACAGCAGGTGGTCGCCGCTCTTGCGGATGACGCTGACCGCCTGTTTGCGCTTGGGCGGCACGCTTTCGTCGGCGGCGAGAATCTGCGCGTAGCCAAGGATGCTGTTCAAGGGCGTGCGCAGTTCGTGGCTGATTGCCGTTATGTAGCGGCTCTTGGCCTGGTTGGCCTGTTCCGCGACCTGGCGGGCCTTTTGCAGGGCGGCGTCGGTGCGCTGGTGCGATTCGATTTCCTGCATCAGCAACTGCGTCTGGCGGTTCGATTCCTCCTGTGCCACTTCGCGGCTTTGCTGCGTCAGCACCATCCACCAGGCGGCGACGCCGGACAACAGCAGCAAGGCGGCAAAAGCCTTGATGAAGCTGTCCTGCAATGCGGCGATCAGCACCGTCTGCTCCGCCCCGAGGGCCAGCAGTTCGTGGGTGTACAGCACGCCGAGGACCAGTGCCAGCACCGGCACGATGCCGGTCATCAGCAGCAGGTAGTGGCCGAGGCCGGTTTCCAGGTAGGGCAGGGCGGGCGCCGGCAGCAGGCGGCGCAGGACGGCGTTCCACTGGGCGGTGAGGCTGGCCTCCGGCTTGCACAGGTCGTGGCAGCGGGCGTCCAGCGAGCAGCACAGCGAGCAGATCGGGCCCTGGTAGGCGGGGCAGTGGGCCATGTCCTCGCCTTCGTAGTCGCGTTCGCAAATCGCGCATTTCCGGGCGTCGACCGCAACAGGCTCCGGCGGGCGCACCAGGTAGTAGCGCCCGCCGGTAGCCCAGGCGATCAGCGGCGAGACGAGCAGCGCACTGCCCAGCGCGACGAACGAAGCATAGGGCTGGATGTCCGTCCCGAACAGGCCGACGAAGGTGGCGATGGAGAGCAGCGAGGCGATGCCCATGGCGCCGACGCCGACCGGGTTGATGTCGTAGAGGTTGCTGCGCTTGAACTCGATGCCCGGCGGCGCCAGGCCGAGAGGCTTGTTGATCACGAGATCGGCGACCACCGCCGCCATCCACGAAATGGCGATGTTGGAATAGAGGCCGAGCACCTGGCCTAGCGCCTGGAAGACGTTGAGTTCCATCAGCAGCAGCGCGATCAGCGTGTTGAAGACGACCCAGACGACGCGGCCGGGGTGGCTGTGCGTCAACCGGGCGAAGAAGTTGGACCACGCCAGCGAACCGGCGTAGGCGTTGGTGACGTTGATCTTGAGCTGCGAAACGACGACGAAGAGCACGGTGGCGGCGATCGCCAGCGTCGTGTTGTCGAAGACGTGCGAGAAGCCGATCAGGTACATCTGGTTGGGGTCAACCGCCTTTTCGGCCGAAATTCCGTTGCGCAGTACCAGCCAGGCAAGCAGGGCGCCGCCGAGCATCTTCAGGATGCCCGGGACGACCCAGCCCGGGCCGCCGACGATGACGCCAAACCACCAGCGGCGGCGGTTAGCTGGCGTCTTTTCCGGCATGAAGCGCAGGTAATCGACCTGTTCGCCCATCTGCGTGACCAGCGCGATGCCGACCGTCAGCGCGGCGCCGAACAGGTGCGGGTCGAAGCCGGCGCCGTCGCCGCGCTCGCCGGCATAGGCGAGCAGGCCGGCGAAGGCGTCGGGCTCTTCGATGAGTACGAAGACGTAGGGCAGCACCAGCAGGACGATCCATAGCGGCTGGGTCCACGCCTGCAGCCTGCTGATCGCCGTGACGCCGTGGGTGACCAGCGGGATGACGACCAGCGCGCAGACCAGGTAGCCCCAGGCCGGCGGAATGCCGAAGGCGAGCTCCAGCGCATAGGCCATGATCGCCGCTTCGAGGGCAAAGAAGATGAAGGTGAAACTGGCGTAGATCAGCGAGGTGATGGTCGAGCCGATGTAGCCGAAGCCGGCGCCGCGCGTCAGCAGGTCCATGTCCAGCCCGTGGCGGGCAGCGGTGACGCTGATCGGCAGGCCGATCAGGAAGATGATCAGGCCGGTCGCCAGGATCGCCCAGAAGGCGTTGATGAAACCGGCGTTGACCAGCATGGTGGCGCCGACCGCCTCCAGCACCAGAAACGAGGCGGCGCCGAAGGCGGTGTTGGCGACACGCATTTCCGACCATTTGCGGAAGCTGCGCGGCGTGAAGCGCAGCGCGTAGTCTTCGAGCGTCTCGTCGGCGACCCAGGTGTTGTAGTCGCGGCGAATCTTGATGATGCGCTGGGTGGGAATGCGTTGATCCATGGCAACGAGCCTAGCATGTTCCATGCCCTGCATCGGGGCGCGCCGTTTGCACCAGGATGCACCGCTTTGGTGCTGTGATCCTTGGGCCGGGCTTGCGGGCGGTGCATGGCATAATTCGCCCTCAGGAAAAACAATGGCTTGCAAGCTGGTTCATTTCTTGCTTTTAAGCCCGCAGTCATTTTGCCCGGAGCAAACCCGTGTCCATTCACGTCGCACTAAATCACGTCACCCACTATTCCTACGACCGCCTCGTCAATCTCGGGCCGCAGGTCATCCGCCTGCGCCCCTGCCCGCACTCGCGGACGCGCATCCTTTCCTATTCGTTGAAGGTAGGGCCGGAGCAGCACTTCATCAACTGGCAGCAGGACCCGCAGGGCAACTACCTGGCCCGCCTGGTCTTCCCGGAGAAGACGCGCGAATTCCGCATCGAGGTCGATCTGGTGGCCGAGATGTCGGTCATCAACCCCTTCGACTTCTTCCTCGAACCCCACGCCGAGAAAATTCCCTTCACCTACGAGGCCTGGGAACGCCACGAACTCGAGCCCTTCCTCTTCAAGCTGCCGGCCACCCCGCTGTTCCAGAAATACCTTGACGGCATTTCCCGCGAAGCGACGCGCAGCGTCGATTTCCTGGTTGCGCTGAACGCCCAGTTGCAGAAGGAGATCGCCTATACGATCCGCATGGAACCCGGGGTGCAGACCCCGGAAGAAACGCTGAAGAAGCGTTCCGGCTCCTGCCGCGACTCGGCCTGGCTGCTGGTGCAGATCCTGCGCCACCTCGGGCTGGCGGCACGCTTCGTTTCCGGCTACCTGATCCAGTTGACCGCCGACGTCAAGTCGCTCGACGGCCCGTCCGGGCCGGAAAAGGACTTTACCGACCTGCACGCATGGACCGAAGTCTATCTGCCGGGCGCCGGCTGGATCGGCCTCGATCCGACCTCCGGCCTCTTCGCCGGCGAAGGCCACATCCCGCTCGCCTGCACGCCGCAGCCGGCTTCCGCGGCACCGGTCACCGGCGGCATCGACAAGTGCGAAACCACCTTCGAGCACCACATGCAGGTAACCCGCGTCTGGGAAGCGCCGCGCGTCACCAAGCCCTACACCGACGAACAGTGGTTCGAGATCGAAGGTCTCGGCCACCAGATCGATGAAACTCTGCAGAAGCTCGACGTGCGCCTGACCCAGGGCGGCGAGCCGACCTTCGTCGCGGTCGACGACCCGGACGGCGCCGAATGGAATACCGCCGCCCTCGGCCCGACCAAGCGGATTTTCGCGGCCGAAATCTTCCATCGCCTGCGCGACTACTACGCGCCCAATGGCCTGATGCACTTCGGCCAGGGCAAGTGGTATCCCGGCGAGCAGTTGCCGCGCTGGAGCCTGAACTGCTTCTGGCGCAAGGACGGCGAGCCGATCTGGAATTCGCCGGCGCTGTACGCCAATGAAAGCGTCAATTACGGCGTCACCGCCGAGCAGGCCGGAACGTTCCTCAAGCGCGTCGCCCGGCGCCTGGGGGTGACCGACGAGCACGTCTTCCCGGCTTACGAGGACGTGTATTACTACATGTGGCGCGAGCGCCGCTTGCCGGGCAACGTCGATCCCTTCGATTCGCGCGTCGACGATCCGCTCGAGCGCGAGCGCCTGATGAAGGTGTTCACCCAGGGCATGACCCACGTCGTCGGCCATACCCTGCCGATCATGAAGAATGTCTGGAACCAGTGGCAGACCGGCCCGTGGTTCCTGCGCGCCGAGCGCTGCTACCTGTTCCCCGGCGATTCGGCGATGGGCTACCGCCTGCCGATCGACTCGCAGCCGTGGACCTCGAAGAGCGACTACCCCTACGTCAATCCGCCCGATGCCGAGACGGCAACCGATCCGCTGGCCAGCCACGCCGCCCTGCGCGCCCGTGTCAGTGGCGAGCGCGCCGCCAGCGTGCCGCAAATGCAGGATCGCCGTAGCGCGGCAGCTGCCGGCTTCGCCGATGTCACAGGCAAGGGCAAGGGCCGGCCGTGGGAAAAGCCAACCGACACCGTCCCCGGCTTCAAGGAATCCGCCGCCTGGATCACCCGCCTGGCAATGTGCGCCGAGCCGCGCGACGGCAAGCTCTACATCTTCATGCCGCCGACCGAGAAACTGGACGACTACCTGGAAATCGTCGCTGCCGTCGAGGCGACCGCCGACGAAATGCGCCTGCCGGTCATCATGGAAGGCTACGAGCCGCCGTCCGATCCGCGCCTGACCCATTTCCGCGTGACGCCCGACCCCGGCGTCATCGAGGTGAACATCCACCCGGCCAAGAGCTGGGACCAACTGGTCGACCAGACCACCCACCTCTACGATGCGGCGCATCTCTCGCGCCTGACCACCGAGAAGTTCATGGTCGACGGCCGCCACACCGGGACCGGCGGCGGCAACCACTTCGTGCTCGGCGGTGCGACGCCCAACGACTCGCCCTTCCTCCGTCGGCCGGATCTGCTGAAGAGCCTGATCGCCTACTGGCACAACCATCCGAGCCTATCCTACCTGTTCTCCGGCCTGTTCATCGGCCCGACCAGCCAGGCGCCGCGCGTCGACGAGGCGCGCAACGACAGCATCTACGAACTGGAAATCGCCTTCAGGCAGATTCCGCAGCCGGGCGGTCATGTCCCGCCGTGGCTGGTCGACCGCATCCTGCGCAACCTGCTCACCGACGTCACTGGCAACACACACCGTTCCGAGTTCTGCATCGACAAGCTCTACTCGCCGGATGGCCCGACCGGCCGCCTTGGACTGCTCGAACTGCGCGCCTTCGAAATGCCGCCGCACGCCCGCATGTCGCTGGCCCAGCAACTGCTGCTGCGCGCCCTGATCGCCCGCTTCTGGGAGGAGCCCTACGAGCCGGCCCGCCTGGCGCGCTGGGGCACCGAACTTCACGACCGCTTCATGCTGCCGTTCTACGCCGAGCAGGATTTCCGCGACGTCATGGAAGAAATGGCGGCCGCCGGCTATCCGTTCAAGGCCGAATGGTTTGCCCCGCACTTCGAGTTCCGCTTCCCGAAATACGGCGATTTCGCCGTCAAGGGCATCGAATTCGAGCTGCGCCACGCGTTGGAGCCGTGGCACGTCATGGGCGAGGAGGGCGGCGCCGGGACGACGGTGCGCTACGTCGATTCCTCGGTCGAGCGCGTCCAGGTCAAGGTCAAGGGCATGGCGCCCGACCGCTACGTGCTGACCTGTAACGGCGTTCCCGTGCCGCTGCAGAATACCGGCTCCAACGGCGAATTCATCGCCGGTGTCCGCTACCGCGCCTGGCAGCCGGCTTCCTGTCTGCATCCGACCATCGGCATCCACGCGCCGCTGGTTTTCGACCTCGTCGATACCTGGATGCAGCGCTCGCTGGGTGGCTGTCAGTACCACGTCGCCCACCCCGGCGGCCGCAGTTTCGACACCTTCCCGGTCAATGCCTTCGAGGCCGAGAGCCGGCGTCTGGCCCGCTTCTTCCGCTTCGGCCACACGCCGGGCAAGATGTCGGTCGGTCTGCCGGAAGTCAGCGCCGAACACCCGTTTACGCTAGACTTGCGGCGTTCATAACCGCTGATATTGCTGGTGCGGCCGTCAGGTCGCACCCGTCGGGCCGGCAACGGCCCGATTGCATTTTTCTTCAGGCTCGATGGCCCGTACTCTCCTCGCGATCTATCCGCAAAGCGCCCGCCGTTACGACGAGATGTTGACGGAGGACGGGGCCGTGCGGCCGCACTGGCGGCAGTTCTTCATCCATCTCGATTCGGTGGCGCCGGAGGAAATGCACCAGCGCCTCGATTTCGTCGACCGGCGCATCCAGGAAAACGGGGTCACCTACAATGTTTATGCCGATCCCAACGGCTCGGACCGGCCGTGGGCGCTCGACCCGCTACCGCTGATCATCGCCCCCGACGAATGGGCCGAGGTGTCGGCGGCCGTCGCCCAGCGCGCCACGCTGCTCAACGCCATGCTGGCCGATCTCTACGGCGAACAGACATTGCTGGCCGAGGGCCTGCTGCCGCCGGCGCTGGTCTATGGCCAGCACGGCTACCTGTGGCCCTGCCAGGGCATCAAACCGCCGGGCGGCGTCTGGCTGCACCAATATGCGGTCGATCTGGCGCGTTCGCCGGATGGTCGCTGGTGGGTCATCGCCGATCGAACGCAGGCGCCTTCCGGTGCCGGCTACGCGTTGGAGAACCGGCTGATCGTTTCGCGCGTCTTCCCGGAAATGTTCCGCGACCTGCATGTCCAGCATCTGGCCGATTTCTTTCGCGACGAGCTGGATGGTCTGGCGGCGCTGGCGCCGGTCGACGGCGACGAACAGCCGCACATCGTGCTGCTGACGCCGGGGCCGTACAACGAAACCTATTTCGAGCACGCCTACCTCGCCCGTTACCTCGGCTTCCCGCTGGTCGAGGGCCAGGATCTGACGGTGCGTGGCGACACGCTGTACCTCAAGACCCTGCGCGGCCTGAAGCGGGTGCATGTGGTCCTGCGCCGGCAGGATGACGGTTATTGCGACCCGCTCGAGTTGCGCGGTGATTCGGCGCTGGGCATTCCCGGCCTGCTCAATGTCGCCCGCGCCGGCCGTGTAGTTGTCGCCAACGCACTGGGCAGCGGCCTGCTCGCCTCGGGCGCGCTGATGGGCTTCCTGCCGGCGATCTGCCGCAAGCTGCTCGGCGAGGAACTGGCGATGCCGTCGGTCGGCACCTGGTGGTGCGGCGAAAAGCCGGCGCTCGAATACGTGCGCGAGAATTTCGACGATCTCGTCATCAAGCCGGCCTACCCGACGCAGCGCATGGACCCGGTGTTCGGCAACGAACTCAAGGGCGAGGCGCGCGAGGACATGCTGCGCCGCATCGAGGCGCGGCCGCATGCCTACGTCGCCCAGGAAATGATCAACCTCTCGCAGGGGCCGACCTGGAGCCGCTCGCACGAGCGCCGCCTGCTGGCGCGGCCGGTCGGGCTGCGCGCCTATGCGGTGGCCTCGCCGGAAGGCTACTCGGTGATGCCGGGCGGTCTGGCGCGCGTGGCCACCGGTGCCAACGCCCGCATCATCTCGATGCAGCGCGGCGGCGCCTCGAAGGATGCCTGGGTGCTGACCAATGGCCCGGTCAGTGAATTCACGATGCTCAAGCCCTCGGTCGGCGTCCGCGACCTGGTGCGCGCTGGCGCCAACCTTACCTCGCGCGTCGTCGAGAACCTGTTCTGGCTCGGCCGTTATTCCGAACGTTTCGACAACAGTGCCCGCATGCTGCGCGTCGCCCTGAGCCGGGTCGTCGAAGCCGGCGGGGCCAAGACGCCGGCCGTCGCCTCGGCCATGGAACTGGCGCTGCTGCTCGGCATCCTGCCCAAGCCGGAGGAAGATTCGCCGGTCGCCGAGGGCAGCGATCATGTCCTGCTCGAAGCGATCTACGATCCCAAGCAGCCGGGCAGCCTCGCCGGCAACATCCGCAGCCTGATGTGGTCCGCGACGCATGTGCGCGAGCGCCTGTCGCTCGACCACTGGCATTCGTTGAACCGCCTGCAGCGCGAACTGCAGGCGGCGCTCAAGACACATCCGACGCTCACCGAAGCCATCGCCTTCCTCGATCGCGTTCTCGGCGTCTCGTCCTCGCTGACCGGTTTCGCGATGGACAACATGACGCGCGACGACGGCTGGCGTTTCCTGATCATCGGCCGCCGCCTCGAGCGCCTGTCCTTCCTTGCCAACGTCGTCGCCAATTTCCTGCGCATGCCGTCGTCGCGCGGCCCGGGCAGTCTCGAATGGCTGCTCGAACTGACCGACTCGATCATCACCTACCGCTCCCGCTACTCGCGCCTGCCGGAACTGCTGCCGGTGATCGACCTGCTGGTCTTCGACGACAGCAACCCGCACGGGATTGTCTTCCAGGCCAGCGTGTTGGCGCGCTACCTCGATCGCATGGCGCGCGAACTGGGCGAGCACAGCGAGAGCAACCTGCCGGAAGTCCTCGCCCGGCTCCGCGCCTTCGATCTGGAACCCCTGGAGCACCTGCAGTTCAGCCAGTGCCGCACCTGCTCGCCGTGCGAGGAGCTGGCGGCGCTGCTCAAGGAACTCGATGCGGCGGCGACGCAGCTCTCCGAATGGTTGGGGATGCGCTACTTCACGCACGTCGGCGACGTCAGCCGGCAAACGATGGCGCTTTGAGCATGGAAAATACACCCATCCGCTATCACGTGCTACACGAGACTTTCTACGATTACGGTAGCCCGGTTTCGCTGTCGCAGCAGCAGTTGCACCTGTCGCCGCGCATCCTGGCCTGGCAGCAGATCGAGGAACAGAATATCGACATCGCGCCGGTGCCGACCTGGCGGCGCGATGGCCAGGATTCGTTCGGCAATCCCGTCGCCTGGATTGCCTTTCATTCGCCGCACGACAGCCTGCGCATCAGTTCGGCGATGACCATCGCCATCACGCCGCACTTACCGGAAAACCTGGAAAGTTCGCTTCCCTGGGAAGCCGTGCGCGACCGCCTGGCCTACGACGCCTCGGCGCCGCGGCCGGAAGATCTCGATGCAGCGCGCTACCTGTTCGAGAGCGCGCATGTCCGCATCAAGCACGAACTGGCAGTTTACGCCGCCGACTGCTTCCCCCCGGGCAGGCCGGTGCTGATCGGCGCGCAGGCGCTGATGGCGAAGATCTTCACGGAATTCAAGTTCGATCCCGAGGCGACCACCGTGTCGACGCCGATCATGGAGGTCCTCGAAAAGAAGCGTGGCGTCTGCCAGGACTTCGCCCACCTGATGATCGCCTGCCTGCGCGCGCTCGGCCTCGCGGCGCGCTACGTCAGCGGCTACCTGCTGACCCGGCCACCGCCGGGCAAGCCGCGCTTGGTCGGCGCCGATGCCTCGCATGCCTGGGTGTCGGTTTATGCGCCCGGCTTCGCCGGTGGCGACTGGGTGGATTTCGATCCGACCAACAACCTGCTGCCCAATACCGAGCACATCACCGTCGCCATCGGCCGAGATTTCGGCGACATCTCGCCGCTGCGCGGCATCATTCTCGGCGGCGGCGGCGCCGAGCCGGAGGTCGAAGTGACCGTCACCCCGCTTGACGAGGAGCAACCGCCGGTCGTGGCCGAGGCGTTGCCGGAAGCGGTCGAGCCGGTACAGGCAGAGCCGCTAGTCGGTGAACCGGAGGCGGTGGAACCGGAAACGGTCGACCCCGGCATGGCGGAACCCGAATTGACGCAGCTGCCCGAGGATTTCCCGCAAACGGGTGCGGTCGCGGCCTGATGCCGCGGGTCGCCATCATCGGCGGCGGGCCGGCCGGCCTGATCGCTGCCGAACAGCTTGCTGCGGTCGACGGCCTGGAAGTGGCCGTTTTCGACGCCATGCCCTCGGTCGGCCGCAAGTTCCTGATGGCCGGCAAGGGCGGCATGAACATCACCCATGCCGAGCCGCTGGCCGATTTCATCGGCCGCTACGGCGACCGCCAGGCCGCTATCGGCCCGCTGCTCGAGCGCTTCGGCCCGCAGCAATTGCGCGACTGGATACAGGACCTTGGCATCGCCACCTTCGTTGGCACCTCGGGCCGCGTCTTCCCCAGTGAAATGAAGGCCGCGCCGCTGTTACGCGCCTGGCTACACCGCCTGCGCCAGTGCGGCGTGCAGTTTCATGTCCGGCACCGCTGGCTGGGCTGGGCGGCGGATGGAGCGCTGCGCTTCGCGACGCCGGTCGGCGAAACGGCGCTGGCTGTAGATGCCGTGGTGCTGGCACTGGGCGGCGGCAGCTGGGCTCGGCTCGGCTCCGACGGCGCCTGGGTGCAGCTGCTGGCGGCGCGCGGTATCGACATCGCCCCGCTGAAACCGGCAAATTGCGGCTTCGACGTGGCGTGGAGCCCGTATTTCGCCGAGCGCTTCGCCGGCCAGCCAGTCAAGCCGGTCGTCGCGTCGGTCGCCGGGTGGCGCCAGCAGGGCGAGTTCAACATCACGGCGACCGGTATTGAGGGCGGGCTGGTCTATGCGCTGTCGGCACCGTTGCGCGATGCGCTGGCAACCCAAGGCCGTGCCATCCTGCATCTCGATTTGGCGCCCGGCAAGACGCTGGAACGCCTGCGCGCCGACCTGGCCCGGCCGCGCGGGCGCGATTCGCTGGCCAACCACCTGCGCCGGCGGGCCGGCATCGAAGGCGTCAAGGCCGGGTTGCTGCGCGAATTGCTGCCTTTTGAGACGTTGACCGCAGCAGACCGTCTGGCGGCGGCGATCAAGCACCTGCCGCTGCCGGTGACGGCGACGCGGCCGCTCGACGAGGCGATCAGCACAGCCGGCGGCGTCGCTTTTGAGGCGCTCGACGAAAACCTGATGCTGCGCGACCTGCCGGGTGTCTTCTGCGCCGGCGAAATGCTGGACTGGGAGGCGCCGACCGGCGGCTACCTGCTGACCGCCTGCTTCGCTACCGGACGTGCCGCCGGGGACGGGGCACAAGCTTGGCTGACAAAAACCGGCTGATAACACTGCGTGCCTAAAATTAATTCGAGCCTGGCCCCTTTTATTGTTTTTGGCGTCGACCGCGACAGACGCGCTGGCGGCGGCCATCAAGCACCTGCCCTTGCCGGTGACAGCAACTCGACCGCTCGACGAGGCGATCAGCACCGCAGGCGGTATCGCTTTCAAAGCGCTCGACGAAAACCTGATGCTGCGCGACCTGCCGGGCGTTTTCTGCGCCGGCGAAATGCTGGACTGGGAGGCGCCGACCGGCGGCTACCTGTTGACCGCCTGCTTCGCTACCAGCCGCGCTGCCGGGGAGGGAGCAAATGCCTGGCTGGCAAGCGCCGGCGGATAACACTATGTGCAGGAATTAATTCGAGCTTGCCCCCTTTTCGCGCTCTTTTTGCTTTCTTTTCGCCTTTTAGGCGTCAGCGGCAATGTATTTTCCTTTCAGCAGCGCTTTGGCCCGGGGTTGGTCAATGTGCTTAAGCTGAGGAGGAGAGTCTGTTCTGAAATAAAACCAGAAATACTCGCCAGCGCCGTTTCTGGCAATCCTTGTCAGGGTATAGGCCAAAAACGTGCCTCGGATTTGCTCAATAACCTCTTTTTCGTCCATTATCTGCGCTGACTTGCCTTGGAATTGAAAGCGTGCATTGGAGGACGGGACGGACAGCGTATTGAACGCATCAAGTGCAGAAGGGCGGTGAGTTTCCTTGTAACGACGACCCTTAATAAACTGGAAGGCCAGCAGGCCACCGGTTATAAGTACCGCAAATGCAACGCCTGTGATGTTCATGTTTTGCCTGGATATTTCAAAAAGCAAATAAGGGCCAGGTTCAGGTTTTCTGATGGCCAGATGACTGCCCCAAAAACCGTTTGCGGTCGACCGCGAAAAATGGCCAATTTTCATCGCTGCCGACGGTCGCAAGGTTTCCGTAATCCATCGCCGGTTCAGCCAATAATGCGGCGATAGAGCGCGAAGCGGCGGGCGTCGATCTGGCCAGCTTCGACTGCGGCGACCAGGGCGCAGTCCGGTTCGCGGTCGTGGCGACAGTCGCGGAAGCGGCATTGCCCGAGGTAAGGGCGAAACTCGCGGAAGGCGAGCTCGATTTCCTGGCGGTCGAGGTGGCCGAGGCCGAATTCCTGCAGCCCCGGTGAATCGATCAGCTGGCTTTCCACGTCGAGATGGTAGAGGGCGGCGTGCGTCGTCGTGTGCTTGCCGGAGTCGAGCGCCGCCGAGATTTCGCGCGTCGCGGCGCGGGCTTCCGGCACCAGCGCATTGACCAGGGTTGACTTGCCCATGCCGGATTGCCCGACCAGGACGCTGGTGTGTCCTTGCAGATAAGGACGCAGGTCTTCGGCGTGGTCGCGCGCCGAAAGTTCGAGAATGCGGTAGCCGAGGCCGGCGAAGACGGCGAGTTGGGCGCGGGCAGCCGGCAGCTTGTCGGCGAGGTCGCATTTGTTGAGGACGATCAGCGGCTCGATCTCCTCGCTCTCGGCGGCGAGCAGGGCACGCGTCACCAGTTCGTCGGAAAACCCCGGTTCGGTGGCGACGACGATGACGACCTGGTCGACATTGGCGGCGATCAGTTTCTGCTTGATCTCGTTCGAGCGGTAGAGCAGGCTGGTGCGCGGCTGGATGGCCTCGATGACGCCCTGGTCGTCGGAAGTGCGCTGGATGTCGACACGATCGCCGCAGGCGACTTCGCTTTTCTTGCCGCGCGGGAAGCAGGGCAGCAAGGTGCCGTCTGCCAGTTGCACGACGTACTGGCGGCCGTGTGCGGCGACGACGCGGCCTTCCATCAGCGGGCGGCGGCCTGAAGCCGGGCGATGCGGACGGCTGCCGGCGGGTGGGAGTCGTAGAACAGCGAGTGCAGCGGGTCGGGCGTCAGGGTCGCGGCATTGTCTTCGTAGAGCTTGACCAGCGCCCGCACCAGATCGCCGGCGGCGGCGTGTTCGGCAGCGTAGGCATCGGCCTCGAACTCGTTGCGGCGCGACAGATAGCTGGTCAGTGGCTTGAACGGGAAGGTGAAGACGGGAATGACGAGGAAGAACAGGATCAGCGCCAGCGCCGTATTCTGCGCCGGCACACCGAGCCCGTTGTAGAACCAGGCGGCGTCGATCAGCTGGCCGAGCAGCCAGAGGAAGCCGAGCGAGGTGGCGAACATCAGCGCGATGCGCTGGACGATGTGGTGGCGGCGGAAGTGGCCGAGTTCGTGCGCCAGCACCGCCTCGATTTCCGGCGCGGCGAGGCGGCTGAGCAGGGTGTCGAAGAAGACGATGCGCTTGTTGTTACCGAAGCCGGTGAAGTAGGCGTTGCCGTGGCTGGAGCGCTTCGAGCCGTCCATGACGAAGAGGCCGCTGGAGCGAAAGCCGCAGCGGGCGAGCAGGGCCTCGATGCGGGTCTTCATCTCACCTTCCTCGAGCGGCGAGAACTTGTTGAACAGCGGCGCGATCCAGGTCGGGTAGACGAACAGCGCGACCAGGTTAAAGGCGCTCCAGAACAGCCAGACGTGGAACCACCAGAACTCGCCCATGGCGCCCATCAGCCAGAGTACGGCGAGGATCACCGGGGTGCCGATGGCGACGCCGAGCAGCGTGTGCTTGGCGAGATCGGCGAAGAACAGGCCGAGCGTCATGCGGTTGAAGCCGTAGCGGGCCTCGATGACGAACTGGCGGTAGAGTGAAAAGGGCAGGTCGATCAGGGCCGAGATCGCCATCACACTGAAGATCAGCGCCAGGCCGTAGGGCAGGCCGTCAAGGCGCGCGCTCCACAATTCATGCAGCCAGGCGAGGCCGCCGCCGAGCGTCAGGGCGATGAGCAGCGCTGCATCGACCAGCGTCGTGACTATCGCCAGCCTGTTGCGGTCGACCGTGTAATCGGCGGCCTTTTGGTGAGCGGCAAGCGCAATGCGTTCGGCGAAGTCGGGCGGGACGGCGGCGCGATGCGCGGCGACGAAGCGGATCTGGCGCAGCGTCAGCCACAGGCGGCCGGCCAGTGTCAGCGCGACGGCGGCGAGAAAGAGGAGGGTGAAGTCGGTGGTCACGAAATGAGGGATGAAGCTATGAGAAAATGATGCTTTTCAAGGGTTTTGGACAATTATATGACAGGCAACGCAAACAACCTCGTCTGGCTGGACATGGAAATGACCGGTCTCAATCCGGATGGCGACCGGATCATCGAAATGGCGATGGTGGTGACCAATTCGGAACTGGAAATGGTCGCCGAGTCGCCGGCCTGGGTTGTCCATCAGAGCGATGAAACGCTGGCTGGCATGGACGATTGGAACCAGAAAACGCACGGCCGTTCCGGGCTGATCGACAAGGTCAAGGCCTCGGCGCTTGACGAAGCTGCCGTCGAACTGGCGGCGCTGGAATTCCTGAAGAAGTATTCGTCGAAGGGCCATTCGCCGATGTGCGGCAACTCGATCGGCCAGGATCGCCGCTTCATGGCCCGCTACATGCCGACGCTGGAAGCCTTCTTCCACTACCGCAACCTCGACGTCAGTACCCTCAAGGAGTTGTGCAAGCGTTGGCAGCCGGAAATCTACAAGGGCTTCAAGAAGAAGGGGCGGCATACGGCGCTGGCCGACATCTACGAATCGATCGACGAACTCAAGTACTACCGCGAGCACTTCCTCAAGGGCTGACCGCCTGTTGCGGTCAACGCTTGTAGAGGCGGAATTTCTCCTTGCGGTCGCCGGGCCGGTTGCCTTCCCAGGCGCGGGTCCATTTGCCATCCGGGGCGGCGAGTTCTGGCCGGGTGTCGCCGGTGACCAGCAGCCAGCGGCACTGCTTGCCGGCGGCCGAGTCGGCAGCCAGCGGCTCGATACCGACGAAATAGGCGAGCGAGGCGCGCTGGGTGTCGTTGAGGCCGCGTTCGGCCAGGCAGCCGTGGTCTTCCGGCAGCGCTTTGGCGATGGCCTGGATGACCGGGCGATAGCTCTTGCCGTAGTCGAACCACGGCAGGATCAGGGTGGTCGCCAGCAGCCACAGCGTCGTGAAGCCGAGCGTCCAGTGGGTCAGGCTGCGGTAGGGCGAGCGCGGCGCGGTGACGATCAACCATGCCCACCAGGCGGTGGCGATCAGCCCGATGACCAAAGCCAGCAGATCGAACTGGCCGACGAAACCAGGACGCAGCACGACGGCCCGCTGCGCCAGGCGCTCCGGCCAGCCGAGCGCCATCGCCGACCACGCCAGCCAGGTGACGGCGACGAAGAAGCTGAAAGTCATCATCGCGAACCAGTCGAAGGCGCTGGCGGCGCCGCGGCGCAGGGTCAGGGCGCCAGGGGTGGCCAGCAGGGCGAGCGGCGGCAGCATCAGCAGGGCCGGGATTTCGCGCGGCCGGTAGGCGAGCGCCAGCATCAGGAAGGCGAGCAGCAGGAAGACCAGCGGCAGAGCCTGCGGCATCTCCTTCATGGCATGGCGCCGCGTCCATAGGGTCCAGCCGGCCAGCGGCAGTGCCGGGAAGGCGAACCACGGCAGCAGCGAAAGGAAGCGGCCGGCCCCGGAAAACGAGAAAGGTGTCCGCAGCGGCACCAGTTCGGTATTCAGCCAACCGTGAAAGCGCGCCGGTTCGAGGGCCAAGAGCAGCAGCGGCCACGGGAGCGCGGTCACCGCGGCGACCGCGACGGCAATGGCCAGGCCGCGCAGTGCCGTCGTACGGTTCTCGGCCAGCCACCAGGCGAGCGGCGCGATCGCCAGCAAGGGCAGGGTCGGGGCGATGCCGGTGCCGAGCAGGCAGGCGGTGACGGAAAGGCCGTAGAAGCTGCCGGCCAGCACAGGCCGGCGACCGAGAGCCGCCAGGGCGCCGAGACCGCCGCCGTAGGCGGCAAGGGCGATCAGCATCGGCTGCGCATCGTGGGCGTGAAACAGCAGGCCGGCGCAACCGGCCAGCAGCAGCGGGCTGGCGGCGGCACTTTCCTGGCCGTAGAGTTCGCGGCCAGCGTAATAGAGGCCCATCAGCGCCAGCATGACCCAGACGCCGCTGGCCAGGCGCATCGCCTCGTGCAGCGGCAGCAGCCAGCCGAAAACCTTGCCGGTCAGCGCGGCAGTCCAGTAATAGAGCGGTGGTTCGTGGAAGGGGCGGCCGGCAAGGTCGGGCGACAGCCAGTCGCCGTAATGCAGCATGTGCCAGGCGGTGCCGATGTGGATCGCGTCCTCGCCTTTCCACGGATCGCGGCCGAAAAGGCCGGCCAGCACGTAGAACGCCAGCATGGCCGCCAGTACCCAGCCGGCCGGAGGCAGGCGGATGCCGCGACGGAGCAGGGCGCTGAAGTCAGACATGGAAAGAGGATAGCCTATAAACGAAAAAGGCAGCCAAGCGGCTGCCCTTTCTGTCGTGCCTCAAGCGGATCAGGCAGCAGCCTTGCCGCGCATGGCGCCGAATTTCTGGTTGAACTTCTCGACGCGACCGGCAGTGTCGACGATCTTCTGCTTGCCGGTGTAGAACGGGTGGCAGAGGGAGCATACTTCGACGTGAAGCGGCTTCTTCATGGTCGAGCGGGTCGTGAAGGTGCTGCCGCAGGAGCAGGTCACCTGAACGTCGTTGTAATCGGGATGGATATCGGCTTTCACTTTGTGTCCTTTCGTTACGCGACCGGCGGATGTGGCCGACCTGGAAAACGCGCGATTATCCTCGAATAATCACGCGCTTGCAATATGTTTCGGCGCTTAGCCGCGGCGCATGGCGTCGAAGAACTCGGCGTTGCCCTTGGTCGACTTGACCTTGTCCAGCAGGAATTCCATGGCGGCGAGGTCGTCCATCGGGTAGCAGAGCTTGCGCAGGACCCACATCTTCGAGAGCACGTCCGGTTTGAGCAGCAGTTCTTCGCGGCGGGTGCCGGAGCGGTTGACGTTGATCGCCGGGTACATCCGCTTCTCGGCCATGCGGCGGTCGAGGTGGATTTCCGAGTTGCCGGTGCCCTTGAATTCTTCGTAGATGACTTCATCCATGCGCGAGCCGGTGTCGATCAGCGCGGTGGCGAGAATGGTCAGCGAGCCGCCTTCCTCGATGTTGCGCGCGGCGCCGAAGAAGCGCTTGGGCTTCTGCAGGGCGTTGGCGTCGACGCCGCCGGTCAGCACCTTGCCGGAGGCCGGCTGGACGGTGTTGTAGGCGCGGGCGAGGCGGGTGATCGAGTCGAGCAGGATGACGACATCCTTTTTGTGCTCGACCAGGCGCTTGGCCTTCTCGATGACCATTTCGGCGACGGCGACGTGGCGGGTGGCCGGTTCGTCGAAGGTCGAGGCGACGACCTCGCCCTTGACGGTGCGGGTCATCTCGGTGACTTCTTCCGGGCGCTCGTCGATCAGCAGCACGATCAGCACAACTTCCGGGTGATTGGCGGTGATCGCGTGGGCGATGTTCTGCAGCATCACCGTCTTCCCGGATTTCGGCGGCGAAACGATCAGGCCGCGCTGGCCGGCGCCGATCGGCGCGATCATGTCGATGACGCGGCTGGTAATGTTTTCGTCGGCCTTGATGTCGCGTTCGAGGCGCAGGTGACGCGTCGGGTGGAGCGGCGTCAGGTTCTCGAACATGATCTTGTTCTTGTTGGCCTCGGGCGGGAAGCCGTTGATCGACTCCAGCTTGGTCAGCGCGACGTAGCGTTCGCCGTCCTTCGGGGTGCGGATTTCGCCCTCGATGGTGTCACCGGTACGCAGGTTGAAGCGGCGGACCTGCGACGGGGAGACGTAGATGTCGTCCGGGTTGGCGAGGTAGGAGGTGTCCGATGAGCGGAGGAAGCCGAAGCCGTCGGAGAGGACTTCCAGCGTGCCGTCGCCATAGATGGTGTCGCCGTTCTTGGCCTTGGCCTTGAGGATGGCGTAGATCAGCTCCTGCTTGCGCATGCGGTTGGCGTTCTCGATAGCCAGTTCGGTGGCCATGTCGAGCAGTTTGCTGACGTGCAGTGTCTTGAGTTCGGAAAGTTGCATGGATGCGAATGTGTGGCACCGACACGGAGCCGGACGAATGCCGGAGACCGAGGGGCGCGATGTGTTGCCTGGGGTGGGGAAGATCGACGCCGGCGGTGGCCGTTGGGTGCGTCTGCCTGAAGGCGCAGAACGCACCTTCAGGCCGGGAGGGTACGGAGATTACAGGTTGCTGTCAATAAAGGCAGCGAGTTGCGACTTCGAGAGGGCGCCGACCTTGGTCGCTTCGACGTTGCCGTTCTTGAAGATCATCAGGGTCGGGATGCCGCGGATGCCGAACTTGGCCGGCGTCGCCTGGTTGTCGTCGATATTGACCTTGGCCACCTTCAGCTTGCCGGTGTAGTCCTTGGCGATTTCGTCGAGGATCGGGGCGATCATCTTGCAGGGGCCGCACCATTCGGCCCAGTAATCCACCAGAACCGGCTGCTGCGATTGCAGCACTTCGGCTTCGAAGGTGTCATCGGTGACGTAATGGATGTGCTCGCTCATGAATTGCCTCGTGGAATGGGAAAAAGCCCGTCAAAAAATATGCGCCGGAAATGGCTTTCGCGGGGTGCGGGGAAATGCTAGCGAAAAAGCGCAGGCAAGGGAAGGGTCAGCGCTGGGGTTTGAGCAAATTGGCCAGTTCGACTGCGGTTTTCACCTTCATTTTGTCGAACAGGTTGGCGCGATGCACCTCGACGGTGCGCATGCTGATGTTCAAATCGTCGGCGATGACCTTGTTGAACTTGCCGAGCAGAACCAGTTCCATGATCTGCCGTTCGCGCGCGGTCAGGGTGGAAAGGCGCGAGTTTACCGAGTCGACCGTGGCATTCGCTGCGCGCTGCCCGGCGTCGAGCGCCATGGCTTCCGCGACGCGCGTGGCGAGGTCGTTGTCGTTGAATGGCTTCTCGAAGAAGTCGAAGGCACCCTTTTTCAGCGTCGCCACGGCCAGCGGCACGTCGCCGTGCCCGGTCAGGAAAATCACCGGCAGGGTGGATTTGCGCTCGCATAATGCATCGAAGCAGTCGAGCCCGCTCATGCCCGGCATGCGCATGTCGAGAATGACGCAGCCGGCCAGCTTCGGCGTCCAGGCGGCGAGAAAGGTTTCGCCACAGTCGTAGGTCGTGCACGGCAGGCCGCGCGACTTCAGCAGCCAGGCCAGCGCATCGCGGATGGCTTCGTCGTCGTCGACCAGGTGGGCTTGCGGCAGGCTCATGCGGATTCCAGCGGCAGGGTGAATTTGAATATCGTACCGCTTCCGGTCGGCGAATGCGCATTGTCTTCGGCCCACAGGCGGCCGCGGTGAAATTCGATGATCGAGCGGCAGATCGACAGGCCGACTCCCATGCCTTCGGGCTTGGTCGTGAAGAAGGCCGTGAACAGCTTTTCGCGCACCTCGGGCGCGATGCCGCAGCCGTTGTCGGCGATGCTGACGACAACTTCGCCGCCACCCGGTTCGACGGCAACGCGCAGCACGCGCTGCTCTTCCGGCGTGTTGGCCATTGCCTCCATGCCGTTGCGGATCAGGTTGAGCAGCACCTGTTCCAGCATCAGGCGGTCGGCCAGCACCGGCGGCAGCGCCGGCAGGGCAGTTTCGATGTGCACATGGCGTTTGCGCGCCTCGGCCTCGATGAAGCCGAGACAGTCCTCGATGATCTCGCCGAGCGCCGAGGGCGCCCGCTTCGGCTCGCTCTTTCTGACGAAGTCGTGCACGCGGCGAATGATGCGGCCGGCGCGCTGAGCCTGGACGCCGAGTTTCTCCAGCGCGTGGCGGATGTCGCCGGGGTCGAAATTCTCGTTCGCCAGCAGGTTAAGGCAACCGGTGTTGTAGCTGGCGATCGCTGCCAGCGGCTGGTTCAGCTCATGGGCCAGCGTCGAGGCCATCTCGCCCATGGTCACCAGGCGAGAGGTGAATTGCAGTTGCTCCTGCTGCTGGCGGGCCAGTTCCTCGGCGTGCCGCCGTTCGGTGACGTCGAGCACCGAGGCCATCCAGCCGGTGTGTCGGCCGTTGCCGTCGATCAGCGGCGCTTCGTAGACCAGCGCCTGGAAATGTTCGCCATCCTTGCGCCGGAAGGTGATCTCGAAACCGTCGGGCGGCGCTTCCCCGGCCAGCACGGCCTGATGCACCGCCATCGTCTCGTCGAATTGCTCGGGCACCCAGTAGGGCATCGGCGGGCTGCGGTCGACCAGTTCCTCGCTGCTGAAACCGGTCATCCGGCAAAAGGCGGGATTGACGTAGATTATCCGGCCGGTCAGGTCGCGTGCCCGCATGCCGACCGTCAGCGAATCCTCCATCGCCGAACGCAGCGCGTGTTCGGCCCGCAGGGCTTCTTCGGCCCGCGCGCGTTTTTTCATCAGGTCGCGAACGACCCACAGGCTCCAGAAGACGCCGGCGGCGAGCACCAGGATGGCGCCGGCCAGCAGGCGCTGCAGGGGATTGCCGGCACTCTGGTAAGTGGTGACGCGAAATTTCAACCCATAACCGGGCGGCTCGAAGGGCAGTTCGTAGGAAAGGCTGGGAACGCCTTCGATATTCGACTTGGCGGCGAATTGCACCTCGTTGTCGTCGACCACGACGACCCGGTATTTCTCGGCGAACCACCAGGGAACCAGGCTGTTGAGCAGGCCCTCGATCGAGTAATTGACGACCAGCATGCCGGCCTGTTCGCGCTCGCTGTAAATCGGCACCGCCAGTGCGAAATGCCCGACGTTGCCGCTGAGAAAGAAAGGTTCGCTATAAACGCGCTTGCTCAGGCGGCTGGCCAGTTCGAAGGCTTTCTGCGTCACCGGCGGCCCGAAGGCTTCCAGTTCGCTGTCAGCCGGCAGCGCCGCCGGCAGGGCATCGATCAGCTGCCGCCGCGAGTCGAACCAGACGATCTGCGAGATGTCCGGATTGTTTTTCAGCAGATGGTTGGCGCGCACGCGGAACAATTGCTTCCTGTCCGCGTGGTTGCCGAGATCGGCGGCCAGTTGCTGCAACTGCTCCTCGTTGTTGCCGAGGTGAAAGCGCAGATTCTGCTCCAGCCACAGCACGTCCTTGATCAGGCTGGCGCGTTCCTCCTCCAGTTCGTTCTGGTGCAACAGCCAGAGCAGCGCGACGACGGCGGCCAGCAGCAGCACCACGCCGAATTTCGGCAGGGCGAGAAACCAGCGCAGGCGGCGGGAGCTGACAGGTTGGGGAAGCGGTTGCATGGGCGGATGCTAGCAGAGCGGTCGCACCTGTGGCTGCGCCCTGTGGAAAACCACAATACGGATGTCCACAATGGTTCCGGTGGCCGCCGATGACGATACTTGCGCCAGTTTTTTTCGGTAATTCCAAGGTCGCCACTAGAGGAGCTCGTTTCCATGGCCAAGAAAGCGATATACAAGAGTCTTTACTTCCAGGTCATCGTCGCCATCGTCATCGGTGTGCTGCTCGGCCATTTCTACCCGGATACCGGCGCGGCGATGAAGCCGCTCGGCGACGGTTTCATCAAGCTGATCAAGATGATCATCGCGCCAATCATCTTCTGTACCATCGTCGTCGGCATCGCCGGCATGGAGGATATGAAGAAGGTCGGCAAGACTGGCGGCCTGGCCGTGCTCTATTTCGAGATCGTCAGCACCATCGCCCTGATCATCGGCCTGATCGTCGTCAATGTCTGGCAGCCGGGCGCAGGCATGAATGTCGATCCCTCGACGCTCGACACCAAGAGCATCGCCAAGTACGCCGAGCCCGGCAAGATGCAGTCGACGGTCGATTTCCTGCTGAACATCATCCCGACCAGCGTCGTCGACGCCTTCGCCAAGGGTGACATGCTGCAGGTGCTGTTCTTCTCCGTCCTCTTCGGTTACGCGATGAACGCCTTCGGCGAACGCGGCAAACCGGTGTTCGAGCTGATCGAAAAACTGTCGCACGTACTCTTCGGCATCGTCGGCGTCATCATGAAGGTCGCCCCGATCGGCGCTTTCGGCGCCATGGCCTACACCATCGGCAAGCACGGGGTGGGCAGCCTGGCCCAGCTGGCCAACCTGATGGCGGCTTTCTACGTGACCTGTGTCATCTTCATCTTCGGGGTGCTCGGAACGATTGCCAAATTGCATGGTTTCTCGATCGTCAAGCTGATCAAGTACATCAAGGAAGAACTGTTCCTGGTGCTCGGTACTTCCTCTTCGGAATCGGCTCTGCCGCGCCTGATGGCCAAGATGGAAAACGCCGGCGCACAGAAATCGGTCGTCGGCCTGGTCGTGCCGACCGGTTATTCCTTCAACCTGGACGGCACCGCGATCTACCTCACCATGGCCGCCGTCTTCATCGCCCAGGCGACCAATACGCCGATGGATCTCTCGCAGCAGATCACGCTGCTGGTCATCCTGCTGCTGACTTCCAAGGGCGCTGCCGGCGTCACCGGCAGCGGCTTCATCGTTCTCGCTGCCACGCTCTCCGCCGTCGGTTCCGTGCCGGTGGCCGGGCTGGCGCTGATTCTTGGCATCGACCGCTTCATGTCCGAGGCGCGTGCCCTGACCAACTTCATCGGCAACAGTGTCGCCACGCTGGTCGTCGCCAAATGGTGCAAGGCGCTCGATAGCGAACGCCTGACGGCGGTGCTGAACGAGGAAACCGACGACGAGGCCGATCGTCCGGAACTGGTGCTCGACGATGCGCCCGAGCCACCGATGCCGCACGGTCTGCGCCCGGCAGTCGAACACCACTGAGTATGCTGAACCGCTGGCCGGGCCGGCGGGTTTGCCCTGCAGACATGTGGATTACCACAATACGCAGCGCCTATCGCTTTCGTAATAATTTTGCCTTGTAGCAGTTCGTAGTTTCACGACCCCACTCTCTGGAGGAGAAAAAATGAAAATCTCGAAGCTTCTGGTTGGCCTGTTCGCCGGCGCCCTGTCGTTCGCGGTCTACGCCCAGCAACCGATCGTCATCAAGTTCAGCCACGTCGTCGCCAAGGAGACCCCCAAGGGTCTGGCGGCCGAGTATTTTGCCAAGAAGGCGGAAGAGCTGACCAAGGGCAAGGTCAAGGTCGAGGTCTATGCCAACTCGACGCTGTACAAGGACAAGGAGGAGATGGAAGCGCTGCAGCTCGGCGCCGTCCAGATGCTCGCCCCCTCACTGGCCAAGTTCGGCCCGCTCGGCGTCAAGGAATTCGAGGTCTTCGACCTGCCGTTCATCTTCGACGACTACAACGACCTGCACAAGGTCACCCAGGGTCCGGTCGGTCAGCAGCTGCTGACCAAGCTTGAGCCCAAGGGCATCCGCGGCCTCGCCTTCTGGGACAACGGCTTCAAGTCCTTCTCGCTGAACTCGCCGATCAAGGCGCCGGCCGACCTCAAGGGCAAGAAAATGCGCATCCAGTCGTCCAAGGTGCTGGAAGAGCAGATGCGCACCCTCGGTGCGCTGCCGCAGGTGATGGCCTTCTCCGAGGTCTATCAGGCGCTGCAGACGGGTGTGGTCGACGGCACCGAGAACCCGATTTCCAATTTCTACACCCAGAAGATGCATGAAGTGCAGAAGCACATGACCCTGACCGATCATGGCTATCTCGGCTACGCGGTCATCGTCAACAAGAAGTTCTGGGACGGCCTGCCGGCCGACGTGCGCGGCCAGCTGGAAACGGCGATGAAGGATTCGACCGTCTATGCCAACAAGATCGCCAAGGAGCAGAACGACAAGGATCTGGATTCCGTGAAGAAGAGCGGCAAGACCGCAGTTGCCGTGCCGACCAAGGAAGAGCGCATGGCCTTCAAGAAGGCGCTGATCCCGGTGCATCAGAAGATGGAATCGCGCATCGGCAAGGAGATCATCCAGAGCGTCTACAAGGAAACCGGTTTCGATCCGAACGCCCTGTAATCGTCCAGACATAAAAATCTCCGGGGGCTGCGGCCCCCGGGACCACACCGGGGGAAACCCATGATCAACAAAGCGCTCAATCACATCGAAGAGCTGCTGGTGACCTTCCTGATGGGAGCGGCCACCCTCATCATCTTTGTCTCGGTCGCGCACCGCTACCTGGCCGGGGTCAACATACCCGGACTGCAGGACTGGCTGCTGACCCTCAATTTCGGCTGGGCCCAGGAACTGTGCATCATCATGTTCGTCTGGATGGCCAAGTTCGGTGCCGCCTATGGCGTGCGCACCGGCATCCACGTCGGCGTTGACGTGCTGATCAACCGGCTCAACGACAGCATGCGCGGCAAGTTCATCGTCTTCGGCCTGCTCGCCGGCGCCCTGTTCACCGGCATCGTCGCCACGCTCGGCGCCCACTTCGTCTGGGAAAACGGTGCGCACTATGCCATCTTCAACGCGCTGGGCATTGCCGGTGAAGATCTATATGAGGGCCCGGTCACACCCGACCTCGAATGGCCGACCTGGATCGTCTATAGCGCCATCCCGCTCGGTTCGTCGCTGATGTGCTTCCGTTTCCTGCAGGTGTGTTTTGCGTTCATCAAGACGGGCGAACTGCCGCACCACGACCACGGCCACGTCGACGGCCTCGAGGAAGAAGAGCCGATGCCCGACGTGAACCTGAACCCGTATTCGATGGACGACAACCTGCACATGCACGACCTGAAGCACACGATGATGGGCGAGCGCCGCAGCGGCGAGGAGCGCCGCGCCGGTGACGGCCGGCCGGCCGGCGAAGAACGCCGTGGCGGCGAACGCCGCACCGGCGACAAGGAAGGAGACCAGCAATGAACGCCTTGGTGATTTTCGGCCTGCTGGCCATCCTCATGCTGACCGGCATGCCGATCTCGATTTCGCTCGGCCTGACGGTACTGACCTTCCTCTTCACCCTGACCCAGGTGCCGCTCGAATCGGTGGCGCTCAAGTTGTTCACCGGTATCGAGAAGTTCGAGATCATGGCCATCCCGTTCTTCATCCTGGCCGGCAACTTCCTCACCCATGGCGGGGTGGCGAAACGGATGATCAACTTCGCCACGTCGATGGTCGGCCACTGGTATGGCGGTCTTGGTCTGGCTGGCGTGCTGGCCTGTGCGCTGTTCGCGGCGGTCTCCGGCTCCAGCCCGGCGACGGTGGTCGCGATCGGCTCGATCCTGCTGCCGGCGATGGTCAAGGCAGGCTTCCCGAACAAGTTCGGGGCCGGCGTCATCTCGACCTCGGGCGCGCTCGGCATCCTGATCCCGCCGTCCATCGTCATGGTCATGTACTCGGTGGCCACCAACACCTCGGTCGGCGCCCTGTTCATGGCCGGCGTCATCCCCGGTCTGGCCCTGGCCGGCGTGCTCGGCGGCGTCACCTGGTACCGCGCCCGCAAGTTCAACTACCCGCGCCAGCCCAAGGCGACCTGGGGCGAGCGCTGGCAAGCCTTCCGCAAGTCGGTCTGGGGCCTGCTGCTGATCGTCGTCGTCATGGGCGGCATCTACACCGGCATCTTCACGCCGACCGAAGCGGCAGCCATGTCTGCGGTCTACGCCTTCATCTGCGCGGTGTTCATCTACCGCGACCTGGGCATGAAGGACGTGCCGAAGGTGCTGCTCAACTCGGCGAACATGTCGGCGATGCTGCTCTACATCATCACCAACGCCGTGCTGTTCTCCTTCATCATGACCAACGAGAACATTCCGCAGGCGCTGGCCGACTGGATGCTGGGCAACGGGCTGGGGATGATCACCTTCCTGCTGGCGGTCAACGTCATCCTGCTGCTCGCCGGCAACTTCATGGAACCGTCGTCGATCGTCCTGATCTTCGCGCCCATCCTGTTCCCGGTTGCGGTCGCACTGGGCATCCATCCGGTGCACTTCGGCATCCTGATGGTGGTGAACATGGAAGTCGGCATGTGCCACCCGCCGGTCGGTCTCAACCTTTACGTGGCCTCGGGCATCACCAAAATGGGCATCACCGAGCTGACGGTGGCGGTCTGGCCATGGCTGCTGTCGATGCTCGGCTTCCTGGTCGTCGTCACCTACTGGCCGGGCCTTTCGCTCTGGCTGCCGCAGCAGCTCGGCATGCTCTGACCGGCATCACAATGGAAAAAGCCGCGCCCCAGGCAACCGGGCGCGGCTTTTTTACGTCGGTTGCGGTCGACCCCGAAAACCCGGCCATTTCCGGCCGCGTCACGAAACTGAAATCTGCGCGTGCTCCAATGCGCGCCCTTTCGGTTTTGTGGTGACCGTCCATGCCTGCCTGTCGTTTTTCCGTTCGCGCCCTGTTTCTGTCCGTTTTCCTGGCGTTGACCCTGCCGGCCTGGGCGCAGGGAACGCCGGCCAAGAGCGGCGACCTTTCTGCCATCGCCCGCGACATCGCCGATGCCGGCGATCTGCGCCTGCAGGCGCAGCGCCTGGCCAAACTCTACCTGCAGGCCGGGCAGGGGCTGAATGCGCCGGCGGCAACGCGCCAGATCGAACAGGCCATCGCGCAGACCGACGGCGAACTGAAGCGGCTGGAGCGCTATGGCAAGAAGCCGGGCACCCAGCGTGCCTACACGCGCAGCGTGACGGCCTGGCAGGAACTGCGTGCCGCCGTGCGCCAGCTGTACAGCCCGGCGGCGGCCGAGCGCGTGGGGCAGTTGGCGGAGGAGCTGACGATCCATGCCGGCAAGCTGGCGATGCAGGTCGAGTCGGAGGCGGAAACGCCGGCCGGTCGCCTGGTCGATCTTTCCTCGCGCCTCAACATGCTGGCCCAGCGCCTGGCGCGGCTCTATCTGCAGGCGCAAGCCGGCGACCGCTCACAGGGACTGCTGGTCGACATGGAGCAGACGCGCAAGGAATTCGCCACCGGCCTGCAGGAACTGCTCGCGGCGCCTGAAAACACGGCAGCCGGCCGCGATGCGCTGGGGTTGGCGAAGAACCAGTGGATCTTCTTCGACAGCGCCGTGCAGCAACTGCGCAGCAAGGGCGCCGACGGCAAGGGGCCGCAGAACGTGGCGACCACCAGCGAGCGGATCCAGGAAGTGCTGGCCGCGGTCACCACCCAGTATGCGCAGGATTTTGCGGGCGCCGCCGGCAAGCCCCGATAGCGACTGAGGCGATGCCGGGCCGGCGCCGGGGCTGTGGCACAATCCGGCATCCTGTTTTCCGCAGCTGCCATGAAATTCGCCCTGTCCCTGATCGCCCTCGTCCTGCTCGCGCTGATTGTCCCGTTTTTCATTCCCGGCGCCGGCAAGCAGGCCGGCGTCGACCCGAACGCCAACCTGCCGTGGCAGATATCGGTGGACGGGCAGGGCGGCAGCACGGTGTTCGGGCTGCAGCCGGGCGTCAGCACGCTCGGCGATGTGCGGCAGAAGCTGGGTAACGAGATCGAGGTGGCGATCATCGCCGAACCGAACGAGATCGGCCTGCTGGAAGGCTATTATGCGCAGTTGCCCCTGGGTTTCGTGCTGGCGAAGATGGTGGTTACGGTCGACGCCACCAACGAGGCAATTTCCGCGATGCGCGAACGGGCGCTCAAGGCCAAGCACATGGAGAGCACGACCCGCCGCATCACCCTGCACCCCGACGATCTGGCGGCCGCCGACCGACTGCCGATCCGCGCCATCAGCGTCATCCCGACGGTGAATCTGGACGAGGCGACGATCGTCCAGCGTTTCGGCGAGCCGGGTGAGCGCATCTTGCTTTCCGACAAGCGCACACACCTGCTGTACCCGAAGCAGGGGCTGGACGTGGTGGTCGACAAGGACGGCAAGGAACTGCTGCAGTACGTTGCGCCGCAACAATTCGCCCGGCTACGCGAGCCGCTGCTGGCGGCGCCGGTCGAAAGCGCGCCGCGCTGAGCGGGGCGCGTTCGCCTCATATCTGCTAAAATTGCCCGTTTTTCAACTGACTAGCACCGCGGAGCAATCACATGGCTATCGAACGCACCCTCTCCATCATCAAACCCGACGCCGTCGCCAAGAACGTCATCGGCCAGATCTATTCCCGTTTCGAAGGCGCCGGCCTCAAGGTCATCGCCGCCCGCATGACCTGGCTGTCCGCCCAGGAAGCCGGCCAGTTCTACGCTGTGCACAAGGAGCGCCCCTTCTTCAAGGATCTGGTCGAATTCATGACCTCCGGCCCGGTGATGATCCAGTGCCTGGAAGGCGAAAACGCCATTGCCAAGAACCGCGAACTGATGGGCGCCACCGATCCGAAGAAGGCCGACAAGGGCACCATCCGCGCCGATTTCGCCGAGTCCATCGACGCCAACGCCGTGCATGGCTCCGACGCGCCGGAAACCGCGGCCGTGGAAATCGCCTTCTTCTTCCCGGGCATGAACACCTACAGCGGTCGTTGATTTTTTAATCGAAGAAGCACCCGATGACCGTCAATCTGCTGGATTTCGATGCCGAAGGCCTGACTGCCTGGTTTGCCGAGCAGGGCGAAAAGCCCTTCCGCGCGAAGCAGGTGCTGCGCTGGATCCATCGTGCCGGCGTGGCGGACTTCGATGCCATGACCGACATCGCCAAGAGCCTGCGTGAGAAGCTCAAGGCGAAGGCGGTCGTGGCGCCACCCGCGGTCGTCTCCGACAAGTTGTCGGACGACGGCACGCGCAAGTTCCTGATCGATGTCGGTAATGGCAATGCCGTTGAAACGGTGTTCATTCCCGAAGATGATCGCGGCACGCTGTGCGTGTCCACGCAGGCCGGCTGCGCGCTCGACTGCGCCTTCTGCTCGACCGGCAAGCAGGGTTTCAACCGCAACCTGACGGTAGCGGAGATCATCGGCCAGCTCTGGCTGGCCAACAACGCGTTGGGTGCGGTCCACGGCGACGAACGGATCATTTCCAACGTCGTCCTGATGGGCATGGGCGAGCCGCTCGCCAATTTCGAAAACTCGGTCAAGGCGCTGCGCCTGATGCTCGACGACAACGCCTACGGCCTGTCGCGCCGTCGCGTCACGGTGTCCACCTCCGGCCTGGTGCCGGTCATGGACCGCCTGCGCGACGAGTGTCCGGTGGCCCTGGCGGTGTCGCTGCACGCGCCGAACGACAAGCTGCGCGACGAACTGGTGCCGATCAACCAGAAGTATCCGCTCAAGGAGCTGATGGCCGCCTGCCGCCGTTATCTGGACAAGGCGCCGCGCGATTTCATCACCTTCGAGTACATCATGCTGGACGGCATCAACGACAGCGACGCGCACGCGCGCGAGCTGCTGGCGCTGGTCAAGAATGTCCATTGCAAGTTCAACCTGATTCCCTTCAATCCCTTCCCGGGTTCGCCGTTCCGGCGCTCGCCGGCGGAGCGGGTGCGGCGCTTCGCCGACATCCTGATGGGGGCAGGCATCGTCACCACGACGCGCAAGACGCGCGGCGACGATATCGATGCAGCCTGCGGCCAACTGGCCGGACAGGTGCAGGACAAGACCCGGCGCACAGCCGGGCGGATTATTCCCCTACACGAGGCGAGATCATGAATGGCTTGATGGCGAAAATGCGGGTTCTGGCAATTTTCCTGGGTGCGTCCAGCGCGCTGCCGGCGCTGGCCCAGCAGAGCCTGGAGTGGATGAAGGAAATGCCGGGTGGCAGCAGCAACCAGGGGCCATCGACGACCATCATCCCCGGCGCGAGCAACGAATCGAGCCAGCCGGCGCCGGTCGACCCGAAATACCGCGCCAAGGTCCATACCGAACTGGCGGCCGCATATTTCCAGGCTGGCAACATGGCGGTGGCGCTTGAAGAAACCCGCATTGCGCTTGAATCCGATTCCGATTACTACCAAGCTTACAGTGTGCGCGGCCTGGTCCATGCCCAGCTCAAGGAAAATGCCAAGGCCGAGGAAGATTTCCGCAAGGCGCTCAAGATTGCCCCGAAGAACCCCGAGGTCAACAACAACTACGGCTGGTTCCTCTGCAACACCGGTCAGCCGCGGCAGTCGATCGGCTATTTCCTGAATGCGCTGAAGGATCCGCTATACGACACGCCCGATGTCGCCTATTTCAACGCCGGCACCTGCGCCGTGAAGGCCGATGATCTCGACGGGGCGCTCGGCTATCTCCTGAATTCGCTGCGCCTGGCGCGCGGTCCGGCCGCGGGAACGCGTTACCAGCTGGCCAATCTGTTCTATCTGCGTGGCAACCTCGACGAGGCGAAAATCTATTTGAACGATGCCATGAAGGAGATGAATACGCCGTCGCCCGAAGCGTTGTGGCTCGGTGTTCGTCTCGAGCGCAAGCTGGGCAACAAGGCGGGCGAGGGCAATTACGCGGCGCAGTTGCGCAACCGCTATCCGACATCGCTTGAATACCAGGCTTTTCTCAAGGGGAATTTTGAATGACCGAGTCGCAGAGCCCGGGTTTCGCGCCTGAACAGGCGGCCGAGGCATCCCGCGAAGGGGTGAGCGGCGTTGGCGCCCGTTTGCGCGTGGCGCGCGAAATGCGGCAGCTGAGCGTGGACGAAGTGGCGCAGGCGCTGAAGCTCGGCCCGCGCCAGGTCGAGGCGCTGGAGAGCGGGAACTGGCAGGGCCTGCCGGGGCAGACCTTCGTCCGCGGCTTTGTCCGCAACTACGCCCGCCTGTTGCAGATCGACCCGGCCCCGCTGATGGATCATCTCGATGCGACGCTGGAAAAGCCGGTGGATAGCCTGCATGTTCCGGCGGGACGGCCGGCGACGATGCCGAGCGGGCAACCGCGCCGTGACCGGACGGTCGTCATTGCCGGCCTCGTCCTCGTGGTTTTGGCGGCGTTGGCCTATGCCCTGCTGCCGAACGATCTCTCGGCGCTGCGCGAGCGCGCCCAGGGTCTGATCGATTCCGTGTCGCGCAAGGAACCGGCGCCCGCGCCGGCAACCGGCAGCGCGCCGACGGCAACACCGGCGGCACCCGAGTCGGTGTTCCCGCCGGGAACGACGCCGCAGCAGGTGATGAATCCGCAAGCGCAGGCGCCCGCCGAAATGGCACCTGCCCCGCTCGCCGCCCCGGCTGTCGCGCCATCGGCGATGCCGGCAGTGGCCGCCGATAACGCGCAGTTGCGCTTCGTCTTCGCCAGGGAATCCTGGGTCGAAGTGCGCGACCGCGACAACAAGGTGGTCTATTCGCAGCGCAGTCCGGCCGGTGCCGAACAAAGCGTCGGCGGCCAGGGGCCGCTGTCGCTGGTAATCGGCAACGCAACCGGCGTCAAGCTGTTCTGGCGTGGCCAGGCCGTCGATCTGGCGCCGCATACCAAGGGCGAAGTCGCCCGTCTGGTCCTGGAGTAAATCCTTGAGCGCCGTTGCCAAGCGCCAGACCCGCAGCTGCCTGATCGGCCATGTGCAGATCGGCGGCAGCGCGCCGGTCGTCGTGCAGTCGATGACTAATACCGATACCGCCGACTACCTCGCCACTGCCCTGCAAACCGCCGAACTGGCGCGCGCCGGGTCGGAACTGGTGCGGATCACCGTCAATTCGCCGGAAGCCGCCGCCGCCGTGCCGAAAATCCGCGAGCATCTCGACCGGATGAACTGCAGCGTGCCGCTGATCGGCGATTTTCACTACAACGGCCATCGCCTGCTGACCGAGCATCCGGCCTGTGCCGAGGCGCTCGCCAAGTACCGGATCAACCCCGGCAATGTCGGTTTTGGCAAAAAGAAGGACGAGCAGTTCGCGCAGATGGTCGAACTCGCCTGCCGGTACGACAAGCCGGTGCGCATCGGCGTCAACTGGGGCAGCCTCGACCAGGATTTGCTGGCGCGAATAATGGACGAAAATTCGCGTCGACCGCAGCCGCTCGACGCCACCGAGATCATGCGCCACGCGATGGTCACCTCGGCGCTCGAATCGGCGGCCAAGGCCGAGGAGGTCGGGCTGGCCGGCGAGAAGATCATCCTGTCGTGCAAGGTATCGAGCGTGCAGGATCTGGTCGCCATCTACCGTGAGCTGTCGCAGCGTGCCGATTACGCGCTGCACCTCGGCCTGACCGAGGCCGGCATGGGCTCGAAGGGCATCGTCGCGTCGACCGCGGCACTCTCCGTTTTGTTGCAGGAAGGCATCGGCGACACCATCCGCATTTCGCTGACGCCGGAACCCGGCGGCTCGCGCAGCCAGGAAGTCATCGTCGCCCAGGAAATCCTGCAGACCATGGGCCTGCGCGCCTTCACGCCGATGGTCGCGGCCTGCCCCGGCTGCGGGCGGACGACCAGCACCTTCTTCCAGGAACTGGCCGGCGAGGTGCAGGATTTCGTGCGCGCCAAGATGCCGGAATGGAAGCTGCACTACGACGGCGCCGAGAACATGACGCTCGCCGTCATGGGCTGCATCGTCAATGGTCCCGGCGAATCGAAGCACGCCAACATCGGCATTTCACTGCCGGGCACCGGCGAGGCGCCGTCGGCGCCGGTCTATGAAGACGGCCAGAAAACGGTCACCCTCAAGGGCGACAATATCGCCAACGAATTCAAGCAGATCATAGAGCGCTACGTTGAGCGCACCTACACCAAAAAACTGAAGTCATGAGTCAGACATTACAAGCCGTGCGCGGGATGAACGACATCCTGCCCGATGAAGCGGCATTCTGGGAACTGTTCGAGGACACCGTCCGTTCGTGGCTGAAGGCCTACGGCTATCGCCCGATCCGTCTGCCGATCGTCGAGCCGACGCCGCTGTTCAAGCGCGCCATCGGTGAAGTCACCGACATCGTCGAGAAGGAGATGTATTCCTTCATCGACAGCCTGAACGGCGAACCGCTGACGCTGCGCCCGGAAGGCACCGCCGGCTGCGTGCGCGCCGTAATCCAGCACAACCTGATCGCCCGCCAGCCGCAGCGCCTCTACTACATCGGCCAGATGTACCGCCACGAGCGGCCGCAGAAGGGGCGTTACCGCCAGTTCCACCAGGTCGGCGTCGAGGCGCTCGGCTACGAAGGTCCGGACATCGATGCCGAGATGATCCTGATGGGCGCCCGCCTGTGGGCAGACCTCGGGCTCGACGGCATCGAACTGCAGCTCAACAGCCTCGGTCAGCCGGAAGAACGTGCCCAGCACCGGGCGGCGCTGGTCTCCTATTTCGAGGAACACGCCGAACTGCTCGACGAGGACGGCAAGCGCCGCCTGTACACCAATCCGCTGCGCATCCTCGACACCAAGAACCCGGCGCTGCAGGAACTGTGCGGCGCCGCGCCGAAGCTGATCGACTACCTCGGCGCCGAATCGCTGGCCCACTTCGAGGGCGTGCAGCGCGTGCTGCGCGACGCCGGCATTCCCTACACGATCAACCCGCGCCTGGTGCGCGGTCTCGATTACTACAACCTGACCGTCTTTGAGTGGGTCACCGACCGCCTCGGGGCGCAGGGAACGGTCTGCGCCGGCGGCCGCTACGACGGGCTGGTCGGCCAGCTCGGCGGCAAGGCGGCGCCGGCCTGCGGTTTTGCCATGGGCATCGAACGCCTGATCGCGCTGATCAAGGACGCGGGCGGCGAGCCGGCAGCCCCGGCGCCGGATGTCTATATGGTGCATCAGGGCGAGGCAGCCTCGCGCCTGGCTTTCCGCGTCGCCGAAGGGCTGCGCGACCAGGGTATCGCCGTATTGCTGCATTGCGGCGGTGGCAGCTTCAAGTCGCAGATGAAGAAGGCCGACGGCAGCGGCGCCACCTTCGCCGTGATCATCGGCGACGACGAGGCGGCGACCGGCGAAGCCCAGCTGAAACCGCTGCGCGAAGAAGGCGCGGCGCAACTGAAACTGAAAGTGGATGATCTGGCGGATGCCATCATCGGACAATTGATCGATTCGGACGAAGAGGAATAAGCACATGGCGCATTACGACCTCGAAGAACAGGAACAGATAGATTCGCTGAAAACCTGGTGGAAGATGTACGGCAACCTCGTCTCCGGGGTGCTCGTCGCCGCCTCGATCGGCGTCATCGGCTGGCAGGGCTGGAACTGGTACCAGCGCAGCCAGGCGGCGCAGGCTTCGGCTATCTATGGCGTGCTGGAGCAGGGCGCGGCCTTGCGCGACGGGCAGAAGGTCAAGGCGGCGGCCGGCGAGCTGGCCGAGAAATTCGGCGGCACCACCTATGCCTGGCTGGGCGCCATGGTCGCGGCGCGCCAGTCGTTCGATGCCGGCGACCTGAAGACTGCAAAGGCGCAGCTGACCTGGGCCGTTGACAACGCCAGGGATGAAGTCAGGGATCTGGCCCGGCTGCGTCTGGCGGCGGTGCTGCTCGACGAGAAAGCCTACGATGAGGCGCTGAAACAGCTGGAAGCAAGTCATGACGCCGCTTTCGCTGCCCGCTTCCTCGAACTCAAGGGCGATGTGCTGGCCGCCCAGGGCAAGGCGCCGGAAGCGCGCGCCGCCTACAAGGCCGCGCTGGACAAGGGCGAAGTGCGCGAAGGCAGGGGCGGCGCCGGTCGCGAACTGCTGCGCCAGAAACTCGACAGTCTCGGCGAGGCGGCATGATGTCATTGCGCGCGCTCTCGCTGCTGGCCGCTGCCAGCCTGTCCGTCGCCGGTTGTTCCACCTTTTCCGATACCGTGGACAAGATCAACCCCTTCGCCTCATCGGGGCCGAAGATGGCCGTGCTGACGCCGATTAACCAGAGCGTCGAGCCGCGCGATCAGTGGTCGGCCAGCATTGGCAAGGCTGGCGATTACACCTTTGCGCCGGCCGTCGTCGGCAACGCCGTATACGTTGCCGCCCGTGACGGCGCACTCGCCAAGCTGGTCGATGGCCGCACCGAGTGGTCGATCAGGGCCGGGCAGCCGCTCTCGGCTGGTGTCGGCGCCGATTCCCGGTTGGTCGTCGTCGGCACCGCCAAGGGCGAGGTGCTGGCATTTTCCGCCGAAGACGGCCGCCCGCTGTGGCAGGCCCGGGTGACCAGCGAAGTGCTGGCGGCACCGGCGGTCGGTGCCGACGGCGTCGTCGTCAAGAGCGGCGACAACCGCGTGGTGCTGCTCGATGCCGGCGACGGCACGCGCAAGTGGATCTATCAGCGGGCGACGCCGTCGCTGTCGCTGCGCAGTTCGGCACCGCCGATCTTTGCCGACCGTTTTGTTTTCGTCGGTTTCCCGGGCGGCAAGCTGGTCGCGCTGGCGCTGCAGAACGGCACGCCGGTATGGGAAGGCCCGGTCGCCCTGCCCAAGGGCGCGACGGAGCTGGATCGAGTGGCGGATGTCGTCAGCGTGCCGGTGATCGACGGGCGCATGATCTGCTCGGTTGCCTTCCAGGGACGGGTCGCCTGTTTCGACATGTCGCAGGGTGGTTCGCTGATCTGGTCGCGTGACATTTCGTCGGCCGCGGGGCTGGCACTCGACAACCGCTACCTGTTCGTGACCGACGAGCGCGGCGCCGTGCATGCGCTGGACCGCAATTCCGGCAGCAGCATGTGGAAGCAGGACAAGTTGCTCAATCGCGCGGTTTCCGGACCGGCGGTCCAGGGCAGCGTGGTGGCGGTGGCCGATGCGGAAGGCATTGTGCATTTCCTGTCGCGTGAGGATGGCGGCTTCGTCGCCCGCAAAAAAACCGATGGCACGCCGGTACGCACGCCGGTAAGGACGCTCGGCTCGGCCTTCCTGGTGCTGACCAGCGGCGGCAGCGTCAGCGCGATCGAGGCACGATGAAACCTACCCTGGTCCTGGTCGGTCGTCCCAATGTCGGCAAGTCGACGCTGTTCAACCGTCTGACGCGCTCGCGCGACGCCATTGTCGCCGATCAGCCCGGTCTGACGCGCGACCGTCACTACGGGCACGGCAAGCTGGGACGCAAGCCCTACCTGGTCGTCGATACCGGCGGTTTCGAGCCGCTGGTCAAGGATGGCATCCTGCACGAAATGGCGCGTCAGACCGAACAGGCGATCGCCGAAGCCGATGCGGTCATCTTCGTGGTCGACGGCCGCACCGGCATCACGCCGCACGACAAGGAAATCGCCAACAAGCTGCGGCGCCTGGAGCGGCCGGTGTTCGTTGCGGTCAACAAGTCGGAAGGCATGAATTCCGGGATGGTCGAGGCGGATTTCCACGAACTCGGCCTTGGCGAGCCGAATGCGATTTCCTCCGCCCATGGCGAAGGGGTGCGCGGCCTGGTCGAACTGGCCCTGGCATCCTTTCCCGAGCCGGAAGAAGAGGAAGAAAAGTCGGATGCGGTACGGGTGGCCATCGTCGGCCGGCCGAACGTCGGCAAGTCGACGCTGATCAATACGCTGCTCGGTGAGGAGCGTGTCATCGCCTTCGATGCGCCAGGCACGACGCGCGATTCGATCGAGATCGATTTCGAACGCGGCGGCAAGAAGTACGTGCTGGTCGACACGGCCGGCATGCGCAAGCGTGGCAAGGTTTTCGAGTCGATCGAGAAATTCTCGGTGGTCAAGACGCTGAAGGCGATCGAGGATGCCAATGTCGTCATCCTGATGGTCGACGCCCAGGCCGATGTCTCCGAGCAGGATGCCCACATCGCCGACTTCATCGTCCAGTCCGGCCGCGCGCTGGTGGTTGCGGTCAACAAGTGGGACGGCCTCGATGCCTACACCCGTGAGCAGACCCGCATCATTCTCGAGCGCAAGCTGAAATTCCTCGATTTCGCCAAATTCCACTTCATTTCGGCACGCAACAATGTCGGCCTGCCGGCCCTGTTCCGTTCGGTCGACGCCGCCTATGCAGCAGCGATGACCAAGATGTCGACGCCGCGCCTGGCCCGCGTGCTGGCCGATGCCGTCGCCCGGCAGGCGCCGGCCAAGCATGGCCTGTTCCGGCCCAAGCCGCGCTATGCCCACCAGGGCGGCTCCAACCCGCCGATCATCGTCGTCCATGGCAACGCGGTCGACCACATCACCGACAGCTATCGCCGTTATCTGGAACATACCTTCCGCGAGGCCTTCAAACTGCATGGCACGCCGCTACGCATCCAGTTCGTCACCGCCAAGAATCCGTTCGCCGACAAGGACAGGAAATAAAGCACAAATATTTTGGCGCCGTGAAGCAATTTTCGGTACATTAGGCAACTCATAACAACACACATGGAGCTCAACACCATGAGCAACAAAGGGCAACTCTTACAAGACCCCTTCCTCAACGCCCTTCGCCGCGAGCACGTTCCCGTCTCGATCTACCTGGTGAACGGGATCAAATTGCAGGGCCAGGTCGAGTCTTTCGACCAGTACGTCGTACTGCTGAAGAACACGGTTACCCAGATGGTATATAAACATGCCATTTCGACGGTGGTTCCGGCGCGCCCGGTCAACCTCCAGCAAGAACAGGCGGCGGAATAATAAGCCTCTGTTCAATGGCCTGTCCGGTCGACAGGCCGCTGCTTCTCCCTCCCGAAAATGCCCATGACTGAACGACCCGCCGCCGGCGAACGCGCGGTGATCGTTCAGCTCGACTTCGGTCAGCCCGATCTGGAAGATCAGCTCGAAGAGGTGCGCCTGCTGGCGGAATCGGCTGGCGGCGTGGTCGTTGCCGAAGTCTTCGGCCGGCGCCACAGCCCGGATCCGAAAACTTTCGCCGGCAAGGGCAAGGTGCAGGAAATCGCGGCCATGCTGGCGGCGGGCGAAGCCGATCTGGTGATTTTCAACCACGAACTGTCGCCGGCCCAGGAGCGCAATCTCGAACGCGAACTCAAATGCCGGGTGATCGACCGCACCGGCCTGATTCTCGACATCTTCGCCCTGCGCGCCGCCAGCGCCGAGGGCAAGCTGCAGGTCGAACTGGCCCAGCTCGAACATCTGTCCACGCGGCTGGTCCGCGGCTGGACCCACCTTGAGCGGCAGCGCGGCGGCATCGGCATGCGTGGCCCGGGCGAAACCCAGCTTGAAACCGACCGCCGGCTGCTCGGCAATCGCGTCAAACTGCTCAAGGAACGTCTGGAAAAGCTTTCGCGCCAGCGCGGGGTGCAGCGCAAGGCGCGGATGCGCGGCGACGTGCTCAATGTTTCGCTGGTCGGTTATACCAATGCCGGCAAATCGACGCTGTTCAACGCGCTGACCCATGCCGGCGTCTATGCCGCCAACAAGCTTTTCGCGACCCTTGATACGACCTCGCGCAAGCTGTGGATCGAGGGCGCGGGCAATATCGTCATTTCCGATACCGTCGGCTTCATCCGCGACCTGCCGCACTCCCTGGTAGATGCCTTCCATGCCACGCTGGAAGCGGCGATCGATGCCGACGTCCTGCTCCATGTGGTGGATAGCGCCAGCCATGCGCGCGACGAGCAGCTGGCGGAAGTCGACAAGGTGCTGGAAGAGATCGGCGCCCATGATGTTCGGCAGGTGATAGTCTGGAACAAGATCGACCTGACCGAGGCGGCGCCGGGGGTCGAGCGGGACGAATATGGTAATATCGCGCGCGTTCGCGTCAGTGCGCGCACTGGCGAAGGATTGGAACTGTTGCGCGAATCCCTTGCCGAATATGCCCGAAGCAAGGCCGAGAGCCGCCAGGAGGCACTGGCCGAGGCCGCGCGCAATGCCCAACCCGATTACATGAGCTGATCCCCAAACTACATGATCCCGACACTAGGAATATTCATGTCACTCAACGACCCTCAATGGGGTAACCGTGGCGATGACGACAAGCCCAACAGCGGCGGTCCACGCCGGCCGAACCAGGGGCCGCCCGACCTAGAAGAGTTGTGGCGCGACTTCAACCGCAAGCTGAACGGCATGTTCGGCAAGAAGGGCGGTGGTGGCAACAACAATGGCGGCGGCGACGGACCGCGGCTGCCGCAGATCGATTTCAATCCGAAGTTCCTCGGCGGCGGCGTCGGTCTGCTCGTCGCGCTGGCCTTCATCGTCTGGCTGGCTTCCGGTTTCTATATTGTCGATGCCTCGCAGCGCGGCATCGTGCTCCAGTTCGGCAAATACAAGGAAACCACCGAGCCCGGCCTGCGCTGGCGCCTGCCGTATCCGATCCAGTCGGTCGACCTGGTCAACCTGACCGGCGTGCGCACCGTCGAAATCGGCTATCGCGGCAGCGAGCGCAACAAGGTGCTGAAAGAGGCGCTGATGCTGACCGATGACGAAAACATCGTGAACATCCAGTTCGCCGTGCAGTATTTTCTCAAGGATCCGGTCGAGTACCTGTTCAACAATCGCCATCCCGACGATGCGGTGATGGGGGCCGCCGAAACGGCCGTCCGCGAAATCGTCGGCCGCAGCCGGATGAACTTCGTGCTTTACGAAGGTCGCGAGCAGATCGCCACCCAGGCCGCCAACCTGATGCAGGAGATTCTCGATCGCTACAATGCTGGCATCCTGATCTCCAAGGTGACGATGCAGAACGCGCAGCCGCCCGAGCAGGTGCAGGCGGCGTTCGACGATGCCGTCAAGGCCAGCCAGGACCGCGAACGGCAGAAGAACGAAGGTCAGGCCTATGCCAACGACGTGATTCCCAAGGCCAAGGGCACCGCCGCCCGCTTGCTCGAAGAAGCCGGCGGCCACAAGCAGCGGGTGATCGCGACCGCCGAAGGCGACGCTTCGCGCTTCAAGCAGGTGCAGGTCGAATATGCCAAGGCGCCGGAGGTGACCCGACAGCGCATGTATCTCGAAACCATGCAGCAGATCTATTCCAACACCAGCAAGGTGCTGATCGACGCCAAGGGCCAGGGCAATCTGCTCTACCTGCCGCTCGACAAGCTGATGCAGGCGGCGGGTGCCGCGACTTCTGCGCCGGCAACGGCGGAGGCCTTGGCGGCCCCGGTGCCGGGGACGGTTAGGACGGCGCCGACCAGCAATGAGTCGCCGCCGCAACTCGATAGTTCGCTGAGCAACCAGAGTCGCCCGCGTGAGCCCTCGTTGCGTTCTCGTGACCGGGAGGCCCGTTGATGAATCCGAGATTCAATTTGCTGGCAGCGATCGCACTGACCGTGCTGGTCGTTGTTGCCATGTCCATGTTTGCCGTCGACCAGCGGCAGCACGCGCTGGTTTTCCAGCTGGGCGAAGTCAAGCGGGTGATTACCGAGCCGGGTCTGAATTTCAAGATCCCGATGATCCAGAACGTCCGTTTCTTCGACAACCGCATCCTGACACTCGACAACAACGAGCCGGAGCGTTTCATCACCTCCGAGAAGAAGAACGTGCTGGTCGATTCCTACGTCAAGTGGCGGATCGTCGATCCCAAGCTCTATTACATCTCGGTCGGCGGCGACGAGGCGCGGGCCAAGACCCGTCTGAACCAGACGGTCAACGCCGGTTTGCGCGAGGAATTCGGCAAGCGGACGGTGCATGACGTGATTTCCGGCGAGCGCGAAAAGATCATGGAAGACATGCGCGTCAAGGCCGACGCCGATGCGCGCAAGATCGGCGTCCAGATCGTCGATGTGCGGCTGAAGCGGGTCGAACTGCCGAACGAGGTCAGTGAAGCGGTCTACCGCCGCATGGAAGCCGAGCGCAAGCGGGTGGCCAACGAGTTGCGTTCCGAAGGTTACGCCGAAGCGGAAAAGATTCGCGCCGATGCCGATCGCCAGCGAGAGGTCATCGTTGCCGACGCCTACCGCGATGCGCAGAAGATCAAGGGCGAGGGTGATGCCCAGGCGACGGCGATCTACGGTCAGGCCTTTGGCCAGAATCCCGACTTCTATTCTTTCTACCGCAGTCTGGAAGCCTATCGCAGCAGTTTCAAGGGCAAGAACGACGTGCTGGTGGTCGAACCCAATTCCGATTTCTTCAAGTACATGAAGGGCACCGGGCGCGGCAACGACAAGGGCAAATGACCTCGACGCTGCTGCTGGCCTTCGCGCTGATGCTGGTGCTCGAAGGCCTGATGCCCTTCATCGCCCCGGCGGCGTGGCGTGAAACCTTTCGCCGTCTCGTTCAACTCACGGACGGGCAGATTCGCTTCATCGGCTTGACCTCGATGATCGTCGGCCTTGTCCTGCTCATGGTCTTCGCATGAACTGGCTGCTACCTGAATACATCGCCGACGCCCTGCCGGCCGAGGCCGAGCGCATCGAGCGTCTGCGCCGGGCGCTGCTCGATCATTTCCGCAGTCGCGGCTTCGAGTTTGTCATGCCGCCGATGCTGGAGTATCTGGAGTCGCTGCTGACTGGCGCCGGCCAGGATCTCAAGCTGCGTACCTACAAGCTGGTCGACCAATTGTCCGGCCGCACCATGGGGATTCGTGCCGATATCACGCCGCAGGCGGCGCGCATCGATGCCCACCTGCTCAATCATCGCGGCGTTACCCGCCTGTGCTATTGCGACAGCGTCCTGCATACCCTGCCGGCCACCATTTCGGCCAGTCGCGAGCCGGTGCAGATCGGCGCCGAACTTTACGGCTATGCCGGCATCGCTGCCGACCTCGACGTGATCCGGCTGATGGCCGGGGCGTTCGCGCGGATCAAGGTGCCGGTCAGCCGCATCGACCTTGGCCATGTCGGCATTTTCCGCGCCTTGGCCGAAGCCGCCGGCTTGCCGCAGGAATCCGAGGAAACGCTGCTGAACCTCTTGCAGACCAAGGATGTCCCGGGCCTGATCGAGGCTTGCGCCGAGGTGCCGTCGCCGTACCGTGAGGCCCTCCAGCGCCTGCCCCAACTCTATGGCGGCGCCGAGGTGCTCGACCGTGCCGCGGCCGAACTGCCTGCCTTGCCGGCCATCACTGCGGCGCTCGAAGGTTTGCGCCACCTGGTGGCGTCGGCTGCCGATCTGCCGTTTTCGGTCGATCTTTCCGACCTGCGCGGCTATCACTATCATAACGGCGTCGTCTTCGCCGCCTATTGCCCGGGCTACCCGGCCGCCATCGCGCTCGGCGGTCGCTACGACGGCGCCGGCAAGGCTTTTGGACGTGCCCGACCGGCCACCGGCTTTTCGATGGATCTGCGCGAGGTGGCGCGGCTGGCGCCGCCGGGCAAGCCGACGGGTGCGATTCTCGCGCCCTCGGCCGCCCATGACGGCAAGCTCGCGGCGCACATTGCCGCGCTGCGCGAACAGGGCGAAATCGTCGTCGAACTGCTGCCCGGCGAAACCGCCTGCGAAGGGCCGGTCTGCGACAGGAAGCTGGCCCAGGTCGGTGAACACTGGATTATCGAAGCAATACAAGAGGACTAGAAAATGGCCAAGAACGTCATCGTGGTGGGGACCCAGTGGGGCGACGAAGGGAAGGGCAAGATCGTCGACTGGCTGACCGACCACGCCCAGGGGGTGGTGCGTTTCCAGGGCGGGCATAATGCCGGCCATACGCTGGTCGTCGGCGAGCAGGTGTACAAGCTCAATCTGGTGCCCTCCGGCATCGTGCGCGACGGTGTCAGCTGCTATATCGGCAACGGCGTCGTCCTCGACATCCACCATCTGCTGTCCGAAATCGCCGAACTGGAAAAGGGCGGCATTGACGTCCGTTCGCGCCTCAGGATCAGCCCGGGCTGCCCGCTGATCCTGCCTTACCACTCGGCCATCGACAAGGCGCGCGAAAGCGTCAAGGCCGAAGACAAGAAGATCGGCACGACCGGCAAGGGCATCGGTCCGACCTACGAGGACAAGGTTTCGCGCCGTGGTCTGCGCGTCTATGACCTCTTCCACCCGGAACGCTTTGCCGAGAAGCTGAAGGAAGTGCTGGAGTACCACAACTTCGTGCTGACCCAGTATTTCAAGGCACCGGCGGTCGACTACCAGATGGTGCTCGACCAGGCGCTGGCTGATGCGGAGCAGATCAGGCCGCTGGTCGCCGACGTTTCCGCGGCGCTTTACGAGGCCAACCAGGCCGGCCAGAACCTGCTGTTCGAAGGCGCCCAGGGCACGCTGCTCGACATCGACCACGGCACTTATCCGTTTGTTACCTCGTCCAACTGCGTGGCGGGCCAGGCGGCTGCCGGCTCCGGCATCGGCCCCGGCATGCTGCATTACGTGCTGGGCATCACCAAGGCGTATTGCACGCGCGTTGGCGGTGGGCCATTCCCGAGCGAACTGGATATCGAAACCGTCGGCGTGCCGGGCTACCAGATGTCGCAGGTCGGTAAGGAGTTCGGCACCGTCACCGGGCGCAAGCGCCGCTGCGGCTGGTTCGATGCCGCCGCGCTGCGCCGCTCAGGGCGCATCAACGGCCTGACCGGCCTCTGCATCACCAAGCTGGACGTCCTCGACGGCCTGCCGGAACTGAAGATCTGCACCGGCTACGAACTCGACGGCAAGGTTGTCGACCTGCTGCCGATCGGTGCCGACGAGGTCGCCCGCTGCGTACCGATCTACGAGACCATGCCGGGCTGGACCGAGACCACTTTCGGCGCCAAGCGCTGGGAGGACCTGCCGGCCAACGCCCAGGCCTATCTCAACCGGCTCGAGCAGTTGTGCCAGGTGCCGATTGCCATCGTTTCGACCGGGCCGGAGCGCGACGAGACGATTCTGCGCCAGCATCCGTTCAAGTAAGCGGTCAAAAGGCGCCGAATGGCGCCGGTTGCGGTCAACGGGCCTCGAAGGCCCGTTTTTCGTTGACCAGCGGCGGCGCGGTGCCGGGGGTCGAATAATCGGCCGTCACCCGTTGCCGGGTGCGCGGCTCGAAGACATAGGGCGGATTGCCGACGTAGAAGCGCAGCGGTAGCGAGCGCATCGTGAATCCCTGGGCGGTCGGTACCGGTTTCTGCACGACGAAATGCAGGTGCGGGCCGGCAGTGTAGCCGGTGGCGCCGGAATAGCCGATCAGTGTGCCGGCCGTCACGCGTTGCCCGGGTGCCACGGTGACGCCGCCGGGCGCGAGGTGAGCGTAGGTGGCGACCGTTTCGTCGGCGTGCAGGATGCGCACGTAGTTTGCCATGTTCAGCAGCACACGATCCCGGCCGCCGTAGCGGTTGGCTGATTCCGTTTCGATCACGGTGCCGTCGCGGGCGGCGACGACGGGCGTGTTTTCCGGCAGCGTGAAATCGACGGCGTTTTCGCTGTCGGCGGTGGTGTGTGTCGTCAGCGGGCCGTTGGCCGCCTGGCTGATGACGAAGCTGCCGCCATCGGCGAACGGCAGCCGGTAGCGCGCCTGCGGGTCATGCTGCGCGTGGAAGTTGCCGAGGTTGTAGGCGGACTGGCTGGAAAAGTGCAGGCCGCGTGCCGGGTCGGCGGGGCGAATCTGCAACAGCACCATCTCGCTGTAGGGCCGGACGATGGCGTTGACCGGCAGGGGCTGGGAGGCGACGACATTGTCGGCGGCGCTCAGTGTCAGGCGGACCGATACCGGCGCCGGCCCGAGGTTGCGGGCGACGAGGTTCTGGCCGCTGCCGATCCGTTCGGCGCTGACTGCGAAGGGGTAGGGCTGTCTGGCCTCGGCGATACCGGCGCAGGCACTGCCAGTCAGTAGCCAGAGCAGCAGAAACAGGCGCATGGATTTACGGGGCGGGGTCCGGAGCGTGATGCGGGAGTTCCACTCTACGGTGTTGCCGGCCGTCAGTCCATGCCTTGCCTGGGAGCCGCCAATGCGGCTGCTAATACTCTGAATAGCGCCAGTAGCCTCTCGGTGGTGCCACATAAACCGGCTGTGGCGCCTCGATGTAGACGGGTTCCGGCGGCTGCACATAGACCGGTTGCGGGGGCGGTGCGTAGTAGCTGGCGGCGGCCACGCCGGCGGCGATACCGGCAATCGCCAGCACGGCGGCGGGGCCGCCCCAACTGTTGCTGAGGTGACTTTCGCCGTGGTAGTGATGGTGGCGCGGCGGACCGTCGTAGTGCCGGCCGCGCTGCCCATGATCGGCGAGGGCGCTGGTGGAAGCACCCAGCGTCAGGCCGAGTGCCATACAGAGGGAGATGGTTGTCGTTTTCATGAACCGAATAACGCGGCCCGGGAGAGGCGGATGACGATGTGCTCCGGCAGAATTGTGAGCATTTGTTACCGGGCGCCGGCCATGTGAGACAATGGCCCCCGAGTCGATATGCGCCTGTTGCGGTCGACCGGAAAAAAGCGGCGAAAATGAAAAAAGGCCTTGTCAAGACAAGGCCTTCGATCAAAATCGCTGGTGCCCAGGAAGGGACTCGAACCCCCACGGAGTTACCCGCTAGTACCTGAAACTAGTGCGTCTACCAATTCCGCCACCTGGGCACAGGTGCGAAGAGCGGCGAATTATAAAGAAAGAAAAAGACATGTCAAGAAAAAAACTATCCAAGATCCGCCGTGCCGATCCGTTCTTCGAACGCGAGTCGGCGCGCTACGAGTTTCCGTTGCCGTCGCGCGAGTATGTTTCGCAGATACTGGCCGACGAAGGTCGGCCGCTGAGCTTCATCGAATTGACCGAATTGCTGGACATTGCCGGCAGCGAACGCGAGATGTTCCAGCGCCGGCTGGGCGCCATGGAGCGCGAAGGCCAGCTGATGCGCAACCGCAAAGGCGCCTACATCCTGCCTGAGCGCGCCAGCCTGACGGCCGGCAAGATTCAGGGCCATCAGGACGGCTACGGTTTCCTGATTCCCGACGACGGCAGCGCCGACATCTTTCTCGATCAGCACCAGATGGGCAAGGTGCTGCATGGCGACCGCGCTCTGGTGCGTGTCGTCGGCATCGACCGCAAGGGGCGCCCCGAGGGCAGCATCGTCGAGGTCACCGAGCGTGCCAACACGCGCGTCGTCGGCCGCGTCTTCGTCGAGCATGGCGTCGTCTTCGTGGTGCCGGAGAACCGGCGCATCGCGCAGGACATCCTGGTGCCGCCGGAGAAGAAGGCCAAGATCAAGCCGCAGTCCGGGCAGGTGGTGATGGTCGATATCATCGAGCAGCCGAGCAAGTTCTCGCAGCCGATCGGACGCATCACCGAGGTGCTCGGAACCTATGCCGATCCCGGCATGGAGATCGAGATCGCGCTCAGGAAGCACGATCTGCCGTTCGAATTCTCAAAGGCCGCGCTCGAGGAAAACAAGGCGTTGCCGGACAAGGTCAGGAAAGCCGACCTCGCCGGGCGCGAGGATTTGCGCGACCTGCCGCTGGTGACCATCGACGGCGAGACGGCGCGCGATTTCGACGACGCCGTGTTCTGCGAAAAGAAAGGTCGCGGCTGGCGGCTGGTGGTGGCGATCGCCGACGTCTCGCATTACGTCAAGCCGGGCATGACGCTCGACAAGGAGGCGATGGATCGCGGCAACTCGGTCTATTTTCCGCGCCGGGTGATCCCGATGCTGCCGGAGAAACTGTCGAACGGCATCTGCTCGCTGAACCCTGATGTCGAGCGCATGGCCATGGTCTGCGACATGGAAATCAGCGCCGCCGGCAAGATCGGCAAGTACCGCTTCTGCCGGGCGGTGTTCCGCTCCAGGGCGCGCCTGACCTACAACCAGGTCTGGTCGTGGCTGTCCGGCGCGGCCAAGCCGGAAAGCGACATCCATATTTCACTGCAGCCGCATCTGCAGAATCTCTACAAGCTCTTCCATGCGCTGCACAAGGCGCGCGGCGTGCGCGGCGCGATCGACTTCGAGACCATAGAAACGCAGATGCTGTTCAACGACCAGGGCAAGATCGAGAACATCGTGCCGGTGGTGCGCAACGACGCGCACCGCATCATCGAGGAATGCATGCTGGCGGCCAATGTTTGCGCCTCCGATTTTCTGGCCGAGCACAAGCAGACCTGCCTGTTCCGCATTCACGAAGCGCCGGGCGAGGAGAAGCTGAAGAACCTGCGCAGCTTCCTCGGCGAGTTCGGCCTGCCGCTGGGCGGCGGCGACGATCCCAAGGCCAAGGACTACGCCAAGCTGCTCGAACAGATCAAGCCGCGCCCCGATTTCCAGTTGCTGCAGACGGTGATGCTGCGTTCGCTGCGCCAGGCGATGTACAGCCCTGACAACGTCGGCCATTTTGGCCTCGCCTACGAGCACTACACCCACTTCACCTCGCCGATCCGCCGCTACCCCGACCTGCTGGTGCATCGCGCCATCAAGGCCGTGCTCGCCGGCGAAAAATACACGCCGGCCGGGGACTGGGAGGAGATCGGCCTGCATTGCTCGGCGACCGAACGCCGAGCCGACGAGGCGACGCGCGACGTCGAGAATTGGCTCAAGTGCTTCTTCATGAAGGAGCGCATCGGCGAGGAATTCGACGGCACGATTTCGGCCGTCACCGCTTTCGGCATCTTCGTCGCCCTCGACACGATCTACATCGAAGGCCTGGTGCACGTTTCCGAACTCGGCGCCGACTATTTCCAGTTCGACAATATCAAGCACCAGATGCTCGGCGAGCGTACCGGCCAGCGTTTCCGCCTCGGCGACCGGGTCCGGGTCAGGCTGGTGCGCGCCGATCTGGAGAGCAACAAGATCGACTTCGTGCTGGCCGGCCAGCAGCAGGTGCCAAAAAAGGCCAAAAAACGGGGTTGACCGCAACCGGCACCGGCCGCGACGGTTTTATTCTTCGGGGCCGGCGATGATCCTGATTTCGCCGCTGCCGATGTCGTAAACCCAGCCGTGCAGCCGTAGCTTGCCGGCTTTCATGGCGCTGGCGACGAAGGGGTATTCCTGCAGGTGCTCGATCTGCAGGCGGACATTTTCATCGACGATCAGGCGATGCCGGGTTTCCGGATCGACTTCGGCGAGGCCCGCCTCCAGCCGGCGCTCGACGCGGTTGACCGCCTTCTGGGCGTTGATCAGCCAGATCGGAATATAGCGGTCGTCGCCCTGGTCCTCGTCGAGGGCACGGATGCCGCCGCAGCCGTAATGGCCGCAGACGATAATGTCGGGAATGTACAGGTGGTTGATCGAGAATTCGAGGACCGCCGACAGGTTCCAATCGTTGGTGGCGACGATGTTGCCGACGTTGCGATGCACGAACACCTCGCCGGCCTTGGTCTGGGTAATGGTGTTGACCGGCACCCGCGAATCCGAGCAGCCGATCCACAGCACGGTGGGATTCTGCGCCTTGCGCAGGTCGGCGAAGTACTCCTTGTCCTTGCCGAAAACCTCGGTCACGAAGCGGCGGTTGCCGTCGAGCAGGGTGCGGATCAAGGCATCACCTCGCCCTGGCCGGACAGCATTAACGCAAGCGGCATGCGGATCGTCGTTGTCATTTCTCTCTCCCTGGTTGGCGGAATGTTACCTTGGCATGCGCCGGCGTGAGCGGCCGGCGGTGGTAGACTCGCCACCTTTCCCGAACAGACCGACGCGATGTCCTCTTCACGCCTGATTTACGGCTTCCATGCCATTACCGCCAAGCTGCGCCACGATCCCGATTCGCTCAAGGAGATCATGGTCGACGCCACGCGCCAGGATGCGCGCGCCCGCGACCTCTTGGCACACGCCGAGCTGCAGGGCGTCAAGATCATCATCACGGACGGCAAGCGGCTCGACGGCATGGCGCCGGGTGCCAAACACCAGGGCGTCATCGCCCGTGTCGAGGGCGGGTGCAAGGCGGCGCATCTGGATGACGTGCTCGATACGCTGGAGGAACCGGCGTTCCTGCTGGTGCTCGACGGCATCACCGACCCGCGCAACCTCGGCGCCTGCCTGCGCGTCGCCGACGCCGCCGGCGTGCACGCGGTGATCGCGCCCAAGGATCGCGCCGTCGGCCTGACCGACGTGGCGGCAAAGACCGCCAGCGGCGCCGCCGAAAGCGTGCCCTACGTGATGGTCACCAATCTCGCCCGCACCCTGCGCGAACTCAAGGAGCGCGACATCTGGGTGATCGGCACCGCCGGCGAGGCGGAAAGCGATCTCTACGCCGCCGACTGGCCGCAGGCCACGGCCTGGGTGCTCGGCGCCGAGGGCGAGGGCATGCGCCGCCTGACGCGCGAGACTTGCGACCAGCTGGTGCGCATTCCGATGCACGGCGCCGTCGAAAGCCTCAACGTTTCGGTGGCGGCCGGCGTCTGCCTCTACGAAGCCCGCCGTCGGCGCGGCTGATCCGGCATGACGCATCGCCGCGCCGTGGCGCTGATGGTGCTGGTCACGCTGCTGTGGAGCATCGCCGGGGTCGTCATCCGCCATCTCGATGCCGCGCGCAGTTTCGAAGTCACCTTCTGGCGCAGCCTGTTCAACGCGCTGACGCTGGCCATCGGCCTGACGCTGCTGCGCGGTCCGGCGCTGTGGCCCGGGCTGCTGCGTGCCGACCGCGTGCTGTGGGCTTCCGGCCTGTGCTGGGCGGTGATGTACACCGCCTTCATGGTGGCGCTGACGCTGACCACGGTCGCCAACGTGCTGGTGACGATGGCGATCGGGCCTATGCTGACGGCGCTGCTTTCCCGCATCTTTCTCGGCCAACGCCTGCCGCTGCATACCTGGCTGGCGATTCTCGTCGCCGGGGTCGGCATCGCCTCGATGTTTGGTGCCGAGGCCGGTCGCGGCGGGGCGCTGCTCGGCTCGCTGGTCGCCTGCGCGGTGCCGCTTGCCGGCGCCATCAACTGGATACTGCTGCAACGGAATGCAGAATCCGGCGTGCAGGCTGCCGACATGCTGCCGGCGGTGCTGCTCGGCGCCCTGATCTCGGCCGCCGTCACGCTGCCGCTGGCCTGGCCGCTACAGGCGTCGGCCCACGATCTCGGGCTGCTGGCGCTGCTTGGCAGCGTACAGCTGGCGCTGCCCTGCCTGCTCGTCGTCCGCCTGAGCCGCGAACTGCCGGCGCCGGAAATCGCCTTGCTTGCCCTGCTGGAAGTCATCTTCGGCGTCACCTGGGCCTGGCTGGGTGCAGGGGAACGGCCGCCGGCCAGTGTACTGCTCGGCGGGGTGCTGGTGCTCGGGGCGCTGGTCGCCAACGAGGCATTCGCGCTGCGGCGGCAGGTGGCGGGCGAAACGCTACAATGAGCCATCCCTAGCCGCTGGCCGTTCCCGTGCGCCCCAATTTCACCATTCCGCCCGACGAAGTCGAAATCACCGCGATTCGCGCCCAGGGTGCGGGCGGCCAGAACGTCAACAAGGTCAGCAACGCCGTGCATCTGCGCTTCGACATCGCCGCCTCGTCATTGCCGGAAGCGATCCGCGAGCGTCTGCTGAAACTGGGCGACCAGCGCATCAGCAAGGATGGGGTGGTCATTATCAAGGCGCAGGAATTCCGCAGTCTGGAGAAAAACCGCGGCGAAGCCCTGCGCCGCCTGGAGCAACTGGTGGCCAGCGTCGCCGTGCTGCCGAAGAAGCGGCGGCCGACCCGGCCGACGCGCAGTTCTGTCGCCAAGCGCCTGGAGAGCAAGGCGCGGCACGCCTCTTTGAAGGCCGGGCGACGGCAGTCGCACGAATAGGCCAAGGTCGATCCGTGCACCCTGAATTTTCGGAATTTACCGCGCCATGACCTTTGCCCGACTCGGCCTGATCGATCCCCTGCTTGCTGCACTGGCCACTCTCGCCTACAAGACGCCGACGCCGGTGCAGACGCAGGCGATTCCCGCCATCCTGGCCGGGCGCGACCTGATGGCGGCGGCGCAGACGGGCACCGGCAAGACCGCCGGGTTTGCCTTGCCGATCCTCCAGCGTCTGGCTACGGAAGGCGTGCCGGTCGCCAGCAATTCCGTGCGTGCCCTGGTGCTGGTGCCGACGCGCGAACTGGCAGAGCAAGTCTGCACGAGCATCGGTAGCTATGGCCAAAACCTGCCGCTGCGCACTTGCGCTGTCTACGGTGGGGTCAGCATCAATCCGCAGATGATGAAGCTGCGCAAGGGTATCGATGTCGTGGTGGCGACCCCCGGCCGCCTGCTCGACCTGCATCGGCAGAACGCGATCAAATTCGGTCAGCTGCAGGTTCTGGTTCTCGACGAAGCCGACCGCATGCTCGATCTCGGCTTTTCCCGCGAGCTGGATGCGGTGTTCGCTGCCTTGCCGAAGCGCCGGCAGACCCTGCTGTTTTCGGCCACCTTCTCTGATGTCATCCGCCGGATGGCCGGCGCTATCCTCGACAACCCGCTCTCGATCGAAACCAGCCCGCGCAATACGGCGGCGCGCAGCGTCCGGCAATCGCTGGTTGCGGTCGACAAGAAAAAGAAGCCGGAATTGTTCAGCCACCTGCTCAGGAAGCGGCGCTGGGGCCAGGTGCTTGTCTTCGCCAAGACCCGCAAGGGCGTCGAGCAACTGGTCGCGACTTTGCAGGCGCAGGGGGTCGCCGCCGATTCGATTCACGGCGACAAGCCGCAACCGGCCCGCCTGCGCGCTCTGGAGCGCTTCAAGGCGGGCGCGGTGCAGATTCTGGTGGCGACCGACGTGGCGGCGCGCGGGCTCGACATCGACGACCTGCCGCTGGTCGTCAATTTCGACCTGCCCATCGTCGCCGAAGACTACATCCACCGCATCGGCCGCACCGGCCGCGCCGGTGCCAGCGGCGAGGCGCTGTCGCTGGTCTGCGCCGACGAGGTGACCCAGCTTGCGGCCATCGAGACCCTGACCCGGCAGACCTTGCCGCGCTTCGAGGAGGCCGGTTTCGAGCCCGACCATCGCGTGCCGCTGACCAACGCGGCCGGCCAGGTGCTCAAAAAGCCGAAAAAACCCAAGAAGCCGAAGCCGGCTGCCAGCCCGGCGCCCGCCGTGCGCCAGGCTGCAAACGCCAAGCCGCAGGCGCGCCAGAGGCGTAGCGGGGCGCGCACCGGCGGCCGTAAAATTGTCGCCAGGACAGCCACCCGCCGCTCATCGTGAGATCGCCCGCCATGAAATCCATCGACCATAACCGTCTCGACCGTGTCGTGCTCGACGCACGCAAAGCCCGCGAAGATCGGGAAAAAGGCTATCGGGAACAGGCGCTGAAAATCTACCCGTGGATCTGCGGTCGTTGCGCCCGCGAGTTCACCGTCGCCAACCTCCGCGAACTGACCGTTCATCACCGCGATCACAACCACGACAACAATCCGCCGGATGGCAGCAACTGGGAGTTGCTCTGCCTGTATTGCCACGACAACGAGCACCAGAAGCAGATCGAGGCGGACCGCGGGCACGGCGGCATGGGCGAGGCGAAAGGCGGCGGCGCCTCGCATTCGCCGTTCGCCAATCTGAAGGCGCTGCTGAAGACGGATGGCAAGGGGTGAATCAGGTTCGCCTGCTGTTTCGGCGGGCGCGCCGCCTCACGCACGCATTGGCCGGCGTCATGGTGATGCTGGTTTGCCTCGGGGCAGCTGCGCGCTCGCCGCTGGAACCGGTGACCGAGGACATGCCGCCGCTCAAGACACTCGATTTCACGGTTGCACCGCCCGGGGGCGAGCACTGGCTCTACTATCGGCGTGCCACACCGGGGTACGTGACCTTTCGCAAACAGGATCCGCTAAAAAAGCTGCTGCCGGATGGCGAACACCTTTCCTTCGTCATCGAGATCAAGGCCGGGAAATATGCCGGGCATGACCTGGCAAGCGCGGATGGCCTGGAGGCGGCCTTGAAGTTCGCCCTCTACGAGAACTCTGACGGCTATCGCTATGGAATGCTGCGGATCGAGAGTTTTGCCTGGCAGGGCACCGATTGCATCAGCTACCTGGTTTCGCGCGAGGAACCGGAAATGCTGGAGGATAATCCGGTCGTCTTCCTGTGGGTTGCCGAGGGCTTCTTTTGCCGCCATCCGGCCAATCCGGAAGTGGCGGTCACCGGTTCGTTCCAGGAGCGGCGCCCAGCGGGATTGCCGACGCGGCTCGACGATTTGCTGCGCCAGGAGGCGGAGCAGACCCTGCAGGGGGTCCGCTTCATCCCGGCAGCGAAGTGAGAGCTTCGCGCCGTCCCGGTCACCAGCGGCGATATCCGTATCCACGCCAGTAACCGTGGCGCGGCGGGCCATAGTAGTAAGGCGCGGGCGCGCCGTAATACGGTGCGGGGCGCACGACCACCGCGACATCGGGACCGGCGTAGCCGACCTGCGCCGGAACTACCGTGCAGGCAGTAAGGCCGAGCAGGATCGACAGGGCGGTGGCAATTTTCAGAAGCTTCGACATGGCGTTTTCTCATCTTTGTTGATGATGAAATAACGTCCGGGCACGGCTGGTGACTGACGCGGCTTTGTATTGAAGTGTTTCCGAATGTAAGGAACGCCGCGCGATCGTGTCCACGCGGCACGGCGGCGTTTGCGCAACGCTTGCGGGCATTCAGCAGCTATAGGTTCCGGGCAGGAACAGAAGCTGTTCGTCGAGTTCGATTTCCTTGAAGACGTGTTCATGGTGCGCAACGGTATCCGCGAGGAGATCATCCAGCGACACCATGGCGATCAGTTTGCCTTCGTGCCGCACCGGCAGGCAGCGCAGGGACTTCTCCCGCATCAGGCCGACGCACTTCCGTACCGAATCCGACGGTTCGACGAAAACGGAGCACGCCGTCATTGTGTCGCGCACCGGCAGGTCTGTCGCTGGCGCGCCAAGGCGGGCCGAGCTGCGGGCATGGTCGCGCTCGGAAAAAATGCCGCTTGGGCGATTGCCTTCCGCCACCACGACGGCGCCGACATCGTGCTCCGCCATGAGTCGCAGGGCTTCACGCGCCGGCGTCTCGGGTTGGACGGAGTACAGGCATGCGGGTCGCCCCATCAGGAAGTGCCCGATCGTGAATGGCCCGACGCGCGGATGGTCGGGGTTTTCGAACTGTCTTCCCGCAACGCGCGAATCCAGTACTCTCTGAGCAAGCGTAGTCATGGCGTACTCCCATTGAAACGGAGATGTCCGGCAATTGCACGGCAACCTCACCGATATCAAGTAGACAAAATGGGCGAACGCGAGTTCTGCGCGGCGGCAGACAGCATTTTTGCCTTGTACGGGGCGTCGACCGCAACAGCCGATGATGCCGCCCATGACAGCGGCTGCGGCTAGCGGGTGAAAGTGGGCAGGGCGGTGACGGGCGGCCGCCAGAAATTGAAGATTACCGGGCAGCCTCGCCAGCCGCGGCTTCCGCCTTCATTTGCCGAACCCGGAGTTCGATGTAACGGGCTCTCGCGACCCCTTCGTCGCCATGGGAGATTTGCATGGCGGTATCCCAAAGGGCGTGGTCGATGCGTTCCAGGTGCAGTTCCCGGTTGGCGAGCATGAAGCGCTGCAGGTCGCTCTCGTCGGTTTTCGCGTTCGCGGACGAGCGGGCATAAATGAAATAACAGGCGCCTGCCAGCAGTGCCAGAGCCAGGAAGGCAAGGAGAGTCGCCATGGAGAGTTCTCGTCGGGTTGAACGGCTGACAGCATACCACTTCGGTCGTCCCGTTCCGCCAGGCTCGTGTCCTTATGGTTCCCGGGCGTTGTTCCCCAGAGGACACTCTTCGACACTGCCCCAATGGCCGGGGCAGTGCTTCCAGCGGGCCTTCTCCTGGCAATAGATGCGCGGAACGAAGGATTTCCGCTCGCAAGCGGCCAGATCGGCATGCAAGGCCGCTTTCCAGGTGCTGGCGGCAGCGGGTTCTGCCTTCTGCTCGATGGCCTGGACGGCCGGCTTCTGGGGGGATGCCGTCTTGGTGGCTTTCACCTCTTCGGCTTTTCTTTCCGCGGTGGCTGGCGGCATCTGGCTGTCAGCCGCCTTGGCCGGCGGATCGCTCGCCACCGGCATTCCGGGGCCCTGCGCTGCGCTTTCGCCGCTGTTCGGCGGCGACGGTGCGGCTGGCAGCGTGGCTGCCTCGGTTGGAGGGGTGCGGGGCGCCGGCGGCAGAAGCAGGATGCCGACGAGCACGCCAAGCACCACGAGTTCAATGTTGTAACGGAAGCCAAGCCAGCGCTTTTTCGGTGGCGCCACGGCACCGATCGGTTCGCTCTCGTCATCGGCGCTCTTGCTGACCACAGGCTTCGGTACTGCAGGCGGTTCGATGTCGGCAACCAGCAGTTCGCTGTCGGGAATTTCTTCCTGCAACAGCAGTTCGGAGATGCTGCCACAGTTGCGCAGATCAGTGGCCATCTGTGCCGCGTCCTGATAGCGCTGCTCCGGATTCTTGTCCAGGGCCCTGGCGACAATCCGGTCGAAACAGCCCGGCAGGTCGGGGTTGTGACTGGAGGCCAGGGGCGGCGCGCTGCTCGTGAGCACCTGTTTGAGCACTGCAGCCGGATTGTCGCCGGTGAACGGCGGGTGCCCGGTCAGCATTTCGTAGAGGATGGCGCCGAGCGAGAAAATGTCCGAACGGCCATCGGCCTTTTTGCCGGCGATCTGTTCCGGCGCCATGTAGCTTGGCGAACCGCCGGCCAGGTGGGCGACGCCGAAGTCGGTGATCTTCGCTGTCCCGTTGTCCAGCACCATGATATTGGCGGGTTTGATGTCGCGATGCACGACGCCGCTGGCATGGGCGAAAGCCAGCCCGTCGGCGATTCCGGCGGCGATTTCGGCGATGCGCGAAAGCGGCAGCACCACCCCCGAGTCGAGAATTTCGCGCAGCGAGCGGCCGACGAGAAACTCCATCGTGATGAAGGCCAGATCATCGCTGCGCCCGGTGTCGTAAATGGTCACGATGTTCGGATGATTTAGCCGCCCGGCGGACCTGGCCTCCTGAAAGAAGCGCTGCACGAACTCGTCCGTCTCTTCGCGCGTGAGCCCGGCCCAGCCGACCGTCTTGATCGCGACCGTGCGCTCGATGAGCGGATCGTTCGCCTTGTAGACAATACCCATCGCGCCCAGCCCCAGCGTGCCGGTAATTTCGTAGCGACCTAAGCGGGTAAGTGGCATGGGCGGATGAACCAAGCATGAGTGAGGAGAAAACCGGGTGCCGCAAGCGCCAGACAAGTTTGAGATGGCTGCGGAGGACTGTCAAGAAAGCAGGGCAGAGACTCCGGCAACCTTCGGGAATTGATACGGTCGGTAGCAAGGCGCGCTGGAGAATGCGAACTGCTGTCGTGCAGGGCATCGCTTGCATTCTCCGCTGCCCCCGGGCCTGATTCGAGAAAGGGATTCGCGACAAGGAGGCAACTGGAGAATCAATCGGGGGCAAGTAGGCGAACCCTGACAGCGATTGCGGTGATATCCGACGTCGGTCGCGCAATCCGCCGCTTATGCCAAGGCAAGGAAATAGCCAAGATTTCGCACAACGCCCCGGAACTGCTTTAACCGAGTGCGTACCAATTTCCGAAGTGCATTCACTTGGCGAGGTCGTATGAATCAACCATTAGTTTTCTTTTCACGAAGCGTAAATCTCTTCCGCAACATGAGCACTGCGATGCTATCAAGTTCCGAGGAAATGATTTCATTGCAGCTTGATCGTGCACAGGCATGCGTTGCTCGTGGCAGCGAACAATTCAGGACAGCATGTTCCGATGTGAATGCCATGCAAACGCCAAACTTGTCTTCGGATGCGGTGCAATCCGGAATGCGCAACGCCATCACGATGACCCGTGACAATTTGCTTGCGGCTTCGGACTATCAGCTGGAAACCCTGCGCCTGCTGCAACGTCAGGGTAACGAGTTGCAGAAAGTAATTACCGACTTGCTGGACGAACACCTTGCCGATACCGAGAAATCCGGTTCCCTCGAAGAGCGAATTGCCAGGGTGGGACGCTTTCCCCCACGGCGCGTTGCGTAGATCGGAAAAACATAGCGGCAACAGTTTGCTGGATCACCCATACCCCCAATCCCGACAGCGATTCCAGACCTAAAAATACACAGCAGCCAACAGAAGCTGCGGACTGACCAAAGGAGAATGTTCGTATGACTGACGAAAATCTTGCCGTTGGTGCCGATGAAACCCACGAGCAATTCATCAAGCGAGCCAGTGCGGTATTCCCTGTGAATCGTGTCAAAGCCTGGTCACGCGTCGAACGAGCAGTGTTCAACCACCTGCTTGGGCAACTCATCGCTAAACATCGTTACGGTTCGATTACCGACGAGATGCTCCGAATGTGCCAGGAAGACATGGAGGAGATCGTCCGGCGAATTCAGGGGCCTGAATAAACTGCCTGTGGCGCCCGATTCGCTTATCGAGAACCTCATCAGGAACTTGGCAAGCTTGCCGGGTGCAGCCAAGAACCAAATCAGGCCGGCGCAATTAAGTACCCGAATTGCGAAGGCGTTGCAGTTTTCAGGAAGAATTGAATCGGGATGGTTCCCGTTTATGGCAGGGAGGTGTTTTTGTGGCGATTACTGCGAACATTGGTGTATTCAACTCCGAGTTCATTGCATCGTTGAGTGATGGTCACAGCATAGAAGCAGCCAGTTTGCGCGAGTTGGCCAACACGCTTTTTCGCGTGGGTGTAGTGCCCGGCAATGTTCAATATCAATGGCGTGCAGGCCAGCGCATGCTCACTGCCGGTCAGCAAGCCGCCTTCGCAGCCGAAATGCGTAGCTTGGGGGGCAATTCCACCGCTTTGACTCTCATTCAGAGCGCATATCAGCCGGTCGATGGACACGCAGTCCGGGCGGAATGATGCTTGGTTCCTGAGCAATAAAAGTAATGCCAGACGCGGTCGTGATCCCTGTGGGGATTGACCGGAATTTCTTCGAGAACCTGCTACTGCCCCAATTTGTGCTTGAGCACGTAGCGTGTAATGTCGGCATTGTGTTGCAAGCACAATTTTTCCAGGACCCGCGCGCGGTAGGTGCTGACAGTCTTGGGGCTGAGGTGGAGTCGTTCAGCGATTTCGACCAGCGGTGTTCCCCGGCTCAGCATCTGCATCACATCGAATTCACGGGCGGACAGTGCGTCATGCGGGAGTTTCCGGGACGAGGGCAGCGATCCGCAGAGCAGTTTCTCGGCCAGGGTCGGGCTCAAATAGCGCTCACCCGAGCTGGCGCGGCGGATGGCAGCGAGGATTTCCTCGGGAACGCAATCCTTTGGCAAATAACCGATGGCGCCCGCTTCCAGCGCGGCCATCGCGTAGTCGTCCTCGGCATACATGCTGAACACCAGGACCGGCAAACCGGGATTATCCCGCTTGATCTTCTTGAGCACTTCGATCCCGTTCATGTCGGGCAATCCGATATCCAGAAGCACCAGATCCCATTTTCCAGTGTTGACCATCGCCAGCCCCTCGGCGCCGGTGCGCGCCTGTCCGGCAATTTCAAAGCCGCCGACATTGCCAAGAAACTGCTTCAGTCCACCGCCAACGACAGCGTGGTCGTCAATGATCAATATGCTGATCATGCCATTCCTCCTTCTGCGTCGTTGCTGGCGACCGCCATTTCGGGTCCTTCCGGAGCGACGACCGGGCTGGTGACCAATTGCCGGTGCATTATGGTGCGCTCCGAAGTTCGCTTCCCGAGCGGTGCCAACAGCGTGACAACTGATCCGGAACCAGGGACACTGACGACCGACAGGCTGCCCCCTACCATGCCAAGTCGCCTTTCGATATTCGAGAGGCCGGAGCCTTCATGCTCGGCGGGCATTTCAAAGCCGGCCCCCTGATCGCGGATGGTAATCCGCAGCATGTCGGTGGACGCCTGCTCCAGTACCAGTTCGGCGCGCCGAGTGCCGGCATGCTTGGCCACATTCATCAGCAATTCGCGCACCGCCTTGAAGCACATCAGCCGAATGGTCATGCTGGCGGGTTCGGTATTCTGGGCTGCAACAAGATCGATCTCCAGCCCATGATTCACGTGCACCCAGCGGCACAGGGACTCCAGCGCCGGTACCAGTCCGCGCTCGCGGATCAACGGCGGGTTCAACTCGACGCTGAGCGTCCGTGCCGTCTGAATGACGCCCGAGATATGCTCGCTTACCTCGGCAATTCTTTGCAGCATTTCCGCCCGTGGTGTGCGCTCGCTGAGCCCGCTCAGGCTGAGCCGGGCGGCCACCAGCATAGGCTGCACGTTGTCGTGGAGCAATTCGTAAAGGCGGTCACGCTCCCGCTGCTCCGCCCGCATCAGTTCGCCGGACAACTCGCTCAGGTGCTCCGCCCGCTCGGCAGCTACCGCGGCAAGCCGCATGTTGGCTTCACGGAGATGATTTTTGGTCAGGCGGCGTTCCGTAATGTCCTGCGTGATGCCAAAGCCGCCGACGACACTTCCCCGGGCGTCAAATTCCAGTTCAGCCTTCTCGCTTACCCACTTTACCTGGCCATCGATCAGCAGGCGATGTTCGATGTCGTAGGGCTCGCCAGCGAGACTCGCCTTCCACATGCGGTCCACATATTCCCGATCGTCGGGGTGTACCCGGGAAAGAAAGGTCTCATAACTCAATGGCATGCCTTCGGACATTCCGAAGATTCGATAATTCTCCGAAGACCAGGTCAGTTCGTTGCGTCGCACATCGAGTCGCCAGCTGCCGATCTTGCCGACTGCCTGGGCGCGAACGAGGTCGTCTTCGCTGGCGCGCAAAGCCTGTTCAACGAGTTTTTGGTGAGTGATATCCTCGGCCGACATGATGATGCCGCCGATTGCGCCGGCTTCGTTTGTCCAGGGGTGAACCGCCCAGCGCAACCAGCGCCGTGTGCCGTCGGCCATGACCCACAAATCCATGTCATTCCTGACGGCGACTCCCGCCAGCGCCTGGCGATGGACCTCTTTCCATTCCTGGTTGAGGTCGGGATTGACCTCGTAGTGGTTGAGGCCGATCAGGCTGCTCAAACCGCGGCCATAATCGGCCAGCCAGCGATGACTGGTCGCAATGTAGTTCATGTCGCGGTCGAACATGGCAATGCTGACCGGCGCCTGTTCGATCAGGGTGGTCAATTGCTTGCGGCTGTTGATGAGCGCCTGTTCTGCCAGTTTACGTTCGCTGATGTTGCGCAAAATGACGGTATAGATTTCTTGTCCGGTGGCATCCATCCGGGAGATCGAGGCTTCGATGGGAAATTCGGTGCCATCGCGATGCAGTCCGCTCAAGTTGCTCCGCGATGCGATTTTCCGGTGGGGCTCTCCCATTTCGGTAAATGTTTGCACATGGTCCGCATGTATCTGGCGGGAACGAACCGGGATCAGGCGCTCGATCGAATGGCCCAGCACTTCATCGGCCTTGTAGCCGAACATCTCCTGGGCTGCCGGATTGAAAAGGAGAATGCGCTGCTGCGAATCCACGGAAATGATGCCATCCATCGCCGAACTGATGATGCCGGCCAGCTGGATGCTGTTGTTCGCCGAAGCCGCCTCGATCTGCTTGCGTTGGGTGATTTCGTCCTGCAGCCGGCGTTGCTGGCGTGCTGCCTGGCGCTGGAAATAGTGGATGATCGCCAGGATTGCCAGTGCGGATGCGACAAAAAACCCCAACTGCGGCAGGATCGGCAGCTGATCCCTGAAACTCCAGTAGGGCGGATTGAATATGTAAGTGCCGACCGCGGCAGCCAGCGCCACATAGAGCAGCCCGGGTCCTGAGCCGAACAGGAATACCGTGATCGCCAATCCCGGGAAGAAGATCGAATAGCCGAATCCCGCATCGACGGGCAAAACCACCAGGCGAAACAGCAGCGTGACGGCCAGTATCGCCGGCGCCAAAAGGTATTTCGCCCACGAAGGCAAATTCGGGCAGCGGCGGGTCGAATCGTTCACGGGGCCATGGTTGATCTGCATGAGGCTGAAGAAAAACAAGCGGCGGATTGCCGGACCTGCTGACAAGCTGCCGATGCACCCATCTAATTACGGGAAACGATAGCAGAAACGCCTCCCGGCAGGCATCAGTGTTCCCTGACATGTTGGCGCCACAGGATCATCAGTTGCCGGATCGCCATCGACTGGCAGGGACATGGCTGCAGGACGCGTTTTGCGGGGGCGCTTCCGGCATTCTCGTGACTGTTCATCCGGTGGTGTCTCCTGCGGTGCTGAAGCCTCGAAAACTCCCGTTTCCCGGAATCTGCCGAGGGAACAAGCTATTGAAATATCACAGCCAGACAGCATTTTTGCCTTGTGCCGGGCGTCGACCGCAACAGCCGACAATGGCCGCAGCTGCGGCCGTCAGGTAAGGGGAAGTGGAGTGGCGAGGGCTGGCCGCCAGCTAGAGCGTCGCCATGGCGAGTTCTCGTCGGGTTGAATGACCGCTGCCAAACCACCTCGGTCGCCTTATTCCGCCACCTGCTACTGAACACTGAGGTGCTCAGGCTCCCCGGTCGAGCGCGGCGGCAACTGCCTGGCCAAGATCGCTGGTCCTGGCCGTTCCCCCCATGTCCGGCGTGCGCGGCCCGGCGACCAGGACGTGCTCGATGGCCTGCATGATCGCATCGTGGGCGGCCTTGTACCTGGCATCGCCGTTGCCGAGGAAGTCGAGCATCATGGCGCCCGACCAGATCATGGCGATGGGATTGGCGATGCCCTGGCCGTAGATGTCGGGCGCCGAGCCGTGCACCGGCTCGAAGAGCGACGGGAAGGTGCGCTCGGGATTGAGGTTGGCCGATGGCGCGATGCCGATGGTGCCGGTGCAGGCCGGGC
>JAGOAU010000043.1 GCA_017983755.1 Azonexus sp. | reverse complement strand
ACCACCTGCTCAAGACACATCCGAGACTGACGCCTGCCCTGACCATCAAGGCACAAGGCGGGTGCTGCTTCATCGCCCCGAACGATACCCAAGCCGGCCGCACGCAAAACCGCCGGGTCGAGGTGGTCTTTCAGATGAACGAGGGCCTGCCGCCATGACGCCGGGCGGCCCGAACTCCGTATTTGTAGCCTTTCACCCGCCGAGCACGCGCTCCCACCCGCCGGGCATCCCGATGCCTACCCGCCATTTCCACCCCCATTCAACGTTCGACTCTTTTCCGGAGATATTCATGAACACTGCTGTGCTGGTTTCTTCCCCCCGTCTTGCCACACGCAAGCCGATCATGGTCGCCATGCTGCTAGCGACAATCGCTCTCGGCCTCGGTATCGCTTTTCCCGGCTTCGCCCTGGACCTGGTCGCCTTTACCGGTATCACCGGCCCGCTGACCTCGGCGCTGACCCAGATCGCCGCGCTCGGCCCCGGCATCAAGGCCCTGGTCGGCTTCGTCGGTTTTGTGGTCGCACTCATTTCGCTTTCCGCGCTACGCAACTTCGGCCCTGTCCTGTTTTACGTGGGCCTCGCCATCTTCGCCGCCGTCGGTCTCGTGATCGCCGGCGCGATCATGGGCGCAGTGATCTGAAACGCCGGCATCGATCCTCAGGAGACCGATATGCAAGCAGACACCTATATCCCGCGGCGTCTCGACGACCAATGGAAGATCGGCTTCTGGGATGTCGATGTCGCGGCGCCGATCCTGTTCATGTTTTTCGTCGGCTACATGTCCGGCAGCAAGACCTCGTTCGCCGTCTGCATGGCGGCGGGCATCTTCGTCTCGCGCTGGATCTCGCGCATCAAGGCGGACAAGCATCCGGCCTTCGCCATCCACTGGCTGTACTGGCACCTGCCGGCCAGTCCGCTGACCACGATGCGCGCCACGCCACCATCGCACATCCGCCGCATGGTCGGCTGAGCCCAGGAGAAAAACCCATGGACTTCGAACGACTCAACGGCGACATCAAGGAAATGCGCCGGCGCAACCAGGGGCTCGGTCTCGCCGTTGCCGTCCTGGCCGCCGGCCAGATCCTCGCCCTGATAGTCATCTTCAACCTGCTCGGCACGGTGCGTACCGTCGTCGTGCCGCCCTCGATCGACAAGACCTTCTGGGTCACCCGCGACAGGGCGAGCAGCGAATACCTCGAACAGATGGGCAGTTTCATTGCCTGGCTGGTCCTCGATGTGACGCCGGCCTCGATCGACTGGAAGAAGGACATCCTGCTCGGCTACGTCGAACCGGAACAGTACGGCCCGCTGAAAACCCGCCAGGAAGTCGAAGCCGAACGCCTGAAGCGCATCAACGCCGCCACCGTCTTCGCCCCCCAGCAACTGGTTCCCAGTGAAGAAGGCCAGAGCGTCGTCATTCGCGGACGGCTACGCACCCTGGTCAATGGCTTCGAGACGGCCAACGACCTCAAGGCCTATCGGGTCGAGTTCAGCTACGCCGGCGCTCGCATGCATCTGAAAAGTTTCAAGGAGATAGCCAATGTCGGCAACTGATACCAACCAGACCCTATCCCGACCTGTTCCAATGCCTGGGCGCGGATGGACGATGAGCGCTGTTCAAGTCATCGCCTGTATCGCCGCCATGACTGCCCTGCCCGCCCAGGCGCTGCAACTCGTCGAGGCCAGCGACGGTGCGGCAGTCGAAGCCATCCTGTCGATCCGGGAACCGACCCGCATCCGCATCGAAGGGGCATCGATCACCGACGTCTTCGGTAACATCCATTCGAGCCAATGCGGCATGGCGGCAGCCCTTCCCGCCAGCCCGGGCATGACACCCGCCGCTACCGGTTCATCACCGATCAATCCAGCCGGTGAGATCGCGCTGACCTGCGACCGCGACAAGGGCGAAATCTATGTCCGTCCGGTGGACGATTCCACCAAGCCCATCAACCTCTTCGTCGCAACGGCTAACGCTACCTACACCTTGCTGCTGCGTCGTTCGGACACCCCGGCCGACACCATCGTCATCCGCGACAGGACACCGAAGGCCTTGAAGCATGCGCCATCAGCCCCGGCCGCCCCGTCGCCCAACCAGGTACGTGCCATGAAGGCGCTGTTGGTGGCGATGGCTTCGGATCGGGTACCGCCAGATATCCGGGTCGAAGAGACCCGCGGCACGCTCCCGTTGTGGAACGAGGCGCGTTTTTCCCGGGTCCGCCAGTACGAGGGGCGCGGCCTGGTCGGCGAGAAATACCTGCTGCAGAACATCAGCGATGCCCCCATGGTACTGGCCGAACAGGAATTCGACCGCGCGCAGGGCAGCGTCGTCGGCATTGCCGTCGAGCACCACAACCTTCGCCCTGGCGAGAGCACCAGCGTCTATGTAATCCGCCGCGGAGAGATGCCATGACCACGCCGCGTCAGTGGATGCAAACGCTGCGCGGTTTGCCGCAGCAATTGCTGCAGCGTTTGTCGCCGCGGCAGCGCCAGTACGCCATGCTCGGCGCCCTGATGGCCGGCGGCGTCGGGCTGCTCTGGTCGATTTTCGCATTCACGGCGAGCAGTCCGCCGACGAGCAGCACGCAACCCGCCGCCGGGCCGGCCAGTTCGGTCACCAACATTGGCGTCATGTCGCCCGGCGCTCAGGTCAATCCGGTCGACCAATGGGTCGGCACGGCCGGGCGCAAGCTTGCCCAGTACGAGAACGAACGCGAAGAACAGGGACGACTCAACAAGGATCGCCAGACCTTCGAAGCGAAGACCATGCAGCGCTTTGCCGAACTGGAACAGCGACTGACCTCGACCCAGCAGGCCGCCGCGACACCCCAGCCGCCCACACCACTCCCGACCATGCCGAACAGCATGCCACCGGCGGCGAGTCTGCCCCCTGCTCCACCACCGTCCAAGGGCTTGCCCACCGGAGCAATGCCGAGTGGCACGCCCGGTGACTTGCTGGCGCCGACATCCCT
>JAGOAU010000042.1 GCA_017983755.1 Azonexus sp. | reverse complement strand
AGCGGTAGGTCTTGCCGTTCTCGGGGTCGAGGATGCGGCCGCCGCTCCAGGTGTCGCCGTCCTTCTTCAAGCCGCTCATGATGGTCATGCCGAGGATGGGCTTGTCCTTGCGCTCGTCGCTGCATTCCGTGCATTTCTTTGCCGGGTCGGCTGCGGGAACGAGGAACTTTTCGACCGTCGCGATCAGGCCGCTGTCCTTCTCGATGATGCGGACGACGGATTTTGGCTTCTTGGTCACATCGTCGAAAGTGCGCCAGGCGCCAACCGGAGAAAGCGGGTCGGCGGCGCCATGGGCGGCGCCGAAAAGCAGCAGCGGCAAGATGGACAGGGCGCGACGCATCAGTGGCCTTACACGGCGGGATTGCGCCGGATTCTAGCGCCGCGACGGCGGATTCCCGGCATCCCGTGGCGCCCTGGCCTGGCGCAGCAAGCTCCTTATTGACGAAATAAGAAAAAGTGAATGGTGCTTATAGTTCGATCCGGCTACATTGTCCGCTCGGGAACATGGTCGGGAAAGCCGGCGCCTTGCCAAGGGCGGGACGGCACAACAGGGGAGCGAGACCCATGCAACACGGACGCATCACACTGACGCGCTACACCATCGAGGCCGAGCACAAGCATCCGGGCGCCTCGGGCGAGTTTTCGGGCCTCCTCAACTCGCTGGCGACGGCGATCAAGATCATCTCCAACCAGGTCAACAAAGGGGCTCTGGTGGGCGCGCTGGGCAACGCCGGCGATGAGGGCGGCTCGGTCAATGTCCAGGGCGAGGTGCAAAAGAAGCTCGATGTGCTGAGCAACGACATCATGCTTCAGGAAAACCAGTGGGCCGGTCATCTGGCCGGCATGGCCTCCGAGGAAATGGAAGAGGTCTACCGGCTTCCCGCGCACTGCAAGCGGGGGAAATACCTGCTGGTTTTCGATCCGCTCGACGGCAGCTCGAACATCGACGTGAATCTGACGGTGGGCACTGTTTTTTCCATCCTGCGCGCGCCGAATCCTGGCCAGGACGCTACGGTCGACGATTTCATGCAGCCGGGGACGCAGCAGGTCTGCGCCGGTTTCGCCCTCTACGGCCCGTCGACCATGCTGGTGCTGACCACCGGCGATGGCGTCGACGGCTTCACGCTGGATCGCGACATCGGCGCCTTCATCCTGACGCATCCGCGGATGCGCATCGATGCCGACGCCCGCGAGTTCGCCATCAATGCCTCCAACGAGCGTTTCTGGGAGCCGCCGGTGAAGCGCTACGTCGAGGAATGCCTGGCCGGCAAGACCGGGCCGCGCGGCAAGGATTTCAACATGCGCTGGGTCGCCTCGCTGGTGGCCGAGACCTTCCGCATCCTGACCCGTGGCGGCATCTTCATGTACCCCCGGGACAACAAGGATCCGTCCAAGCCCGGTCGTCTGCGCCTGATGTACGAGGCGAATCCGATCGCCTTCATCATCGAGCAGGCCGGCGGTGCGGCAACCACCGGGCGCCAGCGCGTCATGGACATCGCGCCCGAGGACCTGCACCAGCGCGTGCCCTTGATCTTTGGTTCGATCAACGAAGTCGAGCGCGTCGCACGCTACCATCAGGATTACGTCAGCGGCAAGGATGCCGAGGGTTTCAATTCGCCGCTGTTCGGCACCCGTTCGCTGTTCCGCACCCAATAGACGGAAACCCGCCAGGAATTCAAATCAGGAGTACACGCCATGTCGGTCAAGCATCCCATCGTCGCCATCACCGGGTCCTCTGGCGCCGGTACCTCCACCGTCACCAAATCCTTCGACCTGGTATTCCGCCGCGAGAAACTCAAGGCCGCCATCGTCGAGGGCGATTCCTTCCACCGCTACGATCGCAAGGCGATGAAGGTGGCGATGGAAGAAGCGCGCCAGAAGGGCAACAACCACTTCAGCCACTTTGGCCCGGAAGCCAACCTGCTTGAGGAACTGGCCGACCTGTTCAAGGGCTATGGCGAGACCGGCAGGGGCAAGGTCAGGAAGTACCTGCACAATGCCGAAGAGGCTGCCCCGTACGGCCAGCAGTCCGGCGAATTCACGCCCTGGGCCGACATTCCCGAGGGCACCGACCTGATGTTCTATGAGGGCTTGCACGGCGCGGCGGTGAGCGACAAGGTCAACGTCGCCCAGCATGCCGACCTGCTGGTGGGCGTGGTGCCGACGGTCAACCTCGAGTGGATACAGAAACTGCATCGCGACAAGAACCAGCGCGGCTATTCGACCGAGGCCGTGGTCGACACCATCCTGCGCCGCATGCCGGACTACATCAACTACATCACGCCGCAGTTCTCGCGCACCCACATCAATTTCCAGCGCGTGCCGACGGTCGATACCTCGAATCCCTTCATCGCCCGCGACATCCCGACCGCCGACGAAAGCTTCGTGGTGATCCGCTTCGCCAATCCCAAGGGCATCGACTTTCCCTACCTGCTGTCGATGATCCACGACTCCTTCATGTCGCGGCCAAACATCATCGTGGTGCCCGGCGGCAAGATGGAACTGGCGATGCAGTTGATCTTCACGCCGCTGATCCTGCGCCTGATCGAAAACAGCAAGCGCGCCTGATCACCGTTGAATCAAGCACCTGGCTAGCCTGCTAGCGCGATCTGCCCGGTTTCGCCGATAATACCGGGCTCACCGGACGGGATATCTCCCGGCCGTCCTTCCCTTGAGCCGCCATGACCAACATGTCCGTTCCGCCCGTTACCGCTCCCGTCGGTTCCCCGCTGTCCAATGCCATCCGCGCCCTCGCCATGGATGGCGTGCAAAAGGCCAATTCCGGCCATCCCGGCGCGCCCATGGGCATGGCCGAGATCGCCGAAGTGCTGTGGAACCGCCACCTGCGCCACAACCCGGCCAACCCGAAGTGGGCCGACCGCGACCGCTTCGTGCTGTCCAACGGCCACGGCTCGATGCTGCTCTATTCGCTGCTGCACCTGACCGGCTACGAGCTATCAATCGATGACCTGAAGAATTTCCGCCAGTTGCACAGCAAGACTCCCGGCCACCCGGAGTATGGCTACGCACCCGGCGTCGAGACCACCACCGGTCCGCTCGGCCAGGGCATCACCAACGCCGTCGGCATGGCCATGGCCGAGAA